>NZ_JAKKOE010000001.1:0-1520000 GCF_026226845.1 Avibacterium sp. 20-129 | reverse complement strand
CATGCAATAAAGAAAATGCAGCCGCATCAGATAGACGGGCTATCTTAAGCGGACTTAATTGTCTTGCAGAGCTAGATAATAAAAGGGGCTGTCCTAGATAACGACTAAAAACTCTATTTAGGTTAGAATGAACCAATGAGAAAAAGTCGTCTAAGTCAGCATAAACAAAATAAACTCATTGAGCTATTTGTAGCAGGGGTTACAGCAAGGACTGCAATGTAAACAAAACGACAGCAGCATACTACTTTCATCGTTTACGCCTGCTCATCTATCAAAATAGCCTACACTTAGAAATGTTTGAAGGTGAAATTGAAGCCGATGAAAGTTATTTTGGTGGTGCCCGCAAAGGTAAACCTGGTCGTGGCGCGGCAGGGAAAATCGCGGTATTCGGGCTCCTTAAACGCAATGGCAAGGTTTATACCGTTGCGGTTCCGAATACTCAATCAGCCGCCTTGTTACCTATTATTCGAGAGAAAGTAAAGCCTGATAGTATTGTTTACACCGATACTTATCGTAGTTATGATGTGCTTGATGTGAGTGAATTTAGCCATTTTCGTATCAACCACAGCACACATTTTGCTGAAAATCATAACCACATTAATGGAATTGAGAATTTTTGGAGCCAAGCAAAACGCCATTTACGCAAATTTAATGGCATTCCTAAAGCCCATTTTGAGCTTTATTTAAAGGAATGCGAATGGCGTTTTGATTACAGTGACATAAAAACTCAAATTTCCATTTTAAAACAACTAGTTAAAGGGAGTTTGGTCTAGTTATCTAGAACAGCCCCTTTTTTTAATCAAGCCAGTCTCATTATCTAGTACAATTCCAAAATCTCTCTAATTCAACCTAAATTTTTCTGCGTTAATCCTAATAAGGATGTATAGTAATACACCGTAGAAAGTTAAGTGCGGTGATTTTTTTACAAATTTTGGTAAGTACAGATCTATATGTTTACCCACTTAAGCTTATCATTCCTATCATTAGGAAACACACAGATGAATCCTCTGCAATAAAACCTCTTTTTATCGAGAAAAACTTAATGGAATTTCAAGATCTTAAACTATTTATTGATTTAGCTGAAAATAAACATTTTGCCAAAACAGCAGAACAGCATTATATGTCGCCTTCTACCCTTTCACGGCAAATTAAACGGATTGAAGAGGCATTAGGGGAAACTTTGTTATTACGCGATAATCGTAAGGTTTCTCTCACACCCGCTGGGGAGTTGTTTTTACAATTTGCTTATCAACAATGGCAACAATGGTTATCTTTAAAACAGCAATTTCATACCAATCAGCAAGAATTACAAGGTGAATTAAGGCTATTTTGTTCGGTTACCGCCGCGTATAGCCATTTGCCCCAAATGTTAGAAAAATTTCGTTTGCGTTATCCCAAAGTAGAAATTCAGCTCACTACGGGTGATCCAGCTCAAGCATTAGAAATGATCCAGCGCCAGCAAGTGGATTTAGCTTTAGCTGGGCGACCTGCGCATTTACCACAAAATGTCATGTTTCATTATATTGATGCTATCACCCTTTCCCTCATTGCGCCACGCGTTGCCTGCGCAACCACGCAATTATTGCAACAAATGCCTATTGATTGGCAAAAAGTTCCCTTTATTTTGCCCGTAGAAGGGCCTGCTAGACAGCGAATTGATCAATGGTTTCAGCAGAAAAAAATTAAACATCCCACAATCTATGCGACAGTATCAGGACACGAAGGAATTGTCTCAATGGTAGCGCTCGGTTGTGGTGTCGCCTTATTGCCTGATGTCGTGATCGAAAATAGCCCACTTAATTCACAGGTTTCAACATTAACCATTGATACGCCAGTACAGCCTTTTGATTTAGGGCTTTGTATGCAAAAGAACCGTTTAAATTTGCCCTTAGTTCGTGCATTTTGGCAAATGTTAGAGTAAAGTGCGGTTATCATTTCATTTAAATTTAGGTGGGCTATGTTAAAAGGGATTGGCTTTTCACTTTTGGCTTCAATGCTATTTGGCTACATTTATTACTTTTCCACGTTATTACTTCCATTAAGTGGCGAAGATATTTTTGGCTATCGTGTTGTTTTTACTGCGCCTTTTGTGATTGCTGCGGTGTTTATTTTCCGCCAAAAATATATGCTGATCGCTCACTTAAAACGAATTAAACGCGAGCCTTGGTTACTGCTTGTTTTCTTATTTAACGGCAGTATGATGGGGTTTCAAATGTGGCTTTTTTTGTGGGCGCCAAACAATGGAGGTGCATTGAGTGTTTCCCTTGGTTATTTGCTATTACCTCTTGTTTTAGTGGCAGCTGGGCGGATTTTCTTTAAAGAACGCATCTCCCCACTTAAATTTCTTGCCATTATCATCGCCGCAATCGGTATTGGTTTTAACATTTATAGCAAAGGAGGGCTTTCTTGGGAAAGCCTTGCAGTGTGTGGCTATGCCATTTATTTTATGATGCGAAAATGGTTTAAGCTCAATGATATTACCAGCTTCGCCATTGAAATGGTTCTGACCTTACCCGTGTGTATCTATTTTGCCGCTCAAGTAAACATTGCAGAAGTGCAGTTGGTGAATCCCCATATTTTGTCTTTATTATTTCTACTCGGCTTACTCAGTGGCATTGCCTTTAATGCTTACATTATGGCAAGCAGTTTATTGCCAATTAATGTGCTAGGACTATTAGGTTACGCCGAACCGATAATGATGCTCGCCGTTTCGTTGTTTATTGGGGAAAATATTGACGCAGAAAATTACCCGCTCTTTTTATCGTTAATGATCGGAATGGGCTTGATCATCATTGATGGATTACGAGTAATACAGCGAAAAACAACGCCTGTCAGTTACTAAATACACGCCATTTTTTGCATAAAGAAATGTGAAGTGCGGTGCAAATTTTACAGAATTTTTAGCTTCTTCTACACAGACTTATTTTAGTTGTTTATACAAAATATAAAAAATACAAGAGCGAATAATTCATTCACCCTAAAAATACTAAAAAAAGCACCGCACTTTCGTTTTAACCGCCTAATAGCGTTTCAATTTCTTCCTGCACGGTGAACCATTCAATTTCAGCCGTTTCTAACTGTTTTTTGTATTCCGCCTGATCTTTTAAAAGTGCGGTAAGATTTTCTTTCATTTCTGCTTGATACAGATCGCTATTGGCAAGTTGTTGTTCTATCTCTGCAAGTTGTTGAGCAATGCTATCCATTTTGTTTTCCCATTGCGTAAGCGATTTCTTCAATGGGGCAAGTTGCTGACGGCGTTCTGCTTCTTTGCGTTTTTGTTCTTTGCGATTTTGACTGCTTTCTTTATTGCTTTCTATTTTGGCAGAAGGCTGGCTTTGGCTGTTTTGTTCGTTAAGCCATTTTTGGTAATCCGCTAAATCACCTTTAAATTCTTCTACTTGCCCATCGTGAACGAGATAAAATTCATCTACCGTATTGCGTAATAGATGGCGATCGTGAGAAACGATGACGAGCGAACCTTGATAATCTACCAATGCTTCCGTTAAGGCTTGACGCATATCTAAATCTAAATGATTCGTCGGCTCATCTAATAAAAGTAAATTTGGGCGTTGCCAAACAATCAATGCTAATACTAAGCGCGCTTTTTCCCCACCTGAAAAATTAACCACTGGCTCATTAACTTTATCACCATAGAAAGCAAAACTGCCGAGATAATCGCGCAGTTGTTGCTCTGTTTGCTGTGGGGCAAGTTTTTGTAAATGCCATAAGGCGGTTTCTTCTGCTCGAAGTGTATCTAATTGATGCTGGGCGAAATAACCTAGCTGCACGCCTTTTGCAAGCTGAATATTGCCTGAAAGTGCGGTGATTTCTGCCGCTAATAATTTGATTAAAGTGGATTTCCCCGCGCCATTTTTACCTAGCAAACCAATACGTGAACCCGGTACCAGATTTAATTTTATTTGTTTAAGAATTTCTGTAGTTTGTCCGTTATTTTCGTAACCTGCACTCACTTTTTCCATTGAAAGCAATGGGTTAGGTAATGCGAACGGTTCACGAAATTCAAAGGTAAAGGGATTATCCACATAAGCGGGGGCGATAAGCTCCATACGCGCCAAGGCTTTCATTCGGCTTTGTGCTTGTTTGGCTTTGGTGGCTTTCGCCTTAAAACGATCGATATATTTTTGTAAATGTGAAATTTTTTGTTGCTGTTGGCGATAAAGTGCGCTTTGTTGTGCTAATTTTTCCGCACGTTGTTTTTCAAAAGAGGAATAATCCCCGGTGTATTCATTAATTTTTTGATTTTCAATATGCAGAATTTTATCTACCACAGGATCAAGAAAATCGCGATCGTGAGAGATCAAAACTAGCGTACCTTGATACTGTTGTAACCAGCGCTCAAGCCAGATCACTGCATCTAAATCTAAGTGGTTGGTGGGTTCATCAAGTAACAACAGATCGGAAGGACATAGCAAGGCTTGTGCTAAATTCAGACGCATACGCCAACCACCCGAAAAAGCACTCACAGGCTGGCTAAGGGCATCTTGACTAAAGCCCAATCCATTTAACAATGCCGCCGCTCGTGCTTGGATTGTCCACGCATCAATGGTATCTAACTGTTCGTGAATGCGCGCAATCGCATTGCCGTCATTGTTTAGATTAGCTTGTTCTAGCTGTTGCTGTAACGCGACATATTGGCGATCACCTAAAATCACATAATCCAGAGCAGAAATAGCAAGCGCTGGGGTTTCTTGATTCACCCAAGAGATTGCCCAATTTGAGGGATAGCTCACCTCTCCGCCCTCTGCACTAATTTCTTTTTTGAGTAACGCGAGTAGCGAGGATTTGCCACAGCCATTTTTGCCTACCAAGCCGACTTTTTGCTTGGGATTAATGGTTGCATTGGCATTTTCTAGCAACGTAGTTTGCCCACGTTTTAACGAAAGGTTGGTAAATAAAATCATTAAATTTCGGTTTATCTCTGATCAACAAAACGGTTATTTTCCACGTTTTTATAAAAATTGCCAATTATTCCAATTTTTTATTGGAAATTTTTTAAAAACCCTTTTCAACAATGTGATCTAGTTCAATTTTTTTCAATAAAAAACAGGCTATGATACAAAATGCTGTTTTACATCTTTGAGGTATAAAAATGACAAACGCTGAACTTATGCAAGAAGGCATAAACTTGATGCTTTCGGGAATGGGGTTTGTACTGGTTTTCTTATTAATCCTAATTTTTGCGATTGGATTAATGTCGAAACTGGTAAATCGCTTTTTTCCTGAGCCTGTTCTCAGTCCACCTGCACCGATAAAAGCACAATCCACTCAAACAGATGATTTAGAAAGATTACGCCCAATTATTGTGGCGGCGATTGCACACCATCGCCGTAACCAAGGGCATTAAATTGATTACGTTGGAGAAAAGACAATGACTGTTGAAAAGAAAAAAATTGCTGTAACTGATGTTGTTTTACGTGACGCTCACCAATCTCTTTTTGCGACGCGTTTACGTCTTGAGGATATGTTACCTATCGCCGCCGAGCTTGATGAAATTGGCTACTGGTCGCTTGAAGCGTGGGGGGGCGCAACCTTTGATGCGTGTATTCGTTTTCTAGGTGAAGATCCTTGGGTACGTTTGCGTGAATTAAAAAAAGCAATGCCGAAAACACCACTACAAATGTTGTTACGTGGGCAAAATTTACTTGGCTATCGCCATTATGCTGATGATGTGGTCGATCGTTTTGTGGAACGTGCTGTCGCAAATGGTATGAGCGTATTCCGTGTCTTTGATGCAATGAATGATCCACGTAATATGAAACAAGCCTTACAAGCTGTGCGTAAAAATGGCGGACACGCACAAGGTACGCTCAGTTATACCACTAGCCCTGTGCATACTTTACAAACTTGGCTTGACACCACAGAACAATTATTAGCGATCGGCATTGATTCTCTGGTAATTAAAGATATGTCCGGCATTCTTTCTCCAATGGAAGCATACCACTTAGTCAGTGAGATAAAATCCCGCTTTGATGTTCAACTTCACCTTCACTGCCACGCCACAACGGGAATGGCAGAAATGGCATTGTTAAAAGCCATTGAAGCAGGCGTAGATGGCGTGGATACGGCCATTTCTTCAATGAGTGGAACTTATGGACATCCAGCCACAGAAGCCTTGGTCGCCACCTTAAAAGGCACACCTTATGATACGGGATTAGATATTCAAAAATTAGAGAAAATTGCTGCTTATTTCCGCGATGTTCGTAAAAAATATCATAAATTTGAGGGGCAATTAAAAGGCGTTGATAGCCGTATTTTAGTGGCACAAGTACCGGGTGGAATGCTCACGAACCTTGAAAGCCAATTAAAACAACAAAATGCCTCCGATAAATTGGATTTAGTATTGCAAGAAATTCCAAAAGTGCGGGAAGATTTAGGCTATATTCCATTAGTTACGCCAACTTCGCAAATCGTTGGAACGCAAGCGGTGATCAATGTATTAATGGGTGAACGCTACAAAACCATTGCGAAAGAAACCGCAGGAATTTTAAAAGGTGAATACGGCCGCACACCAGCGCCAGTAAATGCGGAATTACAAGCCCGTGTATTAGAGGAGGGCGCACCAATTACCGATCGCCCTGCGGATCATCTTGAGCCAGAAATGGAAAAATTGATCTCAGAAATAAAACAACAGGCGAAAGAAAAAGGCATTAAGCTCTCTGATAATGAAATTGATGATGTGCTGATCGTGGCATTATTCCCACAAGTTGGCTTAAAATTCCTCGAAAATCGAGGCAATCCTGATGCCTTTGAACCGGCACCAAGTGAAGCTCAAGCCGGTGAAAAAACATCACAAAAAACAACCGCACTTGAAAAACAACGCACTTCAGGTTCCGCAGTTTATACTGTGGAGTTAGAAGGCAAAGCCTTTGTGGTGAAAGTAAGCAAGGGTGGTGATATTAATCAAATCACGCCTGTTGCCCCACAACCTGTTCAAACTGCGCCACAGCCATCACCCGCGTCTCAACCCGCTCCACAAACAGCCTCAGGCACTGCCGTGACCGCACCAATGGCAGGCACAATTTGGAAAGTGGTGGCAACCGAGGGGCAAAAAGTGGCAGAGGGTGATGTATTGCTCATTCTTGAGGCAATGAAAATGGAAACGGAAATCCGCGCCTCACAAGCGGGAACGGTGCAAAACATCAGCGTGAAAGCCGGTGATTCCGTTGCTGTGGGCGATACCTTATTAACCTTAGCATAAGTGCGGGGGAAAAATGGAAAGTATTTTATCTTTACTACGAGGAATGGGCATTATGCACCTAGAATGGGGGCAGGCGGTGATGATTGGCGTCAGCCTCCTGCTCTTATGGCTTGCCATTGCCCGTAAATTTGAGCCCTTGTTATTATTGCCTATTGGTTTTGGTGGACTGCTCTCTAATATTCCAGAAGCTGGATTAGCCATGACTGCGCTGGATAACTTGCTACATAATGGAACAAGCCAACAGCTCGCGATTATTGCCAGTAAATTAGGTACTATTGCCGATCCTATTGCTATTAAAGCCGCACTTAACAATGCCTTACCTTCTGTACAAAATGAATTAGAAGTCATAGCAGGCGATATGGGTTATAGTGCTGGGGTGTTAGCATTATTCTATAAAGTAGCGATTGGTTATGGCGTTGCCCCCCTCATTATTTTTATGGGCGTAGGGGCAATGACGGATTTCGGCCCCCTCCTTGCTAATCCACGAACATTACTCTTAGGGGCTGCAGCCCAATTTGGGATTTTTGCCACAGTATTAGGCGCATTAGGGTTAAACTGGCTTGGTATTATTGACTTTACCCTACCACAAGCTGCCGCAATCGGCATTATTGGTGGAGCAGACGGTCCAACTGCCATTTATCTTGCGAGCAAACTAGCCCCTGAATTATTAGGTGCGATCGCCGTGGCAGCCTATTCTTATATGGCGCTCGTGCCATTAATTCAGCCGCCGATTATGAAAGCGCTCACTTCACAGCAAGAACGCAAAATCCGAATGGTGCAACTGCGTACCGTAAGCAACCGCGAAAAAATCTTGTTTCCAATCGTGTTATTAGTGCTTGTCGCATTGCTTTTACCTGATGCAGCACCATTATTAGGTATGTTCTGCTTTGGTAATTTAATGCGTGTGAGCGGTGTGGTTGAACGTTTAAATGATACGGCACAAAATGCCCTCATTAATATCGTAACAATCTTCTTAGGGCTTTCTGTCGGAGCAAAATTAGTCGCAGATAAATTCCTACAACCACAAACCCTTGGCATTTTATTATTAGGAATGATCGCTTTTGCTATCGGCACGGCATCTGGCGTGTTAATGGCAAAATTAATGAACCGCTTTAGTAAAAATCCAATTAACCCGCTTATTGGTGCCGCTGGTGTATCTGCCGTACCAATGGCGGCTCGTGTTGCGAACAAAATTGGTTTAGAAGCGGATCACCAAAACTTCCTATTAATGCACGCAATGGGACCAAATGTCGCTGGCGTTATTGGCTCAGCGATTGCAGCAGGGGTAATGTTGAAATATATTTCAGCCATTATGTAAAACACATAAAAAAAGCCGCCTTTAGGTGGCTTTGCTCCCGTTTAGAAGATTATAGTTTTTTCTTTTCCGATACCAAGCATACCCTGCATTGTAAAACTAATGGCATCTTATCAAAAGGAACTTTATATGATATTTACTATTGATAAGCTAAAAATTTTGACTTCAACAATGGTTTTACCTTTGGATTATTTAACTCTCTCTTTAATAATATCTTTTACATTTTTCTGATAATCATTATGCTCCCACTTGATCAACTTTTATTTCCCTTACAATGATATATTTTTGTTGTAAATAATAAAAATGTAGCACAAAATACACAAAATAAATAATCTAATATCCATTTCTACTATGAGTAAAGAAAAAAAACAAAAAAAGAGAAAGTATATGTCACAAAACACCCATCTCAAAACCTTTAATTTTGATGAGCGAATCGGAGAGGGATACTTTTCTGCAAGCTATTTTCTAAAGGCAAAACATATTGCAGAACAAAAGAAACCAAAGCAATGGGTAACTATGCAATTTTTCCAAAAACAACAGGCCATTTTATGTGGCGTTGATGAAGCCATCGCCTTACTACAACGTTTTGCGCGAAATCCAGAAAGATTAAAAATTTGGGCATTAAATGATGGAGACGCAATCACGCCCTTTGAAAGTGTATTAATTGTTGAAGGATTTTATGAGGATTTTGCCTATCTCGAAGGGATTATTGATGGCATTCTAAGTCGTTGTACCTCCATCGCCACCAATGTGCACGAAACGATCAAAGCCGCCAACAGAAAACCCATTATTTTTATGGGCGATCGCAATGATTATTTTACTTTGCAACCTACTGATGGCTACGCCGCCTATATTGGCGGAGCAACAATGCAAGCCACTGATGCGATGCACCAATACCAAGGCGGAACAGGCGTAGGCACAATGCCACATTCCCTTATTCAACTGTTTGATGGTGACCTTATTCAAGCTTGCGAAGCCTATATGCAAGTTTATCCTCATTCTCCCCTTACCGCTTTGGTTGATTACAACAATGATGTGATTACCGATAGCTTAGAGGTAGCAAAACATTTCGGTGAAAAACTCTATGCAGTGCGCGTTGATACCTCCGCCAATATGATAGATCGCTACTTCTTAACCCACCAAGAAACCTTTGGGCAAGAAGATTTACGCGGTGTCAATGTGCCTTTAATCAAACAGCTACGCTATCAGCTGGATCGAGCGGGGTTTCCATGGGTGAAAATTGTTGTGAGTGGTGGCTTTAACAAACAAAAAATTCAACATTTTGAACAACAAAATGCCCCGGTGGATTACTATGGAATCGGTGCTTCTTTACTCAAAGTCTCCATTGATTTTACGGGTGATTGTGTGCGTTTAAACAACAAAGAACAAGCAAAAGTGGGAAGACGCTACCGTGTTAATCCACGCTTAAGTGCGGTGCATTTTTAGCGAGTTTTTCTCTCCCAAGCATTGGGAATAATTATGAATATTTATAGTAAGGAGAATTCCAATGAAAGATTATTTAGTCTATTTAATTCAATGGATTGAGCAACAACGGCAAGATCATAATGCCCTTGGCTATGTAGTCGGCATTAGCGGAGGTATTGACTCTGCGGTAGTCAGCCATTTATTAATGCGAACGGGCTCACCGGTACAAGGTCTATTGCTACCTTCTACCACAACCAGTACACAAGATGTAGAAGATGCCAAGCTGGTTGCCAAAAGTGCAAAATGCCCTTTATTAACCCTCCCCATCACGCCACTCTATGAATGTTTTATGGATTCGATGTCTCCACTATTCAATCAAAATGCGCAACGCCAAGTCGTGATCAACGGCAATGTGCAAGCCCGTTTGAGAATGCTTGCACTTTATGCTTACGCGCAAAGCCACCAAGCCATTGTAGTGGGAACAGATAACGCTGCAGAATGGTTTACGGGCTATTTCACCAAATTTGGTGATGGCGGTGTGGATATTGCCCCTTTATTAGCCTTACGCAAAGAACAAGTTTATGAGCTAGCAAGGCTATTGAATGTGCCTCAACAAATCCTCACTAAAGCCCCCAGTGCGGGCTTATGGGAAGGGCAAACAGACGAACAAGAAATGGGCGTAACTTATCAAGAAATTGATGCCTTTTTACGCGGTGAACCTATCTCCGCACAAGGCAGAAAACAAATTGATTTTTGGCATCAACGCTCACGCCATAAACGTAGATTGCCTGCTTCACCTGTAAAACCTAAGTTGCCATAATGTGGAAAGCATCACTGCATCTGTTTTCTTTATATCAATTATGCTCTTCTTCTCAAGGAGTTTATAAAACAAATCTAAATATTACATTAGAATTTGTCGTATTCACTCCTTCTCACCTGCGCTACTATCAAATAAGCATTATTAAGTCTACTACCAATTCTTACTATCTTTAATTACCTTATATTATTGCTTATACATTGATGGCATTACTTTTTATTGGAACGTTATAAAAATCTTTGGGATTGTACTATATTAACCCTAAATCCCACACCAAAATCGCAGTGTTTTTAGCAATTCTTTTGGTGTGCCAAAGTTAAACCGAAATTCACATTCTTTCAAGGATAACGGAAAAGATTTCTTGTTAATTCCGTTATATTTTCTTAGTGCTCGTTTAGACTGACTCCAAAAATTTTCAATCCTATTATTAATATGATTTTTACATCTACTAAATTGGCATCTTGAACTAAATGGTCGCTAATCACCTCTCTGATCTTACGATAAAATAAGGCGGCAGAATTAGGAGTAATTTCTAGTAAATTTGCTGCTGAACGGGCTGTCATTTCAAGCACAAAAAACTCTAGCAGTTTTCTCTGTATAAATTTCTTTATTTTTATATAACTAACATAAGTGTTAATCTAATACAGCCCCTTCTTTTTTATCTAAAGAATAATTTTTCTTCACAAAGCGAAGAATTTTAGTATAAAAGAAACTCAATATTACACCTAAAATACTAAAATAGATTAGGACTAAAAACGTATCCAAACTATATTTTTTACCCAAGAAATAGCAGAGGCAAAAAATCATTAAACAACACGCAAAATAAAACAAAAGTAAATTACGACCTTTTGCATTTAAGCCATTAAATGGATTATTCAGTTTAATGGTATTTTTATTAATATATAAGGTAGAAAAGTAAATAATAGAAAGTAAAATGATGAGCGATAAAAGTACAAACTCAAGCTCATAGCCAGACACCCAGCCTGATTTTTCAACACGCCTAACCATCATACCACCAAATCCAATTATCATCATATTTAAACATTCTAAATGTTTTTTCATTGCGTTACCTTAATAATTATTTGGAGAGAAAATTCAGCAAAATCGCACCGCACTTTATTTTAGTAAAATAAAATTTCACTTTCTATTTTGAGAGATATAAAGTTCATCAAAACCTAAAAAAATAACCCACAAAAATGTGAGTTATTTCTATTATTTTTACGGCAATAAACTTTCCAACTGCCATAATTCAGGGAAAGTTTCACGGCGTTTGATCAAATGAGCTTGATCGCCGTCCACCATCACTTCAATGGCTCTTGGGCGAGAGTTATAGGTTGATGCCATACTTGCGCCGTAAGCTCCGGCAGAACGTTGGGCAATAAGATCCCCTTGAGCAATGGCAAGTTCACGCTGTTTGCCTAAGAAATCAGAGGTTTCACAAATTGGCCCAACCACATCATAAATCTTGCTTTCGCGTGGTTGGCGACGATCCACTTCAATGATATTCATATAAGCTTGATACAACGCAGGGCGGATCATATCATTCATTCCGGTATCTACAATGGCAAAGTTGCGGCTTTCGTTGCTTTTTAGATATTCCACTTTAGTCACCAAAATCCCTGCGTTGGCGGTAATCGCACGGCCCGGTTCAAGGATAATTTCCAAGTTTGGATAATCCTTTAACTTGGCTAATAAGGCTTTTGCATATTCACTTGGGTGCGGCGCATTTTCGTCTTTATAGGTTACGCCCAATCCGCCACCTAAATCTAAATGTTCAAGCTTAATCCCGTCTTGTTCTAATTGTTTCATTAGTACAATCAAGCGATCAGTCGCATCAAGGAACGGTTGAATTTCGGTAAGTTGCGAACCAATATGGCAATCCATTCCGGTGATTTTAATATGGGGTAACTGGCTTGCGATGCGATACACTTCACGCGCTTCATCAACGCTCACACCGAATTTATTTTCTTTTAAGCCGGTAGAAATATAAGGATGCGTGTGCGCGTCCACATCTGGGTTCACGCGTAAAGAAATAGGCGCGATTTTATTTAACCGCCCTGCTATGTCATTAATACGGTAAAGCTCGGCAAGGCTTTCGACATTAAAGCAACGAATGCCCACATTTAACGCACGTTCAATTTCCTGTTCAGATTTTGCTACGCCAGAAAAAACGATTTTGTTTGCTTCACCACCAGCGGCAAGCACACGTTCTAATTCCCCTTGCGATACAATATCAAAGCCCGAGCCAAGTTTTGCCATCACATTTAAAATGGCTAAATTTGGGTTAGATTTCACCGCAAAGCAAATTAAATGTTGGTGATTGCCTAAGGCATTATCAAAGGCGTGCCAATGCCGCTCAAGCGTAGCCCGTGAATAAACATAAGCCGGTGTACCAAATTGTTGTGCTATTTTACTTACCGGAACTTGCTCCGCCATCAGTTGATCATCTTGATATTGAAAAAAATCCATTAGCTTGTCCTTGAATGCTTATTGTTGTGTTTGTGAATGTTGTTGTTCAGGGAAATAAAGTGGGCCTTTCACACCACAAGCGGTGGCAGAAAGCGTAACTGCCCCTAAAGTGAGGATAAAAATTAGCTTTTTCATCTTATATTCTCTTGGTTTATCTTATAAATCTTACGCATAATAACGATATTTATAGAAAGATCTATTCTTTTTTACATCATTTTGCACTTTGTATAAATCGTAAAAACTCTCTATAATTCTGCCTTATCTATTTCGCTTATGGAAAAATTATGAACGTTACAGAATTTCATCAAAATATTGAGCAAGTTTGGCTCAAAATTGAAGAGCAATTAGAAGAGCAAGATTGTGATGTGGATTGCGACACGCAAGGTTCGGTGTTTACCATCACCTTTTCTGATCGCAGCCAAGTGGTAGTAAATAAGCAAGAGCCGTTACTTGAACTCTGGCTTGCCAGCAAAGCGGGCGGTTTCCACTTTGCTTTCAAAGAGGGACAATGGATTGCCAATGACGGCAAATTATTCTGGCAATGCTTGGAAGAAGCCTGTCGCGTACACGGCGAGCAAGTGCATTTTGCCTAATGCCCTATTTCATCAATAAACAAAGTGCGGTGCATTTTTAACGAGTTTTTCGCAAAAAATAATGAAAAAAAACACCGCACTTCAAGTTTTGAATGAGGTCTTTGGTTACCAATCTTTCCGCAACGGACAAGAAGAAGTCATCAACGCCGCCCTTTCACACCAAGATAGCCTCGTGATTATGGCAACGGGAAACGGAAAATCCCTTTGCTATCAAATTCCTGCACTTTGCTTTTCAGGTTTAACCTTAGTCATTTCGCCACTGATTTCGTTAATGAAAGATCAAGTGGATCAATTGCTTGCCAACGGTATCGAAGTGGATTATCTCAATTCCACACAAACCTTTGAGCAACAGCAAATCGTGCAAAATAAGGCGATTTCAGGGCAACTCAAATTACTTTATATTTCGCCCGAAAAGGCGATGACAACCAGTTTTTTTCAATTTATTTCCCATTGCCAAGTGAGCTTTATTGCTATTGATGAAGCCCATTGTATTTCCCAATGGGGACACGATTTCCGCCCTGAATACACCCAACTGGGTGGCTTAAAACGTTGCTTTCCCAATGCCCCGATAATGGCACTCACCGCCACCGCTGACAGTGCCACAAGGCAAGATATTTTGCACCACTTACAACTGGATAACCCGCATATTTATATCGGCAGTTTTGATCGCCCAAATATTCGCTACACCTTGGTGGAAAAATTTAAGCCAATGGAACAACTATGCCAATTTGTACTAGGGCAAAAGGGCAAAAGCGGTATCGTTTATTGCAACAGCCGCAATAAAGTGGAACGTTTGGCGGAAAGTTTACGCAAAAAAGGCGTTTCAGCCCAAGCCTATCACGCAGGAATGGAAGCCAACCAGCGCGAACAAGTGCAACGTGCTTTTCAGCGTGATAATGTGCAAGTGGTGGTGGCAACCATTGCTTTTGGAATGGGCATTAATAAATCCAACGTGCGGTTTGTGGCGCATTTTGATTTACCGCGTAGTATCGAAGCGTATTACCAAGAAACAGGGCGTGCAGGACGTGATGATTTGCCAGCTGAAGCCGTATTGTTTTACGAACCCGCCGATTATGCGTGGTTACAAAAAATGCTGCTGGAAAAACCGGAAAGCCCGCAACGCCAAATTGAACAACATAAATTAGAAGCCATCGGTGAGTTCGCCGAAAGCCAAACCTGCCGCCGTTTAGTTTTGCTGAATTATTTTGGTGAACATCGCCAAGCGCCTTGTGGAAACTGCGATATTTGCCTTGATCCGCCGAAAAAATATGATGGCTTAATTGACGCGCAAAAGGTAATGTCCACCATTTATCGCGTAGGGCAAATGTTCGGCGTACATTATGTGATTGGCGTATTGCGTGGAATGCAAAATCAAAAAATTAAAGACAACCAGCACGATCAACTGAGTGTGTATGGCATTGGCAAAGACAAAAGCAAAGAATATTGGCAATCAGTGATCCGCCAACTGATTCATCTTGGGCTTGTGCAACAAGTGATGAATCAATTTCATTCGGTGTTACAACTGACGGAAAACGCGCGCCCAATTTTGCGTGGTGAACAGCCTTTAGAACTGGCTATGCCAAGGGTTTCTTCCATTATGACCGCACAAAGTGCGCAAAAAAGTGCGGTGCAAAATTACGACAAAGATCTGTTTGCTCGCCTGCGTTTCTTGCGCAAACAAATTGCCGACAAAGAAAATATCCCCCCTTATATTGTATTCAACGATGCCACCTTGCAAGAAATGGCACAATATCAACCCACCAACAAACGCGAAATGCTACAAATCAACGGCGTGGGCGCAACCAAATTAGAGCGCTTCGGACAGGCATTCCTGCATATAATCCAAGAGCATAAATCGCTCAGCGCAAAAAACGGCCAACAGCTTAAATTATCTAACGAAAAATAACCGCACTTTGTTTTCCCCCCTGTTTTCTTCCTCAGCTCCTCTCTTTTTTGTGAACCTGATCACAAAAACGAAACGTATGTAATCAAAATGTTAAAAAATAGTTGACACAAAAAACAGAATTAATAACCATCATAATATTAATAACAATTCTCATTTGCGGTACTATTACAATGAAAATACTCACACATATAAAATCTTTCTTTTTCTATATAGGAGTATATATTTTTCTAGAATATTATCTGACATATTTAATGTACATGTTATTTTCTTTTATGTCAGTATCTTATTTTTACTTTATTTTTATAACAAAAACAGGAGAAAAAATGAATATAAATGAAATATATCTATTTTATGATGTTTCACGATCACAGTGATAGAAATATACGATTTTGGGGAAAATAACAGATGGAAACAATGTATTTTTACTTTAAAATAGGTTTTTCATCATTATTACTAATGATACCATTTATGCTATTTTTATTAAGAAAAAATAATGGCAACATATTATTGATTTCAAAAAAAATAATATTAATAAATATAATTGTTATATTAATAAGATATTTTATTATAATAGATTTTAACTTTAAACAATTATTATATTTGAAAAATATAGTATATCTATGTAGTCTTTCACTTATCATATCATTACCATACATTATATATGCGTGGAAATGTCTTAAATCTAATAGAGAGGGAAAATAATATAATTAACAGTATGTTGATGTTAAGTAAACTCCTATATTTATAATGGTATCTCAGGAGAAATATAAAAATGATCAACAATAACACAAATATTATTTTAATAAATATTATAGCTTGGGTTTTTATTATGATAATTCCACCCTATATATTATCAAGATTACTGATAAAAAGATTAAATTTAGAAAATGAATTAGTAAAATCCTTGCTTTTATTAACGTTAGTTTTATTCAATACTTATATCACCAGAAAATTTTTTGAGCATATTGGAAAATATCCCTTTATATTTAATTTATCATAGGAGAATAATATGAAAGAATTAACCATTAAAGATTGTGAATTAATATCAGGGCAGCGTAGCTCCAATATTTATAGCTATGGCAAGTGGAGCTGGCGTTGAATTAGCTACTTATGCAGGTTCCCAAGCCATGGGAGAACAAAATCCTACAGTTTCTGGAGTAATTGGATCTATAGCAGGAGGAGCTATCGGAGGAAGAATTGGAGGAACATTATTATCTGGTTTTATAGGTGGTAGTGTCGATGGACTAATTAATTCAATGTCAAATGATATACAAAAATCACAAAGAAATAGCACTCAATCAGGTTCAGATTATCATGATGGTTACAATTATTGCTAGTGGAATAAATAAAAATGTACCTTACTATACTAACTCCAATTATGGGAGGAATGTTCTCCTATTTATGTACAACCATTTTAATGGCGAAAAGAGATAAAAAATTAGCTATAAATTAATTATTTATGAAATTATAAAAACCTCAATATTATTTACTTTATTTTCTCATCTCTTTTTTATTTAATAGGGAGAGATAATAGCTATTTTTACTCGTATATAAATTTAATTTTTAATCTTTTTACAATGCCAGTTATTGTAAGTATTCCAGTTATATTAATATGTTATTTTAGAATAAAAACAGAGGGGCGACTATGAAACTTTTTTCGTTACCGCTATTTTGGGCATATCTTATTATATATAATAAGTATTTAAAAGATAACAGTTATCAAAAAATATCACTCCTCAAATTTAGCATAATAGTGTTACTCACTAGTTTTTTACCTCTGCAGTAAATTTTTTAATGCTTTTATATCTAGATATAATATTCTTAAATCAAAAAAACATTTTTTTACAATTAACAATATCAATTTTAAGCATAACATCTATTATATTTATAATAATTTTTATTAAAAAAAACAATAAGGAGAGAGAAAATGATTGATTTAACTATTAAAGAGCTTAGTTTGGTTTTTGGAGGTCAAAATACAACTAATGAACCTTATGAACCCAATATCAAGGCTTATGACATATCTTCTGGTTTAACAGCAGGGTACTCTCTTGTCAGAGGAGTCCCCGCTTTACCAGCTGTTGCTACTGGATTAGCAATATCGGTTATTACAGATGCAATTTTATCTATATGAATCAGAGTAATAACCGCTCTTTGTTTTCCTCCCGCTTTCTTCTTAGCTCCTTTCGTTTTTGTGAGCCTGATCACAAAAAGAAAAATATGTAATCAAAATGTTAAAAAATAGTTGACACAAAAAAACAGAATTAATTATTATACATAATATTAATAACAATTCTCATTTGCAGAACTATTATAATAAAAATACTCAAACATACTCAAACATATAAAATCTTTCTTTTTCTATATAGGAGTATATATTTTGAAATTGTACATAACACTCATAATTTCTTTATTAACAATTTTTATTACCTATATGATAGATAAAGCCATGTTTTTAAGAAAGAAAGCTCAAATATTTTTTTTAAAATATTATGTCTAATATTGATTTATATCGCATCAAATAGTTTAATGCAAAACTTCATTCATACTAAAATATTAAATCTTTTTATAATATTATTATTTATATTAAGTTTATTTTCTTTTTTTATTCAAGAATTAATAGATAACAAAATCAAAAATAAAAACATAAAAAATATGATTGATATGATAATAATTTTATTAACTTGTTTTTTTATATATCTAATAAGGAGTAAACTATGAAAGAATTAAATATTTGTAATTATGAACTCATTTCAGGAGGCATTCCTCCTATCGCTGTAGCAATGGCCATTGGTGCTGGTAGCGGTGTAGCTTCTCACATTGGAAGCAAAATATATAGCGGAGAGGAAATAACAGCCTCTGGAATCCTAGCATCTGGAATAGGAGGGGCTTTTGGTGGTGCAGCAGGTACTGCATACAGAACTTCTCAAACAACGAGTGCAATCTTAGGCTCTTTTCTTGGAGGAGCCTCAGAAGGGTTTACAGAGAGTTTATTTAAAAATAAAACCCAATCAGGTTCAGATTACAATGATGGTTGTAATTATTGCTAAGATTACATAGGGAGAAATAATATGCAGATTCATTTTCCAATCTCAGAAAAAGAATTTAGAAGCAATTTTTTTGAGAAAAAACCACTTTTAATGAAAAATGCAGTAAAAAAAGAAAACCTATTAAGTTGGAACGAAATTAACCAAATTTTCCCTCGATGTAATCTTATCTCTGAAGATGATATTAAGGTTATGTATCGTGGAGAAAAATTACCAAAAGAATATTATTTAGAAGCTTATGATGATCTAGGGCATTTACGCTATAAATTTAAAGAGGAAGCGCTATATAACTTTATGAGAGATGGTGCAACACTTGTTGCTAATGGTATTGTTAATGAGCCTAGCATCGATATTTTTTCACAAGAAATTGCTAACTTTAGCAAATGCCATACTTTTACAAGTTTATACATTGCATTTAATAATAAACGCTCTTTTAAAAGCCACTGGGATAGCCGGGATATTTTTGCTGTTCAAATGCAAGGTAAGAAACGTTAGATCATTCATGCACCAACATTTAAGGATCCTCTTTTTATGCACAAAAGTAAGGATATGCCTGAATATGAACCCAATCTAGAAGACGTATATATGGACATTATTTTAGAAGCAGGAGATGTTCTTTATCTTCCTAGAGGATGGTGGCACGATCCTATTCCAGTAGGAGAAGAAACTGTACATTTAGCTATAGGTATTTTTCCTCCCTATGCAAATAACTATTTAAATTGGATAGCTAAGGATATTGTCAAAAAAGAAATAGCAAGAAAATCACTTTTTTGCTATGAACATGATCGTAAAATACTTGAAGAATTGGCAAGTGAAGTTTCTGAATTTATTATGGATAAAGAGAATTATTCTAAGTTTATAGAAGAATTCTATGATAATAAACGTATAGAGAAACCTTTAAATTTAGAAATATTGGGAAACCATAATATCACTAAGTTCTCAGGAAGCGAAATACTTTCCTTTCCAATAAAAAATGATAATTTAACTCACTCTAATAAAATTATCTCTAATGGGTATGGTATAACTATTGATGATGATTTTAAAAAGGTAATTTTATCTTTATTAGAAAATGATAAATTATCCGTAAATGAAATATCTTCTTTATTTTATCAAGGCAAAGAAGAAAAACTCAATGAACTACTTTGGAATCTTTCTTATTTAGGTATATTAAAACTTAATACTAATTAAATATGTTTAGAAAAGAAGCCATAGAATATCAGAAATGGAAAAGTAATGCTGTATTGTTTTCCAAGATTCCAAGTTGGTTAGTTGTTTCTATTTACACTGTCATAGTGGATTCTTTTATTTTATATGTTACTTTTGGTAGTTACACCCGCCGTTTCTTGCGCAAACAAATTGCCGACAAGGAAAATATCCCCCTTTATATTGTGTTCAACGATGCTACCTTGCAATAAATGGCGCAATATCAACCCGTCAGCAAGCATGAAATGCTACAAATCAACGGCGTGGGCGCAACCAAATTAGAGCGCTTTGGACAGGCATTCCTGCATATTATCCAAGAGCATAAATCGCTCAGCGCAAAAAACAGCCAACAGCTTAAATTATCTAACGAAAAATGAACGATTAATATCGTTTTAAAATCATCTGTAATAGCTTCATATAAATACTAGCCCTCCTATAGACAAGCTAAGAGAGATAACTGGAAATAAGGTTAGCTTCTTGTAATTCTTTTACATAAAGATAACAAAAGTAAAATATTACAAGAAAAATAATGCTGACAATAAAAATGAAAACTTTTCCGCTTGCAGAAATATATTTGAGCTTATCAATAAAAACTTTGAGATTATTTTTTGATAACATATTCCCCCCCTAAAAAAACATTCTTAAATAAAGACAAATTAGCTTTTTATTAATTTCATCTAAAAATATAAAAATAGGAACACTACAAAAATAGTAAATTCCTACTTTCACATTAATAAAAAGCCACAATAAAATTCCTTTTTACACCGTACTTACTAAGCAGATTAATTTATTTTTAGAATAGCACATATTTTATTTGAGATGCAATATGTACAAAACCCTATTATTCCAAAATAAATATATCTTAGTTCTTTATTATTCATATCAACAGCATAATATGCAATAAAATATAAAATAAAGAATATAGCTATAAATATAATAAATTTCTTCATAATAAAATTATTTAATAATCAAATCCCGAAAAATCTCCATAAGTATCAAATTCCCAACTATCATCAAATTCTGGAAGCTCTAAATTGCTATATTAATCTTCTATAGCATCGCCAATGACAGCACCACCAATAGCTCCAACGCTTGATCCGCCAGGTCCAAAAGCAGAACCTAGCTCTGCTCCAATAGCACCTCCTATAGTTGCTCCAAGATTGTCTATTTCACCTCCAAAAATAAATCTAATGTCATCTATTGATAGATTTTTCATAGTTTTCTCCTATCTAGTCTTAAATATTAATTTAGAAATTGGTTAAAATTCACCTTTAACCAAAAATAATATTATAATAAATACATTTAAAAAACGTGATCTATATCTCATTTTTAATAAAATTTGCTTTTTTTATTTTTGTGATCTATAGCACAAAAAATATAAAAAAGAATAAATGCAATGAAATTTTTTAACACTAAATTAGTGTATTAATATAAACTAATTTCGCACTTCTTTACATCTATAAAAATTATTTTTCTTTAAGGATTTTGGTAGTTGTTTTTCAAGTTTGTGATTTAGATCACATATAAAACACTTGCAAACAAATAAGATAATCATTATCATTTAGATGACCTTTTATAAAGGTCGTTGAAAATAGGTAAAATTACATAGGAGAAAAGACTATGAAATCTTTAAATAATGAAGAATTACATCACGTAAATGGTGGTTCATTTAGCTTTTCTGGCTTTGGCGCCCATTCAAGATGGGGTAATTATGGGAGAGTTTCGGGAGGCTATACCTTTAAACCTATATCAAATATTTCTGTTACTCCAAGTGTAACAGTAAGCAAATTCCCAGGTGAAAAACCAAAAATTACTGGAGGTGGCATTAATATATCTATAGGGTTTTAATGATGAATATTCTTAAAAGCATATTAACTTTACTAAGTTGTATTATATTATTTTCTTGTACATCTATGTTATCCAAGAAAAATGAAGAATATGACTTTAATAAAGATAAATGTTTAAATTATTCACGCCATATGGAAATGAATCATCAGAATGGTAAAATTAAATTCTCTGATCCAGTTTTACAGGAAATTAGATACAATGAATGTATGAGAAAGTAAAAGCATAGGAGAAATTGTATGAAAAAATTAGATACCGACGAAGTAAAACTAATTCATGGCGGGATGTGGGGATATATAGCCAGTGCTTTTGGTGGTTTGGCTTTAAATGAGATATTCTTTAACCCTCTAAAGAATGCCACATATAAACACTATAATAAGGAAAATGAAAAGTTAGTAAATATTTTTCATTCTAATCCTGACAAATTCATAAGAGAAAATACTTCATTTTATGGAGATTAATTTTAATTAAAAATAAAGCATCATGTGCTTATGTGATGCTTTATTACTTAGGAGAAACTATGAAAAAATATATATTCCCAACACTTATGTTTTCATTTTTTTTCTTTTTCTTATCAACTTTTATTTATCCTTTATTTCCATTTGAATTAAATAGATGGATAGCAGATCCCCTAGTTGCTTTGAGCATTTATCTACTATTTTTTAGGAAAGTTAATTAAGAAATAAATAGTAAAATGTTTTATTAATGTTTTAATAATATGTTTAGAAAAGAAGCTCTAGAACATCAGAAATGGAAAAGTAATGCTGTATTGTTTTCCAAGATTCCAAGTTGGTTAGTGTTTTCTATTTCCATTTTTATTATGGGTTCTTTTATTTTATATGTTACTTTTGGTAGTTATACTCGCCGCGAAATTGTTTACGGTGAAGTTGTGATGCAACCTCATCCAATCATACTTTCAGCATCTAAATCAGGTTATATTTCAGAAAGTTATATTAAAATAAATCAACTAGTAAAAAAGGGAGATCCGCTATTTAAAATTACATTAGATCGTATCACAGATAGTGGTAATGTTGGTATTAATTCAATTAATACAATAAAATCGTAGCTAGAAAAACTTAGTGAAATTATAACGTTAGTCAAAAGTAATCAGACTGAAACCTTAACAAACCTACAAAAGCAAATTGACAAAAACCGTAAAATCTATAATGAAACAAAAATATATTTAAATGAAGTTTCCGCAAGCACAGAAGAATACCGCATTACATTAGAAAAATATGAAAAATTGATGAAAAAAGGTTATTCCTCTAATGATGAGGTGGCTCTGCAACGTTCGCGTTATTTCGATCAAAAATCTTTACGCAACAATTTACAAGAAAAATTAATCCAACAAGAAACAGCCATTATAGGGCTAGAAAATGAAATTGAGAGTCGTAGAGCCGATTTTCAAAACCAGATTATTCGTTATGAATTACAACAAAATGATCTTAAAATTCGTTTACTTGAATTTGAATCAGTTTCAGAGCTGATTGTTAATGCACCGCTAGATGGGTTAATTGAATCAATCAGTGCAACTGTAGGGCAAATTATTCGTGAAGGAGATGCTTTAGCTCAACTAATACCAGCTAATAAAGGAGAGTATTAGTTAGTAATGTGGGTGCCTAATAGTGCAATCTCTTTTGTTAAACCTGAAAATAAAATTAATATTCGTTATGGGGCTTTTCCTTTCGAGAAGTTTGGACAGTTTGATGGCACGATTAAATATATTTCGACTGTTCCTGCTTCTCTACAAGAGCTTGCTTTTTATAAGAATGTTCCTAGTACAGATCCTAATAACCCATTATATAAAATTGTTGTGGAAATACCTGATCAAAATGTCTCTTATAACCATACCTCATTAGCATTTTTAAGCGGTATGAAAGCTGAGGCAACCCTATTTTTAGAAAAACGAAAGCTATATGAATGGATGTTTTTACCATTTTATGGTTTAACCAAAAATATGGAAAAAGAATAAAAATATAGGAAAACAGGGATATGTTAGATAAACTTAATTTTTCATTCTTTAGAAAAGTTCCTCTCGTATTACAAACAGAATCGGCAGAATGCGGATTGGCTTGTTTAGCAATGATTGCTGGTTTTTATGGAGGAGAATCTCATCTTTTTCAACTTCGTAGTAAATATGGTATTTCTTCTAAAGGGGCAACACTGAAAAATTTAATTGATATTGCACAAGATCTTAAATTAATAACCCGCCCACTTTCACTTGAACTTGATGAATTAAAATTATTACGTTTACCTTGTATTTTACATTTGGATTTTAATCATTTTGTTGTTTTAACCAAAGTGAAAGATAAATCTGTTGTTATTTTTTATCCTGCTTTTGGTAAAAAGAATATCTCTTTTACAGAATGTTCTAAACATTTTACAGGAGTAGCTTTAGAAGCTTGGTCAGAGGTAAAATTTGAAAAATCTAAGGATAATGAGAAAATTAGCCTTTATTAAACATTTAAAAATATTTCTGGTATAAAAGGTGCATTATTAAAAATATTTTCTCTTTCTCTCTTAATTGAATTAATTGCGCTATTAATGCCTATTGGCACCCAATTAGTGATAGATCACGTTTTAAAAGCTAAAGATCAATCCTTGTTATTAACCATTTGTTTAGGTCTTTTTTTATTTACGCTCTTTAGAAGCGCGGTGAGTATGTCAAGAGCTTGGATTTCATTAAAAATGAATTATCTAATCGATTTTCAATGGACAAGCAGCTTTTTTTCTCATTTGTTAAAACTTCCTTTAGATTTTTTTGAAAAGCGTCAAGTTGGTGATATTCAATCACGTTTTGATTCACTTAGAAAAATACAAAATACGCTGACTAATAGCATTGTAACTACCATTATTGATTTAATTATGACTATCAGCGTTACAGTTATGATGTTCCTTTATGGAGGATGGCTAACTTGGGTAGTGATAACTTTTTCCATTATCTATTTAATACTTAGGTTTGTAACCTACTTTACTTACCGCCAGATTACAGAAGAGCAAATTATTAAGAGTGCAAAATCTACTTCTCATTTTATGGAAACGCTTTATGGTATCGCAACAATAAAATCTCTTGGATTAAATAAAAAGAGAGAAGAATATTGGATGTCATTGAATGCTGATGCTTTTAATACATCAATTAGAGTAACGAAGTTAGATATGCTTTTTTCTGGCATTCATACTTTTATTTCTACCTTAGAACAAATTTTGATCTTATGGATTGGTGCAACAATTGTTATGGATAATATGATGACAGTTGGAATGTTTATGGCATTTAATTCCTATAGAGGCTCATTCTCCTCCAGAATGGGAAACCTAATTAATATTTTCTTTAATTTTAAAATGCTTTCTTTACACAGAGAAAGAATTGCCGATATTGCTTTAACTGAAATTGAAAATAGCATACATTCTTCAACATTGTCTTTATCTGAAGAACAAAAAGGTTTGTCTATTTTAGTGAAAAACCTTACTTTTCAATATGATCAATTTACACAACCTATTCTGGATAATTTAAATTTAGAAGTTAATGCGGGAGAAAGCATAGCGTTCTCGGCTAAATCGGGCGCAGGTAAAACAACCTTACTAAAATTAATGTCGGGACTCTTGAGACCAACAAAAGGAGAAATTTATATTAATAATATTGATATTAAAAACTTAGATATTTCACATTATCGCCAACATATTGCAACTGTGTTACAAGAAGATAAGTTTTTCTCTGGCTCAATTTTAGAAAATATCGTCTGTTTTGATAATCAATATGATAAAGAATTTGCCATTCAATGTGCCAAACAAGCTCAAATCCATAATGAAATAATGAAAATGCCAATGAATTATGAAACGTTGCTTGGAGAACTAGGCAACAAGCCATCTTGATGAAGAAAATGAAAGAAAAATTAATGATGCAATAGCCAAACTAAAAATAACTAGAGTAATCATTGCCCATCGTCAATCTACTATTGAAAGTGCAGATCGATGTATAAATCTATAAAACTTAATTTTTATATAGGCATTATGATATGAATTTTAGATTAATCATATTTTCTGTGTTATTTAATCAACTTATATAGTTTGTATGTAAAAATATAAACTAAATTTTATAAAATCCTTAACACTAATTTTAGTATCTAATTTAACCTATGCTTTGAACTATGAAATATTTATAAGAACACCTCAAAATACGATAGATAAAATCATTGTAAACGTATTACTTATCGCAGTCATATTTACATTTATCACCCTTTTTTTACATCTAAAGAATAAATAATCCAATTTATATGTTGTTACTTTTATCACTTGATGATTTTTTGTATAATGCAATCGTTTTCGCTATTTTCAGATTGAGGGATAATCTATGTCAAGACCACTAAACTTTGTGATGATTTCACCCCATTTTCCAACTAATTTTGAAACCTTTGCCGTGCGTTTGCGTGAAAATGGTTTCAATACCTTAGGTATTGCGGATACACCCTATGATCAATTGAGTGAAAATTTACGCCGTTCACTCACTGAGTATTATCGTGTGGATAATATGGAAGATTACGATCAAGTTTATCGTGCGGTGGGCTATTTTGCGCATAAATATGGTCGTATTGATCGCATTGAATCGCACAATGAATATTGGCTTGAGCTAGATGCTAAACTTCGCACCGATTTCAATGTGTTTGGTTATAAAAATGAAGATATGAAATCCATTAAAACCAAATCTCAAATGAAAGAAATTTTCCGTCAAGCAGGCTTAAAAGTAGCAAAAGGGCAAGTGTTTGAAAGTGATGAAGATGCCAGAAAATTAGCGGACGAATTGCATTATCCCGTAATTATCAAACCCAATTCTGGCGTGGGCGCGAGCGATACTTACAAAATCAAAAATACGCAAGAATTGGAAAACTTCTTCCAACATAAAAATCCCAACGTACAATACATTATGGAAGAGTTTATTGATGGCGATATTGTTACCTTTGATGGCTTAACGGATCGTGACGGCAATATTGTGTTTTATTCTAGCCTTGAATATTCCGAAGCGGTGCTGGATACCGTAGAAAAAGACGGCGATATGTTCTATTACGTTCCACGTGAAATTTCGCCCAAATTAGTGAAACTTGGTAAGCAATGTGTAAAAGCCTTTAATGTCAAAGAGCGGTTCTTTCATTTCGAGTTTTTCCGAGTGAAAAAAACCAACGAATTATTGCCACTAGAAGTAAACTGTCGTCCACCCGGTGGCTTAACTATTGATATGTGGAATTATGCCAACGATTTTGATGTATTTAATGAATATGCGCATATTGTGAAAGACAATCAATTTAATGCGCAAATTACCCATCCTTGGAATGTGGTCTATATCTCTCGCAAGGCAAATCAGCATTATGTGCATTCCATTGCTGAAGTGTACGAAAGATTTCCTCACAATATCATTAGCGTACAACAAGTCCCCGGTGTGTTTGCCAAAATTATGGGCGAAGAAGGGATTTTAGCGCGTACGCCAAGCCTTGAACAAATGCGTGAAATTATTCAATTTGCCCATCAAAAGCAATAGGAGGAAAAATGTTTTTTGAACGCCGTCATCATTGGAGCGGAGAGCTAGGCAGGGAAATGCCGTTTAATGTTTATGGACACAGTGGCAAGCCCGTGATTGTTTTTCCTTCATCGGGGGGAAATGAAAATGAATATGGCAACTTTGGAATGATTGAAGCTTGCCGTTCTTTCATTGAACGAGGCTTAATTAAATTTTACACGCCAGATTCTTTTGATAAGGAATCTTGGCTTGCGGATTATAAATCTGGGCAGGATATGGCGCAGGCACATAATGCTTATGATCGCTATATTATCAATGAGCTAGTACCATTAATTCGCCACGAATCTCAATGGCAAGGTGCAATGATCGCCACAGGTTGTAGTATGGGCGCATTCCACACTATTAACTTCGCTTTACGCCACCCAGATCTCTTTGACACCGCTATCGCCTTAAGTGGCGTGTATGATGCCCGTTTCTTTACAGGGGAATTTCACGGCAATGCGGAAGTCTATTTTAATTCTCCCATTGATTATTTATGGAACCAAAACGA
Organism: Avibacterium sp. 20-129; assembly: GCF_026226845.1. NCBI lineage: Bacteria > Pseudomonadati > Pseudomonadota > Gammaproteobacteria > Pasteurellales > Pasteurellaceae > Avibacterium > Avibacterium sp. 20-129. The sequence continues at coordinate 1,492,105 of NZ_JAKKOE010000001.1, read as the reverse complement.
TCCGTGGTTTCTCAATCATTATCGTAAAAATCATTATATTGTGGCCGTTGGACAAGGTGCGTGGGAGGAACAACATATTGCTGACACAACCCGCTTACAACAAGCGTTCCAAGCGAAAGGTATTCCTGCTTGGTTTGATTTTTGGGGAAATGATGTGGATCACGACTGGCCTTGGTGGCGTGTGCAAATGCCTTATTTTTTAGGGAAACTAGAAGAACAAGGGTGGTTAAAATAAGTAAGACGGCGGATTAATATTCCGCCTTTTTTATTAAACCCTATTTATTCAGTAAGGAAAAATGCAAAAACTCGACAAAATGATCAGCCCAGTGCATTTCGTGATGAATTTCATTTGCCATAATACGTAATCGAATATGATCAAGTGGATGTCCTGTTCGTAACAAAGCCTGATAATAACGCAAAGTACAATCAATATAGGCCTGATTCATATTGGAAATAAATTGTGAATCCATTTCATCGCCCTCATTAGTGCCAACTTGAATAAAGACGCGACTTTCTTTTTGTAAAGGATGATGATGAATGAAATCCATAAATGCCGCTTCACTAAACCAAGAAGCAAGAGAAAATACCCCTAAATGCCCAAAAATATGCGGGTATGCAGCCCCCATATAAGCGGTAATAATCCCTCCCATTGAACTACCTGCAAGCAACGTATTTTCTGCGTTCGGTAAAGTGCGGTAGGTTTTATCAATAAATGGTTTAACTTCATTGACTACCCATTGGGCATATTCCACACCTCGTCCGCCAACATTGCGTACTTCATCGTTATTGCCTACATCAGTTCGCCAAGGGGCATATTCATTCAAACGCTCCGATCCTGCATTATCAATCCCAACAATAATCAGTTTTGGTAATTGTTGATAATGTTTGATGGTAGGAATAATTTTCCACGAATGCCCTGAATAAGATTCTTTGCTATAAAACACATTTTGCCCATCGTGTATATAAAGGACAGGGTAATGCTGCCAAGGCTCATTATGATAATCTTTTGGCAGCAATACGCGTACACGGCGGTGTTGATGGTAATAAGGCACATAAAGAAAATGCTCTTGCATTTCAAGATAATGGTTAATGACATTCATTGTTTTGACTTCTATAAAAAACGCTGGCAAATCCAGCGTTTATCAATATTATTTTCTTGCCAATGGTGGCACAAAAGTAATGCCCATATCCCAAGGTTGTTCAATCCAAGTATTTTGTGGAATATCAATCACATAATCATCAACCAACTCTGCCCCTGCTGGTTTAGCAAAAACAGTCACAAAACGGGCGTTAGGATAAAGTTCACGGATAGCGCGTGCGGTATTGCCTGTATCAACGAGATCATCAACCACAATGAAACCTTCACCGCCATTAGGCACTTGGGCGGCGTGTAAAACGTTTAATTCACCTTGTTGATTATGATCATAACTTGCAATACAAACCGTTTCTACATGGCGAAGACTTAATTCGCGCGCTAACACCGCAGCAGGGAATAACCCTCCACGACTAACTGCAATAATCCCTTTCCATTGCGATGCGGGTAACAAACGTTCTGATAATTTACGTGCGTGCATTTGGAACATATCCCAAGTCACAACATATTTTTCACTCATAACTCACCTTAACTAAAAAAAGCGGAAACCGCCCAATAAATAAAATTGCGTTAGGATAACGTGAAACCCGTTTTTATGCTATTATTTTAGTAAATTTTTTTGATTTAGGAGGCAAAAATGTCAGAAATACAACAACTTCAACCTAATTTATTATGGAAATGGTTTGATCAAATTTGTGCAATACCTCACCCATCTTATCACGAAGAAGCACTCGCCAATTTCATTGTAAATTGGGCAAAAGAAAAACACTTTTTTGTTGAGCGTGATGAAGTCGGAAATATTCTCATCCGTAAACCTGCCAGCAAAGGAATGGAAAATCGCCCATCGGTTGTGCTACAAGCACATCTTGATATGGTGCCACAAGCGAATGAAGATACCCCACACAATTTCCAAACCGATCCCATTCAACCTTATATTGATGGTGAATGGGTTACTGCCAAAGGCACAACCTTAGGTGCAGATAATGGTATTGGTCTTGCTTCTGCGCTTGCCGCTTTAGAAGAGGAAAACCTTGCTCACCCAGAGTTAGAAGTTTTGCTTACAATGACCGAAGAACAAGGTATGGAAGGCGCAATTGGTTTACGTCCAAATTGGCTCAAAAGCCAAATTATGATCAATACCGATACGGAAGAAAATGGTGAAATTTATATTGGTTGTGCCGGTGGGGTTAATGCTGATCTTAATATTCCGATCCAACAAATAGAAAATACTTATACGCACAGCTATCAACTCGTACTAAAAGGCTTACGTGGTGGGCATTCTGGCGTAGATATTCATACAGGGCGTGTTAATGCGATTAAAACTTTAGTACGTTTTCTTGCTCATCTACAACAACATTACCCACAAATTAATATTGCTATTAGCCAGCTTAATGGGGGCTCAGTGCGTAACGCCATTCCTCGTGAAGCATTTGTTACCTTATGTTTTGATGGTGATATAGCGCCATTACAAAGTGCGGTAGAAAATTTTGCAACATTATTAAAAACGGAATTAGCCATTGCCGAACCTCATCTCCAATTATTTTTACAACCCACAGAAAAACCACAAACAATTTTAGACCGCACTTCACAAAATAAGGTTATTAATTTATTAAACGCCCTACCAAACGGTGTAATCCGCAATAGTGATGCCGTAGAAAATGTGGTGGAAACCTCGTTAAGTTTAGGTTTAATAAAGAGTGAAAATAACCACCTTCACGCAACAATTTTAATCCGTTCATTAATTGAAAGTGGTAAACACTATGTGCAAGAAACCTTACAATCTTTAACTGAACTTTGTGATGCGGAAGTGGCATTTTCTGGTGATTACCCCGGTTGGGAACCTCAGCCAGAAAGCAAAATTTTAGCCTTAACAAGCCAAATTTATGCTGACATTTTAGGTTATAAACCTGAAATTAAAGTGATTCACGCAGGATTAGAATGTGGATTATTGAAAAAAATCTATCCAAATTTAGATGTTGTGTCTATCGGCCCAACCATCATTAACGCCCATTCTCCTGATGAGAAAGTGCATATCCCTGCCGTACAAACCTACTGGCAATTACTCACCAGAATTTTAGCTGAAGTGAAGTAATTCATTAAAACATAAGTGCGGTGGAAAATTTGGATATTTTTTACCGCACTTTTTATTTAAAAAATTAAACTAATTCTTTCGATTTTCTCGTTTGATATACAACCAAAATTGAGAAAATAATTGCGGCCATAACGGAGAGTAAATCAGCGCCAACCCAGAAATATGCGAGAGAATCGAAATCATAAATTTTATTACCAGCCGAATCAATCACCGTAGTTTTATCAATCATAAAACCTGTTAAAAATTCACCAGCCGCTGCCCCCGCATAACCAAAAACGCCCATCATTCCTAATGCAATTCCTGACGCTGATTTGTGGGAAATATCTGTTGCTAATAAACCACCTAAGAAACAAAGTTGAATACCTAAAGTAATACCAAAAACAGAAAGTGCGGTAATAGCAAGCCAAGTGTTACCTGCTGGTGCAAATAAAAATGCGGCAAGAGACAGTGCATTAAGTAAACTCACCACTATCGTCATAATATTTCGCTTACCTTGCAAGAAACGATCTGATAACCAACCTGAAACGATCGTCCCTAAAATTCCAACAATACTATTTACGCTAATGATTGATGCGGCTTCTAATGTTGTATAACCTTTTCCATTTTCAAGGAAAAATACCCCCCAGCTATTTACACCATAACGACCAATATACATACAGCAAGAAGCCACTGCTAACACCCAAATAGCGGGGTTTTTAATCACATCCCATTGATGTTTTAATACTTCTTTATTGTCTAACTCTTTGGTTTGTTTATCCATTGTAATAATAGGTTTAAAGCCACAAGCAGCGGGTGAATCTTTCATAAACATTATTGCAACTAGCACGCCCAGTAATCCCATAATACCAGCAAAACTGAAGCCAAAACGCCAACCGAAAGTGGTAATAATTGCGGCAGTAACGACGAAAGTTATTCCTTCACCAACATTATGGGCTACAGACCAAAATCCGTAGTAAGAACCTCGTTCTTTGTCATCATACCAACGTGAAAGTGCAACTACACAAGGTCCAACTCCCATTGATTGTACCCAGCCATTAAATCCCCAAATAATGGTAAGAAAAATTGCACTTGTCGTCATTCCCATTGCAAAATTACATAGTGCAGAGAAAAATAATCCTACAGAAAGGTAACGTACAATATTAGAATGATCTGCTGCGGCACTATTTACAAACTTACCAACAGCATAGGTAATAAAAATAGCAGAGCCTATCACGCCAAGTTCCGTTGGGGTCAAAATATTATTATTTACTAAGGCAGGTTTAGCAACATTGAAAGATAAACGACAAACATAATAAATAGCATAAGCAAAAGAAAATGCCCAGAAACTTTTCATTCTTGTGCTTTTAAACATTGCTTCAGTATAACCTTTAAGCGGAATAGCTGGGCTTGCTTTAAAGAAGTTTAAAATAGACATTGTATTTTTCTCCTAAAAAGTTAAGGTTCGAATAGATTCAAGTTTATTAAATATGCCTTGACAACTGGCAAGTATATAATTTCCTCTTAGTAATCCATCATTGGCTAAAAAATCATTGGTTTGGCCACCAGCTTCTTGAACTAATAAAATACCTGCAAGACAATCCCATGCATTAATATGCGGTTCAAAATATCCAATGAGTCTACCTGCGGCAACATAGGCCAAAGTTAATGCGCCTGAACCATTACGGACAAACATACCTCCTTCTTTTAGTACCTGATCGATAACCGGCACAAACATACTCGGCGGAACACGATGAGACATTCCTAACCCGACTAATCCTTCTTGTAAAGAAATCACTTTTGATGTCGATAAAGGAACCTCATTCACAAAAGCCCCTTTACCTTTTATTGTGTGAAAAAGTTCTTTATGTAATGGATCATAAATGAGTCCAATGACGATTTCCTGTTTGTAAAGCACCGCAATGGAAATACACCACGCTTGTAAACCATATAAAAAAGGACTTGTGCCATCTATGGGATCAACCACCCAACAAAAGTCCTTATCAAGTCCATCCGCTCCTGATTCCTCACCTAAAAAACCATCATTTGGAAAGTGAATTTTTAATGCTGTTTTTATCTCTTTTTCAACATTTTGATCAGCTATGCTTACTAAATCTTGCGCTTCGCCCTTTTTATGTTGAATATTAAGTTTATCTCTATTTAAGTAAAATGAGAGCGCTATTTCCCCCACATTCTTAATGAGTTCTTTTGCAAAAACATAACGCTGCTGTATATGGTTATTCATATATTCCCCCTTTTTTCACATTCAATAAAATTAGAACATATATTTCAAAATATAAAAACTTCAAACTTTTTATTTTGAGATATGTTTCACAAAATATTTTCAGGGGGTCTTTGGATAGAAAAAGAAAAACCACCCGAAGGTGGTTTTTTAAATGCGGTTAAATTAGCGTTTGTTTTTGACTAATTTTTCGGTCAGTTCGTAAGCACGGAGTTTAGCTAATTCTTTAGAAAGTTTAGCTGCAAGCAATTCATAATTAGCATCTTTTGCTGAAGAAACAATATTCTCTTCTGCCTGACGTTTCGCTGCTAAAATACGATCTGCATCAAGCTCTTTACCTCGAATTGCCACATCCGCAAGGACAGTAACGACATTCGGTTGAACTTCTAAAAAGCCACCAGAAACATAGATAACTTCTTCATTGCCATTTTCTAAGGTCAATTTGACGATACCCGGTTTAATTGCCGTTAATAATGGGGTATGGCCCGGTAAAATACCAAGCTCCCCTTCAATCCCTGTGGCTTGAATGCTTTTTACTTTACCTGTAAAAATGCTTTCTTCTGCACTTACAACCGTTAAATTTAATGTTGCCATTGTGATTCTCCTTCAAGTTTTAATCTGGCTTGAAGTGATTACATATTTTTGGCTTTTTCTAGCACTTCATCAATAGAACCAACCATATAGAACGCCTGTTCTGGAATATGGTCATATTCACCTTCTAAAATACCTTTAAAACCGCGAATGGTATCTTTTAATGATACATATTTACCCGGTGAGCCTGTGAATACTTCTGCAACGAAGAATGGTTGTGATAAGAAACGTTCAATTTTACGCGCACGTGCAACCACAAGTTTATCTTCTTCTGAAAGCTCATCCATACCTAGAATAGCAATGATATCTTTTAATTCTTTATAACGCTGTAAGATACCTTGTACGCCACGAGCTACATCATAATGTTCTTGACCAACAACGAGTGGATCTAATTGACGAGAGGTTGAATCAAGTGGATCTACCGCTGGGTAAATACCTAATGAAGCAATTTGACGACTTAATACAACGGTTGAGTCTAAGTGAGCAAAGGTTGTCGCTGGTGATGGGTCAGTCAAGTCATCAGCAGGGACATAAACAGCTTGCACAGAGGTAATAGAACCTGTTTTGGTTGAAGTAATACGCTCTTGTAATGCACCCATTTCTTCTGCAAGTGTTGGTTGGTAACCTACCGCAGATGGCATACGTCCAAGTAATGCGGATACTTCTGTCCCTGCAAGAGTATAACGATAGATATTATCTACGAAAAATAAAACATCACGTCCTTCATCACGGAATTTTTCTGCCATCGTTAAACCCGTTAATGCAACACGCAGACGGTTACCCGGTGGCTCATTCATTTGTCCATAAACAAGAGAGACTTTATCTAATACGTTAGATTCTGTCATTTCGTGATAGAAGTCGTTACCTTCACGAGTACGTTCACCTACCCCTGCGAATACGGAGTAGCCAGAGTGTTCAATCGCAATATTACGAATTAATTCCATCATATTTACGGTTTTACCAACACCTGCACCACCGAATAGACCAACTTTCCCCCCTTTTGCAAATGGGCAGATTAAGTCGATAACTTTGATCCCTGTTTCGAGTAATTCCGTGCTGTTTGCTTGTTCTTCATAACTTGGGGCGGCACGGTGAATAGACCACGTTTCTTCCGCACCAATAGGGCCTTGTTCATCAATAGGTTCACCAAGTACGTTCATAATACGTCCTAGTGTTTTTGTTCCTACTGGAACAGAAATTGGTTTACCTGTGTTAGATACGGATAAACCGCGTTTTAAACCATCTGATGAACCCATTGCGATACAACGTACAATTCCACCACCTAATTGTTGTTGCACTTCAAGTACTAAGCCTGTTTCAACATTTAACGCATCATATACTTTTGGTACAGCATCTTGTGGAAATTCAACGTCAATAACCGCACCGATGATTTGTACAATTTTTCCAGTTGCCATTATCGATCCTCTCTACTTAAATTGCTGCTGCACCAGCAACAATTTCATTCAATTCATTTGTAATACTTGTTTGGCGAGCTTTGTTATAAACTAATTGCAAGTCTTTAATTAAATTACCTGCATTATCAGTTGCTGCTTTCATCGCCACCATTCTAGCTGCTTGTTCAGAAGCCAAATTTTCAACTACCGCTTGATAAACTTGAGATTCTAAATAACGAACTAATAAACTATCTAACAATATTTTTGGTTCAGGTTCGTAAATGTAATCCCAAGATTGGGTATGTTCACCTAAATCATCATTGTCTAATTCAGGCAAAGGAACAAGTTTTTCTAAAGTAGGTTTTTGCGACATTGTGTTGATGAACTTATTATAAGCAATGTAGATAGCATCTAGTCTGCCTTCTCTATAAGCATCAAACATCTGATTTGCCGTACCAATTAACTCTTCAACAGAAGGCGTATCACCCATACCTGAATGTTGAGCCTCAATATTCAAGCCAAGAGATTGGAAAAAACCGATACCTTTCGCACCAATTAAGCCTAGTGAAACTTCCACTTGTTTTTCTTTCCAACCTTTAATTTCTTGAAGTGCGGTCTTAAATAAGTTGATATTTAAACCGCCACATAATCCACGATCTGTTGAGACAAGTAAGATACCTACTTTTTTTACTTCTCGTTCTACCAAAAACGGATGTTTATAACCAATACTGGCTTTTGACACGTGGCTAATTACACGGCGTATTGCATTTGAATACGGACGTGAAGATGACATTCGATCCTGCGTTTTACGCATTTTCGACGCAGCAACCATTTCCATTGCCTTAGTAATTTTTTGTGTACTTTGAACACTGGAAATTTTGGTTCTTATCTCTTTTGCACCTGCCATTGATTTTCTCCGTTATGTGAATTACCAAGCGCTGTTTGCTTTGAAATTATCTAAAATTGCTTGCAATGTCGCTTTGATTTCATCGTTATAATCGCCAGTTTTGGTTAAACCATTCATAAAGTCTGCATAATTATGTGCTGCATACTCTAAAAGGGCAGATTCAAAAGATGCAATACGATCTAACTCAACATCTTCTAAATAACCGAATTCAACGGCAAATAGAACTAATGCTTGTTGTGCAACGCTTAATGGAGAATATTGTTTTTGTTTCAATAATTCTGTTACTTTCTGACCGTGAGAAAGTTGTTTACGGGTTGCATCATCAAGATCTGAAGCAAATTGAGCAAAGGCGGCTAATTCACGATATTGCGCAAGTGCGGTACGAATGCCTCCAGCCAATTTTTTAATGACTTTAGTTTGCGCCGCACCACCTACACGAGATACCGAAATACCTGGGTTTACCGCAGGACGAATCCCTGAGTTAAACAAGTTAGACTCTAAGAAAATCTGACCATCGGTAATAGAAATTACGTTGGTTGGAACGAAAGCGGATACGTCCCCTGCTTGGGTTTCAATAATTGGTAATGCCGTTAAAGAACCTGTTTTACCTGTTACTTTACCCTGCGTGAAACGCTCAACATATTCTGCATTAACACGAGATGCACGCTCAAGTAAGCGAGAATGTAAATAGAATACATCACCCGGGAAGGCCTCACGACCCGGTGGACGACGTAATAATAATGAAATTTGACGATAAGCTACTGCTTGTTTTGATAAATCATCATAAACAATGAGAGCATCTTCACCACGGTCACGGAAATATTCTCCCATTGCACAGCCTGAATAAGGGGCAAGATATTGGAGTGCAGCAGATTCAGATGCAGATGCCACAACAACAATGGTATTTTGTAATGCGCCGTGTTCTTCTAATTTACGCACAACGTTTGCAATGGTTGATGCTTTTTGACCAATCGCCACATAGATACATTTAATACCAGAGTCTTTTTGGTTAATAATGGCATCAATCGCTAATGCAGTTTTACCTGTTTGACGGTCACCGATAATTAATTCACGCTGACCACGACCAATTGGTACCATTGAATCCACTGCTTTATAACCCGTTTGAACAGGCTGATCAACAGATTTACGATCAATAACACCCGGCGCAATCACTTCTACTGGTGAATAGCCATCGTGTTCAACTTCACCTTTTCCATCAATTGGCTGACCAAGCGTATTCACTACTCGGCCTAATAAACCTCGACCTACTGGTACTTCAAGAATACGTCCTGTACATTGAACTTCCATTCCTTCTGAAAGATCAACATAAGGTCCCATCACTACCGCACCTACTGAATCACGTTCTAAGTTAAGTGCCATAGCATAACGATTACCGGGTAATGCAATCATTTCCCCTTGCATTACATCGCTTAGCCCATGAATACGAATAACCCCATCACTAACAGAAACAATGGTTCCCGTATTACGAGGCTGGCTTACTACATTAAACTCGGCAATGCGTTTTTTAATTAATTCACTAATTTCAGTTGAATTTAGTTGCATCTTTTATTCCTCTTATAATTGCAACTCATTTGCTAGACGAGCCAATTGACCTCGGCTACTTCCGTCAATGACAAAATCATCAGTACGAATAATTACACCTGCAATCAGGGTACTATCAATGCTGCAATTTAATTTAACTTTACGAGCAAGTTTCTTTTCCATTGCTACAGCAATTTTATCTTGTTGCTCTTTACTTAATGGTTGAGCTGAGACAACATTCACTTCTGCAATGGCTTGATGTTCTCTGACATAATGTTGGAACTGTGCAAATACTGCAGGAAGTACAGTTAAACGCTTATTTTCAGCCATTAACCGAATCAAATTTTGCCCATATTGATCAAGTTGGTCGCCACAAATTGAAATCACCGTATCAGCAACGCTATTGGCAGATAAATCGCTAGTAAGAAAATTTTGCATCTCTTGATTTTCAACCACTTGAGAAACAAAACTTAACATTTCTGTCCATTTTTCTACCGCACTTTTATTTTGCGCTTGCTGTTCAACGGCAAAATCAAATGCTGCTTTTGCATAAGGGCGAGCTATGGTAGTTAATTCTGACATAAGCTCAACCTTCCTATAATTCTGCAACTAATTTATCAATAATGTCATTGTTTGCCGCTTCATCAACTGTACGACCCACAATTTTCTCAGCACCAGCAACGGCTAAAGAAGCAACTTTTGCACGTAATTCTTCTTGAACACGTTTACGCTCTGATTCAATTTCAGCATGACCTTGTTCAATAATTTTTGCTTTCAATGCTTCAGCTTCTGCTTTTACTTCTTCAAGAATTTCATTACGGCGTTTATTCGCTAAATCCACAATTTCTTGAGCTTGAAGTTTTGCTTGATTCATTTCTTGTTCAATCAAAACTTTTACATCAGCCTGTTCTTTTTTTGCTACTTCTGCCGAGCTTAACGCATTTGCGATTTGGCTTTGACGTTCTTCAATCGCCTTAATAATCGGGGGCCAAACGTATTTCATACAAAATAATACGAAAAGCACAAAGGCGATAGTTTGCCCGATTAATGTTGCGTTAATATTCACAACGGTCCTCCTAACTTATTAGTTATTAACTCTTTACCTAGTAAAGAATTATCCGTTATGCGCCTAATAATGAAGCAAATGGATTTGCAAATGCAAAATATAAACCAATACCTACAGCAATCATTGCGATAGCATCAAGTAAACCAGCAACAATAAACATTTTTGTAAGCAATGAGTTAGCTAATTCAGGTTGGCGAGCAGCTGATTCTAGGTATTTACCACCAAGAATACCAAAGCCAATTGCCGTTCCCAATGCAGCAAAAGCAAACATAATTGCAGAAGCAATGATTGTTGCACTAATTACAGTTTCCATAGTTTTCTCCGTTTGATTAAAAATGGGCTGGGCCCGTTAAAGTTAAAAGAAATTAATGTGCGTCTGATTTATTATAAGCAATGCTTAAATAAACAACCGTTAACATCATAAAGATAAAGGCTTGTAGTGTAACAACTAAAATATGAAAAATAGCCCACGCAAGATGTAATGGAATCCCCAAACTCGCTACAAACATATTAGCTGAATACATTACGGCAATAAGAATAAAAATTAATTCCCCTGCATACATATTACCGAATAAACGTAATGCTAAAGAAACAGGTTTAGAAATCAATGTTACTGTTTCAAGAACAAAATTGACTGGAATAAATGCCCAATGATTGAATGGGTGCATCGTATATTCTTTGACTAACCCAGAAAAACCTTTTGACTTCACTGTGTAATATAAAATTAAGCAAAAAACACCCAATGCTAGCGCAAAAGTAATGTTCATATCCGTAGTAGGCACCGCACGCAATGGGATATGATGATCACCTGAAAGCATTGCAGCAATTTGTGGTAAGTAATCTACTGGCAATAAATCAATGGTATTCATAATAAATACCCAGACGAAAATAGTAAGTGCTAAAGGTGCAACAAAATCTCTACTTCCATGGAAATTTTCTTTTACCACACCATTAACCCACTCAACTAAAATTTCTACTGCGGCTTGTAACTTACTTGGAACTCCGGTTGTTGCTTTTTTTGCCACTCGACGGAATAAATACAAGAAAATAATTCCAGTAACAATTGAGAAAAGAAGAGAATCAAGATTAAATGACCAAAAACCTTCTCCCGATGAAAGATAAGTTAAATGGTGTTGGATATATTCAATCGATGTTTGAGATGAACCTTCCGCTGACATATGTTTTCCTATGAATTTATTGTAGTGTGATGACTAAAAAGCAACGGAAGCAAATTATTGGCAATAATAACGCCGAAGTAGCCAGAAAATAATGGCAAGGGCAATATAGGGTTTAAGTTCAATAAACAAATTGAAAATAAAATCACCGTTATGCCAAATTTGATCCCTTCACTTTGGTATAAACGTTTTACTTGTTGCGATAAGTCTTTTTTGTTTTTACTAAACATTATCCACAAAAAGCAAAGTTGCGGAACAAATGCACATATCATTCCAGCAAATAAGGATAAAAACTGTGCATCAGTAAGTAATAAAAAAGCACTCAACGTGAGCAAACTAATGAGTAATCCTTCAATGACTAAAATACGATAATATTGTTTTCTTGTTTGTTGTAGAATTTTTGACATCGTATTGATTACTTATAAAAAATCATCTTATAAAATCGAAATAAATTATACAATTCCCACGATTTTATGCAATAGCTAAGCTGACAAAAAAGCACAGCAATGCTAAATATTCTGTCAGAAGTTATTACGGTTTTTTTATCCCGATCACGCTTTCTTTGTTAGTAAAACCAAATGCCGTTCCCCTACTAATTCAGGTACGGCTAAAGGCACAATCTTATTAACCTGAATTGATGGGCTTAACGCCGATGCTTCTTGAGGTTGATAAATACCTTTCAAAGCATAAAAAATGCCTTGTTGATTGAGTAAATGAATACACCAATCCGTCATATCTTTAAGCGAGGCAAAAGCACGACTTAATACGCCATCAAAGCGTTCCTCAGGTTGATATTCTTCCACTCGACTCAATACGGGCGTAACATTGGTAATGCCTAGCTCTCGCAGCGCATTACGAATAAAACTAATGCGTTTGCCTAAGCTATCTAACAACACAAAGGTTTTATCTGGGTTGACAATGGCTAAGGGTAAACCGGGTAAACCGGGGCCTGTTCCTACATCAATAAAACGTTCACCTTGTAAGTAAGGACTGACAACAAGGCTATCCATAATATGCTTGACGAGCATATCTTGCGGATCTCGCACAGAAGTGAGATTGTAAGCCTTGTTCCATTTATCTAGCAAAGCCACGAGCTTAACTAACTGCGCTTTTTGCTGATCGCTCACAGAAAGTGCGGTGCTTTTTAGCAGAAAATTTAATTTTTCTTTAAGTTCTTCAATGTTAGCCATTATTCACCACGCTTTAACATACCTTGTTTTTTCAGGTTCACCAATAAAATAGAAATTGCCGCAGGAGTTACCCCTGAAATACGGCTTGCTTGTCCAATAGAAGTAGGACGATGTTGGATTAATTTTGACCGCACTTCATTAGATAATCCAGATACCGCATCATAATCAAAATTATCGGGAATTTCTGTATTTTCATAACGTTTTTGACGTGCGATTTCTTCTTGCTGATGTTCAATATAACCTTGATATTTGATCGCAATTTCTACTTGCTCAGCGGCTTCTTTATCTTCAATCGCAGGGGCAAAAGGGGTTAATTGCGTAAGAGATTGATAATTCACTTCAGGGCGACGTAATAAATCTTCACCACTTGCTTCACGGCTTAATGGACTATTGAGCAACGCATTCGCTTGTGCTAAATGTTCAGAACGAGGGTGCAACCAAATACTACGTAAACGCTGGCGCTCTAATTCAATATTTTCCATTTTTTGATTAAAACGCACCCAACGTTTTTCATCAATTAAGCCAAGTTTGTGCGCCGTTGGGGTTAAGCGAATATCCGCATTGTCTTCACGTAACAATAAACGGTATTCTGCACGAGAAGTGAACACTCGATAAGGCTCTTTTGTTCCTAAAGTACAAAGATCATCAACTAACACACCAATATAAGCCTGATCACGATGTGGATACCAACTGTCTTTGCCCTGAACATAAAGTCCCGCATTGATGCCCGCTAATAAGCCCTGTGCAGCAGCTTCTTCATAACCTGTGGTACCGTTAATTTGTCCGGCAAAAAATAACCCGTTAATGGCTTTTGTTTCTAGGGTCGGTTTTAAATCACGCGGATCAAAATAATCATATTCAATGGCATAACCCGGTTTGATAATGCGTGCATTTTCCAGCCCTTTCATTGAATTCACAATGCCCATTTGCACATCAAATGGCAAACTGGTTGAAATACCGTTTGGATAAACTTCATTTGAAGTCAAACCTTCAGGCTCAAGATAAATTTGGTGAGAATTACGTTCAGCAAAACGCATTACCTTATCTTCAATAGAAGGACAATAACGTGGGCCAATGCCTTCGATCACGCCTGCATACATTGGGCTACGATCTAAATTATTCCGGATCAATTCATGCGTTTGTTCATTTGTATGGGTGATATAGCAAGGAATTTGGCGAGGATGTTGATCCACCGATCCCATAAAGGAAAAAACAGGTAATTTTTCATCGCCATGTTGTTTTGCGAGTACATCAAAATTAATTGTCCTCGCATCAATACGCGGTGGTGTGCCTGTTTTTAAACGATCTACGCGTAAGTTAAGATCACGCAAGCGATGAGCTAAACTCACTGAAGCCGGATCCCCAGCACGACCGCCTGCATAATTTTCCATTCCAATGTGGATCTTACCCGATAAAAATGTTCCCGCAGTTAAGATCACGGATTTAGCTCGAAATTTTAATCCCATTTTGGTTTCTACACCAGATACACGATCCTGTTCGATCAAAATATCCGTAACCTCTTGTTGGAAAATATCTAAATTTGGTTGGTTTTCAAGTGCGATCCTAACTGCTTGGCGATACAACACGCGATCCGCTTGAGCACGGGTAGCACGTACCGCGGGGCCTTTGCTGCTATTTAACGTACGAAATTGAATACCGGCTTGATCCGCAGCCGTTGCCATCAAGCCTCCCATTGCATCAATTTCTTTTACCAAATGGCCTTTACCAATACCACCAATGGCAGGGTTACAAGACATTTGCCCTAATGTATCCACATTGTGGGTTAATAATAAGGTTTTTAATCCCATTCGTGCTGGTGCAAGCGCTGCTTCAGTTCCTGCGTGTCCACCACCAATAACAATCACATCATAATTTTCCGTATAAAACATAATAACCTTAATTGCGTGATAAATTTGATCTTCATAAAAGTAACCGCGTATTCTACATCAAATTGATCATTGCTTAAATCGAAGATTGAAGATCCCGTGAATTTTGTTTACAAGATCAAAGGATCAAGAAAAATGATCGTTGCTTATAAATATAAGATCTCTTTTTATATATAAAGATCTTATTATGATAATTATTAGGATCGATGATCTTTGTGAATAAGGGGAAAATTTATTTAAAAATAAAGGAGTTAGATCCTTTTTAAAACTGTTTAGATCACCGCTTGATCTTGCTGTATATCTTGTGAGTAAAAGCAAAAGTTATCCACAGATAATCGTTAAGGTATTTTTATTTACAGAGTAAATACAATATTTAGACAAGTTTCTTCTTAGTTATCCACAGATGAAATTTAAAGAGATCATAAAAAGCAAGGAAGCGATCTGATGAAATGATCATCAGATCTAAGGTTAAAGATGAGATAAAAAAGTCGGGATCCAATCTTCGGCATATTGTTCTTGATCGTCCACAGCAAGAACATCAATTGTTAAAGGATCACAAATTTGTTGCGCACTTTGTTCAGTTAAATGGTCTTGTACAATGTTTACCGCATTACAGAAAGTATCATAATCGGAATTTCCTAACCCGATCACCGCAAAGCGCAAATGGGATAAATCTGGCTTTCGTAGCTTAATTTCATCAAATAATGGTTTCAAATTATCGGGTAATTCTCCCGCTCCGTGAGTTGAGGTTACAATAAGCCAAAGGGGTTCATTGGCCACCTCGGCAAAATGAGGCCCGTGAAAAAGTGCGGTACAAATTTGTTGTGTTTCTAATACTTGTTGTAGATGTTCTGCGACATATTCTGCGCCACCTAATGTACTACCGCTAATTAAGCATACTTTATTATTCATTTTTACTCCTAAAAAATAAGGCTTAGATAATCACCTAAGCCTCTATTTTTATTAATAAAATTAAACGTTATCAATACGACCTAACAAAGAACGCAAACGTTCTTGCCAGTTTTCATGTTCACTCTTGAGTTGTTCATTTTCATTGCGTAATGTTTCGTTTTGTTGTTGCGCTTGATTATTTTTTTCTTTTAATTCTTCAACTTCTAATTGAAGTAATTCAATCGTTTCAACGGCTTGTTTAATTTTTGTTTCAAGTTGGTCTAAAATTTCTAACGACATAGTGGATTCCTTTTAAAAAAATGGTTAATGAACATAGATGTATGCTTATTCTACCTGAGTTTATTGATTTCGCAAAAAAATTTATCTTTTTATAACGCAATCGTTTGCAGAAATGATAGAATACGCCGATTTTTAAGCAACCAAAGGATCAAAAAATGAATAGAGCATTAGCCATTGAATTTTCTCGAGTTACCGAAGCTGCTGCGCTTGCTGGTTTTGCTTGGTTGGGGCGTGGGGATAAAAATGCCGCCGATGATGCCGCTGTGCAAGCAATGCGATTGATGTTAAATCAAATTGAAATGCGTGGTGAAGTGGTGATTGGCGAAGGCGAAATTGATGAAGCGCCGATGCTCTATATTGGTGAGAAAATTGGTACAGGAACCGGCGAAGAGGTTTCTATTGCTGTTGATCCTATTGAAGGGACAAGAATGACGGCAATGGGGCAACCAAATGCACTTTCTGTGTTAGCCGCAGGGGGAAAAGAGACCTTTTTACGAGCGCCTGATATGTATATGGAAAAATTGGTCGTAGGTCCTGAAGCAAAAGGAATGATTGATTTAAACTTACCATTGGAACAAAACTTGCGCCGTGTAGCATCAAAAATGGGAAAATTACTTTCTCAATTAACGGTGATTACCCTAGATAAACCGCGCCACACTGAAGTCATTAAAAAAATGCAGCTACTCGGAGTGAAAGTCTTGGCGATTCCAGATGGTGATGTTGCCGCATCAATTTTATGCTGTTTGCCTGATGGTGGTGCAGATATGCTATATGGCATTGGCGGCGCGCCTGAAGGCGTGGTGGCTGCGGCAGCTATTCGTGCCTTAGGGGGAGAAATGCAAGCGCGTTTAATTCCTCGTCATCAAGTAAAAGGCAGTTCGCCAGAAAATCAATCCATTGCGGCAGATGAAATTCGCCGTTGCCAAGAAATGGGCATTGAAGTGAATCAAGTGCTGAAATTAGAAGAGTTAGTGCGTGATGATAATCTTGTTTTTTCTGCCACAGGTATTACTAATGGTGATTTGCTTAAAGGTATTCATCGTCGCGGTAATTTAGCGACAACGGAAACCTTACTGATTCGTGGCCGTTCACGTACCATTCGTCGTATTCAATCTGTGCATTATTTAGATAGAAAAGACACCGCACTTTATCGTTTAATTGATGCCTAACCGCGTTTTATTTGTTTTATGCTCATCTAGGCGGAAGTTCTCCGCCTAATGGGGTTTTCTGCAAATTAAAGTGCGGTGCTTTTTTTCATTATTTTTCAATTTATTATTTACCTGCCTGAGATTTTTGCGAAATTAGCCAAAAGCCTAAAAATTTGCTATAATCTGCCCAATTTTTTATCAATAAAAACAGAGAATTGTTATGTCGAATAATGTCCCAGAAAATTATGGTGCAAGTAGTATCAAAGTATTAAAAGGCCTTGATGCAGTGCGTAAACGCCCCGGTATGTATATTGGTGATACCGATGACGGAACAGGGTTACATCATATGGTTTTTGAAGTTGTAGATAATGCCATTGATGAAGCATTGGCGGGCTATTGTTCTGATATTATTGTGACTATTCATTCTGATAATTCTGTTTCAGTGCAAGATGATGGTCGTGGTATTCCAGTGGATATTCACCCTGAAGAAGGGGTATCTGCCGCAGAAGTGATTATGACAGTATTGCACGCAGGCGGAAAATTTGATGATAATTCTTATAAAGTGTCTGGTGGATTGCATGGTGTGGGTGTGTCCGTAGTTAATGCGCTATCTGATAAATTACAGCTCACCATTCGTCGTCAAGGCAATGTTCACGAACAATTCTATCATTTAGGTGATCCGCAAGCGCCTTTAACCATTATTGGTGAAACTAGCCAAACGGGAACGACGGTGCGTTTTTGGCCAAGTCCAAGCATTTTCACCAATATTGAATTTGAATATGACATTTTGGCTAAACGCTTGCGTGAGCTTTCTTTTTTAAATTCAGGGGTATCCATTCGTTTAATTGATGAACGTGATGATAAACAGGATCACTTTCATTATGAAGGCGGAATCCAAGCCTTTGTGGAATATTTAAACAAAAATAAAAATCCAATTCATCAAAAACCATTTTATTTTTCCACAGAAAAAGATGATATTGGTGTTGAAGTTGCTTTGCAGTGGAATGAAGGCTATCAATCGGAAAATATTCATTGCTTCACCAACAATATTCCACAACGTGATGGAGGAACTCACTTAGCTGGTTTCCGTGCCGCTTTAACGCGAACCTTAAATGCTTATATGGAAAAATCAGGGCTGAATAAAAAAGGCAAGAACGATAAAGTGGAAACCTCAGGTGATGATGCACGTGAAGGGCTCGTCGCGATTATTTCAGTGAAAGTACCTGATCCAAAATTCTCTTCACAAACTAAAGATAAATTGGTTTCTTCCGAAGTAAAAGGGGCGGTGGAATCCGCCATGAATGAGCGCTTGCAAGAATATTTGGAAGAAAATCCAAATGACGCCAAAATGA
Source organism: Avibacterium sp. 20-129 (assembly GCF_026226845.1). Classification (NCBI taxonomy): domain Bacteria; kingdom Pseudomonadati; phylum Pseudomonadota; class Gammaproteobacteria; order Pasteurellales; family Pasteurellaceae; genus Avibacterium; species Avibacterium sp. 20-129. Next base: position 1,473,260 of record NZ_JAKKOE010000001.1, on the reverse strand, counting down.
TTGCAAGTAAAATTATTGATGCAGCGCGCGCCCGCGAAGCCGCACGCAAAGCCCGGGAAATGACACGTCGTAAAGGGGCATTGGATATTGCAGGGTTACCCGGTAAGTTAGCAGATTGCCAAGAACGTGATCCTGCTTTATCTGAACTCTACCTTGTGGAGGGGGATTCTGCAGGAGGGTCAGCAAAACAAGGGCGTAATCGTAAAAATCAAGCAATTTTGCCATTAAAAGGGAAAATCCTAAATGTAGAAAAAGCCCGTTTTGATAAAATGCTTTCTTCCCAAGAAGTGGGAACATTAATTACTGCGCTTGGCTGTGGAATTGGGCGTGATGAATATAATCCAGATAAATTGCGTTATCACAGTATTATTATAATGACCGATGCTGATGTGGACGGTGCGCATATTAGCACCTTATTGCTCACTTTCTTCTATCGTCAAATGCCTGAATTAATTGAACGTGGTCATATTTATATTGCTCAACCGCCACTTTATAAAGTGAAAAAAGGTAAAAATGAAGAGTACATTAAAGATGATGAAGCAATGGCACAATATGAATTAAATATTGCTTTAGATGGTGCAGCGTTATATACCACGAAAGATGCTCCCGCAATGAGTGGGGTGGCATTAGAAAAATTGGTGTCTGAATATAACAGCGTGCAAAAAATGATTGCGCGTTTAAGCCGCCATTATCCAGAAAGTGTTTTAAAAACCTTGATTTATCAACCTGAATTAACCGTCGCTTTAATGCAAAATGAAAGTGCGGTGGAATTTTGGGCAAAATCTTTGGTTGAAAACTTAACGGAAAAAGAAAGCAGCGGTAATCATTATAGTTATAAACTGCATTTCAATAGTGAACGCCATTTACACGAAGTTGTGCTAACCGTGCGTACTCACGGCATTGATACAGAATATGTATTTGGTTTCCAATTTATCAATGGCAATGATTATGCCCGCATTGTGAAATTGGGTTCACAGCTCAACGGTTTGCTTGAGCCTGATGCTTATATCGCACGCGGTGAACGTCAATATCCAGTAACAACGTTTGAACAAGCGGTAGAATGGTTAGTAAAAGAATCGCGTCGCGGTTTAATGGTACAACGTTATAAAGGGTTAGGTGAAATGAATCCAGAGCAGCTTTGGGAAACCACAATGGATCCTGAAACACGTACAATGTTGCAAGTTACCATTAAAGATGCTGTGGCAGCTGATCAGCTCTTCACTACCTTAATGGGTGATGAAGTTGAACCTCGTCGTGAGTTTATTGAATCTAATGCATTACGAGCTAACTTAGATATTTAATTCCTTCTAATAAAAAAGCCACTTACAAAAAATGTGAGTGGCTTTTTTGTTATCTTTATTTTAAATGAGAATTATTTTTATTTAAAATAATATGTTTTTATCCTATAATCTAACCTTAAATTAACTAGATAAAGGGGGAGGTAAAAATGGATAAAAAAACGACCGCACTATCCGTATTACTCGTTTGTTTAGGCTGTACTATATTTTCCTACGCTGAAGAAACACTTGATGAAATTCTTATTTCCACAGAAAACACAACCAATAAAATTCCAACTACAGAAAAGAAAACAGAGAAAATTATTCAAAATGAACTTATTCGCGATACAAAAGATTTAGTCCGTTATAGCCCTGATGTTGGCATTGTTGATAATGGTCGTTTTATAAAAGGTTTTTCTATGCGTGGGGTTGAAGGTAACCGCGTTGGCATTAGTATTGATGGGGTGAATTTACCCGATAGTGAAGAAAATACACTATATGCCAGATATGGTAATTTTAATTCTTCAAGATTAAGCATTGATACAGAACTTATAAATAATATTGATATAGTTAAAGGCGCTGATAGTTTTCATTCTGGTAGTGGCGCATTAGGTGGAACGGTTAATTACCAAACATTAGAACCGCAAGATTTAGTTTTAGCTGAGAATCGTTTTGGTGCATTATTACGTACAGGTTATGCGAGTAAAAATAAGGAATGGGTAAGAACCTTTGGGGTAGGTTATGTTGGCCAGCAAGTAGATGCCCTTTTACTATATTCTCAACGGACGGGACACGAATTAAAAAGTAATGGACGTGGCGAGATAGATCAATCTTCAAGTAGTCAACATCCTGATCCTTCCACTCATCGTTATCATAGCTATCTTGCCAAATTAGGGATTCAACTCAATGATCATCATAAAATTGGGATTGGTATTAATGGGCAACAAGGGCATCGTTATACTGATGAACGTAGTTATGCATTGTTTGGCGGACAATGGCGTGAAGCAGATGATCAAAATAAACGTTTAAATCTTAATCTTTATTATCTTTATACGCCACAGTCTGAATATCTGGCATTTACAAAATTTGATGTTGATTATCAAAAAACCGATCTTGCAGCGGTAAATTATAAAGGAGGCCGGCATTGGCAAACAGACGAAAAAGAGTTAGATGAAGTTTTTGATAGACGGATGAAAACGACATTTAAACGTGCTTCTTTCTATGTTGAAAGTGAGCCTTTAAGCTTTTTAGGATCTCATATACTAGGGCTAAAAATGGCTGCAAGTGAACGTCAATTTGAAAATATTAATCATGATACTAATCGCTTTGGTTTAGATTCACACTACACTATTCAATATCCGATTAAAACTAAGCAATATCGTTTAGCATTAAAAGATAATGTTACTTGGTTTCCAACCTTTGACCAATGGACGCCGAAAATTATGGCACATTTAGGTGCTGGTTATGATTATACGAAGTATAACCCACAACGTTTAAATGCACCTTGTAGCACGGCTTGTTTAGCAGAAGGCGCACCTCAAAAAAGCCATTTTGCAAATTGGAGCGGTTTAGCTGGGATTGATGCCCAAGTTACAGATAATTGGACATTTGGCTATTTACTTACAACAGGCTACCGTTTACCCACTGCCACAGAACGCTATTTCACATTTACTAATGCTTATGGTAAATGGAAGTCTAATCCTGCTTTAAAAGCAGAAAAAAGTTTAAATCATACCTTTTTTGCAAAAGGTGAAGGGAAAGCAGGATTATTAGATGTAATGTTCTATCAAAACCACTATCGCAATTTTCTATTTGAGCAGGAAAGTATTATTGAAGAAACAGCTTATGGGCGTACTTTTCAATCACAAATGCAAAAAATGGTAAATGTAGATAAAGCTAAAATTCATGGTATTGAAATTAAAGGAAGATTAAATTTAGCACAGCTTTTACCTGCTCCTGAAGGATTAACGCTATTTGGTGCATTGGGATATAGTAAAGGACATTTATCTAATAATGCGAGCTTACTTTCCATTCAGCCAATGAAAATGGTTATTGGTATAGATTATGAGCATCCGCAAGGAAAATGGGGAATATTCAGTCGCTTAACCTATTTAGCAAATAAAAAAGCAAAAGATGCTCAAGTATTTGAAAATAAAACGCGTTGTGTACGCTGGGAATATGATTATTGGTATGACAGAGATATGTGCGTAAAAGATGAACTTTATCAAACAATTGATACCTATAAATACTTGAATAAATCAGCCTATGTTTTTGATTTATTTGGGTATTATAAAATAAATCAACATATCACTTTAAGAGCCGGAATATATAATTTATTTAATCGTCGTTATCAAACTTGGGATGCCTTGCGAGGGATCAACGCAAATAGTACAACGAATACCGTAGATCGTGATGGATTAGGGTTGGAACGTTTTTATGCACCAGGGCGAAATTATAGTGCATCAATTGAAGTTCGTTTTTAATCGTTTTTCTTTATCGCGCTTAGCTAGATAACAATTTTAGGATATTCATATTATGATGATTGATAAAAGGCTTATTAATACCGTTTCTGAAAGTAAAGAATGGATTGCCAAAGCAGTGCTATGGAATTGGGTCGCCTTAGTTGGTGGAATAATTAGTGCCACCGTTTTTGCTCTATGTTTACAATGGGTCTGGCAAGAAAAGCTAGGAATAACAAGTGCGGTATTTTTTTTTGTTATTTTAATATTGGCATTAATTTTGCGTGTATTAGCAGGGAAAATGGCAGTAAACGCTTCCTATCGTGCCAGTACACAAGTGAAACATCAATTAAGAACATTAATTTATCAAAAGCTGGTTTCAATGCCACTAAGTCAAGTTAATCAGCAATCAACGTCCTCTATTATCCAAGTTGCATCTGAAGGGGTAGAACAGCTTGAAATTTATTTTGGACGTTATTTACCACAATTATTTTATAGCTTACTTGCGCCTTTAACTTTATTTAGTATTTTAGTTTTTCTTAATTTTTCTACTTCATTCATTTTATTACTCTGCGTTCCTCTTATTCCCTTTTCTATTATTATTGTGAATAAAATTGCTAAGCGTTTATTACATAAATATTGGTCTATTTATGTTGGATTAGGTAGTTCTTTTTTAGATAATTTACAAGGTTTAATTACCCTAAAAATTTATCAAGATGATGAATATAAAGCGAAGCAAATGGAACTTGAAGCAGAGCATTTTCGTAAAATCACAATGAAAGTCCTGACAATGCAGCTTAATTCTGTTTCTATTATGGATTTACTCGCTTATGGCGGGGCAGCTATTGGAATTTTAACTGCATTATTACAATTTGAAGCAGGGAATTTGACACTATTTGGTGTTATTTTGTTTATTTTACTTTCATCAGAATTTTTTATTCCATTACGTCTATTAGGATCGTTTTTTCACGTAGCAATGAATGGTAAAGCAGCATCAGATAAAATTTTCGCTTTACTTGATCTTCCTGTTGAAGGTTTACAAAGTGCGGTGGATTTTAACGATAAAAATCCAATTAGTATCTCAATCAAAAATCTTGATTTTTCTTATAATAATGAAAAACAACTATTTAAAAAATTAAATTTAACTATTCCTGCAAATAAATTAACCGTTTTTGTTGGTGAGAGTGGATGTGGTAAATCTACTTTAGTGTCTTTATTAATGGGATTTTATTCTCAACAATCAGGTGATATTTTATTGAATCAACAAAATGCTGCTGATCTTAAACGTGCATCATTATATCAACATATTAGCCTTGTAAGTCATAGTAGTTATATTTTTAAAGGGTCATTACGAGAAAATATGCAAATGGCAAAGCCAGAGGCAACTGATGAGGAAATTTGTCACTATTTACAACAAGTTAATCTTGATAAATTTGTAAAACAACAAGGTGGTTTAGATATGCCATTATTAAGCCGTGGTAGTAATTTATCTGGTGGGCAAATTCAGCGATTAGCTCTAGCAAGGGCATTGTTGCATAATGCTAATTTATACATTTTTGATGAGGCGACCAGTAATATTGATATAGAAAGCGAAGAAATTATTTTACAGCTAATTCAAAAATTAAAGGATAAAAAAACGATTATTATGATTTCTCATCGTTTAGCTAATGCGATAGAAGCGGATCATATTTATGTTTTACAAAAAGGGGAAATCGTTGAACAAGGTCAGCACCAACAATTAATGGAAAAAAATGGTTTGTACCACCAAATGTTTAGCCAACAAAAACAATTAGAAGCGGTGAGAAAGGGAGAGAAAAATGCATAAAAATGGGTTTGTTATAATGTGGCATCTGGTTAAATTGGTCATACCATTAGCGCATATTATGAGTTTTACGATTATTATGGGAGTGCTTGGTTTTCTTTCCGCAATTTTTATTATGACGCTTGGTGCAATGGGATTAGCAAATCTCATTGGGTTCAGTACCTATTTAAATTTAAGCCAAATTCTTACCGCACTTTTAGTTTTAGCCGTGGCACGAGGTATTTTACGTTATTTGGAACAAATGTCAGGGCATTATATAGCTTTTAAATTACTTGCTTTATTAAGAGATAAGGTATTTGGTGCGCTACGTAAATTAGCCTTTGTTAAGTTACAAAATAAACAATCGGGTCAATTACTTTCGCTTGTTACCAATGATATTGAGTTACTCGAAGTTTTTTATGCCCATACTATCGCTCCTATTATGATAGCATTGATTACATCAAGTATATTATTGTCTATTTTTGGGCATATTTCCCTTTGGTTTATGCTAATAGCGTTTTTAGCTTATTGTACCATCGGTGTTATCTTGCCAATTTTAACCACTAAAATGGCAAGAGAAGAAGGACGTCAATATCGAGAATTGGTAGGGGAAATGAACGACTATTTTCTTGATAGTTTGCAAGGAATGAAAGAAATTCAACTTTTTAACCAAGCTACTACAAGATTGAATGCAATAAATCAGCGAAGTAAAGCTATTGATCAAGCTTTTTTTAAAATTAAACAACAAGAAGCTAAAGTACGTTGTTATACTGATATCGCGGTATCTTTATTTAATCTTACCATTTTGTTTGTCGGAATATTGCTTTGGTATCTTCATAAAATAGATTTTAGTGAATTATTAATTGCAGTTATTTTATTAATGTCTAGTTATGGGCCTGTAATTGCATTAAGTAATTTATCAAACAATTTATTACAAACACTTGCAAGTGGAGAACGTGTTCTCACATTATTGTCAGAACAGCCTTATTTAGAGGAAGTAAAAACAGGGCTAGGTTTAAATAATATCGAACAATTAAGTGGAGAAAATATTGAATTTTGTTATGAAAATGAAGTGATATTATCAAATATTGAATTTAGTTTAAATAAGGGACAAATTTTAGGCATTCATGGACGAAGTGGAAGTGGAAAAAGCACCTTACTAAAATTAATAATGAGGTTTTATGATCCTCAAAAAGGCATAATTCAAATTAATGGGAAAAATCTGACCGCACTTAATACTCAGGCATTGCGTGATAATATTGCCTATATTACACAGCAAACCTACATTTTTAACCAAAGTATTTATGAAAATATTTTGCTTGCTAAGCGAAATGCAAGCCGAGAAGAAGTCATTAATGCAGCAAAAAAAGCCGCGATTCATGATTTTATTATGGGATTACCACAGGGATATGAAACAAAAGTTTCAGAACTTGGGAGCAGTTTATCTGATGGTGAAAAACAACGTATCGGTATTGCTCGAGCTTTTTTACATAATGCGCCAATCATTTTGCTTGATGAGCCAACAAGTAATTTAGATAGTCTAAATGAAGCAATAATTTTGCACTCATTACTAAACGTCAAAAAAGACAAACTGATTATTCTGGTGAGCCATCGATCCTCTACAATGGCTATTTGTGATAAAGTCATTGAGATTGCAAATGGACGAATTTCTTAAGTTTTGTTTCTTTTTATAAAATGGGCAATGATTGCCCATTTTATATTTTGCTATTTAACTGAAGATTATTTTTTCATATTATCGTTTGTTAACGGTTTGCCTTGGTATTCTCCCGTTAGGCTATATAAGAAATCAACAATATCGCTAACTTGTTCTTTTGACAAACTTACGCCACGTTGATATTTCAACATCATTTCCACAGCTTGGGTTAAATCTTGTGCGTTTGCATCGTGGAAATAAGGGGCAGTAAGCGCAATATTACGTAATGTTGGTACTTTAAAACGGTGTTTATCATAAGGATTTTTTGTTTGTGCGAAGCGACCGTCATCGGCTTCTGTTAATGGTTTATTACGGTCAGCAAAATAATCTGCTTTCACGCCCATCAGTTCATAAGATTGACCACCTAAATTGATGCCAGTATGACAGGTATCACATTTATATTGGTGGAATAAGGCATAACCGTTTTTCTGTGTTGCAGTTAAGGCACTTTCATCACCTTGTAAATAGCGATCGAAAGGGCTATTTGGGGTAATTAAGGTTTTCTCAAATTCTGCAATGGCATCTGTAATCGTTTTTTCGTTAAAGCCTTCAGGGTAAATTTTTTCAAAAGCTTGTTTGAGTGCTTCATCTTTATTGAGATTATTAATAATTTGTTGCCAATTTTCTGCACCCATTTCTACGGGGTTTAAAGGCGGTCCTCCTGCTTGTTCTGCTAAGTTTGCAGCACGCCCATCCCAGAATTGAACGATATTGAAAGCTGCGTTATAGACAGTAGGTGCATTAATTCCTCCTTTCTGCCCTTTAATTCCAGTAGAAGTGGCAAGATTATCCACCCCGCCGGTATTCAAACCGTGACAAGTGGCACAAGCAATGGTACCGTCACCTGATAATGAGGTACTATGATAAAGGGTATTACCCAAATCAACTTTGGCAGGATTAACTGGCACATTTTGTGGTACAGGTTGTACGAAGCGTTCGGCTGATGTGCCAGAGGTATTTGCAGGAAGCTGGTATTCTTGACGAACTTTATGAATCCAATCAAGCAAGGTTGTTTTCTCTTGTTCATTTAAACCGGATCCCCAATGTACTATTTTGAAAGAATGAATAGGCATTTCGTTATTTTGAATGACACTTTCAAGTTTAGCTAACGCTGCGGCAGAAATGCGTTGAGGTTGATTAAGATAATCTGTGATGTTATCCAACAAAAAATGAGCTTGTCCTTGTTGAATGTCTTTTTCCATTAAACTGCTAGCGATAGGTAATTTAGCATAAAATGGCATATTAGTGTTGCTGCTATGGCAATATTGACAGCCATTATTATATAACACTGTTTCAACGGCACGTTGCTGTTGATCAGTCGTTTGACTTTCTTGCAAACGCCGTTGTGTTTCTTGTTTATCAAAATGGTGGATATATGCCACCGTCCCTAGGTAAGTGGCGACACTTGCACTAATAAATGTAAATAACCACGATTGAGGTTTCATAAGATTCTCCTTTATAGAATAGTAAGTTAGGAAACATCTCGCACAGTATTAACAATTATTAAGAAAGGAATATTGATAGAAATCAATAAATTTCATTGGTAAATTCTATAGATTTAATAGGTGTAATTTTTGTGTGGTTATTTATAATTGTTTGATTATTAAAATAATAAAGTATGGTATAGACACCCTGCATTATTTTTAGTCTAAATAGTGGGAATATAAAAAAGCCAAAAAAACAACCGTACTTTAGTTATGAGTAAAATTTTGCTTTTATTTGTTGCAATACCGCATTAGGATCAAGTTCCAAAGCAAAGCAGTAATCCATAAATTCTATAACATCAAGACGGCGATCCCCTGTCTCAATTTTCCCAATCAAAGAATAGATCACACCTAAACGCTCTGCTAAGGCACGTTGTGATAACCCCAGTGATTTTCGTTGAGAAATAAATAATTGGCGAAGGAATTGTTGTTCCTCTGAGTGAATTGAGGTTCGTAATTTTTTCATTGCACCTATTTTAGGTTTGAGGTGAAATAATTGTTAAAAATAGCCACATCATTTGTGGCTATTTTTCTATGTATATTTTTATTTTTCTTTAGGTAATCTTTTTATGGAGAAAAGTAATCCTCCCCAAATGATGACTAAAGCGATGACCATCATAATAATTGCACTATTGCTCATTTGATTGTTCTCCTTTGCCGTGTTCTTTAAGATTGAATAATTCTTCATCTTTCCATTTTAATCGTGAAAGAAGGAATGAAATGACAACAAGGGCAACTGCCATTCCCCAACCGAAGGTATTCACAAACCAAGATGGGTAGCCTTCGTAACCGTTTGTAAATACTTTTGCACCTTCACTTAATAGCATAAATGCTAAGATACCTGTAGTTAAGACAATACATAAACGCCAGAAAAAACCAACCTGAAAGGAAGAGGTGGCATTTAAGTGTTTTTGTAAAAGCCCTAATTTTTCATTTGTTACAATGGCGACTAATGAAACAAATGCAACAGCAACAATACCAAAGTAATTGACAAATTTATCTAGCACATCAAGCATTGGTAAACCTGTTGTTGTGCCGAATAAGATCACTGAAATCACCATCATTGGCAGACCAACAATAAAGGTTGCTTTTGCTCTGCGCATACGCAATTTATCTTGGATAGCAGAAATAATCACTTCAATAACAGAAATGAAAGAGGTTAATGCAGCAAAGGTGAGGGAGGCAAAGAATAATACCCCTAATACTTCACCAAATGGGGCTTTATTGATAATCGTCGGGAAAGCAAAAAAGGCTAAACCAATTCCCCCTTTCGCCACTTCACTCACTTCTTGTCCTGATGCGGTTGCCATAAAGCCTAGCGCTGCAAATACCCCAATTCCAGCTAATAGTTCAAAACTACTGTTTGCAAAACCAACAACTAGCCCATTTCCAGTTAGATCCGATTCTTTTTTCAAATAAGAGGCATAGGTAATCATAATGCCGAAACAGATTGATAGAGAGAAGAAGATTTGCCCATAGGCCGCAATCCACACACTTGGGTCAGAAAGTTTTGACCAATTTGGCGTAAAGAGGGCATCTAATCCTTTTGCTGCACCGGGTAAAAATAGCGAGGAAACAACAAGAATAATAAACATCACTACTAATAAAGGCATTAAAATTGATGAGGTTTTTGCGATCCCTTTTTGCACCCCAAGCGCTAAGACACCAAGGGCAACAAGCCAAACGGCAATTAATGGACCGACGACTATCCCTACAAATTCAAAGCTGACCCCTTGGGAGATATCACCCATTTTTAGAAAGTCGTGCAAGAAAAAGTCAATAGGTTGATCGCCCCAAGCCGCGTTCAAGGAAAAATAGGTATAGCTTGCTGCCCAACCTAATACTACGGCATAGTAAATCCCGATGATTACATTCACCATAACTTGCCACCAACCAAAGGTTTCAAAATGGCGGTTAAAACGACGATAGGATAACGGCGCACCACCACGATGGCGATGTCCAATAGCATAATCAAGGAATAAGAGTGGAATACCCGCAGTTAAAAGGGCAACAAGATAAGGAATGATGAATGCACCACCACCGTTTTCGTATGTAGTATAAGGAAAACGCCAAATGTTTCCTAACCCTACAGCAGAACCGATAGCAGCAAGAATAAATGCGCGGCTTCCTGAAAAGGTTTCGCGTTTTGCTGACTGTGTCATAGTACCACCTGATTAAACGTTAAAGAAATGTAAAGGCTAGGAATATAGCGGAATATCAATTTTAGTCAATAGCAAAAAATACGCAAAATTGGATATTTATATCGTTATTTTTGAACTAAACTAGTTTTTTGTTTTGTAAATCTGTTTGTTTTTAGTTTGATATACTTATTTGGGTGGATTGATAAATAATCGTGCTAAAAATGGCAACATATTGCCGAATAAAAAACTAGTAGAAAAATTCAAAAAATTTTATAAAAAATGACCGCACTTTTCTTTATCTTTCCGCCATAAAAACAAACCTCGCCTATTTAGCGAGGTATTTTATTCGGTTTAATCGGATTAAAGGCATTTTAGCAAGGGCGTTATGTCGGGCATTACCCCTCGCCATAAATAAAAGGCGTGGGCAGCTTGACCAACAAGCATTCCAAAGCCATCGCTATAATGTTGTACACCTTGCTGTTTAGCAAGAGCAATAAAGGGCGTGTCTTCGCCTTTGCTGTATTGCATATCATACACCGCACCTGCTTGTTGCAAAATGGTTGGAGCAATGGCTACGGTTTGACCTTGTAAGCCTAAAGAAGTGGCATTGATAATAAGATCAAATTTTTGCACGGGAATATCAGTAAGGGTACAACCTTGAATATTGCCGTAGGCGTTGAATTTTTCCGCTAATTCCGTTGCTTTAGCTAAGGTGCGGTTAGCCAGCAAAATATTTTGTTTTGCTTGTAATAGGGGGAAGAGTACGCCTTTGGTTGCGCCACCTGCGCCTAAAATGAGTACTGATTGTTGCGGTTTGAGCCAGCCTAAGTGTTGTAAATCGCTCACCAAGCCTGCACCGTCTGTGTTGTCAGCATAAAGTGTACCGTCGGGTAATTTTTTCAGCGTATTACAGGCAGTGGCGAGCAAACAACGTTCACTATGTTGATCCGCCAATTGAAATGCGCGCTCTTTGAATGGGGCAGTGATATTGCAACCTTTTGCCCCTTCAGCAAAAAAGCCGAGGAGTTGTTGTTCAAAGTGTTGTTCATCACCGAGCATTGCCACATAGTCTAATGTTTGCTGAGTTTGTTGGGCAAAAATTTGGTGAATTTGTGGTGATTTGCTTTGAGCAATGGGATTTCCCCAAACAGCATATTTATCCATAAAAATCCTTATTAACCTTGACGGAAAAGTTGTTGTGTAAACAGATCGCGTATTTCTGAAGGGTTTGTTGCGTTTCCCACCGCCATTTTTAACACAGGAAAGTGTTCGCCAAACTGGGCTTTCACGGCTTGATAGGTGCGACAAGGCGGTAAGCCGGTTAAATTGGCACTGGTGGAAGTGAGTGCAAAGCCCGCTTGTTCGCAGAGCTGTTTTACCGCAGGGTGATCGCTAATACGAACGGCAATAGTAGAGAACTGTCCCGTGAGAAATTTCGGTGTTGTTGGCTTTGCCGGTACCACCCACGTGGTCGGGTGATCATAATGGGCATTCAAGCGTTGCCAGTGCGTTTCATTAAGCTTACGTTCATCAATAAAAGGCAACAGAAAATCTAACTGCGGTGCGATTAAAATCAACCCTTTTTCCACAGGGCGCTGTTTTAAAAGCAATAATTTTTGCACCGCACTTTCACTGAGAGGATTACAGCCCAAGCCAAACACCGCTTCGGTGGGGTAGGCGATGACTTCATTTTGTTTTAATAGCTCAACGAGTTGAGCGATATTCTGTTCGTTATTCATTGTCTGTTTCAAATTGATGACGACACGCTTTGTTGGCACATAACCAAATGCGACGCAAAGTGCGGTCGGTTTTTTCTTCTTTTTTCAGCGTACTTATCGGATAACCACATTGAGGACAAGGCACTGCATAGGGTTGGCTGGCAAGGGTAAATTTACATTTTGGAAACTGATTACAGCCATAAAACACCTTGCCTTGGCGTCCGCGTCGTGGCACAAGGCTACCCTTTCCACAAGCAGGACAAGGCAGATGCTCTTGTTCGGGTTCAAGCTCTTCGTGAACGATATAATCACATTGTGGATAATCACTACACCCGATGAACATACCAAATTGCCCTTGTTTTAATTGTAAAAAATGACCGCACTTTGGACAATGTTGGTCTAATTCTTTCAAGACTTTTGTTTCGTGAGTGGGGTGTAAAGGCTTGATAAAATCGCATTGTGGGTAGGCACTGCAACCTAAAAATAACCCTTTTTTGCCTTTTTTAATCTGTAATAGCGAACCACATTGTGAGCAATGTTCGTCGTGTTTGCTGGCTTGAAATAGGCTTTTACTCATCACATTTCTCACTTGATGCGAATAAACTTATCCCAACTTGGCGAAGCAATTGGGCGGTTTCAAACACGGGCAACCCCATCACACCGCTAAAACTGCCATCAATACGCGAAATAAATAGTCCACCTAGCCCTTGAATCCCATAAGCACCCGCTTTATCCATTGGCTCACCAGTGGCGATATAAGCCAAAATATCTTGCTTAGTCAATGAGCTAAAGGTAACTTGGCTCGTTTGTACAAGGCTATGGATTTGATTAGGCAAACTGACACACACAGCAGTTAGCACTTGGTGCGTTTTACCTGAAAGCAAGCTAAGCATTTGTACCGCTTGGGCTTCATCTTGTGGCTTGCCTAAAATTTCCCCATCGCAAACCACGCTAGTATCTGCGGATAAAATAGGTAAGTGCGGTAAAAAATTAGCACGTTTTTCAAGTTGTTGGCATGCGGCGTGATTTTTCTCTTGCGCCATTCTGCGTACATAATCCACGGGCAGTTCATCGGCATTTGGGGTTTCATCAATATCCGCATTAAAGATTTCCACTTCCAGCCCCAACTGTTGTAACAGTTGTAAACGACGAGGGCTTTGCGAGGCAAGATAAAGTTGAGGTTGTTTTGACATTTTTTCCGCTGATTAAACAAAAATTGCATTATACTTTATTATAGTTCTGTAAAGATTTCATCTGAAAAATCTACCGCACTTTGTTTGATTGATGATCTTAATTTGAACGAAGAAAAAAGCGCGGGGAAAATTTTGTTAATTTTTAGGAAAAATAATGATCGAATTTACACAATCTCAATGGCTTGGTATAACCATCCTATTGCTTATTTTATCCTTGGTGCTGTTTTTTATTAGCACTAAATATCAACGAGATAAGCAACAACTTGCCCAAGAACTGAATAAAAATGTCAATGATTTTAACCTGTTATTGGAAAAGTATGAAGCCTTGTCGCAACTGCGTTACCAGCTTGAGCAGGACAGTGTGAAAGCGCAAACACGCGCGGAAGGGTTGCAAACACGGCTGAATGAACGTGATGAAAAAATCCAATATTTACAACAAGAATTGGACGAAGAACAAGCTCGCCACGGAAATATTGCAGAGAAAATCACAAGCCTTAAAGAACAATTTGGTATCGCCACTGCACAAGTGCATAGCTTACAACATCAGTTAAATCAAAGTCGTGCAGAATTAAAAAGCAAGCAGCAGGAGTATGCCGATTTAAACGAAAAATCCACCGCACTTTTACAACAATTTACCGAACTCAAAACCACGTTAGCGGAAAAAGAAAAACATTTTACTCAGCAACAGGAAGATTTTGTTCAAACAAAACAGCAACTCAGCGTTGAATTTCAAAATTTGGCGAATCGTATTTTGGAAGAAAAGAGCCAAAAGTTCGATCAAACCAATCAAGCTAGCCTTGATGCCTTGTTAAAGCCATTTCGTGAGCAAATTGAAGGTTTCCAAAAACGCGTAAATGAAATTCATTCGGAATCCTTAAAGGGCAATGCCAGCCTTGAAAGTGAAATTAAAAAAGTGTTAGACGTGGGACTTGCAATGTCGCAAGAGGCGAATAATCTCACTTCTGCTTTAAAAGGGGAAAAGAAAACGCTAGGCAATTGGGGGGAAATTCAGCTTGAACGCGCCTTGCAATTAGCTGGCTTGGTAGAAAATGATCACTATAAAGCACAAGATCATTTCCGCAATGCAGAAGGCAAATCGAATTATCCTGATTTTGTGGTGTATTTACCCGATAACAAACATTTAATTATTGATAGCAAAATGTCCCTTGTTGCCTATGAAAATGCGGTCAGTGCGGACAATGAGCAAAGCCAACAGCAATTTTTGCGTGAACACCACAAGGCGATCAAAAATCATATTGATGAGCTATCACGCAAGGATTACAGCAATTTAATTGGCGTGCATAGCCCTAATTTTGTGCTGATGTTTATTGCGGTTGAGCCAGCTTATATTGAGGCAATGAAACAGGATAGCAATTTGTTTAATTACGCCTATGAAAAAAACGTCATTTTAGTTTCTCACACCACCTTAATGCCGATTTTACGCACTGTTGCAAATTTATGGCGGATTGAACGAGGTAATGCGGAAGCACGAGAAATCAGTGGTAAGGCGGGGGATATTTATAATCAAATGTGCTTGGTGGCGGAACGTCTTGCTAAATTGGGAAATAGCTTGGCAACGGTAAGCGGGCATTATAATCACGCCGTTACCGCCTTTGCTGGGCAACAAGGTTTAGCAGGAAAAATTGAGCGATTTAAAGATTTCTCTGCCAAAGCTAACAAAGTGATGCCACAGGTTGAGCTATTACATAATGATCTTGATTTAGCGAAACTCAGCGCAATTTCAGCGGATCAGATTAAACCCGAAAATCATTGATATTTTGGTAAAAAACAGGTAATTTCATCGCCCACATAAAATGATGAAGGAACGAAGAGTAAACACAGATGGAACATCAATCTATGACATCAAAAGAATCGGTAAAATATAGAACCCCCGTCATATTTAGCCAAATTATTTTTGCTAGCCGCTGGTTACAATTACCCATTTATCTCGGCTTAATTGTCGTACAAGGGATTTATGCCTATAAATTTATGAAATCGCTATGGGAACTTATCTCAAATCTGCAAGAGCTAGATTCCAACGCCATTATGCTTTCCGTGTTAAATTTAATTGATGTGGTAATGATTGCGAATTTATTGGTTATGGTGATCGTGGGCGGTTATGAAATTTTCGTTTCTAAGCTACACACAGATGGGCATCCTGATGAGCCTGAATGGCTAAGCCACGTTAATGCTTCCGTGTTGAAAGTAAAACTTTCTATGTCAATTATCAGTATTTCCTCTATTCATATGCTACAAACTTTCGTCAATGCAGCAAATATGCCAGAAGAAACGATGAAGTGGCAATTATTGCTCCATTTAGGCTTTTTGGTTTCTGCCATCGCAATGGCTTATACCGATAAAATTCTGTATAGCACCAGCCATAAAAATCATTAATTTTTCCTTGTTTGCTGGGGCTTGCAACCTGCTAAGGCGATGAGCAAAAAATAGGTAGGGCGTTTAAGTTTAAGCAGTTAAATCAGGGGCGTGGAAGAACGCCCCTTTCTTTTTCTTGTGGCGATACTGCGCTAGCGAAATGTGTATTAGACCATTTTCTTTAATTGATACAAATAGGCTAAGGCTTGTTTTGGTGTCATTTCATCAGGATCGAGATTTTCTAACATTTTTAGCACCGCACTTTGATTTTCCTCTTCGTCTATCAAATGCAATTCGCCTTGTAGTTGCTGATTTATCGGATTTGTTAAGTGCGGTGTATTTTCTGATAATTTTTCTAATTGGGTTAATTTTTGCTTCGCTAATTTTATTACGGCTTTGGGAACGCCTGCCAGTGCGGCCACCGCTAAGCCGTAACTTTTACTTGCCGCTCCTTCTTGCACTGCGTGCATAAAGGCGATGGTGTCGTTATGTTCCACCGCATCTAAATGCACATTGGCGATCCCTTTTAACTGCTCAGGCAAGACGGTAAGCTCAAAATAATGGGTGGCAAATAAGGTGAGTGAGCGGACTTTTTGTGCCAACCATTCCGCGCAAGCCCACGCAAGAGAAAGTCCATCATAGGTGGATGTGCCGCGTCCAATTTCATCAATCAGTACTAAGCTGTTTGCGGTGGCTTGGTGCAAAATATTTGCCATTTCTGTCATTTCAACCATAAAAGTTGAACGCCCTGATGCAAGATCATCTGAGGCACCAATACGCGTGAAAATGCGGTCGAGCGGTCCAATCACCGCACTTTCTGCTGGCACGAAAGAGCCTATATAAGCCATTAATGCGATCAATGCGGTTTGACGCATATAGGTACTTTTTCCCCCCATATTCGGCCCTGTTATGATCAATAAATGGCGATTAGCACTCAGATTTACTGGGTTTGCAATAAAAGGGCTTTTTGATACCTGCTCCACCACTGGGTGGCGACCATTTTCGATATTCACACCGATTTCATCACTAAAAGTGGGGGCGACATAATTTAGGGTTTCCGCTCTTTCAGCCAAGTTGGTGAGCACATCTAGCTCTGCTAAGGCAAGGCTCGCCAACTGCAATGCACCTAAGTGCGGTAATAATTCATCAAAAATTTGCTCATAAAGTTGCTTTTCCAGAGCAAGGGAAGCCCCTTTTGCCTTCAGTACTTTATCTTCATAGGTTTTTAATTCGGGAATAATGTAACGTTCCGCATTTTTTAAAGTTTGACGGCGTACATAATGAATGGGGGCTTTGTGTGCTTGCCCTTGCGGAATTTGAATATAGTAGCCGTGTACGGCATTAAAGCCAATTTTCAGGCTATCAATCCCAGTAGTTTCTCGTTCTCGTTGTTCCAGTTCTTCCAAATAACGGGTTGCACCGTCAGAAAGGGCGCGCCATTCATCAAGCTCTGCATTAAATCCTTCCGCAATAACGCCACCATCGCGAATTAATAAAGGCGGATTTTCAATAATCGCGCGTTCTAATAAATCTAATTGTGGTGAAAAGTCGGCAATCTGTTGAGAAAATGCGGTAAATTGCGGACAGTTTTGTTGATTAAGATAATGTTGAATGGCGGGAATTTGTGCCAATGCCGTACGTAAACGAGTGAGATCTCTTGGTCGTGCTGAACGCAATGCCACGCGTGCTAAAATACGTTCCATATCCCCGACTTGTTGTAAGTGCGGTTGAAATTCTGCGATTAAATCTTGCTGTAAAATTTGGCTAATGGTTTGTTGGCGTAAGGTTAATTTTTCACGATCACGAATGGGTTGGTGAATCCAACGCTTCAACAAACGACTGCCCATTGGTGTTACGCATTTATCTAATACAGAAGCTAATGTATGTTCTGTGCCACCAGCAAGATTTTGCGTAAGCTCTAGGTTTCGTCTTGTTGCGGCATCTAACTGAATATTATCGGTATTTTGCAGTAAACTCAGACTTTGAATATGAGGTAACGCGGTTCGTTGGGTCTCTTTTGCATATTGTAATAAACAGCCCGCTGAACAAAGTCCAAGCACCGCTTTTTCTACGCCAAACGCGCGCAAATCTTGCGTACCAAATTGACGATTGAGTTGTTCAATTGCGGTTTTTAATTCAAATTCCCAAACAGGGCGACGGCGTAAGCCTTTCATATTTTCAATTAAGTGAAACGCCTCAAAATCTTCACAATATAAGAGTTCAACAGGTTGAATACGTTGTAATTCTGCTTGTAAGCTCTCTTTACTCGCTGGCTCACTTAACTGAAAACGTCCTGAGGTCATATCTAATGTTGCCAAACCAAACTTGTCTTTTTCCTGATAAACAGCGGCAATCAGATTATCCTGACGTTCAGGTAATAATGCTTCATCACTGATTGTTCCGGGGGTAACAATGCGTACAATTTGACGTTCTACCGGCCCTTTTGCTGTGGTAGGATCGCCAACTTGCTCACAAATCGCCACACTTTCGCCTAGCTGAACTAATTTTGCTAAATAACCTTCCACCGCGTGATAGGGTACACCTGCCATTGGAATCGGTTGCCCTGCTGACTGCCCACGTTTAGTTAAGGAAATATCCAACAATGCCGCCGCTTTTTTAGCATCATCATAAAATAATTCATAAAAATCCCCCATTCGGTAAAACAACAAAATCTCTGGGTTTTCCGCCTTTAAGCGTAAATATTGCTGCATCATTGGGGTGTGTTGTTCAAAATTAGTCATCAGGTTTACTCAATCTGTTATTTTCAATTTGGGCAAATTATAACGAAATTTTTCTTATTTGATACTGTACGAATTATTTTACTGCTAGCAATTAATGCGCTTTATTTTTTTATACCTTTAACCTCATTAGGCTGTTGCATAAAAAGTCTTATTTGGAATACACCTCACAAAATAGAAAAAAGATCAAAATTTTACTTGATACTGTATATCAATACAGCTATATTATGCAGCAATTCTGATGATGAATTTATAAGGATAAGCAAAATGGCTAAAGAAGAGAAAGCGAAAAAAAGCGAGAAACCACAAATTACCACTCAAGAAGAAAAACAAAAAGCGCTTGCGGCCGCACTTGGTCAAATTGAAAAGCAATTTGGTAAAGGGTCTATTATGAAATTGGGTGAAACCCAAGAATTAGATATTGAATCTATTTCTACTGGCTCACTTAGTTTAGACATTGCCTTAGGTATTGGTGGTTTGCCAATGGGGCGTATCGTAGAAATTTATGGGCCAGAATCTTCAGGAAAAACCACATTAACCCTTTCTGTTATTGCACAAGCACAAAAATTGGGTAAGACCTGTGCTTTCATTGATGCAGAACACGCTTTAGATCCTATCTATGCGGCAAAACTTGGGGTTGATGTAAAAGAATTGCTCGTTTCTCAACCAGATAATGGTGAAGAAGCATTAGAAATTTGTGATGCCTTGGTTCGTTCTGGTGCGATTGAAGTGGTGATAGTGGACTCTGTCGCTGCACTTACACCAAAAGCAGAAATTGAAGGGGATATGGGCGATGCACACGTCGGTTTACAAGCACGCTTAATGTCGCAAGCCTTGCGTAAACTAACGGGGCAAATCAAAAACTCAAACTGTTTGGTGATTTTTATCAACCAAATTCGTATGAAAATTGGTGTAATGTTTGGTAACCCAGAAACCACTACGGGTGGTAACGCCTTAAAATTCTATTCTTCTGTGCGTCTAGATATTCGTCGAGTAGGTGCAGTAAAAGATGGTGATGAAATCATCGGTAATGAAACGCGTGTCAAAGTGGTGAAAAATAAAGTGGCGCCACCATTCCGTCAAGTGGATTTCCAAATCCTTTATGGTGAAGGAATTTCACGCAACGGTGAATTAATTGAATTAGGTGTAAAACACAAATTAGTTGATAAAGCGGGCGCTTGGTTCTCTTATAACGGTGAAAAAATTGGTCAAGGCAAAGCGAATGCGATGAAATGGTTAGCAGAACACCCTGAACAAGCTCAAGAATTAGAAAATAAATTACGTGAAGAGCTTTTAGCTAATCCAGATAAATCCCTCATTGCAGATATTGAAGCCGATCAAAATGCAGAGATGGCAGAAATAGATTCTGAATTTTAAACCTTTCGATTAAGTAATATTAAAAAAGTGCGGTAATTTTTGACCGCACTTTTTCTAAATATAATTGACCTATAAAAGCGAGGAAAAATGACTTCATTGGCGTTAAATTATGTGGTGAACTTACTTGCTCGTCGTGAATATAGCGAATATGAATTACGTTGTAAAATGCAAGAAAAAGCCTTCAGTGAAGAGGAAATTGAACAGGCTTTGGCTTTTTGTCAGGAGAAAAATTGGCAAAGTGATCGCCGTTTTACAGAAAACTATTTACATTACCGATCACAAAAAGGCTATGGATTAAACCGCATTAAGCAAGAGCTTACTCAATTAAAAGGGATTTCATCAGAGACGTTAAATGATGTTCTTGCTGAAACGGAGATTAATTGGCCTGAGATTGCACAGACTGTTTTACGCAAAAAATTCCCTCTGTACGCCCAACAACAAGATTTTAAAATGAAACAAAAAATCTGGCGTTATATGCTTTCACACGGTTTTCAACGTGAAGAATTTGCTGATTTAGTCGGTGCGGGGGAAGATGATTTTTACTGAAAGAAATAAGATTGACTCAGCGCCTTTTCTTTTCTACAAAATATTTGCACAAATAGCCCTTTCTTCTTTGAGTGAACCTCACTCAATGATAAACTAACGCCAATTTTTTCTTAAATAATGAATATAGGAAACAACAATGCGAGCGAGTCGATATTTATTTGCTACTTTAAAAGAAACCCCAAATGATGCACAGGTGGTAAGCCATCAATTAATGCTACGTGCTGGAATGGTACGCCCTTTAGCCTCAGGGCTTTATAACTGGCTACCAACAGGGTTGCGCGTACTCAAAAAAGTGGAAAATATTGTACGTGAAGAAATGAATAAAAGTGGTGCAATTGAAGTAGAAATGCCCGTTGTTCAACCCGCTGAATTATGGCAAGAATCCCAACGTTGGGAACAATATGGCCCAGAATTATTACGCTTTCAGGATCGTGGGCAACGTGATTTCGTCCTCGGCCCAACCCACGAAGAAGTGATTACGGATTTAGTTCGCCGTGAAGTGAGTTCTTATAAACAACTTCCGCTTAATTTATACCAAATTCAAACCAAATTCCGTGATGAAGTGCGTCCACGTTTTGGGGTAATGCGCGGTCGCGAATTTTTAATGAAAGATGCCTATTCTTTCCACACAACAAAAGAAAGTTTGCAAGAAACCTATGAGGTGATGTACCAAACTTACAGCAACATTTTTACCCGTTTAGGTTTAGATTTCCGTGCTGTTCAGGCGGATACGGGTTCTATCGGTGGGAGTGCCTCGCACGAATTCCAAGTGCTAGCACAAAGTGGCGAAGATGATATCGTGTTTTCCACAGAATCTGATTTTGCAGCGAATATTGAACTCGCAGAAGCAGTCGCTCAAGGTGAACGAGCCGTTCCAACATTAGCAATGGAATTAATTGACACGCCTAATGCCAAAACAATCAATGAGCTTGTTGAGCAATTTAATGTGCCAATAGAAAAAACCGTGAAAACGCTGATTGTCAAAGGTGCAAATGACGCTCAACCATTGATTGCGTTAATCATCCGTGGCGATCACAACTTAAACGAAATCAAAGCACAAAAATTAGCACAAGTGGCTGATCCTCTCGAATTTGCTGATGAAGCTGACATTAAAGCGAAAATTGGTGCAAGTGTTGGTTCTCTTGGGCCTGTAAATTTACCGATCCCAGCCATTATTGATCGTAGTGTGGCATTAATGAGTGATTTCTCAGCTGGCGCAAATATTGATGGCAAACATTATTTTAATATTAACTGGGAACGTGATGTACCAATGCCAGAAATCGCAGATTTGCGCAATGTAGTAGAAGGTGATCCTAGCCCAGATGGTAAAGGGTCATTATTAATCAAACGTGGTATTGAAGTCGGACATATTTTCCAACTGGGTACAAAATATTCTGAAGCAATGAAAGCCACTGTACAAGGCGAAGACGGTCGCCCACAAACGATGATTATGGGCTGTTACGGTATTGGCGTGAGCCGTGTGGTTGCCGCTGCGATTGAACAAAGCCACGATGAGCGTGGCATTATTTGGCCAACAGATGCCATTGCACCGTTTACCGTTGCTATCGTCCCAATGAATATGCACAAATCAGAAAGCGTGCAAGAATTTGCAGAAAATTTGTACCGCACTTTACTTGCTGAAGGAATTGAAGTGATTTTTGATGATCGTAAAGAACGCCCGGGTGTAATGTTTGCAGATATGGAACTCATTGGTGTACCGCATATGTTAGTAATTGGTGAGAAAAACCTGCAAAATGGCGAAATAGAATACAAAAATCGCCGAACAGGTGAAAAACAGATGATCAACAAAGATCAATTAGTCGAATTTGTGAAACAACAAATCAAATACTAAATAACGGAATTGGGCGGCAAAAGTCGCCCAATTTTTTATAGGGGCAACATTAAAATTTGCATAATATTCCGACCGCACTTTTTCCTTGCGTGATCTTGCCCTAAAACATAGAATAGCCCTCGTAAAAATGAGATTAGCTCATTTTGTAAACGATATTGAGTAGTAGATTTTTAATGACTGAACAACAAACCAGCTTTGCGGATCAAAAACGCAAAACCGTTGAAACCGCTGAATTTACCGCAGACGGACGCTACAAACGTAAAGTGCGTAGTTTTGTATTGCGTACAGGACGATTAAGTGATTTTCAACGTAATATGATGAATGCGAATTGGCCAACTTATGGTTTAGCACATCAAACAGAACCTTTTGATTTTAAAAATATTTATGGCAATGATAAGCCCGTTATTTTAGAAATTGGCTTTGGGATGGGAAAATCCCTTGTTGAAATGGCGGAACAACATCCAGATAAAAATTATCTCGGCATTGAAGTGCATACTCCCGGCGTGGGGGCTTGCATTGCTTATGCGGTGGAAAAAAACGTGAAAAATTTACGTGTTATTTGCCACGATGCCACAGAAATTTTACGCGATTGCATTGCAGACAGTAGCCTTGCTGGTTTACAGCTCTTTTTCCCTGATCCTTGGCATAAAGCTAAGCATCACAAACGCCGTATCGTACAGCCAAATTTTGTGCAAACAGTTTGCCAAAAGCTTGTTAGTCAAGGCTTTATTCATATGGCAACAGATTGGGAAAACTATGCAGAACAAATGTTAGACGTGTTGCAAAATAATCCGCAGTTACGCAATACATCTGCCACCAATGATTATATTCCACGCCCAGAAAGCCGTCCGCTGACGAAGTTTGAACAGCGCGGTCACCGCTTAGGACACGGTGTATGGGATTTATATTTTATTAAAACTGAATAATATCACTCAAATAATACGAGGAGAAAACAATGGCAATTCAACGTAACAGAAGACAACGCAAAAAAATGCACCTTGCCGAATTCCAAGAATTAGGCTTTTTAGTAAACTGGCAATTTCCTGAAAATACGCCAATTGATACAATTGACGAGGTTGTTGATCGTTTTATCAACGAAGTGATTCGCCCAAATGGCTTAGCTTATGAAGGTAGTGGTTATTTGCATTGGGAAGGTTTAGTCTGTTTAGAAAAAATTGGAAAATGTGATGAAAATCACCGCGAGTTAGTGAGAAACTGGTTAGAAACCAATGGATTACAGCAAATTGAAATTAGTGAACTGTTTGATATTTGGTGGGAATATCCAGCAAAATAATGGGATTATAAACAAAGTTTATTTTTTGTTGTTAATAAGCGTATGTAATCCCGTTGCGGATATATTTTGATTTAGGGGAGGATGATTTCTCCCCTTAATGTTATACGGCTCATTAAATTCATCACTATCACCAAAATAATATCATCTACCTTATACTTTTAAGTAAGCCCCTAGTCAGCACTATTGTATGAGAAAGGGGCTTAAATTGCCTATTTAGCCCATTATTAAAAAACTGGAACTCAATAACGCCAACGTTTTTGAATCTGCTTGCTGATAATCTTTCGGTATTTAAGTTTGATTGTATCTTTGGTTTAGTTGCCGAGTTATAGCCTTTGTAATAATGTTCTTACTTCAAGCCATAAATATACATATTTATTTGCTGTTATTTTTTATTGGATTACCCTCTTTTATAAGGACTATGCTAGATTTATTGTTGCAAAATATGCAATATTTAATTTTAATAATATCAATTTACGCAATGTAAAGAAACGGTATAATTCCGCCATAATAAGTGACAAACACAATATCTCAACATAAGGATACAAAATGGCTAATTATTTCAATACATTAAACTTACGCCAACAATTAGATCAATTAGGTCGTTGTCGTTTTATGGATCGCGAAGAATTTTCTGATGAAGCGAATTTCTTAAAAGGTAAGAAAATTGTTATCGTCGGGTGCGGTGCGCAAGGCTTAAACCAAGGGTTAAATATGCGGGATTCTGGTTTAGATATCAGTTATGCGTTACGCCCAGAAGCCATTGCAGAAAAACGTGCGTCTTTCCAACGTGCCACTGAAAATGGGTTTAATGTTGGGACTTACCAAGAACTGATTCCAAGTGCCGATTTGGTGATTAATTTAACGCCTGATAAACAGCATAGTAAAGTGATCGCCGATGTGATGGGATTAATGAAAGAAGGTGCGGCACTAGGGTATTCTCACGGGTTAAACATTGTTGAAGTGGGCGAGCAAATTCGTCCAGACATTACCGTTGTGATGGTTGCACCTAAATGCCCGGGTACAGAAGTGCGTGAAGAATATAAACGTGGTTTTGGTGTACCAACGCTTATTGCCGTTCACCCTGAAAACGATCCAAAAGGTGAAGGTATGGCGATCGCAAAAGCTTGGGCTGCGGCGACAGGTGGACATCGTGCCGGTGTATTAGAATCTTCCTTTGTCGCAGAAGTGAAATCTGACTTAATGGGAGAACAAACCATCCTTTGCGGTATGTTACAAGCGGGGTCAATTCTTTGTTATGACAAATTAGTGGCTGACGGTAAAGATCCTGCTTATGCTGGGAAATTAGTGCAATATGGCTGGGAAACCATCACCGAAGCCTTAAAACAAGGTGGTATCACACTTATGATGGATCGTCTATCCAACAGCGCTAAATTACGTGCCTTTGAACTTGCAGAAGAAATTAAACAAGAGTTGGATTTCTTATTCAAGAAACATATGGACGATATTATCAGCGGTGAATTTTCCCGTGTGATGATGGAAGATTGGGCAAATGGCGATGCTAATCTATTAAAATGGCGTGAAGAAACAGGAAAAACCGCCTTTGAAAATGCACCAAAAGCAGAAGGAATCAAAATCAGCGAACAAGAATATTTTGATAACGGTGTATTAATGGTTGCAATGGTAAAAGCAGGCGTGGAGTTGGCGTTCGATACGATGGTTTCAGCGGGCATCTTTGAAGAATCTGCTTATTATGAATCCTTACACGAATTACCATTAATCGCAAACACCATTGCACGTAAACGCTTATATGAAATGAATGTAGTTATTTCAGATACGGCAGAATATGGAAACTACCTCTTTGCTAATGTTGCAGCACCAATTTTAGCGAAAACAGTAATGCAACATTTACAACGTGGTGATTTGGGTGAACCAACCCCAACCGTAGAAATTGACAATATCACCTTACGTGATGTGAATGATGCAATCCGCAACCACCCAATTGAATTAATCGGTCAAGAATTGCGTGGTTATATGACAGATATGAAACGCATTTCTTCACAAGGATAAGTCGTTGCTTGAACTAGAAAGCCAGCATAATTGCTGGCTTTTTTGTTGATAAAAAATGTTATAAAAATGCACCGCACTTTACTAGGTGGCAAAATAAAATGAACTAATTGCTAAATAAATTGCCATATTAAGGAAATAACTATTGAGGAAGTTCTTATGGATTTTAACCAAATTTTAAATCAAGTATTTAACGTTGCTAAAGATCAACTAGGTAAAACAATGAATGGTAATTCCACCGCTGACAAAATTACTAAAGCGGGCGGCGGTGCTGCAGCAATTGGATTGCTTTCTATGATTTTAGGACGTAATGGTGGGGCAAGTCTGACCAAGTTAGGTTCTCTTGCCGCACTTGGTAGCTTGGCGTATCAGGCTTATCAACAATATCAACAAAAAAATTCGCAAAATTCTACCGCACTTAGCGAAGAAACCTTTGTCGATACCGCAGAAAAGGCAACGTCAGGACAACTAATTTTACAAACAATGATTGCCGCTGCAGCAGCTGATGGCGCTATTACTGATGAAGAAAAACAAGTCATCATTACTGAGGCAGGGAATGATCCCGAGGTGTATCATTGGTTAGAACAACAAATCAGCCAACCGATTTCTATTGCTCAGATCGCTCAACAAGTCGGCAACGATACCGCATTAGCTTCACAAGTCTATTTGGCCGCCCGTGTCGTGTGCGGTGAATTAGATCGTAAAGAAATTATCTTTCTAGCCAATCTTGCCACAGCATTAAATCTTGATGATGCTTTAGTTGAACAATTAGAGAAACAAGCGGGTTTCTAATTGCATCAAAGGTCGCTTTTAAATCAAACGGTGTGTTTAACAACACACCGTTTTTGTTTGTCGTCGGATAGATACAATGAAGAAATCATATTCCCTCTTTTCTCGTAGTGTAGAAGAGAGATTGAAGTGCGGTGCTTTTTTAGCAATTTTCTTGTTTTTTCACATCGTCCCACAATAGGTCGAGTTCTGTCAGTGTGCTGCTTTGCAACGATTTACCTTGTTGTTTGACACGCGTTTCTACTTGACGAAAACGGCGTTCAAATTTTTGATTCGCTTTGCGTAAGGCTTCTTCTGGGCAGCAATGCAGATGGCGGCTTAAATTCACCACAGCAAAAAGTAAATCACCAATTTCTTCTTCAATTTTTGCTTGTTCTTGTTGTGGACGAGCAAGTTCAGTTTGTACCTCTTGCAGTTCTTCTTGCACTTTAGCTATAACAGGTTGGATGTTATCCCAATCAAAGCCGACTTTTGCACAGCGTTTCTGTAATTTTTCTGCTCGCATTAAGGCGGGGAAGGATTGGGGAATATTATCCAAAATGGATTGGTAGGCTTTATTTTTATTTTCTTGTGCTTTGATTGTATTCCAATGACGCAGGGCTTCTTGCTCGTTGTGTGCTTTTGCTTCACCGAAAACGTGTGGATGGCGACGCAAAATTTTTTCTGCCACCTCATTGATAACCTCATCAAAGGTGAACAAATTATCTTCTTTGGCAAGTTGGCTGAAAAAGACCACTTGGAGCAATAAATCGCCGAGTTCTTCGCGTAAATTGTCCGTATTTTGTTGTTCGATTGCTTCCACCACTTCATAGCTTTCTTCTAATAAGTGCGGGATCATTGTTTGATAGGTTTGTTCAAGATCCCAAGGACAGCCTCCATTTGGATCACGCAATTTGGCAATGAGTTGTACAAAATCTTGAATAGAATAGTTCATTTTTATCCTTTATTTATCAGGGTTGGCACGCAAGAAATGGGGCGATAATAGCACAATGTTTAGTGGGCTTAAGTAAAAATTTATGGCGAATTGCGATTTTTTTACAAATAAAAATAAATGTTTTTTCTAAAACGTGATCAAGTGCAAATTTTTTTTATTTGACTAGTGCTAGTATTACATCAAAAGAAATTGATTAACCTCTAAGATAATAAGGAGTTAGTTATGTATAAACACATTTTAGTTGCTGTTGATCTTTCTGAAGAAAGTGCATTCTTGGTGGAAAAAGCGGCAGGCGTTGCCAAACGCAATGAGGCGAAGTTATCCATTATCCACGTTGATGTAAACTTCTCTGATCTTTATACGGGGTTAATTGATGTGAATATGTCTTCAATGCAGGATCGTATTTCCACCGAAACCCATCAAGCCTTAGTTCAATTAGCGGAGCAATCTAGCTATCCAGTTTCAGAGAAACTAAGTGGTAGTGGTGATTTAGGGCAGGTTTTAGCGGATGCCATTGATAAATATGATGTGGATTTATTGGTGACAGGTCATCACCAAGATTTTTGGAGTAAATTGATGTCTTCCACTCGCCAAGTGATGAACACAATTAATGTTGATATGTTAGTTGTTCCATTACGCGAAGAATAGCGATTTAGCTGATTTATTCTGATTTGTGATCTGTACTTTGGCGATGAAAAACATCATCGGAAAAAGTGCAGATCCTTTTTATTTTGGGAATTGAAAAAAGTTTTTTCTAAATGTTAAAAATGTGCCAAAATAGCAAGATTCGTAACGAATTTAATGAAGATAAAATAAGGCAATTTAATGAAAACAACCGCAGAAATTAGAAAATCATTTCTTGATTTTTTTCATAGTAAAGGGCATCAAATTGTCCCAAGTAGTTCACTGGTTCCAGAAAATGATCCTACATTATTATTCACCAATGCAGGAATGAACCAATTTAAAGATGTATTTCTTGGTTTAGATAAACGCGCTTATACCCGTGCAACCACCGCTCAACGTTGTGTGCGTGCAGGTGGAAAACATAATGATTTAGAAAATGTGGGTTATACCGCGCGTCATCATACGTTTTTTGAAATGTTAGGTAATTTCAGCTTTGGCGATTATTTCAAACAAGATGCGATCACTTTTGCTTGGGAATATTTAACTTCAAGCGCGTGGTTAGGCTTACCAAAAGAGAAACTTTGGGTAACCGTATATGAAACCGATGATGAAGCCTATGATATTTGGCATAAACAAGTAGGCGTGCCAGCTGAGCGTATTATTCGTATCGGCGATAACAAAGGCGCACCTTATGCTTCGGATAACTTCTGGCAAATGGGCGATACAGGTCCTTGCGGTCCTTGTACAGAAATTTTCTACGATCACGGTGATCACATTTGGGGAGGTCCACCGGGTTCACCAGAAGAAGATGGCGATCGCTATATTG
This sequence comes from Avibacterium sp. 20-129, assembly GCF_026226845.1. Classification (NCBI taxonomy): domain Bacteria; kingdom Pseudomonadati; phylum Pseudomonadota; class Gammaproteobacteria; order Pasteurellales; family Pasteurellaceae; genus Avibacterium; species Avibacterium sp. 20-129. Next base: position 1,444,095 of record NZ_JAKKOE010000001.1, on the reverse strand, counting down.
AAATCTGGAATATCGTATTTATGCAGTTTAACCGCCAAGCAGATGGCACGATGGAAAAATTGCCAAAACCGTCAGTGGATACGGGAATGGGGTTAGAGCGTATTACGGCGGTATTACAACACGTTAATTCCAACTATGATATTGATATTTTCAAAGTATTGATTGCCAAAGCGGCAGAATTAACGGGGGAGAAAGATTTAACTAATAAATCCTTGCGTGTCATCGCCGATCACATTCGCTCTTGTGCTTATTTAATTGCAGACGGCGTGTTGCCTTCTAATGAAGGGCGAGGCTATGTGTTACGCCGTATTATTCGCCGAGCAGTGCGCCACGGGCATTTACTTGGTGCGAAAGACGCCTTTTTCTACAAGCTTGTGCCAACTCTTGCAGAAGTAATGGCTGAAGCAGGGAAAGAGATTAAAGAAAATCAAGTACATATCGAAAAAATCTTACGCTTAGAAGAAGAACAATTTGCACGTACCTTAGAGCGTGGCTTAGCGTTATTAGATGAGGCGTTAAGCCAAGTGAAAGATAACGTGCTTTCTGGTGAAGTTGCCTTCAAACTTTATGATACCTTTGGTTTCCCATTGGATCTTACCGCAGATGTGTGCCGTGAACGCAATATCGTGATTGATGAAGCGGGCTTTGAACGTGAAATGGAAGCACAACGCCAACGTGCGCAGTCGGCAAGTCAGTTTGGTATGGATTATAACAACGTTATCCGTGTGGACGGTTCAACGGCGTTTGAAGGTTATAGCGAATCAGAAAGTCTCGCAAAAATCACCGCACTTTTCTGTGAGGGAAAATCTGTAGAACAAATTAGCGCAGGACAACGTGCGGTAGTCATTTTAGAAAATACGCCATTTTATGCAGAATCTGGCGGTCAAGTGGGGGATACGGGGCGTTTAGAAGGGCAAAATGTCTTATTTAACGTCACAGACACGCAAAAATATGGTCAAGTGTTTGGGCATATTGGTGAATTAGCCGAAGGCACGTTAAGTGTTGGACAATCAGTAAATGCCGTGGTGGATGTAGCACGTCGTAAACAAATTTCCTTAAACCACAGTGCCACTCACTTATTACACGCCGCATTACGCCAAGTGTTGGGTAACCACGTTGCACAAAAAGGCTCATTGGTGTCAGACAATTTATTACGCTTTGATTTTGCGCAACCTGAAGCTATTTCTAAAGCACAATTGTTTGAAGTGGAAAAATTAGTCAATCAGCAAGTGCGTGCGAATCACCCTATTCAAACTGAGATTATGGACCTAGAGGCTGCGAAAGCAAAAGGCGCAATGGCATTATTTGGCGAAAAATACGCCGAACAAGTGCGTGTTTTGACAATGGGCGATTTTTCTATTGAACTTTGTGGCGGAATTCACGCCCAATATACAGGTGAAATTGGGTTATTCAAAATCATCAGTGAAAGTGCAATTGCGGCAGGAATTCGCCGTATTGAAGCCGTAACGGGAGAAACTGCGATTGATTGGCTTCACCAACAGCTTGGTGTGTTAAATCAAAGTGCAGATTTATTGAAATCTGATGTTTCCTCACTGACGGATAAAATTCACCAATTGCAAGATAAAGCGAAAAAAGCGGAAAAAGAATTGCAGCAATTAAAAGAAAAAGCGGCAATGCAAGCTGGATCGGATATTGCAAAAAGTGCGGTGAAAATTAACGGCGTTTCTGTGGTATTACAGCAACTCGACAGTATGGAAACAAAATCACTGCGTGTGATGGTTGATGATTTAAAAAATCAACTCGGTTCTGCCGTGATTGCCTTTGTTTCTGTCTTTGACGGTAAAGTCAATTTAGTTGTTGGTGTAACAGCGGATTTAACTGCAAAAGTAAAAGCGGGTGAGTTAGTTAATCTAATGGCACAACAAGTAGGCGGTAAAGGCGGCGGTCGTCCAGATATGGCGATGGCTGGTGGCTCACAGCCTGAAAATGCGGAAAAAGCCCTTGCTGTTTGTTCTGAATGGCTAAATTCTCACTTATAAAATAAAAATTTTGTGTCGTAGCTCACAACTTTGCATTTCAGTCGTCACGTTGTGAGCGTAAGTACGGTAATATTTTGGGGCGATGTACCCTAGGATATAAGGGGTAAATGATCGATAGGGATGTCGAAGAAAGGAAATGAGGAGGTTGTATGCTAATCTTAACCAGAAAAGTTGGCGAAAGCTTACTCATTGGTGATGAGATTTCTATTACGATATTAAGTGTTCGTGGTAATCAGATTAAAGTTGGTGTGAATGCACCAAAAGAAGTATCTGTCTATCGAGAAGAAATTTACCAACGTATTAGAGAAGCAAAAGATGAGCAATCATCTTAATTAGGAAAAGGAAGTGGATGTTATGGGTAAATTAACTTGTTTTAAAGCGTATGATATTCGTGGTCGTTTAGGCGATGAATTGAATGTGGATATTGTCTATCGCATTGGTCGAGCATTTGGACAGTTTTTAAAGCCTAAAACTATCGTTGTTGGTGGTGATGTGCGTTTAACCAGTAAAGAATTAAAAAGTGCCGTCACAAATGGCTTATTAGATTCTGGTGTGAACGTCATTGATTTGGGTGAAACGGGAACTGAGGAAGTTTACTTCGCCACTTCTTTTCTTAAAGCCGATGGCGGAATTGAAGTTACCGCAAGCCATAATCCAATGGATTATAACGGCTTAAAATTGGTGCGTGAGGGGTCGCGTCCAATTAGTGCGGATACTGGTCTTGCGGATATTCAGCGTTTAGCAGAGGAAAATCATTTTCCACCTGTAGAAAAACGAGGAGAGTATAAGCAACTTTCCGTGTTAGGTGATTACGTTGAGCATTTATTGTCTTATATCAATTTAGATAATTTAAAACCAATGAAATTGGTGATTAACTCAGGAAATGGCGCAGCAGGACACGTTATTGATGCGATTGAAGCGCAATTCCGAGCAAAACGCGTGCCAGTGGAATTTGTGAAAGTTCATAATAATCCAGATGGCACATTCCCAAATGGGATTCCAAACCCCATTTTGCACGAAAATCGTCAAGATACTATTGATGCGGTGCTTGCGCATAACGCAGATATGGGGATTGCTTTTGATGGTGATTTTGACCGTTGTTTCTTATTTGATGAAAAAGGCCATTTTATTGAAGGTTACTACATTGTTGGGTTGCTTGGTCAAGCTTTCTTGCAAAAAAATAAAGGGGCGAAAATCATTTATGATCCACGCCTGATTTGGAATACCATCAAATTAGTGGAAGAAAATGGCGGTGAGGCAGTATTGTCTAAATCTGGCCATTCTTTCATTAAAGAAAAAATGCGTGCTGTTGATGCTATCTATGGTGGGGAAATGAGCGCGCATCACTATTTCCGTGATTTCTTCTATTGCGACAGTGGAATGATCCCTTGGTTACTCGTAATGGAATTAGTTTGTACCACAGGCAAGTCTCTTGGTGAATTAGTGAACGAAAGTATTAATACTTTCCCATCACCGGGAGAAATTAATAGCAAACTGACGGATGCTAAGGCAGCGATTGATCGTGTACGGGCGGCCTATGAAAAAGACGCCATTTCGGTCAATGAAATTGATGGTATTAGTATTGAATATCCTACTTGGCGTTTCAATTTGCGTACCTCAAACACGGAGCCAGTCGTACGCTTAAACCTTGAAACTCGTGGTGATAAGCAATTAATGACAGAAAAAACCGAAGAAATTCTGGCGTTATTACGTCAATAATATGTAAAAAAGCACCGCACTTTGGTTTATGGTGTCGCATATCAACGTGGCTATCTGAGATAGCCGCTTTGCTATTTTCACGACAACCCTATTATTAAAGTGCGGTTGTTTTTTTAGAAATTTTAGAAAAGGAAAACCAATGAAAGTCATTATTCCTGTTGCAGGTCTTGGTACGCGAATGTTACCTGCGACAAAAGCCATCCCTAAAGAAATGCTGACGTTAGTAGATAAACCCTTGATCCAATATGTAGTGAATGAGTGTGCCGCAGCGGGGATAAAAGAAATTGTCCTGGTTACCCACTCTTCTAAAAATGCGATTGAAAACCACTTTGACACCTCTTTTGAGCTGGAAACAATGCTGGAAAAACGGGTAAAACGCCAGTTATTAGAAGAAGTCCGTTCCATTTGCCCGAAAGATGTTACCATTATGCACGTTCGTCAAGGTAACGCCAAAGGGTTAGGACACGCGGTATTATGCGCACGTCCAGTGGTAGGGGATGCCCCTTTTGCGGTTGTGTTACCTGATGTGTTATTAAGTGATTTCAGTGCAGATCAATGCAAAGAAAATCTAGCGGCAATGATCAAACGTTTTAAAGAAACCAATGCGAGCCAAATTTTAGTTGAGCCAGTTTCTGAACAGGATATTAGTAGCTATGGTATCGTAGATTGCCAAGGTGTGCAGTTTAACCCGGGTGAAAGTGCAAAGATTAAACGAATCGTAGAAAAACCCGCGGTGGAAGATGCTCCTTCTAATCTAGCTGTGGTGGGACGTTATGTTTTCTCAGCGAGCATTTGGGATTTATTAGCTAAAACCCCTATTGGTGTGGGGGATGAAATTCAATTAACAGATGCCATCGATATGTTAATTGAAAAAGAAGAGGTTGAAGCCTTTCATCAGACTGGGGGGAATTTCGATTGTGGTGATAAATTAGGCTATATGCAAGCCTTTGTGGAATATGGCGTAAATCACCCTAAATTAGGCAGTGAATTTAGTGCTTATTTGAAGCAATTTGTTAAAACGCTTTGATCGTTTTTATTCAGTAAAGGAATGAGGGTTAAACATCATTCCTTTTTTATTTTTCTTGTATATTTAAATTTTGTCAAAAATTTCCCCTTATTTTTAAGTGATTTTAATATTCTCCACGCGAATTCCTGAGAAATCCCCTCTCCCGCTTGACAATAAAATCATAAAACTCTATAACTTTCCCATTTTCTAGTGGAAAATCATTTTGATTATTTATTAATATAATATTAAATGCTGAGTTTTAAGAGGTTAATAAAATGTTATCTGGAAAAGATGTTGCGATTTTGGGAATGATGATTTTTTCTCTCTTCTTAGGTGCTGGGAATATTATTTTTCCACCAATGGAAGGATATTATGCTGGAAGTCTGTGGTTTTGGGGGGCGTTAGGGTTTCTATTAACAGGCGTACTTATGCCTTTTATTACCTTAATTGTCGTAACCTTAAAAGGCTGTGGGGAAGAACTTTCCCTCGATTTACCTAAGTGGGCTCAGGTGGCGTTCTGGACAATTTTATATTTAGTCATTGGCTCAACCTTTGCAATGCCGAGAGTCACAAATGTTGCTTATGAAATGGCGTGGCAGCCCTTGAATTTATTGTCTGGTGAGTATTCCCATATTATTTTTGTGACGGTATTTAACTTAATCGGAATGAGTTTTATGCTAGGGCGCAGTACAATGATTTCTAGCATTGGGAAATTTATGGCGCCTGCATTACTGGTACTATTAACCATTGTTGGGTTTGAAGTGGTGAATGCACCACTTTCAGATATTGTTGAACCAAGTCAGGCTTATAAAGATCATTCTGCGATTGCAACGGGGTTGATTGGTGGCTATCAAACAATGGACGTGCTTTCCGCTATGGCATTTGGTGGCATTGTCGCACGGGCATTAGCGGTGAAAGGGGTTTCAAATAAACGCGCGATTTTACGTTATACCCTGACAGCGGGCGCTGTCTCAGTGGTGTTATTGAGTTTACTTTACTTATGTCTCTTCTATTTAGGTGCGACGGGTGAACAAGTGGCTCAAACATCAACCAATGGTGGACAACTGTTTGCGCAATATGTGAATGCGTTATTTGGGCGTGAAGGATCTTGGATTATGAGTGCTATCGTGCTGTTAGCGAACTTAACAACCCTTGTCGGCGTCACCAGTGCTTGTGCGGATTATTTTTCAAAATTCCATCCTCGTTTAAATTACACCTTCTTCGTGGTGCTATTTACCATTTGTACCATTATTATTTCTGAAACAGGATTGAACACGTTATTACGCGTTACTATTCCAGCATTGTTATTAATTTATCCTATCGCCATTATGCTGGTTGTAATGCAATTATTACGTCATAAATTAGGCATTACTCGCACAGGGTACAACTTTATTATGGGGATTACTGCCTTATTTAGCGTAACTGATAGCCTAAAAAATATGGAATTATTACCGCACTTTATTCAGAACCTATTAGCGCATATACCGCTCCATCAGGAAGGCCTAACGTGGTTATTGCCAACCTTAGCAATGATGATGCTCTGCACGGTATTTAAAACAAAAAACGTTTCTGCCTAACATAAAGCCCTCCTTGTGAGGGCTTTATATTAAAGTGCGGTGCTTTTTTTATTATTTTGATCTTTCATTATTCAGCGGTAAAATTCGCACACGAAAATTGAACGAGAAAAAAATGATGCTAGATATTGTATTATATGAGCCAGAAATTCCCCAAAATACAGGAAATATTATTCGCCTATGTGCGAACACGGGATTTCGTTTGCATTTAATTGAGCCACTTGGCTTTACTTGGGACGATAAACGTTTGCGCCGTTCTGGCTTGGATTATCACGAATTTGCCGAAATTAAAAAGCACAAAACCTTTGCGGATTTTCTTGCCACAGAACAGCCTAAACGCTTATTTGCAATGACAACCAAAGGGCGTTTGGCACATAGCCAAGTTTCGTTTCAAGCTGGGGATTATTTAATGTTTGGGCCAGAGACCCGTGGTATTCCAATGGCGATTTTAGATGAAATGCCAATGGAACAAAAAATTCGCATTCCAATGACAGAAAATAGCCGCAGTATGAATTTATCTAATTCTGTTGCGGTAGCGGTTTATGAAGCGTGGCGGCAACTCAATTATTCTGGGGCGATCAATTTTGATCCCGAATGATAACAAAAAGGCACGAAATAATTCGTGCCTTTTTATTTGTTTTACGATTAATAATAAGAATGCTCACCGCGTTGATGCTCGGTTACATCTTTAGCGCCTTTCAATTCATCAGGGAACAAACTGACTAATTGTTTTTCAACCCCATCTTTAAGGGTAACATCAACCATTGAACAACCATTACAACCGCCGCCAAATTGTAAAATAGCATAGCCCTCTTCGGTTAAATCAATCAGCGTAATATGCCCACCGTGTCCTGCCAGTTGCGGATTAATTTGGGTTTGAATGACGTATTCTACACGCTCAATTAAAGGCGCATCATCTGCGACTTTACGCATTTTCGCATTGGGTGCTTTGAGCGTAAGCTGAGAGCCTAATTCTTCTGTCACATAATCAATTTCAGCGTCTTCCAAAAACGGTAAGCTCACCTCATCAACAAAGGCGGAAAAGGTATCGTATTTCATTTCGGTATCGGTAGCTTCTACACTGTTTGGCGGGCAGTAAGACACCCCACATTCCGCGCTTGGTGTTCCCGGATTAACCACAAAAATACGAATATTCGTGCCTTCTTCTTGTTGATCTAATAAACGGCGAAAATGAGCTTGTGCCGCATCAGAAATCGTAATTTGTTGCATTATTTATTCCTCAGTAATACTTGAGCTAGATAGTCAGGCATCATACCCCTAGATAGATTTTTTTTCCACCTTTTCTTTTATTCGGTATTTTCTATACACAAGATACTACTCGGTGTGGAAAGCCCGCGCTAATCCCCAAACTTGAATATTTTCTACGCCTAATTGACGAAAATGTTGAGCGATTTCATTTAAGGTTGAGCCAGTGGTGATCACATCATCAATCAATGCAATAGAGCGGTAATTGAATGTTTGGTTTTCAAACCTAAAGGCGTGTTTTAAATTTTGTTTACGCGCTTTAGCGTTTAAACCAAGCTGAGGGGGCGTGTGTTTTATGCGTTGAATAAATGATGAATGACAAGGAATAGCTAACCATTTTGCTAAACGCTTGGCGATTAAATCAGCCTGATTATAGCCTCGTTTCCACTGGCGAAAATGGTGCAGTGGCACAGGAAAAATGGCTTCTGGAAAGTGAAGGGAATGCTGTCGCCTTGCCTCATAAACCGCTAATAAAAGCAAGCGTGCTAGGGTATTGTCTAACCAAAAGAGATGGTGGAATTTAAATTGCTGAATTAATTTCGATAAAGGTGGATCATATTTGCTAACCATAACAATTTGATCCCAGCGAGGAGGAGTTGCTGTGCAATGTCCACAATGTTTAACGTAACTTGGCGTTGGCATTCCGCAACAACCACAATAGACGTAACGTTTCATTGCTTTATTGCAAGTTGTGCATATACCCTGTTTCTCTTGCGATAAAACTTGATGGCATAAGACACAACGAAAACCGAAAAAATTCACCAATTTTTCCACCGCACTTCTCTTTTGGTTGAACCCACTATAATTGATTTTTCTAAGAAAAACACTTTTTCTGATCAATTTTCCGATCTTGATCGCAAAAAATGGTAAAATTTGCTCAAAATTTAGTAAAAGAGGATAAAAATGACCGTACCTAACTATCGCAAGCAAATTAAAGCCGTTTTTTTTGATATTGATGAAACCTTATTTGTAAAAAATAAAGTTCATTTTCCAGAAAGTGGCAGACTTGCCATTCAAAAATTGCACGCGAACGGGATTTTAGTCGGCATAGCAACAGGGCGCGCACGTTGCAGTTTTCCCGCTAAAATTAATGAAATGGTGGCGCAAGAAGGGATTCACACTTTCGTCACAACCAACGGACAATTTGCTGTGCATAATGAAGAAGTGATTGAAAAACACCCTATTCCAACAGAAAAAGTGCAACGGCTAGTGAATTTCTTTGATCTTCATCATATTGCCTATGCGTTTGTTTCTAATGATAAAATTCGTGTTTCTGAAATGACGCCAATGTTAAAACACGCCCTTGATCCAATCACCACAGATTATCAAGTGGATAAAACCTATTATCAACAAAATGATGTGTACCAAGTGTTAGCATTTTATGCAGAAGACAAAGATGAACTCGTCGCGCAGGCACATATTTTGGACGATCTCAAAACCGTGCGTTGGCACGAAAATTCTGTCGATATTTTTGATGCGGAAGGCTCAAAAGCGAGAGGAATAGAAGCGATTGCCCGTCATCTTGGCTTTTCGATGGAAAATGTTATGGCATTTGGAGACGGCTTAAATGATCTCGAAATGCTCAGTGCAGTTGGCGTTGGCGTAGCAATGGGAAACGGACACGATACCTTAAAAGCCGTCGCCAATCACGTTACCGATCATATTGAACAAGACGGTATATATAATTTTCTTGTAAAATCTGGTTTGATTGAATAAGAAGGAAAACTAATGCTAAACCTTGATGCACTAAAAACAATGCGTCCCGTTATTATGACGCCAAGCCACGACGGGAAATATTTTCATAATTATGTGATTTCATTACTTAATTTGACAAGCTCAGCAACAAACCTTGGTTTGCACTTACAGATTTCTTTACAGCGTGGCGAAAGTTTAATTACACGAGCAAGAAATAATGCTGTCGCAGAATTTTTAGCGAATAAACAGTGGACACATTTATTTTGGATTGACTCCGATATTGGCTTTTCTGTTGAGGCGGCTTTGCGTTTACTACTTTCGGACTATGATATTGCCGCGGGAGTTTATCCCCTAAAATACGAACAATTTCCAAGTGAAATTCCTGCTGGAATGACAAAGCAAGAATTTGAATCTGCCAGCACAAGATACACGGTAAATACAGGACGTGTAGAAGGCGATAAAGTGCAATTAGAAATTTTACCTGATGGTTTTATGGAAATGGATGAAGCCCCAACAGGATTTATGTGCATAAAACGTGAAGTCTTTGAGAAAATGATCGCGTATTATCCCGAATTACAATATGTGCCAGATAGCATTGGCTATCAAGATTTAGGGCTACATTATCGTTTTTTTGATGTAATGATTGATCCACAGACTCACCGCTATCTTTCTGAAGATTACGGTTTTTGCTATTTATGGCGTAAAATGGGCGGCAAAGTATATATTGATTGCCAGTCTAATCTTACCCACCAAGGGGCAAAATTATATACTGGCGATTTTGCCAATTCACTTATTCATAACTTACCAAATGCAATTGGTGCGCCAGCAGGCAAAATGATGCAAGTGAATGGCTTGCAATATTTAAAAACGGAATAAAAAACAACCGCACTTATTAAAGTGCCTCTAACGAAGGAAATAGTATGGCGACTTTACAAAATGTTCTTGATGAACCAAATAAAAATACCATTTTTATGGTGTGGAATTTTCACGATAATCTCGATATTAAACCCGCATTCCAACAGCTTTGTGGTTTAGTGGGTAACTTAAATAATACAGCAAAAACACGTTTCCCCGATGCGAAAGCCAGCGTGGTGATGGGCATTGGACACGATGCGTGGCTACGCCTTGATTTACCTAAACCATTACCGAAAGAACTTGCCCCTTTTGAACCAATAAAGGGATCAAAATACACTGCAGTGGCAACGCGTGGTGATTTACATTTTCATATCCGTTGCGATCAGCCAAGTTATTGCTTTGATATTGCACAAAATATCGCAGATGTGTTGCGCGATGTGGCAAAATGTGTGGTCGATATTCAAGGGTTTCGTTATTGGGACGGGCGTAGTATTCTCGGTTTTGTGGACGGCACAGAAAATCCGCACGCTCCAGAAGAACGCATATTATTCGGTACCATCGGTGAAGAAGATCCCACTTACCAAGGCGGTAGTTATTTGTTCGTACAAAAATATGTACACGATATGCAAGCGTGGCGTGCATTACCTGTAAATGAGCAAGAAAAAGTATTTGGTCGTTCTAAAGCCGATGACATTGAAATGGACGATGATAGCAAGCCAAGCAACAGCCACAGCGCATTAGCCAATGTGGGCGATGATCGCAAAGTCATTCGCGACAATATGCCATTCTCCGCAAACGGCGAGGTGGGAACCTATTTTATTGCTTACGCGAATACCTTTACCACAGTACAAGCAATGCTAAACAATATGTTTATTGGTAACCCCGCTGGTAATTATGACCGCTTGCTTGATTTCAGCCGCACCCGCACAGGAACACTTTTCTTCGTCCCAACGTTAGATATGTTAGATGAATTTGCGGGGTAATTTTCATTAAATAACAAAAAGCCACCTAGTGTGGCTTTTTGTTTATTCTTGAAGAGGAATATCATTCTCTAACACCGCATTACCATTTTTCTCAAAACTTCAAATAAAATGCCTTCGTCAATTCCACAAAATCAGGGTGATATTGATTATTTTTGTCATAAATAATCAGTTGGGAATGTTGCATTGGCGCGGGGTGTTTGCGGAAAGTGAGCAACAGGCGTTGCGCGGGTTTGCCGATTTTGGTGATCACATCACATTGTTCTGTACAGTAAAGTGCGGTGCTTTTTTGCAAGATTTTTCCTGCGTCATAAGGAAGAATAAATTGGATTTTGCCCTGTTCATTCAAACATTGTGCTGCGATATTTAGCCAATCATTATGGCTCTGTTCAAGTGTATAACGAGCAAGATTGCGTTGGGGTGTTTTGCAATCTTGTGCAGGGGAAAAATAGGGCGGATTGGCTACAATTAAATCAAAAAGATGTGGGGGATTTTGTGCGAATGTTGCAATATCTGTATGATATAAGGTCATTTTTTCCGCCCAAGGGGAATGTTCAATATTTTCTTTTGCCTGCTCTGCGGCTGCGTGATCTCGCTCAACAGCACTAATCTGGCAATGTTGCGCGGTACGCTGGGCTAACATTAAGGCGATCAACCCTGTACCTGTGCCAAGATCTAACAGCGTCTGAGCCTCTTTGACATCTGCCCAAGCCCCAAGCAAAATGCCATCTGTCCCGACTTTCATCGCACAGCGATGGTGATTCACGTGAAATTGTTTAAAGGTAAAGCCCTGATTTTCCTTTGTCATAAACTTCCTAAAAATTGACCGCACTTTAAACGCAAAGTGCGGTATAATTCGCAACAATTTTCCTTAATAGTAACAAGAAATATGAACTTAGCACAATTTGAACAATTGGATCTCGCCCCTGAATTATTAAAAGCCCTAGTAAAAAAAGGCTATCAACGCCCTACTGCCATTCAGTTAGAAAGCATTCCAGCAGCGATGGCGGAACGAGATGTGCTAGGTTCAGCACCAACTGGCACAGGAAAAACTGCCGCTTTTTTATTACCTGCATTGCAACATTTGCTTGATAATCCACGTCGTAAACCCGGCACGCCAAGGGTGTTGGTTCTCACGCCAACCCGCGAATTAGCGATGCAAGTGGCAGAACAAGCGGAGCAATTGGCACAATTTACCTCTCTTGATATCACTACGATCACCGGTGGCGTAGCTTATCAAAATCACGGCGAGGTGTTTAATGATAATCAAGATTTGGTCGTCGCCACTCCCGGACGTTTATTGCAATATATTCAAGAAGAAAATTTTGATTGCCGTTCCGTAGAAATACTGATTTTTGACGAAGCGGATCGAATGTTGCAAATGGGCTTTGGGCAAGATGCGGAAAAAATTGCGGCGGAAACGCGCTGGCGCAAACAAACTTTACTCTTCTCAGCCACTTTAGAAGGTGAACTATTGAGGGATTTTGCAGGGCGATTACTCAATGATCCCGTACAGATTGATGCCGAACCAAGTCGCCGTGAGCGCAAAAAGATTCAACAGTGGTACTATCACGCAGATAGCGATGAACATAAAGTAAAATTGCTTGCCCGTTTTATTGAACAAGAAAAAGTGACTAAAGGCATTATTTTCGTTCGTCGCCGTGAAACCGTGCGTGAGCTTTCTGATACCTTGCGTAAACGCGGCATTCGTAGCACCTATTTAGAAGGGGAAATGGCGCAAACGCAACGCAATAATGCCATTGATAAACTCAAAAATGGCGTAGTTACCGTGCTAGTTGCCACCGATGTTGCCGCACGCGGTATTGATATTGATGACATCAGCCACGTGATGAATATGGATTTGCCTTACAGCGCAGACACCTATTTGCACCGTATTGGCCGTACCGCTCGAGCAGGTAAAAAAGGCGTCGCCGTGTCTTTTGTTGAAGCTCACGATTATAAGCTACTTGGCAAAATTAAACGTTATACTGAAGAGCTACTCAAACCACGCCTTATTGAAGGGTTAGAACCTCGCACTAAAGCTCCGAAAGATGGTGAAATAAAAAGTGTCAGTAAAAAACAAAAAGCACGTATTAAACAAAAACGTGCAGAAAAGAAAAAATCGGCACAACAGAAAAAAACCAAACTTCGCCATAAAGATACGAAAAATATTGGCAAACGACGCCAGCCAAGCGGAGGAGAGGGATAGCCCTCTCCTTTATTTCTACTTACTTCCCATTATTTTCTATTCGATACAAAAATTTGCAAACCGATTTCTTATAACTAAAAGAAATATCTATTCTCAATTAATTATTGGCTAGCCATAAAAAATTTCTCGCATAATACCTACACTTAATGAAGAAATGAGAGGAGAAGTTTATGCTTTGGACGATTTTTTCGGGAGGAATTCTCGGTGTTATTTTTGGCTTTGTATTGCAGCGTACGCGTTTTTGTATGACGGGTGGTTTTCGTGATATGTACACGGCGAAAAATAACAAAATGTTTTATGCCTTTTTACTGGCGATTTTAATTCAAAGCGTGGGGGTGCTGACGCTTGTAGAGCTAGGTTATGTTTCATCGCCTTATGAAGATTTTTCTTTGCTAGGTACGGTTTTGGGATCTTACTTATTCGGTATTGGCATTGTGCTTGCTAGTGGTTGTGCTACGGGGACGTGGTATCGTGCAGGCGAAGGGTTAATCGGAAGCTGGCTGGCGTTGGCAATGTATATGCTGAGCGCGGCAATGATGAAATATGGCGTGTTGGTAGAGTTCAAAAACAGTGTTACCCGCTATACTAGAATGAATGATAACCTTGCGGCTCAGTTGGGGATTTCTGTTTGGTGGTTAGTGGGATTATTGGCGATCGCGGTGGTATTTGGGATCTCTCGCACGCTAAGTAAACGTCCTAAAAATAAAGTGGCAACCTTACCTCAAAAATACCAAGGATTACGCCATTGGCTCTTTGAAAAGCGTTATCACCCCTTTGTTGCCGCGGTAGCAATTGGCATTATTGCGTTGGTCGCTTGGCCTGCGAGTGAAAGCACGGGGCGAGCCGGTGGATTGGGGATCACCACGCCTTCTGCAAACCTGATTCATTTTTTAGTAACGGGTGATGAAAAGCGGTTAAATTGGGGCGTGTTTTTGGTGATAGGTATTTTTATCGGTTCTTATCTTGCTGCAAAAGGAAGCCGTGAGTTTAGATGGCGCTTGCCCGATACTAAAACACTTTATCACAGTGTGCTAGGTGGATTTTCGATGGGCGTTGGTGCATCACTAGCGGGTGGTTGTACTATTGGTAATGGTTTAACAGCGACGGCGGTGATGAGTTCTAAAGGTTGGATCGCCCTTGCTTTCACCATTTTGGGCGTATGGACAATGGCACACATTTTATTTATTCGCCCACGTAAATTAGCGCTGGTGAACGCCTCAGCATAAGCATCATTGACAGAGAAGGAGATTAAGATGATCGTAAAATTAGAAACAGCAGGGTTGGTTTGTCCATTTCCATTGGAAGAGGCTAAAGCGGCAATGGCAAAATTAAATGCTGGTGATGGCATTGAAATTGAATTTGATTGTACTCAAGCCACAGAGGCGATACCCAACTGGGCAGCTGAGGAAGGTTATGACGTGACCCATTTCGATCAAATTGGCGATGCGAAATGGACGATTACGGTGGTGAAATAGCCTTTCTTTCAAGTGCGGTGGAAAATTCTTCATTTTTTCACCGCACTTTGATCTCGTTCTTTTCCTACATATCCCCTTGACGAATACGCCATTGAAGCGTAACATTCCGCACGATTTAGCAACAAGAGGACACACACTTTGGACAGTCATAGTCGATACCCAATTTATCGTTGATCTAAATCTCGTCCTCCACTTATCGGCGAGATTTCGCAGGTAAGTTTCATTACCTCAATTATTAGGTATCTTTAATTAAATAATCAAAAATTTTGTACCGCACTTTTGTGTTGATTATTTAGTTTTCTTTTGTTCATCGGGTTTGTTCATAATCCCCCAAGGAGTATGACAAAATGATTAATGCTTTTGCACTAGAAAATGCACGTTTAATTCGGCTAGATGACGGTGATGAAAATCTTAATGCGGCCATTTGGATTGATTTACTCGAACCCTCAGGCGAAGAACGTGAAATGTTGCAACAAGGTTTAGGACAAAGTTTGGCATCCTTCCTCGAATTGGAAGACATTGAGGCATCAGCACGTTTTTTTGAAGATGAAGATGGCTTACATTTGCACTCGTTTTTCTATTGTGAAGATGAAAATGATTACGCTGACTTGGCTAGCGTAGCGTTCACCTTGCGTGATGGACGCTTATTCACCCTGCGTGATCGTGAACTTCCTGCTTTCCGTTTATATCGAATGCGTTCACGTAGCCAGCGTTTAATTGAATGTAATGCTTATGAAGTGTTATTAGATTTATTTGAGACAAAAATCGAGCAACTTGCTGATGTTATTGAAAACGTCTATGCGGATTTAGAAAAATTAAGCCGTGTTATCTTAGAAGGAAAACAAGGTGAGGCGTTTGATGAGGCATTGGCAACCTTAACGGAACAAGAAGATGCCAGTTCCAAAGTGCGCTTATGTTTGATGGATACGCAACGTGCATTGAGCTTTTTAGTGCGCAAAACACGTTTGCCCGCCAATCAGTTAGAACAGGCACGTGATATTTTACGCGATATTGAATCTCTCCAACCGCATAATGAATCCTTATTCCAAAAAGTGAATTTCTTAATGCAAGCGGCAATGGGTTATATCAATATTGAACAGAATAAGATTATGAAATTCTTCTCAGTTGTTTCGGTAATGTTTTTACCTGCAACACTTGTCGCATCGACTTATGGAATGAACTTTGAATTTATGCCAGAATTGCATTTAAAATATGGCTATCCAATGGCAATTGGCTTAATGATCGTCGCCGCGCTTACGCCTTATATTTATTTTAAACGTAAAGGCTGGTTATAATTTTTAAGGAGGAAATAATGGGTTTAAATTCCCTTCAATTTTTAGTTTATACATTAATTAATGTGTTTAGTTTCGTCTTAATTTTACGCACTTGGTTTCAATATAGCCGTGTGGATTTTTATAATCCTTTTTCGCAAACCTTAGTCAAATTTACACAACCAGTGGTTGCGCCTTTACAAAAATTTCTTCCTACGGTTAAAGGATTAAATACCGCGGCATTAGTGCTATGTATTATTTTAGGTACAATAAAATACCCTTTGATTGATTTATTGGGTTCAGCAGAACTTGCGGCAAGCCCACAAGCTTATCTTTTTATTGGCTTGCTACATACCTTACGCACACTCGGGGAAACGGTGATTTATGTGTTATTTATCCAAGCCATTTTGAGCTGGTTTAATCGTGGGCAAAATCCATTGCAATATACCCTTTATCAACTGACAGAGCCTTTGCTTAATCCTATTCGCCGTATTTTACCGAATACAGGAATGATTGATTTTTCCCCAATGTTGTTGGCATTTTTGTTATTTTATGCCAACCGTGTTATGTACGATATTGCCCCTATCTTATGGCAACTTGCTTAATGAATGCCGTCGAACAAACAGAGCAAGGAATTCGGTTGCGGATTTTTCTGCAACCGAAAGCAAGTAAAGACCAACTTGTTGGCTTACACGACAACGAGCTAAAAATTACCCTTACCGCTCCGCCCATTGATGGCCAAGCCAACGCATATTTGGTTAAATTCCTAAGCAAACTATTCAAAGCACCCAAAAGCAGTATTATTATCGAAAAAGGCGAACTCAACCGCCATAAACAAATTTTTATTCCTGCACCCAAAATTATTCCTGAACAGGTTTTGGCATTATTGGATAAGAAAAATGCTCTCAATTCGTGAGAGCATTTTTATTTTTTAGAATTGATAATTAAAGGTTGCTATCATCTTGCGTTCTTGATGGTTGTTAGTTTGTACACTGAAATCAAAGGTGTAATTACCAATATTTTTGGCAATTCCGAGTTTGCCTATCCATTCTTGTTTTGAACGAGTGAGTTTGTATTCTTGTCCATTTAATTGAAGACGATATGGTTCATCTAAGTTTACTTTCCAAGTTGGCTCAAGGTAAAGTGCTATGCCACCAATATGGTAGCTAAATTTACTTGATAGCTGTGTTTGAACAGCAAAATGATGGGCGAGTTTGCCATCATCTGGCAGTTTGCTATCTAGTAGGTAAGAACCTAGCACACCAACGCGTGGTTGAATGGTAAATTGGCTAATAGCAAAGGTTTTATCATAACCAAGATAAAGGTCGAGATAATCTGCGTGTACAGTGCTATCAAAAACGTGACGATAACGAATAAAGCTAGAAAAATCATACCATTTCGCGTTAGTACCAATACCTAACTGATGAATATCATTATAACGATATTCTGCAAACGCCCCGACTTTTGTATGATCATTCAAGGATTGGTTAAACCCTGTTTGGAATTTTCCACCTAACCCCTGTTTATTGCTTTCACTTAATGTCGCTGTGAAATAATGATCATAGTTGAAGTTATCAATGATAGAAACATCTACATCGGTTAGATTTCTTAGGGTTTTTGCATATTTATCAAGATAATCTTGGCTAAACGCAACCTGTTCAGAGGATGTTTGAGCGGTAAGATTTTCTTCTTCATCATTAGATTCCACCGTTTCTTCTAAGGTTACAGTATGATTATTATCCTCAATTTGGGTTGGTGTAGGCGTTGTGCTGCCTTTATCATCCTTATCCACATTAGATTCAACGGCATTGTCTGATGTATCCGAGAGTGTATCCGTATTGTTATTTGATGTTACCGCTGGATTATCTTCAGAATTTTCAGATGTGGTTTCTGTTTTTGGGGGTTCTACGGAGTTATTTTCCTTATACTGGCTTTCCTCAATAGCTGAGAAATATTTTTGGTGATTATCAAGCTTAAAGGTAAATTCTGTTTTTTCTCCTAAAATTGTGGCAGTGACATCATTACCAACTTGTAAGATATATTTACCAAGTACTGACAAATTAATTTCATCATTAAGTGTCGAAGTTGGATCAGCAACATACACATCTAATCGCCCATTTTCTTCTGTTTTGATAACAGAAAGCGGTTTATTAACAGATAAACCATCAACTTCCCCAGCTTCGAAGAAATTAATAAATAGACTGTTGCCAGATTTTACAGCGTGTTGTTGTGCATTTTGTCGTAGAATTTGAATGGTGTTTGTATCAAAATGGTTTGCTTCATCTGCACGATAACCCGGCATAATGAGGTAAGCATAACTCGCCTCTTTTGGTTTTGTTCCGTGGTTTAACCAAATTTTAGCAAATTCTGTTGAACCATCTTTACCCTTCTCAATAGCCGTATAGGGTTGCTGCTTATCAAGGATTTTATAACTGATAGTTTGTTGCGTGGCAGGATCGGTAAAAGAAATGGTATCACCAACGTGAGATAAAGTTTGCTTACCATTGATGACTCTATTATCAATTGTTGTTAATACTTCACCTTTATCTGTACTAGCAATATTTGAGCCTAGCGCGAGTACCATATCACCTAGCAGAACCCAAGATTTTTTCGCAGTCGTCTTATCATTATAAGACGTGAAATCCATTGCAATAATGGCTTTAGTGGCATTGCCTTGTGAACCATCTGCCTTAATACCATTATCTACACCACCTACAAAGGTTTTACTACTACGATCTTTTAAATATCGACGTTGCTTAGAGCCATCTTTCCGAATAGCGGTGCTTTCGGTCGTTCCCGGTAGCATATAGGTATCGACATTATGCCAATAATTTGTAAATGAATCGGTACCTTGGTTATCATAAATATAGGTCATTCCATCACCAGTGTACCAACCTTGAAGGTTCTCACCATTCATACTTTCATAGGCAGCAGTCCGATTAGAATGCATTGCAATAATCACTGTTCCCTTAGGACTTTTTTGCACAGCACGATCCATAAAAGAAAAGCGTTTTACCCCAATGGTTTCGGTTGGTTTAATATTTGGGTTATCAAGGATATTTTTTAAAATATTCCGCACTGTATTGTTTGGCGCATCCTCAATAGAATAATGCTGTTCAAGTAGCGTGCGTTTTAATAGTCCTTGTAATGCCGGTTTGTATTTTTCTGGCGCACTATCAATTAATAAGGAAATATCACTAATAAAGCGTTTTGCACGGGTAATATCACTACTATTTTCTCGTGTTATAGCACGTCCATTTACAGCGTCATTCATTCCTCCATTTACTAATAACCAGCTATATCCTTTAAGAAGTGACTCATAAATATTATCCATTTTGGGATCACTAAAAACAAAGCTTGGTGAATCTTTAAGCATATAAGCAAAAAGTCCTAATCCTTCAATTAAGACAGAGGCATAAGTGCCATTGTAAGCCACAGAAGAGTGTTGAATAAATGAACCATCAGCATAAAATCCATCATTTAATGTTGCATCATCTGTATCTCTGATTCCATTTTTAAGCTCGCCCACATCATAAATTGCTTGAATAGCCTGTTGAACCTCCTCATTATTATGAGTTAATAAACCGCGTGCCAGTGATACAGTTGAAGTATCCGTGCGGTTTCCACCTGTACTTGTTCTTTCATATTTTGATGTGGAATATTTCGCCGCTTCAGCATTTGCGCCACTTTTTGTTGGATCTGGTTGGAAATACGTTGTCGCAGCGATTAATTTTTCTTTCAAATCAGCTGGTATGTCATCGTTCATCAAAATTAAGACATCATTTAACGATTTTGGAATACCAATTTCCCAGTGCCACCAGTTACCATATTCTTTACCGCCGACTTGATAACCGCCCGTATGAATTTTTTCCAAAGAAGAGATAATTAACTGTTTAGTCTCTTGGTTTTGGTAAAATTGTGAGCCAGATTTATTATAGCCTACGGCTAAATCTCTGATTGTATTCACTGTTGAGCGAATTTTTGCGCCAGCTGTTTTTTGTTCACTAAAATCAAACGTATCGTTATTTAATAATGCCTGTTGTGCATTGCTAGCCATATTATTTGTGGTATCTACTGATATCCCTGTAAGGTGAGTTTTCCAGTTTTGCAAGATTTGATCATAGGCATTTTGTGTTTTGCCCTGTTCTACGGTTAAAACAGAATTTGTTACAGCTTGGACAGGGAAAGTTGGAATGGCGGCTAACATCACGGGAGCTAGCATACACATCACTTTTGATAAACGAAATTGAGGCATTTTTTTCTCCTTAACTAATAGTAGTAATGCACGTTATGCTACGCGGATGAAAAAGAGAACTCAATTTCTCTGTTTTGAAAATATGAACAAGATCACAATAAAAATAAAACGCTTTTTTATTTTTATATGTTGGATGTTAAATATAAGAGAATAATACATTACAAAGATATGATTATTGAATGGCACACTAAACGGTCGTGAAAGTTAATGAAGGACGGTATTGAGGAATTGAACAACAGAGGATTTGTTCTACGAAACAAAAGTGCGGTATATTTTCACCGCACTTTTTATATAACTAAAAAATCTAACCAATAAATTTTTATTCTTTTTCAATCAGCAATTTTATTGTTTAGAATGATTGCTCGTTTATGACTTCAATAGGGAAGAAAAATGAATTGGCAGTATGTTTTTGACAATATTCCAAAATTTATTGATGCCAGCATTATCACTTTACAGCTATCGTTTTTGAGTATTGTGTGTTCTCTCCTTATTGGGTTTTTGTGTGCTGTGGTAACCAGCTATAACGTTCGTTTTTTGCATTCCTTCGCTAAAGTCTATATTGAACTTTCTCGTAATACCCCATTGTTGATCCAGCTTTTCTTCCTTTATTTTGGATTATCCAAATTGGGAATTAAGTTAGAGGGATTTACTTGCGCCATTGTGGGCTTAAGTTTTCTTGGGGGAAGCTATATGGCTGAGGCGATTCGAGCGGGGATTGAAAGTGTTCCAAAAGGGCAAGTTGAATCGGCTTTGAGCTTAGGATTAACACCCACACAAGCTTTTATTTATGTCATCACGCCGCAAGCCTTAAGCCTTTCACTGCCTGCGATTGGGGCAAACTGTCTTTTTTTAATGAAAGAAACCTCTATTGCCAGTGCGATTGCCATTGCAGAATTAATGTTTATGGCAAAAGAGTTAATTGGCTTAGATTATAAAACGAACGAAGCATTATTTTTATTAGTCACCTTTTATCTCATTATCTTATTGCCAGTTTCATTTTTTATTCATTATTTAGAAAAACGTAGCCGTTACGCTAAATATGGGAGGATTTAATGGGATTAGCTATTTTATTAGATGGAAATAACCTTCAACGGTTATTAAATGGTTTAGCCGTAACCGCAGAAATTGCATTTCTTTCCGTATTATTTTCTTGCGTTTTAGGCATATTACTTGGCATTGCAATGACAAGCCAGCAAAAAATAATACGAGGAGTTTGTCGTTTATATTTGGAAATAGTGCGAATTATTCCTTTATTAGTTTGGTTATTTATTGCGTATTTTGGTTTAGCTAAGTGGTTCAATATTCATTTAAATGGAATGGCAGTATGTATTTTAGTATTTATTTTTTGGGGAACTGCTGAAATGGGCGATTTAATGCGTGGGGCATTAAGTTCTATTGAAAAACATCAAAGAGAATCTGCTTATGCCCTAGGATTGAACGCAACACAAACCTTCCTATATGTATTGCTTCCGCAAAGTTTAAAACGGGTTACACCAAGTGCAATTAATTTATTTACCCGAATGATTAAAACCAGTTCATTAGCAATGTTAATTGGCGTGTTAGATGTAGTAAAAGTAGGGCAACAAATTATCGAAACCTCCTTATTTACTGATCCTTCTGCTGCATTTTGGATTTATGGACTTATTTTTCTTTTATATTTCGCAATTTGTTATCCCTTATCTCGATTTTCTCGCTATATGGAAAATCATTGGGAACAGTAAAAGGAAATCAAAATGGCATTATTAGAAATAAAACAACTGATAAAAAAATATGAAAAAACTACCGCACTTCAAGGAATTAATTTAGCTATAAAAAAGGGCGAAGTTGTGGTGTTGCTTGGGCCTTCAGGCTGCGGAAAAAGCACCTTACTACGTTGCATTAATGGGCTGGAATCCATTCAAAGTGGCGAAATTACCTTGCAAGATCAAGGTGTATTAGGCAAACACGTGCCTTGGGTAAAAGCGCGCCAGCATATTGGAATGGTTTTTCAAAACTATGAATTATTTTCTCATCTTTCAGTGATTGACAATATTTTGCTTGGGCCAATAAAAGTTCAGAAACGCTTGCGTACGGAAGTAGAAAAGCAGGCTGATGAATTACTTAAACGAGTAGGGTTGCAAGATCGCAAAAATGCCTATCCGCGTGAGCTTTCTGGTGGGCAAAAACAGCGTATCGCGATTGTACGTTCTTTATGTATGAACCCAGAAATTATGTTGTTTGATGAAGTTACCGCAGCCCTTGATCCCGAAATGGTGCGTGAAGTGTTAGATGTGATTTTAGCACTTGCTAAAGAAGGAATGACAATGCTCATTGTTACGCACGAAATGGCGTTTGCTCGCCAAGTGGCTGATCGCATTATTTTTATGGATGCAGGAAAAATTGTGGAGGAAAACACGCCAGACTTATTTTTCACTAACCCGACTTCCGATCGGGCAAAAGCCTTTTTAAACATCTTAAACTATGAACCAAGAGGAATAGACTATGCAGAAAACATTTAAAAAAATCACCGCACTTTTTGCCACCACATTGCTTGCAGTTAGCTTAACGGCGTGTAATGACAACGAAAGTAATAACGCACAAAATCGTCTTCAGCAGTTACAGAAAGCTGATAGCATACGCATTGGCGTTTTTAGTGATAAACCGCCTTTTGGCTATGTAGATAATCAAGGTAAAAGCCAAGGTTTTGATGTAGAAATTGCTAAAGCTATTGGAAAAGATTTGCTTGGTGATGAAAACAAAGTGCAATATGTTTTAGTGGAAGCGGCAAATCGCGTGGAATATTTACAGTCTAACAAAGTAGATATTATTCTCGCCAACTTTACCGTTACCCCAGCCCGAAAAGAAGCGGTGGATTTCGCCAAACCTTATATGCAAGTCGCGTTGGGCGTGGTATCAAAAGATGGCGCGGTTATCACTGACATCAATCAATTAGCAGGCAAAACCTTGTTAGTCAATAAAGGCACAACGGCAGATGCTTACTTCAGCAAAAATTACCCCAATATCAAATTATTAAAATTTGAACAAAATACAGAAACCTTTGACGCTTTAAGAGATGGACGTGGCGATGCACTTGCCCACGATAACACCTTGCTCTTTGCTTGGGCAAAAGAAAATCCGGGCTTTACCGTTGGGATAAAAAACCTGGGTGATCAAGATGTTATTGCGCCTGCAGTGAAAAAAGGGGACAGCGCATTGCGTGCGTGGCTAGATCAGGAAATCGAGAAATTAAGCGAAGAAGGCATTTTAAAACAAGCTTATGATAAAACCTTGTTGCCTGTTTATGGTGATACCATCAGTGAAAAAGAAATCTTAGTAGCTTATTAAGCTTAAACCTGAAGAATAACAAAAAGTGCGGTATGTTTTCACCGCACTTTTTCGTTCTATAAATCCTCTTATTTGATTTGAATATTCACTTTATAACGTGAAGTTAAATTTTTAATGGATTGAGCTTTAGGCTGGAGTACGCGGACTTCATAACGCCCTGTTTTGGGTAGCGTATAAGGTTCATTTTGTACAAAATCATCGTTACCATAAATAATCGCTTCCGCTGCGCCTTTTGTGTTTAAGTTAAAGGTTAAGGTTTGCCCTGCTTTGGCATAAAACGCATAAGTGCGACATTGCCAACCTTTAATTTTCCCATTGTAGCTGGCTGAAGACGCACCCTTTTTAAATTTCACATTGGTAACGGGACAATCAGCCGCATAACTTGGTACCGTTGCTAAAATGGCTGAACCAATGACAATGGCTGAAGCCAAGGTTTTTATCGCTTTCATAAATAACTCCTAAATGTGTTTTTGATAAGCCTATTGTTAGACTTTGCCCTACAAACGAAGTTCAAAAATTTGTTTATCTGGGTTTACTTTAAAGCCTGCCATTTCTAACAAATTATGCTGTTGACTACGCTGTTCTACAATAAGTCGAGTGGCTTGCGTATAACGAACAAACTCCGTTGCTTTCGCAATAAGTGCGGTATAAATTTTTGATGAATTTGCGTGTTGCTGCACAAAAATATCGGTAAGTTGCCAATAACGTTGAAGTTGTAACGAAGAAAGACGCGGATAAAGTTGAATAAAACCCAGTGCTTGATTTTGTTCATCGACAGCAAGGAAAAAAATACTTTCACTGAAGCGAATTCGATTGGTTAGAAAAATTAAGGTTCGTTCTGGGTTTTCCACCATACCTTGTGAAAGACGATATTGCTCAAAAAGGGGGAGCAATAGCTCTAGATTCCATTGTTCAGCTTTAAATATTTTCATATTGATGATTTTTTGTGAAATTTATACAGTGAATTGTATCTTTTTAACACAAAATAATCATCTTTTCGGAAAAATTTTTTTCAAATTTGCCTAAAATCAACGGTAGAACATAAAAAATTTGATATAGTAATGCGGTTATTTTTTATTAATTACTATGGAGAAAAATTATGGCACGTCGTCCTTTAGTTATGGGTAACTGGAAATTAAATGGTAGTAAAGCGTTTACCAAAGAATTAATTGAAGGTTTAAAAGCGGAACTTGCCGGTGTGAATGACTGTGATGTGGCAATTGCGCCACCTGTGATGTATTTAGCGGAAGCGGAATCGGCATTGGCGGGTAGCCAAATTGCGTTAGGCGCACAAAACGTTGATGTGAACGTGCAAGGTGCATTTACAGGCGATATTTCAACCGCAATGTTAAAAGATTTTGGTGCGAAGTACATTATTATCGGACATTCTGAGCGCCGTACTTATCACAAAGAAAGCGATGAATTTATTGCGAAAAAATTTGCGGCATTAAAAGAAGCTGGTTTAGTCCCTGTGTTATGTATTGGGGAATCAGAAGCTGAAAACGAAGCAGGCAAAACAGAAGAAGTATGCGCTCGCCAAATTGATGCTGTGATTAATGCGCTAGGCGTAGAAGCCTTTAATGGTGCGGTGATTGCCTATGAACCAATTTGGGCGATTGGTACAGGGAAATCAGCAACGCCTGCACAAGCACAAGCGGTTCACGCCTTTATTCGTGGGCATATTGCTGCCAAGTCACAAGCTGTTGCCGATCAAGTAATTATTCAATATGGTGGATCAGTAAATGATGCCAATGCGGCGGAATTATTTACTCAGCCAGATATTGATGGCGCATTAGTCGGCGGTGCGTCACTAAAAGCCCCTGCTTTTGCGGTGATTGTAAAAGCAGCTGCGGTGGCAAAAAACTAATTCCATTTTCCTTTTCATCAAATCTGCTCATCTTGGGCAGATTTTTTTATCTCCTAATTTTACCTCCACATATCAGTGAGTAAGCCTAGCCTTTAAGCATTTAAAACAAATTCCGCACACCAGTTTGCAAAATTGTGATCCCTATCACTGCATAACTATGATATTTATCATAGTCTGCTTTGGGTAAATTAGTTATGTTGAAATTTAGGTTTATAAAATAAATGGAGTTGATAATGAAATATTACGCAGGTGTGGACATTGGCGGTACAAACACAAAAATTGGTATTTTAGATAGCCATTTTAATATTCTCGCAGAACAAAGCATTGCAACACTATCTCAGCAAGGTGCAAGAACCACTTTTTCTCGCATTTGGCAGACTATTTTGGCTTTGCTTGCACAAAACCAGCTTTCAGAAACCCAATTAGAAGGGATTGGTTTGGGCATTCCCGGCCCCGTAGTGAATCAATCGGTAGTCAAAATTGCGGCTAACTTTTCTTGGGGAAATGATTTTAATGCCAAACAATTAATGGAAGACATCTCTCATAAAAAGGTGGTGGTGGAAAACGATGTACGCGCTATTACCTTAGGAGAACATTTATTTGGTGCGGGAAAAGGAATTGCGAATCTTATCGTTGTCCCCATTGGTACTGGCATTGCTTCAGGTATTTTGTTAAATGGCAAGGTATTGTCTGGTTCTGGCGGCTGCGCAGGCGAATTTGGGCATATAATGGTGAACGAACAAGGAATGAAATGTGGGTGCGGATTAACAGGTTGCTTAGAAACCTATACCTCTGCACCGGGGTTAGTTAGAGAGGCAAAAAAATTATTACTTGAAACGAAGTGCGGTGAGTTTTTTCAGCGTTTTTCCACTGATTTAGATGCCCTTCAAGCACATCATATTTTTGAATACGCCAAAAAAGGAGATGAACTAGCCCTACAAGTGGTGGATAATTTTGCAAAATATTTAGCTTACGGTTTAGGCGTGCTGATCAATATTTTTAACCCTGAACTTATTGTCCTCGCTGGTGGGGTCGCAAAATCCGCCGAGTTCATCATTGAAAAAGTACAAAAATTTCTACCGCACTATGCCCTAGGCGTTTCCTTACAAAACTTACAAATCAAACCAAGCCAATTACTTGATTCCGCAGGCGTAAAAGGGGCAGCAGCATTGGTGATTAAATCATAGTTAGAATTATCACTGTTTAAGTTTGGAATAAGGCAAAGCACCCGACACGACGGCATTTTAAAATCAAGCAGCGATAATAATTTTCAATCATCCTTGAGATGTAAAGAATAATACAAATGAATACTTAAGTATATGGCGATGCGAAAACATCGCCATATTAGAAAGTGCGGTCTATTTTTGGCTTAAATTTATTTTATAGACTGCAAAACCAAGTTCATCTTGACCGATATAATCCATAGGGTATTGGGCTTTTTCTTTGATAAACGTATTGGCTTTCTCACTTGGTGACGTTTCCACTTGGATATTGAGTGGTACCTTTGTTGCAATAGGGGCTAATCGCCAGTTATTGTCTGCTGAAGGTACAACCTCGCCTTTTTCTTTTGTGGTTTGGCTGATATAGTTCGCTAAAATTTGGCGATTTTCATCTGGTGCGGCAAAGACAATATGTGCATCCCCCGTTCCCGGGAATTTGCCAGAATATGCACGATAATTATTCGTTGCGATTAAAAACTGATCGCTCTCTTGCACGGGCTTACCTTGGTAAGTCAGGTTGATAATGCGCGAGGCGGTAGGATTGATGAGTTTGCATTCTCCATCATAACGTGCGGGTTGGCTCACATCAATTTGATAATTAACCCCATCAATTACGTCAAAATTATAGGTGCGGAAGCCATTCCAGTTTAATAAAGGTTGTGCTTTATCACTGTGTGGATCAATCTGATTAAACATTCCCGCACTGCATTCAAGCCATTGTTTCAATTCTGCCCCACTCACTTTTACAATCACTAAGGTGTTGGGATAAAGGTAGAGATCGGCAGCGTTGCGGAAGGTTAAATTCCCTTTATCTACCTCAACATAGGCGGTTGGATCGTTTTTACGTCCGCCAACTTTAAAAGGGGCAGCCGCACTTAACACGGGAATTCCTGCCAGCTCTGGTAGGTTTTTAACGACATTTTCAGCATAGGCTTTCTGTGCTTGATTCACAATTTGTACCGTTGGATCATCTTGGAATAGCGCGAGGAAACTATACATATTGTCTGATGCTTTACCAATCGGTTGTGCAACAAATTCACGCGTTGCTTGATGAATAGGTGCAAGTAATGCCGCAATTTCAGGATGGTTGCCTATGAGGGCTTTCTTTTTATCCGCATCATAAATTGGGCGCAATGCCGCTTTACCGTCAGTTACAAACCATTTGCCATTATGCTGGTTTAAGGTTAAATCAACCACACTGATATTATTTGCCCAGTAACCCGCCATACTTTCAGGTACGCCGTTCATTGTGCCTTTTTCAATATCTGCGCCTTTACTGTGGGCAAATTCTTTATTCGGGAATAAACGGTGTGAATGCCCAAAGATAATCGCATCAATTCCTTTTACATCAGCTAAATGGAATGCGGCATTTTCTTCCCCTTCTTTATAAGGTTCATCGGAAGGCCCTGTATGCGCCAACGCCACAATAATATCTGCCCCTTTTGCTTTTACAATAGGGACATAGTGTTCTGCGGTTTTCTTAATATCATAGGCTTTGACTTTACCTTCTAAATTTGCTTTATCCCACACCATAACCTGTGGTGGAACGAAACCAATATAACCAATCTTAATCTGATGCGATTTTCCGGCATTATCGGTTACGGTTTTTTCTTGAATAAAATAAGGTTGGAAATACGGCTTTTCATCGTTGGCATTGACGACATTTGCATTAATAATTGGAAAATCAGCTTGCTTAATGGCGCGATCTAAATAGGCTAAACCATAATTAAATTCGTGATTACCAATTGTTCCCACATCATAATGCATCGCATTTAAGGCTAAAATAGCGGGGTTGGGTTTCCCCTCTTTATCACCTTTTGCGGCTTGATAATCTGCGATCGGGTTGCCTTGAATTAAATCGCCATTATCGACTAACACGGAATTTTTCACTTCTTGCCGCGCTGCTGCGATTAAACTGGCAGCACGTGTAAAACCAAATTTATCGGTTGGTGCATCTTTATAATAATCAAAATCGGTTAAAAAACCGTGAATATCTGTCGTCGCAATAATGCGCAAAGACAACGCATTATTTTGTTCAGCTGCACTTAATTTTAAACTATTTACCGCAAATAAACTTAATGCCCCTACGCGTAAGAAATGTCGTCTATCCATTTTTTTCTCCTTTTGATGTTCACTAAAAGCGTGATGATTGTACGTTGTTTCTTTCCTCGCTTCTAGTGACGTTTTGTGATTAAAATCAAGTGCGGTGGTTTTTTGAGAGATTTTTTTACATTTTAGGCGATTGCTTAGCAAGGCTGTTTTCTGTTCCTGATGTATTAGCGGTACCTTTTAAATCGTACAGGTTTCTCAGCTTTTTTGGGGGAATGGTAATAAATCAAATTTCATTGTTCATTTTATAAGATCACCAGCCTCTGGTTGATGTAACTTAGCCCCACGATTTTTTGTTATTTGATATAACCCAATAAGGCTTGCTGTTATGGTGAAAAATAGCAAAGCAAGCCTGTTCCGTATGATTTAAGATCACTGCGTGATATTTATTAGCCACGCTGCCAAATCATCGATTTCCATCTGGCTGATTTCATGACCGATCGGATAGCTGTGGAAGCTGAAGTTTTGCCGTTTGGCAAGGGCATTCACAGCAGGCTGTATCTGCGTTTCGGTGATGAGCTGGTCGTATTGCCCCTGTGCCATAAAAATCGGCGTGTGCAGATTGGCGGCCGTTTCATAATCTTTGCGGGATTCTGCAAGCGGCAGGTAGCCCGATAGGCTAAACAGTCCGCCAAGCGGCTGTGCGGCAGTCAGTCCTGCCAGTAAGGAAATCGCACCGCCTTGCGAGAAACCGCCCAGCACGATGTTTTGACTGGCAATGCCTTGCCGCTGTACTTCTGCAATCAGGCGATGCACGTAGGTGGCTGCCTCTTGCAATCCGTCTTTATCCTCATTGTGCAAAAAATTATCACCGCGTAAGTCGTACCAACCTGAAGTGTTGCCGCCAGCCCAAGTAACTGGGCGAATCGGGGCGTGCGGCAGGATAAAGGCGGTATGCGGCAGTTTTTGCTGCAAATATTCAGCCAGCGAACGGAAATGTTGTCCGCTTGTGGTCAATCCATGCAGAAAAATGATGCAGGATTGGGCGGCATTGGGGGCAATGACGAGCGGTTCGGCACGTGGAATTAGTGGCATCCGTCTACTCCGCATGAAGCCCCTTCAATAGCTTGCTGATTTTGCTGCTGCCAAGCGTCTTGCAGTACCGCCAAGAAATGTGATGCTGGCAAAGCACCGTTGATGGGTATGCCGTCCACTTCAAAATACGGCACTGCGTGTACGCCTTTTTGCTGGGCGGCGGTTTCATCGGCACGCACTGCTTCGGCAAATTCATCAGAGGCAAGCATCTGCTCCACGCGGCTGCGTTCAATGCCCACTTCTTCGGCAAGGCGGCAGAGCGTTTCGTGGTCGGCAAGAATCAGGCTGTCGGTGAAATAGGCGGCAAACAGGCGTTCGGCCATTTGTTCTTCTTTGCCCAGCGTGGTGGCCAGTTTGGTTAAGCGGTGTGCATCAAACATATTGGTGTTTTGGGCTTCGGCGTAACGCATATTGATGCCTGCAAGGTTGGCTTTTTGTTCAATGCCGCGGATCATCGCGAGAGCATCGCTTGGGCTTTTTTGGTATTTCCATTCAATCCGTCCTTGCGTGGTGTTGGTAACGGTTTTGCCTGCCTGCGGATAGAGTTCAAAGGCTTTGTGATGAATTTGCACTTGGTCGGCATGCTCAAATTGGGCAAGTGCCTGTTCAAGATAGCGTTTGCCGATGTAGCAGAAAGGGCAAGCATAGTCGGAAAAGAGGGTGATTTGCATGGGTTGCTCCTATATTTTTTTAATTCGTTAAATCTAGAAATTTAGATATATTCTGCCAAATTTAAAGTAATACGGTGTCAAACTCGCTTGCAGTATTAAGGTATACAGCTTCGCTCGTTTTCCTTGTCTTACTTTAAATTTGTTTGAATATTAGGTTGTAAAAACGCCCCGTAAAGGGCGGTTAAATGCTTACAAAACTTGCTGTAACTGATTTAAAAACTGTGCGGCGGCGTTAGCATCATAGCGGTAATACGTCCATTTGCCTTCACGTTTCATGGTCAGCAATCCTGCTTGTTTTAAGCTGTTTAAATAAGCAGAAACCACTGATTGTGCCAAACCGCTTTTGATGACCACCGCCTGCACGCAGACACCGCCTTCGGCATTGATGGCTTCAGCGGAAAATTCGGCAGAGGTGAAATGTGCGTGCGGTGATTTGAGCCATTGCAGCATTTGCAGGCGGCCTTCGTTGGCAAGCACTTTAAGGGTATCGGTAATCGGCATAGTGTTGTCTGATTAGTTAGTTGATGGGGAATATTATATCTATAAAAATAGATTTGTAAATATGTTTTTGGAGGATCGTTTTGTTTGATAATTAGCCTTTATATTCCTATGCAACATCATTAGCGACATAACCCCAAAGTCTATCTACCACCCGCAAATCAGCCAACAAATCAAAGCTGTGCAGGCAGTGATTGATTTTTTGATGAGAAAGTTTATTGATAAGATGCGTACGATATAGAAATGCTTTACTGAAAGTTTAGGATATTCAAGTAGACTTTTATTCAATCAAAACACAAGATTTCCACCCAAGCCAGTAGAAAAATCATTCAAAAATCAAAACAAAAACCCATCAAATCAGGCTAAAAACCTTAAAGATTTTTGACCGCACTTTTAATCCCTTTTTCCAATAAAAACGCTGCCTGAAAATCCTAAAACATTCAGGCAGCGTTTTACTGCAAAGGGCGGTTTGTGGGGCTTGCTATACGTCATCGCGGCGTGTCATGGCACCGCCGTCCACATGCCAAATGCTGCCTGTAACCCAGCCTGCTTGGTCGGAGAGCAGGAAAGCAGCTGTGGCCGCAACATCTTCTACCGTGCCGTTGCGTCCTAAGGCGTGGTATTTTTTGAAGTTTTCTAGGGTATCTTTTACCTGTTCGCCGCTTGCAAAGCGTTCAAAAATGCGGGTTTCAATGATGCCAATCGGCAGGGCATTGACGCGGATACCGTATTCGGCAAGTTCGGCGGCGGCGTTTTTGGTGAGTGCCTCAAGCCCCCATTTTGCCATGGAGTAGGCCGCCATCGGTGTGGATTTGATGGGCAAGTGCGATAAGGCGGCGGTGATGTTGACGATTGAGCCTGCTTTTTTGTTGTCAATCATCAGTTTGGCAACCGCTTGGGTGATGAAAAAGATGGCTTTGTTGATGCCTAGATAGCCGTCATACTGGGCTTCATCGGTTTCCAAGAAGCGGTTGGGGAAGTACACGCCTGCACTATTGACCAATAAATCTATGTCGCTGTGTTCGGCGTTGAGCTTGGCTATCAATGCTTGCACGCTTGTCATTGAGAGCAGGTTGGCGGTTAAGGCACTGACGTTTTCTTGTCCGTAGCGTTCGGCTAGGGTTTGGCGGGCGGTTTCGGCTTTGTCGGGATTATTGCCTAAAATAACGGCTTTGCCGCCCTGTGCCAAAATGGCTTCAGCAATGGCAAGTCCTACGCCGCTTGTGCCGCCAACGACCAATAATTTGCGGTTTTCAAAGTTTTTCATGGGTTTTTCCTCTTAAGATAAGTGATGTTTGGTAGATGCGTTATCTGCGTTAGGGTCAAATCTCGTCATTTAACTTCAAACGAATACAGCGTTGAAGGCTCCCTCATGTACTGCCTGTACACTTTAAGTCGCCTTCGCCTTGTCTTCGTGTGAATTTAAGCGACTATAATAGCGTTTTTCTGGTATCTTGATTTGCCCAAAAGAAGCTTTTTTTTGCCTAATATGATAAATCTTGGTAGCTGCTAAGTTTTGCTCCAAAGTCGTTTAGGCGGATAAAATGTGCCTGCCGTAAGATTTCTTGTTGCTTCCAAAAAAGCAGCAGCGTGGGGGCGGTAAAGACCAAAAACCGCCCTGCAAGGCTTGGTAGCTGTGCGATGTCTGCTTCTATGACGGCAAGCTTCCCACGTTCGGCAAAGTTTTTGAGCTTGTGATGCAAGACGCTGCACACGCCGCATTTTGGGGCAGTGATATAAACAAGACTTAAATCATGCTCCGTGATATGACGCTCAACCTCGGCAAGGCTTGTGGCTTTTTTCATGTATTCTGCCATGAGAGCATATCGGCCATCGCCTCTGCCACGCTTTTAATGCGGTGGATATGGCCAACGCCTAAGCCAAAGCTGCCCCAACCGCTGTCAAGGTCGCCTTGCATCATGCCTGTGCCAAATCCTGATAAACCTGCCAGATGCTGGCTGATTTCGGCATCATCTGCACCGTTTAGGGATTTTTCGGCAAGTTCTTTGGCCAGTTTGCCAGCGGTTGAGCGGACAAAGCTTGGCGGTGCCCGAAAGAGCAAGAGATCGGTCGGCTGGCTGTCTATGAGTGCTTGTTTGACCTTGGGGTGGGCTGGGTTTTCGTGGGTTGCCAGCAGGGCAGTGCCAACAAAGATGCCTTCTGCACCCAAGGCAAAGGCGGCTTTGGCGGTTCGTGCATCGGCGATACCGCCTGCTGCCAGCACGGGGGCTTGACGCACGGCATCGGCAATCATGGGCACAATGGCAAAGGTGCCAATGGCACGTTCTGGCATCAATCCGCCTTCATCAAAGCCTGTGGCAACGATGATGTCGGCACCTGCCTCTTCTGCCTGACGGGTGTTTTGGACGGTTGGGGTGATGGCCCGATAGAGGATTTTGATGCCTGCCTGTTTGAGTTCGGCAAAGATTTCAGGCAGCACCGTGCCTTCGCCCATACCCATCCACACCACGGCATGAACGCCTTCTTCTTTGATGACGTTGAGAATGGGGCGTGTCCATGGGTCTTTGGCTTGGTCGGCATTGGGGGCAAGGTTGACGCCAAAGGGCTTGTCGGTCAAGGCTTTGGTTTTGCGGATTTCTTGACGCATACGTTCTGCCGTCTCTTCGGGGCTTGTGGTCAAGGTGGTTTGTCCTGCGTTGGGCCCAAGCACGCCCAGTCCGCCTGCGTTGCTGACGGCGGCGACAAATTCGGCATTGGTTACCCAAGACATCGGGGCTTGGATAAAGGGTTTTTCAATATTAAGCAACGATACAATACGGTTTGACATGATTTTCCTTAAAAAATATGAGGCTCATGCAATAAAGGCTCACACAATAAAAGTTAAAAAGCCATCGGCAAAGAAAGCCAAAGCCAAGCTCAGGCTTTCTTTATTGTCCTTACACCGAGCGGTTAATCACGTTAACGGGATTGACCAGCGTGTCATACACGGGCGAATGATTGGCGATTTCATCAACCAAGGCATCAAGCTTTTCTTTATCGGTATTTGGACTTTCTAGGTGAATATCCACACGGATTTGGCTTGCACCGCTGCGAACGTCTTTAAACTTCAAAAAGCCATTTAAATCAAAATCCACGCTAAGCTTTAAATCAATACGGCTTAATTCAATGCCCTTGCCAGCGGCAAGCAGCGTGAGGGTTGCGGTGTAACAGCCTGCCAACGCCTGCAAAACATACTCCATCGGGCTTAAGGCACGGTCTTCGCCCAGCACCGCCTGCGGTTCATCGCCAAGCGTGATGAATTTATTCACACGGCTGTTATCGGCAACACCGCCTTGCACCGTGATGCCTGTTGCGGTTTTTACGCCAACACCGCCGTTTGATTCACTGCTCATATGCAGAGTAAATTCGCCAAGTTTGGCATCGTTTTGAATACGGGCGGCAAGCTCGCTAATTTTTGTAACATCAGCAAAAGGGGTCATTCTGTTCTCCTTAAAGTTCTTTATCAATCAATTGGGCAAGGGCAGATTTGGGCATCGCACCTGCGTGGCGTGCCGTCATTTGCCCTGCTTTAAAAGTCATCAGCGTTGGGATATTGCGAATGCCATATTGGGCAGAAAGCTTAGGATTGTCATCAACATTGACTTTCACCACCTTGGCCTTGCCTGCGTAATCCTCTGCCAATTCATCAAGCAAAGGGGCAATCATTTGGCAAGGCGGACACCAATCGGCATAAAAATCAACCAGCACGGGCGTGTTTGCATTTAACACTTCATCAGAAAAGGTCTTGTCTGTGGCATAAATCATAAAAAATACTCCATTGAAAAAGTTTTGATGTTGAAAAGCTTTCATGTTGAAAAGCTTTGATGGCGTTATTATCGGCTAAACCCTGCCGCCATATTTGCCAAAACGAAGTCAATTCTTGCCTAATTTGACAAATTCCCTTAAAATCGCCATAAAAACATTTAGTGAGCCGCATCATGTATCAAGACCCATGGGAAAAACTTGCCAGCCTCATCAAACGCTTCACCCAACAAGAAGGCAGCTTTTCTGACACCGCCCTGCCCGCCTTAAACCTCTGCCGCCGCAACCACCGCACCCACCCCGTGCCTTGCATCTATCCGCTTAGCCTGTTTGTGGTCGTGCAAGGCGTGCAACACGTCAATTTTGGCAACGAAATCATGCAGCTTGCCCAAGGCGATGCCGCATTGACCACCCTTGATTTGCCTGTGGTATCGCACGTTTTGCAGGCAAGCCAAAACACGCCCTACCTCAGCTTAAGAATTGAACTTGATGTGATGCTCTTGCGTGAACTTGCCGAACAGACCGACTGGCAGACCAAGCAATCAAGCCTTTCGGACAGCCTGTCGGTCGCCCCGATTGATGAGGGATTGCTTGATGCGGTGGTGCGTTACACCGCCCTGCTTGACGAACCCCAATGGCAGCCATACCTTGCCCCCTTGATTGAACGTGAAATCGCCTTACGCCTCTTAAACGGCGTGCATCAGCCCATGCTCAAAAGGCTCTTGATGCAAGGCAGTGCCGAACGCAACATTGCCAAAATTATTGCCTATTTTAACGAGCATTACGCCCAAAAGACCGACATCAACCAACTGGCAGAACAGGCACACATGAGTCCATCGTCCTTTCGCCAGCACTTTAGAAAACTGACAGGCGTAAGCCCCCTGCAATACCAAAAGCAGCTTCGCCTCCAGCACGCCAGACGGCTGATGTTTAAAGAAAATCAAGATGCCACCACCGCCGCCTTTGCCGTGGGCTATGAAAGCCCAACCCAATTTAACCGTGAATACGCCCGACTGTTTGGCGAACCGCCCCACCGTGATATACAGCGGCTCAAAGACAATGAAATGCAGTTTGGCAGGATTGTTTAGGATTTTAGGCTGCCTGAAAATGTAAAACGTTTAGGCAGTCTAATTAAAAAAATACTTTTAAATGGGAATTTTGTTTAATAGGAATTTTCACCCGAGTTATTAGAAAAAGGGGTTAAAGATAAAAGCCAACAATCCATCAAATCAGGATAAAAACTTAAAGATTTTTGACCGATTTTTTATCCTTTGACAATAAAAAAGGCTACCTGAAAACTTAAAATAAAAACTTTCAGGTAGCCTAATTAAAAAAATACGCCTTTAAATAGCGGTTTTATTCAATAGGAATTTTCACCCGAGTTATGAGAAAAAGGGGTTAAAGATTAAAGCGAAAAATACCCGTTTTTTCACTGATTTTTTTATTTCATTTCATAAAAAAACCGCCTGAAAATATCAAACTTTCAGGCAGCCTAATTAAAAAAATACGCCTTTAAATAGCGGTTTTATTCAGTAGGAATTTTCACCCAAGTTATTAAAAAAATCATCAAAACAGCGATAAAAACTTAAAAATTTTTGACCGCTCTTTAATCCAAACACTTACCCAAGCCAATCCCCGCCTAAGTAAGCAGTCTTTTGCTTATAGAGCGGGCTTTTTTGTTTGACAAAATCAATAAAGGTCTTAATCGTTCTTGATGGGTAGCGGTGGGCGGCATAAAGCATATACAGCTCATGGGCAGGCTGCGGATAATCCGCCAACACCTCGACCAACCCCTCTTTTTGTATCAAATCATCAGCAAGAAAGTCAGGCAGCTGACAAATCGCCATGCCTGCTTTGGCCGCAAAAACCAAAGCGTAAGAATCATTGCTTGCAAAGCGATAGTTAAGGTTTAACCGCT
This sequence comes from Avibacterium sp. 20-129, assembly GCF_026226845.1. Classification (NCBI taxonomy): domain Bacteria; kingdom Pseudomonadati; phylum Pseudomonadota; class Gammaproteobacteria; order Pasteurellales; family Pasteurellaceae; genus Avibacterium; species Avibacterium sp. 20-129. Next base: position 1,407,386 of record NZ_JAKKOE010000001.1, on the reverse strand, counting down.
CATCGCCCAGCTGCCAAGTCATCATAGCATCGCCCCTGCCCCAGCCTGCACAAGGCAAGCGGCTCAAGGCCTGCGGGTCTTGAGGCACACCCCATTTTGCCAAAAGACTTGGGTGGGCAACCAGCTTGGCACGGCTTTGCAAAATGGGCTTGGCAATCAGATGATCGGCCTGCAAATTGCCCACGCGAAAGGCAATGTCAATGCCATCGGCCGCCAAATCCAAAACCCTCTCGGTCAATTGGCAATGCACCTGCACCTTGGGATAACGCTGACAAAATTCATCAACCCACGCAAGCAAAGGAGTGCAGGTCGGTATCGCCGAAAGCCGCAGCCTGCCTGCCAGCTCGTTTTGTTCGTGAAACAAGGCCTCTTGGGCGTTGAGCAGATTATCCATCGGCAAATGCACCTGTTCATAAAGCCTCAAACCCGCTTCAGTCGGCTTAACGCCTGCCTTAAAGCGATTAAATAGCTGCACCTGCAACGCAGCTTCCAATTTGACAATCTGACGGCTTAAGGTCGCAAGCGGAATATCAAGCTGCTGACTGGCTTTAGAAAGACTGCCGCACTGCACCGCCGCCACAAATAAACGCAGAGCATTTAAATCCATTATCTTTCCATAAATGAAAATTTGGTTCTTATTTTAATGGGTTATCTTTTTAATTTCAAGAATATATAATCTCATCATAATCATCTACATCAACAAGGAGTCTTCCCATGAACCGTATTTGCGACCTTCTGCACATCACCCACCCCATTATCCAAGCCCCCATGTCGTGGCTGACCGATGCCAAGCTGGTTGCCGCCGTCAATGAAGCGGGCGGGCTTGGCTTTTTGGCTCCCCATGCGGGACAAAACAGCAATCCAAGCTCAAACGATGAAGTCTTAAGCCGTATGCGTGCCGAAATTGCCAAGGTTCGGACTTTGACCGACAAGCCCTTTGGCGTGCCTGTGGTGGTTTCTTATGATTTGTCTTTGATGCCACGTATGGCCGATTTGCTGATTGAAGAGCAGGTGCCTGTGGTGCTTGATAATGGTTATTTAGATGAAACACTGTATCGGCGTTTTAAAGATGCTGGCATGACCATCATCTGCCGTCTTGGCAACCCAAACCTTCAAGATGCCCAAAAAGCCGAAGCACTGGGGGCAGATATTTTGGTTGTTACAGGCTTTGATGAAGGCGGTACACTGCCGCAAAAAGAGGTGGGCAGCTTTAGCGTGCTGGCGGATTTTGTCGGCAAAGTCAAATTGCCCTTGATGCTGGCTGGCGGTATTGCCGATGCCGATAGCGTGCGTGCGGCCATGGTTTTGGGTGCAGAGGGTGTTTATGTTGGCACCGCCTTTATTGCCACCCATGAATGCCGTGCCGCCCAAAGTGTCAAAGAATGGCTGACTCAAGCCAGTGCGGACGATTTGCTGCTGTATCGCACAGAGCCTTACTACTATCGCTCACTGCCGACCGCCCTTGGCAAAAGACTGCACGCCATGAGCGAAGAGGGAGCAAGCCGTGCCGAGATTGCCAAGCTGATGAATGGCGGCACAGGTATGCGTCTTGGTATGCTGGAGGGCGATTTTGAACAGGGCTATGTTTCCGTTGGCACAGGTGTGAGCAGAATCAACCGCATTGTATCGGTCAAAGAGCTGATTAACCAGCTGATGGCAGCCGTATAAAATGCCCAAGTTTTGGCCATAAAAAGGCTACCTGAAAACTTTAAATAAGGATTTTCAGGTAGCCTAATTAAAAAAATACGCTTTTAAATAGCGGTTTGATTCAATAGGAATTTTCACCCAAGTTATTAGAAATAATCATTCAAAAATCAAAACGGGAAACCATCAAATCAGGATAAAAACTTAAAGATTTTTGACCGCACTTTTAATCCCCTTTTTTGATACAAGGGCTTGCTGAAGAGAGCGAAATGCCCACTTGTTTACGGGATTTTTTGCCATGCAGGCTTGCAGCTTTGGGCAGCCGTTTCACACGGTAGAGCAGCAACGCAAGCAAAATCAGCACGCAGCCGATGATTTTTGACGTGCCAAGCATTTCTTGCATAAACATCACGCTAAGCAGCATTGTCCAAACGGGTTCTAAAATCATGATTAACGCCCCATTGCCGACATCGCTTAATTTTTGCCCAAAGGTTTGCAGCAAAAAGCGGGCATTGGTACCAATCAAAACGCTAAGGGCAAGCCAAAGCCACGTCATCGAGCCAACAGAAGACGGCATATCCTCTGCCAACAGTGCATAAAAACCGCTTGACAGCCCAACCATCGCAAGCTGAATAAAGGTCAGCGGCAAAATCGGCACCGACTTTGCGTAGCGGCTGTTTAACACAAACTGAATGCCCGCCCAAAGTGCCGTCAATAAAAAGAACAGCGTATCAAGCCCCAATCCGCCGCCCGAAGAAAGACCGCTTGCTGCCAAAAAAATCATGCCCAAAACGGCAATCGGCAGGGCAAGCCAAAACCGCCTTACGGGTCGCTCTTGATAAATCAGCCACGCAATCAACGGGGCGGCAAGCATCGCAAGGCTTAACAAAAACGCCCCCTTGCCCAGCTCTTGGGTGTGCTTGACACCAAGCACCCAGAAAAAAAGATACAGGCTAAAAGATAAGCCAACAAGCAGGCTTTGCTGCCACTGTTTACGGCTTAACCGCCCAAGTCCACGAAAAGCAAAGGGCAAAAAGATAAGGGCTGCCGCACCAAAACGCAAGCTCACAAAGGTTACCGCTGGCAATTCGGCGATCGCACTTTTGGAAAACAGCCAGCCAAAGGCGGCGGCAAGGGTGGCAAGCAGTAAAATCCACTCACCACGGTAATGTTTAAAGGACATAGATATACTCCTACGTAATATTTTTTATAGATAAAGAGCGGTTAAATTTCATTTAATTTTTAGAAATTGGTTGATACTCTATAGGTATCCACCGATATCCATTATTTTCAATACGGATATGCCCTATTCCAGGAAAAGGTAAATGAGCCCCAGCTACCAATATTTTTCTTTTAGCAATTTTGGGTAATATGTTTAAACGGCTTTTTCGTGCTGAGATTGAATTTGCATCAAAGTCCACCGCAACTTCAGGATGCTGCATCTGAATGGCATGATTGTGCATCAAGTCCCCCCATATCAGTATAGTTTCATTATTTGACGTAATCTCAAATCCACTATGACCAGGCGTATGCCCAAACAAAGGGACTGATTTTACACTAGGGATAACTTCATCGCCCGAGTTATAAAACTTTATTTTATTTGCTTTTATATACGGTTCTGCTGCTTCTCTTGCCCATCTTACAAATGGTTTAGCACTATTAGGAATTTGATCTATTGACTTATCTAACCAAAAAGCTTTTTCTTGGTTTGGTAAATAAATTGTTGCATTTGGGAAGACCCTCTTTCCATCGACAGTTACCCCACTGAAATGATCAGCATGCATGTGAGTAGGTAAAATGATATCAATTTGATCCGCACTATAGCCTGCAGCATTAAGACTAGAAATCAGCGAACCTTGGTCGTTGACAAAAATAGGATCCTGAACATTTCCCTTTCCCGCATCAACTAAAATTAAATTTTTACCTGTATTAATAAGGAATGCAATAATAGCTGTATTTACTCCTCCATTTTCTGTTTTTAAAGAAAATTCATCATTAATCATTTTCTCCAATTCTTTTTTATTAAATTTACTATATTTAGAAAATAATTCTGCATTAAGTGAAGCAGCCCCATCATATAAAGCGGTTACCTCAAATTCTCCCACCATTACACGATAATATCCTGGTACTTGTGTCAATTTCATTGGAATAGCATTCTCAGGGGGATAATAAGTTGGCTCAGCCACTGCATTTGTATTTAGTACTGAAAACCCTAGCGAACTAGCCACTAACAATGTTAAAAATTTCTTATTCATATTTACATTCTCCGATATGATGATTTGAATAAGCGTATTTTATACGTTGTTTTTTCACATAAATAGGCTTAAAATTGACAGTAATGTTTATTTTTTCACAATTAAGCGATGGATTTAGACTGGAACGATGTGCATTATTTCATCTTACTGATGGAAAAAGAGACCCTAACGGCGGCGGCAAACGCCCTAAATGTCGAACACGGCACGGTATCACGGCGGATTGAACGGCTGGAAAAACAGCTTGGACTACACCTCTTTGACCGCATCAACAAGCGTTATCTGCCGACCGATGACGGCAGAGAGCTGTATCAAGAAGCCAAAAAATTGCAGCTAAACATCAAGCAATTTGCCCAAACAGCACAGGATAAGCGGGAATCGGTGGGTGAAGTGGCGGTTTCGGCACCGCCCTTTGTCGCCAACAGCCTGCTGGCACCGACCCTTGCCCTCTTTTATCAGCGGTTTTCGTATATCCGCTTGATTATCCAGAGCGATTCGGTCATCAGCAATCTGCACGCCCGCCAAGCCGACATCGCCCTAAGGATTGCCGAGCCGCTGCAAGAAGACTTGGTGGCACGCCGTTTGTGCTACGTCAAATACCGCTGGTTTGCCCATCGCTCCTATCTTCAGCACGAGCCGCAAGAAAGCTGGCAATACTTAAGCCTACAGCTTGCTGGCACGCACGAAAAATGGCTGCAAACCGAGCTTAACGGCAAGCCGATTCGCTTTGCCTGCAATGATTTTCAGGTGATGAAGGCGGCGATTGCCCAAAAAATGGGCATTGGTTTATTGCCGATTTGCCATGCCGACCACCCTGATTTTGCTGCCATTGAGGAGATGGAGGACTTCACCGCACCGCTTTATTTGGTGATGCATGAGGACGTTCGTGCATCAAAAAAAGTGCGGACGGTGGCCGATTTTCTGATTGAAATGCTTGCCGATTAGCTTTGTGATGGGGCAAAAAGCATCAAGGCTAAATGAAGGGGCTGGGTGAAAACTTTTAGATAAGTTTTTATGACTTGAATTGCCAAAATCACCCTAAATATTAAAGAGAGCATGGCGTATCGCTGCCCCTCTTTTTTTTTTCAGGCTGCCTTTTATTTTTGCCATTCAATCATCTGTTCTATTAACTGCAATAAACCTTGCCGTTTCTGTTCATCTAATTGCATCAGCATGCTTTCTAATTTTCTTGCTTGATCTCGTGGGCGATTGCTCGCTTCGTCTAGTAAATCCACAAGTTCACAATCAAAGATTTCTGCCAGTTTAACCAATCTTGCAACAGACAGTGCAATATTGCCACGCTCCAAGCGTGAAATCGCATCAATACTTAATTCTAATCGTTCTGCCAGTTGTGCTTGCGTTATGCCACAGGCCTTGCGTTGTTTAGCAATAGCTGCACCGATGCTTTGATTAGTGAGTTGAGATTTGGCTGTGTTGCTCATGTTTGCTCCTTGCCAAGCAAATATAAACAACCAACTTAAAAAGAAAATCGCTATTAATTCTGTTAAAAGAATAAAATTCGTATAAAATAAGTAATAACCAAACATTGATTAACAAAGTTTTACGGTAGCTGATACAGAAAGCCTGCAAAAAGTCATAACTACGACATCTGCTAGCATTCTGTTTTCGTACAATCGTATTTGTTGAAACAACCTTGTATGGTTATTGGATTGCTTTTTCCGCATAACACTATGTTATTTGAAGTTTTTCTAGGCGATTCACTCTTTTGCTTGATTTAAGAGAAGTCGTTTGTTGGTAGAAATTGATGTTTAGAACGAGGCAATACTTAAGCATGGAAGAAACGGATTAAACGTTAGCATTAAGCCACAAACCGTGCAATGGTATTTGGATTAAGCCCTTAAGCTAGCTCCGAGCATTATTTATTATTTCAGGCAACTTGAAAGGGTGATTTTTATTTCATTAAAGAAAGAGGTTTATCATGAATATACTTGAAGATTTTATAGGTGGCGCGTACAACCGTGAAACGGGAGAGTTCAACGCTGAATTTGCAAAAAAGGAGGCTGAAGATAAAAGAGGAAAATTAAATATAGTCTTACTTGGCTCAACTGGAGTAGGGAAAAGTGCATTAATTAATGCGGTTTTTGGTAACAATGTTGCTGTATCAGGGACAGGAAAACCAGTAACACAATTTCTTGAAAAATATGAAATTAAAACAAAAGGGTTGGTTCTTTGGGACACCAAGGGTATAGAAACTAAAGATTACGAGGGAACTCGCAACCAAATCATTAAAGATATTGAGTCAGGTTTTGAAAAAGCCAAACAATCTTTAAATCATGAAGATTTACCACATGTCGTATGGTTATGTATTAAAGAAGGTAGTAAAAGAATTCAAGAGAGTGATTTAGATTTGCTTGAGATCGCACGTGAACGCAAGCTTCCTACAGTTGTTGTGTTTACTGATACACAATACGAAGATGGGGATGAATTTGTAGAAAAAGCAAAAAATGAAATTTTTATTAAGTATAATGATTTTCCAAAAAATCGTTTTGTTAGAGTCAATTCCGTTAAAAATCGCAAAGCTGGACACGAATTTCCGCAATCTGGCTTGGAAGACCTATTAACAGCAACATTCAGTTGTTTAGCAGAAGTAGGGCGAAATGCTGAAGAGCTAATCTCTTTATTTAAAAAGGCTCAATTGGTTAACAAAAAATTGAAATTGGAACAAATGATTAATGATGCGAGAAAGATTGTACACACTGCCGCAGCTGCTGCTGGTGCAACAGGTGCAATTCCTATTCCTATGGCAGATGCTCCATTAATTGCGGCAGCCCAAGGTGCGATGATTGCTAAATTAAATGCGGAATTTGAAGTGGATGACCAAAGCAATGCAACAACTAGCGTCATTACTTCAATTTTAGGTATGACAGCAGTTGCTCAAGTTGGCAAAACTATAGTTGCAAATGCTTTCAAGCTCATTCCAAGTGTTGGAAGTGTAATTGGTGGGTCAATAAGAGCTGCTACTGCTGTTGCACTAACTGAAGCTATTGGACATGCCTATATTGAAGTCTTGAAATATTATTATAATGAAGATGAAGGTAGAACGATTTTACCTTCACAAGCAATTGATATTATGAATGTATTTAAAGATTTTTATAAGCAACCTAAGTAAGCATAGTGGATGATTAAAATAGAAAGGTACAAGTCAATAGCGACTGTCGTGTACATTTTGCACATCAGGGGCTGGCAACGCAGTAGATTTCTTATTTTAATCCACTATAAATAGGCAACCTGAGCCTTTTCAGGCTGCCTATTTAAAAAGAACTGATGATGCTTGCTCAATACTATATATTTCAATTCCATCGCTATTGCCCAACAGACAGCCTCCTTTTCTAACACCATCTCCTTATCCCATCACCACCTACACATCTCTTGGCTGCCAGTTGGCACCTTTTAGCGGCGGCAGCCATGACGGGCCTTGCAGTTGCTGTTGCCATAGGGCTTCTGGGTAGCGGTAGGCGGTTTTTCTTTCGGGGTCGATGGCGGTTTGTATTTGCTCTTCTTTGCCTGTTTTGATAAGGGTGGCAAAGTTTGGGTTGATGAGCGAGGCTTTGCCTACGGCCAAAAATTCTGCCCAGCCTGTTTGGTAGGCGGCGATGAGGTCGTCTGCGGTAAAGAGGTTGCCTACGCCGATAAGCGGGAGTTTGCCGCCGATGCGTTCGTGGATAAGCTGCATGCGGCTTTGGTTTGTGTCGGCACCTCGGCGGGCTTTTTTGTAGAAGTCCCATAGGGATACGTGTAGGTATTGCAGGGGTTTGTCAATGAGGCGGTCGATGAGCTGCAAGGTGTCGTGCATGGTGAGCCCGTCTTCGCCTGCTTCTTCGGGTGAGAAGCGGTAGCCGATGATGAAGTCGTCTCGCTGATGGCGTTGTTTGGCCGCAACGGCAGCGTCAATCACGGCAAGTGGAAACCGCATGCGGTTTTCTGGGCTGCCGCCCCATTGGTCGGTGCGGCGGTTGGTTTTGGCTGAGTAAAATTGTTGCAATAGGTAGTCGTTGGCACCGTGGATTTCTATGCCGTCAAAGCCTGCTTGCAGGGCAAGTTCGGTGGCTTGTCCAAAGGCGTTGATGATGGCGTGAATTTCGCTGTCTTCTAGGGCTTTGGCTTGGTTGATGGCACTTGGGGCAAGGGGGTGTTTGATGAGTCCAAAGTCTGCTGCACGTGCTCCGCCGTGGTGGATTTGCAAGATGGCTTTGGCGTTTTGTTTTTTAATCCGTTCGGCAAGGGCGGTCAGCCGTGGCAGGTTTTCTTGGCCGATGGCGTGGGGCTGGCCAAAAAAGGTTTTGCCGTTTTCGGCAACAAGGGTGGCGGCGGTGATGAAGAGTCCAAAGTCAGCGGCTCTGCCTTCAATAAAGTGGGCTTCTTCTTCGCCTAGGCTGCCGTCTGGGTTGGCTCCGAAGTGGGTCATCGGGGCAACGGCAAGGCGGTTTTTGATGGTGATGCCGTTATTAAGGGTAAAGGGGGTAAAGAGCGGTGCGTAACGGTCGTTCATGGTGTTCTCCTTAGGTGTTTAGTGTTGGTCAAGGAGGCGGTATTGTACAGGGATAAAGCGGTAGCCTTCGCCGTCTTTTTGTAGGTGTCCAAGCCCTGGAAATGGCAGATGTGCACCTGCGATGAGTGTTTTTTCCGCCACGATGTTTTTGAGCATGGTTTGACGGGTTTTTCGGGCTTGCTCGGCATTGGCATCAAAGTCTATGGCGACTTCTGGGTGCGGCATTTGTATGGCTGGGCTGTGCATGAGGTCGCCCCAAATGAGCAGTTTTTCGCCTTTGGATTCAATGAGAAAGCCGCTATGCCCTGCGGTATGCCCAAAGAGCGGTATGGCGGTTAGGTTTTCAAAGATTTCTTTGCCCGATGGATAGTATTTGACCCGTCCTGCTTTGGCATAGGGTCGGACGGCTTGGCGTGCCAGTTCAACATAGGGGCAGACGGTTTCAGGCAGCATGTTTATGGGGGTGTCAAGCCAAAAGGCTTTTTCTTGTTCTGCCAGATAGAGGGTTGCATTTTTGAAGGTGCGTTTGCCTTTGTGGACGATGCCGTTTAGGTGGTCGGCGTGCATGTGGGTGGGCAAGATGATGTCAATTTGTTCGGGGCGGTAGCCTGAGGCGCGCAGGCTGTCAAGGAGCCTCCCTTGTTTGTCCAAAAAGATGGGGGCTTGGACTTCGCCTTTGCCTGCATCAATGAGGATAAGGTGGCGGCCTGTGTTGATTAAAAAGCCGATGATGGTGCCTTCCATGCCGCCAAGATGGGTTCGGGGAACAAAGGCATCATCAAGCAGTTGGTTGAGTGCTTGTTCGCTAAGGTCGGTGTGTTTTGCCATCAGGGCGGTGTCCAGATTGCCTACGCCGTCATAAAGGGCGGTAACTTCGTAATCGCCGACCATTTGGCGAAAGTAGCCTGCAACCTGTGTTTTTTGCATGGGAACGGGGTTGGCTTTGGGCTGATGGACGGGCTGTGCCATCGCAGGCAAAGCGGTCAATCCAAACAGTAAGACGGCGGTAATCAGCGGTTTTTTCATGGTTTTTTCTCCAAAAATTATTTGATGTGGGGTTATTTTACCGCTTGTTATTGTTCAATAATATGGATAAAATGCAAAACAATGACGATTTATGCACATTCTTATGCGACTTGATTGGAACGATATTCACTATTTTTTATTGCTGGTTGAAAAACAGACGCTCACCGCCACCGCCGAGGCTTTGGGTGTAGAGCACAGCACGGTCGCCCGCCGTATTGAACGCTTGGAAAAACAGCTCAATCTACATCTTTTTGACCGCATCAATAAACGCTATTTGCTCACGGCAGCAGGGGAACGGCTTTATCCTGAAGCGAAAAAACTGCAATTTAATATCCGCCAGTTCCGCCAAACCGCCGAAGATAGCCAGCAGGCGGTCAGCGAGGTGTTGCTGTCGGTTTCGCCCTTTGTTGCCCATGCCTTGATTGCCCCGCTGTTGCCGCTCTTTTATCAGCGTTTTTCTCATATTCGCTTGGTATTGACCAGCGACCCGACCTTAAGCAGCCTGCATCAGCGTCAGGCAGACATTGCCCTAAGGATTACCCTGCCCGAGCAAAACGACCTTGTTGCCCGCCGTCTATGCAATATTGATTACCGCTGGTATGGGCATCAAGATTATCTTGCCGACACGCCCAAAGACGCGTGGCAATATCTGGGCTTGCACTTAGGCGGTACGCAGGCCAAATGGGTGGAGGAGCAGCTGGCGGAAAAGCCTGTTTGCTTTGTGTGCAATGATTTTCAGATAATGCAGACCGCCATTGTCCACAAACTTGGCATTGGGCTTTTGCCTTGTGATTACCGCACAGAAGCGATGACCGCACTTACCACCATGCCAAGCCTTAGCACACCACTTTATCTCATCATGCACGAAGATGTCCGCCATAGCCAAAGCGTACGTGATGTGGCAGATTTTTTGGCGGAGGAGCTTGGGGATTAGGGATTGGATAATTTGGGGCGGCCTGAAAAAGATAGGGTTTTTAGGTAGCCTAAAAGTTACACAGATGCATTTTTCCAATGCGGTAGCCATCTACTAACTCGGGTGGCATTCCCCCCTCCGCCACGCTCTCGGGCTTACGCGGTGTTTCTTTCTAAAATGCTGGCGAAAGGCGGTGGCAGAGTGAAAGCCGATTTCGCTTGCAATGTGTTCAATGCCCAAATCCGTGCTTTCTAACAGCTCCCGTCCACGCTGAAGACGCAGGGCAATCAGCCACTCGGTCAAAGACACACCTGTGGCTTGGCGAAAATGGCGGGTAAAGGTGCTTCGGCTCATATTCAGACGCCTTGCCAGTGCGTCAATACGGTAATCCTGCTTAAGGTTTTGCTGCATTTGTGCCAGCAGTTCGCTCATGTTTTCGCTTGGGCTTAGGCGGGCGATGGGCTGCTCGATAAATTGTGCCTGTCCGCCTTCACGGTGCGGTGAAACCACCAGTATGCGGGCGATTTGGTTGGCGATTTTCACCCCGTACGTTCTGCGAATGATGGCAAGACAGCAGTCAAGGGCGGCCGCCGTGCCAGCAGAGGTCATCAGGCTACCTTGCTCAATGTAGATGGCTTCAATACTCAGTTTAACGGCAGGAAAACGCTTGGCAAAATCCGCTTCACCCAGCCAATGAGTGGTCGCCTCTTTGCCGTTTAGCAGTCCGCTGTACGCCAACAAATAAGCACCGTAACAAAGCCCTGCAACCAAAGCCCCACGTTGATTGGCTCGGATAAGTGCCTGTTTTAAGGCATCGCTGGGCATTTTTTCAGGCTGCCAGCCAAAGGCAATCACCATATCGGCCTGCTCAAGCAGGCGTAAATCGCCGTCAGCAGGCACATAAATGTCGTTTTCTCCATAACAGCAGTCGGGATTTTCTGCAACAATTTTCAGATGAAACAGTGGCTTATCATCAACATTGAGCGAAAAAACACGGTGCGGTATGGCAAATTGAAAGGGGTTAAAATCAGGATACAGCAGCAGGGCAACAATCGGTGCGGTCATTTTTTTCTCACTTTTTGAGCCAATTCTTTCGGTTTTTGAAAGATTGGTCAATATTTTTGTTTTTCAAGAAGATGGATAATGCTCGTTCTTGAAAAAGATGGCATTTCACCCGCCATTTTGATGATTTTTCACCGCCCGATGCTTCATTTTTAGCATGGGCAATCGATTTAAGGAATCACGATGCGTACCAAAACTTTACTTGCCACTGCCCTTTTGGGGGCGTTATTGAGCGTTCAGGCTTACGCCAGCGACAGCTATCAGCATATCCGCAACGCCACCGCAAAAGTCAGCTATGCAGGACAGACGTTTTTGATTGACCCGATGCTTGCCAAAAAAGGGGCGTATGAAGGCTTTGCCAACACGCTAAACAGTCAGCTGCGTAACCCTTTGACCGAACTGCCGATGCCGATGAATGAGGCTTGGCAAGGGGTAACGGCGGTTGTGGTTACCCATACCCATCTTGACCACTGGGACGAGGCAGCACAAAAATATCTGCCTAAAGATTTGCCAATTATCGTGCAAAATCAAGATGATGCGAAACTGATTCGTGAACAGGGATTTAATGATGTGCGGGTGTTAAACGAGACCTTGAAAATTGGCGATGTCAGCCTGCACAAAACAGGCGGTGCACATGGCACCAAAGAGATGTATGCGGTCGCACCGCTTGGGCAATTGCTGGGCGATGCGATGGGCGTGGTGCTGCGTGCCAAAGACCGTAAGACGCTTTATATCATGGGCGATACGCTCTGGACGGCTGATGTCAATAAGGCGCTCATCAAATATAAGCCCGATGTTTTGGTGATGAATACGGGGTCGGCAAGGGTCAATGGCTTTAATGAAGGCATTATTATGGGCAAGGAAGATGTCGCCCACGCCCATCAGGCCATGCCCAAGGCAAAAATCATTGCCGTGCATATGGATGCAGTCAATCACGGTGCGGTGAGCCGTCAAGCAATGCGTGCCTTTGTGCAAAAATCTGGGTTAAAAGATTGGGTTGCCGTGCCAGAAGATGGGGAAAAGATTCCGTTTTAAGGGGAATTTACGGTGATGTGGTATTAATGTAAAAAGGCTGCCTGAAAATTAAAATGGGGTTTTCAGGCAGCCTTTTGAGGTTATTTATCAAACCTCTGTTTCCAGCATTTTGGCAAACAGGGTTTGCAAGTAATCTTGTTCTTGCATAAACAAGATATTTCTTTTGCGATACGCTTCTTCATCATATTGATGAGGCAACTCTTCTTTTTTGGTGATAGAAAGAATAAAGGCATTAAGATTCATATCAATGGTATTATCTTTTTGCAGTTTTTTGACTTCCTCCGCTAGGCCAAATTTAGAATGATTTATTCCCATATGCAAAATGCCTTTAGGATCAATAAAACTCAACCACTGCTTATCGGACGCACCATCGGTTAACCAAAGCAAAAAGTCGGGATAAAAATTGCCCGCCAAAGCAAATCCTAGCCCTTTATTCTTATTTGCCGCATTGCGTAAAAGATACAGCGATTTATCACCAATCCAGCTTTTAAGCTTGCCTGAATTTGCCGCTGCCTGTAGGTCTTGAACAAAACGGATTTCGCTCATCTCATTCATGTCCATTGGCTTCATGGTGAGCGGTAAATCTTCTTTATTGGCAAGTGTCATGATGGGATAGTACAGATGCGGCTCAAAGCAGATGGCGGTGATGCTTGCCGCCTGCCAATTAAGTGCTTCTTTTAAAGTACCTTTTTCTATAATGACTTTAAGTGCCATCAGTTTGTCATAATAGCCTCTGCCTTCATCGGTATTTTCAATGGTAAATTGGTAGCTGTTTTGCAACGACGGGTTGTCTTTATCCACCCATACCGCCTCATAAAACTGCCCTTCATAAGCGGCTTTTAAAGTTTGATAAAAACGCTTCATATATAAAGAAAGCAGGTCAATCAATATCTCTTGTTGCTTTTTAATATCACTAAAGCTATTGATGGCTAAAAAATCAGGCGGACAATACAGTTTATACCAATCATTTTTTCTGGCAAAAGATTGGATATGCTCTTTTTCTAGGCGGAGATTCCACCATGAACGCAGCCATTTTTCTTCCCATAACGCAAGATAGATTTCCTCCCAGTCAAATAAAGAAAATAAAGCCGTATCAAGCCTATGCTGCTGACGTTTATCAAGGCTCATGATTTTTTCTTTACTTCGCTGCACTTCAATCTTGGGATACAAATCAAGCTCAACCACAATAGGCTTAATCTTGCCCTGATATTTTTCAGGCAGCAAAAAGAAGCTAAAGCCTTTTTCTTGCCGTTTAAAGCCCATGCTTTGGTTATCTTTATAGCCGTTTTTTAGCTGCAAGGTTTTTAGGCGTTTTTCTGGTAAATTGGAACGCACTCGAAAATCAAGCGTAAGCATTTCATCTTTGGGCGTAATCCCCTCTGTTTTTAGATAGTTTTTAAAGGTTTCCATATAGCCTGCACGGATACCAAAGATGTTTAAGGTTTCAAGTTTTTCCAAAAAAACATCTTTTGGGCGTTCGCTCTCTTGCGTCCGTTTGAGTGAGAAATTCTGCCCTTTTAGACGCACGCCACGCCCAAACAGCTGAATAATTTGGCTGCCTTCGTTTTTGCCGATATTGAGCAGCCCCATGGTAGAGACCCGCCAGCTTGACCAGCCTTCCGTAAATTTTTTGGCACCGATAAGCAAGCTGATTGGGCTGTCTGGTTGGTTAATCTCTTTAAATAACGAGGCGGTAAAATCATTATCCAGCACATCGATGGTTTTTTCTTGCTCAAGCAAATTGGCAAATTTCTTCGTATCGCCGATATTAATCACGCCAAAAGCCTCACCGCTGCCTACCGATAAGGCAAACTCACCGTCCGCATTTTTTAACCGTGTGAGCTGTAGACGTCCATCAATGGCCGTGTTAAATACCTTTTGCAAAATATCCTGATACAGGTCCGCCTCTTTGCCCAAATAGTGCATAAGGGGAATAAATTGCCCAAAAAAAATATTCTTGCCATGAGGGTCGGTCAATTCTGCTGTATCGCTTAGCAGGCTGTGCAAGTGGCGTTTAACCGCTTCAGGCTGCCCCAAGAAATACGCCAAAAACTGCACGATGACCAAAATATCGCTGTCTTCATGAGAAACCGTATTGCCGACAAAAATCCACAAGGGTTTTTCAAGCAAAAACGGGCTTAATGCTTTTTTATGACGCTCATAAAGATAGCACTGCTGATAAAAACTCAGTAAACAGGCAATCAGATAGCTGTTGCTATGCCGCTCATAATCCTCATCACGCAGATTTAAAATTTGACTTTCTTTGCCATAACCATCGGCATAAAAATATTTATAAGAATAATCAAACAACACCGCTTTGGCATACACCTCCCGCAAAGCACGTGGTTTAATCTCCTCCTGCAACGTCAAAGCATCGGGCGTTAGCCGTGCCAAATCATCATCGCTTAAGCCTTTTAAGCTTTTTTTACCAAAAAGACTGCCCGCCTGATTTTTTTGCCAAGCCTCTATCTCTTGGGCAAGTGTTTTGCTCTTGGCGACCGCCTGACCAAAGGTTGCCGAATACTCAAACGAAAAGCCCGCACTGATTAAGCTCCCCCGCAGTCTTAACCAAGAATCGCCAGAGGCACCGCGATGCCCCTTGTCCACCAAAACCAGATTTCGCCCCGCAAAGCTCTCCACCGCAACGGTTTTTTCACCCGTCTTATCAGCAAGTTTATTAATATCAATAATCAGCACCTCGTTAGGTGCCTTAAGCATATTGCCCTGATTTTTACCAAAAATCAGCGGAAAAAAACCTGACTGCATCAGCTCTTGATTATGCTGATGACTTAACCCCTCATTGGGCGTAAGCACAATAATCTGATCAATCTTATCCGTGCAATAATCCTGATATTGCAAAATATTGACGTGCATCAGCAACGTTTTACCCGAACCTGTGGCATTCCAAAAAGCGATTTTATTTAAATCATCTTCATCATAAGGAAAAAAGCCCAACTCTTGATGCTCATTAAGCAAAGCATTTAAACCCAAAAGCATCTGCTTTCTTTGATGAAAATAGCCATCAAGATAAATTTCTGTAAAAAGAAGCGATAAATACTGAAAATACTTCATTTGAAGCGCATGTCCGCTTTTTTTATTACGCTCTTTGGTAACCTTTTGCCAATGTCTGACAATATTGCCATCATAACGGCGTAAGCTGTCCTCATCGATAACCGCTGACAAACCCGCCTGGCTTAAGGCTTCAAAAAAATACGTCTGCCCCTCTTGATTGATGCCGATAAGCCGTTCATCGCTTAAGATTTTTTGCAAAGCTGCAAAATCGCCCAGCCCCAAGTAAGATAAGATAAAGCGGTTAAGCACCAATTCATCATGAAAAGAGCGGTGATTTTTTGCCGAATTTTTAGCCATTTTTTCGCAGCCATCGTCTTACTCCGCAAACATCAAACGCAAAAATTCAGGCTCAATAGCACGCAGTTTCAAACGGCTTTCTGTGCCATCATTATTTTCCCAAACGCTTGCCATATCATGAATCATGATCGCCATTTAAATACACCACATCATATTGCTCACTATTTGGATGAATATTAAACTGATCAAATACATGGACAATTTCTTGATAGCCCACACGGGTGCAGTCCCGCCACACAATCAGGCAAGATTCATCATTGAGCCTGCCTTCAACCAGCACATAACCACGTTTTTCCCGATCATCTGTTACCCGCTGCACCCGCAGTCCCAAGAGATAATTAAAGGTCTCAATCAAATCAATCTTGGTCGGCACATAAGCCCCAGCACTATCGCTTGCGATATTGAGTTCATAGTCAAACGGCTTTTGAAAATCATGCACGCTAAGCTGTGAGCTTTTGCTCTCCTCTGCCAGCATATAGCGTAGCAAATAATCCTCCTGCACCTGTTTGGGCAAATCTAACGCAAGATCCATCTGCCCTTTAAGCTCAAGGTTATTGAGCGTATCCTCATAGCTTTCAAGCTTTAACACCTTAACCATTTGCGATACGCCATGACGTGGATTTTCACCCGAGTCATTAGATAAATCGCTTTTTTGTTCACCAAGAACAGGCTTACCATTTTTCCACTCTTTGCTGTAAATCACCTTTTGCACACGAGGTTTTAGCACAGTGTCAAAATATTCGCCTTGCTCCACAAGCATATATTTGCGGTTACCGCCATCTTCACGGTTTAAGTTAATGACCGCATGAGCAGTGGTGCCAGAACCTGCGAAGTAGTCGAGGATAAGAGCGGTTGTTTCTTTTGCACCAGAAACCAGCAAACAATCTTCCACTGCATAAATAGATTTTGGATAAGAAAAAACTTCTTGAGTGCCGAATATATTCTTTAATAAAGCCGTTCCGTGCTCTGTAGCAGAATATTTTGAATCCGACCAATGTGTTGTGGGTTGCACACCTTCATTTGGCCTTCTTCGATAATAGATATAGTATTTTCCATCATCTTTTTTTGTAGCACGAAACTCATCAACAATCTCTAATGCCCTATCTAAACCAAAATACCAACGACCTTCTTTGCCATCATCTTTTATAGGATATATGGATATTTCCTCATCACCCTCTTTATCATAAATCAAATATTCATTTTTTTCCGCATCAAATTCCATTTCAGGTAGCCTCAAAACCCCTGTTTTTTCATTTAAGAAAAATGGATAAAACATAGTCGGTCTATTCTCACGGCTTGAATTCGAGCCTGCTTTGCGAAACATTTCCCAAAAAAAAGCTCCCTTTTCATCATTTTCTCGATACCGTGCTTTTTGCTCTTCACTATGGGAAAGTCTTGAAATCGATGTCGCTTCCATTTTCTTTACAAAAACTGCATATTCGTGAGAAAGAGCAAAACCATTTGGAATAGGTCTGCCAGAGGGTTTTATTCTTATCGCAACCACTCCCGCTAAATAGGGAAAATTTTGTTCCAATAATTGACAAAAGACCTTTTGTTCTAAATCATCAATAGTTCCACATAAAATACCATCATCAGCCAATAAGTTTTTACTTAAGAATAATCTATTATCAACTAATGAAAGCCATGACGAGTGTTTATATCCATTTTTATAAATAATTTCAGATGCACTAGTATTATAAGGCGGATCAATATAGATACATTTCACCTGCTCACGGTAGCGAGCCTGCAAAAGATTTAAGGCTTGGAAATTATCCGAATGAATGAGTACGCCATTGATGCTATCGTCCAAATCAACAGCCTCTGACATCAGGCTAAGCAATTTTTGCTGATAAGCTGGCGGATAAAGCGAGGTATCCACCACCAAATAAGGCTCTTGGGCAACAAGATTGGCAGAATCTAAGCAGGTATTACCCCCCCCGTCGCAAATTATAAGTAATTGAAATTAAAGAGTTTTTTCCAATCATCAAGCTGCTTTTCATTAGCAAGGGTTTCAGGCAACAATGCCTTTGGTATACGGTCAAGCGTAATCAAATAATGCGTTTGGGCAACAAATTTTTTCTTAAGCCACAAAGATTTTTGAAAATCTTCAATCTGTGCCAAAAAGTCAATTAAATCATGGGCGATGGTACGCAGCACCTGAATCTGACGCAGGCTGTTTTTTATTTGGTCAAAATGCTCGGCATGCTGGATATTATCTAAATGCAGCACCTCATTTTTGATATAAAAATCAAGCTCTCGGCGTAAAAAACTGCCCAAGTCCTTATGAATAAAATAATCGGCACTGTTTTTTTGCGTATAGTCGTTTAAATGCTTTTCAAGCAACGTGCGTTTTGGATTTTTCTCTGTCGGTGCCTCTTGCCATACCGCCTGCCACGATGCAGGGATAAGCATGTGCAGCTGCTCTAGCGTGCGTTCATTTTCTTTTTCTTGCTTATCTGCCTTATCTTTGAGCACATATTCAAAGAAAATCTCTAACCGATCACCCTCTTCCTTGATAGGGATTAAGCGTTCCTCGTAGACCTCGCCCACGTCGTCATAGCGTTCAACCTCTCTTAGCTCAACAAGGGAAAAAAGCCTCTTGGCATTGCTGTCTTTGCGGTTGTCTTTGGCAGTATCCGCCGCCATCAGACGGAAGAAAACCTCACGCCCATCATCAAGCTTAAAGCGGTAATTGCTGAAGTTCTCCCCCGATTTGGTGTAATACTGATCCTTGTTTGCCCAATGCAGCATCACTTCTTCACCATTATAAGGAATGGCATAGGTCTCGCCCTTGTAACGACGCTGGCTGATAAAATCACCCTCTTCATAATAACGGCTAAAAAACGTAAACAAATGCGAAAAAACCATCGCTTCGCTGCCGCTGCCGCTGCCACTTGTTTTCATCTGGGCAAGTTTATCTTGGATTTCCTGAACCTTGGGCAAGGTATCGGCATCAACACCTAAGGCTTTCGCCTGTTTAACCGCCTCGCCAAGTTCATGCTCTAAGCTTGTAATGGCATCTTGATTGACGGCTTTAAAGGCTTCTTCCACTTTTTTCGGCAAAGTGGACGTGAGATATTTATTAATCTTATCCCTGCGGCTGTTTAAAATTCGGTAAATACCAAAATCTAAATCCGCACGGTCGGTTTGAAAAATTTCTTGCAGTTTTTGCGTAAGTTTTTGGAGGTGTAGCATAGGGGTCCTTATAGCTAGCATTAATATTTGATTTCATTTTTAAACTATATATTTTCAATCCAAAAGATTGATATCTATACAAGCATAATTACTGTCATAAACTCTAAATAATTAACTACGCTCTTCCATAATTGTCTTATATTGCTCCTTAACCAAGGATCTAATATTTTTTAATATATCTTTTTCGATTTCTATTCTAGACTGAACTGTAGTCTTATTGTCATATTTTGTATTAATTACCTCAAATGTTAGTTCTAAGTTTTTATCAAAAGAAGATCTTTTCTTTGATGGAGAACTGAAGAAAAAACTTACTTTTACTGTTCCAGAATTGGCACTACTTGTATATTTATAAGTCAAAGTCATACTATCGATAAAATAATATTCATAGTATTTTTCATTCGATATAAGAAAAATACTATGTAGCTTCTTACCATCTATGGTTACAGATGTTACAGTATCATTCATCCATGATACTTCTGGATCTTGGGGCAATGGGGAGTTTGAAGCCTCTCTGCTGATCACTATTTCATGAACATTATCCAACTCTAGGAACTTTCCATATCCTGCAGTTAATCTTTTAAAAAATTTTACTCTTTCTATATCCTCAAAGGCATCAAAAGTAATTTTTTCCTCTTGTTCAAACTGAATAATATTGTTCTTTTTTAGCATCCCTGTAATAGCATCTAAAATTCTTCGATTAATCAGCTCTGTTTCATACGATGTATGAGTGGAAGCAATATCTAATGCAAGCTCACTTCCTTTATTTTCTATAATAATTTCTGCAGAAAAATTAAGCTCTCTATTTAAAAAATCCTTACTAAAATCATTTCTTTTTATTTCATATTTAATTATTATAGTATTGCCTTCGAATACTGGATTTGGTTTTTTAATAAATTCTATATTAGGTATATTCTCTGAGAAGTTAGGGGAAGGAGAAAATAAATTTTTTATAGGTTTTATTATATCAACACCTTCACTCATTAATGATAGGCTAGAAAGTTTATTTTTAGGTTTTAAACTTCTAGAAATAGAATCATCTATTAATTTCCCATATTCATCCGATGTTAATAGCATAGCAGAAAGTAGTGGTACAGAAATAATTTTCTCTCCACTTCCACAAAAAACACCTTTTTCTTTTAAAAGGGTATTTATTTCTCCATCTGAGATATGTCGGCTATTGAGGAGTATTCGGAGTTCATTTCCAGACGGAATCAATCCTTTTAAATCAATATTTCCACTCATGACCACTCCTAAAATAAATCTAAAATTGTCTGATGATAAGAAAATAGTCTAATATCTTCACTTCTATCTTTAAAAGATAATCTGGCTCTCGTAACGATATCTTTATCCTTGGTTGAATTAAAATCAGGAAATCCTATACATATTTCACCAACCAATCCTGCAGAAAAATCTAATGCATAAGCCATCATATTTCTACAAGTTTCTTCACCAAATCCTTCTCTACTGTACAAATAAAACTGCTTTTTATCTCCAATAGTAATAATAGCGGTAATAATATCTGATGCAATCAACTCTATTGGCAAAAACTGACCATGTCTACTTGTATCAATTAAAATTGAAGTCCCTATTCTAGGATAATAAAATTCATACGTTCCACCATTTGATTTTTGAATTAAATCATTAATAATATCTAGCAAAAAACTTGCTCTACTACTATCTATAATATAATAAGGAATATCTTCTTCTAAGTCTGGTTTTGATTTTGCAATAGCAGGTAAAATATTTCTATCTAGGCTATCTTTATCATTATGCAACCAAATTAAAACCCCAATGTGTTTTATATTAACCTTTGCGTCAAAAGCCTCTATAAAAGAATTCACTTCTGTATTATAGCGTGCACATTGGATAATTTGTTCAAGCTCCTTAATATAAGGATTAAAATTTTTTCTAATTTGTTGCTCTGATTTAGGATAACCACCCAAACTGTGTTTAACAGAAATATGACAAACTGTTGTAGTGTCATCATGGAACGGATTATGATAAAGATAAACAATATCATCACCATGGCTTCTTTTTTGATTATCAGATTTATTTTTATGATTACCATCGTTACATTCAATAGAAATATTCTGTATCTGGTGTTTCCAACCAATTTTTTTTAATAATTCAGAAGCAATCACCTCACCAATTTCTCCTGATTTTTTAGACTTTTCTCCAGACATACTTATCCTCCTCTTTGAATATCAATTATTGATCTTAATCCAAAATCAGTAATCTGTGAATCAATGGATAAAATTTTCAAATTAGACTCTGAAATTACGATATCCACACCTTTTGATATCCTTGTTTTAGATAGAGTCTTATTAATTTTTTTAGAAAAATCTTGCATTTCAACAACAAAATCCATATCAATCTCCATACTATTTTTTATACCCAAACTACTAACAATATTATCAAAATCCTCATTTTCAACAAATGCTGTAGATATCCTTTTTAACTGATTAACTGATAAATTATCCTCTTTGGACAAGGCATCAGAAAAATCTAAAAAATCTTGCGGTAAGTGTATTTTCTTTGATACAGCCTTGGTAAGAGAAGATAAAATCTGAGTATATTTTTTTACGGTATTTTTAGGTACAGCTTTAATAAAGTTTTCTACCCAATATTTTGTCTTTTTACCAACGCTATCTATAATAAATACTGTATCTTCAGATGATAAAACAACTGCTCCTTTTTGAATAGAATCAATAGATATGCCTTTTTTTTCTACAATATCGATAACGTCATTTTGTTTTTTTACATCCAAATAACTACTTTTGGATTCAATTCTAAATAACCCAATTGCTTGAATCTTTAAGTCATCCACTTTGATTCCACTATATAGAACTTCAATAAATTCTCCTCCACCAATATTAGGGTGATCAGAAGATATATATAAATGTTTTGCTATCGCTAACGATGATGTAAGAAATTCTTTTTCATCTTTAAAAACTAATGATGAATAATGCTTTATAGGATTTAAATTAATATCAGATTCATGTGTCAATAAATATTCATTTTCACTATCTATGATAGGCAATAAAAAGTGTTGAATCAGTAAACTATCCACAGAAGAATCATGTTCAGATTCAGCACTTGATAGTATCAACCCCTCATCCCTAAACTTATTGCCAACCTTATGGACAATAACTTTTTCAACCTTTACTTCACTTAGATTTAACTTATCAGTCATCACACCACTTCCCATTCAATCACAAACAACGTTTTTTCTTCTATCTTTTGGTCTAAACTCGCCTCTAGTCCTTCAATCAGTTCATCTTTCATCGCCTCAATCTCATCTTGCTGATCAAAAAGCTCCCGCCGCTGTTTGGTACGTTTTCGCTCTAGCTCACGCTGCTTTTTCTGCCAGCTTAATTTTTCCTGTGCGGTTTGAGCGGCGGCACTTTCACGCTTGATTTCTTTAATCGCTTTATCGGTTGCTTTAATCTCTTGCTCCAGACCGTCTTTCAGGCCATCTGTCCAGCTGTCTAATTTTTCTATCTCTTGATCAAAGTAAACGAGATTGCGTGCTGCTGTTTTCTCAAGTAAGTCTTTAAGGCGTGCATGCCTATCTGCCGCTAATGCTGATTTGACTTGCTTTGCGTTATGTGGCTGGGTATGGGTGGCAGGCAGCCGCAACAGTTTTTCAGGGTCATCATCAATCAAAATCTCGCCTGCATCTGTGCAGGCACTGATGATAACGTGCTGCTCACTTCTCTCAAGGGCGGTGATGGTTATCAGGCTTGCAGTCAAGGTACCGCTTTTGCCAATGTAGGGTTCTAGGGTGCTGATTTTGCTGCCATAGGCTTGGTAATCAAAAATCAGCTTCGCCTCTGGACAGCGGCGGTTTTTGGCTTGTTCAAGCAGGCTTTGGGCAAGGGGGTGTTGTAGGCGGTAAAGATGTGCCTCTCCTTGCTGGCTTGGCAGGCGATACCGCCCTATCGGAATGTCTTTTTGCTCGGCAGCTAGGTTTCCAGGCAGCTTGTGCAGGGTAAAACCATACGCATCAAAACTGGCATTTTCTCCAAGCTCGCTTTGGGTAAATTGCAATAGCAGGCGTTCATGGGCGGTGCGGACAGCTCTGCCCTCTTCTTCATACACCCGCAGTCTTTGGCTGACGCTTTCATCAAAATGCTCTAGCAGGATTTGGCGGGTTTGCATCATGGCTTCGTCAATTTCACCCGAAAGCTCTTGCTGCAAGATATCAAAGGCTGCCTGAATTTCTTCGCTTTTGCGGCAGCGGCGGTAAATATCGGCAATGCGTTTTTCTATATCCACGCCCGAACCAATCGCCCCCAACACTTCATCGCTGGCACCAAATACGCCGTCAAATAGCTGAAATTTTTTCTCTAAGAATTCATAAACTCGGGCATCGGCTTCATTGCTTTGGTCTAAAAAATTCACCACAACCACATCGTGCTTCTGTCCATAGCGGTGGCAGCGTCCGATTCGCTGTTCAATCCGCTGGGGATTCCACGGCAAGTCGTAATTGATAATCAGCGAACAAAATTGCAGGTTGATGCCCTCGCTGCCTGCTTCGGTGGCAATCATGATGCTTGCTTTTTCTTTAAAGTGTTCAACCAGCGCGGCACGGGTATCGGCGGTTTTGGAACCTGTGATGGTGTCGCTGCCTGCATGGCGTTTGAGCCAGTCTTTGTAAATTTTTTGGGCGTTTCTATCGCTGTTTGTGCCGTTAAATAAAACAATGCCTTCGCCATTTTCGCCTGCATAGGGCGTGTCCGCCAAACACTGCAAAAGATAGTCTTGGGTGCGTTTGGATTCGGTAAAAATAATGGCTTTTTGTGGGGCATTCTTTTCACGCAATTGATCAAAGGCTTTTTCTAATGCCGCAAGCAATGCCTCGCTTTTGGCATCTTTATCAATGCTTTCCGCCAATGCCTTAAAACGCTTTAATTCTTCAATTTCATCGGCAAGGGCAAGGGTTTCGGCTTCCGATAAAGCCAGCTTGTCCGCCTCGTCTTCCGTCCATTCTTCAGCGGTATCCTCCAAGCCCTCAAAATCTGCATTGAGCTGTTCAATCGCATCCGTCTCTTCTGCCCATTCTTTTTGCAGGCGTTTGAGCATGGTGCCTAATGCACCTGCAATTGCACGGCTGCTTGATGCCAAAAGCTTCCACAGCACCATCGCAATCAAATGCCGCTGCCCTGCCTGCAAAGCCTGCGAATCTTCACGGCGTAAATATTCCCGAACCAACTCTGCCAGTTCTTTTTCGGCATCTGATGGGGTAAACGCCTGAACAATGGGGTGCCGCTTGGTATAGGCAACATATGCCTGCACCTGACGGCGTAAAGTACGCTGGCAAATCGGTCTAAGCCGCCTTTGTAACTGAAAAAGATTTTGCTCGCTGGTTTTGCTGCCAAATTGACTGCGAAAACTCTCCAAGCCGCCAAAAACCCGTTCATCAATCATGCTGACCAAGCCATACAGTTCACGCAAATCATTTTGCAGCGGTGTGGCGGTCAGCAAAACTTTGGAACGGACATGGCTTAGGGCATCTTTTAGCGTATTGCCAATAATATTGCTTTTTTTATAGACATTACGCAGGCGATGGGCTTCATCAAGCACCGCCAAATCCCAAGGGATTTTCTTAATATCAGCCGCTTTTGCCTTGGCAAATTGATAGGAACAGATAATCGGCACAGGGCGGTCAAACGGATTTTCACCTTGCTTTTTAAACACATGGTAGTTTTTGCTTTCCAAAATTTCGCAAGTTAAACCAAATTTTTCCTGCAATTCTTGATGCCACTGCTTGCGTAAATTGGCAGGCGTGATAATCAGAATACGGCGTTTACGCTCCGCCCAACGCTGCAAAATCACCAAGCCTGCTTCAATGGTTTTGCCCAAACCGACCTCATCTGCCAATATCACGCCTTGCGATAGAGGGTTTTTACAGGCAAAAAGTGCAGCATCCACTTGATGCGGGTTCAAATCAACCTGTGCATCAACCAAAGTCGCCGCAAAATCCTCAACGCTGCTGGATGCAGTCTGTTTGCTAAGCAGCCATGCAATATACTGGCTTTGATGAGGGGTGAGTGGGGATAAATGAAACATCTGGATATTTTCCATTTGGGTTAAAAGTTTTCAGGCAGCCTGAAAACCTCACTCATAATGAAAGCGAAATTCTTGCAGTAAATCAGCACTCAGACTTTTGGCGACTGGGCAAGCGTGGGCTGCCGCTTCCAAAATACGGCGGCTTTTTTCATCTAACGCTTTATCCAGATAAATATCTAGGCTTACTCTCGCCACACGGCGTGGATTGGCTGCCATTTCTTTTTCAACTTCAATACGGCTGCCACGTAAATCAACGCCCATATCACGTGCTTTAATCCCCATAATCGTCATCGCACACGCAGCCAGAGAAGATGCCAGCAAATCGGTCGGTGAAAACGCTTCACCTTTGCCGTTATTATCAACGGGTGCATCGGTTGAAATCTTATCACCGCTTTGCAAATGCACGATGTCATTGTGTAAATCGCCTGTGTAATTCAAAGTTGCAATATGTGCCATTGTTTTTTCCTCATTAGATTAATATGTTAAAAAGTATAGCAAAAAACCAATATATTTTAATAGAAAATGGCAGTGGTCATTTAATTTTCTAAGATTTTTTGCCCGCACTTTCAATCTGTTCACGATATGACTCCCCCCATTCTGCCAGCGCATCAAGAATCGGTGAGAGACTTAGCCCCAATTCAGTTAAAGCATATTCCACTCTCGGCGGTACTTCCGCATAAACCGTTCGTGTAACCAAACCGCCCTCCTCTATCGCGCGCAGATGGGCGGTGAGCACTTTTTGCGAAATACCGCCGACACCGCGTGCTAATTCGCCAAACCGTTTGGTGCCGTCCATTAATTCACGTAGGATAAGCACACGCCATTTTTCGCCAATCATCAGCAAACTGACCTCTAACTTTAACAGAATAGACCAGTAATCATTATTTAATTTGATTTTGCTAAGCATCTTTTCAACCTATGCATTTTAACTTTAATTGTATAAAACCCTAATACCACTATATTTATAAAGTATTTAAATGGGTAAATTATGGTATAGCATAAAGTATTGAGCCAAAATAGAGATGAATACTTAATAAAAATTCAAACAGTAAGACAAATATTACAATAAATCCCACCTTAGCAGATTGTAAATATTAATATCTTTACTGAAAAACAAAATAAATAATTCACAGAGATTATCTCTAAGACGTTATTGATAACTTATTTATAGACTTATCAATTTCTACAATACGGTGAGATCTCATTTAGAGTTCGGAAATCTTTTGAAGCACTGAGGTCGCCTTTTAAGGGCTGTCTTAGATCAATGCTCATATAGTCAAACCCAATTAAATACACTACAATAGTCGCATAATATCTTCACAAGATTACCGACAAATGCTCCTAGCCAATCAAGACAACTGGTAGCTTAAACACCAGAGTAATACTATTGAGGCAGTATTCAATCAACCGCTTTTTATTGTAGGCTTTATGATTGTGTAGTGATGATCAATGGTTTTTTACTATATAGGCGGCTTTATGTTTTTACCGAATTATTTTCAAGACCCAAAGGTGTTGCATCTAAACACCACGGCTCATCACGCTTATTTTATTCCACACCATAATATCCAAAGTGCGGTGCAAAATTCGCGAGAATTTTCTCACTATTTCATTCCTCTCAATGGAAATTGGGATTTTCATTATTTTAAAAGTTATTGGGATTTGCCCGAGAATTTCCTCGATTTTCCCTTTCAACAACGCATTCCTGTGCCTTCCACTTGGCAAACTCAGGGATATGATCAACACCATTACACCAATGTGAATTACCCGTTTCCTTTTGATCCGCCTTATGTTCCACAGGAAAATCCTTGTGGGCTTTATCACCGCACTTTTTATTTGCAAGCTAAAGCCAATAAACGCTACTTAATTAATTTTGAAGGTGTAGATAGTTGTTTCTTTTTATATGTAAATCAAACGTTTATTGGATATAGCCAAGTCAGCCACTGCACAGCTGAATTTGATCTCACTGATTATTTATGCGAAGGAGAAAACCACCTTACCGCGGTGGTCTTAAAGTGGTGTGATGGCAGCTATTTGGAAGATCAAGATAAATTTAGAATGTCGGGTATTTTTCGTGATGTGTATATATTGGAACGCGAGCAAAATTATGTGCAGGATTTTTTCATTAAAACGGCACTTTCTGCGGATTTAAAAAGTGCGGTGGTAAATTTGGCGATTTTTTTCCGCCAACCTGAAAATCCCCCAACAATTACCTATCACCTTTTTGATCCACAAGGAAAACCACTTCTCCGCACAGAACAGCCTCAATTTTGCGTAGAAAACATTCAATTATGGAATGCAGAAAATCCACAGTGTTACGATTTATTCATCTGCTATGGTGAAGAAGTGATTTGCCAAAAAATAGGATTTCGGCAAATTGAAGTGAAAAAGGGGATTTTATTGCTTAACCAACAACCAATAAAATTTAAAGGCGTAAATCGGCACGATAGTGATCCTCAGAGCGGTTATACGATTAGTGAACAGCAAGCAATGGCAGATCTGCGTCTAATGAAGCAACACAATTTTAACGCCATTCGCACTGCCCATTATCCTAATGCCCCTTGGTTTGCGGAATTGTGCGATCGCTACGGCTTTTATTTGATCGCGGAAGCCGATATTGAAAGCCACGGCACCAATGCGGTCTATGTGCCAAGCCCTGAAAAAAGCATTTTACTTGGCGTAGAAACCGCCTCTGATGACGCAACGACTCGTCAGCAAATCATTGATAATTATTGCTATATGGCACGCAACCCTGATTTCAAACAAGCGATTTTAGATCGCGTACAAGCCAATGTGCAGCGCGATAAAAATCGTCCTAGTGTGCTGATTTGGTCGCTAGGTAATGAAAGTGGTTATGGAGAAAATTTTGAGGCGGCAGCACAGTGGGTAAAAACCGTTGATCCAAGCCGTTTAGTACATTATGAGAATGCCATTTTTCAACATTCCGCTCACCAAAATGATACGACGCAGTTAGATTTACACAGTGAAATGTACCGCAGTACAGAGGATATGGCTGCCTACTTTGCAACACAAACTGCCCCAAAACCTTATTTACTCTGTGAATATCTGCACGCAATGGGGAATTCTTGTGGTGATGCGGAAGATTATTTCCAAGCAATACAGCAACACGCGGGGGCTTGTGGTGGGTTTGTGTGGGAATGGTGCGATCATAGCCCTTATTTACCGCAGTCAAAAAAAATGGGGTATGGCGGTGATTTTTGTGATTTCCCTAATGACAACAATTTCTGTGCAGACGGTTTAGTGCGTGCGGATCGCCGTATTCAAAGTAATCTACTTGAACTGAAAAACGTACAACGTCCATTACGCGCAAACTATCACAATGGGCAGATTGAACTCACCAATTATTTTGATTTTACCCACGCAGAAGATGTGGTGAGCATTCACTATCAACTGCTAGAAAACGGGGTTCTCGTGCAACAAGGAAACATTGCCACCCCAAAAATTCCACCAAAATGCACCGCACTTTTACCTTTCACCTTACCGACAAATAATGGCAGTTTATGGCTGTTGAATTTAACATATCGACAAAAACACGCCTCACCTTTAGTGGAAAAAAATCACTTACTCGGCGTTGATCAACTCTGCCTCTTTGGCGATAAACGGCTACCCAGTTTTTATCCCCCGCGCTTAGCAGAAAAAGCCCATATTCAATACCGTTCGCACGAAATTCACATTACCTTTGGCAAGACAAATTATATTTTTGATAAACAAAAAGGCATTCTCTCGCAATGGCTTTATGGGCAATGCCCTATTATTCAGCGTCCGCTGGCGTTTAATATTTGGCGCGCGCCATTGGATAACGACAGTCTTATCAAAGCACATTGGGTTTCAGCGGGTTATCATCACGCTTACAGTCGCGCCTATACGATGCAAGTGGAAATGCGAAAAGATCGGGTTGTGGTGAAAACGCATTGTGCTTTGCTCGCCGTATCGCAAAGTAAAATTTTAGATCTTAAGGTTGAATATCATTTGTTTAATCACACACAGTTTGAGATCAAAATTCACGCGAAAAAAGCACCGCACTTGCCTTTTCTACCCCGTTTTGGGTTACGCTTTTATTTAGCCAAACGACAATGGCAAGCACGCTATTTTGGCTATGGCAACGGCGAAAGCTATATTGATAAACACCACGCCACTCAGCTTGGGCTTTATCAAACAACCCCACAGGAAAATCACGTGGATTATTTAAAACCACAGGAAAATGGTAGCCATTATCATTGTTCTTTTATTAAATTAACCCGTGCTGAAGGTGGTTTGTACATCACTGCCCAGCAACCATTCAGCTTTAACCTTTCCCCTTATAGCCAAGAAGAATTGGCAAGTAAAAAACATCATTACGATTTACAAGAAAGCCCTTACTGTGTGCTGTGTGTGGATTATAAAATGAGTGGCATTGGCTCAAACTCTTGTGGGTCATCGCTCAAAGAGGCTTATCGTTTGAATGAAACCCAATGGGATTGCACCTTTAAGGTGAGTTTGCTTTGAGGCGTATGGGCAAAATAAGGCATAGGTAAAACGTGGGGCGGAAGTTCGCCCCATTTTTATATCCTGTTATTTTTCAATAGGATCTTTCATTGCTTGCAACACGGCTTGCGGTACAAGCTCACTCACATCGCCACCGTGTAGATGAATTTCTCGCACCATTGTAGAAGACACAAATGCCCATTTTTCACTTGGAGGGAAGAATAAACTTTCTACGCCTTGTCCATTTTCATTTTTTGTCAATAAACGGTTTAGGCTGGCAAGTTGCAGTTCGTATTCAAAATCAGTGGTGGTTCGTACACCACGGATAATGGCGTGAATGTGTTTTTCTTTCACGACATTGGCAAGTAAATCAGCAAAGCCAAAAACCTCTACATTTGGCAAGTGCGCCACGGCTTGCTGTGCAATTTTTACTCGGCTATCTAAATCAAACAGAGGCTTTTTACTCGGGCTGGCAGCAATGGCAACAAAAACGTTTGAAAAAAGCACCGCACTTCGCTCAATAATATCTAAATGCCCATTTGTGATAGGGTCAAAAGTGCCGGGATAAATCACAGTTGTCATTGTCTTTCCTCGCTTAAATAAGGCTGTAATAAATCTAATAGGCGTTGCAAGGCGCCACGATTTTCTAATAATACCGTATAGCCTGCTTTGCCGGTGCGTTCACGTAAGGTGGGGGAATTAAGCAAAATTTCCACCGCTCTTGCAATTGCGGCAGCATTATTATTCACTTCAACAAAGCCCTGAACTTCCATTAACTTGCGGTAAACTTCTGGGAAATTGAAGGTATATTTGCCACTCACCACGGGGATTTGAAAGGCTAACGGTTCAAGTGGATTATGCCCTCCCCGTTTCACTAAACTGCCCCCCACAAAGGCAACATCAGCCAATGCATACATTAACATTAGCTCACCCATCGTGTCGCCTAACACCACTTGGGTATCAGGTTGTGGCACGCGATTTTCACTACGGCGAACAAAGGTGAAATGCTGCTTTTCAATTTGTTCCGCCACCTGATTAAAGCGTTCAGGGTGGCGCGGCACGAGAATCAGCAATAAATTAGGAAAGGCTTGTAATAATAAACGATGACTTTCCAAAATCAGGCTTTCTTCACCTTCGTGGGTACTCGCCGCTACCCATATAGGGCGTTGTTGTTTCCACTGGATTTTGAGCTTTTCTGTTTCTGTAAGTAAGCTCTCACTTAATACGAGATCATATTTGATATTGCCAGTGAGTTTGAGCTTTTGTGGATTATAGCCCAGTTTGAGATAACGCTGACCGCTGATGTTATCTTGCGGTGCAATCAAGCTGATTTTACTTAAGATCGCTTGGATATAGCTTTCCAACCAGCCATAGCGTTTTGCTGATCGGGCAGATAAACGAGCATTGGCAATAATAAAAGGAATATGCTGTTTATCTAGTTGATAAATTAAATTCGGCCAAATTTCGGTTTCGATCACAATGCAAGCTTTTGGCTGAATAAAACCAATAAAGCGTTTGATCGCACCGGGTAAATCATAAGGCAAATAAAAATGACTGACTTGCTCACCAAAGGCCGCTTTGACGCGTTCAGATCCCGTTGGCGTTACGGTGGTTAGGGTGATGGCTAAATCAGGGTAAGTACGTTGAATCGCTTTCACTAATGGCGTGGCTGCAATGACTTCGCCCACCGATGCCGCGTGAATTAACACACCATTCGGTTTCGGTGGGGTTTGTGAGGCAGAATAAATAGCATAACGCTCCAAAATTCGCTGACGATAAGCCGGCGCTTTGAAGCTACGTAATAAAATAAATAACCAAATAAGCGGTTGAACAAGATACATTATGCTGGTGTAAATTCTGTGCCACATAGCCGTTTCTTCATTAAATAGCGAGAAAACCGAGAACTTCTCCGCACTTTATTGAGACAAGAAACAAAGTGCGGTGGAATTTCGCGACGTTTTTATTTTATGGATTGTTCAATAATTCCACCACCAAGGCAAATTTCACCTTGATAAAACACTGCTGATTGCCCCGGTGTAACCGCAATTTGCGGTTCATCAAAACGTACTTCGATGCTATCATCATTAATTGGGATAATTTGACAAGGAATATCCGTTTGACGATAGCGTGTTTTCACAGTGCAACGCAGGGGTTCACGAATCGGCTGGCGATCTACCCAATGTAGCTGTTGTGCAATTAAGCCACTGGATAGCAACGCGGAATTATCTAACCCCTGAGCCACCACTAACACGTTATTTGTGAGATCTTTTTCGACCACATACCACGCATTTTCTGCTTTACCTTTCACCCCACCAATGCCTAAGCCTTTGCGTTGCCCTAAGGTATGATACATTAAGCCTTGATGACGCCCAATAATCTCGCCTTCCGTTGTCTTAATATCACCCGGTTGAGCAGGCAAGAAACGGGCTAGAAAATCTTTAAATTTACGCTCGCCGATAAAACAAATGCCAGTCGAATCTTTTTTCTTGGCGGTAA
This sequence comes from Avibacterium sp. 20-129, assembly GCF_026226845.1. Lineage (NCBI taxonomy): Bacteria > Pseudomonadati > Pseudomonadota > Gammaproteobacteria > Pasteurellales > Pasteurellaceae > Avibacterium > Avibacterium sp. 20-129. The sequence continues at coordinate 1,375,330 of NZ_JAKKOE010000001.1, read as the reverse complement.
CCAAGCCTAAATCTTCTGCAATGGCCCGCACCACGGGCTTTTCAAGCTCGCCAACAGGGAAAAGGCTTTGCCCCACTTGGCGTTCACTCAAGGTGTAAAGAAAGTAACTTTGATCTTTATTCGTATCTAAACCACGCAACAATTGCGCTTTGCCATTGTGATCTCGACGACGCACATAATGCCCTGTGGCGATATAATCTGCTCCTAAATCTTCTGCCGCATATTCCAAAAAGGCTTTAAACTTGATTTCTTTGTTGCACAAAATATCAGGGTTAGGTGTGCGGCCTGCTTTATATTCCGCTAAAAAATGTTCAAAAACATTATCCCAATATTCTGCGGCAAAATTGATTTTATGTAATTTGATCCCGAGCTTATCGCAAACCGCTTGTGCGTCTGCCAAATCCGCTGCTGCGGTGCAATAATCCGTATCATCATCTTCTTCCCAATTTTTCATAAACAAGCCTTCCACTTGGTAGCCTTGTTGTTGAAGAATAAATGCGGAAACAGAGGAATCTACCCCGCCAGACATACCACAAATCACTTTTATTTTACTGTTTTCTGCACGTTGTTCTTCACTGAGTGCTGGAAAATATTGTTCGTAAGTTTTTGATTTCATCATAATTTTGCTTAATTTTTTTACCGCACTTTCGTTTCCCCATTGGGGCATTATTTGACTTCGTAAAAGTTATTTTCGCTTTTGTTGAAACGCTCTAATTCTGATGCGTCCACTTCACCTTTCTCTACTTTTGCTTTTAAGTTATCGCAAGGCTCATCACAATCGCAGACTTTTTTTAACCCCAACGCGGAGATCCCCCCGCAGCTTCCTGCAATGGATTTACGTTTAATAATATAGCCAATAGACATAGCAAAAATAACGAGGACGAAAAAGCCGAAAGTAATAAAAAAGAGTTCCATATTTCCCCCTTATTGGTTGATGAGTTGTTTAAATGCAGAAGACATTTTTACCTCAAATCCTTTTTCCGTTTTGATAATTAAATAAACGGCAAGTTTTTGCTGCTCTGCAATATCCAGTGCTTTCGCTTCACCCAGCACAAATAGCCCTGTTGAAAGCCCGTCTGCGGTCATTGATGACGGCGCTAATACGGTAATCGAGGCTAAATGATGTTGGATTGGTCGCCCAGTTTGTGGATCAATTTCGTGCGAATAACGCACGCCATTTTCTTCAAAGTAAATGCGATAATCACCTGAGGTTGCCATTGCTAAATTATGTAGCCCAACAACTTGCTCAACACTTCTGGAACCGTCAAAGGTAGGCTTTTCAATGGCAATTTGCCAAGGTTTGTTTTCGCTATTATTTCCTTTAGCACGAATTTCGCCACCAATTTCTACCATATAGTTGCCAATGCCTAAACTTTCTAGGTAATCCGCCACTTGATCCACACCAAAGCCTTTGGCAATCGAAGATAAATCCACATAAAGTTCTGGCACAGTTTTTTCTAAGTAAAATTTACCCGCACTTTCACTGAGTTTTAATTTTTCAATGCCAACCCACGCACGGCGTTCATCAAGTTGTTGCTGGCTCGGTGCTTTTTCCACGCGTTTTTCGGGGCCAAATCCCCATAAATTCACCAAGGGGCCTACGGTAACATCTAATGCACCTTGTGTAACCTTATTTAAGCGAATGGCTTCACCTATCACTTTGGCAAGATCGGCTGAAATTTCAATGGGCGTATTAACTTGACGATTTTGATTAAAGCGACTTAATTCAGAAGTCGGAATATAAGTGGACATTTTATCATTAACGTCTTTTAAAATATGTTCAATCCCCTCGTGTGTATCGGCAACCGATTGTGAGCCTTCCTCAGTGATGTATTTGATATGGTAGGTTGTTCCCATTGTTTTTCCACTTAAGGTCACAATTTCAGGCTCTTTTTGGCAGGCGGTTAAGCAGCAAGCCAAAAGTATTCCCATACTCCAAGCATAAACGGATTTTAATTTTCTTCGCATTAGGCAATCACTCATTTTGGTTTGGCTAAAAATGGTTAAAGCGGTCAGAAATCTGACCGCTCTTTTTTGTCGTGAAGCAGTGTTATCAACCGCCAAAATCATCTAGTAAGATGTTTTCATCTTCAACGCCAAGATCTTTAAGCATTTTGATTACGGCAGCATTCATCACTGGTGGTCCACACATATAGTATTCACAATCTTCTGGCGCTTCGTGATTTTTTAGATAGTTTTCATAAAGCACATTGTGGATAAAGCCGGTGTAACCATCCCAATTATCTTCAGGCAATGGATCAGAAAGTGCCACGTGCCATTGGAAATTGTCATTTTCTGCTTGTAAGGTATCGAAATCTTCCACATAGAACATTTCACGTTTAGAACGCGCCCCATACCAGAAAGACATTTTACGTTTAGATTTCAAACGTTTTAATTGGTCAAAGATATGTGAACGCATTGGCGCCATACCAGCCCCACCACCGATAAAGACCATTTCAGCATCGGTTTCTTTGGCAAAGAATTCACCAAACGGACCAGAGATAGTGACTTTATCACCCGGTTTTAATGACCAAATGTAAGATGACATTTGTCCCGGTGGTGCATCTGGATTGCGTGGTGGTGGCGTTGCAATACGCACATTCAGCATAATAATGCCTTTTTCTTCTGGATATGAAGCCATTGAATAAGCACGTACAATAGGCTCATCCACTTTTGAAACATAACGCCATAGGTCATATTTATCCCAGTCTTCGTGGTATTCTTTTGGAATATCGAAGTCTTTGTAATATACCGTATGCGGTTCAGCTTCAATTTGGATATACCCCCCCGCACGGAATGGGACTTCTTCCCCTTCAGGAATTTGTAATTTTAACTCTTTAATGAAGGTCGCTTTATTATCGTTAGAAATAACGGTACATTCCCATTTTTTCACGCCAAAGACTTCTTCAGGTAACTCAATTTGCATATTGGTTTTGACATTAACCTGACAAGCAAGGCGATAACCTTCTTTTGCTTCACGTTTTGAGATATGGGAAAGTTCAGTAGGTAGAATATCTCCGCCACCTTCTGTAACTTTCACCACACACTGACCACAAGAGCCACCGCCCCCACAAGCAGAAGACACGAAAATCCCTTTACTGGCTAATGCGCCTAATAATTTTCCACCTGCTGGTAAATGAATGGCTTTATTTGGATCGTGATTAATTTCAATAGTAATGTCCCCCGAGTTTACTAGCTTAGATTTAGCAAACAAGATAATTGCTGCTAAAGCTAAAACCACAATCGTGAACATTGCAATACCTAAAATAATTTCCATTTAGTATCCCCTTCTTATAACTGAATACCTGAAAATGACATAAAGCCAAGCGCCATTAGACCTACCGTGATAAAGGTAATCCCTAAACCACGTAAACCTGCTGGGATATCAGCATATTTCATTTTTTCAGTTAAACCAGCAAGTGCAACGATAGCAAGCATCCAACCTGTACCCGCACCAACTCCATAAACCACGGATTCCGCAAAATTATATTCACGTTGAACCATAAAGGAGACGCCACCGAAAATCGCACAGTTTACGGTAATTAACGGTAAGAAAATCCCTAATGCGTTATAAAGTGCGGGGAAAAATTTGTCTAAAACCATTTCGAGGATTTGAACCAACGCAGCAATCACCCCAATAAAGGTAATAAAGCGTAAGAAACTTAAATCCACCCCTTCCACTAACGCGCCATCTTTTAAGATGTGAGTGTAAACAATTTGGTTGGCAGGCACAGCAATCCCCAATACCACGATTACCGCAATCCCTAAACCAAACGCGGTTGAAACTTTCTTTGAAACAGCAAGGAATGTACACATACCAAGGAAGAAAGAAAGTGCCATATTTTCAATAAAAATGGACTTAACAAAGAGACTTAAATAATGTTCCATTGCTTATTTCTCCACTTGTTCTGGTTTCCACGTTCTTAAGCCCCAAATTAAGAAGCCGATAATAAAGAACGCACTTGGTGCTAAAAGGAAAAGCCCGTTTGCTTGGTACCAACCGCCGTCTTGGATGGTTTGGAAAACAGTCATACCAAAGATTTTACCTGAACCAATTAATTCACGCAAAAACGCAACAATAATCAAAATAGTCCCGTAACCAATACCGTTACCTAAGCCATCAACAAAACTCGCTAATGGGGGTTCTTTCATTGCGAATGCTTCTGCACGTCCCATTACGATACAGTTTGTGATAATCAAACCAACGAATACGGAAAGCTGTTTAGATAACTCATAAGCATAGGCTTGCAACACTTGATCCACAAGGGTTACTAATGATGCAATAATTGCCATTTGCACGATAATACGGATACTGTTTGGAATATAATTACGGATACAAGAAATGAAGAAACTTGAAAATGCCGTAACCAAACTTACTGCGATAGCCATTACCACCGCGGTTTCTAATTTTGTTGTTACCGCTAAAGCAGAACAAATACCCAAGATTTGCAATGCAATTGGGTTATTGCTCACAATCGGAGATAACAATAATTTTTTCATATTTGCATTAGCCATTAGTTAGCCTCCGCTCTAAGTTTATCTAAATATGGACCAAAGCCATTACGATCAAACCAGTAATCGAAAGAACCTTGTACCCCTTTCGTTGTTAAGGTTGCACCAGATAAACCATCAATACCGTGTTCTTTATCTGCTGAAGCCCCTTTACCAATTTTAATCGCAACTTGATTTTGTTCATTAAAGAGTTTTTTACCTACAAAGTATTTTTGCCAGTTTGGATTAGCAATTTCGCCCCCTAAACCAGCCGTTTCACCTTGCTCATAATAAGTAATCCCTTTAATGGTATTTGCATCCGGTGCAACAGACACAAAACCATACATCACAGACCATAATCCCGTACCATAAATTGGTAAGACAATTTGTGAAGTTTTGCCTTGTGCATCTTTTACCAAATAAACCTCAGCGTATTTTGCCCGCACTTTAATACCAGCTTTATCATCTTCTGGTTTAATTGCGACACTTTCAGCTGGATTTTTCACCGCAACACGCGCATCAAAATTCGTGATGTTATTAACATAATCACCTGTTGCAAGATCAACAATTTTAGGCTCAATGTTTTCCGCATAAAGTGCTTTTATTTCCGCCCCTTTTGCTTTCGCTGGGAGTAACCCTGCCACACTGAGAATGTTTTTCTGTTTATCTAATAATTTTTGCTCATTTTGCGTCGGTTTTAAACCTACTGCCGCACTTGCTACGATAATTGAGCAAACTAAGCTGACTAGAACAACAACAAGGATTGTTCCGCCAACACTATCTTTATTAAACTTAGCCATTGCGCGCTCTCCGACGTTTGATATTTGCTTGAACAACCAGATAGTCAAAAATTGGGGCAAATAAGTTAGCTAATAAGATGGCTAACATCATTCCTTCTGGATAAGCAGGGTTTACCACTCGAATAATCACTGCCATTGCACCAATTAATGCGCCATACCACCATTTCCCTTTATTTGTAAATGAGGCGGATACAGGGTCTGTTGCCATAAATAACATACCTAACGCAAAACCACCTAACACTAAATGCCAATGCCAAGGCATTGAGAATAATGGGTTTGTCTCTGAACCAATCACATTGAATAGGGTAGAAGTGGCAATCATACCGATCATCACACCCGCGATAATACGCCACGAAGCAATACGGGCGAATACAATCACCGCAGCCCCAATTAATAATGCAAGGGTCGAAACTTCACCGATTGAACCCGGGATATTCCCTAAGAAAGCGTCCATCCATTGAATTGGCTGACCGGTGGTAACTTGTTTTAATGCTCCTTGACCGCCGGTTGCCCATTGTGAAAGTGCGGTTGCACCAGAGAAACCATCAGCGGCGATCCATACGGAATCCCCTGAGATTTGTGCTGGATAAGCAAAGAATAAAAACGCACGCCCTGCTAATGCTGGGTTCATAAAGTTTTTACCTACACCACCAAACACCTCTTTCGCCACAACAACACCGAAAGTGGTCGCTAGTGCCGCTTGCCATAATGGCAATGTTGGCGGAACGATAAGGGCTAATAAAATAGAGGTTACGAAGAAACCTTCGTTGATTTCGTGTTTACGCACCATGGCGAATAACACTTCCCAGAAACCGCCCACAAGGAATACGGTTAAATAAATTGGTAGGAAGAAAATCGCCCCTAATGCCATTTTAGCAAGTACACCTGCATCAGGCGACACTAAACCTAATGCGTTTGCTAAGGCAAAATGCCAGTCATTCGCCACATTTTGTGCTAAGTTTTGTGCAAAATCGCCGACGTTTAATGCAAGGATAGATTGCGCCCCCACATTAAACATACCGTAGAACATTGCTGGAAATAACGCCAGCCACACTAATACCATCATACGTTTTGAATCTAACGCATCACGGACGTGAGAAGCTTTCGCTGTTACTGTACCGGGGGTATATAAAAAGGTTGCCGTTGCTTCAAACAGTGCATACCATTTTTCATATTTACCACCCGGTAAAAAAGCAGGTTCCATTTTCTCTAAAAGATGTTTTAAACCCATTTTTAACCTTCCTTCTCGATCTTATCTAAAGCCGCACGCAGCATTGGACCGTAATCATTTTTACCCGGACAAACGAATGTACAAAGTGCTAAATCTTCTTCATCTAACTCTAAGCAACCTAATGCTTGCGCACTATCGGTATCGCCTGCACTTAAATCACGCAGTAATAATGTCGGGATAATATCTAATGGCATCACACGTTCATAAGCGCCAATTGGTACCATTGCACGGTGTCCACCATTAAGTGCGGTGGTAAAATTGAATAATTTATGGCCGAAATGACCTAATACGGTACGGGTGATCGAATATTTATTTGCGCCCGGCATAATCCAACCGAGGAACTCTTTCTCACGCCCTTCTACAAGCACAGAAACCTGTAACGCATAGCGTCCTAAGTAAGCTAATGCGCCTTCCGCTTTATGACCGCTTAACACAGAGCCTGAAATAATGCGGTTTTCGCCTTCTTTTAATTCGCCTTCAGTTAATTGGGCTAAATTAGCACCAAGTTGCGTGCGAATTAAACGTGGATTTTTCACCTGCGGACCAGCTAATGCGACAACACGATCTGTAAACAATTCACCCGTGGTAAATAATTTACCGATAGCAATCACATCTTGATAGTTTAAATGCCAAACTTGCTTGGTTGCCCCCACAGGATCGATAAAGTGAATATGTGTACCAACAAGTCCTGCAGGATGTGGACCTTTAAAACGGTTAGTTTGCACATTTTCAATTTGGCGACTTTGTGCTGCATTTAAGATATTAGAATCAGCGCCACCACAAAGATGGATCATTTTTTTGCCGTCAAACAAACGGCTTAACACCGTTAAGCCATCAAAGAAAGCTTGCTGATGTTCTGCAATAATCACTTCTGGATTTGCCGCTAATGGATTTGTATCCATTGCATTGACAAAAATAGAAGAAGGTACCGCATCAATAGCTGGCACTTTACTAAATGGACGGGTACGCAATGCTGTCCAAAGCCCTGAGGCTTGTAAGTTTTGACGAACTTGCTCCGAAGTTAAACTTTTTAGCTCATCGGCAGAATATTTATTAAAGGTAACCTGATCATCACCTTCGATTTGAATCACTACTGATTGCAACACACGCTTAGCACCGCGATTAATCGCAGTTACAGTACCGCTGGCAGGGGCAGTAAATAATACGCCGGGGTTCTTTTTATCTTCAAAAAGTACCTGACCTTTTTTCACTACATCACCTTCACGCACCTTCATTGAAGGACGCATTCCCACATACTCTTCGCCAAGCAAGGCAACTTCAGTAACGGCATTGCCGCTATGGATTACTTGTTCTGGCTTCCCAGCAATAGGAAGATCCAAGCCTTTTTTAATCGTAATCATATTGTATGCACTACTTTTCGTTAGATTAAAAATATAGCTATCGCAAGATAAAACGCAATGCGATAACCTCGTCTTGAGTAATGATTTTTGCTTAATTATCAACGATGAATGCAAAAAACATCGTCATAATATCCACTCCAACCACATAAATTTAAAACTCAAATTCTGTTTAGATTTTATACCGCGCATAAAACTAAACGCGCAATATACGTTAAAATTTTGATAAAAATTAGCAGTTCATTTTAACTAAATAATAACTTTCATTCCACTTTGACAAACAGTTTTTCCTGCTTTTTCGCAAAAAAACCGCTCTGTTCTTGTGGAAAATCAAATTTTGCAAAAACCTGTTAGCTAATCTTACCTCGTATGAGGTAGCTTGTTTATTGCCCGACACCTAAACAATTTGGTGATTTTGGGAACTGCTGTTCCAACGCTTGCCATTCATCTAATGTATAAGTATGTAAGGCTAATGCGTGGATACCCTGTTTCAATTCTTCTGCTAATAACTGATACAACATTTGATGGCGCGCGACCTTTCTCACCCCATTAAATTCATCGCTCACTAACACCACTTTAAAATGCGAATCTGCACCACGCCCCGAACTGTGCATATGGCTTTCATTTTCGATATGTAAAAAGTGCGGTGCAAATTTTTGCTGAATTTTTTGTGTTAAAATTTGTTGAGTATTCATTCTCGTTTCCTTTTGATGATCAATCGCACATTAAAGTAAGGTCGTTTTATTTGTGCTTAAATGTTATGAATAAATTTGCCAGCGCAAAGACTATACATTCATAATGAAGTTTGCAAGAATAACCCTTTCTTTTTTGTTAGCGAGGAAATGACTATGCGTTTTACCAAACTCTCTCTCATCAGCTTATTTTCAAGTGCCGTGCTATTATCTGCTTGCCAATCTCAGCCCAGTAACACGCTCACTTTTACCCCACCTAGCCCAAGTGTACAATTCAATACCGCAAATCAACAGGCGGTGCTAAACATTTTAACCCGCGATGTGCGCCAACAACCTGAAGTATCGAGCTATGTTTATAATGAAAAAATATTTAAACTCTTTGCTAAACCAACGCCAACCGAGCTTTTCGATCAAGTCATCAAACAAGATTTAAATGCCAAAGGTTTCCGCATTGCGGCAACACCGGCTCAATCCAACACCAACGTCATTGTGAATATCAATAAATTCTATGCCGATATTGATCAGGGCAATTTGCGTTACAAAATCACAGCAAATGTACAACTTAGCGTTCAAGTACAGGGTGCAAAAGGGCAATTTAATAAAAATATTGGTTCATCAAGAACCCAAGAAGGGGCGTTCAAAGCCAGTAATGAAAATATCCAGAAGGTGCTAACCCAAGCCTTGCAAGAAACCGTGAAAAGTATTTATCAAGATCAAGACATCGCTAATGCGATTAATCGCTATTCCAATTAATGTGATGGCTATCTTGCTTTATTTTGAAATAACACAGCCTAGCTGGTTTTCACTTATTGCAAAGTGAAGCCGCAATAAAAGAAAACCTTGCAAACTAACGCAAGGTTTTTTATTACCTAAAATGGCGAACGTGGGCGGAGTCGAACCGCCGACCTGTCCCTTAGGAGGGGACTGCTCTATCCTGCTAAGCTACACGTTCTTTTGTGATTCAGTTTCGCATAAATAGGTGATGATGAAAAGCAAATACTGAGAAATAAAGTGCGGTGTTAATTTTTAATCAGAAAAGAGAGGGTAATTAGATATGAAAAAGCCGCTAATTTTCATTAGCGGCTATTAAGAATTTGGCTCCTCCTGCTGGACTTGAACCAGCGACATATGGATTAACAGTCCACCGTTCTACCGACTGAACTAAGGAGGAATAGTGGTGCCTCGAGGCGGAATCGAACCACCGACACGGGGATTTTCAATCCCCTGCTCTACCGACTGAGCTATCGAGGCAACGCATCAGTGGTGCGTATTAAACGATTTTTACCGCGGTAAGTCAATCATTAATTTTAACTTTTTTACATTTTTTTATTCGTTTGAATATTTAACAGACGAAACGCATAGAAATACAGCAAAAATTGTGTAAAAAAACAAAACCACTTTTAATGCTCATCGTCTAACACGATAACTTTTTTGTGCTTTATCCACCTTAATAAGATAATTTCTTGCCTGTGAAGAAGGATGTGCCGTCGTTAAAATACGGTACACTTGCTCAGGATACAAGCGATTAATCTGTTCAATTGCCATCTCTTTATCTTCGTGAAACACGCGTAATACTGCGCCAGCACCACTGTTATAAGCTGAGATCATTGCAAAACGTTTAGATGTCGGATTGGTAATACCATCTAAATATTTATTTTGTAATAACCATAAATAAGACGCGCCTGTATCAATATTCTTTTCAGGATCAAATAAATAACTTTTTGATGGTTGCCCACCACGCCCTTTCATTTGGAATACATCACGTCCTGCCGTATGTGGCACAACTTGCATTAATCCTACGGCATTGGCATAGCTAATTGCATAAGGGTTAAAACTTGATTCTGTCTGCATAATGCCGAGGATTAAACTTTCATCAAGGTTATAACGTCTTGCAGCACGACGTACCATAGGTAAATATTTTTGCGCACGCACTGCAACGTGATTCGCAATCATTGGAATCACCACAAATTGCACCACTCTGCCATTACTCAAACGACGCGTCTGTAATTTATTTTGCAATAAATAATTGGCAAAATTACTTGCTGTCGTTACATTCGCAATTTGTCCACCCAAATTATCCACAACCTGCCCTAAGAGAAACGGGCGTGAGCTAATCGGAACATCACCAGAAGCAAATAGATCAATGCCTTTAGCATCAGATCCCATTAATAATGTATGTACAATGGCATTATGTAAGCGATTTACATCACTTAATGTTTCAACCGTAATACTCCCTTCATCAAAACTCACGTGGCTACGCGTATAATAACTATCCGTATATTTCACATAATCTTTACGGCTAGCAACCAATAACTCATTAACACCCCAAATTTGATCAATATTATGGGAAAATTGTCCAGTTAAAATATCTAGCCCTTGTGTATCTTTTGCAAAGGCTTCATCATAATCAATCCTTTTATGGCTTGAGCCACTACAAGCAAATAAAAAAGGAATAATCAACGCAACAACATATTTTTTCATAGTGTTTTTTCTGCTGGTGGAACATAACCTTCAATGTGAACCTCTTTGCCTTCAAACAAAAAGTTCACCATTTCTTGTTCTAATAATTGACGATGTTCGGCATTCATCATATTTAATTTCTTCTCATTAACGAGCATAGTTTGCTTTTTCATCCACTCGCCCCACGCTTGTTTACTGATATGATCAAAAATACGTTTACCTAACTCCCCCGGATAGAGTTGAAAATCTAAGCCATCTGCCTCTTGTTTTAAATAGGCACAAAATACCGTTCTTGCCATTATTCTTTTCCTTTTGCTAACTGTAATAAAAGATTTTTAACTGGCGTTGCCAGCCCAATTTGATCTGGATTTTGCGGATCATACCAATATTTGACCGCACTTTGTATAGAAGATTCATACTTCCCGTGATTTTCACCCACCTTTTTCCAATCAGAGCGATTGCTATCCTCACCCCGATATTCCTGTTTCACATAAATAGGATGAATCATTAAATGAAAGTGGCTAAACGTATGACGAAAAGCCGGCCATTCTTGGTAAAAAGCCACATTTTGACGGGCTAAATACGCCAGTAAATCCTGCTTACTATCAAATTGCGGAAAACAATACAAACCGCCCCATAATCCTGATTTTTCACGCTGTTCTAAGACAACTTTTCCCTGTTCTTGCCAAATCAAAAAATAACTTTGTCGCTCAGGTAAGGTTTTTTTCGGCTTTTTAGCTGGATAAGCTTGCCAATTTTGTTGTAAATTTGCACCGCACTTTGTAGCTAAAGGACAAAGTTCGCATTTGGGTTTTGTGCGTGTACAAACCATTGCGCCAATATCCATCATCGCTTGATTAAAATCCGCCACACGCTGTTTTGGTGTAACTTCTGCACTTAACTGCCAAAGCTGACTTTCTACTTTCTTCTCTCCAGCCCAACCTTGCACGGTAAAATAACGTGATAATACCCGTTTCACATTACCGTCTAAAATCGGGTAAGGGGCATTTAAACAAGAAGATAAAATCGCCCCCGCAGTACTACGCCCAATCCCTTTTAATGCCTGCACTTGTTCAAATTCTGTGGGAAAATTACCTTGATAATGATCTCGAATATATTGTGCTGATTGGTGCAAATTTCTTGCTCTTGCGTAATAACCTAAGCCTGTCCACAAATGTAATACTTCATCAAGAGGCGCATTCGCCAGCGCAGTAATCGTGGGAAAAGTTTGCATAAAGCGTTCAAAATAGGGAATCACAGTGGCAACTTGGGTTTGTTGCAACATCACCTCTGACAACCATACACCATAAAGGGTTTTATTTTGCTGCCAAGGTAAATGCTTCCGTCCAAATTGCTCATACCAAGTAAGCACAGATTTTGCAAAAGGAGATGTGGTGGAAGATTGAGCTAATAGCATAAATATAATAGATAAAAGAATCAAAAAACGAAGTGTATCATAGGCAAAATTTATCTTGCAAAAGAATTGCGAAGGAAATGCCATAGAAGAAAAATTTGCCTAAAACAAAAGTGCGGTGAAAATTTCTTAATTTTCCACCGCACTTAGGTTATGAATGATTGAGCAATTAAAGTTTCTCCACTAACGCCACGGCCGCCCCAATATAGGTGGCTGGGGTAAGTTGTTGTAAGCGTTGTTTTTCTGCTACTGGAATGTCTAATTTTTCAATAAACTCACGCATAGCTTGCTCATCAACTCGCTTACCACGCGTCAATTCTTTCAGTTTTTCATAAGGTTTTTCAATGCCATAACGACGCATCACCGTTTGAATTGGCTCTGCAAGCACTTCCCAATTTTGATCCAGTTCATCACGTAAGTGTTGTTCATTGACCTCTAATTTACTGATCCCTTTTCTGGTTGCCGCATATGCAATTAAACAATAGCCTAAGCCTACCCCGAGGTTACGTAACACCGTCGAATCAGTTAGATCACGCTGCCAGCGAGAAATCGGTAATTTTGCTCCCAAATGCGCCATTACTGCATTTGCCAGTCCTAAATTTCCTTCAGAATTCTCAAAATCAATCGGGTTTACTTTATGTGGCATTGTTGATGAGCCAATTTCTCCCGCAATTGTTCGTTGTTTGAAATGGTTTAATGCGATATAGCCCCATAAATCACGATCAAAATCAATAATAATGGTATTAAAACGTGCGATGTTATCAAATAATTCTGCAATGTAATCGTGTGGTTCAATTTGCGTGGTGTAAGGATTCCATTTAATCCCTAAAGAGGTAACAAATTCTTCGCTAAACTTGTGCCAGTCCAGCTCAGGATAAGCCGATAAATGCGCATTATAGTTCCCCACAGCACCATTGATTTTACCTAGAATATCAATACGTTGTAGCTGTTCAAATTGACGTTTTAGGCGATATACCACATTCGCCATTTCCTTTCCAACGGTAGAAGGGGAGGCTGGCTGTCCGTGTGTACGAGAAAGTAACGGAATCGCCTTATATTCGTGGGCTAATCGACTAATTTCATCAATCAATTTTTGCCATTCGGGTAAAATCACTTCTTCACGCGCGGTTTTTAACATTAATGCGTGAGAAAGATTGTTGATATCCTCGGAGGTACAAGCAAAATGGATAAATTCACTTACTGCGGCTAATTCATCAAGTGCGGTTGTTTTTTCTTTCAAAAAATACTCTACCGCTTTCACATCGTGATTTGTGGTTCGTTCAATTTCTTTAATGCGCTCGGCATCTGCTAAACTGAAATTTGCAACAATTTGATTTAAGTAATCGTTTGCTTTTTTTGATAAAGAAGGAACTTCTTGAATTTGTGTCGTTGCCGCTAATTTTTGCAACCAACGAACTTCAACCTCCACCCGAAACTTGAGTAAACCAAACTCACTAAAAATATGACGTAATGCCGTTGTTTTATCCTGATAACGACCATCAAGGGGAGATATTGCAGTAAGCGCATTTAATTGCATAATAAAAAACTCCTAAAAGGTTGAATAAATTTGTTGTGCTGTTGTAGCGATTTTGCTACGGGAAAAAAGAAGCTGATATTTTTTACCGCCCACTTGTCGCCAAAGTACTGCCGAACGAATTCCAGCTAATAAACACGCCCGAATGCGGTGCTGTATGCCTTGTTGCTGTAAATAATCTGGTGAGCCTAATACTTGAATACGATTACCCAGAGGGCTTATTACATCGACATAAATACTTGCTAGATTACTGATCATCTGTTCATCAAGCAGATGATAGAAATTAAGTTGTGACGGCAAATACGCAATACGTTGAGCAAGTTGTTGTTTTGCCTGCGCGGATTTATTTAACTTCCCTTCTAACGCCAATAAGCTCACCCAATAACGTGTCAGCTCCGCATCTCTGCCATTCAACTGCTCCATTAATATTTGTAACCCAAGTTTAAGATGGGCTTCATTTCCCCCATAAACGGCTAAGGTATTTTCTGGTGAAGTTTGTAACAAAGAATCTAAACTCGCCTTGAATGCATCTGAATCTGCACGACCATTATGCGCAAATTGTTGAACTAATTTTGCCGCTTGGCACACACCCGCTAAGGCAAGCGTGATGGGGTAATAATCAGCCATAAGGAGATAAAAACCATTATGTGGAAAGAAATATTAAAAAGTGTGGGCAATATAGCATTTTTCATAGGTTATTGAAAGCTAAGCAGCAAAATTCCCCCAGTAAAACAAATTCTTGCTATACTAGCGCGATAGCCTTTATTCCTTTCAACGGAGAAAAAAATGCAGTGGATAAAAAAATCCTTGTTAATTTGCACCGCACTTTTCCCTCTCATCAGTCAAGCGGATATGCTTGTTTCTCAGGCAACAATGTTTGCAACAGAAAAAGCTGGTGAGCCTAGTGCTATTTTTATGCAATTACAAAATACAGGCGATGAGGCAGTACATCTTGCCTTACTTGAAAGTGAGCAACCTTCTCGACTAGCCTTACACGGTATGCAAAATGGTAAGATGATCGATCTTGATGGGATAGAAATCCCCGCTAAACAAACCATTAGCTTGAAACGTGGTGGCTTACATATTATGGTATTTGATTTACTCACCCCAATCAAACAAGGTAGCCCCTTCCCGCTTACCTTGTATTTTGATGATGGGGAAGTGGTAAAGGTGAATGTAATCGCTCAATCAAAGTAAATTTTTAGAAAAATAATCTAAGTGCGTTTGTTTTATCCAACCTTGCTGCTGCCAAAATTTACTCCCTTGTATATTATGACTAAATGCTAACAAACGCCCTTTTGTAATATTTTTGTGTTTAAGCTTCTGTTCTAAATGGGTCAATAGTGCTTTCCCTATTCCCTTACCTTGTTGGTTTTTATCTACCGCCATATGATAAATTGTCGCTCTTCGTCCATCAAAACCACACATAATGACACCAATAACTTGGCTATTCTCTCTTGCAATATAATTTAAATCGGGGTTAAAGCGTAGAAAATCCTTAATTGATTCAAAGCTATCATCAAGAGGATTGATGTCTATCCCATCAATACTTTTCCATAATTGATAAACTTGAATATAATGCTCTGGTTTCATTGGCTCAATAGTAAAACACATTTTTATCCTCATATAAAAATTGCTGAAAAAACGACCGCACTTTTACTTTACTCACCAGCACGATTTTCCTCTCCGGGTTGCCAATCAACTTCACCGCCTTGAAGAAGCGTTTGCATCATTTCTTTTGTTTCGAGTTCTAATTCTTTCGCACGAGCAATCATACGTTCATTGCTAAAAACCGACATTTCGGGATCATAAAGACTCGCCATTTCAGCGAGACTATGGCGATCTCGATGATAATAAAATTCGGCAACTTGCTTGGCTTTATCTTTATCCATTCCCAGTTCCTCAAGTGCAAGGCGTCCGCTACGAATGGCAGAATCAAATGTTTCACGCACAATATTTCGCGCGCCTGCACGGTATAGATCATAAACATGCAAACGATCATAGGCGCGAGTAATAATAGGTAAATGAGGATAAAAATGATGTGCAAAGTGTGCAATTTTTATTGCTTGTTCTTTATCATCTAAGGCGATAACCAAAAGGCTGGCTTTATCAATACCTGCTGTTTCGAGCAAATCAGAGCGAGCTCCATCTCCAAAATAGGTTTTTAAGCCGAAACGTGAAAGCCCTTCTACTAAGGTTGCATCATAATCAATAACCGTTGGCTTATAACCACAACTTATCAACATTCCACTAATAATTTGCCCGTAACGACCATGTCCGATGATAATCACATCATTTTGATCTTCAATGGCATCATTTTCTCTTTGTTGATGGCTTGCCCTTGCGACAATCAACTTATCATAAGCAATAAATAAGAAAGGGGTCAGTAACATTGAAATGGCGACAGCAAGTAAGAGTTTATCGGTAAGCTCTTGAGGTAAGATCCCATTTTGCTGGCTAAAAGACAGTAGGACAAAGCCAAATTCTCCAGCGGGTGCAAGGCTTAAAGCAAATAAATAACGGTTTAGGCGATCAAGCCGAAAAATAAAACCTAACCCCCATAGTACGATCGCTTTCACTAAAATAAAGCTTAAAGTAATAGCCAAAATAACAGCAAAATCATCAAAAAATAGACGAAAGTTAATATCCGCCCCAACAGTAATAAAAAATAGCCCTAATAACAATCCTTTAAAAGGCTCAAGATTACTCTCTAATTCGTGCCGGTATTCACTGTTTGCTAAAACAACCCCAGCTAAAAATGTGCCTAAAGCAGGAGAAAGCCCAATAGCTGACATCATTGCGGCAATCCCAATGACTAAAGCTAGAGCAAATGCAGTGAAAATTTCTCGCATTCTTGAGGCAGCAATATAGCGAAAAATAGGCCGTGCGAGAAAATAACCACCAAAGACGATAGAGCTAATCACACTTAGGGTTATTAAGGTTTTAACATAATTATTTACACCTTCTAATAAATTTCCGCTATGTTGCTCTGCACTTTGTAAACTCGTTAATAATTCAGGGGAAGCCAGAATAGGTAGCAATGCTAAAATAGGAATGATCGCAATATCTTGGAAGAGCAAAACTGAAAAACTACTTTGTCCACCGGGACTATTTAATAAGCGTTTCTCTCCTAAGGTCTGTAATACAATTGCGGTTGACGAAACAGCCAGTACACAACCCATTGCAAGGCTCATAGACCAACTTAATCCACATAAATGTGCAATACCTGCTATTGCCCCCACAGTCAGAATGACTTGTAAACTTCCTAATCCGAATAATTTATTGCGTAATTTCCATAACAATTTCGGATCTAGCTCTAACCCGATTAGAAAGAGCATCATCACTACCCCAAACTCCGCAACGTGTTGAATACTTTCCGTTTCTTGTCCAACTAGTCCCAGAATAGGGCCAATTGCCACGCCTGCTAGAAGGTATCCCAATACAGAGCCAAGCCCTAAACGTTTAGAAATGGGTACCGCAACTACGGCAGCAAAAAGATAGATAAAAGCGGAAGTTAATAGTGATGTCATAAGGGTCTTATTTACCTAATCAAATAGAAATATAGGTTTAGCATAGTAATCAGTTTTACTTCAAATATCACGAGATATTTTAAACAAAAATTATCGATCTCTTTCTTCTACCCCATTCATTAAAATTTACCTTTGATGATCAACACAAAATCTATCTATAATAAAAGGCTATCTCAACATCAAAATATATTCAGATAGCCTTCGTTTGAAAAAATCAAAGTATATCAGTACAAAATTAGAAGTTCTTGCTTTTGAAATACGGCAGTATTGGCTCAACTTGCTGCGTCAAACCGTCTTGCCTTATTTCACCCTTAAACGCCCCTATTTTAAAACTTCACACTTTCCCCATCTTCTGGCACGGTAACCCAATCTTTCAGCCCAGATTTTTGCACAAAAGCACGCATTGCTTGACGGCTCACCGCACCGTGATTGACCGCGTCCATATGCACGGCAATGATTTTTGCCTTGGGCATGGACTGATGGGCGTGGGCGACGTCTTCTTTACCCATGATAATGCCTTCATTAAAGCCATTGACCCTTGCCGCCCCCGTATTCATCACCAAAACATCGGGCTTATATTTGATGAGTGCCTTATTGACATCAGCCGTCCAGAGCGTATCGCCCATGATATAAAGCGTCTTACGGTCTTTGGCACGCAGCACCACGCCCATCGCATCGCCCAGCAATTGCCCAAGCGGTGCGACCGCATACATCTCTTTGGTGCCATGAGCACCGCCTGTTTTGTGCAGGCTGACATCGCCAATTTTCAAGGTCTCGTTTAACACCCGCACATCATTAAATCCCTGTTCACGAATCAGTTTCGCATCATCTTGATTTTGCACGATAATTGGCAAATCTTTAGGCAGATATTTTTGTGCTGCCTCGTCCCAGTGGTCAAGATGGGTATGGGTAACCACAACCGCCGTTACCCCTTGCCAAGCCTCATTCATCGGCATCGGCAGTTCGGTCAAAGGGTTACGCAGCTGACTGTTTAGCGTGTTGGCAAAGCCTTCATACGCCCCTTTTTTGGCAAGCATCGGGTCAATCAAAAACGTCTGTCCTGCATAGCTGACTTTTGCGGTGGCGTTGCGGATATGCTGATAGCTGTCGCTGGCGTAAGCCTGAACGCTCAATAACGCCCCCAAAAGGGCAGTGGCAAGTAAAGTTTTGGTACGCATCGTGATTCCTTAAATCGATTGCCCATGCTAAAAATGAAGCATCGGGCGGTGAAAAATCATCAAAATGGCGGGTGAAATGCCATCTTTTTCAAGAACGAGCATTATCCATCTTCTTGAAAAACAAAAATATTGACCAATCTTTCAAAAACCGAAAGAATTGGCTCAAAAAGTGAGAAAAAAATGACCGCACCGATTGTTGCCCTGCTGCTGTATCCTGATTTTAACCCCTTTCAATTTGCCATACCGCACCGTGTTTTTTCGCTCAATGTTGATGATAAGCCACTGTTTCATCTGAAAATTGTTGCAGAAAATCCCGACTGCTGTTATGGAGAAAACGACATTTATGTGCCTGCTGACGGCGATTTACGCCTGCTTGAGCAGGCCGATATGGTGATTGCCTTTGGCTGGCAGCCTGAAAAAATGCCCAGCGATGCCTTAAAACAGGCACTTATCCGAGCCAATCAACGTGGGGCTTTGGTTGCAGGGCTTTGTTACGGTGCTTATTTGTTGGCGTACAGCGGACTGCTAAACGGCAAAGAGGCGACCACTCATTGGCTGGGTGAAGCGGATTTTGCCAAGCGTTTTCCTGCCGTTAAACTGAGTATTGAAGCCATCTACATTGAGCAAGGTAGCCTGATGACCTCTGCTGGCACGGCGGCCGCCCTTGACTGCTGTCTTGCCATCATTCGCAGAACGTACGGGGTGAAAATCGCCAACCAAATCGCCCGCATACTGGTGGTTTCACCGCACCGTGAAGGCGGACAGGCACAATTTATCGAGCAGCCCATCGCCCGCCTAAGCCCAAGCGAAAACATGAGCGAACTGCTGGCACAAATGCAGCAAAACCTTAAGCAGGATTACCGTATTGACGCACTGGCAAGGCGTCTGAATATGAGCCGAAGCACCTTTACCCGCCATTTTCGCCAAGCCACAGGTGTGTCTTTGACCGAGTGGCTGATTGCCCAGCGTCTTCAGCGTGGACGGGAGCTGTTAGAAAGTACGGATTTGGGCATTGAACACATTGCAAGCGAAATCGGCTTTCACTCTGCCACCGCCTTTCGCCAGCATTTTAGAAAAAAGCACCGCGTAAGCCCGAGAGCGTGGCGGAGGGGGTTGGGGTGAGATGAGAATGATTTGAGCGTTAAAGCAGTACATCATAAAATAACTATGCTAAATATGGAATGGCGAAAGTCTTAATCTATTTTTTGGGGAAATTAGCACTTTGATAGACTAAAGTGACATCAAAAGGTTTTAGTCGGTATTCTTCGCCAGCTCCGTGAGTTACGGCAAAATATGTTGTATAAAGAACAAGTATTAACAGAAAATAGGGTTGTCAAAAATTAAAAAGGAGCCTTTATGCCTCATACACTAAGCCCCTATCAGGCATCTGGATTCAATGCTTCCGATCTCAAAACCATTCTACATAGCAAGCGCGCCAATATGTATTACTTGGAATATTGCCGCGTGATGCAAAAAGACGGCCGTGTTCTTTATCTCACCGAAGATGAACGTGCCAATCTCTATTACAATATTCCCATTGCCAATACAACCGTTATCTTACTGGGGACAGGCACTTCTATCACGCAAGCAGCAATGCGTGTGTTGGCTCAGGCTGGTGTATTGGTCGGCTTTTGCGGCGGTGGCGGAACGCCACTTTTTGCTGGCACGGAAATCAGCTGGTTCACACCGCAAAGTGAATACCGCCCAACGGAATATGTACAAGGCTGGCTTTCATGGTGGTGGGACGATAATAAACGGCTTCAGGCAGCAAAAATACTGCAAACTGCACGCATGGATTATCTATTAACCATTTGGCAAAAAGACCGTGAACTCATTGCCCGTGGATTTAATGCTTCTGCGATTTTGCACACCATTGAAACTGCCCGAAACACCATTGCCCAACAAAGCAGCGTAACGCATCTGTTCCAACATGAAGCGCATCTGACCAAAGCCCTTTATAAAGCCGCCGCAAGCTGTACCAAACAAGAAGGCTTTAGCCGCGAACATGACGGCATCGACAAAGCCAACCGCTTTTTAAATCACGGCAATTATCTTGCCTACGGGCTGGGCGCAACAACCGCATGGGTGCTGGGCATTCCGCACGGTTTTGCCGTGATGCACGGAAAAACAAGACGCGGTGCGCTCGTTTTTGATATTGCCGACATCATCAAAGACGCACTAGTCTTACCGCTTGCCTTTATTGCTGCTGCCGACAACCTAAGCGAACAGCAATTTCGCCAAGAATGCTTAAATCAATTCATCAAACATAATGCCTTAGATACCCAATTTGACCTGATAAAAGCACTGGCTTTAAAAACCGATTGGGAGGCAGCATGATTGTTACCTTTGTCAGCCAATGCGAAAAGAAAGCATTAAAACGCACCCGCCGCATACTCGATAGCTTTGCCAACCGCATTGGCGATAACGTTTGGCAGACAGCCATCACCCAAGAAGGGCTTAATACCGTTGCCGCTCTGCTGCGTCAAAGTGCCACCAAATCCACCGCCGTCAGCTGCCATCGCAACCGCACCAGCCATACCACAGAACTGCTTTTTATTATTGGCAACAGACGTAAATTTAATGAATTAGGCATTGTTCCTGTTAATTACACCAAGAGAAATATCATGCATCAAGAATGGGAAAACGATTGGCAATATCTCACCGCCATACAAATCATTACAACCCTTGCCGCCCTACTGCATGATATTGGCAAATCCAATTTAGGTTTCCAGCAGAAACTCAAAGGGCAAACCGCCACAAAAGGCGAACCCTACCGCCATGAATGGGTATCGTTAAAACTCTTTCTATGGCTCGTTGCTGACTGTCAAACCGATGAAGCCGTATTTGACCGCTTAATCCATTTAGACCATTATCTTGCTAACCATAAGCCTGCATTTGAAACAAGCGATTATGGCTACGCCAATATACAGAATCTGCCGCCGCTTGCCCAATGGATTGGCTGGCTGATTGTTACCCATCACCGTCTGCCGCCCCTGCCACGGCTGCAAGACACAGATGCCAGCGGTGATGGCTACACCACCAACGCCATCAAGGAAATGCGGCAGGCAGGTCATTCATACTACAACGTCTCTGCTCAAGATTTTTATAAAAGCTTGCGTGCCATCAATCATTGGGTGCATAACCCCCAAATAACTGCAAACTTAAAGCAAAACTGGCAATTTGAACACCTTGTTCTGCATAACAAAACCTTGCAGAAGCAGCTTAAACGCTTTGCCCAAAAAGCCAAAAACGACTCCAAATTGACCGCATTAAGCCAGCAAAAAAGCCCCATCAACAATCCCTTACTGCTGAATCTTTCCCGCTTAATCCTGATGACGGGCGACCACAACTACTCTTCACTACCCAAAGACAGCAAACAACGCGTGTCAGGCGATACCGATTGGCAGGATAAACTTATCGCCAACACCGACCGCAAAACCAAAGAAACCAAACAAGCCCTTGACGAACATCTGCTTGGCGTAGCGGACTATTGCGGACGTGTCGCCAAAGCCTTGCCCATTATTCAGGCAGCCTTACCCAAACTCAAAGACCGCGACAGCCTTGCTAAAAACACCGCAAATGCAAGATTTCAATGGCAAAACCAAGCCTTCAAACGGGCAAGAGAAGTCCGCGGACAAAGCCAAACCCATGGCTTTTTTGCCATTAATATGGCGTCTACTGGCTGCGGCAAAACCATCGCCAACGCCCGCATTGCCTATGCACTGGCCGATACACATCAAGGGGCACGCTTTACCATTGCCCTAGGACTGCGGACACTCACCTTGCAGACAGGTGCCAGCCTGCGACAAGACCTTGGCTTAAGCGAAAAAGAACTCGCCGTCTTGGTGGGCGGACGAGCCAACAAACAGCTTTTTGAACTTAATCAAAAAACCGAAGAAGACAGCGAAGAAAACGGCAGCCTCTCTGCCGAATCACTAATTGACAGCTATGTGGACAGCCGCTTTGAGCCATCAGATTTTGACGTACTTGGGCTTGGCGTACTCACCCAGCAAGAAAAAGCCCAGCAGCTGCTCTACAGCCCTATTGTCAGCTGCACCATTGACCACCTCATGCAAGCCAGCGAACAGCTTCGTGGCGGACACTACATCATTCCCACCCTGCGATTGCTCTCAAGCGACCTTATCCTTGATGAACCAGACGACTTTTCCGAAAGCGACCTGCCCGCTCTCACACGGCTTGTGCATCTGGCAGGGCTATACGGCAGCCGCATCATACTCTCATCAGCCACCTTACAGCCCGACCAAGTGTATGGCTTATTTACCGCTTACCTAGAAGGACGCAAAATTTACAACCAATATTTTAACCTGCCAGCACCGTCCATTCCCTGCCTATGGAGTGATGAAAACCACAGCAGCATCAGCACCTGCACCGACACCCGCCAGCACAGCCAATCCCACCAAAGCTTTTTGGAAAAACGCCAACGCTGCCTGAAACAGCAGCCCATACAGCGGATAGGCGAAATCCTGCCGATGGTCGCCAAAGTAAGCAAAAACCCCAAACGCTTCTATCCTGCAATTGCCAAACAACTGCTTGAATACGCAACAGATTACCATCATCGCCACCACTTTGACGAAAACGGAAAAACCATCAGCATTGGGCTAATCCGTATGGCGAACATCACCCCCCTCATGCAGACCGCACTTGCCCTGTATGCACAAGACAGTCTTGCCAAAGACACCCATATCCACCTTGCCGTCTATCACAGCAGGCAAGCCCTCATACTGCGTAACCAACTGGAACAACAGCTTGATGCCATCTTAAACCGCAAAAACGGCAACAACCCTGCCAACCACCCAGCCATCAAAACCGCGATTACCGCTTATCCCAACGCCAAGCATCACCTCTTTATCGTACTGGCAAGCCCAGTCTGTGAAGTCGGACGCGACCACGACTACGACTGGGCAATTGCCGAACCCAGCTCCATGCGATCGCTCATTCAGCTGGCAGGACGCATCAACCGCCACCGCCCTGACAGGCAGCCCAAAATGCCCAACCTTGGCATCTGGCAGCACAATATCCGTGGCATCAAACAAGAAAACTGTGCCTTTATCCACCCAGGCTATGAAAGTGCCGAGTACCGCCTAAACAGCCACAATTGTGAAACCCTCATACCTGCCGAACAGCTCAAGCGTATTGATGCCCAGCCCCGCATCATCAAGCCAGCCGAACCCGACCCCAAAAACCGCCTATCCGACCTAGAACATCAAGTGCTTGCTGAGCTGATGCAAAATGACAAAATCAATATCGTCAATGCCTACTGGCAGCCTAAAACCCTAAACCGCCAGCACTGCCACCTGATTCGCCTAAGCCCATTCCGACAAGGCGAAAAAGAAGCTGACTACCTTATCCGCCCCGAAGACAGCGGCAATGTGCCATATCACCTAGAACAAATTGAAGCCCATGGTTTTTCGGGTGCTAAAACAGCCCAAGATGTGATTAAACCCTATCCTTTTGAAAACAAAAATGAAAACATCACCCCATGGCTCACCGCCTCACTCAAAACACAAATCAGCCAATTAAGCGACAAACTGGGCATCTCTGCCAATACCGCCGTTATCCGCTTTGCCGGCATCACCCTGCCAGAGAGACAACATGCTTGGTATTTTCATGAATACTTTGGCTGCTGGGAAAATGAGTAAAAAGGAAATGGATACTCAATAAGCCATCAAAAGAACAGCTAAAAAACTGCTTTGCCGTGCTTTGTTCAAAAAGCCAGATAGCGAAATACAATGGTTTAAAAAGGTTATTTGAACCAATCTATAAGAACAAAAGCGGTGCTTAAGCTATTGATCAAACTCTAGACTTAAGCAACTTATGAAAAAAACCACCTATGCGGTGGCTAAATGAAAAACAAAAATACAATTTACTAAGCCATCTATACAATGGGTTTCTATTATAACATAAAAGTATTTAAAAAATAAAAAAACAATGGATTGAAAAGAAAATTTCTTTGGGTTAGGATGCACACCATCAAGCAGATTAAAAACGAGGTCCTCTATGAACACCATTACCGCCGAGCAGATTAAAGAGGCAATCAACACCTTTTTAACTGCCCAATACCACAAGAAAAGCGAAAAAGAACAAAAACAGCTTGTCAAAGCCGAGCAAGAAAATGATCCCATCGCCATTGCCGAAGCCCGTGAAGCCCTGCGTCCGATTCAAGAAAAATACCAAGCTGACCATTGGTTTCAGGCAGCTGAAAAAATGGCGGGGCAGTTAAATTTTGGCACCCACACCTCTAAAGGCATTCACAGCGATGCCAAAGGCGACAACATTATCTTTAGCAGCAGCCCAGCACACGGCTATATCGGCACGCACAGCATAGACAGTACACAGCTTGATGCCAGCGGTAATGCCGCCGCACTGCCGTTAGCTGCGTTTTTTGAGCAGCCTGTCAGCGGGTCATACCTGATGCGTGATGTGATTCTTGCCCAACTGCCTGCACTTCACGGCTGTTTTGGTACAGATTCCGCACGTTCTGAACACTATCAGCAAGTATTTTACTACTACTTAACCGCCCAGCCCGATGCGCCAAGTACCCACGAACGCAACAAGCAAATACTCTGGGCAATCAACCCCGATGAAAACGAATATTGCACACTGGTACCGCTGCACCCTTCCAAATTAACCCATGAGGTCTATCTCAACATTAATCACCGCCGTTATAGCGATGAGCAAAAAACCGCACGCGAAAACCGCTACAAACACCCAGACAAACCGCAAGTACCTTATCAAGAACTGCTGGATCTTGCCGCAACCCAGCTTGGCGGCACCAAGCCACAAAACATCAGCCTGCTTAACAGCCGTCAGGGCGGCCGCCAATATCTTCTGTCGTCTATTCCGCCTATTTTTCAAAAACGGGCATTTGGAACGGTGCAGCTTACCAAGTACGACAGCAGCTTATTTAAAAGCCGTGCTTACCGCCATAAAATGCGTTATAAAATCAAAAGCCTGGCTGAAATTATCAAAGACAGACGCAACAATGTTTCTTTGCGTGAACAGCGTGATGATTTGCTTGCCGAAATCCTGATGGAAACCTTTGCCATCGCAGCCACCATACAGCAGCAGCCTGCAGGCTGGAGCGAAGATAGCAAACTTAATTTCGAGCAAAGCCTCTGGCTTGACCCAAACAATCCCGATGAAGACCACCAGCAAGACCGTGAAGAAGAGGACTGGCAAAATGCTGTTGCTGAACAATTTGCCGATTGGCTGCAAAGCAGCCTGAAAGAAATCTTTAAAAAAGACAGCCAAATCCAAAGCAGTGATTTTGGTACACCAGAATATCTGTATTGGAAAACTGCGATTGAAGATGCCATCAAAGCCTCACAGCGTCTTGGTGAAGGAGTATTTCAATGAGCCACATTTACCCCAATTATCCGCAGGCAGGCTACCTGATTATTAAAAATTTGCGTATTGAGAATGCCAACACCTTGTCAAGTCCGCTCACCTATGGATTCCCTGCCATCAGCGGCTTTGTCGGTGCCGTACATGCCTTAAGCCGCACCCTTGCCCAAAGCCAAGATTTTTCCCATCTGCGGTTAGATGGCACGCTGATTGCCTGCCGTGATATCCATATCCAGCGTTACCGAAAAAGCCGTTACAGCAACTACAGTTTTAACCAAACACGCAATCCGATTTTAAAAGACGGCAGCAGTGCCGCCATTATTGAATCAGGACGCTGCCATCTTACCGTCAGCCTTGCCATTGGCATTTACGGCAGCCTTGAACAGCAGCAGATGGACGGCTTAAAGCGTTTTATCGCTGAAAAAATTCAGCAGCAGCGGATAGCTGGCGGCAGCGTGGTTGGCATTGATGCCAAAGCCCCTGTTAGCTACAGCCCAACCATCAATGAATGCAAAAAAGATTTTCTGCCTGCTTTCATTTTGATGAATGCCCACGAAGAACTGACCGCCATTTGCGAAGAAAAACAGCTCTCGCCCCTTGATGCGCTGATTGAAACCGCTGTTATCCACCAAATTCCAGATGATGACGGTACATGGCACAGTGAAAGCATTAAAACAGGACGTGGCTGGCTTGTGCCGATTCCCGTTGGCTATCAAGGCATCAGCCCTGTGATAGCAGCAGGCAAACTCAACAACAGCCGCAACCCCGAATACCCAGCACAATACGTTGAAACCATTTACAGTCTTGGCAAATGGGTCTTCCCGAACCGTATTGCCGACTTACAACACGCCTTTTGGTATCAAACCTATGATGCCGAACACCATCTTTATCTTGTCCAACAGCCTTAAGAGGAAAACATCATGGCAAAAATTAACAGCAAAGTTACCGTACTCGCCTTTGAACGCAAAATTGATATTTCTGACGCCTATCTCTGGCAAACGAACAGCCAAAAAGAAAACGCACTCAAAGAACCCGTTATCGTGCGAGAAAAATCCGTACGCGGCACTATCAGCAACCGCTTAAAAAATGCGATTGCCAGCAACCCTGCGAAACTTGATGCAGAAATTGAAAAAGCCAACCTGCAGCGTGTAGATGCCGCCTTCTTAAATGAAGACTGCGATACCCTCATTGCCAGCTTTACCTGCAAAATCTTACCCTTTACGGGCAAACCCAGTGTCTGCAACAACCAAGACTTTCAGGCAGCATTAGAAGAAACCGTTGCCCAGTACAAACAAGAACAAGGTTTTGCCGAACTTGCCAAACGCTATGCCATCAACCTGATTAACGCCCGTTGGCTGTGGCGTAACCGTATCGGTGCCGAAAGCATCACCGTAACCATCAAAAACGGTGAGGACACCTTAACCTTTAACCAAGCCCGTGATATTTCGCTCAATGATTTTGACTTTGAAAGCCCAGATTTGACAAAGCTTGCCGCTTGGATAGAAGCAGGATTTAATGGCAAAGCCTTTACCCTCTTGCAGGTTGAAGCCCAAGCCAACATCGGCAACGGACAAGAAGTCTTCCCAAGCCAAGAACTGGTGCTAGACACGGGCAAAAACAAAAGCAAAATCCTCTACACAGTCGGACGTGAACAAAACCAAGCAGGTATCCATTCGCAAAAAATTGGCAATGCCATCCGCACCATAGATAACTGGTATCCCAACGCAGCATTCCCCATTGCCGCCGAACCCTATGGTGCGGTTACCACACTGGGAACCGCCTACCGCCAGCCAAAAGACAAACAAGATTTTTACAGCCTGTTTGACCCTTGGATAAAAGAAGGCAAAGCCCCCAAAAAAGATGAGCAACACTACGTTATCGCGATTCTTATCCGTGGCGGCGTCTTTGGTGAAAGCGGTAAGGAGTAACCATGATTTACCAAGAGCTTACCCTGCTTCCCTCAGCAGAAATACCGCTGCACGCCCTTTGGGAAGCCCTCTACAAACAACTGCACATTGGTTTGGCTGATGTGCAGAACCGTGAAAGCGTGAACCGCATCGGGGTGAGTTTTCCCCGCTATGAACTGGGGCAGCATAGCCTCGGCAATCAAATCCGCCTCATCGCTCCAGATGAGGCGACCCTTGCAACGCTGAATTTAGAAAAATGGTTGGCAAGATTGACGGACTATATCCACATCAAAAAGCCAGCTGTCGTGCCTAACCACGCAGTGCCAGTTACAGTTAAACGCTACCGCTTCCGCCCCATTGACCAGCAGGCCAAAGCCCACGCAAAACGGCACCAAATCAGCTATGAAGAGGCACTGACGCATTGCAAAACCCACCGCAGAGCAGAGCTTCACCCGCCCTTTATCAGAATGACGAGTGAGACCAACGCCCAACCCTATCCGCTTGTAATTCTGCAAAAAACAGCTGATGCCGCCGTTCATGGCAGCTACAACAGCTATGGGCTTAGCCATCAAGGCAGCACCGTACCGCATTGGTGAGCATTTCAGGTAGCAGACCCTTTTTTGCGAGCAATTTAACAAATCAAACAAAAACAATGAGTTAAAAATAAGGAGAAAAATATGGGGTAAACACAATAAAATCGGTGCAAACCTTTGCAGCTAGGGCATTTGCACGGCAAAAATTGCAATTATCCGCCGCATAGGCGGCTTAGAAATTATATGGGGCAATTAATGGCAGCGTTAGACAATTATCCGCCGCATAGGCGGCTTAGAAACTGTATGAGCAAGTGAATGCGTGGCGCATTTTGTTATCCGCCGCATAGGCGGCTTAGAAAGCACGCAATGGCGATATGTTCCACCATTTGACGTTATCCGCCGCATAGGCGGCTTAGAAAAGCCAACCACAGTAATCCAATCTATAAATCATGTTATCCGCCGCATAGGCGGCTTAGAAACACAGGGGCGATAGTGGTGGTAATACCAGCCAAGTTATCCGCCGCATAGGCGGCTTAGAAATACCCCCGCGACACCAGCCTAAGCAGACTGCACGTTATCCGCCGCATAGGCGGCTTAGAAAATAATTTCTTTTTTCATTTGTTGGTTGATGTAGTTATCCGCCGCATAGGCGGCTTAGAAAGCAGCCGTTGCCGCAAGTGGTGCGTTAATGCTGTTATCCGCCGCATAGGCGGCTTAGAAAACCGTACTTAATTTGGTGACAACAAATAGCAGGTTATCCGCCGCATAGGCGGCTTAGAAATTTTATAATATTATTTGCAATTGTAATATTTTGTTATCCGCCGCATAGGCGGCTTAGAAAGTATGTTTTGGTTTGACAAGCAAAATCAGAATGTTATCCGCCGCATAGGCGGCTTAGAAAGTGACTGGGTGCAGAAAACCAATACGTCCGCCGTTATCCGCTGCACAGGCGGCTTAGAAAAAGTGCGGAGGATTACCTTATTTAGTTTACCGTTATCCATCGCATAGATGGCTTAGAAAAGTTTAAAACGTGGCTAAATCTCACCGCACTTGTTATCCATCGCATAGATAGCTTAGAAATCATAATTATTATTCTTTCGTAATAAGCGGAGGTGAGCCGTTGTAAAAGCAACCATATTTAACAGACAGACGCATCTATGGAAATGATTATATTGACGCACTGGCAAAGCGTCTGAATATGAGCCGAAGCACCTTTACCCGCCATTTTCGCCAAGCCACAGGTGTGTCTTTGACTGAGTGGCTGATTGCCCAGCGTCTTCAGCGTGGACGGCAGCTGTTAGAAAGCACGGATTTGGGCATTGAACACATTGTGAGCAAAATCGGCTTTCACTCTGCCACCGCCTTTCGCCAGCATTTTAGAAAGAAACACCGCCTAAGCCCGAGAGCGTAGCGGCGGGGGGGGGGATGAGAATGATTTGAGCGTTAAAGCAGTACATCATAAAATAATTATGCTAAATATGGAATGGCGAAAGTCTTAATCTGTTTTTTGGGGGAAATAGCACTTTGATAGACTAAAGTGACATCAAAAGGTTTTAGTCGGTATTCTTCGCCAGCTCCGTGAGTTACGGCAAAATATGTTGTATAAAGAATAAGTATTAACAGAAAATAGGGTTGTCAAAAATTCAAAAGGAGCCTTTATGCCTCATACACTAAGCCGTTATCAGGCATCTGGATTCAATGCTTCCGATCTCAAAATCATTCTGCATAGCAAGCGTGCCAATCTCTATTACAATATTCCCATTGCCAATACAACCGTTATCTTACTGGGGACAGGCACCTCTATCACACAAGTCGCTATGCGTGTATTGGCTCAGGCTGGTGCTTTGGTCGGTTTTTGCGGCGGTGGCGGCACTCCGCTCTTTGCAGGCACGGAAATCAGCTGGCTGCCACCGCAACCGCACCAGCCATACCACAGAACTGCTTTTTATTATTGGCAACAGACGTAAATTTAATGAATTAGGCATTGTTCCTGTTAATTACACCAATCAACCCGTTATTATGGAGAAAATAACTATGTCTGCTAATCAAGCTTACGCTAACACCAAAGGACAATTACTCAGCCACCATCTTTATGCTGTAGGCTATCTCGCTGCTAAGCTAGTGGAAATGATGGGGTTAACACAGCCTAAACTGATTGAGGCTGCCTTTTATGCGGGATTGTTACATGATATTGGCAAACTTGACCCAAAATTTCAGAGATGGGTAACGGAAAAGATTAAATCTTTAGATGAAGATAGCCGAGATGAGTTTATTATTTCTGAAGATGGTGAGCATATTGATGCCAGTCATAAAGGATTTAGTGCATTTAGTTTTGAAAAACACCCACGGCATAATGAAATATCTTGGCTTTTAACCCAAAGTCTTTTAAATACTGACGCATTAACATTGAATGACAGTCAAAAAAATCAAATTATGCATACCGTTTACTGGCATCACACACGGACATTTCGCAAAGAAGGAAAATTATTTGAACAGCCAAGAGGCATTGAAAAAATACTGAATAAAAATCTGCCAGATGGTATCAATGCACTTTATCAGCAGACACTACAATTATTAAAAGACATGGAGTCAATCGGCAGTCAATACTTTCCCATCCATTGGCAGAAAAACTACGATTTACAGCAAATATCCTTACCGCCTTATAAAAGCTATGATGATTTGGCTGATAAGCTAGAAGAATACCGCCAAGATGTTAAGATAAACGCACATAATAATTTAATCCGAACTGCGGTCATTAGTGCAGATCGGATTATTTCAGCACAAAGCGCAGAAGAACTTGCCGAATGCATTGCTGAAAATAGCTTAGACACTTTAATTGATATCGAAAGTGAGACCATATTAAAAGATCATATCCATAGTTGTTTGACTCAATTTGAACGCCGTTTTCCAAATAGCCAACGCAATCTCTCTCAAAGTGAAGCTGTTAATAAACTAATAGAAATTAAAAAGCGTGCACTATTTAACGAAGAAGATAACATCGCTGTGCTACAAGGCCCAGCTGGCTGTGGCAAAACCAAAATTGCCTTGGAGTGGGCATTGAAAACGGATGCAAAACAAATTATTTGGATTTGTCCACGTGTACAAGTGTGCCTTGGCTTGGTACATGACCTAACCCAAGCTGATTATCTTCCTAATGCCCAAATTGAACTCTTTACTGGCGAGTACAAAAAGATTCTGACAGGTAACGGCAATATTATCGACAGTCCAGATACCCCAGAAGACAGTTACTTTAGTGGTGATATTGTTATTACAACCATTGATCAAATTGTTAATAATATTATTTCTCATAATAAAATTACTTCCATCTTTAACTTTATGAAGCAGCATATTATTTTTGATGAATTTCATGAAATAATGACACTGCCCGCATTTAATCTTCTATTTGCCGAGCTCATAGAAGCCAAAAAAGCGACTGGAACAAACAGTGATACTCTGCTTATTTCTGCGACTCCAAATTATTTTTTTATCAAAGAATTTCTTGGTATTCCTGAGCATAAAATGGTATCTATACCAAGTTTTAATCTATCACGTTATCAAATTCTTTTTGAAAGCTATGATGATGCCAATGAAGCAAATCCGCTTATTAGTAGAAAACAGGATGAAACAGAAACCTTTGTTATTACCAATACTGCTAAAGATGCACAATACGGATTTCTTCATCATCAATGTGATGAAAACAATATCCTTTTACATTCAAAATATAGCAAAACCGATAAAGCTTATTGGTTTGATGAGACCTTTAAAAATTTTAAAGAAAATGGCTCTAAAAAATATCAAACTTTAAGAAGCGGTCCTATTGTACAAGCCTCACTGAATATCAGTTGTAATAAAATGCTGACTGAAATAACAACGGCAGAAAATTGGCTGCAACGCCTTGGTCGGTTAGATCGCTTTGGAAAAAATAACACCCCCAATCCCTATATCACCGTGATACCTAAAAGCAGTGAGAACGGTAAACAAACCAGTCAAACAGCTAAATTCTTAAACCAATTACATACTTGGCGTAGTACCTACTGCTGGCTAAACTATCTCAAAAACAATTTAGATGAGGGAAAAGACTATTCACTCAACGAGCTTTATGCACTGTATGCTTCTTTCTACCAAAATGAAAAGATACAATCAGAAATTGAACAAGATATAGAAAAATTATTAAAACATAGCGTGTCGCTTATTAATCAAAAGGTTTTAGATCCCATTAGCATTGCACCAAAACGTAAGCAGCCAACCGCACCGAAAATCGCAAAAAATTCACTGCGTGGTGATAATCGCTTTGTGCAAATGGCAGTGTGTTTTGTTGATGAACAGCTTAACCCGCATATTTGCAATGAATACGCTTATGAAGAAGATAACGTAGAAGCAGCAATTGACGCGTCGTTGACTGAAAGCAGAGAGCGTATTGAAGGATATGGTGATAGCGGTAAGAACTTATTGGCTTTTATGCAGCAAAAACATCACAATATTAAAGGCGGTAAAAAAATTTATAAAGACTTTATCTTACTCAATCAAGCGCGCTCACCAGAGTCCCCCATCTATTTAAGTTATACCCCTGATGATTTAAGGGCTATTGGGGGAGACCCTCATAGTTTAGCAATTTATTACGTCAAAACCACGAAGCAGCCTGTTGGCATCATGAATATTGACAATATAAAGTCGGCATATGAAAAATAAAATATCATTTATTAATAAGGAGATAGATAATGAAAAAAATTGAAGGCATTAAATCTGTTGATTTTAAAATTACTGCTTATGGGCATGGTGTTGTCAATTGGAACGGACCTACAACATTGAGCAATGAAGGGCGTTCTGTTGATAATCATACCTTACCTAAACTGCGCGGTTACAGCAACCTAACGGGAAGAATAAAAGATGAAACGGGATATAAATACAAAAAAGAAGCGACTGATATTGATTTTAAAGAAACACCGCTTTATATCAGCCAGAATTGTATCCGCCACCATCTTTTTCGTGA
Source organism: Avibacterium sp. 20-129 (assembly GCF_026226845.1). NCBI lineage: Bacteria > Pseudomonadati > Pseudomonadota > Gammaproteobacteria > Pasteurellales > Pasteurellaceae > Avibacterium > Avibacterium sp. 20-129. The sequence continues at coordinate 1,341,847 of NZ_JAKKOE010000001.1, read as the reverse complement.
ACAAGCTTATGACTTACATTTTGCCTCTGAAAAAGAGAAAGATTTGATCCCCCTATTGGCTTCTCTTACAGGCTTAATTCGTGGTTATGTTGTACCCGCAAGCCAATGTAAGCGTACCAGTCCGCTATTGATTGAAGATTTTATTGATCAGCTGGGTAATGGCAATTTTGAGCAATTTGCCCAAGCAGGGGAGCGCGATAGTTCTTCGTTTTTTTCCAAAACCACTTTTGGTGATACCCAATATATTGCTTATGGATCGCTTAGCATCGAACAATTGGAATTTATTTCTTTAGATAAAAAATTTGACCGTTGTGCCATGGTCATTAAAGAAACTGAGGGAGAGAAAGTCGCCCAAGCCATTACCAATTTTATCAAGACGCTAAATGCTGACTCTCATCGCAACCCTCAAGCCATATTCCACCCTAACTACGTCCGTCAAGGTACCATTTATCAAGAGGGAGAAGTTGGTATTCTGTTAAATCAAGATGCAATTGCAATCTTAGTCGAGATGATACTGGAAATGATTCGTGAACTCTCTATCCGCCAAGCTAAGGGCTATATGTATGTAGATGAAATTGAAGTGGATTACAACGATAGCAATAAAATGATGCGTATCAAGCGCAGTCCTGAAGAAATCAATCCACAGCCTACATCAGCATACGCTATTTATTTTGAAGCGAAAGAGACCAAATAAGAGTATTGCTATGTTAGAAATTATGATTGACTATGAAGCCAGTTGGCGAAATTCTTTCCTTAATGGCAGTAACGATGAGTCTTTACCGAAAAAAGGCAGAGATTTTATCGCTTCAATGACTGAGTTAAAGAAAGCGGAGAATTATCATCAGCGAGAAATCACCCAAAATACCGTTTTGGGTGTGCTATGCCGCCTGATTGGCGATCAAAGAAAACTTTATCAGGCAAAGCAAAGTGGCTGCTATTATTTTCGTAGTCTTGAAGATAAAATCAGCTTTGAAGACAACATACAAACAGTCAACCAAGAAGTTGTCTATATCCGAAACATCAAGGGTAGTACTGATCAAAATGCCTTTACGGGTATGATTAAATCAAATGATCCCATCTTTCAATCGGATTATTCTCAAGCATTTTGGGGTGTGCTTGCACTTTCTGTAGAAGAGTTGTGTGAATTTATTTTAAATGATACTCAGGTTAAAGCAGAAATACCGCTTAATCCCGTGCATATCATCGGAAGGCTTGATTTACTTAAGAAAGCAAAGCCAATACCTTTTGAAGGAAAACCCCAGCAAGCAGCAGAAATATTAAAAAAGAAATTTCTAGAAGAGTATAAGTCAGTCAATACTGCAGGTAAATTGCTCATTCTTCCTTTATATTGCTCAGCTTTATATTTACAGCTTGAACGGCTGGAAAAAAAATATGATATGGCAACGGCTAAATCAGCAAGGGGCGGTATTAGCGGTATCTCTAAAAATGGTCATACGACCAAAGATTTTATGGAGAAATACACAACGGGAAATAAAAAAATTATTTACGGTAATCCCTATATAAGAAGTGAATTTAAGAAGGGGGAAGGGGAGGTTAAATACTCCCTGACCAAAGCAAGTGGGCAACTTAGCATCAAACTTGATATTGATATAGATAAAGCTCAAGAACTTAAAAGTATGATAGAGAATGCAGGTGTTAGTCCTTTTCCGTTAGGAAAAAAAGGCTTGGCATATGTGTCAGCGATACGATTTATTTAAAGGAGATAAGATGACCAAGTTTTATCAAGAGATTACCTTAATAGATAATGAAGATTATAGTATTAGGGTTCTTTGGGAAAAACTGTATCAGCAGCTGCATATTGCTTTTGCTGACCTTTATAATCAGCATAAGACTAATCCTATTGGTGTAAGTTTTCCTCATTATCAATACGAGCAGAAAAATAATAAACACTTTGCAACTCTTGGAAATAAAATTCGCCTCATCGCCCCAGATGAAGCCACTCTTTCAACGCTGAATGTAGAAAAATGGCTGGCAAGATTGACGGACTATATCCACATCAAAAAGCCAGCTGCCGTGCCTGACTATGCGGTGCCAGTTATGGTTAAACGCTACCGCTTCCGCCCGATTGACCAGCAGGCCAAAGCCCACGCAAAACGGCACCAAATCAGCTATGAAGAGGCACTGACGCATTGCAAGACTCACCGCAGAGCAGAGCTTCACCCGCCCTTTATCAGAATGAAAAGCGAGAGCAATGCACAATCTTATCCGCTTGTGATTCTGCAAACACGAGCAGATAATTCCGTAAAGGGGGGTTATAGTACCTATGGATTAAGCCATAAAAGCAGCACGGTACCCTCTTGGTGAGATCTTAAAAATTAAAATACCCTTTTTCAAAGGCGTTTTAATAATTTTATTAAAAACAATAGGTTATAAATAATAAACAAATGATGGGGTAAATTACAAAATTTACTATAACACATTGTTATAGCTAAATTTTCTAGATAAAATTAAGGTTATCCATCGCATAGATGGCTTAGAAATGCGCGTTGTTTCATTATTTGTAGCTGTGCTTGTTATCCATCGCATAGATGGCTTAGAAACATCAAAAATGGCTGATTAAACAGTTTTTCCCGTTATCCATCGCATAGATGGCTTAGAAAAAAACCGCAAACAATATATTCAACAGTTGATGGTTATCCATCGCATAGATGGCTTAGAAAACGCATCTTCATCATTCAAGCCTTTGCGGAGCGTTATCCATCGCATAGATGGCTTAGAAATGTGGTAAATCCTACTCGTGAATGATGAGGTTGTTATCCATCGCATAGATGGCTTAGAAAAATCCTAAAAATTTGCGGGGTATGCAAGGGATGTTATCCATCGCATAGATGGCTTAGAAAAGAACTTAATTTTAGCGAGTACGCCCAAGTGAGTTATCCATCGCATAGATGGCTTAGAAATGACGGTTACGGTGGAACAGAACCAAGAATGAGTTATCCATCGCATAGATGGCTTAGAAAGTCTGCTGTTTTATATCGGCGGTTCGCAATTTGTTATCCATCGCATAGATGGCTTAGAAATCTCGGTTCTACTGCCTTGGGTCTCCGTAAATGTTATCCATCGCATAGATGGCTTAGAAAACTTTAATGGCTTCTAACATTGGATAGGCTTGGTTATCCATCGCATAGATGGCTTAGAAATGACTATTTAAGCCAATATTTTGTAAAACGCTGTTATATCCATCGCATAGATGGCTTAGAAACTGACCCTGTGTTGAAAAAAATGGGCAAAGATGTTATCCATCGCATAGATGGCTTAGAAATTTTTCTAAATAGCGATTATCAAGATATTCACGTTATCCATCGCATAGATGGCTTAGAAAACTTTGCTCTTGCATAGACAGAACAGAAAGAGGTTATCCATCGCATAGATGGCTTAGAAAATCAGTTAGTAACTCCACGATTGGAATATAAAGTTATCCATCGCATAGATGGCTTAGAAATTGGACTTGTGTCAGTAACTGTAACCTAGAAAGTTATCCATCGCATAGATGGCTTAGAAAAAACGTGGCGGTGAGCGTCAAAAAGTGGAGGCGTTATCCATCGCATAGATGGCTTAGAAATATGAGTGGGCATTATCTGAATTAGTCAAAGCGTTATCCATCGCATAGATGGCTTAGAAAGCACGAAAAAGCTCGGGATGGACGTCGTCCCCGTTATCCATCGCATAGATGGCTTAGAAACATTGCCTCATCCATCCCATCTAAAGCGGGGGGGTATCCATCGCATAGATGGCTTAGAAACAAATACTCCACTAACCACGGGATGTTTTCGTGTTATCCATCGCATAGATGGCTTGGAAATACATTGGCAAAGTAAAAAACTCACTGAAAAGGTTATCCATCGCATAGATGGCTTAGAAACAGCTTATCGCCGAAGCACAAAGTGCGGTGAATGTTATCCATCGCATAGATGGCTTAGAAGTCATAATTATTATTCTTCTGTAACTCCAAGTCCAAGTGCGTTCAATCGGATTAAGGCTAGGGCTGTAAGACGGGAGTCAGAGAATCGTGTACCCCGTGGTTTTATCAATGCTTTTGCGTCTGAACGTTTGTGAAAATCCGAGTTATCCATCGCAATGACTTTAGTACCGCGAAGTTGCGGAAGCAATCGCTGTTTGACCAGTGATGAAAAACATCATTATTGATACCACAATCATAAAGCCTACAGTAAAAAGCTGTTGATTGAACACTGCTTCAATGGCATTACTCTGATGTTTACGTTGTCAGTTTTTGTGACTCAGTCAAGGCTGACACTCTTTGGGTGTAGCCATATGGTCTATTGTCCTGCATTTTGAAACCACTTTGATCTAACTAAATGATCTTTCTTCCATTTTTTCAAATAATTCAAATTTATTAACAAAAGAGGCACGTTTCTCAGCACTTGCTTGAGGATGGGTTAACGTCTTTTTTTACGTGTTATCCCTAACCTTTCTAAAGCAAATCAAATGGCATTTTGACTGCTGCCTAAACGCTGTACCCGTTGCCATTGATAATCATTGGGATAAGCCTCAACATCCGCTTTAAGAAGGTTGTTATCAATGTACAAAATATACGCGAATTTTTGCGAAAAGTGCGGGTGAAAAAGAAAATTTGTGATAACGATCACAGGGAGTAAAATTCAATGTGCGGCAACAATATGAAATGAGAAAAACAGGCAAATAACGCAGTGAGCCTACATTAATAAAGGTTTTTTTGCTATATTAACCCACTTTGATTTTCCATAGGGTATGCTTTTACTCCTAAAGGAGTAGAAGACAAAGAAATAAAAAGAGAAGGATATGGTTTTTGATACTTATGAAACATTGGCGTTAGCTTGTTTAGTTTTATTGTTGGGGTATTTTTTAGTCAAACGTGTTCGTTTATTGAATCACTATAATATTCCTGAGCCGGTTGTAGGCGGTTTTGTAGTTGCAATCGTTTTAACAGGCGTTCATCAATTCTGGGGATTAAGTTTCAGTTTTGATACGGATTTACAACGTACAATGATGCTAACTTTCTTTACTTCTATCGGTTTGAGTGCGAATTTTTCTCGTTTAATCAAAGGCGGAATGCCGTTAGTAATGTTCCTTTTTGTTGCAGCGGGATTAATTGCATTACAAAACACGGTAGGCATTTTCAGTGCAATGGCATTAGGCTTAGATCCCGCTTATGGCTTGTTAGCCAGTTCCGTGACCTTAACCGGAGGACACGGTACGGGGGCGGCTTGGGCCGATGCGTTGGCAGCACGTTTTGGTATTCAAAGTGCGACAGAATTAGCAATGGCTTGTGCAACTTTCGGTTTGATTTTTGGTGGGGTTATCGGCGGGCCGGTGGCGAGCTTTTTACTTAAGCGTTTACACCGCAAAGAAATTCCTGAAGATGAAAATTTAGATGATGTGGAAGAGGCGTTTGAAAAACCCGTGTATCGCCGTAAAGTCAATACGCGTTCAATTATTGAAACAATTACGATGTTATCGATTTGTTTGTTTATTGGGCAACAATTAGATTTATTGGCGAAAGGCACCGCATTCCAACTTCCAACCTTTGTATGGTGTTTGTTTACTGGGGTGATTGTGCGTAATTCTTTATCTCATCTGTTTAAATTTAAAGTAGCGGAAGAGGCCATTGATATTTTGGGAAGTGTCGGACTTTCGATTTTTTTAGCCATTGCATTGATGTCGCTCAAATTGTGGGAATTAGTCGGCTTAGCATTGCCAATTTTAGTGATCTTGCTCATTCAAGTGGCAGTAATGGCGTTATATGCTATTCTTGTTACTTTCCGAGTGATGGGGAAAGATTATGATGCTGTGGTACTGAGTGCGGGGCATTGTGGCTTTGGTTTAGGGGCAACGCCAACTGCTGTTGCGAATATGCAGGCGGTAACGTCTCACTATGGGCCTTCTCACAAAGCTTTTTTGATTGTGCCAATGGTGGGGGCATTTTTTATTGATATTCTTAATGCGAGTTTACTGAAGCTTTTTGTGGAAGTGGTCGCGATATTCCATTAAACAGGAGCCGATTGATATAATAAAAAATCGTTGTTAATCAAACTTAACAACGATTTTTCATATCTATCTTTTCAATTTAATCTTTTCCACCGCGTGATTGGCGCCTTTGGTCAAAATTAAATTAGCCCGCTCTCGGGTCGGTAAAATATTCTCTCGGAGGTTTTTGCCGTTGATTTCCTCCCAAATTTTACTCGCGGTGGCAATGGCTTCTTGTTCGGAAAGGCTGGCATAGTGCTTAAAGTAAGAATGAGGATTATTAAATGCACTTTGGCGGAATTTGAGAAAACGGCGAATGTACCATTCTTTTAATAAGTGTTCTTCGGCATCAACAAAAATAGAAAAATCCACAAAATCAGAAACAAAAACTTGATTTGTATTGCTATTGTCACGTTGTAGCACATTTAATCCTTCCAAAATAAGAATGTCAGGTTGATCCACATAATCAAATTGGTCAGGTACAATGTCGTAAGTTAAGTGAGAATAAATCGGTGCGCTCACATTGCGTTTACCTGATTTTATTTCTGCCAAAAAATGGATTAGGCGTTGGGTGTCATAAGAAACAGGAAAGCCTTTCTTTTGTAACAGATTGTCTTTTTTAAGTTTTTCTAAGGGATAAAGAAAGCCGTCGGTGGTGATAAGATCCACATTACGCACTTGCGGCCAGTTTGATAGGAGCGATTGCAAAATGCGTGCTGAAGTGCTTTTCCCCACCGCGACACTGCCTGCAATGCTAATAATATAAGGTACTTTTGGGGTATCGCCAGCTAAAAATCGTTTTAATACGGTTTGGCGGCGTAAATTTTCTTCAATATAGTAATTAATTAGACGTGCCAAAGGCAGATAAATGGTACTTACTTCATTTAATGAAAGATCCTCATTGAAACCTAACAAAGGCTTAAGATCTTGCTCGGTCAGTTTTAATGGAACGGATTTGCGTAATTCTGCCCATTGCTGGCGATCAAAAGAAAGAAAAGGCGTTAATTGCTCATTTAATAACGTTGAATCAGAAAAGGCCACAATGTTGTCTTCATAATTTATAGAATGATGAATAGAAATATACCCTATAAATTGGCTTCTGATTAGTAAAATTTAGAATAAATTGGCACTTTTTTTATAAATTTTGTGCATTTTGAGTGAGAAATAGCCGAACAATAAAAAAAATTAATTTTTTTTCAAAAAAACGCTTGTCAGCAATAAAAATTTCCCTATAATACGCCTCACTTGCTTACGACGCCGACTTAGCTCAGTAGGTAGAGCAACTGACTTGTAATCAGTAGGTCACCAGTTCGATTCCGGTAGTCGGCACCATAACCAAGCGTAGCCAAGTTCATTCATTTAGTGCGGAGGGATTCCCGAGCGGCCAAAGGGAGCAGACTGTAAATCTGCCGGCTCAGCCTTCGAAGGTTCGAATCCTTCTCCCTCCACCATTTTTTAGATGAATTCTGATGGGACAGATGAATTTAGGACTGCGGGCATCGTATAATGGCTATTACCTCAGCCTTCCAAGCTGATGATGCGGGTTCGATTCCCGCTGCCCGCTCCAAAGCGCTGATATAGCTCAGTTGGTAGAGCGCACCCTTGGTAAGGGTGAGGTCGGCGGTTCAAATCCGCCTATCAGCACCAGCCTTAATTTCACCTTTCTCTTATTAATAGCTTAGACTTATTCAATTGGTTAATGTGGTATTTTGAACCATCGATAACCGTGTTTATCTAGAGGGACTCTTAATGTCTAAAGAAAAATTTGAACGTACAAAACCGCACGTAAACGTGGGTACAATCGGCCACGTTGACCATGGTAAAACAACTTTAACAGCAGCGATCACAACCGTATTAGCAAAACACTACGGTGGTGCGGCACGCGCATTTGACCAAATTGATAACGCGCCAGAAGAAAAAGCGCGTGGTATCACCATCAACACCTCACACGTTGAATACGATACCCCAACTCGTCACTACGCACACGTTGATTGCCCGGGACACGCGGACTATGTGAAAAATATGATTACTGGTGCAGCGCAAATGGACGGAGCAATCTTAGTAGTAGCAGCAACAGATGGTCCAATGCCACAAACTCGTGAACACATCTTATTAGGTCGCCAAGTAGGTGTACCATACATCATCGTATTCTTAAACAAATGCGATATGGTAGATGACGAAGAGTTATTAGAACTAGTTGAAATGGAAGTGCGTGAGCTTCTTTCTCAATATGACTTCCCAGGTGATGATACCCCAATCGTACGTGGTTCAGCGTTAAAAGCGTTAGAAGGCGATGCACAATGGGAAGAAAAAATCCTTGAGTTAGCAAACCACTTAGATACTTACATCCCAGAGCCAGAGCGTGCGATTGACCAACCGTTCTTATTACCAATCGAAGACGTATTCTCAATCTCAGGTCGTGGTACCGTAGTAACAGGCCGTGTAGAGCGTGGTATCATCCGCACAGGTGATGAAGTAGAAATCGTTGGTATCAAAGAAACAGCGAAAACAACTGTAACTGGTGTAGAAATGTTCCGTAAATTACTTGACGAAGGTCGTGCAGGTGAAAACATCGGTGCATTATTACGTGGTACAAAACGTGAAGAAATCGAACGTGGTCAAGTATTAGCGAAACCGGGTTCAATCACCCCACACACCGACTTTGAATCAGAAGTTTACGTATTATCAAAAGAAGAAGGTGGACGTCATACCCCATTCTTCAAAGGTTACCGTCCACAATTCTATTTCCGTACCACTGACGTAACAGGAACAATCGAGTTACCAGAAGGTGTAGAAATGGTAATGCCAGGCGATAACATCAAAATGACAGTAAGCTTAATTCACCCAATCGCAATGGATCAAGGTTTACGCTTTGCGATCCGTGAAGGTGGCCGTACAGTAGGTGCGGGTGTTGTAGCGAAAATCATCAAATAATGATTATTGCTAGGTAACACTAGAAAGCTATCAGAAAGCGAAAGAGGGCATCGAAAGATGCCCTTTTGTTTTTTTTGATTTAAAGATTAGGCTATAAAGAAGGATGAAATAAAAGTAATAGTAAGCTAAATGAAGTGAAGCTGAATGATATAAAGCCAGATAAAAATGTCATTCATTAAAGAACTAAATTTAAGTAATAGCTTAATCAGGATGATTTCTCTTTTTTACTTTGAATGTTTCTATTCATTTTTCTCTTTTATATTCTTTTTCTTTAAATCTATTCTTTATTTAGTGATGGGTTATCTTCCATTGATTGATTATTTCAATGAAGATCATAAAAACTTAGAGAAAAAGTACCGCACTTTTTTATCTCTCTTCCTATTTATGTAATCTTTACATCTCCAGCCAAAAAGTCACAGGGCCATCATTGGTCAGGCTAACTTGCATATCCGCAGCAAATCTTCCCGTTGCGGTTGAAATGCGTTCACTGCATTTCTGGACAAAATAATCATAAAGCTGCTCGGCTTTCTGTGGGGCAGCACCATTAGAGAAACTGGGGCGTAGCCCTTTTTGTGTGTCTGCGGCAAGAGTGAATTGGGAAACGACAAGCAATGCACCGTTCACTTGTTGGACATTTAAATTCATTTTACCTTGTTCATCGCTGAATACTCGGTAGTTCAGTACTTTTTCCATTAAGCGATCTGCTTTGTTTTCGTTATCTTCTTTTTGTACGCCAAGTAACACTAGCAAACCCTGTTGAATTTGCCCTGTTATTTCGCCATTGATTTCTACTTTGGCTTGGGTTACGCGTTGAATTAATGCGATCATTATTGTTCCTCAATTTGTTGTAATTCAATCTCACCGTTTTTTAATAAACGCATATCACCAAGAACGGCGGCAAGTTGTGCGCCGAGTAAAATGGCAATCCAGCTTAATTGAATCCACAGTAACATAATGGGCAGTGTTGCCATTGCACCATAAATAAGCTGGTAAGAAGGAAAGTTAGTGATATACCACGCAAAGGCCTGTTTGCCTAAGGTAAAGAAAATTGCGGCGACTAATGCACCTACGGCAGAATGTTTTATGCTAACGGGTTTATTCGGCACAATTTTATAAATTAAGGTGAAAATAAACCACGTCAGTATAAAGGGGATAAAACTGAGTATTTTTAAGCCAAAGGGTAGGCTCAGATCTGATTGGAGAAAATTGCTCGCAAGATTGGTTACATAAGTACTCACGCCAATACTGGTTGCAATGATGATAGGGCCAAGCGTGAGAATTAACCAATAAATTGCAAATGAAAAAATGGTTGGGCGCACACTGCTATCGTGCCAAATACTATTTAAGGTGCGGTCAATCGAATTGATGAGTAATAATGCCACCACAATTAAACTGATGATACCTACCGCACTCATTTGTTTAGAATTAGCAACAAATTGGTCAATATATTCGCCGACCGTATCACTGGCAGCAGGCGCAAAGTTGGTAAAAATAAAGTGCTTTAGCTCCCCAGTTACTTCGTTAAATACTGGAAAGGCAGAGAAAATAGAAAAAATCACCATAATCAGCGGAACAAGCGCCAACATCGTGCTGTACGTGAGATACCCCGCTGCTTGGGTAAGTTTATTTTGGTTGAAACGTAACCAAAATACGTTGAGAAAGAGGCTTAGTTTTCGCCATAAAACTGACATAACATCACTCCACAACAATGTTTAAATTTTTTCCCTGAACCGCAAATGCAAGGCTGTTTCATCGCCGGCAGGCTAACCGTAGGATCAGCAAAATACCAGCGTTCATCTACTTTGACAAATAGCGATTTTTCGTGATGAATTTGCTTTCCCTCAGGGCTAGCAAATTGTGCGTTAAATTCCACCGCACTGTGCTTTTTATCTAATTCAGGTTCGTGCTTTATGATTTCTAAACCAAGCCATTGTGTTTGTGCCGCCCATTGCTTTAAGGCCTGATAGTCCAAGAGGTTTTGTTGGCTTGGTACGGTGGTTTCCACAATATAATCAATCTGTTGCAGAACAAAAGCGGCATAACGTGAACGCATTAGTTGCTCGGCATTTTGTGCCATTTTGCGCTGTTGATGTAATGGTTGGCAACAATCTTGATATGTGTTACCCGATTGGCAAGGACAAAGTGCGGTGCTTTTTTCGTTCATTTTTCAACAATAATTCTTCAAAAATTTAGCAAATTAGCCTAAGCATACCACATCAATTTAATGATTTCATTTGTCAAAAATAAAAACGACAGATCCAGAAAATTGGTGATAATTTTTGACCGCACTTTATTTTTTTTTTATTATGCCCCCACATTTTGATCGATTTTAGAGGCTTATATGCAATATTCATTAGCACAAACAGAACAAGGCGAGGTTTTAGGTTTAACCGTTAAAATGGCAAACCGCCACGGTTTAATCGCGGGCGCAACTGGAACGGGAAAAACGGTTACCTTGCGTAAAATGGCAGAAGCATTCAGCGATGACGGTGTGCCAGTGTTTTTGGTGGATGTCAAAGGCGATTTATCGGGCTTAGTTAAAGCGGGTGAATTTCAAGGCAAAGTAGCAGAACGAATTGCGCAATTTCATTTAGGTGGGGAAAGCTATTTGCAAGGCTATCCCGTTTCTTTCTGGGATGTATTTGGTGAAACAGGCATTCCATTGCGTACCACTATTTCAGAAATGGGACCATTGTTACTTTCTCGTTTACTCAATCTTAACGCTACGCAAGAAGGCTTACTCAATTTGGTATTCCGTGTGGCAGATGATAAAGGGTTGTTACTTATTGATCTAAAAGATTTACGCGCAATGCTCAAATATGTGGCAGAAAATGCAAAAACCTTCCAAGTGGAATATGGCAATGTTTCAGCCGCTAGCGTAGGGGCAATTCAGCGTGCCTTACTCACCTTAGAGAATGAAGGGGCAACTAACCTTTTTGGTGAACCCGCATTAAATCTTGATGATTGGCTACAAACCCGTGATGGGCGTGGTGTGATTAATGTATTGAATTCAGAAAAATTAATTAACTCCCCTCGTATGTACAGCGCCTTTTTACTTTGGCTGATGGCAGAATTATTTGAGCAATTGCCTGAAGTGGGCGATCCAGAGAAACCTAAATTTGTGATGTTCTTTGATGAAGCCCATTTATTATTTGATGGCGCGCCAGCCGTATTGGTGGATAAAGTGGAGCAAGTGGTGCGTCTCATTCGTTCTAAAGGGGTAGGGATTTATTTTGTTACACAAAATCCATTAGATTTACCCGATACCGTGCTAGGACAGTTAGGGAACCGTGTACAACACGCCTTGCGTGCCTTTACGCCTCGCGATCAAAAAGCCGTTAAATCTGCGGCTGAAACCTTCCGCACAAATCCAAATGTGAATGTGGTAGAAACGATTTCTACCCTCGGTGTTGGGCAAGCATTAGTGTCTTTCCTTGATGAGAAAGGAATGCCAACCCCCGTGGAAGTGGCGTATATTTATCCACCGAAAAGCCAGCTTAAACCGATTTCTCTTGAACAGCGTAGCCAATGGGTAAAAGACGATGATCTTTATCCTTATTACCATAATTATGTGGATAATATTTCGGCTTTTGAAATGTTACAAGAGCAAGCTGATCTTGCCGCTGTTGCACAAAAACAAGCAGAACAAGCGCAAGAGGAAGAAGAAAATGGCTTTATGGGTAGCTTAAGCAGAATGTTGTTTGGTAAGAAAAAACGTGGCGAGCAACTGAGCGTGACGGAACAAGTGGTTAGTGGCGTGGCTAAATCCGTAGGACGCAACATTCGTAACCAAATCACCAAGCAAATTATGCGCGGGATTTTAGGTGCGTTAAAGAAATAATGTTTTAAATTGCATAGCGAAAGGCTTAAAACCAATGATAAGGTTTTAAGCCTTTTTTATTGCATTTTTCTATTTTAGTTGATGGCTATAGGAGGATTTATTTTTGTACTACTGCGTGATAATGCAAGCTATCAATGGCTTGAATCAGCATTTCATCACTCACTTTCTCATCTGCAACGACATTTACTGAACGCGAGTTAAAATTCGCTTTAGTGGATTGCACGCCATCAATATTACGTAATACTTTATTGACTAAATAGACACAAAGCTGGCAATTCATTTCTTCAATATGCAATGTCACCTTTCGTTCTGCGCCAAGACTTGATAGTGAAAAACTAAGTGCGGTAAAAAAAAGTAATATTTTTTTCATTCTAAATAATCCAAAATATAAGGTAAAACATAAGGATAGGTTAAGAAAAAGAGAATAATCAGCGCCATTAACCAATATAAAATTTGTAACATACGGCGTGATAAATATTTGCTACAAATGATTTTCCCTGAGAAATTCAATAGCCAAAAGCCATAACCAAAGGCAAAGAGAGAAATCACAAGCATTGGAATTTGTAAAAAGGCAAGCTGATTTAAGCTCACCAACCAAGTGCTGGAAATGCCGAAGAGTAAATAAAATAACGGAGCAATGCAGCACAATGTTGATGCCACCGCAGCACTCACTGCAGTGGTACATATCGCCCAAAATTTGGTATTGGCGTTTTTCGGATTAACGTTGTTGTGAGATAAATTCATAGCCAAATTCTTTTGCATCAAATGAATTTAACGGATCGCCACCCACTTCGGCATAAGGATAGCCAAAATTATTGATTGGTGAGAGTTCTGGCGTTGGGTAAAGAGTGAAATCTCGTGCGTGATTAAAGCCCATCCAATTCCCCTCCCAATTTCCAAATAAATAATCTGAAACGGCTTGGGTATTTGTATCCGCCACGTCTTTTTTCTCTGTTAGGCGATATTTTGCTACGTCGGCTGAATCAACAGGCACCCAACCAAAGCCGGCAAGGTAAAATTCTGCACGGCAATGTTGCCCACCGTTTTCATTGGCAATGTTATTTTTGGCACTGCCAAACGCAGACTGAGAATATTTCCCCATTTTCACGGCTTCACCTAAACGGATACCAAACACTTCACGAGCAGGAATGCCAGAAGCACGGGCTAAGGCAACAAATACAGAATTAATATCTGTGCATTTTCCTTTTAATACACCTGTGGTTAAGATTTTTTCTACATCGCCATCACCGCAGCCTAACACCGAATTATCTCGCTCCATATTCGCCACGATCCACTGATGAATGCGTTCTGCTTTTTTGAGTGGATTGGTTTCATTGCCTACAATTTTATCGGCATATTCTTTTACGATTCCGTCAATTTTAATATGTTTTGTTGGCTGTAAATAAGGTTTTACATCAACGCCATATTCTATGTTTTGTGGGGCTTGATAGTCTTTCAGTAATCCTTGTTGCTTTGGTTCACGATCTTGCGTTTCCACCACCAAGGTAATTGTTAAATCACGTTTTTGGGCATCTGGCGCCCAACTGGCGAATAAGGTACTTGCACTATATTGATTATTTTCGGTGATGTACGCTTGTTGATAATTGCCGTCAAATGTAATGGATTTTACTTTTTGATAGTCATTGCTAAAAGGTAATGGCACCCATAAATTGGTGGTGCCTGATGAACCTTTGGGAACTTGCAACGCATAGGTTTGGGTGAACTCATAAGTATGCGTAGTAGTATTGGGGGTTGGCATCGTTGTAGCATTTGCCAACGTAGCCGCCGCGAAAAGTGCGGTAGTAAAAATCGTTTTTTTCATAGAAAACTCCTGTTTACAAAAGGGATTGCAAGGTTATGCCATTCGCGATTAAAAATGGGCTACCTTATAGGAATTAGGCGAGAGAAAACGCATTGCGTTAAAGAATTGCCAAATTTCTAACCTTCCTTAAATCCTTAAGAGAAATTGAAAACGGCAAGAATGGTATAACGATGAAAACCAGAATTGAAAACAGTTTGATCATTTCCTATACACAATACTTGCGATATAGCTGTTCAACGAACAAAGGGATTTTACGATCTATGGCTGAAATTGCAATCTTTTATTGAGTACGGAGGGACAAGAACCAGATAAGAAAGCCTGAAATTCATCATAATTATGATACGTCATTTAAGAAAGTGCGGTAAAAAATGGGTAAAAATTCACCGCACTTTATTTTTTAATTAAACTAATAATGCGGCGGCTTTCACCACAATATCAATGGCGTTTTGTTCCGTTTGGTGAATGGTTTCCTCGTTTGGAATTTCTTGCTGGGTACGGTTTACAATAGCGCCTGCCACCATTCCCGCACGCAACCCTAAGGCTGAACACATTGTAAATAAGGTTGCACTTTCCATTTCATAGTTCATCACATTGAGTTCTTGCCATTGTTTTAATGAACCTTGATAGTGGCGGTAAATTTTGCCCGTGTAAGTGTCGTAGCGTTCTTGCCCCGGGTAGAACGTATCGGATGACGCGGTGATACCGATATGCACTTTGGCGTTCTGATTTTCTAATGCGGCTTTGTGAAGCACTGAGGTGCAAGTAAAGTCGGCTACGGCAGGATATTCCAATGGAGCAAAATGACGGCTTGCGCCATCTAAGCGCACCGCGCCGGTGGTGATCAAAATATCACCTACATTAATATGCGGTTGGATCGCCCCTGTTGTGCCAATGCGTAAGAAGGTACGCACGCCTAATTGCGCTAACTCTTCCACAGCAATGGAAACAGAAGGCCCACCAATTCCAGTGGAACACACCACCACCGCTTTACCATTAAGATAGCCAAGCCACGAAGTAAACTCCCTTGTTGCCGCTAAAAATTTTGGATTTTCCAATAAACGAGCAATTCGCTCAACGCGTTCTGGTGCGCCCGGAACAATGGCAAGTTTCGCGCCATCTAGCATTGTTTTGGTTAAACCTAAGTGAAAAACATCAGACATAATGACTCCTATTTTTGTTATAAATGAATAAGTTATGGAGTAATATCACGCAAAATCGGGTTTTGCATTGAAATTAAGGTTTCGGTAGATTGAATTTCATCAATCAACTGAATTTTGGTTGCGAGCACGGAATGAAGCTCCGCAATGGTGTGGGTCATCACCTTAATAAAAATGGAATAATTCCCCGTGGTGTAATAAGCCTCCACCACTTCTTCAAATTTTTCTAATTTCTCAATGACTTTATCGTAATCTTTCGCACTTTTAAGAATAATGCCAATGAAGCAGCATACATCATAGCCTAATTTACGTTGATCAATACGGATTTTCGTCCCTTGAATAATGCCCGCCTGACGCATTTTTTCGACACGAACGTGAATTGTTCCGGGGCTTACCCCAAAATTTTTTGCCATTTCTGCATACGGCGTACGCGCATCTTTGATTAATACACGGAGGATTTGTTTATCTAAGTTATCAATATTGTGCATTTTCTTTTCCCAAAATTAAATTTAATTTAAAATTATAGCTATTTTTTTATGGAAAAACCATTTTCAATCTTATTTTTGTTTATAGGTATTGAATTTTGATCCCGTATCATTAAATAATATGCAACGAAAATCAAAACCAATAATAAATAAGGTTCATACAATGGAAAAATCATTTATTTTACAACAACAAGAAATTAGCTTTGCTAAAAACACCTTTACCCAAAAACTTTTGGAACATTTAGGGCTTGTAGAAGTTCAAGGTCCTATCCTAAGCCAAGTTGGCAATGGTATTCAAGATAATCTTTCAGGTACAGAAAAAGCAGTTCAAGTAAATGTGAAGCAGATCACAGATGCTACCTTCGAGGTCGTTCATTCTTTAGCCAAATGGAAACGCCATACCCTTGCGCGTTTCGGTTTTGCTGAAGGCGAAGGATTATTTGTACATATGAAAGCGTTACGTCCAGATGAAGATAGCCTCGATCAAACTCACTCTGTCTATGTGGATCAATGGGATTGGGAAAAAGTAATCCCCGCAGGTCGTCGCAACCTTGCTTATTTAAAAGAAACCGTGCGTTCGATTTACCAAGCAATATTAGAAACAGAAGCCGCAGTGAGTGAAAAATTTGGTTTAACCCGTTTTTTACCGCAGGACATTACCTTCATTCATAGTGAAGATTTAGTTCAACGCTATCCGGGAATGAACGACAAAGAGCGTGAAAATGCTATTTGTAAAGAATACGGCGCTGTGTTCTTAATTGGAATTGGTGGTGAATTATCCGACGGCAAACCACACGACAAACGCGCCCCAGACTATGATGACTGGACAACGATTTCTGAAGGTGAATACAAAGGCTTAAATGGTGATATTTTAGTATGGAATCCAACACTAGAGCGCGCATTTGAGGTGTCATCAATGGGAATCCGCGTAGATGAAACGGCTTTACGCAAACAACTTGCCATTACAGGTGATGAAGATCGCTTAAAATTTGATTGGCATCAAGATCTTGTTAATGGCAAATTACCTCTTTCAATTGGTGGCGGAATTGGGCAATCTCGCCTAGCAATGTTGTTGCTACATAAAAAACACATTGGTGAAGTGCAATCTAGCGTGTGGCCAAAATCAGTAATGGAAGAATTTAAAAATATTCTTTAATAGGTTACAAGTGAAGAAAACATCTAGGTTTTTTAAATTGTCGTTAAAAACTTAGGGGTATTAAATCTAAGGACTTGGGTCTGTGCTGTACCAAGTCCTTTTAATTTTACTTGAATACATCTGGGTATAGTAATGAATATAGTGGCGTAATGACCAACGTATTAGTAAAAAGTATTATCTTATACCATAGGTTTTAGGCTATTTTGGGCAATCAGTGCGTGAAAAATACAATTTTTGCTTAAGTATATTATTTTAGCTAGGTCAAACACTTTATAAAAAACCACCGCACTTAATTATACGGTGGTTTTTGGCAATTAAGCATTCAAAATTTTCTGAATTTCCGCCATACTTAAATGATATTCGTGTGGGCAGCTACGCCAAACTTCAAGCATTTTAATGTATTTGTCCCACATTGGCGTTTGTGAATCACAGCCGTGTTCGCATTGCATAAATTCTGCGTATTTCCCTTCTGTGGTGGTGATAAAACGTAAGTAGTGAAGATATTTTTTCTCACGCACAGCACAATAACCCGCAAATTGTAAGCGGTGTGGGGTTACGGTGGTTGTGTCGCCTAAGTTGTTATAAGAAACGTGTAAAGCGTGATACATTTCAAGCGTATCTCGAACAGTTTGGCATTCTTGTTCTGAAAGATTAGAAAATTCTTTATCTAATTCTTTCAATTCTAGTCCAAATCCCCCTTTTACAATCGTTTCTAAACGGGCATATTTCGCGGCGTTATTTGGATCTAATAAGCCCATTAATTTATATTGATTAGCTAAAATTAAGCGCTGAGTTGAGGTCATTTCCATAGTATTTATTCCTATCATTAATCAATTTCTTTAAGTTCATCTTGTGAAAGGGTATTGCCTTTGGTTTCCACATTGCCGTCTTTAACGTGATATTCTAAGTTTTGAAAATAGGCTTCGCGGAAAGTAACATAAGGATCTTGCGATTGCTCTAATAATGCGTCTTTATCAAGCATTTTTGCGCGACTATCAATACCTTGAATACCCCATTTTAATAATCCCCAAGGACCTAGTAAAGACAGCATTGGGTAAGTGGTATCCACTAAATTACCTAGATCTTGACGAGGAGTTGCCGGTCCGTACATCGGCAACATTACATAAGTACCTGTTTCGACACCATAAGCCCCTAAGGTATCACCAAAACGGCGTTTTTCTTCTACGCGTAATGGCGGGCTGGCACTTGCCCAGTCAATTAAACCGCCTAAACCGAAAATACTGTTGATCCAGAAGCGATTGAAATGCACCATTGCTTTTTTAAATTCACCTTGCAATAAGCGGTTTACAAAACTGGCTGGTTCATCAAGGTTATTCGCAACATTGATAATTCCTGTTTTAATAGGCTGTGGCACGTAATTTTTCCAACCTTTGGCAACTGGTTTCAGCACATAGGGATCGGCAACCTTATAGTTGAAATCCCACATTGCTCGGTTAAATCCTTCCAATGGATCTTTACGTTCTCCCGTTTGTGGATCGATTGTGGCACAGCCTGTGAGTAAAGCTGAACCAAGTACGAGTGAGACGACGAAAACGGATTTTTTCATAATATGCCCTGTGACTAAAAAATAAGATACATTGTAAACAACTTGGTGAAAATCTACAAAATAAATCAGAGAAAAATAAATTGCTTGCATTACAATGATTATTTATGCAATATTACTGAATAAATATATTTCTTATTCCTTGCGAATTTGCTTGAATATCGTGCTATTGTCTTTTAGAATTAGCCCGTTTAGCCTGTGAGCTAACCACCAATGCAATTTAGTACAACTGCAAAATAAAAGTGCGGTGTTTTTTTCGCTAAATTTCGGTTAATGAGCATTTGCAAGTGTTCACCTACAATTAAGGAGTTTTTTATGTCTAGTCCAGCAATTTTAGTATTGGCTGACGGCAGCGTTTTCCACGGCACATCTATTGGGGTGTCTGGCTCAACAACGGGAGAAGTGGTTTTTAATACCGCTATCACGGGTTATCAAGAAATTCTCACCGATCCTTCCTATTTTCAACAAATGGTTACCCTGACCTATCCCCATATTGGCAATACTGGCACTAATAATGAAGATCAAGAAAGCAATAAAGTCTATGCTAGTGGATTAATCATTCGTGATTTGCCTTTGTTACACAGTAATTTCCGTGCCAATCAAAGCCTTACCGATTACCTAAAAGCAAATAATGTGGTCGCCATTGCTGATATTGATACACGCCGCCTTACCCGTCTTTTACGAGATAAAGGGGCGATGGCTGGCTGTATTATGGCAGGAGAGATCGATGAACAAAAAGCACTCGCGCTTGCACAAGGTTTCGGTTCTATGGCGGGCAAAGATCTTGCTCAACAGGTAACTTGCCAAGCGCCTTATGAATGGACACAGGGAGAATGGTCGCTAAGTAAAGGTTATCATTCTCAGCCTGAACAAGAATATCATATTGTTGCTTATGATTTTGGCGTGAAGCACAATATTTTACGAATGCTTGCTGAACGCGGCTGTAAAATTACCGTTGTACCCGCTCACACAACCGCAGAACAAGTGTTAGCTTATCAGCCTGATGGCATTTTCTTATCCAACGGCCCGGGCGATCCTGAACCTTGCGATTATGCGATTCAAAATATTCAAACCTTATTGGCAAGCAAAAAGCCGATTTTTGGTATTTGCTTGGGGCATCAATTATTAGGGCTTGCCGTAGGGGGCAAAACCAAAAAAATGCCATTCGGTCATCACGGTGCAAACCACCCTGTGCAAGATTTAGCAACACAAGAAGTTTTTATTACTAGCCAAAATCACGGCTTTGAAGTGGACGAACACAGCTTGCCAAAAAATGTGAAAATTACCCACCGCTCTTTATTTGATAATTCGGTGCAAGGCATTGAGCTAACAGACCAAGTGGCATTTTCTTTCCAAGGCCACCCTGAAGCTAGCCCCGGTCCAAATGATGTGGCGTATTTGTTTGATAAGTTTGTGGCTGCATTGGAACAAAGTAAATAGAAATAACCTCATAGTAACTAAAGTTACACCAACACTCCATAAACAACGTTAAAAAAGATTATAAGAGAAACCAAAATGCCAAAACGTACAGACATAAACACTATATTAATTATCGGTGCAGGCCCAATTGTGATTGGGCAAGCGTGTGAATTTGACTATTCAGGGGCGCAGGCGTGTAAAGCGTTGCGTGAAGAAGGTTATAAAGTGGTGTTAGTCAATTCTAACCCCGCCACCATTATGACTGATCCTGATATGGCAGATGTAACCTACATTGAGCCAATTACTTGGCAAACGGTCGAAAAGATTATTGAAAAAGAGCGTCCCGATGCGATTTTACCCACAATGGGCGGGCAAACTGCCTTGAATTGTGCCTTAGATCTTTCTAAAAATGGCGTGTTGAAAAAATACGCTGTCGAACTGATTGGAGCAACGGAAGATGCTATTGATAAAGCAGAAGATCGTGGTCGCTTTAAAGAAGCAATGGAAAAAATTGGCTTAAATACGCCAAAATCTTTTGTTTGCCATACTTTTGAGGAAGCTTGGGCAGCTCAGGCCGAAGTCGGTTTTCCAACGTTAATCCGTCCGTCTTTCACTATGGGTGGTTCAGGAGGAGGCATAGCCTATAACCGAGATGAATTTATCGCCATTTGTGAACGGGGATTTGATGCCTCACCCACCCACGAGTTACTTATCGAACAATCGGTATTAGGCTGGAAAGAATACGAAATGGAAGTGGTTCGTGATAAAGCCGATAACTGTATTATCATCTGCTCCATTGAAAATTTTGATCCAATGGGCGTACATACGGGCGATTCTATCACCGTTGCACCCGCGCAAACCCTCACCGATAAAGAATATCAAATTATGCGTAATGCCAGCCTTGCTGTGTTGCGTGAAATTGGGGTGGATACAGGCGGTTCAAACGTGCAATTTGCCATTAATCCAGCCAATGGTGAAATGATTGTGATTGAAATGAATCCACGCGTGAGCCGTTCTTCTGCGCTGGCATCTAAAGCAACAGGTTTCCCTATTGCAAAAGTGGCAGCCAAATTGGCGGTGGGTTATACGCTCAATGAATTGCGTAACGACATCACCGGTGGACTTATTCCTGCGTCTTTTGAACCGTCTATTGACTATGTGGTGACTAAAGTGCCACGTTTTGCCTTTGAGAAATTCCCTCAAGCAGACGATCGTTTAACCACGCAGATGAAATCCGTGGGCGAAGTAATGGCAATGGGGCGTACGTTCCAAGAAAGCTTGCAAAAAGCGTTACGAGGATTAGAAACGGGTATTTGTGGTTTCAATTTGCTGTCTGAAGCGCCTGAAAAAATACGCACCGAACTTGGTAACCCCGGGCCTAACCGCATTCTTTATGTTGCCGATGCCTTTGGCGCAGGGTTTAGCTTGGAAGAAGTACATCATTACTCAAAAATTGATCCTTGGTTTTTAGTGCAGATCCAAGATTTAGTGAAAGAAGAATTAGCCTTAGAGCAAAAAACACTTGAACAATTAGACTATGCAGAGCTTCGCCGTTTAAAACGTAAAGGTTTTTCAGATAAACGTATTGCCCAATTAGTGAAAAGTAATGAAAGTGCGGTGCGAAATTTGCGTAAATCATTCAATCTGCACCCTGTCTATAAACGGGTTGATACCTGTGCTGGGGAATTTAAATCGGATACGGCTTATCTTTATTCTACTTATGAAGAAGAATGCGAGGCGAAACCCTCTGATCGTAAGAAAATTATGATTTTAGGTGGTGGACCAAACCGAATTGGGCAAGGCATTGAATTTGACTATTGTTGTGTCCACGCCGCACTTGCCTTGCGTGAAAGCGGTTTTGAAACCATTATGGTGAACTGTAACCCTGAAACGGTTTCTACCGATTTCGATACCTCAGATCGCCTTTATTTTGAACCGCTTACCCTTGAAGATGTGTTAGAAATCATTCACCTTGAACAGCCTGATGGCGTCATTGTGCATTATGGCGGTCAAACACCGCTAAAACTTGCGAACGCCCTTGCCGAAAATGGCGTGAACATTATTGGTACATCAGCGGACAGTATTGATGCCGCAGAAGATCGTGAACGCTTCCAACAAATCCTACAACAACTCGGCTTAAAACAACCGAATAACCGTACCGCAAGAAATGCCATAGAAGCAGTCAAATTGGCTGATGAAGTGGGCTATCCACTCGTGGTTCGTCCTTCTTATGTGCTAGGCGGGCGTGCAATGCAAATCGTGTATAATGTGGAGGAACTCAACAAATATATGCGTGAAGCGGTGCAAGTTTCCGAAGATAGCCCAATTCTGCTTGATCATTTCTTAAATAATGCTATTGAAGTGGATGTGGATTGCATTTGTGATGGCGAACAGGTGGTCATCGGCGGGATTATGCAACATATTGAACAAGCGGGGATTCATAGTGGGGATAGTGCGTGTTCTCTGCCACCTTATTCCTTAAGTGCAGAGATTCAAGATGAAATCCGCCGGCAAACTGCAGCGATGGCAAAAGCATTAAATGTGGTGGGATTAATGAATGTTCAATTTGCCGTGCAAGAGGGCGTGATCTATGTCTTAGAAGTAAACCCTCGGGCAAGTCGTACTGTGCCATTTGTGAGCAAAGCCACAGGACGTCCATTAGCCAAAATCGCGGCGCGTGTAATGGCTGGCATCAGTTTGCAAGCTCAACAAATTCAAGGTGAAATTCAACCGCACTTTTATTCAGTGAAAGAAGCGGTGTTCCCGTTTATAAAATTCCCGGGGGTAGATACTATTTTAGGCCCTGAAATGCGTTCAACAGGAGAAGTGATGGGCGTGGGCGAAACATTCGCAGAAGCGTTCATTAAAGCTCAGCTTGGCGCAGGCGAACAAATCGCTAAAACAGGAAAAGTATTTATTTCTGTTGATGACAAGGATAAGCCACGCTTATTGCCGATTGCGAAAGGATTACAAGAACAGGGATATGGCTTATGTGCAACCCTTGGGACAGCCAATTTCTTGCGTGAAAACGGTATTTTTGCCCAAACGGTAAATAAAGTTCGCGAAGGGCGTCCACATATTGTTGATGCAATAAAAAATGGCGAGATTGCGATGATCATTAATACGGTAGGTAGTTTGCCTGAAAGCATTGAAGATAGCCATTCTATCCGTCGTAGTGCGTTGCAACAAAAAGTCTTTATTCAAACCACCTTGGCCGCGGCAGAAGCCTTAGTGCAAAGTATCGGCAATTTGCAAAATTACGAGGTGTATTCCTTACAATCCTTACAAACTAAGCTAAAAAGACAGTAAATCATTTACTGGTCGTTTAAATTCAAAAATAAGGCACTTTAATCAAAGTGCCTATTATTATGCTTTAAGGCAATAAGAGAAAACGGTACAACGAGCCAGTGGGATCTGGGTAAGGTGAAGGATAGGGATTAAGAAAGTCTTATCTTAGTTTGCAATGAAACGGCTTATAAAATTAAGCCTCTGTTTTATGGCATCAGTAAATTTTTATCTACGAGATGAATACAAAATAAATAAAATTGGATTTCATATTAAAACATCATTCTATTTTTAATTTATTTTCATTCTTTTTTCTTTTTTATTTGACGAAATCTTTATTTTTCATTATTTTGTTATTTGTGATTTACCTGTTTGGTAATGGCATTTGTGGAAAGGGTGATAAAAACTTATCCCTCCAAAAGCAAGCAATAAAACGGCAATTTAACGCAATGAGAGGATATTAAAATGAAAAAATATAGTGGGTTATTAATGCTTTTATGCTTTCCCCTGACAGCAAAAGCCGTTGATTGGCTACAACCTTTTTCGGTCATCAATACTGGCGATACCGCTTGGATGATGCTATCGACGATTTTAGTGTTATTTATGACGATCCCGGGCTTGGCATTATTTTATGCCGGAATGGTACGCAAAAAGAATATTTTATCCGTTATGGTGCAAAGTTTTGCTGCCTGTAGTTTGATTGCGGTAATTTGGTTTGTATGTGGTTATAGCCTAGCCTTCACCCCAAATAATGCCTTTATTGGTGGATTTGATCGTCTCTTTTTGCAAGGGTTAAATGTACTTACCTCAGAAGAAAAACTCACTGTCTATCCCGGAGCAAGTACAATTCCAGAGTCTGTTTTTATGCTATTTCAGATGGCCTTTGCCATCATTGCAGGCGCCATTATGACAGGGGCATTTGCCGAGCGAATGAAATTTAGTGCGGTGCTAATTTTTGTCGGTTTATGGACATTGCTGGTTTATGTTCCAACGGCGCACTGGGTATGGGGGATTGGCGGTTGGTTGGCTGAAGATGGCGTACTCGATTATGCCGGTGGAACAGTCATTCATATCAATGCGGGCGTAGCCGGGTTATGTGCGGCAGTTTTCATCGGAAAGCGTTATGGCTATGGAAAAGAAGTTATGGCGCCGCATAACCTCACCTTAACCCTCATTGGTTGTGCGATGTTATGGGTTGGCTGGTTCGGTTTTAATGCGGGATCTGCCTTAGCCGCAGATAGCCGTGCGGGAATGGCGCTTGCAACCACACAAATTTCTGCTGCCGTAGGGGCATTAACTTGGGTGCTTTGCGAAGTTGTCAGTAAATATAAGCCCTCTGCATTAGGTCTTGCCTCAGGGGCAATAGCAGGATTAGTGGGGATAACCCCTGCTGCTGGCTTTGTACTACCACAAAGTGCGGTATGGATTGGTGCGATTACCAGTGTAATTTGTTTCTTTACTGTTACCAAACTGAAATACAAATTAGGCTACGATGATTCTCTTGATGCCTTTGGTATTCACGGAATGGGCGGCATTGCTGGAGCAATCTTAACGGGGATTTTTGTTTCGAGTGAAGTGACAGGAAATAATAACGCAAGCCTTTGGTTACAAATTGAAAGTGTCATTATTACTTTAGTGTATAGCAGTATTATCTCACTGCTTCTATTATGGATAATGAATAAATGTATGGATCTTCGTGTCACCTTAGATGAAGAACGCCAAGGTTTAGATCTGATTTCTCACGGCGAACGTTTGGAATAATCAGGGGCTTATCAGGAGCGTAGCTCCTGATTTTTTTATGCGTTTCACGTTGAAATTCTTCTTTCTGACTTGGGAGATAATTTATTTCCTTTTCCGTGTATTCACGCTTAATATTAGCAAGGGATACAGCTAACAGAAACACTCCTATCAGCCCTTAATCCATTGAGATAGCGGTTTCACTTTTATGGGCAAATCAAAGTGCGGTGCTTTTTTCTATTGTTTTTTCGGCTGTGGCAGGGCGTGATCTGGCTTATACCCTAATTCTTGTGAAATAAGCAACGCCGTTTTTTGAATTTCATTCAACAGATAGGGAATGCCTAATTGTTTTAATTTATAAGACGACATTGACACCGAAACGGCATAATCCACATTTCCTTGATAATTAAAAATCGGGCAGGCAACGCAAACAACGCCAATTTCATTTTCTTCACGATCCATTGCAAATTGCTCTTGTCGAATATCATTCAGTTCTTTTTCCATTAAAGGAAGATGGGTTACGGTATTTGCCGTGAGTGGTTTGATATTCTCGGCTTGGCTTTGCCAATAATGTGGCAGATAATCTTTGTTTTTTTCATAGGCGAGATAAAGTTTACCCATCGCGGAACAATAAAGGGGTAAACGTTGCCCAATATAGGCCTGTGTTCTCAGCATTCCTGTTGTCGGTTCTAATTTATAGATCATAATGGCATAGTCGTTTTCCCGTTTAGAAAAATTCACGGTTTCGCCTAAGGTTAAATTCAGCGCTTCTAAATAAGGGGCGGCAATATTAATAATATTTAACGACATTAAGATTTTTTGCCCAATACTCAAGCATTTTGTGGTTAAACGATAATTGCCAGCAGTTGCCGTAGGTTGTACATACCCCTCACTTTGTAAGCCTTGTAATAATCTATGTACGGTACTTTTATTGAGCTGCGCAATCTCTGATAATTTTGCTAATGGGCAGCCATTCGGGTAATTGCTCAAAATTTCAAGTAATCTTAAACCACGACTTAAGCTCTGATTTCCATTGGATTTATCGTCTGACATAAGGTTGCTCCTCTCTTTTCTGTTAGCCAGAAGTATAATGAATTTTTACTTCCTTTTCTATTTCACATTGTGAAATATTATTTCGATTAATTGAGATGTAGATCACAATTCTAGAAAAATGTTTTTAACATATTGATTTTTAATGGGTTTTATTTTCTCTTTAAGATTGACTTTCTACATAGCCATAATGTAACTTATGAAACATAATTTCACAATATGAAATAAGAGGTGAGTATGTTAGTTTCTTATAATGAGTTAAAAGCTGAATTTAAACGTGTGCTGCTTGCACGTAATGTCCGTGAAGAGATTGCCGAAGAATGCGCAACGGCCTTTGCAGATACCACGCAGGCGGGGGCTTATTCTCACGGCGTGAATCGTTTTCCACGTTTTATTCAACAACTAGAAAATGGCGACATTGTGCCAGAAGCCGTGCCGACCAAAGTGCTTTCTTTAGGGGCGGTTGAACAGTGGGATGCCCATCAGGCAATGGGGAATTTAACCGCTAAAAAAATGATGGATCGTGCAATGGAAATTGCCGATCAATATGGTATCGGCGTGGTGGCATTGCGTAACGCAAACCACTGGATGCGCGGAGGAAGTTACGGCTGGCAAGCTGCAGAGAAAGGTTATATCGGCATTTGCTGGACCAATGCACTGGCAGTAATGCCACCTTGGGGAGCAAAAGAATGTCGAATTGGCACAAATCCTTTGATTGTTGCTGTCCCAACTACGCCAATTACAATGGTAGATATGTCTTGTTCGATGTATTCCTACGGGATGTTAGAAGTTCACCGTTTAGCTGGACGACAAACATTTGTTGATGCCGGATTTGATGATGAAGGCAACTTAACGCGTGATCCTGCCACAGTAGAAAATAATCGTCGTTTATTACCAATGGGATTTTGGAAAGGGTCGGGATTATCTATCGTACTAGATATGATCGCCACCTTGCTTTCTAATGGGCTATCCACCGCTGCCGTGACAGAAGATAAAGATGATGAATACTGTGTTTCACAAGTGTTTATTGCTATCGAAGTAGATCGTCTTATTGATGGAAAAACCAAAGAAGAGAAACTCACACGTATTATGGATTATGTCCGTACTGCGGAACGTGCTGATCCTGAGGTGGCGATACGTCTGCCGGGACACGAATTTACCACGATTTTAGCGGAGAATAAAGCAAATGGCATTCCCGTTGATGATACGGTATGGGCAAAACTCAAAGCCTTATAAGCTGAAATAGAAGGAGTGACAGGATGTACTTTGGACATATTTCTAATGTAAATAATAATGGGTTTCCCGAGGCGATTAACATTGCCTTGGCTTATCTAAAAAATACCGATTTTGACACCCTGCCTGCGGGTTGTTATGAAATTAAAGAGCGGTTGATTTTTGCCCAAGTTTTAGATCTCGAAACAAAGCCTAAATCTGAGATTTTGCCCGAAGTTCATCGTCGTTACCTTGATGTGCAATACCTACATTCAGGGCAAGAACGTATCGGTATTGCACCAGATCTTGGCAATAACCAGATTGCACAAGCGTACAATGCGGAAAGAGACATCCTGTTTTACCAAGATGCAGAAAATGAAAGTGAATTGATTATGCGAAAAGGGAATTTTGCGATTTTCTTTCCTGAAGACATTCATCGCCCTGCGTGTATTGATCTGCAATCTAGCAATATTCGTAAGGTTGTCGTCAAAATTGCAATCAGTGAGATTTGAGGTGAAAAATGAAATCTCTTGTCAATTTTATTCAAAAAACACTCAGCATTACCGTGGTGAGCATTCTTGCTACGATGTCGTGCTTAGTTTTTCTCAATGTGGTGTTACGTTATGGCTTCAACAGTAGCATTAACATCACCGAGGAAGTCTCTCGCTATTTATTTGTGTGGCTGACTTTCCTTGGTGCAATTTTAGCCTTTAATGATGATCAACACGTTCACGTAACGATTTTAACCCATAAGCTTTCTGCTTATCAGCGTCATCTTCTCAGTCTATTGACTGACGGACTTATGTTGTTCTGTTGCTATTTGATTATTCGCGGTGGCTGGACACAATTTGAGCTTAATTTAACCAATTATGCACCCATTTCTGGATTACCACAGGGGATTACCTACTTAGCAAGTGTTGTTGCTGGTGTCTTTATTGGCTTACTGCTAAGCATACGTTTAGTTGCAAACCTTCGTTTATTATTGAAAGGGGGCATTCAATGACCGTTATTATTTTCCTTTCTGTTTTACTCGGTGCGATTATTCTAGGTATTCCCGTTGCTTTCTCACTATTAATTTGTGGGATTGCCTTGATGATCCATTTGGATTTATTTGATGCTCAAATTTTGGCACAACAAATTGTGAGTGGTGCAGATAGCTTTTCATTAATGGCTATTCCCTTTTTTATTCTTGCTGGCGAAATTATGAATGAGGGCGGGTTGTCCAAACGCATTATTGATTTGCCAATGAAATTGGTCGGACATAAGCGTGGTGGGCTAGGATTTGTTGCCATTTTAGCCGCAATGATTATGGCAAGCTTATCCGGCTCGGCGGTGGCGGATACCGCGGCAGTGGCTGCAATGTTATTACCGATGATGAAAACCACAGGCTACCCTTTAGGGCGTTCTGCGGGATTAATTGGTACGGCGGGTATTATTGCCCCGATCATTCCCCCTTCAATTCCGTTTATTGTGTTTGGCGTGGCGAGCGGGGTATCCATTACAAAACTCTTCTTAGCGGGTATCTTCCCCGGCGTATTAATGGGCTGTTGCCTAGCCGCACTGTGGTGGTGGCAAGCAAAACGGCTTAATTTAATGACATTTTCTAAAGCGACAAAACAAGAACTATGTATTTCCTTTAAAAACAGTGTATGGGCGTTGTTATTACCTGTCATTATTATTGGGGGATTCCGTTTAGGCATCTTCACCCCAACAGAAGCCGGGGCAGTCGCAACGTTCTACGCCTTGTTTGTGGCAGTATTTATCTATCGCGAACTGAAGATCAGCGCGTTATATAAAGTGTTATTTTCCGCAGCAAAAACAACCGGCGTGGTAATGTTTTTAGTGGCAGCTGCGAATGTAACGGGGTGGCTAATTACCGTTGCAGAGTTGCCTCAAATGATTACAGAGTTATTAGAACCTTTGATTAACTCACCAACCTTATTGCTGATTGTCATTATGCTGGTGGTATTTATTGTGGGTATGGTAATGGATTTAACCCCAACCGTGTTGATTTTAACCCCTGTGTTAATGCCACTAGTTGAAGAAGCGGGCATTGATCCCGTGTATTTCGGCGTGCTATTTATTTTAAATACGTCGATTGGGTTAATTACCCCACCTGTCGGTAATGTATTAAATGTGATTACGGGCGTGTCAAAACTGCCATTTGATGAAGCCGCAAAAGGCATTTTACCTTATATGTTAATGATGATTATTTTGCTCTTTGCTTTCATCTTTGTCCCTTCATTAATTTTAACGCCACTTTCGTGGATGCAACCTTAAACCCAAGGAGAGAACTATGAAACTATTCAATCTAAAAACCTTAGCAACCTTAGTAACTAGTGCGTTTATGCTAGCTTCAACCGCTAATGCGGCAACCACATTACGTTTTGGTTATGAAGCTCCTCGTAGTGATACACAACACATTGCCGCGAAAAAATTTAATGAATTGTTAAAAGAAAAAACCAAAGGAGAATTAAAGCTCAGCTTATTTCCAGATAGCACCTTAGGCAATGCACAAACGATGATTAGTGCAGTACGCGGCGGCACTATTGATATTGAAATGTCTGGTTCACCAAATTTCACTGGGTTAGAACCGAAATTAAATGTGATTGATATTCCGTTTATTTTTAAAGATCGTGAACACGTGTATAAAGTGCTAGATGGTGAGATTGGACAAGGGTTATTGAAAGATCTTGAAGCGCAAGGATTAAAAGGCTTAGCATTTTGGGACGTCGGATTCCGTGCCTTTTCTAATTCTAAACACCCCGTAACTAAACCTGAAGATATTAAAGGATTGAAAGTGCGTACAAACCAAAACCCAATGTATATTCAAGCCTTTAGCCTATTAGGTGCAAACCCCGTTCCAATGCCACTTTCAGAGCTTTATACCGCACTTGAAACCCGTGCGGTGGATGCACAAGAACATCCCATTGGCATTTTCTGGTCAGCAAAATTGTATGAAGTACAAAAATATTTAAGCCAAACCAATCACGGTTATACGCCATTAATTGTTGTGATGAACAAAGCCAAATTTGATGGGCTTAGCCCAGCATTACAACAAGCGATTGTTTCTGCGGCAAAAGAAGCGGGGCAATATCAGCGTGATCTCAATGTAAAAAATGAACAAGAGATTATCGCGAATTTACGCAAAGCAGGGGTAGAAGTGATTGAAAAAGTCGATACCACCCCATTTAAAACAGTGATTGAAGCGGACGTACGCAAATCGTTTATTGATAAACACGGCGATACCTTAGTAAAAGAAATTGATGCGTTAGCACAATAATTCATCGGTCAATCATTAGAGAAAGTGCGGTGTAATTTTTACGCATTTTGTATAGAACACCGCCACTTTTTGATTGAAGAATAAAAGAGGTTGCCTGATGAATTGCAGTTTGGAGTAGAAAGAATGGATTACTATTTAGGCATTGATTGCGGTGGTACCTTTATCAAAGCCGCATTATTTGATGCAAAGGGAAAAATGTTTGCCTGCATACGAGAAAATGTGCCAGTCATTAGTGAGCAAGCCGGCTATGCGGAGCGTGATATGACGCATTTATGGCAAGTTTGTGCTAACGTCATCAAAAAGACCATTACGCAAAGTGAGATCTGCCCGACACATATTAAAGGGGTTGGCATTTCTGCTCAAGGTAAAGGTGTTTTTTTACTTGATCAACAAAATGCCCCGCTTGGACGAGCCATTCTTTCCTCAGATCAACGCGCATTAGAAATTGTACGGCAATGGCAACAAGCTGGGATTCCTGAAAAATTATATCCCCACACACGGCAGACATTATGGACCGGACATCCTGTTTCGATCTTACGCTGGCTTAAAGATTATGAACCTGAGCGTTATCACAATATCGGGGCAATCTTGATGTCGCACGATTACCTGCGTTTTTGTTTAACGGGGGAATTGGCTTGTGAAGAAACCAATATTTCAGAATCCAATTTATACAATATGCAGACGCAACACTATGATCCTCAGTTAGCGGAAATGCTTGGATTAGAACACATCACCGAAAAACTGCCCCCAATTGTCAAAGCCAATCAAATCGCCGGCTACGTCAATGCCGAAGCCGCCAAACTCACTGGCTTAGCCCAAGGTACGCCCGTTGTAGGGGGATTGTTTGATGTGGTTTCTACGGCGCTTTGTGCGGGATTAGATGATGAAACAAAATTAAATATCGTGTTAGGGACTTGGTCTGTTGTGAGTGGCGTGACAGATCATATTGATGATACTCAACACATTCCCTTCGTGTATGGACGTTATGCACAAAAAGGCAAATTTATTATTCACGAAGCTAGCCCCACTTCAGCGGGCAATCTTGAATGGTTTGTAAAAGAATGGGGCAATCTGAGTTATCAAACCATCAATGATGGCGTTGCCGCATTACCCGTCAGTGAAAGTGCGGTGCTTTTTGTGCCATTTTTATATGGTTCAAATGCAGGGCTTGGTATGAAATCAGGGTTTTATGGTATTCAAGCTCATCACAACAAAATGCATTTATTCCAAGCGATTTATGAAGGTGTGCTATTTAGTATGAAATATCACCTTGATCGTATGTTGCAACGATTCCCTAATCCACAAGTGTTGCGTATTACAGGTGGTCCTGCAAAATCCCAAGTATGGATGCAAATGCTCGCTGATCTCACGGGAATGAAAATTGAAGTCCCTGAGATTGAAGAAACAGGCTGTCTTGGCGCGGCAATGATGGCAATGGAAGGCACGCGAGGGCATACAATGTCAATGACGACCAAACAACAATGCTTTATACCTAATTCGCAAAACTTTGCAATTTATCAGAAAAAATATCAGCGTTATCAACAGTTTGTTTCCGCATTACAAGCCTTGCTGTAAACAAAAGTGCGGTTGAAATTTTATGACTTTTTATTAGGACGAAACAATGAGAAAACACAAACTCGGCATTTATGAAAAAGCCCTACCCAAAAACATCAGCTGGCAAGATAGACTTTCCATCGCCAAAGCCTGTGGCTTTGATTTTGTCGAAATCTCCATTGATGAAACAGATGAACGATTGAGCCGATTAGATTGGAGCAAGGCACAACGCCTTGAACTGGTGCAAGCCATTATCAATACGGGCGTAACCATTCCCTCAATGTGCCTTTCAGCCCATCGCCGCTTTCCTTTTGGCAGCCACGATGAAACCATTCGCCAAAAAGCCTATGAGATTATGGAAAAAGCCATTCAGTTGGCGGTAGATGTGGGTATCCGCACCATTCAATTAGCGGGTTATGATGTGTATTACGAAGAACAAGACGAAAGCACGTTAGCACGCTTTCAACAAGGAATGGAATGGGCGGTTGAGTTAGCGGCAAGCAATCAAGTCACACTTGCAATGGAAATTATGGATACCCCCTTTATGAGTTCCATTACCCGCTGGAAAAAATGGGATAACCTCATTCGCTCCCCTTGGTTTACTGTCTATCCTGACCTCGGCAATCTTTCTGCGTGGAATGATAATGTGGTCGAGGAATTACAATTAGGCATCGACAAAATTTCCGCGATTCATTTGAAAGACACCTATAAAGTTACCGAAACCTGCAAAGGGCAATTCCGCGATGTCCCCTTTGGCAAAGGCTACGTAGATTTTGTCACCTGCTTTAAAACCCTTGCCGAGCTAAATTATCGCGGGGCGTTTCTCATTGAAATGTGGACAGAAAAAGCTGATGAACCGATTGAAGAAATCATCAACGCACGCCGTTTTATTGAACAACAAATGCAACAAGGAGGATTCCAATGCTAGCCGAATTACGCGAAAAAGTGTTACACGCCAATCTTGCCCTACCAAAACATCATTTGGTGACCTTTACGTGGGGAAATGTCAGCGAAATAGACCGCACTTCAGGGCTGGTCGCCATTAAGCCATCAGGGGTGGACTATGACAAGATGACGGCAGAGGATATTGTGATTGTCGATGTGCATACAGGGGAACGCGTGTGGGGAAATAAAAAACCGTCTTCAGATACCCCAACTCATCTAGCCCTGTATCGTCAATTTCCTGATATTGGTGGAATCGTACATACCCACTCACGGCACGCCACCATTTGGGCGCAAGCTGGGTTAGATTTAATTGCCGCCGGCACAACCCACGCGGATTATTTTTATGGCAGCATTCCTTGTACGCGAAAAATGACTGACGAAGAAATTAACGGGAATTACGAGCTTGAAACCGGCAATGTGATTGTGGAAACCTTCCGCCAGCGCAAGATTAATGCGAAAGATGTGCCAGCCGTATTAGTCCATTCACACGGACCTTTTGCGTGGGGAAGCGATGCAGAAAATGCGGTGCATAACGCAGTTGTGTTAGAAGAAATTGGCTATATGAATTTATTTAGCCATCAGTTAAATGCAAATTTAACCTCAATGCAACCCGTGTTATTGGATAAACATTATTTGCGTAAACACGGCAAAAATGCGTATTATGGGCAGTAAAAGGAGGCAATAATGGCAAAACCGTTATTACAAATTGCATTAGATTCATTAACTCTTGAAAAAGGATTAGTGGATGCTAAACAGACTGCCCCTTTTGTTGATGTGATTGAAGTCGGGACGATTTTAGCTTGTGCAGAAGGAATGAAATCAGTCAAAATTTTGACCGCACTTTATCCTGAACATATTATTGTCTGTGATCTAAAAACAACCGATGGTGGCGCAATTCTCGCGCAAATGGCCTTTGATGCCGGCGCTGATTGGCTGACAGTTTCGGCGGCAGCACATCCAGCAACCAAAGCAAGTTGTCAGCAAGTTGCAGACGCCTTTAATAAAGCCCACCCCGATCTGAAAGTAAAAAAAGAAATCCAAATTGAATTGTATGGTAACTGGACACTTGATGATGCAAAACAATGGTTAGATCTCGGTGTAACGCAGGCGATTTATCACCGTTCTAGAGATGCTGAATTAGCAGGGAAAGGGTGGACAGAGACGGATCTTCACTTGATGAAACAACTTTCTGAACTTGGTTTTTCGCTTTCTATTACAGGAGGCATTGTTCCACAAGATATTCATTTATTTAAAGAGATTAAAAACGTGAAAGCCTTTATTGCAGGCAGAGCATTAGTTGGGGATAGCGGACAAGCAACGGCGAGCGCAATATTAACTGAAATAGATCGTTACTGGTCGTAATGCGTTCTTTCAGTCTCTTATCAGATACCAAACGATGATGTTTGGTATCTTTTATTCATTAGGCATAACGCTTATAAATACTAATCAAATTAATTGCTATTTTTTCACAATAAATCGGGTAGAATAACCAGAATTCAGTTTTTACATTTGATAACTAGGAGAACAAAAATGTCGAATCGAAAAGAATTAGCCAATGCCATTCGTTTTTTAAGTATGGATGCCGTGCAAAAAGCCAAATCAGGGCATCCAGGGGCGCCAATGGGAATGGCGGATATTGCAGAAGTATTATGGCGTGATTTTTTAGTACATAACCCAACCAATCCTAAATGGTCAAACCGCGATAGATTTGTGTTATCAAATGGTCACGGCTCAATGCTTATTTATAGCTTATTACACCTTACTGGTTATGATTTATCTATTTCCGACCTTCAACAATTCCGTCAATTACATTCCAAAACTCCGGGACACCCTGAATATGGCTATGCACCGGGCGTAGAGACCACCACTGGGCCATTAGGTCAGGGTATTACCAATGCGGTAGGTATGGCGATTGCAGAGAAAACCCTTGCTGCCCAATTTAACCGCCCAGACCACGAAATTATCAACCACTACACTTACGCCTTTTTGGGTGATGGCTGTTTAATGGAAGGGATTTCACATGAGGCGTGTTCATTAGCGGGAACCTTAGGCTTAGGCAAATTAATTGCTTTCTATGATGACAACAATATTTCCATTGATGGCGAAGTAGACGGTTGGTTCACCGATAACACAAAACAACGTTTTGAAGCCTATAATTGGCAAGTTATTGGTCAAATTGACGGGCATAATCCCGAAGCCATTGCTGAAGCAATTAAACAAGCGCAAGCAGAGAAACATCGCCCAACTTTGATTATCTGTAAAACAACCATTGGTTATGGCTCACCAAACAAAGCCGGTTCACACGACAGTCACGGTGCGCCATTAGGTGAGGAAGAAATCGCCTTAACCCGTAAAAATTTAGGATGGAACTACGCACCGTTTGACATTCCAGCAGAAATTTATGCCCAATGGGATGCGAAAGAAAAAGGTCAGCAAGCAGAACAGGCGTGGAATGAAAAATGGACAGCCTATCGCCAAGCTTATCCTGAATTAAGTGCTGAGCTTGAACGTCGCTTAAGCGGGGAATTACCGGC
Organism: Avibacterium sp. 20-129; assembly: GCF_026226845.1. NCBI lineage: Bacteria > Pseudomonadati > Pseudomonadota > Gammaproteobacteria > Pasteurellales > Pasteurellaceae > Avibacterium > Avibacterium sp. 20-129. The sequence goes on along the minus strand of NZ_JAKKOE010000001.1, from coordinate 1,305,884 downwards.
GAATTGGGCAACCGAAAGCCAAGCATTCATTGAAAAGTTACAAGCAAATCCTGCCAGCATTGCGAGCCGTAAAGCCTCACAGAACGCCATTGAAGCTTATGCCCCATTATTGCCAGAATTGTTAGGCGGTTCAGCGGATTTAGCGGGATCTAACTTAACCTTATGGTCAGGTTCACGCCCAATTCGTGCAACAGCAAACCAAGATGGTAATTACCTCAACTACGGCGTGCGTGAATTCGGTATGTCTGCCATTATGAATGGAATTGCCTTACACGGTGGCTTCATTCCTTATGGTGCAACGTTCTTAATGTTTATGGAATATGCGCATAATGCCGTAAGAATGGCAGCATTAATGAAACAACGTGCGTTATTTGTTTATACTCACGACTCCATTGGTTTAGGTGAAGATGGCCCAACTCACCAGCCAGTAGAACAAACCGCGACATTACGTTTAATCCCAAATTTAGAAACGTGGCGTCCGTGCGACCAAGTGGAATCAGCAGTCGCGTGGAAATCCGCCATTGAGCGTAAAGATGGCCCGAGCGCGATGATTTTCAGCCGTCAAAATTTAACTCAAATGGACAGAACCCCAGCACAATTAGCCAATGTCGCACGTGGTGGTTATATTTTAACAGATAGCGAAGGTACGCCAGATTTAATCTTCATTGCAACTGGTTCAGAAGTTGAATTAGCCGTAAAAGCTGCAGAGCAACTTCGTCAAGAAGGTAAAAACGTGCGTGTGGTTTCAATGCCTTCAACCAACGTGTTTGACAAACAAGATGACGCATACCGTGAAAGCGTGTTGCCAAGTAACGTGACCAAACGTGTTGCGATTGAAGCAGGCATTAGCGAATTTTGGTATAAATACGTTGGTTTTGGTGGACGAATCGTGGGAATGAACACCTTTGGCGAATCAGCACCAGCGGGTGAATTATTCAAACTGTTTGGCTTCACCGTAGAAAATGTCATCGCAAAAGCGAAAGAAATTCTATAATTTTTGACCGCACTGTTATTTTGGTAAAAACCTTGAGTTTCGACTCAAGGTTTTTTTGTTTGTGTATAAAGTCTCTGAATTATCCTGAGTTCTTGTTATATTTTTCAAATCTTTTCTCTCAAAATTTGATCCCTGCCACAAAAATGAAATTTATTTTTCATTTTTATTTTATTTGAAATGAAAGTGTGATTATATAGTGCCTGAATAAGTCTTAGGGTAACGAGGAGAGAAAGATGAAAACAGTTAGACTGACAGTTGCGCAAGCCTTAATAAAATTCTTAGATAATCAGTATGTTGAATTTGATGGCAAAGTGACGAAGTTTATTGAGGGTATCTTTGGGATCTTTGGACACGGAAATGTGCTGGGATTAGGACAAGCGCTTGAGCAAAATTCAGGCGATTTAATCGTTAGACAAGGACGTAATGAACAAGGAATGGCACACGTTGCTATCGGTTTTGCTAAACAGAAATTACGTAAACAAATCTATGCGTGTACATCTTCAGTTGGGCCAGGTGCTGCGAATATGATTACTGCTGCTGCAACTGCAACAGCCAACCGTATCCCTTTACTTTTATTACCGGGCGATGTATTTGCGACACGTCAGCCAGATCCAGTGTTGCAACAAATTGAGCAACCTTATGATTTAAGTATTAGCACGAATGATGCTTTTCGAGCGGTGAGTAAATATTGGGATCGTGTAAATCGTCCAGAGCAACTAATGACAGCCTGTATTAATGCAATGCGCGTACTGACAGATCCAGCGGAAACGGGGGCAGTAACGATTGCTTTGCCACAAGATGTACAGGGGGAGGCTTATGATTTTCCAGAGGCATTCCTAACAAAACGTATTCATCGTATTGAGCGTACATTACCAACAGAACCAATGTTACAAGATGCATTGGCATTAATTCAATCAAAGAAAAAACCACTTATTATTTGTGGTGGTGGAGTACGTTATTCAGAGGCAGCAGAACAATTAAAAGCCTTTGCTGAAATTTATAATATCCCCTTTGCCGAGACGCAAGCAGGAAAAAGTGCGGTGATTTCTTCCCATTATTTGAATGTTGGCGGGGTGGGGGAAACGGGGTGTTTATCTGCTAATTTACTTGCCAAAGAAGCGGATCTAATTATTGGTATTGGGACAAGATATACAGATTTTACCACTTCTTCAAAATGGATTTTCCAACACCCTGAAGTGAAATACCTTAACATCAATATTGCTCGTTTTGATGCTTATAAATTAGATGGTGTACAAATCACCGCGGATGCAAAAGAAACGTTAGAAAAATTGACCGCACTTCTCGCATCAACAGGCTATCAAAGTGCGTGGGGGGAAGCAATTTCTCAAGCTAAGCAACAGTTTGAACAAGAATTGGAGCGTCTTTACCACCTATCTTATAACGAAAATAATTTTATCCCAGAAGTAGATGATAATTTAAATCGTACAGAAGTATTTGAAGAATTTATTAGGCTTACTGATTCTCATTTAACCCAAAGCCGTGTACTGGGTATTTTGAATGAAACATTAGGGGATAATGATGTGATTGTTGGAGCGGCAGGTAGTTTACCTGGTGATTTACAACGAGTATGGCAATCTAAAGGTGTTAATACTTATCATTTGGAATATGGTTATTCTTGTATGGGCTATGAGGTAAATGCTGCTCTTGGGGTGAAATTAGCACAGCCACAACGAGAAGTTTATGCGTTGTTAGGTGATGGTTCTTATATGATGCTTCATTCTGAATTGGTGACTTCTATTCAAGAAGGCAAGAAAGTTAATGTAGTCTTGTTTGATAATATGACCAATGGCTGTATTAACAATCTTCAAATTGGACACGGTATGGATAGCTTTGCGACAGAATTTCGTTTTAGAAATGCGGAAACAAATAAGCTCAATGGCGGTTTTGTTCCCGTTGATTTTGCTATGAATGCGGCTTCTTATGGTTGTAAAACCTACCGTGTAACGACAGAAGAAGAACTGATCGAAGCCTTGTATGATGCACAAAAACAATCTGTCTCTACCTTAATTGATGTGAAAGTACTACCGAAAACAATGTTGCATTCGTACGGCAGTTGGTGGCACGTTGGCGTCGCAGAAGTTTCCGAAAAAGAACGAATTCAACAGGCTTATGAAAATGCAGTAAAACGCATAAATGAAGCAAGACGTTATTAATTATTTCATTGTTTAAGAAGGAAAAATTATGAAAGCTGAAAATGTAAGATTGGGGATTGCACCTATTGGTTGGACAAACGATGACTTACCTGAATTAGGCGCAGAGAATACTTTTGAGCAATGTGTGAGTGAAATGGCGTTGGCTGGTTATACAGGGTGTGAAGTAGGAAATAAATACCCGCGCGATGTGGACGTATTGAAGCATAAGCTCAGTGTTCGTGGCATACAAATTTGTAACGCGTGGTTTAGTACTTTCTTTGTGGATGGAAAAAAAGAGCAGACTCTACAAGATTTTATTAAACATCGTGATTTTTTACACGCAATGGGAGCGAAAGTAATTGGCTGTTCCGAACAAAGTCGCAGCATTCAAGGCTTACCGAAATCAATTTTTAATGAGAAAACGGTTTTTACGGATGCAGAATGGCAGTTATTAGCTGAGGGGTACAATGAATTAGCTAAATTAGCTGCAGAAAAAGGAATGCGAGTGTGTTTACATCACCATATGGGAACAGGGATCCAAACGCCAGAAGAAATTGATCGTTATATGTCCGTAGTAAATGATGATGTCTATCTTTTATTTGATTCTGGTCATTTGTACTACTCTGAAGGTTCTCAACACGCGATGCTTGATGTCCTAGAGAAATATATCGATCGCATTATTCACGTTCATTTGAAAGATGTTCGTGATGAAGTGGTTAATGAAGTGCGGTTGAAAAATCTTAGTTTTTTAGAAGGCGTGAAAAAAGGAACATTTACCGTACCAGGTGATGGCGTGATTGATTTTAAACCTATCTTTGAAATCTTAGATAGACATAATTACAAAGGCTGGATGGTGGTAGAAGCAGAACAAGATCCTGCTGTTGCTAATCCATTTGAATATGCGGTGAAAGGTCGTAAATATATTAAAGAGGTAGCAGGAGTTTAATATGATTAAAGTAGGTATTATTGGTGCTGGCCGTATTGGCCGCGTGCATTCTGAAAGCATTAGTAAATATGTTAAAGGGGCAGAAATTAAAGCGATTTCAGATATTCGTGTCACAGATGAACTTCAGCAATGGGCGAAAGAAATAAGTATTCCAAATGTTTATGATGATTACCAAAAGATTCTGCAAGATCCTGAAATTGATGCTGTGCTAGTTTGTTCTTCAACCAACACCCACGCCCCAATTTCTATCGAAGCAGCGCGGGCTGGTAAGCATATTTTTTGTGAAAAACCAATTGATGCGAATGTGGAGCGCATTCAAGAAGTGCTTAACGAAGTGGAAAAAGCTGGGGTGAAATTCCAAGTGGGATTTAACCGTCGTTTTGATCATAACTTCAAAGCAATAAAACAACGTGTAATTGCAGGTGATATTGGTGAGCCTCATTTAATTCGTATTACCTCAAGGGATCCAGCTGCACCGCCGATAGAATATGTTAAAGTATCGGGAGGAATGTTCTTTGATATGACAATTCACGATTTTGATATGATCCGCTATTTATCTGGCAGTGAAGTCATAGAAGTTTATGCGACAGGTAGTGTACTTGTTGATCCAGCTATTGGTGAGGCTGGTGATATTGATACTGCTGTGATCACCTTGAAATTAGCTAACGGCGCAATTGGCATAATTGATAATAGTCGTAAAGCCGTTTATGGTTATGATCAACGTGCGGAAGTATTTGGGTCAAAAGGTGCAGTACAAACGCGTAATGATACAGATTCTACTGCAGTATATTCTTGCGAAACAGGCATTATCTCAGAAAAACCAAAATACTTTTTTTTAGAGCGCTATATGCAATCTTTTGCCGATGAAATGGTATGTTTTGTGGATTCAGTGGTGAATGATAAACCCACATTAGTCAATGGTAACGATGGTTTGCAACCCGTACTTATTGCCCTTGCAGCAAAAAAATCTTTAGATGAAGGGCGACCTGTTAAGTTGAGTGACATTGCTTAAAAGGATTGAAAACAAATGAGAGCCAAACAGCTCTCATTTTTTATGGGTAAACAAGATGTATGTGTATTCCAAAACATTTAACAACTCAGCGATATGACTATACGCAATATCGTTTATTATGGTTATCAACACTACCTTGTTTTACATTGTGATTTGTTTGATTAACGTAACCCCAATTCAAAAATAAGGGATTCAGCTTGGCAGCTAAAGGTAAAATCTGCGCTGAGTAAAAAGCCATTTTTAACTGGGGTAATTTCTGCCTTAATTTGGCAAGGCTCAGTTTCTGCACTTCGCGCTTTGGCTGTGAATTCGGTTAAAGCCTGTTCGGCTTCTTCTTTGCTGGCATAAACACGTTCAAGATGGCTAGTGCAATTACTGTTATCAATAATTGTTCCGACATCAAAGGTATTACAGCCAACGCATTCTACGGGATTCTCTTTTTTCATTTTATGACTCCTATTTTTAATTTTTATATGATAAATGCGGTTTAAAAATATTGAAATTTTATACCGCACTTTATTTTTATGCAAAAAAGCGATGAGTTATCTCATCGCTCTTTAATCATTTACACATCATAAGTGGTTGATGCGGTATTACCACCACGTCCTGTCCAGTTAGTATGGAAAAATTCACCACGTGCTTTATCTTTACGTTCATAAGTATGTGCGCCGAAGTAATCACGTTGTGCTTGAAGTAGGTTGGCTGGTAAATTTGCTGAAGTGTAGCCATCTAAGAAGGTGATCGCACTTGCCATACACGGCATTGGAATACCCACCTCAATGGATTTTGCCACCACTTTACGCCAATCACTTAAGGCATTTTCTAGGATGTTTTTAAAGTATGGATCTGATCCTAAGAAAATTAAATCTGGGTTTGCTTCATAAGCATCACGGATATTTCCTAAGAAACGGCTACGAATGATACAGCCTTCACGCCATAATAATGCGGTTGCACCATAGTTAATATTCCAGCCGAAGTTTTCAGAGGCTTCGCGGATTAACATAAAGCCTTGTGCATAAGAGATAATTTTTGAGGCAAGTAACGCTTTACGCACCGCTTCAATCCAAATCTGTTTATCTCCTTCCACAGGCTGAATGGTTTTGTTAAACAATTTGGAAGCGGCAATACGTTGATCTTTAAAGGAAGAAACGCAGCGTGCAAACACAGATTCTGTAATCAAGGTGAGTGGAATACCGAAATCAAGAGCGTTAATTCCTGTCCATTTACCCGTTCCTTTTTGTCCCGCGGTATCCAGAATTTTTTCAACTAATGGCTCACCATCACTATCTTTATAGCCAAGAATATCGGTGGTGATGTCGATCAGGTAGCTATCTAGTTCTGTTTTTTTCCATTCAGCAAAAATCTGTTGCATTTCTTCATAGCTTAAGCCTAAGCCATCTTTTAAGAATTGGTAAGCTTCACAAATTAATTGCATATCACCGTATTCAATGCCGTTATGTACCATTTTGACGAAATGTCCAGCGCCTTCTTGCCCAACCCAATCACAGCAAGGTTCGCCTTTATCTGTTTTGGCGGAAATCGCTTGCAAAATAGGTTTTACATAAGGCCAAGCTTCAGCATTACCACCGGGCATAATAGATGGCCCGTGGCGCGCACCTTCTTCACCGCCAGAGACACCAGCACCGACAAAACGAATGCCTTTTTCTGCTAATTCTTTCACGCGGCGGTTAGTGTCTGGGTAGTTTGAGTTTCCCCCGTCAATAATGATGTCGCCTTCTTCTAAGTGAGGTAGTAAGGCATTGATAAATTGATCAACCACTTCACCTGCACGTACCATTAACATCACTTTGCGCGGTTTTTCTAATTTGCTCGCCAAATCTTCTAGCGAGTAAGCGCCAATAATATTTGTGCCTTTTGCCGCGCCTTCTAAAAATTCGTCCACTTTTGAGGTAGTACGGTTATACGCCACCACTTTAAAGCCGTGGTCATTCATATTTAAAATTAAGTTTTGTCCCATTACCGCTAAACCGATAACGCCGATATCGCCTTTTTGACTCATAACTTTCTCCTGTTTCGTTATAATCAGTTGCTGCCTTTATGAAAGGCTAGGTTGATGAAATCTGTTGTTGAATAACCACAGATTTCTGCAAAATAATCTGCTGAAATTCTGATGATGTTGCTGCCCAATCCACAAGATCCACTTGCCAAGGTAAATCGCTTTCTGAAAAAGCGTTTTCTACTTTACACAGCGTTCTTAAGGAAAGGGGCTGTGTTGTCATTACCACTAAATCGAGATCTGAAAAGGGATGTGCTGTGCCTTTTACCCTTGAGCCAAAGGCACGCACTTCATACTCGCTCAAGTAAGTGCGGAGTATTTTTTCTACAATTTCAAGATGTTGGGGTTGAATATCAATCATCATTATTACGCTGCTGTAATTGGTTGAGCAAGTTCTTGGCGGAAGCTAAAAAACCGATCATTTGTTCATAAACTTGTTGCGCCTTATTTTGATCGTAAGTATGCGAGGTGATGTTGCGCATTTTGCGATAGAGCAACCAATCTTCCACTTGCTCAATTAAGCCTGCTTTTGCACTCAAACGCAAAATATCACGGAAATCTGCACTGTCAATTTCATCGGGGGCTTCTGCAATCAGTTTTAATTGGCGTTTCATCATTTTGATGCTTAACTCATAAACGAATTCAAATTTTTGAATGCAACCAGCGATAAGGGTATCTTGCACAATATTTTCTTGTGCTGTAAACCATTGCTTATCCGCCAATTTGGCTAAGGTCATTTCAAGTGAATTAAACGCCTTTTCTAAGGCTGAGAGATCCAGTTGCTCCATTTATTTTCCCAATAAAAATTTGCTAAAAAATCACCGCACTTTTATTTTATTACAACAACTTTGCTGCCTCTTTATCCAAATACCACTCCGTTACGCCATTTTTCGCCTTGATTTTCGCGGCGGGGTAAGGCAGATTTTCGGCTGGCGTGCTTTGAATTTCTTTTAAAATTTCCGCTTTAGCTCCCCCTGTTACCAAATAGGTAATGCGTTTGGCTTGCTCAAGCAATTTGGCGGTTTTGGAAATTCGCACTTGCCCTGTTTCTGGATGTTTGGCAATCACTGCTAAACTCTCGTCATCAAAATTGGTTTGATGTGGGAATAATGAAGCGGTATGCCCGTCTGCCCCCATACCCAAAATAATCCAATCAAACTCGCCGTTTGGCACGACTTCTGCAAGTTCATTTTGGAAGCGTGAGAGTTCCTGCTCCACAGGGGCTTCACCACGAATGCGGTGAATATTTTCTGCTGGAATCGCAATATGATCGAACAATAATTTTTGCACTTCGCCATAATTGCTTTCAGGATCAGAAGGCGCAACCATACGATCATCGCCCCACCAAAAATGCAAGTTTTGCCATTGGATAGCTTGGTTATACGGTGCTGTTGCCAAGGTTTTGAACAAAAGTTTTGGCGTGCTGCCACCTGAAAGAGAAATATGCACAGGGCGTCCTGCAAGACTATATTGCTTTAATTCTTCAGCAATTTTTTCTACCGCACATTGCGCATTATCAAAAATAACGGTGTTCATTGTGTTCTCCCATTTCCTCTCAATCATTGAGGGAAAGATATTATACTTTTTTCTTCATCAGCCCACTTGGTTTACGCCAAACTCGTCCTGTGCGTGCAATCAGTTTATCGGCTTCCTTTGGCCCCCAAGTGCCGGCTTCATAGTCATAAATACGTCCACGAGCGGCTTTGTAATCTAAAATAGGTTGCACAAATTTCCAACAGGCGTGTACGGCATCAGTACGCGCAAACAAGGTGGCATCGCCTTTCATTGCGTCCAGTAATAAACGATCATAAGCACTTAATAAGCTTGGTTGAGCAAGATCCGCATAGCGGAAATCCATTGAGACTTCTTTTGCTTCAAAACCTGCGCCCGGCTTTTTCAAACCAAAACGCATTGAAATACCTTCATCAGGCTGAATACGAATAATCAGTTTATTTTCAGGGGCATTTTGGCTAAATACTGGGTGTGGCGTCGTTTTAAAATGAATAACCACTTCAGTTACGCGGGTTGGTAAGCGTTTTCCTGTACGGATATAAAACGGCACGCCAGCCCAACGCCAGTTATCAATTTCACAACGTAATGCCATATAAGTTTCAGTATTAGAATCCGGTGGTACGCCTTTTTCTTCAAGGTAGCCCTTAACCTCTTTACCGTCAATAACGCCACGAGTATATTGCCCTAGCACGAGATTATTTTTCACATCTTCTTCACTTAATGGGTGTAGGCAATGCAATACTTTTGCCACTTCATCACGCATTGAATCCGCGTTAATAATGGCGGGCGGTTCCATTGCAACCATCGCAAGCACTTGTAATAGGTGATTTTGGAACATATCACGCATTGCGCCAGAGCCATCGTAATATCCTCCACGTTCTTCTACACCAAGCTGTTCAGCCCCAGTAATTTCAATATAATCAATGAAATTACGGTTCCATAACGGCTCAAATAGACCATTAGAAAAACGTAATACTAATAAGTTTTGAACGGTTTCTTTGCCAAGATAATGGTCGATACGATAGATTTGATGTTCTTCAAAAAAGCGATGAATTTGAATATCAAGTGTTTTGGCAGTTTTAATATCATAGCCAAAGGGTTTTTCCACAATTAAACGCTTCCAGCCATAGTCTTCGGTATTTAACCCGTGTGCCGCAAGACATTCAGGAATCACGCCGTACAGGCTTGGTGGTGTGGACATATAATAAAGTGTGTTGCCTTCAGTGTGATATTTTTCGTGCAATTCGGTTAAGCGAGGCACGAGTTTGGCGTAATCTTTGGCATCAGAGGTATTGATTGTTTGGTAATACAGATGGCTGCAAAATTGCTCAAGTATTTCGCCTTCCGCTTTTTCTGTCTTGATTAAGGCTTGACGCATTTTTGTGCGGAATTGCTCATCCGTCATTTCTGTTCTTGCTACGCCTAGCACGGAGAAATCTTCCGCTAAACGCCCGAGTTTGTATAAGTTGTAAAGTGCAGGGATTAATTTACGGTGCGTTAAATCACCTGATGCCCCAAAAATCACGATACAGTTTTTTTCTGCGTTGTGGTTTGTCATATGATTGCTATCCATTTTTAAAAGAGTGGTAATAATATGCGCAAACTCGGCAAATTACCAATAGTTCTCATTAATTAAATTGAAAGATGTTGTGCCAGTTTAATTGTGCGTCTGCCACCATAACAAAATCAGGGTTTACTAAGCTTTCACGCTGATTGTAAGTGAGTGGCTGGAAATGGCGATCAAAAATTTTACCGCCCATTTCAGCTAAAATAATTTCAGCTGCTGCGGTATCCCATTCCCCTGTTTCGCCTAATCGAATATAACAATCTGCCGCCCCTTCTGCAACTTTTACGCTTTTTATGCCACTTGAGCCAATAATCTCAAAATGGTAATTAAAATTTGGTTGCAAAATTGACCGCACTTTCTTTTTCGCAGAATGCGATCCCACAACAATACGAATGGGCTGTGATAAATTAACCGGTTGTCTGTTAAGTGCGGTGGTTTTTTGAGTTGTTTTTTTATAGGCGCCTAAGCCCTGTGCGGCGTAATAGGTTTGTTTGGTTTGCGGGCAATGAATCACACCTAGCACAGGGCGATGATGATGTACCAAGGCAATTAATACTGAAAAATGCCCTGTGCGATTGATAAATTGTTGCGTGCCATCTAAGGGATCAACAAGCCAATAGGTTTGCCATTGCTGTCTTTCGTGAAAAGGGATTTTACAATATTCTTCTGATAAGACGGGATAAGCAGGGGTAAGGGCGCGAAGCTTTTCCATTAAAAATTGACTGACAAAAAGATCTGCTTCTGTAACTGGGGTATTATCCGCTTTTATGTATGAAGTAAGATTTTTGTTGTAAAACCGATTGAGGTGATGGCCCGCTTGTTCTGCGATCATTAGTACCGATTGTAATAAAGAAGAATCAAATAACAAAACCGCCTCCCAAAAGATGAACCAGATCCAGATAATGAAATGAGTATAGCAAAGGGGATAAAAAGAAAAAAGGGCAAGTATTATCTTGCCCTTAATTAACAAATAGAGATAAATTGAAACAGATTATCGCTTATCCTTTTTTCGCCCGAAGTACACGTAATGCATAAATCACGATACCCGCGATAAAGACCGCGAAACCAAGCCATTCTGCTGTGCTATCCCAGTTTTCCAGCGAAAGTGCTAATGGTGCATCTGAGCCACCAGAAGTCACGGAGGCAGCAATAATGAAGGCAAGGATAACGCCAATTAAACTTTCCCCAACGATTAAGCCTGCGGCAAATAGCGTACCGTAGCGATCGGCTTTTTTCTTCACTTCTTCCACATTTTTACCATTACGATGGGCATAAGCGGTTAAATGGCGATTAATAAACCAAGCTAGTACCGCACCAATGACAATTGGCATATTTACAACAGGTGGTAAATAAATCCCCATTCCCACGGCAAGTGCAGGTAACGCAAAACGATTATGGCTTGCTTTTTTCAATAGAAGATCAAGCATAATGAGGACTAAACCTAATCCAATCCCCATAAAGATATAAGACCATTCTAAATTGCTAGAAAAAATACCTGTTGCAATGGTAGTCATTAAGGTTGCTTGTGGCGCTGAAAGTGCTTGAGAAGGATCCATATCAGCGCGTGGTAATGCTCCCGTAAAGCCATAAGCGTGATAAAGAATTTCTAATACTGGGGCAATAACTAATGCACCAACAACACAACCGATAATCAGTGCGACTTGCTGACGCCAAGGTGTGGCTTCAACTAATAGCCCTGTTTTTAAATCTTGTAAGTTGTCATTTGAGATTGCCGCTGTGGTAACCACAATAGAACCAGAAAAAATAGTCAGTGCGGTTAAAAATTTCATTCCTTCTGTGCTTTCAATAAGCCCTGTGAATTTACCTAATGCGAGTAAGGTTAAGGAAATAAGTACCACAGAAATGATTCCAATTCCTGAAATTGGGCTAGATGATGATCCGACAAGACCAGCCATATATCCACAGGCTGCAGCAACGAAGAAACCAATAAATACTGCTAATAGCGTACATACAATAACAAATAAGAAGGCATACTCAGTCGCAATCGGCGCTTCTGCGATAAAATGGTGTAATGCAACCATAATTAATGCAACAGATGTAATCGTGATATAGATCATTGATTTAGGGGATAAATCTAACTGAGTACGATCACTACTTTGTGCTGATGGATCTTTTAATGCTCGGAAAGATTGTGCCATTCCTTGGATCATAGGCTTCATTAAGACAAGTAAAGTCCAAATCGCTGCAATACCAATGGTACCTACACCAATAAAACGCACTTTACTTTTCCAAATACCCATTGCATAGCTAATCATCTCGCCATCAGCAGGCATTGATGATGTGCTAGTGAAATAGGGAACAGCAATTCCCCAAGTGAGAAAAATACCGATTAAAATTGCAATACCACCGACAATACCGACTAAATAACCGGCGCCTAATAAAGCGAAAGAAAACCCCATCGGTACTTGGAAAACCGCATTACCACCTTTAAACCATAAACTTGCCCCATCAGCAATAATGCGCAAGCCATTTGTTGCAAAACTGACTATTGCAGCAATAATGCCCCCAGTCGCAATTTCTTTGATACCTGTATCATTTTCTCCTTCTTGGTGATTTCCTGCTTTAAGAATTTCCGCCGCAGCAACCCCTTCAGGATAAGGTAAATCACTTTTAGCCACCATCACTTGACGCAACGGGACAGTGAAAATCACCCCTAAAATTCCCCCTGATGCACAAATTAAAAGGGTTTGCCAGAATGGAAAATCTTGCCAATATCCCATCATTAATAAGCCCGGGATAACAAAAATCACCGAAGAGAGTGTACCTGCGGCAGAGGCTTGGGTTTGTACCATATTATTTTCTAGAATAGTTGACCCAGAAAACATTTTTAATACTGCCATAGAGATTACAGCGGCAGGAATGGATGAAGCAAAAGTTAGCCCCACCTTTAAGCCTAAATAGACATTTGATGCGGTGAAAATCACCGTAATTAACGCACCTAAGAACATTCCTCGGAAGGTAAGTTCTTTTAAACTTGGCGCTGAGTGATACGAAGTTTGCATATTTCTCCCCAATTTTTGTAATAAAAACATCTCATTCTATATCAATTTTATCTAATAAGATCAATTTTTTGTTTTCATCTTCCGTTATGGCATAAAATACAATAAAAAATGACCGCACTTGATTAGGAGAAATAAATGGCAAAACAAAACGTGCGTAATGCGGATAAAAATGATGAAGTTCGTCTAGATAAATGGCTTTGGGCAGCTCGATTTTATAAGACGCGTACCATCGCCAAAGAAATGATCGATGGCGGTAAAGTCCATTACAATAATCAGCGTACTAAACCGAATAAAACCGTCGAAGTGGGCGCATTGATCAAATTACGTCAAGGCAATGAAGAAAAAGAAGTGCAAGTGTTAGCCCTTTCCACCCAGCGACGTGGTGCGCCAGAAGCACAATTGTTATATCAAGAAACCGCACAGAGTGTTGAAAAACGAGAAAAATGGGCTATTGCACGCAAAAATAATGCCCTTTCTATGCCAAACCCTGAACGCCGACCAAATAAAAAAGAGCGACGAGATTTACTTAAGTTTAAATATCAAGAGTAGCCTTGTTATTTGTAGAATGATCCCAATATAAAGGCAAATTGCCAAGTTAATGAACTCATTGATCTAATCTGTACTTGGCGTTATTTAAGTATTATTGAGGACAATATGACATATCAAGCTGACAACGACAAACTTTATCGTTATTTATTTAAACATCGAGCGGTACGTGGTGAATGGGTACGATTAAATCAAAGTTTTAAAGAGACCTTAAATACCCATCATTATCCGAAAGTGGTGCAAAACTTACTGGGTGAAATGATGGTGGCAACCAGTTTACTCACCGCCACATTAAAATTTAATGGCAGTATTACCGTACAAATTCAAGGTGATGGACCACTTTCTTTAGCCTTAGTGAATGGTTCGGATGATCAAAAAATCCGTGCATTAGCCCGTTTACAAGGTGAAGTACGTGATGAGATGACACTAAGTGAAATGATTGGTAAAGGGGTGTTAGTCATCACTATTACGCCTACTGAAGGGGAACGTTATCAAGGTGTGATTAGCTTAGATAAACCGACGATTACGGAATGTTTAGAAGATTATTTTGTACGTTCTGAACAGTTACAAACGCAGTTAATTATTCGTACGGGCGAATTGAATGGCGAACCCGTGGCAGCAGGAATGTTGTTGCAAGTAATGCCTGACGGCGTGGGCGAAGAAGGGGATTTTGAGCATCTTGCTACGCTGACTGCGACGGTAAAAGATGATGAAATCTTTGGATTAAGTGCCGAAGAGCTACTTTATCGTTTATATCACGAAGAAACCGTAGAAATTTATCCCGCACAAAATGTGGAATTTTTCTGTGGCTGCACCCAAGAGCGTTCAGGAAGTGCATTGCTTTTACTACCAGAAAATGAAATTGATGAAATTCTTGCAGAGCATAATGGTAGCATTGATATGCAATGTGAATGTTGCGGCACGCATTATTTCTTTAATAAAGAAGCGATTGAGAAATTGCGAGAGTAACCCTCATAAACAATAACAAAGAAAGCACGGACTGGGTTCGTGCTTTTTTATTTCTCATATTTTTCAATTTATTTTTTGATTAAGGTCATAAAAATTAACTATTTTGAGTGAGTAAGCTGTTTTTTTCTGATTTTGCGATCTACCTAACATTTTTTTTCATTTTCTTTGCATAAAATAGCCCACACTTTCCTTTTAATTTTAAATATTAACTTTTAATTGAGGTGTATTATGACAGATGTAACTAAATTAATTGAAGAACTTGGTGAGTTAGGCATTTATGATGTAAAAGAAGTCGTTTATAACCCAAGCTATGAACAATTATTCAAGGAAGAAACCAAAGAAGGCCTAGAGGGATTTGAAAAAGGTACGATCACGAAATCAGGGGCAGTCGCTGTAGATACGGGGATTTTTACCGGACGTTCGCCAAAAGATAAATATATTGTTTTAGATGAAAAAACCAAAGATACCGTATGGTGGACAAGTGATGCGGCAAAAAACGATAACAAACCAATGAATCAAGCCACTTGGCAAAGTTTAAAAGAATTAGTCACCAAACAACTTTCTAGCAAACGTCTGTTTGTGGTGGATGCGTTCTGTGGGGCAAATCCAGATACCCGTTTAGCGGTGCGTATTATCACTGAAGTTGCGTGGCAAGCCCACTTTGTAACGAATATGTTTATCCGCCCATCTGCTGCTGAATTAGCGAACTTTAAACCAGATTTTGTGGTAATGAATGGATCTAAAGTGACTAATCCAAATTGGAAAGAACAAGGCTTAAATTCTGAAAACTTTGTGGCGTTTAATATTACAGAAGGCATTCAACTAATTGGTGGAACTTGGTACGGCGGTGAAATGAAAAAAGGAATGTTCTCAATGATGAATTATTTCCTTCCACTTAAAGGTATCGCCTCAATGCACTGTTCTGCCAATGTCGGCAAAGAAGGTGATGTGGCAATTTTCTTCGGTTTATCTGGTACAGGGAAAACCACGCTTTCAACCGATCCAAAACGCCAATTGATCGGTGATGATGAACACGGTTGGGACGATGATGGCGTATTTAACTATGAAGGTGGTTGCTATGCTAAAACCATCAAATTATCGGAAGAAAGTGAGCCAGATATTTATCGTGCAATTAAGCGTGATGCTTTATTAGAAAATGTGGTGGTGAGAGCAGATGGCTCCGTGGATTATGATGACGGCTCAAAAACAGAAAACACCCGTGTTTCTTACCCAATCTATCATATTGAGAACATTGTAAAACCCGTTTCTAAAGCGGGTCATGCGAAAAAAGTGATTTTCTTAACCGCTGATGCTTTCGGGGTGTTACCACCAGTAGCAAAATTGACACCAGAGCAAACCAAATACTACTTCTTATCTGGTTTCACAGCGAAATTAGCGGGGACAGAACGTGGTATTACCGAACCAACTCCAACATTCTCTGCGTGTTTTGGGGCGGCATTCTTATCACTTCATCCAACACAATATGCAGAAGTGTTAGTAAAACGTATGGAAGCTGCGGGGGCGGAAGCATATCTTGTAAACACAGGCTGGAATGGCACAGGTAAACGTATCTCTATTAAAGATACTCGTGGCATTATTGATGCGATTTTAGATGGCGCTATTGATAATGCGGAAATGTCTGAATTACCAATCTTTAACTTAGCCATTCCAAACGCATTACCGGGTGTCGATCCGGCCATTTTAGATCCGCGTGATACTTATGCAGATAAAGCACAATGGCAAGCTAAAGCCGAAGATTTGGCGGGGCGTTTTGTGAAAAACTTTGAAAAATATGCAACAAACGAAGAAGGGAAAGCATTGATCAACGCGGGACCAAAAGCCTAATTACATAACAAAAATTTGCTAAAATTTACACCGCACTGATGATTTTGGAGAAAAATCAAAGTGCGGTGTTTTTTTGTGGATTTTTAATCATTCATCTAGCTATCTAGCAGTCTTAATGTCTAGATTGTGATTTCAGCAATTTTTCATTAGAATAAACACAATTTTTGTGGAGATTTAAGGTGTCATTATGGTGAATTGGGATGGTAAATATATTAGCCCTTATGCAGAACACGGTAAGAAAAGTGAGCAGGTAAAGAAGATTACGGTGTCTATTCCAATTAAAGTGTTGGAAATTTTGACTAATGAGCGGACAAGACGTCAGCTGAAAAATTTACGTCACGCGACAAATAGTGAATTGTTATGTGAGGCATTTTTGCACGCATTTACAGGGCAGCCGTTACCAACCGATGACGATTTGTTAAAAGAGCGCCACGATGAGATACCTGAGCAGGCGAAAAAAATGATGCGTGAGTTAGGCTTGAAGCCTGAAGAATGGGAATACTAAATTTCAGATTTTACTGAGAAATAGGTTGCAATTCCTATTTGAGCTAAGTATAATCCACACGCTTTCTTAGAAAGCCCTTTGATGTAATCATTTATTAAAGGCGTATTACAGATTTTGTAATACATAAAATGTCCCCGATTGGGGGACTATAATATTAGGTTACTGCACTTCCCTTTCAATGAAGTTTATGAAAGGTGATGGTGTCAGTTTTATTTTAGCTAAAAATTATTGGAGCTCTGGTCTAATGCAGAACCAAAGAATCCGTATCCGCTTAAAAGCATTTGATCATCGTTTAATTGATCAATCTACAGCGGAGATCGTAGAAACAGCTAAACGTACTGGCGCACAAGTTCGTGGTCCAATTCCTTTACCAACGCGTAAAGAACGTTTTACCGTGTTGATTTCTCCACACGTTAATAAAGACGCACGTGACCAATACGAAATTCGTACTCACAAACGTTTAGTAGATATCGTAGAACCAACAGAAAAAACTGTTGATGCATTAATGCGTTTAGATTTGGCTGCCGGCGTTGACGTGCAGATCAGCCTAGGTTAATTAAGAGGTTATGACAATGATTGGTTTAGTCGGTCGTAAAGTTGGTATGACTCGTATCTTCAATGAAGATGGCGTTTCTGTACCTGTTACTGTTATCGAAATCCAAGCAAACCGTGTAACTCAAGTTAAAACTCTTGAAAACGATGGCTATACTGCAATTCAAGTTACTACTGGTTCTAAAAAAGCGAGCCGTGTAACTAAGCCTGAAGCAGGCCATTTCGTGAAAGCAGGTGTTGAAGCTGGTCGCGGTTTATGGGAATTTCGTACAACTGAAGGTGAAGAATTCACTTTAGGTCAAGAAATTAATGTTGACATCTTCGCAGATGTTAAGAAAGTTGATGTTACTGGTACATCTAAAGGTAAAGGTTTCCAAGGTGGTGTTAAACGTTGGAATTTCCGTACTCAAGATGCAAGCCATGGTAACTCTTTATCACATCGTGTGCTTGGTTCTATTGGTCAAAACCAAACTCCAGGTCGTGTGTTTAAAGGCAAAAAAATGGCTGGACACTTAGGTGCTGAGCGTGTAACCGTTCAATCACTTGAAGTTGTTCGTGTCGATGCTGAGCGTAATTTATTATTAGTTAAAGGTTCTGTACCTGGTGCAACTAATAGTGATGTTATCGTAAAACCAGCAGTTAAAGCATAAGTCTAGGAGATAGAGATGGAATTACAAGTTGTAGGTGCAAACGCACTAACTGTTTCTGAAACTACCTTCGGACGTGAGTTTAATGAAGCATTGATCCACCAAGTAGTTGTTGCTTATGCAGCAGGTGCTCGTCAAGGTTCACGTGCGCAAAAAACTCGTGCTGAAGTGTCTGGTTCAGGTAAAAAGCCTTGGCGTCAAAAAGGTACTGGTCGCGCTCGTGCTGGTGATATTAAATCGCCAATTTGGCGTTCTGGTGGTGTAACTTTTGCAGCGAAACCACAAGATCACAGCCAAAAAGTGAACAAAAAAATGTACCGTGGTGCAATCAAAAGCATTCTATCTGAGCTTGTTCGTCAAGATCGTTTAGTTGTAGTTGAAAAATTCGAAATTGATGCGCCAAAAACAAAAGCCTTAGTTCAAAAATTAAAAGATATGGCGTTAACTGACGCGCTTATCATCACTGCAAGTTTAGATGAGAATTTATTCTTAGCTGCACGTAACTTATATAAAGTTGATGTACGTGATGTGCAAGGTATTGATCCAGTCAGTTTAATCGCTTTTGATAAAGTGGTTGTAACTGTTGATGCAGTGAAACAAATTGAGGAGATGTTAGCATGATTCAACAAGAACGTTTGCTAAAAGTGTTAAAAGCACCTCACGTCTCTGAGAAAGCAACAAATAACGCTGAGAAGTCAAACACCATCGTTTTTAAAGTCGCTTTAGATGCCAACAAAGCAGAAATTGCAAAAGCTGTTGCTGAATTATTTGAAGTGAAAGTAGATTCTGTTCGTACTGTTGTCGTTAAAGGTAAAACTAAACGTCGTGGTACTAAGATGGGACATCGCAGTGACTGGAAAAAAGCTTATGTAACTCTTCAAGAAGGTCAATCACTTGACTTCGTTGAAGGTGCAGAGTAATTACGGAGGAGAAAGAAATAAATGGCTATCGTAAAATGTAAGCCGACCTCCGCTGGTCGTCGTCACGTTGTTAAAATCGTAAACCCTGAATTACATAAAGGGAAACCTTACGCACCATTATTAGATAGCAAATCTAAAACAGGTGGTCGTAATAATTTAGGACGTATTACTACTCGCCATATCGGTGGTGGTCATAAACAACATTACCGTTTAATCGATTTCAAACGTAACAAGTTAGATATCCCAGCGGTTGTTGAGCGTCTTGAATATGATCCAAATCGTTCTGCAAATATTGCTTTAGTGCTTTATAAAGATGGTGAACGCCGTTATATCTTAGCACCTAAAGGTTTAAGCGCAGGCGATCAAATCCAAGCAGGTGTAAACGCTCCAATTAAAGTTGGTAACTCATTACCAATGCGTAATATCCCTGTTGGTTCAACTGTACATAACGTTGAATTAAAACCAGGTAAAGGCGGACAACTTGCACGTTCTGCTGGTGCTTATGTACAAATTATTGCGCGTGAAGGTAACTATGTTACTTTACGTCTTCGCTCAGGTGAAATGCGTAAAGTATTAGCTGAATGTTCTGCGACCATTGGTGAAGTGGGTAATTCAGAGCATATGCTTCGCGTTCTTGGTAAAGCTGGTGCTAACCGCTGGAGAGGCGTTCGCCCAACAGTTCGTGGTACAGCAATGAACCCTGTTGATCACCCACACGGTGGTGGTGAAGGTCGTAACTTCGGTAAACACCCAGTTACTCCTTGGGGCGTTCAAACCAAAGGTAAGAAAACTCGCCATAACAAACGTACTGATAAATATATCGTACGTCGTCGTGGTAAATAATATTAATTAAATAAGAGGATTAGCCATGCCACGTTCTCTCAAGAAGGGTCCTTTCCTTGACCTACACTTGTTGAAGAAGGTAGAGAAGGCGGTGGAAAGCGGGGATAAAAAGCCAATTAAAACTTGGTCCCGTCGTTCAATGATCATTCCATCAATGATCGGATTGACCATCGCAGTCCATAATGGTCGTCAGCACGTTCCAGTTTATGTATCGGACGAAATGATTGGTCATAAACTCGGTGAATTTGCACCGACTCGTACTTACCGCGGACACGCTGCGGATAAGAAAGCTAAGAAGTAAGGGGTAAAAGATGGAAACTATCGCAAAACATCGTTACGCTCGCACTTCAGCGCAAAAAGCTCGTTTAGTTGCGGATTTAATCCGTGGTAAAAAAGTAGGTCAAGCATTAGAAATTTTAACTTTCACTAACAAAAAAGCAGCATCGCTTGTTAAGAAAGTGCTTGAGTCTGCAATTGCTAATGCAGAGCATAATGACGGTGCAGATATCGATGATCTAAAAGTGACTAAGATTTTCGTAGATGAAGGTCCTAGTATGAAACGTGTTATGCCACGTGCTAAAGGTCGTGCAGATCGTATTTTAAAACGTACAAGCCACATTACTGTGGTTGTGTCAGATCGTTAATTTAGTAGAGGAATAGCAATGGGTCAAAAAGTCCATCCAAATGGTATTCGCCTAGGTATTGTTAAGCCTTGGAGCTCTACTTGGTTTGCGAATACACAAGACTTCGCGTCTAACTTAGACGGCGATTTCAAAGTGCGTCAATTCTTAAATAAAGAATTAGCGAATGCTTCCGTTTCACGCATCACTATTGAGCGTCCAGCGAAAAGTATTCGTGTAACAATTCACACAGCTCGCCCAGGTATCGTAATTGGTAAAAAAGGCGAAGATGTTGAAAAATTACGTAACGCTGTTGCAGCTATCGCAGGTGTTCCAGCTCAAATCAACATCGCTGAAGTGAAAAAACCTGAATTAGATGCGAAATTAGTTGCAGATAGCATCGCTTCTCAACTTGAACGTCGAGTAATGTTCCGTCGTGCAATGAAACGTGCGGTACAAAATGCAATGCGTTTAGGTGCCAAAGGTATCAAAGTTGAAGTTAGCGGTCGTTTAGGTGGTGCAGAGATTGCTCGTTCAGAGTGGTATCGTGAAGGTCGTGTGCCATTACATACACTACGTGCGGACATCGATTATAACACTGCTGAAGCACACACTACATACGGCGTAATCGGCGTTAAAGTGTGGATCTTCAAAGGTGAAATTCTTGGTGGAATGGCTGCAATTGCACAACAACCAGAACAACAACCTACCACGCCTAAAAAGCCACGTGGTAAAGGTCGTAAGTAAGGAGAATTGCTAAATGTTGCAACCAAAACGTACAAAATTCCGTAAAGTCCAAAAAGGTCGTAACCGTGGAATTGCAGGTGGTACAGAAGTTAGCTTCGGTACCTTCGGTTTGAAAGCAGTTGGCCGTGGTCGTTTAACAGCTCGCCAAATTGAGGCAGCACGTCGTGCGATGACTCGTGCGATTAAACGTCAAGGTAAAATCTGGATCCGTGTTTTTCCAGATAAACCAATTACTGAAAAACCATTAGAAGTCCGTATGGGTAAAGGTAAAGGTAACGTTGAATACTGGGTAGCTTTAATCCAGCCGGGTAAAGTACTTTATGAAATGGATGGTGTGTCTGAAGAGCTAGCAAGAAATGCATTTGCACTTGCAGCGGCTAAATTGCCAATTAAGACCACATTCGTAACTAAAACGGTGATGTAATGAAAGCTCAAGAACTACGTACAAAAACTGTTGAAGAGCTGAATGCTGAATTGGTTAACTTGTTAGGTGAGCAATTCAAATTGCGTATGCAAGCAGCCACCGGTCAGCTTCAACAAACCCATCAGTTAAAACAAGTGCGTCGCAGTATTGCACAAGTGAAAACTGTATTAACCGAGAAGGCGGGTGAGTAATGACTGATAAAATTCGTACTGTGCAAGGTCGTGTAATTAGCGACAAAATGGATAAATCATTCACAGTTGCAATTGAACGCAAAGTGAAACACCCTCTTTATGGTAAATTTATCCGTCGTACAACTAAATTACATGTGCACGATGAAAATAACGAAGCAAAATTAGGTGATGTTGTTGAAATTAAGGAATGTCGTCCTCTTTCAAAAACTAAATCACATACTTTGGTTCGCGTTGTTGAAAAAGCAGTAATCTAATTTATTAGTTATCGCTTTAAATAAAATAATAGCCAATGGTAAATACCATTGGCTTTTTTGTTGATAAAAATAATAAAAATTTTGACCGCTCTTTGGTCAGGGAGAATTCAAAAATCTAGCAAGTGGCTAGATTAGTAATTATACCTCATTTTCTTGCTCTGCTTTTGCGATAAGCTCTCTGTTTTGATTTAGTTTTCTTAAATAGGCTATCTCAAAAACAGCAGGTATAGTAACTCGGTAAGCTGGGCCAGCAATGTCAGCTGCAGTCCATAATGCAGTGATTGTCCAGCCAATTGGCCCAGTTAGAATTGAGGCTGTTCGTACTAATAAGGCATTTCCACCTAAGGATAATCCTCGACCAATTAATGCTTTTAACACCGCATTTACGATGATTAAGGTTAATTTATAAGACTTGAAACCGCCAGCTCTAAACATTGCAATGAATGTTGTGGTAAGAATTTGAGTTGTTGGTTTATTCTCTGAAATGCCCAATTCTTTAAGTAGTTTCTGGCGTTCTTCCAATGACATTTCCTCAAAGGCATCAGTTAATACTTTCATTAATAGATTTTCTTCAATTTGTTGTACGGAAGAATATTTGTTGTAGTTGACTTTCATTTTATCGCACACATCGCAAAGTAATTCTTTATAAGGCACACCTCGACTGCCACGGAATAGATTTATAAAGGTATTTCCTCCAAATCGCTGAATTTCTGCGGCGATGTCTTCCCAATATTTTGAGTGTTGTGGATAATAACGTTTATAATCATTATTATGAGTAAGTTCCTCTGTAAAGCGCTTTTTTCCGTCTTTATCATGAGTTAAAAGATAAACAAGTTGATCTAATTCTTCAGATGAACAATCACTGAGAAACTCTAAATCGGGATCGTAACGATATGCCATAATAAATTTCCTTATAGTTGGTTAAAAAGTATTTATAGTCTAATTTTATGGGTTATACTTAACCAGCGACGAAAAGTTAGACTTAGCTACCCAAAATCATCAGTTTCCTACCGAAAGAGGCAATATGAAACCAAAAGATATAGTTAGACAGAAAATTCGTGATATACGAGAAGATAAAAAAATTACCCAAGCGACAATGGCCGAGCTATTGCATATGTCAGAAGGTGGTTATGCTAAAATAGAAAGAGGAGAAACTGATCTTAAGATTGATAGGCTGGCCAATATAGCTCAAATTCTAGGGGTAGAAATGGTCGATTTAATCCCTTTTGGTGACGGACCGATTATTTTTAACCATTCTCATGATAATTCCACCAATTCTAGCCATTTTAATCTTGCACTGGGTGAATCCACTCTACAAAATGAGGTGACCCATTTAAATCATATTATTGAAATGAAAAATGAAATTTTAGCCAGCCGAGAGCGTGAAATTGAGGGGCTAAAAACGCAAATTGTAGCCCTTGAGAAACTGATCACGGCTTTAGAGAAAGACGCCCATTAAGCGTAGTTTATTTTTTATTTCAGATGATGTATTAGTTTTATGAAAAAACTCCTCGTCCTCCACACAGGAGGCACAATTTCAATGCACGCGGATAGCAGTGGAAAAGTGACACCAAATAGCCGTAATCCTATGACCAAAGTCGGTTTGGATTTACATAATGTTGAAGTGGAATCGGTGGATTTTCTCAACTTACCCAGCCCGCATATTCGCCTTGAACATATGCTTGCCCTAAGCCAGAAAATTAAGCAAGAGGCACAAAATTATGATGGTGTGGTGATTACACACGGGACGGATACACTGGAAGAAACGGCTTATTTTCTTGATACAATGCAACTTCCTAAAATACCTATCGTCATTACGGGAGCAATGCGTTCAAATAATGAGTTAGGCAGTGATGGCATTTATAATTACCTTTCTGCATTGCGCGTGGCAGTTTTTGAGAAAAGCGCAGATAAAGGCGTGTTAGTTGTTATGAATGATGAAATTCACGCGGCGAAATATGTAACCAAAACCCATACCACTAATGTTTCCACCTTTCAAACACCCACTCACGGCCCTTTGGGGGTGATTATGAAAAAAGATATTCTCTTTTTCAAAACCGCCGAGCCTCGCGTGCGTTTTGATTTAGAAACAGTGAGTGGAAATGTGCAAGTCATCAAAACTTATGCGGGAATGGATAGCTGGCTGTTTGAGCAATTAGATTTGCAACAATTGGACGGCTTAGTGATTGAAGCATTAGGGGCAGGAAATATTCCACCGCAAGCTGCGAAAGGATTACAGCGATTGCTAGCTCATAATATTCCTGTTGCGTTAGTTTCTCGTTGTTTTAACGGTATTGCTGAGCCGGTTTATGGTTATGATGGCGGTGGGGCAAGTTTGCAGGAACAGGGCGTAATGTTTGTGAAAGAACTGAATGCCCCGAAAGCTCGCTTAAAATTACTCATCGCGCTGAATGCAGGATTGCAAGGCGAGGCGCTGAAAAGCTATATGGAAGGATAAAGAAAAAAGTTTAACATTTGCACCGCACTTTATTGTGGTGAGACACGTTGCAAGAAACTGCTAAACGCAGTGGAACACTTCGTAAGGTTTGTTCCATTACTAGCATTAAAAGTGCGGTGAGATTTTTGGCAGAATTTTCATATATAGTAAAGCCCCAGTGAGTTGGGGCTTTGTCTTATTGAGAGGAGATTAGAACTTCGCCAATAACATCGCTTCTAATTTTTCTTGGTCAATGGCAAATTTACGGATACCTTCAGCCAGTTTCTCGACGGCCATTGGATCGCTGTTATGTTGCCAGTAGAACTCGCTTTCTGTAAGTGGTTGTGGCTTAGCTTTCACTTCACCTTTATATTCTAGTTTGCGAGCAAGTGCGGTGTTATTTTCTTGTAATTCTTTTAATAAAGCAGGAGCAATGGTTAAGCGATCGCAACCGGCAAGTTCAGTAATTTCGCCTACATTACGGAAACTTGCACCCATTACTACGGTCTGGTAGCCGTGTTGTTTGTAATAGTTGTAAATTTTAGTTACTGAAATCACACCGGGATCTTCTGCTGGCGCATATTCTTTTTTATCACTATTGGCTTTATACCAGTCAAGAATACGACCAACGAATGGTGAAATTAAGTATACCCCCGCTTCAGCACAAGCACGAGCTTGGGCTTCTGAGAATAAGAGGGTTAAGTTACAGTTAATGCCTTCTTTTTCAAGAATTTCTGCTGCACGGATACCCTGCCAAGTGGAGGCAATTTTAATTAAAATACGATCATTGGAAACCCCAGCTTCATTATAAAGTGCGATTAATTTACGTGCTTTTTCAACAGTGGCTTGGGTATTGTAAGAAAGACGTGCATCCACTTCGGTAGAAATGCGTCCGGGTACGATTTTAAGAATTTCTAAACCGATATTTACCGCTAATTTATCTTCTGCATCAATAAGTTGCTGTGCTTTATCAGCACTTTTGCTTTTGCCATAGGCAATGGCTTCGTCAATTAACGGCGCATATTGAGGCAATGCGGAGGCGCTTAAAATGAGTGATGGGTTCGTGGTGGCATCTTGTGGTTGGTAGGTTTTAATGGCTTCGATATCTCCTGTATCTGCCACAACTACGGTCATTTCGCGTAATGCGTCTAATTGTGTTGTCATATTTACCTCTAATTTGATTGTTGGTTAAGTTGGAATACAATATCACATCTTATTGATGCGCATATAGCTATTTTAGCTCTAGTATTAATAGGTAGATTCTAAATTAAATTCAATGAATGAGGAAAAGAAAATCTGTGATCCTGATCACAATATAAGGAATGAATGATGAAAACACGTTGCAGTTGGGCCGAAGGCTCGTCTATTTATCAAGATTATCACGATAATGAATGGGGCAAGCCAGAATATGATAGTCTGAAATTATTTGAGAAAATTTGTTTAGAAGGACAGCAAGCAGGGCTTTCGTGGATTACCGTTTTGAAAAAACGGGAACAGTATCGTCAGGCATTTTTTCACTTTAATCCTGAAAAGATTGCGCAAATGACGGCACAAGATATTGATGAGAGAATGCAAAATGCTGGGCTTATTCGTCATCGTGCGAAATTAGAGGCAATTGTAAAGAATGCAAAAGCCTATTTAGCAATGCAAAAGTGCGGTGAAAATTTTAGCGATTTTATTTGGGCCTTTGTTAATCACCAGCCACAAATAAATGATGTCCCTGATTTATCCGCAGTGCCAGCGAAGACAGCGGTTTCAAAACAGCTTTCAAAGGCTTTAAAAAAACGTGGTTTTGTCTTTGTTGGAGAAACCACTTGTTATGCTTTTATGCAATCTATGGGGCTGGTAAATGATCATCTGAATAGCTGTTTTTGTAAGTATAAATAAAATGCTTTTTTCATCATTTTTCTTTATAATCGGCTTAATTTCACACCTTAAAAAATGGGTTATTAATGAAAAAAAATTACTACACGATGCTTTCTTTCTCAATTTTGACCGCACTTTATGGTGTACCAAGTTGGGCAAGTTTACAGCAGCAATGCTTAGCTGGCGTACCACAGTTTCAAGGTGAGGTGGTGCAGGGCGATCCAAACCAATTGCCTGTTTATATTGAGGCAGATCGCGCAGAATTAAATCAGCCTGTTAGTGCGCGTTATGAGGGCGATGTTGAGATTAAACAGGGTAATCGCCATTTAACTACCCAAATTGCAGAAATTGTTCAACGTGGCGAAGGGGCTAATGTACAGCGCTTTGCCTATGCCAAAAAGGGGTTTGATTATAAAGATAATCTTATCAATTTGTTAGGGCATTCTGCCAAGATAAACTTGAATAATAAAGATGCAGATGTAGAAGGCGCAGATTACCAATTTGTTGGGCGTCAAGGGCGAGGTAATGCACAACACGTTGAGCTACGCAATGATTATCGCTTACTTAAAAATGCGACTTTTACGTCTTGTTTGCCTGATGATAATAGCTGGTCGATTGAAGCAAGTGAAATGCGTCAGCATATCCAAGAAGAATATGCCGAAATGTGGCACGCACGCTTTAAAGTGCATGGCGTGCCGATTTTCTATACCCCTTATTTGCAACTCCCTATCGGCGATCGCCGTCGTTCTGGTTTGTTAATTCCAAATGTGGGAATGTCTAGCCGTGATGGTTATTCGTATGCACAGCCAATTTATTGGAACATTGCCCCCAATTTTGATATGACCGTAACACCAAAATATATGTCAAAACGAGGCTGGCAATTTAACGGTGAAACACGTTATCTCACGCAAATTGGTGAGGGGCTAATTGCAGGAGAATATTTAGCACGTGATCGCTATGATGATTACCAAGGAGACAACCGCTCTCGTCATTTATTCCACTGGAGACATAGTTCCAGTTTCTTAGAAAATTGGCGTTTAAATGTGGATTACACAAGGGTAAGCGATAAACGTTATTTCTCTGATTTTGATTCTGCTTATGGGCGCAGTACAGACGGTTATGCCGATCAAAATTTCCGTATTGCTTACTATCAGCCGAACTACAATTTCGCTTTATCGGCGAAACAGTTCCAAGTGTTTGACGATGTGGATATCGGACCTTATCGTGTTTTTCCACAATTAGATTTTAATTATTATCGCGATGGGCTTGCTAACGGCTTAATGGATTTTCGCGTATTCTCACAAATTTCGCGTTTTGAGAATGACAGTGCCTTAATGCCGAAAGCTTGGCGTTATCATCTTGAACCAAGCCTTAATATTCCGCTTACGAACCGTTACGGCAGTGTGAATATTGAAACAAAACTTTACGCTACTCACTATAATCAAACAAAAGGAAAAGGGCAAAATGCGGAAGAGATTGAACGCTCGGTAACCCGTGTCTTGCCACAAGTGAAAGTTGATTTTCAAACCTTACTTGCAAGCAAAGAAACCTTGTTTGATGGCTATACACAAACGATTGAACCACATATTCAATATCTTTATCGCCCTTATAAGGACCAAAGCAATATCGGTTCAAAATTAAATAGCCAATATCTTGGTTTTGGTTATGATTCCGCATTATTGCAACAAGATTATTTTTCCTTGTTCCGTGATCGCCGTTATAGTGGATTAGATCGCATTGCCTCAGCGAATCAGTTTACCCTCGGGGGAACAACGCGTTTTTATGATAAAGAAGGGAATGAACGTTTTAACCTCTCTTTAGGGCAAATTTATTACCTTAGTGATTCAAGGATTGATAATAACCCAAACAATAGTAGTGATCGTTCCACTTCCTCTTGGTCATTAGAAACCAATTGGCGAATTAATAAACAATGGAACTGGCGAGCGAGTTACCAATATGATACGAGCTTGCATCAAACTTCTTTGGCAAATACCGTATTAGAATTTAATCCAAGTGGTAATAACCTCGTTCAATTAAGTTATCGCTATGCCAGCCAGCAATATATTGACCAAAATCTCACTGGTGCAAATGCGTATAATCAAGACATTAAACAGCTTGGTTTAGTGGCAGCGTGGGAAATTGCGGACAAATGGGCAGTGGTTGGACATTATTACCAAGATCTAGCCTTGAAAAAGCCTGTTGAGCAATATCTCGGGGTAAAATACAACACCTGCTGTTGGTCGGTGGGAGTGGGCGCACGCCGTTATGTAACAAGCAAAGAAGGACAAACGTCAAACGAAGTGCTTTACGATCATAGTTTTGGGGTAAATTTTGAGTTACGTGGCTTAGGCACCACCGATCACCGTAGCGGCATTGAAAAAATGCTAAAAGCAGGAAAATTACCTTATATTCAATCATTTAGCTTATATTAAAGTAATCATAAGAAAGTAAAAAATAGATTGTTTTAGCTGCATCTTAAAAGTTGGAATCAACAAGCAATTTATTAAGGTGCAGACTTTTTGTATTACGTAATAAAACTTAGCAGTTCAAATAATCTGTTATTTAACGCGGAATATCCCTATTTTATATTTTGGAATAGGTTGTTTAGATGTTATAAGCTAATGGTTTTAGGTTCTTGAGAAGTGTTAGTAAATGGTTTATTACTCAAACCTAAAATGGTGGGTAACGGAATTTAAGTTCCTAAGAATGTGAGAGTTACATAGAAACTGTCAAGATTTGTTTTTAAGGAGCAATAGCAGTCGTCATTGATTTTTTTTTGTATTTAGGATGGGTAATGGGAAAATGTAAAGAAAATAAATGAAAAAGCACTGGTGTAATCCAGTGCTTTTTATGTTGTTTGGCTTTAGAACGCTACCGCACTTTTAAGTTTTTTCAGTGCATTGGTTTCAAGCTGGCGAACACGTTCAGCGGAAATATTATATTTCGCAGCTAAATCTTGTAGCGTTGCTTTATTTTCATCTAACCAACGTGCTTTGATAATATCTTGGCTACGTTCATCTAAACCTTCAAGCGCTGCGGCAACCTGATCTGCAGCTTGAGTTTCGTAATTTTCATTTTCTAATTCTGCGGCAAAATTTGAGTTTCTGTCCTCAAGATAAAGCGCTGGAGCATAACTTTCATCATCGTCATCATTAGAAAGATCAAAGCCAACGTCTGCTCCTGTCATACGGCTTTCCATTTCAATGACATCTTGTTTTGATACGCCTAGTTCCTCGGCCACCATATCCACTTCATTATCATTGAACCAACCTAAGCGTTGTTTAGTTTTGCGTAGGTTAAAGAATAATTTACGTTGTGCTTTCGTCGTTGCCACTTTGACGATACGCCAGTTACGTAGTACATATTCGTGAATTTCTGCTTTAATCCAATGTACAGCAAAGGAAACAAGGCGAACGCCCACTTCAGGGTTAAAGCGTTTTACCGCTTTCATTAAGCCAATGTTACCTTCTTGAATTAAATCAGCTTGTGGCAATCCATAACCAGAATAACCACGCGCAACGTGGATCACAAAGCGAAGATGAGACAAAATCAATTTTTTGGCTGCCTCAAGATCCTCTTTATAATACAAACGTTCCGCTAATTCCTTTTCTTCCTCTGCAGTTAGCATAGGATATTCGTTTGCAGCACGGATATAGCCTTCTAAGCTGCCTTGAGGAACTAACATTAGAGCTTGTGTATCTTTGTTCATCATATTCCTTCTTATTTTATGCCCAATTTGGGTTTATTTATAACATAATTTATTATAAGGTCAATCGATTATAACGATTAATTTATCCTTTTCTTGTAAATTTAGACTATTGTGAGATCAGAAAGTTCATTTCTTTTGATTAAATTTTTACGCAATAAAATAAATCTAATTTAGTCAATTGCAAAGCTAGGGAATTTGCTTTGTTATGACTAATCTAAGTGTTGCCACAATGAGAAATCCGATGCACAAGCTGGCAACGATGAACATCGTTAAACCTAAATGTTGTAGGGCAAGGCTGAGGTTCTCTCCTTTGCCGTAAAGACGAATGCCTACTCCAGCCATTGAGGCTAAGCCAAATGAAAATGCCCAATAAGTGAGACGGAATTGTTTGCCGATCCAAGGTAGTAGGCGAATTAAAAATAATAATTGTAGCAAGCCGTATCCGATCAAACTTTTCACTATCCAATCAATATGACCGCCATTTAAGGCAAGATAGGCTGAACAGCAAACAAAAGCAGGCGCAAGTTGGATACCAATCGTTGGGCGAATTGCTGTTGGCAATTCAGTTAAATTGCGTAAACGTTGTTGCACGGCGGGTTCAAGAATAATCCACGCAATCACTCCTGCACCGAAAAATAACATTCCTAATTCTGAATAACCTAATAAGCCTAATGCCGTTGCACTGACGAAATTTGCTGCGACGGTTGGCAAATATAGCACAGGGGTCGTGGCATCTTGTGGATGAATACCACGCCATAATCCACCGTAACGGTAGGTAGAAAATGCAAGTTGTGCCACAATGCCAAGCCCAACTAAATATTGTGCCAATCCTTTACTATAAGGTGATAATCCCATCGCGATTAATAAAAGTGTAATTGGGATCAGGCTGACGAAACAGCCTAAAATTGGGTGATGCAATTCTGCTTTAGCTTGGATGGGATAGCGTATCCATTTATACACATAAATCGAAAATAGTATCCCCCAAAGCAAGGCTGCAAAGCCGATCAAGGTTTCTGCGATAAGCGTTGGCACAGCCAACACATTAGCACTATAACGCCACGCTAAACCGAGTGCAGAAATGCCCAATACAATACTGAAATAGTTTACCCCAATAGGAAAAGGCTTGGCTTGCGACATTATTTTCCCTCTGCTATTGCAGGTACAAGGCGGTATTCTTTTCCTTCTGTTATCACAGCAAACAATAAATCAATATTGGGGTGTTTACCGGGGAATTGTTTCGCATCCGCTGTATGTTCAGCGAAAAGTTGCAAACCTTTCTCTGCACAAGTGCGGTCTAATTTTCCGTTAAATTCTTGCGCAAGGGCATTATACACGCGCAATGAGCCAAGTTTGCCAGCAATGGCAGGAATGTGATGAAGTGGTGTTTCACCGTCAAATACGCTTAAGCCCGAAAGGTGATCGATAGTAGGTAAGGTTTCTAAAATTGTTTTGAAATCCATTTTGTTTCCTTTTTAGTTAAATGATAATAATGATTAATGTTGCGATGAAATAAATTGTTCGCTGTCAATTTCGCCTTTCGCACCGACAAAACGAACTTCAGGTTGTAAATACACCGCAAATTTTTCTGCCACAGTTTGACGAATATGATGGGCAAGGTTCGCCACATCTTTACCACTTGCTTGTGCCTTATTAATCAGTACCAACGCTTGATTTTGATGTACTGCCGCACCACCAAGTTGATAGCCTTTTAAGCCACATTGATCAATGAGCCAACCGGCGGCTAACTTCACCGTGCCATCTGGCTGCGGATAGTTCGGTATCTCGGGGTATTGGTGTTTTAATTGTGCAAAAAGTGCGCTGGAAATAACGGGATTTTTGAAAAAACTTCCTGCGTTGCCCAATTCTTGTGGATTAGGCAACTTCGCACGGCGTACCGTACAGACTTCAGTGAAAATGTCTTCGGCTTTTACCGTCGCAGGATCAAAACGCGAAAGGGTGCCATAACTTAATACAGGCTGCCAATCTTTAGCTAATTTTAATCCGACTGCAACAATCATATACCCCTCTTTATATTGATGTTTGAAGAGGCTTTCACGGTAGCCAAATTGACATTCAGCCTTGTTTAAACGGAAGATTTCGCCTGTATTAAGGTTAAGTACCTCTACATAATCGCACAGATCTTTAAATTCTACCCCGTAAGCACCGATATTCTGGATTGGGGCGGAGCCGACACAGCCGGGGATTAATGCCAAATTTTCCAAACCATAAATACCTTGTTCCAAGCTCCAGTGAACCAGCTCGTGCCAATTTTCGCCCCCTTGGACGTGAAGATAATGAAAGTGCTCATCTTGGTGATGTTCAATGCCTTTTAACGCATTTATCAGTACGATTCCGTTAAAATCTTCCACAAATAACACATTGCTACCTTGCCCAAGAAAAAGCACGGGAAGCTGTTGCTGTTGAGCTTCTTGCCAAAGAGGGAGGATTTGTTCAAGTGCGGTGATTTTTTTTACAATTTTTGCTTGCGCATTTATTCCAAATGTATGAAATGGTTGAAGATTTTCCATTTTATTCCTTAACGTCTATAATTTATTTGGCAGTGTCATTTTCACTTCTGTACCGCCTTCAGGGCGATTATTGATGCTTAGTATAGCATTGAGTTGGGCGCTGCGTTCATTCATTATATTTAAACCGTAATGCCCAGCTGGTTCATCGAGGCTAGGAATGCCCACGCCATTATCTCGCACCAACAGCTCATATTCTCCGTCTTCATTGGTGTGAGCAACCACTTCAATTTCTGTACCTTGAGAATGTTTAATCGCATTTAATGCTGCCTCGCGGACAATTTGCAAGGCGTGTACGAGCTGTTGCGCATTGAAAGTGTGAGACGGTAAACTACATTCCACCCGCATTTTCATTGTTGTTTGATTGCGTAAAGAGTCAATCACTTGTTCAAGTGCAAGCTGTAAATTTGCTTCTTGCACCGTTAAACGGAAGGTGGCAAGCAATTCGCGCAGTTGAACATAACCATCATTTAAGGCTTGTTCAAAATCACGAATAATTGTCAGGCTTTTTTCTTTATTTTGCTCGCCATCCTTGTTCAGATTGTGCTTTAGCAAGGTGAGTTGAATTTGTAAATACGCCAGCACTTGTGCCAATGAATCGTGTAATTCTCGTGCAATAATTGACCGCTCTTCCATTAATAAAAGCTGTTGTTGCTGACGTTGCGTATGGTGGAAATACAGTGAACGGCTCAACATTTGTGAGACATTTTGCATTGTGCGCAAATCAGGGCAAGGCAGCCCCGCTTGCCAAGACAGTCGCCCAAGTTTATCCCCTTCAACACAAAGTTCCATTTGTTGTGTTGAGAGTGGGGCTTCTTTCTCACCGAGCTGGATATTCCAATGTTCTGCGCCATATACCAGTAATTCAATATAGCGTAAATGTTCATTGACTTTTATTTGTTTTAAGACTTGCTTGAGTAACGTAGGATCGATATTATTCGTGGTAACTAATTGAGAACATTGGTAAAGCATTGAAAGAGAGCGGTTAGCTTGGCTCAATTTTTGCGTTTTTTCATTGACCTTTTCTTCCAGCCCTGCATACAGCTTTTTCAAATCACTCGCCATTTGGGTAAAAACTAAAGCAAGTCGTCCGATTTCATCATTATTATTACTATCTAGTGGAATGTGGTTGAATTGCCCAATTTGCACTTGGGTACTTGCTAAGGCTAATTTTTCCAACGGTTTTACCATTTGTTTTTTGGTAAACCACACCACATAAGACACCATTGCGACAATAGAAAGCATTGCAAAAAGAATGCAATATACTGCAAGATAAAGTTTTTTCTCAGCAAAATGTTGTAAATCTTCAACAAATTGGTTCACTTCAGCAACGTAGTTTGCTACTTCTTTTTGATAGGAAGGATAATTCATTTGTTTGGCATAATTCTCCATTTCCTTCCAACGTACAATTAGATGTTGATAAGCCTGCTTAATATCATTGGGCATAAAAAACTGATGGTTAATATCCGTTAAGGTAGAGGAATGTAAGGTGGAACGGTATTGAAGTAAATTTTTTGACACTAACTCAGGTGCATGTTCCATTTCGTATAAAATACGATAACTTTGCATTCGTAATGAACCGGATATATTGATTAATTCGGCATCAGATTTATTACTTAGCATAATAATTAAACTTAATACACTAATCACCGTTGCAAAAATAATAATAAGTAGCAAGTAATTAGCAATTTTGGTGGCAACAGAGTGTTTTCTTATTTTCACGAATTTTTAGTATCAAATATAATTCTAATCTTTCAGCATTTTAACAAAAAAATTCTTTTTTCATAGAAATGTTAGTCAATGAGTTAAAGGAAGTAATTTATCGCCTTATCTGACACTGGAATAATTTTGATCTAAAACAATAAATTAGTTTTTAATCGGATAAATACTTAATTTAGGTTATTAAAAATAGACCAATCCCTCAAGAGAATAGTAAGCCTAGTAAAAGTTATTTGAGTCGTGGTCAATATCACCATTTAAATAAAATTGAGTGAACCTACTAGCGCTCAATATATGATATATCCACAGGAATAAAAATGTTAAATAAACACTCAACTATCCCAATGGATAAAGCGGAAGATTGGCACGTTTGTGGCGTGATTGTTCAATGTAATCCGCAAAAAATTGAAAAAATTAAGACCGCACTTTTAGCGGTACCTTATACCGAAGTGCCTGCCGAAGATGTTGAAAAAGGCAAGTTGGTGGTGGTGATGCAATCGCACAATCAACATCTTTTGCTCGAGCAAATGGAGCAAGCGCGCAATATTGATGGCGTGATTACCGTATCTTTAGTCTATCATCAACAAGATGAAGGCAATGATGAATAATTAATCATACTCGTGGGGGAAATGAGATGAATTTAAGTCGCCGAGACTTTATGAAAACCAATGCAGCCGTTGCCGCTGCGGCGGTTGCAGGATTAACCATTCCAGTAAAAAATGTGGAAGCCACACAGGATAACAGTATCAAATGGGACAAGGGTGTTTGCCGTTTCTGTGGTACAGGCTGTGGAGTATTAATTGGTACGCAAAATGGACGTGTTGTGGCATCACAAGGGGATCCTGATGCGGAAGTAAACCGTGGATTAAACTGTATCAAAGGTTACTTCTTACCAAAAATTATGTATGGAAAAGACCGTTTAACTCAGCCAATGTTGCGTATGAAAGACGGCAAATATGATAAAAATGGTGATTTCACGCCAGTAACTTGGGATACCGCTTTCAAAACGATGAAAGAAAAATTCTTGGCGGCAATGAAAGAACGTGGACCGAATGGAGTGGGAATGTTCACCTCTGGGCAAAGCACCATTTTTGAAGGTTACGCGAAAGCCAAACTTTGGAAAGCCGGTTTCCGTTCTAATAATATTGATCCAAATGCGCGTCATTGTATGGCTTCCGCGGCGGTTGCATTTTTGCGTACCTTTGGTATTGATGAGCCGATGGGTTGTTATAACGATATTGAAGAAGCGGAAGCTTTCGTGTTATGGGGTTCAAATATGGCAGAAATGCACCCAATTTTATGGTCGCGTATTTCTGATCGCCGTTTATCCAATCCTGATGTTAAAGTGGCCGTGCTTTCTACCTTTGAGCATCGCAGTTTTGAACTTGCCGATAATGGAATGGTTTTCACACCACAATCAGATTTAGTGATCTTGAACTACATCATTAATTATTTAATTCAAAATGATGCCATTAATTGGGATTTCGTTAATAAACATACTAAATTTAAACGTGGTGAAACCGATATTGGTTATGGCTTGCGTGATAGCGATCCGCGCCAAAAAGCAGCAAAAAATGCTAATAGCGGTAAAATGTATGACAGTAACTTTGAAGAACTCAAAGCCCTTGTGTCTGAATATACCCTTGATAAAGCACACGAAATGTCAGGCGTACCAAAAGAGCAACTTGAAAGTTTGGCGCAGCTTTATGCCGATCCAAAACGCAAAATTGTTTCGTTCTGGACAATGGGCTTTAACCAACATACGCGTGGTGTGTGGGCAAACCACTTGATTTATAACATTCACTTATTAACTGGGAAAATCTCCATTCCGGGCTGTGGACCATTCTCATTAACCGGTCAGCCATCTGCTTGTGGTACCGCGCGTGAAGTAGGTACCTTTATCCACCGCTTACCCGCTGATATGGTGGTAACAAAACCTGAACATCGTGCTAAAGCAGAGAAAACGTGGAAAATTCCAGCAGGTGTGATCACCGATAAACTAGGCTATCACGCTGTGGCACAAAGCCGTGCATTAAAAGATGGCAAAATGCGTGTGTTATGGCAAATGTGTACTAACAATATGCAAGGTGGCCCAAATATCAATCAAGAAACTTTCCCGGGTTGGCGTAATCCTGAAAACTTTATCGTGGTTTCCGATCCTTATCCAACAGTCTCCGCATTAGCTGCAGATTTAATGTTACCAACCGCAATGTGGGTAGAAAAAGAAGGGGCTTACGGTAATGCCGAACGCCGCACACAAGTATGGCGTCAGCAAGTGAAAGCACCGGGTGAAGCAAAATCTGACTTATGGCAATTAGTAGAATTTTCAAAATACTTCACAACGGATGAAGTCTGGCCCGCTGACATTTTAGATGCAAATCCAGAATTTAAAGGCAAAACATTATATGAGGTGTTATACCGCAACGGTAATGTAGATAAATATTCTAATGTAGAGCTAAATGATCGCCTAAATGATGAAGCTTATGATTTTGGTTTCTACATTCAAAAAGGATTATTTGAAGAATATGCCTCTTTCGGTCGTGGACATGGACATGATTTAGCAGATTATGATCTCTATCATAAAGCACGTGGTTTACGTTGGCCTGTGGTTGATGGCAAAGAAACATTATGGCGTTATCGCGAAGGCTATGATCCTTATGTTAAAGCTGGTGAAGGCGTGGCATTCTATGGTCAGCCTGACAAACGTGCCGTGATCTTAGCGGTTCCTTATGAGCCACCAGCGGAAGTGCCTGATGAAGAATATGATTTATGGTTATCTACGGGGCGTGTATTAGAACATTGGCATACTGGCACAATGACTCGCCGTGTTCCTGAATTACACCGTTCATTCCCGAATAACGTCGTTTGGATGCACCCAAATGATGCGAAAAAACGGGGATTACGTCATGGTGATAAGATTAAAGTTTCTTCACGTCGTGGTGAAATTATTTCTTATGTGGATACCCGTGGACGTAATAAATGTCCTGAAGGCTTAGTCTTTACCACTTTCTTTGATGCAGGTCAGCTTGCCAATAAACTTACGTTAGATGCAACCGATCCTATTTCTAAAGAAACGGACTTCAAAAAATGTGCCGTTAAAGTGGAAAAAGCTTAAAAAAATAACCGCACTTTGATATAGCTAAAGTGCGGTGAAAAAACGATGAAAAAATTAACCCAAACACCGGAACGCCGTAAATTTTTTAAAGACGCTGCTCGTACTGCGGGCGGATTAGCAGGTCTTGGCATTTTACTCGGACTTCAACAAGAGCAAAGTCTTGCACGTCAAGGCGTGGCATTACGTCCACCGTTTGCCCTTGAAGATGAGAAAAAATTCGCTGCCGCCTGTATTCGCTGCGGACAATGTGTGCAAGCCTGTCCTTATGAAATGTTACACCTTGCCTCCTTGCTTTCGCCTATGGAAGCTGGCACACCTTACTTTATCGCACGGGAGAAACCTTGCGAAATGTGTGAAGATATTCCTTGTGCAAAAGCCTGTCCAAGTGGGGCGTTAGATTCTACACAGGATAATATTAATGACGCTCGAATGGGCTTATCGGTGTTGCTAGATCACGAAACTTGCTTAAATTGGCAAGGCTTACGCTGTGATGTGTGTTATCGCGTTTGTCCGCTTATTGACAAAGCGATCACGTTAGAAATGCAACGTAATGATCGCACGGGTAAACACGCATTATTTATCCCAACTGTGCATTCTGATGCTTGCACAGGTTGCGGAAAATGTGAAGAGGCCTGCGTACTGGAAGAGGCGGCAATTAAAGTGTTACCTCTCTCTTTAGCAAAAGGAATGTTAGGTAAACATTATCGCTTAGGTTGGCAAGAAAAAGAAAAGGCTGGGCATTCTCTTGCACCTGAGGATATGATTTCTTTACCTGTACGCAAACCGGAGGGGCGTTAATGGTAAATTCACCGAAATATGCAGGAAGAGAAGCAAGAGAAAAGCTTGGTTTATGGCGTGCTAATCGCTTTTTGTTTTGGCGTCGTTTAACCCAGTTAAGCATTCTCGCAATGTTTCTAAGTGGCCCTTGGCT
The DNA here is from genome assembly GCF_026226845.1 of Avibacterium sp. 20-129. NCBI lineage: Bacteria > Pseudomonadati > Pseudomonadota > Gammaproteobacteria > Pasteurellales > Pasteurellaceae > Avibacterium > Avibacterium sp. 20-129. Next base: position 1,267,295 of record NZ_JAKKOE010000001.1, on the reverse strand, counting down.
TGGTGTGTGGATTTTGCGTGGCAATTATAGTGGAAGTTTATTTTTAGATTTAATCCCAATGAGTGATCCCCTCATTACCGCAGAAACCCTTGCAACAGGCCATTTACCAAACTTCACAACGCTACTTGGTGCGAGTATTGTGATCGCCCTTTATGCTTTGTTAGGGAGCAAAATATTTTGTGGCTGGGTTTGTCCGTTAAACCTTGTTACCGACAGTGCTGCTTGGTTAAGACGTAAATTAGGCATTCGGCAAAATGCCAAAATCCCACGTGGATTACGCTACGGTATTTTATTGATGATTCTTATCGGCAGTGCAATGAGTGGCATTATGTTGTGGGAATGGATCAACCCGGTGAGTGCATTTGGACGCGCGTTAATTTATGGCTTTGGTGCAACAACTTGGTTAATTTTAGCGATATTTTTATTTGATTTATTGATTGCAGAGCATGGCTGGTGTGGGCATTTATGCCCTATCGGGGCAACTTATGGCTTAATTGGTGCGAAAAGCATTGCGCGTATTAAAGTCATTGATCGCACACGCTGTGATAATTGTATGGATTGCTACAATGTTTGCCCTGAGCCACAAGTGTTACGCAGCCCATTGCACGGCAAAAAAGACGAAAGCCAGCTCGTGCTTTCTAAAGATTGTATCAGTTGCGGACGTTGCATTGATGTTTGTGCTGAAAACGTATTTACTTTTACCACTAGATTTAATCATTCGGGGGAATAAAATGATTAAAAAAACCTTAGTAATTTTAACCGCACTTTTCGCCACCAGCGTAATGGCTGCGGAAGATAACATTGACAACTATTTACAAGGGGCGGCAGAAGATGTGAAGCCAGCTTTCCACAATGTACCAAAACAAAGTGAGCTGCCAGCACTTAACTATGTAAATCAGCCACCAACAATTCCACATAGTGTGAAAAATTATCAAGTGACGAAAAATGTCAATCAGTGCTTAAACTGCCACAGTGTTGAAGCATCACGCATTACAGGAGCAACACGCATTAGCCCAACGCACTTTATGGATCGCCAAGGCAACATTGTCGGCGGTGAAACCTCACCAAGACGTTATTTCTGCTTGCAATGCCACGTTTCACAGTCTGATGTCGAGCCAATCGTGCCAAATGAATTTAAACCTATGAAAGGTTACGGAGAATAAAAATGTTGAAATTGATCAAAAAGTTTTGGCATTGGTTTCGCTCACCGAGTCGTATGGCAGTCGGTGTTTTAATCACGCTATCGTTTATTGCTGGTATTCTCTTTTGGGGAGGATTTAACACCGCTCTTGAACATACCAATACGGAAGAATTCTGCTCAAGCTGTCATATGAATGATGTTGTGCCAGAATATCGCCAATCTGTGCATTATATGAACCGCACAGGCGTGAAAGCCACTTGTGCGAACTGCCATTTACCGCACGAATTTATTCCTAAATGGGTAAGAAAAATCAAAGCAGCAACAGAAGTTTATGCACACCTTACAGGTAAAGTGGACACCAAAGAAAAATTTGAAGCTGCTCGTCTAGAAATGGCAGAACGTGAATGGGCAAGAATGAAAGCCAATAACTCACAAGAATGTCGCAACTGTCATAATTTTGAGGCAATGGATTTCACGCAACAAAAAACAGTGGCAGAGAAAATGCACGCGATGGCGATTAAAGAAGGGAAAACCTGTATTGATTGCCATAAAGGGATTGCTCACCACTTACCGAATATGAAAGACGTGAGATCAGGTTTCCTTCCAGAGAAAGCTGAAGGTAGCAAAGAACACTAATTTTTCCTCAGCGAAAAAGATATTTGGTTGAATTGGTATCAATAAACGAAAAAGCCCTGTATAATAGCAGGGCTTTTTATTTTCCCGTTGGCGTGCGGCTATCAAAAATGATCTTTGGTGAGAGATTAAGTGCGGTCTTTTTTTGAGATGATTTTTGCTAGTCGCAATTGGGAAAAGTAGTGAAATCAACTGGTTAGATAAAAAGTTGATTTACGAAAAGCATTTCACGCGGAATATTCCGCACTTATTTCATTTAATTGAAAGGAAAATATTGTGAATCCAATTGTTAAACAATTTAAATATGGTCAGCACACGGTAACCTTAGAAACCGGTGCAATTGCCCGTCAAGCCACGGCAGCAGTGATGGCGAGTATGGACGATACCAGCGTTTTCGTTACTGTGGTAGCGAAAAAAGAGGTTAAAGAAGGACAAGATTTTTTCCCATTAACGGTAAATTATCAAGAGCGTACTTATGCAGCGGGACGTATTCCGGGAGGATTTTTCAAACGTGAAGGCCGTCCATCAGAAGGTGAAACCTTAATTGCACGTTTAATCGATCGTCCAATTCGTCCATTATTCCCTGAAGGCTTTTTCAACGAAATTCAAATCGTGGCAACCGTGGTTTCGGTAAATCCACAAATTAGCCCTGATTTAGTCGCAATGATTGGGGCTTCTGCGGCACTTACTCTTTCAGGCGTGCCATTTAACGGACCAATTGGTGCGGCGCGCGTTGGTTTTATTGATGGTCAATTTGTTTTAAACCCAACCACGAGCGAACAAAAACAAAGCCGTTTAGACTTAGTGGTAGCAGGCACCGATAAAGCCGTATTAATGGTGGAATCGGAAGCGGATATTTTAACCGAAGAACAAATGTTAGCCGCAGTGGTGTTCGGTCATCAACAGCAACAAGTGGTGATTGAAGCGATTAAAGAATTTGCTCAAGAAGCAGGTAAACCTCGTTGGGATTGGCAGCCTCCAGCACCAGATACTGCGTTGATTGATAAAGTGAAAGCATTAGCCGAAAGCCGTTTAGGCGATGCTTATCGTATTACCGAAAAACAATCACGTTATGAGCAAATTGATGCGATTAAAGCAGACGTTGTGAGCCAACTCACAGCGGAAGATGAAACCATCAGTGAAGGAAAAATTGTTGATATTATTACCGCACTTGAAAGTCAAATCGTTCGTTCACGCATTTTAAATGGTGAGCCTCGTATTGACGGTCGTACCGTGGATACGGTGCGTGCGTTGGATATTTGTACCGGTGTATTACCACGTACACATGGTTCAGCGATTTTCACTCGTGGTGAAACTCAAGCGTTGGCAGTGGCAACCTTAGGTACAGAGCGTGATGCACAAATTATTGATGAATTAACTGGTGAAAAAACCGATCATTTCTTATTCCACTACAACTTCCCGCCATATTCTGTGGGTGAAACGGGTATGATCGGCTCACCAAAACGCCGTGAGATTGGTCACGGTCGCTTGGCAAAACGTGGCGTGGCTGCGGTAATGCCTAGTTTGAGCGAATTCCCTTATGTTGTTCGTGTTGTTTCTGAAATTACCGAATCAAATGGTTCTTCATCAATGGCTTCAGTATGTGGCGCATCATTAGCTTTAATGGATGCGGGTGTACCAATTAAAGCGGCGGTTGCGGGTATTGCAATGGGCTTAGTGAAAGAAGACGAAAAATTTGTCGTGCTTTCTGATATTTTAGGTGATGAAGATCACTTAGGTGATATGGACTTTAAAGTTGCAGGGACACGCGAAGGGGTAACTGCACTGCAAATGGATATCAAAATTGAAGGAATTACGCCTGAAATTATGCAAATTGCGCTTAATCAAGCGAAAGGGGCAAGAATGCACATTCTTGGTGTAATGGAACAAGCCATTCCTGCACCGCGTGAAGATATTTCAGATTTTGCACCGCGTATTCACACGATGAAAATCGATCCGAAGAAAATTAAAGATGTGATCGGTAAAGGTGGTGCTGTGATCCGCTCATTAACGGAAGAAACGGGTACCTCGATTGATATTGATGATGACGGTACAGTGAAAATCGCAGCCGTGGATAATAATGCGGTGAAAGAAGTAATGGCTCGCATTCAAGATATCACTGCAGAAGTGGAAGCGGGTGCAATCTATCAAGGTAAAGTAACTCGCCTTGCTGATTTCGGTGCATTTGTTTCATTAGTAGGCAATAAAGAAGGCTTAGTTCACATTTCACAAATTGCTGATGAACGTGTAGAGAAAGTAAGTGATTACTTGACTGTTGGTCAGGAAGTGAGCGTGAAAGTGGTTGAGATTGATCGTCAAGGTCGTATCCGTTTAACGATGAAAGATATTGCTCCAAAACAAGAAACAAGCCAACCAGAAGAGATTGTGCTTGACGTTAGCGAGCAAGAATAACAAACTCTGCTCCCTACTTGTTAGGGAGCTATTTTCCTTAATGGAAAACTGGCTGACATTGTCAGTCAGGTATACTTAAGCTAAAAAGCTAAGGCTAAACAATGATGCAATGTAATTGGCGTATAAAATCTCTCAGATTGTTTTCAATCTGGTGTTTTGCGTTGTTACTTGTCGGCTGTGTAGATTCGCAACCATTTATGGCAAAAAATAAATTGCTCATTGCGACACAGACACCAAATAGCCATCTTGAGCAAGAAATTATGATTGCTCGGATTAGCCAAGTATTACAAATTGGCGGAATGGATAAAAAAGATCGTGCTTCCTTACATTTTGAGCGAGGCGTGCTGTATGACGCTCTTGGTCTTTGGGGATTAGCACGTTATGACTTTTTGCAGTCTTTAATTTTTCAGCCAAAAAATGCCGCACTTTATAATTATTTAGGCGTCTATCAGCTTATTAATGAAAATTATGATGAGGCTTTAGAAGCGTTTAATGTGGCATTGGAATTTAATCCAAAAGATGAATATAGCCTATTCAATCGAGGTTTAGGTTTTTATTATATAGCGCGTTATCCACTTGCACAGCAGGACTTTTTGCAGTTTTATCAACAAGATCAAAGCGATGCTTACCGTGCATTATGGTTATACCTCAATGAACTAGAAATCAATCCTAAAAAGGCTAAACAGCAGTTAGCACAACAAGCCCCTGCACTCTCGCAAAAGCAGTGGGGCAGTTATATTGTGCAATATTATTTAGGTCAGTTATCGCTTGCAGAGCTACAACAGCAAGGGAGAGAATTTGCTGAAACGCAAAAAATCCCTTATGCTGAAGTATTGACCGAAACCTATTTTTATCTAGCAAAACAACAACTCAATTTGGGTCAAAAAGAAAAAGCAGAAAATCTGTTTAAACTGACCATAGCGAATCAGGTGTATAACTTTGTTGAGTATCGTTTTGCAGTGCTTGAATTGGCGAAATTAAAACGTCAGCAAGCAAAATAAGCTAGGTATTTACCTAGATTTGGTGTTGTAAAACGTAAAAATTTTCAACAATGTTATCCGCAAAGCTGCTATCTATTAGTAACACCTCGGCTTTGCCAAACTGAAAGTAATTGAGCTTTCCTTTTATATTCGAGTATTTTAATGACTGAAACAAACATCACTTTTAATGATTTAGGACTTCCTGAATTTATCCTTAATGCTGTAACAGATATGGGATTTGAATCCCCTTCACCAATCCAACAGGCTTGTATCCCTCACCTTTTAGCGGGTGATGATGTGCTTGGAATGGCACAAACAGGGAGTGGAAAAACCGCTGCTTTTTCTCTCCCACTCTTAGCTCAAATTGAGCCAAATAAAAAAATGCCACAAATGTTAGTGATGGCACCAACCCGCGAGCTTGCCATTCAAGTGGCAGATGCTTGTGAGCAATTTATGAAATATGCCAAAGGCATCAATATTGTTACCCTTTACGGTGGACAACGTTATGACATTCAATTGCGTGCTTTAAAACAAGGGGCGCAAGTGGTGGTGGGGACACCGGGGCGTATTTTAGATCACCTTAGACGTAACACTCTTGATCTTTCTGAATTAAAAGCCATTGTTTTAGATGAAGCAGATGAAATGTTACGTATGGGCTTTATTGACGATGTGGAAACAGTAATGGCAGCACTGCCAGAGAAGCATCAAACAGCCTTATTTTCGGCAACAATGCCCGAACCTATTCGCCGTATTACGAAACGCTTTATGCACGAGCCAAAAGAGGTGAAAATTCAATCTACACAACGCACCGCACCGGATATTACACAGAGCTGTTGGTATGTTCGTGGATTTCGTAAAAACGAGGCATTATTGCGTTTTCTTGAAGTGGAAGAATTTGATGCGGCGATTATCTTTGCACGTACCAAAACTGCCACCCTTGATATTACTGAGTTACTGGAAAAACACGGCTTCCGTGCAGCAGCACTAAATGGGGATATGACGCAACAATTGCGTGAGCAAACTCTAGACCGTCTGCGTAACGGCAGTTTAGATATACTCGTCGCCACTGATGTTGCTGCGCGTGGTTTGGATGTTGAGCGTATTAGTTTAGTGGTAAATTATGATATTCCTCTTGATGCAGAAAGTTATGTTCACCGTATTGGGCGAACCGGTCGTGCAGGACGCGCAGGGCGAGCTTTACTTTTTGTTGAACCAAGAGAAAACCGCTTGTTAAAAAATATTGAACGCTTAACCAAAAAGCCAATTGAAGAAGTGGAAATTCCAAACCACGAAGCATTACAGGCTTGCCGCCGTAAAAAATTCGTGGCACAAATTACCAAACAGCTAGAGCATCACGATCTAGAACAATATCGTAGCTTATTAGAAGATCTATTCACCGCTGATCAAGATCAGGAAGACATTGCTGCTGCAATGCTAATGCTATTACAAGGTAAACAAAAATTAATTCTCCCACCAGATCCTGTATTTGATAAACATACCCCAAGGGAGCGTAGCCGCCGTGAGAATCCACGTTCAGCTGAACGCCGTGGCTATGGTAATCCGCAGCCGATGGATTTATACCGCATTGAAGTCGGACGTTTAGATGGTGTTGAAGTGCGTCATATTGTTGGTGCCATTGCCAATGAAGGGGATATTAACAGCCGTTATATTGGGCATATCAAACTTTACGATAGTCATTCCACCATTGAATTACCACAAGGAATGCCGAAAGAATTGCTCAATCATTTCGCGAAAACTCGTGTAATGAACAAAGCAATGCAAATGTCTTTCCTTGGTGAAGTGAAAGGGGGCGAGGGGAAAGGAAAAGGCTTTTCTGGAAAAGGCAAAAGTCGCGCTGATGAGCGTTTTGCCCGCGGCAAAGGTGAACGCAAATTTAAAGAAAAAAATCACCGCACTTTTGATGAAGGTGGTTTTAAATCTCGTTCAAGAAAAAGATAATTTTAGTTGTTGAAAATAGCCCCTTGGGGCTATTTTTTATTTTTATCGTAAAATATAAGGCGGTACATTTTCCGTAAAGCGGGAACTTGCACATAAATTTTTTGTATAAAAACTAAAATTCACTAAAAAATCCCCGCACTTTAGTGTGATAAGGGCGGAGGATTTTCGCTTAAATTATTTTTGACTACATAGGGCGATAAAGCCTAATTTTTTCTCAGGATCATTGAAAACCTTAAACATTTTTGTAAATGTCGGGCGATTTTCTGGCTTTAAGGCATTGCGGATAATTTTGGCTGTGCCGAATACCCCTTCGTCATAAATCATTCCTGTTGGAGAAAGTAAGCTCATCTTGCCCGAATAGGTTTCCACGTTGCGAAATCCTGCATCTAAAAAGAGTGATTTCCAGTTCTGTTTTGTCAATGGGGTTACGGTAACGTTAATGGCTTCGCGTAACTGTTGGATCACCTTGTCTGCATCGTCCGTGGTAAGAAGGACATCGTGAGTGAGCAAAAAGCCGTTGGGCTTGAGAACGCGATAATATTCGCGTACCGCTTTAATTTTGGCTTCCACTGGTAGCATTGTGAGCATTGCTTCATTGATAACGATGTCAAAACTGTTATCGGCAAAGGGCAATTTCATTGCGTTGGCACGTTGAACCTGAATTTTATCTTGTAGCCCTTTTTCAGCGATATTTTTTCTTGCTTTCTCTAATGCGTTTTCATCAAGATCCACACCTTCAATATGGCAGCCAAATTTACTGGCTAACTCAATGGCCGTTGTTCCCATATTGCACGCCACTTCTAAGACTTTTTTATGCGCGTTGAAATCGCCGTTAGCAATCAACCATTCTGTGGCTTTGCGACCGCCCGGGCGTAAACGTGTTTTGCCTAATCGGGCAAGAAAATTATGTCCCATTTCTTCTTTTTTCATATTACCTCCCTTAGGATTAATCATCATTCAACTATATCAGCTTTCCTGTGTCCTTCCTAGTTAAATGCGATCAATTCTTGTTTACAAATAAAGTGCGGTGAAAAAATGGTCTGTTTTATGCCTGTTCAATTTTTTCTTTGTAATGACGACGGCATACGGAAACATAATGATTATTGCCACCGATTTGAATTTGTGCGCCATCTTTAACCACTTCCCCCTGATCATTCAAACGCAATACGAAATTGGCTTTGCGTCCACAATGGCAGATGGTTTTTAATTCTTCTAGCTGATCAGCCCAAGCAAGTAAATATTTACTACCCTCAAAGAGTTCCGCTTGAAAGTCGGTGCGTAATCCATAACATAAAACGGGTATATGTAATTTATCCACCACATCGCTTAGTTGATAAACCTGCGCTTTGGTGAGGAATTGTGCTTCGTCCACCAAAATACAATGCAGACTTTCTTGTTCAAGGTGCAGGGCAATGTCGGCAAAAAGATCCGTTTCTTTATGAAACAATTTTGCTTGCTGGCTAATCCCAATGCGAGAGGTTACTTTGCCCACCCCAAAGCGATCATCAATAGCGGCGGTGTAAACCAGCGTATTCATTTGCCGTTCACGGTAGTTGTAATCTGATTGTAGCAGGGTCGTGGATTTGCCCGCATTCATCGTAGAATAATAGAAATAAAGTTTAGCCATAATAAAGTGCGGTTATTTTGTTAGCCATTTCCAAATAAAGTAAAATACCAGCCCCGTCAATGGTGGGAGCGTGGCAAGCATAAAAATGCCAACAGTAGTGCCTTGTCCTACCCATTGTCCTGCAAGGGTAAGTAGATCCATCACCTGTGCAGTCGGTAATTTGATCAAGACAACAGCGATAGCGATAAGCATAAGCACGCAACCGATGCCAGCGGCACGCATTGCGTTAGATTGGTGAGATTGCATAAATGCTCCTTATTTAATTTCGTTTAATTCTGTCATCGCCCAACGTGGTTTCACTTCAATTTCTAATGGTGAATGTTCACCGTGTTTCAGGCGTAAAAATCCTGTATAGGCAATCATTGCCCCGTTATCCGTACAAAATTGCGGTTGTGGGTAAAAAACTTCCCCACCCAACTGTGCCATTAATTCTGCCAAGGCTTGGCGTAATTGTTGATTAGCACTCACCCCACCTGCAATAACCAAGCGTTTAAAGCCCGTTTCTTTCAAGGCTCTGCGGCATTTAATCACTAAGGTTTCTACCACCGCCTGTTGGAACGCATAAGCAATATCTGCTTTGCTTTGCTCGGTGAGTGTTCCTTCTTCTTTAATGGTTTGATTGATGGTATTTGCCGCAAAGGTTTTTAAGCCAGAAAAACTAAAATCAAGGCCGGGGCGATCTGTCATTGGACGTGGAAAAGTAAAGCGATTAGGCGTGCCTTTTTCCGCTAAGCGTGCCAATGCCGCCCCTCCCGGATAATCCAAACCAAGTAATTTCGCTGTTTTATCAAAGGCTTCGCCTGCAGCATCATCAATACTTTCGCCAAGCACTTCATATTGTCCTACGCGATCAACCCGTACAAGCTGAGTATGACCGCCTGATACCAACAAGGCAACAAAAGGAAAGTGCGGTGCATTTTCTTCTAACATTGGGGCGAGTAAATGCCCTTCCATATGATGAATCCCAATGGCTGGCACATTCCACGCATAAGCCAAAGCACGCGCAATGGTTGAGCCAACCAATAATGCACCCACCAGTCCGGGCCCGCAAGTATAAGCAATACCATCAATATCACTGGCGGTTAGATTTGCTTGTGCTAATGCCGCTTGAATTAACGGAGCGGTTTTACGGATATGGTCGCGTGATGCTAATTCAGGTACAACTCCACCATAATCGGCGTGCAATGCAATTTGGGTGTAAAGTTGGTTGGCGATAAGCCCATTATTTTCATCATAAATCGCCACACCTGTTTCATCACAAGATGTTTCAATGCCTAAAATTCGCATTTTTTCTCTCTTTTACTAGCTAAAAAAATTTGCCTAATTCTACCCTGTTTATGATTTTTTCACCAGCTAAGCATCATATTCAGCCTTGTTGAATGGCTTAATTTCAATAAAGTTGGATCTTTTCTTTGCTTTTGCATTTTTTTTAGATTAAAATTGCGACCCTTATTAATTTAAATAAGCCGTTTGATCGAAACGGTAATACATTTTGCAAAATATTTTAATCCATATTGAGGTGATGGCTTATGCCTGTAATTAAAGTTCGTGAAAATGAATCATTTGACGTAGCATTACGTCGTTTCAAACGCTCTTGCGAAAAGGCAGGAATCTTAGCGGAAGTTCGTAGCCGTGAATTTTACGAAAAACCAACAACAATTCGTAAACGTGAAAACGCAACTCGTGCTAAACGCCACGCAAAACGCGTTGCTCGTGAGAATGCACGTAATGTACGTTTATACTAATTAAAAATTTTTTAATTAAACTCGAGTTAAGCAGGCCGTGAAACCTTTTGGAATCACGGTTTTGTTGTTTTTAGCTCTGTCATTTCTTATTATCTTAGGTATGTCTTTCTAAATCTACATTGATTGAAATGAGAGGAAATTATTGTGGCAGGCCATATTCCACGTTCATTTATTGATGATCTTCTTGCCAGAACAGATATTGTCGAATTAATTAATTCACGGGTTAAGCTGAAAAAAGCAGGGCGTGAATTTCAGGCTTGTTGTCCTTTTCATCACGAGAAAACGCCTTCCTTTACCGTAAGCCCTAAAAAGCAGTTTTACCATTGTTTTGGCTGCCACGCACACGGTAATGCGATTAATTTTTTAATGGAATATGATAAGCTCGAATTCATTGAGGCAGTAGAAGAGCTTGCCAATCATTTAGGGCTGGAAATTCCTTATGAAAACTCACCGCACTTGGATAACAAAGGCAAACCCCAAGCGAGTTATCGCACTAAGAAAGATCTTTACCAGCTAATGCAAGAAATTGCAGTATTTTATCATCAGCAACTTGCGCATCATATTCCCGCGCAATCTTATGTGCAAAAACGTGGTTTATCTGCTGAGGTGATTGAACGTTTTCAAATCGGTTTTTCACCGAATCAGTTTAATGCGGTGCTTAAACAGTTTGGGGGCAATCAAGATGCTCGCCAAAAATTGTTTGATGTGGGAATGTTATCGCGCAACGAAAAGCAAGATGTTTATGATCGTTTTCGTAATCGCATTATGTTTCCTATCCGTGATCGTCGCGGGCGAACCATCGCGTTTGGTGGACGCGTGTTAGGGGATGAAAAACCAAAATATTTGAACTCCCCAGAAAGTATGACTTACCACAAAGGCAACGAGCTTTATGGCTTGTTTGAAGCATTGCAAGTTAATGATAGCCCTGAAATGTTGCTGGTGGTAGAAGGTTATATGGATGTGGTGGCGCTTGCTCAATTTGGAGTAGATTATGCCGTTGCGTCTTTAGGCACAGCGACAACGCCTGAGCAAATTCAGCTCGCATTTCGTTCTAGCGAACAGATTATTTGTTGTTACGATGCTGACCGTGCCGGGCGTGATGCAGCGTGGCGAGCGTTAGAAAATGCGTTGCCTTTTTTAGAAGATGGACGGCAAATTAAGTTTATTTTCTTACCCGATGGCGAAGATCCTGATACCTTCATTCGTCAATATGGTAAAGAAGGGTTTGAGGATTATATTCGTCAAGCACAGCCTCTGAGTGATTTTCTATTTGCCACACTGAGTTCACAGGTGGATTTTTCAAGTAAAGAAGGCAAGGGAAAACTGGCTGCGCTTGCGGTACCATTGATTAACCGAATTCCCGGGGAATTGCTACGTTTATCTCTGCGTCAGCTTTTGGCGCAAAAATTGGGGATCTTTAATGAAACGCAGATTGAGCATTTAATCCCCGCACAAAAAGAAAATACCTCATCAACGCCGAAGCAAAATGTGGTAAAACGCACACCAATGCGTGTGCTGATTGCTTTGCTATTACAAAATCCAGAGTTGATCCACATTGTGCCAGAGAATTTAAGTGCCTTGTCGGTACTCAATGAGGCAGGGCTAGATTTGTTTGAAAAAATCACCGCACTTTGTCGTGAACGGGTGGGGATGACGACAGCACAAATTTTAGAACATTACCGTGATACTGAGCATTTTCGCCCCCTTGAAATTCTGGCTGTGTGGGATCATTTAGTCGATGAGGATAAAATCGAAGACACATTTCGTGAAACCTTGCGTTCTTTTTATTTGCAACTAATGGAGAAAAATATCGAAATGCTTATCGCGAAAGCACGCACAGAAGGCTTAAATGAACAAGAACGGCACACACTTGCACAATTATTATTGAAAAAACAGCAAAATAAATAGTTAATCCAACATAACGGTGATAAAATCAAAAGCATTTTATCTCCCATAATTACACATCGAGGCGGATATATAATATGGATATGGAACAAAATCCACAATCTCAATTGAAACTGTTAATCGCACAAGGGAAAGAGCAGGGTTATCTTACTTATGCTGAAGTAAACGACCATTTGCCAGAAGAGCTTGTAGATGCAGATCAAATTGAAGACATCATTCAAATGATTAACGATATGGGTATTCAAGTGCTAGAAACTGCACCAGATGCCGATGATTTGATGTTAAATGAAAATATCACTGATGAAGATGCGGTAGAAGAAGCCACCCAAGTATTATCTAGCGTGGAAGCGGAATTAGGGCGAACCACTGATCCCGTACGTATGTATATGCGCGAAATGGGGAGCGTGGAGCTTTTAACCCGCGAAGGCGAAATTGACATCGCGAAACGTATTGAAGAAGGGATCAATGAAGTACAAACTGCCGTAGCTGCTTATCCCGAAGCCTTGAGCGATCTTTTACATCAATACGCTTTGGTGGAAGAGGGGGGAATGCGTTTAGCTGATCTCATCACAGGTTTTGTTGATCCAAATGCCGTCGTGGAAGAAGCTGTATCAGATGAACACGAAATGCTTTCTGACGAAGAAGATGAGGAAAGCGTTTCAACAGAATCAATTGAAGATGATGAAAACGAAGAGGAAGAAAGTGATGAAAGTAATTCTTCCGATGACAGTGATTCTGATAACAGTATTGACCCAGAAGTGGCGCGTGAAAAATTTGCAGAATTACAGGCTCAGCACAAAAAAACCTTAGAAACGATTGCAAAACACGGTCGCCATAAAAAACAAGCAAGAGATCAAATTCAAATTTTGGCAGAGATCTTTACGCAATTCCGTTTAGTGCCAAAACAATTTGATACGTTAGTGTTATCTATGCGTAATATGATGAAACGCGTGCGTCAGCAGGAACGTCATATTCAAAAAATGGCGGTGGATAACGCGAAAATGCCAAAAGGCACATTTCAAAAAGAATTTATTGGACACGAAACCCAAGATGCGTGGCTAGAAAAAGCCCTTAACGCTGGGAAAAATTGGTCTGAAAAATTAGCGCAGTATGAAGAACCTATCCGTCAGGCAATTGCCCAGTTAGGACAGATTGAACAAGATACAGGCTTAACGATCAGCCAAATTCGTGATATTTGCGATGCGGTTTCTCAAGGTGAATTAAAAGCACGCCGAGCGAAAAAAGAAATGGTTGAGGCCAACTTACGTTTGGTCATTTCTATTGCGAAAAAATACACCAACCGTGGTTTACAATTCTTGGATCTGATTCAAGAGGGAAATATAGGTTTGATGAAAGCGGTGGATAAATTTGAGTATCGCCGTGGCTATAAATTCTCAACTTATGCAACTTGGTGGATTCGTCAGGCAATTACACGTTCAATCGCAGATCAAGCAAGAACCATTCGTATCCCAGTTCATATGATCGAAACAATCAATAAATTGAACCGTATTTCGCGTCAAATGTTGCAAGAAATGGGGCGTGAGGCTTCACCAGAAGAATTGGCAGAAAGAATGGGAATGCCAGAAGATAAAATTCGCAAAGTGCTAAAAATCGCCAAAGAACCGATCTCAATGGAAACCCCAATTGGTGATGACGATGATTCACACTTAGGTGATTTTATTGAAGACAGCACCTTAGAATTGCCACTTGATTCCGCAACGGCACAAAGCCTTAAAGCCGCTACGCACGAAGTGTTAGAAGGTTTAACACCGAGAGAAGCGAAAGTGCTAAGAATGCGTTTTGGTATTGATATGAACACGGATCACACCTTAGAGGAAGTGGGAAAACAATTTGATGTAACCCGTGAACGTATCCGTCAAATTGAGGCGAAAGCGTTACGCAAACTACGTCATCCAAGCCGTTCAGAAACTTTGCGTAGTTTCTTGGATGAGTAAGGAGAATTTATCTTTAGTAAAGCCTGATGTATTATCAGGCTTTTTTGTTCAAATTTAAACCGCATAATTGGTGAATGATAGACTTTACTAGGAGATTTCATTATAATCAGCAAACTCTCACCGCCCCCATAGCTCAGTCGGTTAGAGCAGTCGACTCATAATCGATTGGTCACAGGTTCAAGTCCTGTTGGGGGCACCACTTCAATCATTCAGCATCGTTCACTCTGCTTCAAATTACTTCATAATTCTTTATATTGATTTCTCAGATTTGCCAATAAATTATTTATCATACACTTTACACTCAGACGAAAAAATCTAAGTGCGGTCAAATTTTTGGAAATTTTCTAATAACTTACCGCACTTAAAAATTAAGTAATAAAAAACCTCTATCTTCAATATAGAGGTTTTCTCATCATTTTCTCTTGCGCATTGGTTAAGCTTTTGGCTTATTTAATTCAACGTCTTTTGGTTTTTCGACATCACTGAATTTTTTATCTTTATTTGCTTGAATCAAGGTTTCCGTTTGTTTTGCCAAATCAGGAAGGTTCATTTTTTCATAGGCTTCCTTCATTAATGGCAATGCCTCAAGGGTGGCTTGGGTGTCAGGGTATTGTTGTAACATTCCGACTACGCGGTTAGCAACGGCAACATAGGCATTGCGTTTCATATAGAATTTAGCAATGGCAAGTTCGTGGCGAGCTAAGGCAGCTTTAATATAAGCCATTCTTGCTAAGGCATCTTGTGCATAAGTGCTATTCGGGAAATGATCCACAAGGGTTTGGAAGTTTGCAAATGCCGCTTTCATTGCGGTATTTTCACGGGTAGCACGATCAACCCCAAAGAAATCTTGGAAGAAGTTTTCGCCTGAAGCAAAATTGGTTAGCCCTGCCATATAGATCACATAATCTACATTTGGGCTATT
The DNA here is from genome assembly GCF_026226845.1 of Avibacterium sp. 20-129. Classification (NCBI taxonomy): domain Bacteria; kingdom Pseudomonadati; phylum Pseudomonadota; class Gammaproteobacteria; order Pasteurellales; family Pasteurellaceae; genus Avibacterium; species Avibacterium sp. 20-129. Next base: position 1,252,016 of record NZ_JAKKOE010000001.1, on the reverse strand, counting down.
TGGATATTGCTGTAAAAAACGTTCTGCTGCGACCAAGGTTTTGGTGTAATCTTGCGATTTATAATAAGCATAAATTAAATCTAACTGTGTTTGCTCACTGTAATTTGCCGCAGGGAAACGGTTTTTGACTGCTTCTAAATAGCGTACCGCTTGGGAATAGTCCCCGTCTTGCAAATAGGTTTGCCCTTTCGCATAAAGTTCTTGTTCAGTGCCTTGCTCTATTTCTTTTGATGAATTAGAACAAGCACTTACGGCAAGTGCCGTTAATGCAACGAATGTAAAAGACGTTAATTTACGCATTGATGAATCCTTTTTTTACGAGCAATAATAAATAAGTTACAATAATCCGTATTTTATAGCACCTTGCTAAATAAGCAAATTATTCACGGATTTTTATTTATGGCACACATTACTTTAGAAGCAGACGTTCAGCCAAATCAAATGGGACAACGTTTAGACCAAAGTTTAGCGGAAATGTTCCCTGACTATTCTCGTTCACGGTTAAAAACTTGGATCGAAAGCGATCTGGTGAAAGTAAATGACGAAGTGGTCAATGTGCCACGCAGTAAAGTGTATGGTGGCGAACACATTTCTATTACCGTAGAAGTCGAAGATGAAACTCGCTTTGAGCCAGAAGCTATTCCGTTAAATATAGTGTATGAAGATGATGATATTTTGGTCATTAATAAACCGAAAGATTTGGTTGTACACCCCGGCGCGGGCAATTCTAACGGAACGGTTTTAAATGCGTTACTTTATCATTATCCTGCCATTGCAGAAGTACCGCGCGCGGGGATCGTTCATCGTTTAGATAAAGATACAACGGGGCTAATGGTGGTGGCGAAAACCATTCCAGCTCAAACCAAATTGGTGCGTGATCTACAAAAACGCAAAATTACCCGTGAATATGAAGCCATTGCTTATGGGGTGATGACCCAAGGGGGGACAGTCGATGAACCGATGGCGCGCCACCCGACCAAGCGTACTCATATGGCGGTTCACCCAATAGGCAAGCCTGCGGTAACGCACTATCGCATTATGGAACGTTTCCGCAATTACACACGCTTGCGTTTACGCCTTGAAACAGGACGAACACACCAAATTCGTGTGCATATGGCGCATATCGCCCACCCATTACTAGGCGATCAAACCTATGGTGGACGTCCACGTCCGCCTAAAAATGCCAGTGAAGAATTCTTAGCAACCTTGCGTGATTTTAAACGTCAAGCCTTACACGCCATAATGTTACGTTTAGCCCATCCGATTACGGGGGAAATAATGGAATGGTATGCCCCATTGCCAGAAGATTTTGTTGGCTTAGTGAATGCGTTAAAAACAGATTACCTTATTCATAAAGAAGAATTGGATTACTAAAATGGACGCACTTATCCCTAATTGGCAAACATCAGCAAATATCTACGCATTGACCACCTTACGCCAAGGCGGGGTGAGCCAGGCACCTTATGATAGTTTTAATCTCGGCGATCACGTCGGTGATGATAAAAGTGCGGTAAAAAATAACCGCACTTTATTAGTGGAACGTTTTCATTTACCACAGTTTCCACTTTTCCTAAATCAAACTCACAGCACTAGGGTGATTCGCTTACCTTACGAGGGCAATAATTTAGATGCTGATGCGGTTTACACTAATCAACCGAACCAAGTTTGCCTTGTAATGACCGCAGATTGCCTGCCTGTCTTGTTTACGAATCAACAAGGTAATGAAGTCGCGGCGGCGCACGCTGGCTGGCGGGGTTTATGTAATGGCGTGTTAGAGCAAACGGTACAACAATTCCAAGCTCAACCACAAGAAATTATCGCTTGGTTAGGGCCAGCAATAGGGCCTCAATCTTTCCAAGTGGGTGAAGAAGTGCGACAACAATTTATCGCACAAGATCCCAATGCGGCGCAAGCCTTTGTGTCTGATCCCCGCGAGCAGGGCAAATACCTTGCCGATCTTTATCAGATCGCGCGCTTACGCCTTAACAAATTAGGCATTTCGCAGATTAGTGGGGGCGAACATTGCACTTATCTTGAAAAAGACAACTTTTTCTCTTACCGCCGAGATCAACAAACAGGGCGAATGGCGTCATTAATTTGGTTTGAATAGATAAATTGGGCGTAATGCCCAATTTTTTATGATAGACGATAAGGTAATTCAACGAGATTTAATCGGGTTTCTGAACCTGAAAGGCGAAATTTCGTGCTTGCTTCAAACTGATTATTCATTACCACCTGCAACCATAAAATGCCCTCAAAATGCACTGCGCTGAGAATAACGCCCGTTTTACGCCAGCCATTTTCCAATTCCATTTCAATTTCTGAGCCAAGCTGAACGGGATCATCAGTTTGTGTGTTCAATAGGAACATTGCACGTTTGTTAATGCCACGATATTTCGCTCGTGCCACGGTTTCTTGCCCGATATAACAACCTTTTTGGAACGAAATCGCTTGCTCAATACATTGTAAATTTAACGCTTGTGGAATAAATTCATTTTGGCTTTCAGGCGATAAAATAGGGTAGCCTGCTTGCATTTCAGCCAGCTCCCATTGGGCTATTGAACCAGTAAAATCAATCTGTTGTACGTGCTTATTTAATAATATGGCTCGTTCAGATTGCCCTATTTCCACGCAAAAATCCGCAGAAATTGCACCGCACTTTGCTTTATCCAGCACACCAATAATTTGCCAATCTTGTTCACTAAATACCACTTTGGAAAAGACCGCATATTTTTTCAGATTATCCAATGCGGAAGGTAATAAGCTGTGGCGAACAATCAGGTAAAACTGTTCGGCATTTTCGCGCAACAGACGAAAAATACTGCTCATTTTGCCTTTAGGATCACAATGCGCAGTCAGCGTGGATTGTCCATTAGCCAGTCCGTTTACATCGCAAGTGAGCTGACCTTGCAGAAATTTTTCTGCTTCCAAGCCTTGTACGGAAATAACACGATATTGTAAAAGATTGATGATTGCCATAATTATTCCAAATTCTGAATTTGTTCACGCATTTGCTCAATAAGCACTTTTAATTCCACCGCTGAATTGGTGATTTCGGCGTTGATGGATTTTGAAGCGAGCGTGTTACTTTCACGATTGAGTTCTTGCATCATAAAATCGAGCTTACGTCCTACCGCCCCGCCTTTTTGTAAAATACGCTGCGTTTCTTTCACGTGTAGCTGTAAACGATCTAACTCTTCTGCCACATCAATACGTTGTGCTAACAACACCATTTCTTGTTCTAGGCGTTGCGGATCGGCTTGTAATTGTAATTCCTCAAAACGCTGCTGCAGACGCTCACGTTGCCATTGTAAAATCGCCGGCATTTTTGACCGCACTTTATCGCTTTCACTCGCGATTGCGGTTAAACGTTGTTGAATTAATTCATTTAATTTCGCCCCTTCACGTCCTCGCATCGCAATAAATTCTTCTAAGGCGAGATCAAACCCTGCGAGCAACGCTTGGCCAATGCGATCCAAATCTTGCTCTGGGGTTTCCACGACACCGGGATAGCGTAAAACATCGGTGAGATTGATTTCCCCCTCACCGGCTTGTTGCTTAATCCATTGTAACGATTCAATCACTTGCAATGCGAATGGTTGGTTTAAATTAAGGCTAGCATTGGCTTGTGGCGTGCTTTCAAAACGCAGGCTACACTCCACCTTACCGCGGGTTAAACGCTGGCGTAATTTTTCTCGCAAGGTGTTTTCTAAGCCACGAAATGGTTCTGGTAAGCGGAAGAAGGTTTCCAAATAACGCTGATTAACGGAACGAATTTCCCAAACTGCACTGCCCCAATCTTGCTTGATCTCATAACGGGCGAAAGCCGTCATACTATAAATCATAATAAATCCTTAATGTGCGCTAAAAATTGCCGTCTATTCTACCGTTAAATTTCTCATCTGTCAGTTTGCGTGTTAGAATGAGCGCCATTTTATGAATGAGTAAGGAATTTCCAATGCGTCCGAATGATCGCCCATTAAATCAACCACGTCCAATTAAAATCACCCGTCATTTCACGAAATATGCTGAAGGTTCTGTGCTGGTAGAATTTGGGGAAACCAAAGTGCTTTGCACCGCAACTGTGGAAGATTCTGTTCCTCGTTTTTTAAAAGGGCAGAATCAAGGTTGGGTTACCGCAGAATATGGTATGTTGCCGCGCTCCACGCATAGTCGTATGCAACGTGAGGCAGCAAAAGGCAAACAAGGCGGACGCACGATGGAAATTCAGCGTTTAATTGCCCGTTCTTTGCGTGCAATGGTGGATCTCAATGCGCTTGGTGAGCGTTCAATCACACTTGATTGTGATGTGATTCAAGCTGATGGCGGTACGCGTACGGCGTCGATTACAGGGGCTTGCGTTGCTTTAATTGATGCCATCAATGGTTTACTGGAAAAAGGCGTATTGAAAACCAACCCGATTAAAGGCCTTGTCGCCGCTATCTCGGTTGGGATTGTGGAAGGTGAAGCAGTGTGCGATTTGGAATATGTGGAAGACAGTAACGCAGAAACCGATATGAATGTGGTGATGACTGACGATGGGAGAATGATCGAAGTGCAAGGCACCGCAGAGGGAGAACCCTTTTCTCACCAAGAATTATTAACCCTATTAGATCTTGCTAAACAAGGCTGTGAAGTGATTTTCAACGCCCAACGCGAGGCATTACAACATTCTTAATTCATCGCCTTAATCATAAGGGAGTGCAAATGCAAGGCTATAAAATTGACTTTATCAAATTCGCGCTAAGTCGTAATGTGCTAAAATTTGGCGAGTTTACCTTGAAATCTGGGCGTATTAGCCCTTATTTCTTCAATGCAGGGTTATTTCATACAGGGGCAGATTTAGCACGGTTAGGGGAGTTTTATGCCGCTGCGATTGAAGCCAGTGGCTTAGCCTATGATGTGATTTTTGGCCCCGCTTACAAAGGCATTCCAATTGGCACAACCCTGTCTGTGGCATTGTTTAAGCAATATGGCATTGATAAGCCCGTGTGTTTTAATCGTAAAGAAGCGAAAGATCACGGCGAAGGGGGCAATTTAATTGGTAGCCCATTGCGCGGTAATGTGCTATTAGTGGACGATGTCATCACCGCTGGCACAGCAATTCGTGAGGCGATGGATCTCATTAGACAAAATCAAGCAAAATTAAGTGCGGTGGTGATTGCCTTAAACCGTAAAGAACGTGGTAAAGGCGAACTTTCTGCGATTCAGGAAGTGGAACGAGATTATCAATGCAACGTGCTGTCGATTATTGATTTTGACGATTTAATGCAATTTATTGAGCAAGAGGCAGATTATCAACAATATTTGCCCGCAATGCGTGCGTATCGTGAACAATATGGTGTGTAAATCTCGCTAAAAAAGCACCGCACTTTATTATTCAAATTGGAGAACAGAATGAGTTTTATTGGAAAGTTATTAGGTTTTTTTATTGGCTACCGTTTTGGCGGCTTTTTTGGTGGGCTTTGTGGTGCTTATTTAGGACATTTAGCCGATAAAAAATTATACGAACTGGGTAGTGTCAATTCGAGTTTTTTTAAACGCAAAGAAACCCGCCAATCCTTGTTTATGCAGACCACATTTGCCGTGCTTGGGCATTTATCTAAATCCAAAGGACGGGTTACGCAAGATGATATCGCCCTTGCGAACAATCTAATGAATCAAATGAATTTAGATGATAAAGGGCGTAAGTTAGCGCAAGACGCCTTTAATCGGGGTAAAGATCCTAATTTCCCATTACGCCAAGTCATTCGTGAATTTTGCACCGCTTGTGGACAGCGTAATGATTTATTAAGAATGTTTTTACGCATTCAATTACAAGCCGCATTTGCCGATGATCACTTACACGAAAATGAAAAAGACGTTCTCCAAGTGGTGGCAGAAGAATTGGGCTTATCCAGTTTCCAATTCCAACAAATTTTAATGGCAGAAATTGCCGCGCGCCAATTTAGCCGTGGTGGATTTTATTATGAATATAACGGCTCACAACAGGGAGACTCTCAGCAAGAGGGGTATCAACAGGGCAGTTATGGCTATCAAGGACAACGCTCTGGCCCAACCTTGCAAGATGCTTATAATGTGCTTGGCGTAAGTGAAAGTGATGATCGTTCCACAGTCAAACGTGCTTACCGCCGTTTAATGAATGAAAATCATCCCGATAAATTAGTCGCCAAAGGGTTACCAGAAGAAATGCTTGAAATGGCGAAAGAGAAAACCCAACAAATTCAAGCCGCTTATGATCTGATTTGTAAGGCGAAGGGCTGGAAATAAGCCTTTCTTAATTGCTGAATTTTTTACTATTGTGCTGAAGAAACAAAGTGCGGTGAAAAATTCAGCATTTTTTTATTTTTCATCAAACTAATAGCCTAATAACGAGTAAAAATGCGAGTTTTTTTAGCACCAATGCAGGGCGTGCTTGATCCGCTTGTGCGGCAACTTCTGACTGAAATTAATGACTATGATCTCTGCGTATCAGAATTTGTGCGTGTGGTGGATCAACGTTTACCTGAAAAAACATTCTATCGCCTCTGCCCAGAATTAAAGCAAGGTGGGCGCACCTCAGCGGGGACACCTGTCCGAGTGCAATTACTCGGACAACATCCTCAATGGCTCGCAGAAAATGCCATATTGGCAACAGAATTAGGATCGCACGGCATTGATTTTAACTGTGGTTGCCCTTCTAAAACCGTTAATGGTAGCCACGGCGGAGCAGCATTGCTGAAACAACCTGAATTGATTTACCAAGCCACTAAAGCCTTACGCGAAGCATTACCGAAAGAACAAGTGGTGAGCGTTAAAGTACGCTTGGGGTGGGATAGCGATGCGCACGCCTTTGACATTGCTGATGCGGTACAACAAGGCGGTGGCACAGAAATCACCATTCACGGACGCACCAAAACCGATGGTTACCGTGCAGAAAAAATCAACTGGCAGAAAATTGCTGAAATTCGCCAGCGTTTAACCATTCCAGTGATCGCAAATGGTGAAATTTGGGACTGGCAAGATGCACAAGATTGCCTTGCTATAACAGGTTGCCAAGATGTGATGATAGGACGTGGCGCATTAACCATTCCAAATTTAAGCCGAGTGGTGAAGTTTAATCACGCTAAATTAGATTGGGAAACAGGTGTTATGCCTTTGCTACACCATTATGCTCATATTGAAAACCTACAAGATACCGGCTTTTATCATATTGCCCGCACCAAGCAATGGTTACAATATCTGAAAAAATCTTACCCGCAAGCCAGTGTGCTGTTTGAGTATATTAAAACCTGTCAAACGGCAGAAGCATTACGCGAAAGGTTAGATCAAATAAAGTAAGTCGTTTGTACTTTGCGTTACATCACCAACATCATCCCATTTATCGTCATTTCAAATAAAAAATAATACGGCGTTACCGGCTCTCTTATGTGCTACCTGTACACCACGGTTGTTGTCGTATTGTCTTATTTTCATTTTAAACGATCATATCATTAGAAGTGCATTCTAAAATTGGCGCGGTGTCTTTGTCATTGAATAAGGTTTTTATTGTGTCAATCACTTACGATATTTGGGGATATCACTATTTGGTACGCTAACGACTTCATAGTCTAACAATCCTAAAATCTGGCAAAACTTGGTTAAATGGTTTAGGAATATTTTACTTATTGTCAAGTAATTTTCCTTATATTGTAGGCAATTTTGTCTATTTTAACCCCATTATTCTGGGATACACCCTAGAAAAATTTACGTTGCGGGGTAAAAATGCTTGAAAGTCCCACCGCACTATTAAAAATAGGCAAGGCTAATAAAGCAAAAATCCTCCTAGGCAAGGAGGATTTTTATCCGTGAAGGTTAAACGCCTAAGTCACGTCTAAGCCGCATCTAAGCCCAACACTTTTCGTCCATTGATACTGGCAATGTTTACCATCGCCTCTAAATCAGGGAAACGGCAACCTGCGGCAAGTAGGCTAAGTTCCTGCCACATATCGCCCTCACATAGTGGCACCATATAATCGCAAATGTTATCTGTACCAATGGCAACGGTGATGTTTTCTGGGATCATCTCATCAACGGGGGTGAGGGCATTGTGGAAGGGCATTAAATCTTCTTTACGATTACTGTCAATCCACGCCATTGGACAGGCGATCATCATCATTTGGGCTTGGCGCATTTTCTCGTAAAGTTTGTAGCGATATTCACGTGAATGTGCGCCAATGGAAATACCGTGAATGGCAACCACGCGCCCTTCCATACCGTGTTCAATTGTTTTATCACAGAGTTGCTCTGTTTCTTTTTCTTTCGGGGTGTTAAATTGATCAACGTGGACGTGGCACATAATGCCGAGTGATTTGGCTTTATCAAGCAAAATATCCATCGCCTCAAGACCGCGTCCGTAATCCAGTTCATCGCGATAAGGCAAGCCACCAATCATATCGACCATTTCTGCACCAATATCAAACCATTTTTTTGCGGTGGGTTCGATCACGCCTTTTAGGGTTTGATTAGCGAATTTTAAAGTGATGTCGTGTTTATACACATCACGCGCTTTATGCGCGGCGATGATGGCACGATCTTCACAAATGGGATCAATATCTACAAAGGTACCAAACGCGGTTACCCCTTGCGAGATCATTAATTCAATGGCTTGGCAAAAGCGGGCGTAATAGTCATCTACGGTGGAGGTGCGTTTTACTTCGTCCACTAAATCCCATTTTTGTTGCAAATTACTGCTATGGTAAATACCGATTTTTTCTGGCGTCATTGTGAACGCGCGGTCAGCGTGAGCGTGTGAATTGACCCAGCCGCCTTTTTTGATAATTTCGTCTCGAATATAGGTTTTAAAGCTACGAACGTGATTACGCATAATTTTCTCCGTAATAATGAAAGCGAGGCGGACAATAGGCTAGAGATGAAAAAATCCCAATACAGTGGGATCGTGTTATTAAGAGAAAATTGCTTTGCGCTCAAGTGGTGAGCCTCTTGATTTGTGGTGTGTGGTGTAATGTTATGAAAAATTCGCAGATTTTTACTTAATAACATTCTATTTTGTCCAGATGAATTTGAATAATAAAAAAGGCGAAATGCCTTTACTGGGGCGATAGTATAAGCGCTTCAATAGTAAAAATATAATTGGTTTTAACTATTGGTTGCTTAATTTTTCTTCCTTTTATTTTTCAAAAAAAGCATTATCTTGATTAAATACCTCTAAGAACAAACCAAGCGGTGGCGTGCGTGAGGTGGTTTTTTGGTAAGTACGGTCGTATTCTTGGTAGTTTCCACGACGATCAAGATGATATTGTGTGCCATCAGCGGTAACAATCACATTCCAACGATAATTTCCTGCCTGTACCCAACTGCGGCGTAATGCGGGGTTAAACAAATCCATTCCCTGTGCATAATCAGAGGCAGGATTTTGCACGCCAAATAAATGTGTCATTAATGTAGGCAAAATATCTGTGTGGCTAGTGAGTTTTTTTACCTGCCCTTGTTCTAACCCTTGCCACGCAATAATCAGCGGGACGTGAATTTCTTCTGGTGCGAAATAATGACTTTGCTGCTTTTCACTTAATGGGGTGAAATGATAGCCTTCTTCAGCGGTAATTAAAATAAGGGTGTCGTGGCGATTGACTTCGCGTAATACGCCATCTAGCAAGCCATCTAATTCATTCAGTTGAAGCGCATAGGCTGTCTCATTTAACCCTTGCGGAATGGTCAGGCTCAAATAGCTGAAATAAGGTTTTTCTGTATTGTGTTTTGCATACCAATTATGCCATTGTTGCACGCTTGTTCGGTTGCTATGGACGTTGTGATCTAATTTTTGTTGATTAAACAAATTCTGGCTTAACAAACTGGCGTGAAAGCCATCGCTGGAAAATAATCCCAGTTGATAAGCAAATTTTTCTTGCTTGAGCGTGCTAATTAGCACGGATGGCGTTTTGTTGCTTAATAAGCTATCGGTATAATTCGCCGTCAATCCGTAGAACAAGCCCGTTAAGGCGGTGTTATTGTTATTGCCCGTGCTGTAATGATTGAGATATTGCGTTGCTTGCTCAGCAAAGGCGCTCAGCTGTGGCATTTTTTCAGCACTAATTGCATCATAACGTAGTCCAGATACGGTAATGATCAGAATATTGCTTGGATTAACTGGGGTAAAGCGCAATGGCGATTTAGGATAATCGATCTTTAAGGCTTCAGGTCGCCCCTCTTGTTCTAAGGTTTGACTATATTGATTTTTATCTAAGAAACCGTGCTTTTCTAAGAAAGAGCGTGCAGTCATCGGGTAAGAAAGCGGAAAATTAGATTTTTGCATCGTGATCGGACGATAGATAAACGCATCTGCCCAAGCATAAATTAAGTGGGTGGCAATAAAGGTACAAACAAAGAATACCCCCACACCTTTAAGCCATTTTTGCCGTTCAAGGCTACGCAATTTTTCCCAAGACCAGCGAGAAAACAGCATTTGAATCAATAAGATAATTGGCATCGGCACGAAGAACAGTTGCCAGTTGCGAGAAAGCTCACCATTGTCTGGGTTTACCAATAAATTCCACACGAGTGAAGAAAGGTGAAAATTAAAGCGCGCAAAAACTTCTGTATCCACTAATAATAGGGTTGCCCCAATGGTGGTGAGAATCACACTTAGCCCACGGAAAGTGCGGTTGTTTTTTACCATAAAACTGAGCGGAAAAATAATCAGCAAATACAAGGCAAACACAATAAAACTAAAATGCCCTAATAAACTGATGAAAAAATACAGTTTGCCAAAAAGCGTGTCTGGCCAATCGATCAAAAAGGCATAACGTGCGCCAATCACAATTGCCCAAAGGATATTAAAAAAAGCAAACCAATGCCCCCAAGCGATTTTTCGCGAGGTGTTTTCACGATATTGTTTGCTTGTTTTAATGCCAAACATCGTATTATTTTTGCTCTTTGATAGAACGCATTAACGCATCAGAAAAGGCCTGCGCTAGCGCGATACGTTGCTGTTGCCCCATATTATGGGTAAGTACATTGGTCACCATATTACCCAGTACAACCAAGGATAAATCTACTGGCGTTTGATGTTTTTCAAACACGGCAATCAGTTCATTTAATAAGGTATCAACGTGTTTATCTTGGAATTTTGATTGTTTCGCCATAATGAATATTGTTGTTAAATTTGAAGGCTGAGAATAATTTTGCGTATGCTAGCATATTTTCGCCGAAAGTGCGGTTATAATATCGTACAAATTTATTTTTATAAATATGGATTAAAAAATGAGTATTACGGTTAAGCAAATTGTGTTGCACCAATTGGTAAAACACCAACAAGAAGATGCCATTCAACTTGATGTGCAACTGCGTAATGAACGGTTGCCAATTAGCCCTGAAGTAGAACAAATGATGCTGCATTTGCATCAAGGTTATCAAAATAAAGCAAAAGCCTATGGTGTATTTGAAGAAGCCTCAGAATTTGCCCAAAATCTTAATCGTTTTCTTGAAAATGACTTAGATTTTCTGCCTTTTAGTCACCAATCTGCGCAAAAGCTTGCACAGGAATTAGGGAAATATAACTTTGCAGATAGTGGCACATTCGTGTTGTGCCAATACAATTTTTTAGCGACGGATTATTTGTTTATCGCCTTGCTAGACAGCCGCGCCAGTATGTTGGTGGACGAAAACCTAGAAATTCATCGTACGCAATATTTGGATCTTACTCAATTTGATATTGCCGCACGCATTAACCTGACGGATTTGCATATTGATGCCAGTTCTAATCGCTATCTCACCTTTATTAAAGGCAAAGTCGGGCGTAAAATTGCCGACTTTTTTATGGATTTCTTACAGGCAGAAGAAGGGCTAAATCCACAACTGCAAAATCAATGTTTATTACAAGCAGTGAACGATTATTGCGAGCAAGGTGAGTTAAATAATGAGCAATCCCAAGCAGTGAAAAAGCAAGTATTTGAGTATTGCAAAGGGCAAATGAGTGCGGGCGAAGAAATTGAATTGCGGGAACTTTCCGACAGTCTGCCTACTCTAAATGAACAGTCTTTTGTGGATTTTACGCAAACGCAAGATTATGGCTTGGAGGAACATATTCCCCCAGTCCGTTCTGCCTTGAAAGGCTTAACCAAGTTTTCTGGCTCAGGCAAAGGGGTAACCATTAGCTTTGACGCAGAGTTGATTAACCAACGTGTCATCTGGGATGAAATGGGTGATACGCTCACCATTAAAGGGCTGCCACCGAATTTGCGTGATCAACTACAACGTTGGCTAAAAGGCGCGAATTAATTTGGCAATAGGACGAAGTTTAGGTATTATCCCCCAATCATTAAAGAATAAAAGGTAACCAATATGCAGTTAAAAACTCTTATTACCGCGGCAATGTTAGCATTCAGCGTAACGGCCTGTTCCACCGTAAGCAAAGTGGTCTATCGTATTGATGTGCCACAAGGAAATTACCTTGAGGCGGCCACGGTAGATCAAGTCAAAGTGGGAATGAATAAGCAACAAGTACAATACTTATTAGGGACGCCAGTGTTAATCGATCCATTTAGCAATAATACTTGGTATTATGTTTTCCTTATCCAAAAGGCTTACCAAGCACCGGAACAACATACCTTTATCGTAAACTTTGATAAACAAGATGTGGTCACTCACCTTGATTTAGACAAACCGTTGCCAACAGCGGGAGAAAAAGAAATCAATAACGTGGTGATTGACGCGCCAGAAAGCCAAAACAAACACTGGTGGCAGTTCTGGAAATAAAAACTCGGCAAAATAACACCGCACTTCATTATAAGGACCAAACGCAATGGCTAAATTATTATTAGTGGACGATGATATTGAACTTGTGGAACTTCTGGCGGAATTACTTCAGCTAGAAGGCTTTGAAGTAGATACCGCAAACAATGGTAAAGAAGCCTTAGACAAATTGGATAACAGCTATCACCTTGTTTTATTGGATATAATGATGCCCGTGTTAAACGGCATTGAAACCCTAAAACAAATTAGGCAGCATTTCACTACCCCCGTAATGATGCTCACAGCACGAGGCGATGAAATTGATCGCGTTATCGGCTTAGAGTTAGGTGCAGATGATTATTTACCAAAGCCATTCAATGATCGTGAATTAGTGGCAAGAATTAAAGCCATTTTACGCCGTACTGAACTGGTAAATTCCGTGAATGAAAGCAAACCAGAAGAAAATCAACAAATTGAATTTTGTGGTCTCACGCTTTATCCCGGACGTCAGCAAGTGCTTTATGAGGATAAAAATCTCGAACTTACCGGCACAGAATTTGCTTTATTACAAACCCTTATCGCAAATCCGGGGCAAATTCTTTCTCGTGAGCATTTGAGTATGGAAATCCTAGGTAAACCGCTGACACCGTTTGATCGTGCTATTGATATGCATATGTCAAATCTAAGGAAAAAACTCCCACCACGAAATGACGATTCGCCTTGGTTTAAAACCTTGCGCGGCAAAGGCTATCTTCTTGTTGCCTCGAAATAACCTCAAGCAAAATGAAATTAACGTTTCTCAATACCTTATCAATGCGAATTTTTGCCTTATTCTGGCTTGCCTTTGCGCTTCTCCTCGCATTGATTTTTTTACTGCCTTATTTTGATGCGCGTATTTACACGGAACTTGGCAATGAAGAAGTTTCGGGTTATTACGGTGAAATCGCCACCGCCATTCGGAATAAACAACTGGCGCATATTATTTCTGGCGTGCCAGTTATCCCTATGGACAAATTTGACGACATTCATCCTGTTTTGGCAGATAAAAATGGCAATATTCTTGGCGCAAGAAAGGAAGAAATTGCCTCTATTCAGCAATTTATGTACCACACCGTAAGCACATTAAAACCGCTGAAAAAAAACTTTTATGACATTCAGATTGCCGGGCCTTTTACCGTACACCTCAATTTAGACAATGATGTGCCTTACACCCTCTATTTTGTCAGCCGTGTTAATCCGCAAAAAGAAGTTCTGTCTTATATTTTTGACCGCCCTTATATCCTCATTTTATTTATTATGTTAATTTCCACCCCGTTACTTTGGTGGCTTTCACGAAGTATTGGGCGACCGTTGAGACATTTACAGCAAGCGGCAAATGCCGTTGCTTTAGGCAATTTTAAAGTGGATAAATCCCTTGAAACGCAAGGCACTATTGAGTTACGTCAAGTCGGACAAAGTTTCAATCGAATGACGATAGCCTTAGACGATCAACTTTCTAATCAGCAAACCCTACTTTCCTCTATTTCACACGAACTAAGAACACCGCTTACCCGCTTGCAACTGGCGCTAGCCTTATTACGTCGCCGAATCAATAGCAGCGCAGAAATTGCCCGCATCGAAAAAGAAGCGGTACGCCTTGATGAAATGATTAATGATCTGCTGTTACTTTCACGTCAGCAGCTAAATAGCCATATTCTACGAGAAATTTTCCCCATCACTGAAATTTGGCACGATATTATTAAAGATAGCCGTTTTGAAGCGGAACAGAAAAAATTATCCTTCAAAGTCAAACAACTGATTCATAAACCGAGCCAATATTACCTCAATGGAAATAAAGGGTTAATTTGCAGTGCCATTGAAAATATCTTACGCAATGCGTTGAAATATACGCACGCTAAAATTGAAGCAACAATCTTTATTGAAGAGAATGCAATGGTGATTGCCATTGATGATAACGGCGCGGGTATTCCAGCCAATGAATATGAAAATATTTTCAAGCCATTTTATCGCATTGATGAAGCCAGAACCCGCGAAACCGGGGGAACAGGGCTGGGGCTTGCGATTGTCGCTAATGTTATCCGTGAACATCAAGGAAAAGTATGGGCGGAACCAAGCCACCTTGGCGGCTTGCGTGTTGTGATCAAACTGCCGTTATGGATTTCTCAATAAATGTTCTTTAGCACTTTTGTATGCCATAAATTTCAGAAATAAAAATTCTAAAATTTTCAACCGCACTAATTAGTTTGCATAATTTTGATTTATCGTAAGAAAAGTAAGTGCGGTACTTTTTTGTAAAGTATTGAAGAAAGAGAGCGGATCTTTTACCGCTCTTTGTTGCGTGATTTTATGCCCCTTTATGCTGAAAATACAGCACAGTGGCTGCCACACGAGAGTGAACATTGAGTTTGCGTAATAAGTTGCGGATATGCACTTTTACGGTTTCTTCTGAAATAAAGAGTTGTGCGGCAATCTGTTTATTGGATAAGCCCGTTGCAATCAGGCGTAGCACATCCATTTCTCGATCCGTAAGGGTGTAAATCGGATCTTGTTCGGGGCGTTGCTCTAGTAGTAAATCTTTAATTGAATCGCTTAAAATCACTTCTCCTTGAGCTATACGTTTAATTTGCCCAAGTAACAGATCGGGTTCGGTATCTTTTAATAAATAGCCGTCTGCACCCGCATCAATCAGCGTGAAAACATCATTTTTGGCATCGGAAACGGTAAGAATAACAATGCGAGCATCGACATTTTCTTCACGTAATGCCTTGAGCGTGTCTAACCCTGATAGCCCTTTCATATTCAAATCAAGCACAATTAAATCTGGTGAGGTTTGTAAGGCAAGGTTAATTCCTTCTGCACCACTACCGGCATCCCCAACGATTTCAAATGTTTCATCTAATTCCAATAATTGTTTTATGCCACGACGCATCAGTGGGTGATCGTCAATCAGCAGCACTTTCATTGTATCCAACATAAGTTTCCCCTAGTTATGATGACACCAAACGACTATAAAATGGGACAATCTTGACGCCACTTTCGCTTGGTAATAATTGATAAAATTGTGGATAGTTAAAATTTCGTTGCACAATTTTATACGGATTATTATTTCCCTCCAAGCCTGCCGATTGATAAATATGATTTATCTCATGAATTTTCTGTTCTTTTTCACCTTCACAGTTACGATAAATCTCAATTCGGTTAGCTTCGTCTAAAATATAGACATTAAATGTCTTATCCAAGTTATTTTCAAAGAAAAATTGTAAAAAACCTTCGCTGGCAAAGGCGTCAATTTCATAGGGGTATGTTTTGTGCTTGTGGTTTTCCTCTTTATTGTCGATGACTTCTTGTACCTCTACATTGAAATCCTCGTTACTAATCAAAGGTGGGGTGTGGATTTCTTGCAAGCTAATGCCGCGTTCTTCAAAGAAAAATTGCCAGTTTTTTCCTGCAACACGCAATAAATTATTTTGTGGCACATCACTGACGCCTACTTGGATATTGATACATTTGTTGATTAATGCGGTAACAATATTTCGTAAGGTTTTTTGATAATATTTGCTATAACAGAATACATTTACGCTTTGTGGCGAGGCGGAACCACGATAAATTTTGTTAGAAAGCACTTTTAATGCCAATAAAATGGCATTTGGCCCTTCAAAATGCAGGGTACGAATTTCATTCCATAAATTGCGATAAGTTAAATCAATACTTCCTACTAGGCTTTCTTCATCAGGCCCAAAACTAAATAAATCATTGGAGACGATGGTGGTTTTTGCCTCAGATAAATGTGCCGTTGGGTCTTTGGTGAGGTTAATGGAAACGACCAAGCTTTTTATTTCGCAGTTATGATTTAATTCCTCATTACTTGCCGCGGCCACCACTGTGGGCAGAGATAAACGTAAATCGGTAACGAATTGCCTTAATTTTGCAAGCGTTACATTTGGGCTAAAGATGTGTAATTCTGTTTTTGGGGTCAGTAAACGGTTGAAATATGCCCAAGAAACCAATTTATTGAGATTTTCGCTATATTCTATGTAGCGTGGTTGTTCAAATCCTTGGACATCAGGCGTTTGGTTTACCAAGTACCAACCTGCTTTGAAATGACGGTTGTTTTTGACTTCAATAAAGGTAATGTTTTTTTCCGATAAATCAGAAGAAATCATTGCATTGAGTAAGGTGATTTTACCCGGTAATTCTTCAAATGCCGTATAAAGTTTACGAGTTAAAATGCTAATATCTTGCGGCATTATGCTGGAATTTACCTTATATTTGCGGGCAAATTGTACTAAATGCCGATAACTAAACATTAAGAACTTAATTAAGTTATTATGGCTTTCTTTTACGCGTTTTATTTTCCAACAGGCGCGCTGATTTAGCTCTTGTACCAATTCTTTTGACCAGCCCCACGTTTTGGCTAGGTTCTGTAATTGGGCTAAACGCCAACTGTGTTTGGGAACATTATGGCTGTATTCATTGGCTTTAATATAAAAGCAACGGCGAACAAATTCTAAGCGACGTAAATCGTTGAGTCCGATTAAATAATTGGTTACTCGCTCAAGCATTGTAAGATAAGGATCAAAGTGATGTTTTTTATCGCCATTCAGTAAGCGCGCTTTAAATTCTTGGGCGATCAGGTAAGTGTCTGGGTAATCCGCGGAATAAGTTTCCAGCAACAAAATTTTTAACACGGATTTGTAAGGTGAATCAATCCCTTTGTAGAGTTGCCACAAACTCGCACCAAAATATTCATTGGCAGAAAATGCCCCTAAGCCACCAAAATCCACCCAATCATTAGGATCGATACGTTTTTCTTTGATTAAACGTGCCACTTCTTGTTCATAGTCTTTTTCATTTTCTACGGGCAGATGTAGCCATAATAAGGGTTTCCCGGCAAGGCGAATGGCGGAGCGGTAAAATTCATCTAGCAATAGCATATATTGTGCCGAACCACAATTTTCTGCCGTTAACGGATCCGCGTAACGAAAACAGCGGAAGCGGTTTTGATCCATTAAATATAAGTTAATTTCCACCCCTAAGGTTAATGCCCATTGCTGTAACGCGTCCATTTTTTGGCTTAATAAATGGCGATCTTCTGGGCTAATTTGCGGGTGGTGACAAACCCAAATATCCAAGTCTGAAGCCGATGTTTGGCTAATTGAAGCGATGCTGCCCATTACATACACGCCAAGCACGGGAAAGAAAGTGCGGTGAGAAAATGGCGAATTTTCGATTTCTTGCTCACTTAACTCAAAATGCGCGGAAAGATAGGCTTGTTGATAATCCGATAAAACAAAATCAACAATCCCTGCTGGGGCATTTTTGATATAGCCCGGCAGCGTGTGATGATTGAGGTGCAATAACAAGGTAATCGTTTGAAAAACTTGACTAAATTGAGCTGAACTGCCTGAAATGGCGCGTTCAAAACGTAATTTGTCGAGATATTCCACTTGTTGTTTCGCACTATTAATATCGTAATTCAATTTATATCCTAGGAAAGAGGGAGTGATAAATGAACAATTTCCTCGAATTTCATACAAAGAAATTGAAGCATTACTCTATCATTTGCCTTATCGGAAAGCAAAAAAATTAAATGAAAACTGACATTTTGAGGCAACAATGATAGGATAAGCCCTAATGTTTCTACGCTTATTTTTTGCATAATGATGACAAAAAAACTAATCAAAATCGCAACCCGCCGTAGTCCTTTAGCATTATGGCAAGCGAATTATATTAAAGATCGTTTAACGCAATTATATCCAGAACTTTGTGTTGAGCTTGTGCCAATGGTAACTAAAGGCGATGTAATTTTAGATACGCCACTGGCGAAAATTGGCGGAAAAGGCTTATTCGTCAAAGAATTAGAAAATGCCCTATTAAAGGGCGAAGCCGATATTGCCGTGCATTCAATGAAAGATGTGCCAATGCAATTCCCACAAGGCTTAGGGTTAAGTGTTATTTGCCAACGTGAAGATCCCCGTGATGCCTTTGTGTCAAATTCTTACCGCACTTTAGAAGAATTACCTGTGGGTGCTGTGGTGGGGACATCAAGTTTACGCCGTCAATGTCAGCTTAATGCGTTACGGCCTGATTTGACCATTCAATCTTTACGAGGAAATGTGGGGACACGATTAAGTAAATTAGACAATGGTGATTATGATGCGATTATTCTTGCTTCAGCGGGATTAATTCGTTTAGGAATGGCAGAGCGCATTGCCTCTTTCATTGATACGGAAATTTCCTTACCCGCAGCAGGGCAAGGGGCAGTTGGCATTGAATGCCGTGTTGATGATGTAGAAGTGCAAACCCTGTTAGCACCACTTGCCGATCCAGAAACCACTGCCTGTGTGTTAGCTGAGCGTGCGATGAATAATCACCTACAAGGTGGCTGTCAAGTGCCAATCGGGGGGTATGCGGTGATTTCTGATAATCAGCTGTATCTTAGAGCGTTAGTGGGGAAAACAGATGGCAGTGAAATTATCCGTGCAGAAAGTAAAAGTGCGGTGGAAAATGCGCAAGAATTAGGTATTCAAGTCGCAGAAAGCTTATTAAAACAAGGGGCAGATAACATTTTACAAGCCCTTGGTGTGTAATTATTCACCTTTACAACGATAAGGAAAACCCAATGGCAGTGTTGGTTACGCGCCCTGATGAAAAGGGCAAACAACTGGTGGAAATGCTGGCAAAGGCAGGCATCGCAGCCATTCATTTTCCGCTCTTTTCTATTCAAGCCGGACGTGAGCTTAATGATTTGCCCTCTCAGCTCAATCAACTCAATGCGGGGGATTATGTTTTCGTGGTATCGCAAAATGCGGTAACTTATAGCGCTGAAAGCCTTAAACAAGCCGGCTTTCAATGGCGGGCAGATTTACAGTATTTTACCGTTGGACAGCGAACCGCACAGGCATTTTGTAGTCAAACAGAACAGTGTATTCATTATCCTTTTCAGCAAGAAACAAGTGAAGGTCTGCTTTCTTTATCAGCAATGAAAAACGTGCAAGATAAAACCATTTTGATTTTACGAGGTAATGGTGGACGAGCATTGTTTGCTGAACAAGCGACTTTACGCGGTGCGACAATTCAAACCTTAGAATGTTATCGTCGTGAGCCGTTGGAGTATGATTCTGCTGAACAAACCAGTATGTTTAAGCGAGCTGGCATTACAACAATCATTGCGACCAGCAAAGAAATTTTGCGTTTATTGCTAGATTTTGTCCCCAAAAATGAACATAATTGGCTAAAGTCTTGCCACTTAATAACGGTAAGTGAACGAATTCAACGCGTTGCCTTTGAAATGGGCTGGGAAAAGGTGAGTCTTTCACCACGAGCAGATAATGCAACCTTGTGCGATACTTTATTGCAATTTAACGAGTTTTAATAATCATAAGGAATAAATTATGGCTAAACATCACGCAAAAAAAACAGATAAAACCCCTGCTGTGGACAACGCAGCACAATCTGTCGAACCTGTGGAAAATTCCCTTCAAATTGAAAATTCTGAACAAGAAAATGAAGTGGTGAAAAACGAGCAAGCCCCCCCTGAACCAACAAAGGAAGAACCTATGCAACCATCACCAGAAAAAGTTACAAAGGACAATGAACCTGCTAAGCCAGAAACCGTAATTGTTAAAAAAGGCGGTACAGGTGTGGCGATTTTAGCGTTATTAGTTGCATTGGGTTTAGGGGGCGCGGGTTATTATTTTGCAGAGCAACATCTAACCAGTGTGCAAGCAAGATTAACGGCGTTGGAAGCGCAAAAACCACTCTCAACCCATAGCCAAACTTTCACTGACGCTGACTTAAGTGTATTAAAACAAGATCAAAGCAAAATCGCTCAGCTTGCACAAACAAGCCAATCTACCAATGAAAAATTAATCGCATTAGAAAAAATGGTAGAAATTAAGGAACAGCAAATCTCCGCCTTACAAAATCAAGTAAACACATTAAGTAATGCGCAAAAAGCGGCGCAGCCAAATGATTGGTTGCTGTCCGAAGCTGATTTCTTATTAAACAACGCATTACGCAAATTGGTATTAGATAATGATGTGGATACCGCAATTTCTTTATTAAAAGTGGCGGATGAAACCTTAAGTAAAGTCTCTGACCCACGCGTGATCAATGTTCGTAGTGCAATTAATAGCGATTTAAAACAGTTGCTTTCAGTCAATAACATTGATCAAAATGCCATTATGCAACACCTGTCTCAGCTTGCGAATAATGTTGATGAACTGAGTGTACTCAATGTGAATTTCGATGAACCCAATGAAAATAATGATAAATTGAGTGGCTCTTGGGACGATTGGAAAGAAAATGCAGAAAAAAGTGCCACTTCTTTTTTAAATCATTTTATTCGTATTACGCCAAAAAATGCGGATAACAAAGCATTGTTAGCACCTAATCAAGATATTTACCTGCGTGAAAATATCCGTTTGCGTTTACAGTTAGCGATTATGGCAGTACCACGTCAGCAAAATGATTTATATAAACAATCTCTAGAAACCGTGGCCTCTTGGGTAAGAAGTTATTTTGATACCAATACTGAAGTGGTACAAAATTTTCTTAAAGAAGTGGATGAGTTGGCGGAACAGTCTATTTATGTTGATGTGCCAACGCAGTTAACTAGTTTAAATTTATTAGATAAATTGCTTAATAAGCCTTCGCAAGAGGTGCAAAAAATTGAGCTTTCCGTAGATAAAGAGGTGGCGAAAGAAAATGCGCAGGATGCCAAAGGGGAAAGCGCGCAAGGTAGCAACACAACAGAAAATGCCGCGCCAGCACAACAGGTTTCAGCGGTGAATGCAGAAAGCAATGCGACGCAAAGCGATGAAAATCAAAGTGAAAAGCCGAGTGAAAACCAAACTGCCGTGGAAAACCAAAGTGCGGTGGAAAATGCAGACAAATCTGAGCAAAACCAAGCACAACAACAGTAGAGGAAATAGCAATGTTTAGAACCCTATTTTTAATGCTGGTGTTACTTGCCGGCTTAATCGCAGGCCCTTATCTATCGGGCAAACAAGGCTATGTGTTAATTGAAACCAGCACATACAGCATTGAAATGTCAATCACCACCCTTGTGATTTTCTTCGTGATTGCAATGGCGGTGGTATATGGTATTGAGTGGATCATCACAAAATTCTGTCGTTTAAGTAACAGCACTTATGGCTGGTTCTCTCGTCGTAAACGCCTTAAAGCACAAAAACAAACGCTTGAAGGGTTAATGTTAATGGACGAAGGGCAATATTCTAAAGCTGAAAAATTAATTGGTAAAAATGCCAAACATTCTGATGAGCCAATCCTAAACTTTATTAAAGCAGCAGAAGCAGCACAACAGCGTGGCGATGAATTTAGCGCCAATCGTTACTTAATTAAAGCCACTGAATTGGCTGGCACAGATAACCTACTTGTTGAGATTGCGCGTACGCGAATTTTGTTACAGCAAAATAAATTGCCTGCCGCACGCAGTGCCATTGATAGCTTGTTAGTAATGACCCACCGCAATAAAGAAGTGTTAAAACTGGCAGTTGAGATCTACTTAAAATCGCACGCTTTTGAAGCGTTAGATAAAATTCTGGATCAAGTGGAAAATTCAGGGATCTATTCAGATAAAGAATTTACGACCTTGCAACATCGCGTAGAAGATGGCTTACTTGACGAAAAAATGAATGAAGAAGGCGTCGATGGCTTGCTTAAATGGTGGGACGATCAACCACGTAAACGACAAAATGATCTGTATGTCAAAATTGGGCTTATTCGTCGCTTGATTGATAGTGATGATCACGAAACCGCCTATAAATTGATCTTAGAAGCCTTGAAAAAAGTGGATGACAACAACCCACTGGCACAACAACTTTGCTCGCAAATTACCCGTGTTCAACCCGTAGATAACAGCAAATTGCTGAAAATTATGGAAAAACGGGCAAAACAAAGTAAGGAGCAATCTTGTTGTTGCACAAACCGTGCCTTAGGTTACTTATATGTGCGTAATGGCGATTTTGCTAAGGCAAGCGAAGCATTTAAGAAAGTGATCGCAGATAAAACCCAGCTTCAGCCGAATGATATTACAATGGCAACCTATGCCTTTGAGCAAAACGGTGAAAATGAACTGGCTAAACAACTTCAGCAAGAAAGTTTGAAATCCGCAATGTCGGTGCAAAACTTAGCCTCTGAAGAAAATGAAAAAACGCCAGAAAATCCTACCGCACTTGTTGAAACGGCAGAAACAAAAAACCTTTAAGCTAAGCAGAATGCCCTGTTTTCAGGGCATTCTTTTATATGATGATAACCCTTCCTCATAAGATTGCACAATTTTTACAACAGCAAACGGTGATGAGCCTTGCTGTTCATAACACACAGGATTTTTGGGCAGCAAACTGCTTTTATGTGCTTGATAATGAGAATGTCAGCCTGATTTTCTTTTCTTCTCTTAATACGCAGCACGCACAAATAATGCAACAAAGTGAGCAGGTCGTTGGTACGATTGCTACACAAACCGATCAAGTAAGCGAGATTGAAGGCGTGCAGTTTAAAGGTCGTGCCATATTGCTTGATGGAAATGCCCGCCAGTCTGCTCTTAAGCGCTATTACGCGCGTTATCCCTTTGCCCGTTTGATGAATACTGACTTATGGAAAATTGAACTTGATGAAATCAAACACACCTCGAATAAATGTGTTTTTGCTCAGAAAACTTACTGGAAAAGAACAAGTGCGGTGTAATTTTTGATTATTTTGCCTAAATCAATAAAAATCACTTTTCTTTCTAGCAAAAAAGGGTACTATATGCCGTCTTTTGTAAGGCTTCCGCTTTACAAACTTCCAACTTTCCAATTAGGAAAAATAAAAAAGCTGAAACGCTTTTTTTAATAAGTAGCGAGTCAAAATGCCCCATGGCATCTTATTTTTAAGAATAAGAAAGCTTAGGCTTATAACGCGTATTTATTTTGTTCTCAGGCAAGGCGAAATAACGCAGAATGAGGACAACAGAAATCGCGTTATCCCGCAAGGCACCCGACTTATTTTTTTAACCTCTTATTGAAGGTATAGATTAGCATGACAAACACGCCTGTAAATCCAATCAACAACGCAACCAATGAATATTATCTCAACCGCCAAAATGCAATGGAATCGAATGTGCGTAGCTATCCACGCAAATTGCCATTAGCCATTGCCAAAGCACAAGGTTGTTGGGTAACGGATGTTGAAGGTAATGAATATCTTGATTGCTTAGCTGGTGCAGGAACATTAGCGCTTGGGCATAATCACCCTGCGGTGATCCAAGCGATTCAAGATGTATTAAGTAGCGGTTTACCGCTTCACACATTAGATTTAACCACGCCATTAAAAGACGCTTTTACTGAAGAACTGCTTTCTTTCTTCCCGAAAGATCAATATCGTCTGCAATTCTGTGGCCCTTCTGGTGCAGATGGCACAGAGGCGGCAGTAAAACTTGCCAAAACCTACACTGGACGTGGTAATGTTATCGCATTTTCTGGTGGTTACCACGGAATGACCCACGGTTCACTTTCTATGACAGGGAACTTAAATGCGAAAAACGCCGTACAAAACTTAATGGCTGGCGTGCAATTTATGCCTTATCCGCACGAATACCGTTGTCCATTGGGTCTAGGTGGTGAAGCGGGTGTAGAAGCACTAACCTATTATTTTGAAAACTTTATTGAAGATGTAGAAAGCGGTGTGGTAAAACCTGCGGCAGTGATCCTTGAAGCGATTCAAGGGGAAGGCGGTGTGGTAACGGCGCCTGTGAAATGGTTACAAAAAATCCGTGAAGTAACGAAAAAACACGGTATTGTGTTAATCCTTGATGAAGTGCAAGCGGGTTTCTGCCGTTCAGGAAAAATGTTTGCCTTTGAATATGCCGGTATTGAGCCTGATATCGTGGTAATGTCAAAAGCCGTAGGGGGCAGTTTGCCATTGGCAGTGCTTGCCATTCGTAAAGAATTTGATGCGTGGCAACCAGCAGGACATACAGGCACATTCCGCGGTAACCAAATGGCAATGGCGACGGGGTATGCGTCATTAAAAATTATGCGTGAGCAAAACTTAGCGCAAAATGCCTTAGAACGTGGTGATTTCTTACAAACTGAATTGAAAAAATTAGCACAACAATTCCCTTGTATCGGTAACGTGCGCGGACGTGGTTTAATGATCGGGATTGAGATCGTTGATGAACGTCAAGCGCAAGATCGCATTGGGGCATATCCAGCAGATGGTGAACTGGCTGCCGCAATTCAAAAAGCCTGCTTTAACAATAAGTTATTGCTAGAGCGTGGTGGTCGTGGTGGTAATGTAGTGCGTATTCTTTGCCCACTTATCATCACGCAAGCGGAAAGTGAAGAGTTAATCAAACGCTTTACTCAATCCGTAGCAGATGCCTTAAAAGCCGTGCGTGGCTAATTATTAATCTAGCTAAATGGGATAGCACAACGTCCCATTTAGCTATTTTTATCTCAATCATCTTTCAGGAAATTCTCAATGGTCGATTTCGCAAAACACAAACAATCCCTTCTTTGCAATGATCCACAATCTATCGCCGATTATGAAAAAAATATGGCAACGGCAATAAGTGCGGTAGGAAATTGGCTCAAAAATAATAAAATGTACACGGGGGGAAGTATTAAACAGCTCCGTAAAGAAATTGCTTTTCAGCCGTCGCAACAAGGTTTCGGATTAGAAAAATCCTTAGCACGCCTCACTGAATTATTCTTAAACAAAAGCCTGAAAGTGCATCATCCACATTCTTTGGCGCATTTACATTGCCCGACGATGGTGGCTAGCCAAGTCGCTGAAGTGTTTATTAATGCCACTAACCAATCTATGGACTCTTGGGATCAAAGCCCAGCAGGGTCATTAATGGAAGTGCAATTAATCGAATGGTTACGCGAAAAAGTGGGGTATGCCGCAGGTGATGCCGGTGTGTTCACTTCTGGTGGCACGCAATCGAATTTAATGGGCGTGTTATTAGCACGCGATGCTTGTATTGCTAAACATTGGAAAAATGCTGAAGGGAAGGAATGGTCTGTACAGCAAGATGGCTTACCCGCAGAAGCATTACAACGGGTAAAAGTGTTATGTTCAGAAAATGCCCACTTCTCTGTGCAAAAAAATATGGCAATGATGGGAATGGGCTTTCAATCTGTAATCAGTGTACCTTGTAATGAAAATGCACAAATGGATACAACGGCATTAGCCAATATCCTCAGTAAGCTCAACGCAGAAGGGCAATTAGTTGCCTGTATCGTGGCAACGGCTGGAACAACGGATGCAGGGGCGATTGACCCATTGCAAGACATTCGTCAGCTTGCAGATCAGTATGGAGCGTGGCTACACGTTGATGCGGCGTGGGGCGGTGCATTATTGCTTTCTAATGACTATCGTCATTGGCTAAACGGCTTAGAATTGGCGGATTCCGTTACCCTTGATTTCCACAAACACTTTTTCCAAAGTATTTCTTGTGGGGCATTCTTACTTAAAGATCCACAAAACTACCGCTTCATTGATTACAAAGCAGACTACCTGAATTCAGAATACGATGAAGAACACGGTGTCCCTAACTTGGTAGCAAAATCCTTACAAACAACACGCCGTTTTGATGCATTAAAATTATGGTTTACCGTAGAAGCTTTAGGGGAAGAACTTTATGGCTCAATGATTGACCACGGCGTGAAACTTACTCGTGAAGTGGCGGACTACATTAAGGCAACAAAAGGGCTAGAATTATTAGTTGAACCGCAATTCGCATCCGTGTTATTCCGCGTAAATCCAGCGAACTACCCTACGGAATTTATTGATAATCTCAATCAAAATATTGCCGACGAATTATTTGCTCGTGGCGAAGCCAATATTGGGGTAACCAAAGTTAATGGTGTACAAGCCTTAAAAATGACTACGCTTAGTCCCATCGCCACCTTGGAAAACGTACAAGCCTTACTTGGTCAGGTGCTTGAAACCGCTGATAACATCAAAGAGGCCATCGTTGCAGGTAATTACGTGCCAGCGATTGATTAATCTTTCTGAGCGATAATAAAAAGTGCGGTAAAAAATACCGCACTTTTTGTTTTTGTGTTTTTATCCCTTTCGATTACACATCAGTAACCCTAGCACAATCAATGCCCCACTGATGAAATGATACCAATAGAGCTTTTCACCCAAAACGCTAATGCCAAGCAGGGCAGCGAATAAAGGGGTAACATTGGTAAACACTGCGCCTTTCGCCCCTCCGACAAGATTAATGCCGTAGTTCCAAAAGGCGTAAGACAAAATAGAAGGGCCGACAACTAAATAGCCGATCATTGCCCAATGGTTTGGAGAAATTTGGCTGATAATCGGTTCGCTGGCAGTCAAGGCTTTCCATAGAAATACAGGGGTAAAGCACAACATTGCAATGGCAACAAGTAAGGTAAGCATCACCGCGTTGGGTAACTCTGCTGGGCGTAGGCGGATAATGCAACAATAAACAGCCCAGCTCAATGCCGACCCAATCGCCCATAGATCCCCTTTATTCACATTGAATTGTACTAAGGTTTGTGGATCGCCTTGGCTTAATAAACAGAATACACCGAAGAAACTTACCATTGCCCCCGCAAGCATTAAAGGACGAATTCTATCCCCAAAAATAAGGCGATTGAGCAATAGCACCGCAATAGGGACTACAGCAAGATAAATACTCGCGTTAAGTGCCGTGGTGGTTTGTAAGCCTTGATAAAGAAATAAAGGGAAGATCACAATGCCGAGTAACGAAAGTGCGGTTAAAATTTTCCACGTTTTTTGAATCAAGGGAACGAAAGCAATGACAGGTTTAACAAACAGCAATAATAACAGCACAGCGGCGGGAAACCAACGGAGATAAGTCAGTACGATGGGATCAACGTCACGGCTTAGTATTTTGCCGAAGATATAATTTCCGCCCCAAAATAACGTGGCTAAAATTAAGCAAAGATAGCCATAATACGGTTTATTCATCTTGTTCCACGTTCCACTATAATGCCAACATTGCGTGCTTGTGCCACTGCTTTGGGCTTACTTAATTTAATTTTTAACCAGCTTAATCCGTATTTTTGTTCAAGCTGCTGCGCTACTTCATAAGCGACGCGTTCAATTAAGAAAAAAGGTTTAGATTGTACATAATTGATAATAAATTCGCTGACTTCGGCATAATTTAGGCAATAGGCAACATCATCGGTCTCCGCTGCCTGACGACAATCCCACGCCATTTCCACATCAAAAATCAACGTTTGTTTGATTTGCTGTTCCCAGTCATAGACGCCAATTTGAGCGAAAACAACCAATTCTTCAATAAAAATGCGATCTATCATAAAATCCTTCAATCTCCTGAAATACTATTAGGCGTATGCTATCAAGTTTATGTACAATAGACGAACAAATTTTTCACTTGACAGTTCAGGGAGGTAAAATGAGCCTTTTCGCCCTTTTTTATATATTTTGTGCGTATTTGCTCGGTTCAATTTCGAGCGCCATTTTATTTTGTCGCCTTGCCGGCTTACCTGATCCTCGCACCACAGGCTCACACAATCCCGGTGCAACCAACGTGCTACGCATTGGCGGACGTTGGGCCGCCTTAGCGGTACTTATTTTTGACATTCTAAAAGGAATGCTTCCTGTGTGGGCAGGTTATTATCTCGGTTTGACCCAATTCCAATTAGGTATGGTTGCATTGGCTGCCTGTTTAGGGCATATCTTTCCCTTATTCTTTAAATTTAAAGGTGGGAAAGGCGTCGCCACCGCATTTGGCGCCATTGCCCCTATTGGTTGGGGCGTGGATCTTTGGATGCTTGGCACGTGGCTTGCCGTCTTTTTACTCACGGGATATTCATCCTTAAGCGCGGTTATCGCTGCCATCACCATTCCTTTTTATGTATGGTGGTACAAACCTGAATTCACCTTTCCTGTCGCACTGGTCTGCTGCCTGCTCGTTTACCGCCACCACGATAACATCCAACGCCTATGGCGCGGTCAAGAAGACAAAGTCTGGAATAAATTTAAGAAAAAATTGTGAAAAAACCACCGCACTTAGTTTTGCGTAGTCTGTTGTGCTTTCAATAATGCAATAATTTCTTTTAACGAGGCGATCTCTTTATCTTTTTGTGCTAATAACTGATCTTTATAGCTTAATGCTAATTTGAGTTTTTCATTTTCAATGGTAACCGCTTCATTTGTTGCATAATAATTCGAGCTAAGATGACTATTTTCATTAATTAAAAAGCAAATATGGCGATCATCTCTTACTAATTCAGAAATATCCATATCAAAAATCTGTGCAATTTTCTTTAATTTTTCGTAATGTAATTGCGTTTCTCCACGCTCAATTTTTGCATAACCACTTGGTGATAAGTTCATTTTTTCTGCCATTTCTTCTTGCGACCAATGATTCATTTCTCGTATTAATCTGATTTTCTCGTGTATCGCCATTGTCTGCTCCATTTGTTCAATTCTAGCTCAAAATGAGTAGAAAACAGTCTTTTTGATATATGGTTTTTTACTATATGAGTTTTGTAGAATTTCATCGTTCTAAAAACAGACATTTTACATCTTTAATGAGGTTTATCTATGAAGAATTTATTAAAAGTGGCGTTATTAGCCACAACATTAGGCTTGACAGGGTGTGCTACGATTGTTAGTAAAAGCACTTATCCTGTTTCTATCCAATCAGTCCCTGAGGGCGCAAATTTTACGATTACAAATAGAGAAGGGAAAATCGTCAGCCAAGGAATTACCCCACAGGTAGTTAAATTAAAATCTGGTTCTAGCTACTTCAAACCTGAAAAATATCTCATTACTTTTGATAAAAAAGGTTTCACAAAAGAAACAATCGAAATTCAAGCAACATTAGATGGTTGGTATTGGGGGAATTTTGCTTTAGGTGGACCATTAGGATTGATTGTTATTGATCCTTTAACAGGGGCTATGTATCGTTTACCAGAGGAAGTAATGGCTACCTTAAGTAATGGCAAAGAGCGCGCATTAACTGTGATTGACATTAATACATTGCCGAAAGAACAGCATAGAAAACTTCAAAAAATTAACTTATAAATCTAAATAGGAGAAATATTATGAAAAAATATTTGATGGCGACACTACTTTCTAGTACAGCATTATTTGCACAAGCGGAAAATTTTTCTGGCTTCTATATTGGTAGCGCACTTGATTTGAATAAACAGTCTTTTTCCGTGCCAGTACAAGAACTTGGTTATCACTATGATGATGGTAATTATACGGGGTCTAGCTCTCGTTCTGTTGGCGTGGGTATTGTTGGTGGCTATATGTTTGATTATGGCAACAATTTTGTTGGTATTATTGAGGGAAAAATTAGTCTTCCGAATAATAAAACAGAAGATGATTTAGGCAATGAAATCGCTAAAGAGAATTTCCGCGTAGGCGTACATTATTTGCAAGGCTATCAACTTGATCGTTTCTTGCCTTATGTCAAAATCGGTGTAGAAGCAGGCAGTTTCACGATGAATGAAGATAATCCAGCGTTTAGATATGTTGATTTTGAAAATAGTGGCGCGTTTGGATTTAGTTACGGTTTTGGTGTGAAAACAAAAATTACGGATAATTTAGTTGCAGGGCTTGATTATAGCAGAGTCACGTTAGAAGCGAAAAATAGTATTGAATTTAAAAGCAATACGATCGGTTTAAATATTAGCTATTTATTCTAGTTAAGGTTAAATGGTGAATATGATGAAAAAGATCCTTTCCGTTTTAATGCTTGTTGGCACGTTAATTTTAACGGGCTGTGCAAAAGTGCCTATGGCTTCAGAAGCAGAAGATGTGCAAGCGAAACAATTTGTTACCCCTAATAACACAATGTCTGGCTTGTATATTTATCGTGATTCAACATTTGGAGCAAGATTAAGAAAAAATCTTTATGTTGATGATAAATTTATTGGACAATCAGCACCTAAAGTCTATTTTTATAAATTAGTTACGGCGGGAAAACATAAGATTTCTACTGAGTCAGAATTTGGTAATAATGACTTACATATTATGACGGAAGGTGGGAAGAATTATTTTATTCGTCAGTATATAAAAATGGGCGTTTTTGTTGGAGGTTCAAACCTTGAACAAATTGATGAAGAAAAAGCAAAAACAGTGATCAAAAAGTTAAAACTTGCTCGTTCGCCACAATAAAGCACTTATCTCAGAGCCATCAGTGAATGATGGCTTTTTTGATTTTATTAAATCGCCTTACTAAACCACCGTATAAATATCAAAGCGATGATTTTTGGTTTCGCGGCTAAAGTGCGGTGTTTTTTGGGCGAGGAATTCGGCGTAGTCAGGGCGTTTTACTACAACGCGCTTTTGTGCAATTTGTAAGGCGGGGGCGAGCAGTTGGTCTGCATCTTCATCTGCGCCCACTAAATGCTGAAAAACGCGCATTTCTTTTTTCACCAATGCACTTTTCGTTTTGTGGGGATACATCGGGTCGAGATAAACCACATCGGCTTGAATGCCTTGTTGAGCCAGATCGCCAATCTGTTTTACGGGTAATAATTGCATATTTTGTTGCATCATTGCACCGATTTCTGCATCTTGATAAGCACGTTGTAAGCCGTCTTGTAATAATAAATAGACCACAGGGTGGCGTTCGACTAAACGCACTTGGCAACCAATGGCGGCGAGTACAAAGGCATCTCTTCCCAAGCCTGCTGTTGCATCAATGAGGGTTGGCAGATAATCTTTTTTAATTCCCACTGCTTTGGCAATGGCTTCACCTCGACCGCCGCCAAATTTGCGGCGATGTGCCATTGTGCCACTGACAAAATCCACATATACCGCACCTAATTTGGGTTCGTCTAATTTGCGTAATTCCAAGCGCGCAACGCCATTTTGTTCAGTTTGCACCAAGGCAAGTGAGCTGTTGGGGTGGTGGATTAATCCTTGTTGTTCACAAAGTGCGGTGAAATTTTGTGAATTTTTGGTTTCGCAAATGAGTTGCACGGCTATTTTCGGATCAACCATACGCCGGATTCCATATGTTCAGTATAAGGGAACTGATCAAATAAGGCTGCACGCTCAATGCGGTGCGTTTGACACAGTGTTTGCAGGTTATCGCACAGCGTGTGCGGGTTGCAGGAAATATATAAAATGCGATCATAGTGTTGCACCAATTTTACTGTCTCAGGATCTAGCCCAGCCCTTGGCGGATCAACAAAAATTGTGTTGCAATCATAAGTTTGCAAATCAATGCCTTTCAAGCGGTTAAAAGCACGCACGCCGTTCATCGCTTGGGTAAATTCTTCTGCCGACATTCTGATGATTTGCACATTCTCAATTCGGTTTGCGGCGATGTTAAATTGTGCCGCTGCCACAGAGGGTTTGGCGATTTCTGTGGCGAGAACCTTACGGAAATTTTGTGCCAGTGCGATAGAAAAATTGCCGTTTCCACAATATAGTTCAAGTAAATCGCCTTGGCTGTTTTTGGTGCAATCAATTGCCCATTGCAACATTTTGCTATTTACCACCGCATTGGGTTGCGTGAAACTGTTTTCCACTTGGCGATAAATATAATCTTTGCCGTTTACGGGCAGAATTTCATCCACATAATCCTGATCTAAACAAATTTTTTGTTTGGACGCGCGTCCGATGATCTGCACGTCAAAACCTTGCTGTTGCAAGGTTTGGCGTAATGTGAGTGCTGCCTGTTGCCATTGTTTATCTAAGACTTTGTGATAAAGCAGGCTCACGATGATCTTATTGCTCAGGGTGCTGAGATAATCAATTTGAAATAAACGATGGTTGAGAATGGCTTGCTGTTTGAGCAGGGGCAGCAAGGCTTGCATCATTTCATTGATAAGTTGGCTGGCAATTGGAAAGCAGTCAATGCGATAAGGTTTACGCGTTTGCTTGTCGAACATAATATGATAAAAATCGTCCTCTTGATGCCACAGGCGAAATTCGGCTCGCATACGATAATGTTGCTTTGGCGAGTCAAACACAGCTAATTCTGGTGCATTAAACGGGGCGAAAAGTGCGGTTAATTTTTGGCGTTTTTCTGCCAATAATTCATCATATTTTTCGATAGGTAAAACTTGCATTGATCCTTCTCATTATTTATTGCGAGCAAAAAGAAAAGGCTTGATTGCTCAAGCCTTATGATCTTACTAGGCAGATTAATCCGCGTTGCTCATATCTTCTAAGTTATCGGCGACTACGCCAGATAAGGTATAAACACGTTTTGTGGTGCTGGTTAATGTGCGGTATTTATTCCACGTTTTTTCAAAAAAAGTTTCTGCTTGGCGCTCACCTTGACAAAATGCCACAAAGGCTTTTTCTTCTTCTGTGATTGGCGCACGTTCACCAGTATCTAAGGCTTTAAAGGCTTGACCATATTGCTCTAAAGCTTGAGATTCTTTGATTGTATAATCACCGTGGCGAGCAAAACCGCGGGGATAGTTTTTATCGTCAAAAAAACGACGCGTTACGCTAAAACTTTCTGCCATAATATCCTCAATATTGCGAATTCAAAATCGGCACGCATTAAACCAATTTTTGGTTATTTTTGCAATGGATTTGTTACTTTTGTAGTAAGGCTTTAACCGTTTCGACATAATCTTGAATGAAACCTTCTTGACTATGTGATAACCCTTCAGGGTTCACGCGGTATTTGCCGTTTACATAAAAATCTGGCACACCGTGTACATCAAAACGCTCAGCGGCTTGCACTTGCTGATTGTATAATCCGGTGACGGCAAAGCTGTTAATGCCACCATCAAATTGTTCCGCCGTGACGCCATTATTAATAAAAATTTGGCGGATCGCATTTAAACTTGGTGCGCTTTGATCTCGACTTTTTACCGCAGCTTGTGCGGCTTCAAATAATGGGGCTTTCACTTTATCTTCTACGCCGAGTGCCATTGCTAAAGCCCACGCGCGGGTGAGATTTTCTGATTGAAGTCCTAAAAAATTCACGTGATATTGTTTAAATTTAGTGCCTTCAGGGAGTGCAGCTTTGACTTTTTCAGGAATGTGGTAATCCATTTCAAAGGCATAACAATGAGGGCAATAAAAAGAGAAAAATTCAATCACTTCAGGCTGAACCGCGCGTTCTGTATTTAACGCAATATATTGTTTTCCCTCTGTTAAATTAACGGCGTGGACATTTGCCACAAAAAATAGTGATGCTAACGCAATAAGAAATTTTTTCATTCCAACTTTCCTTATTTAATTATCCCGCGTGCTTTTAATAATGCGGTTTTAAAATCTTCTTCGTAATCTTTTTTAATTCCCGGGATTGGCTCGTGTTTATCTGTGCCATACATTTTTAAATGATAGATAATCACTTCGTCCGTTAATTCTGCCACAGGTTTATCAAACCCCGCTTCATCCGCGATTTTTTGCAAAATTTGGGTTAAGCTCAAATCAGGATCTTGCGACCAATAAGGTTGCAATAATTCCAATACTTCATTTAGACGATGACATTTCATAACAGTTCCTCACCTTGAGTTAGAAAGGGCTAAATAATACTGTAATTATCGGGAGAAAGGAATAAGTTTTTAGGGTAAGTATGCTGTAATAAATGGTAAAGCAGCCCCCATTACCGTTGCATTGTTATGTTGCTCAGCAATCCTTACAAATCCATCACTTATTGGAAATGGATTTAACATCTTAATTCGTTTCTGTAATTGCTCAACAATATCTGTTTGATAAAGATATTGTGCAATTTCACCTCCAAGGATAATGTCGCGCTCTAGTAGTAAATAGACATAGTTTAACCCTTGAGCAAGAGCGTTAAGATAATTATTCCAACGCTCTAATGTACATGGATCTTTTTGTTCCAATTTTGTAAAAAACTGTGTCAAATTTTCTTGTGGACTAATGAGTGCTGAAACGGAGCAGTAAGTTTCTAAGCAACCTTTTTTGCCACAATAGCAAGATTTACCATTAAGGTTAATTTGTAGGTGTTCTAATGCACCAGAATAGCCTTTTTTACCAAGATCAATACTATTGTTTAGTATAATTGCTCCTCCCAAATGTTCACTGATAGATACATAAATAGCATTATCAATGTATTTTGCTGTCCACAGTTCCGCGGCTGCGGCACATTTTACATCATGAAAAAATTTTACTGGGATATTAAAATGCTGCTGTATTTGAGTGATATTTAATTTTTCACAATCAAGAACCTTGCCGTACAGAATATTGTCACCAGTATGATTTACGATTCCTTGAATTGATATACCAATGCCTAAAATTTGTTGAGTCTGATATTGATGTTCCATAATAAAAGAATGGATATAATGGCAAAGCTCTGTAAGATATCTTTCTGAATTAGAGAATTGAAATGTGAAAATTTCAAGTGCGGTGGTTTTCCCTTGTAAATTCAGTGCTAATATTTTGATGCTCTTTTGTTGAATTTCTACTCCAACAGCAATAAAGGCATCAGGGATAAGAGTATAAGCTGTAGCTGGTCGCCCACCTTGAGAAGGAATAAGTCCGCATTCCCTAATTTTATTTTCAGAAAGTAATTTACTGATATTATGCACTACAGTAGGCAAACTAAGCCCTAGCAACTTCGCAATTTGTGGTTTTGCTAGCATTTCATTTTCGAAAAATAATTTATAAACATTACGATAATTATTTTCCTTTATGTCTATAACTTCTTTATTATCAATCATTTATATCACCGTTGTGGTTGTATTCTTAAAATTTCGCTATTTTTAATATTATGTGAACTATGTCACAAATTTGTTAAAAAATACGTTTTTACAGCGATTATTTTATCAAGGTCTGTTGTAAAAATATACTAAGGTGATTAATATAAATTAACTTAATTTAAGTTGCTTTATTTAAGTTGATTTATTAATTCGTATTCATTGCTATTAACATCGGGAGTGTACTATGGGTATTTTAGAAAAAATGAAATTAACTGGAAAAACTGCATTTGTTACTGGCGGAGCAAGAGGTATTGGAAAAAGTGTGGCGATAGCTTTTGCTCAAGCAGGGGCAAATATAGTGATCGCTGATTTTGATATTACAGAAGCAGAAAAAACAGCTGCTGAAATAGCTCAAAATGAGCAAGTAAAAGCAATTGCTGTTCAAACTGATGTAACAGATAAGACAAGTGTAAAGCATTTAATTGATGTGATTAAACAAGAATTTGGCACATTAGATATTGCTTTTTGTAATGCGGGAATTTGTATGAATATTCCCGCTGAAGAGATGACACTAGATCAATGGCAAAAAGTAATTAATGTGAACTTAACAGGCGTATTCTTAACCGCGCAAGCTGCAGGGAAATTAATGATTGAGCAAGGGAAAGGCGGCTCAATTATTAATACAGCATCAATGTCTGCACATATTGTTAATGTACCTCAACCGCAGTGTGCTTATAACGCATCAAAAGCAGGCGTAATCCAATTGACCAAGTCTTTAGCAATTGAATGGGCTAAATATGGTATTCGAGTCAATAGCTTAAGTCCAGGCTATATTGGTACAGAACTTACTTTAAATTCAGAATCTTTGCAGCCACTAATTAAAACTTGGAATGAAATGGCGCCATTACATCGTTTAGGAAAACCAGAGGAGTTGCAATCTATTTGCGTATATTTAGCAGGGGATACAAGTTCATTTACAACGGGTTCTGACTTTATCGTTGATGGTGCATTTACTTGTTTCTAATCAAATATAAGGAATGCTCATTATAATTTATGAGCATTCTTGAGATATATTGCCATTATTCATTTGGTATTAAGAGGAGGGATATATGCAACCTTCAGCAAAAAGTTTAATTGAAAATGGTCAAGCCTATTTAGGCATTGAATTAGGTTCAACAAGAATTAAATCTGTGCTTATTGACGAAAAGGGCTTTATTTTAGCAAAAGGTTCATTTGATTGGGAAAATCATTTTATTAATGGAGTTTGGACTTATCCTTTAAATGAAGTTTGGTCTGGTATAGCAGAAAGTTATCGTGATTTATCGAACAGTGTAGAAAAACAATATGGTGTTGTTATACAACGTTTAGCTGCAATTGGAATAAGCGCAATGATGCACGGTTATTTAGCATTTAATTTGAAAGGACAGCAGCTTGCAGAATTTCGGACTTGGCGTAATAACACGACAGCAGTCGCTGCAGATAGATTAACCAATTTGTTGCAATATAATATTCCGCAACGTTGGAGTATTGCTCATCTCTATCAGGCGATTCTTAATGAAGAATCTCATATTTCAGATGTTTCTTATATTACGACATTAGCGGGTTATGTGCATTGGCAGCTCACAGGTGAAAAAGTACTAGGAATCGGTGATGCCTCTGGAATGTTTCCAATTGATTCGAGTAGCAAAAATTATGATCAGTCTATGATTGAAAGTTTTGAGCGTCTTATTGAGCCAAGAGGCTTTAATTGGAAATTAAAACAGATTTTGCCGAAAGTATTAGTAGCTGGAGAGAATGCTGGTAGATTAACAGAAAAGGGGGCAGTATTACTTGATCCAACGGGTAATTTACAGGTTGGCTGTCCACTTTGTCCTCCAGAAGGGGATGCTGGAACTGGAATGATGGCAACTAATAGCATAAAAGTTAAAACAGGTAATGTTTCAGCTGGGACTTCCGCCTTTGCTATGGTGGTGTTAGAGAAGCCACTCTCACAGGTTTATCGTGATTTAGATATGGTAACTACACCTGCTGGTGAGCTTGTTGCAATGGCTCATTCGCAAAACTGTAGCTCAGATCTTAATGCATGGTTTCATTTATTTAATGAAGTGCTATTGAGTTTTGGCATGGAAGTAGATCCTGACAAACTATATAGCACATTATTTAATCAAGCTCTAACCGCTCGACCAGATGCTGGTGGGTTACTTTCTTATTGCTTCTATTCGGGAGAGCATGGCGTGGATTTGACGGAAGGTTGTCCATTATTCATTCATCCTGCAAAAGCAAATTTTTCATTAGCGAATTTTATTCTTGCCCAACTTTATACTTCATTTGGGGCGATGAAATTAGGTATGGATACGCTAATAAAAAAAGAGCGGGTAAAAATTGAAAAGATTTTTGCTCACGGTGGATTATTTAAAAGTAAAGATGTAACACAAAATGTGCTTGCAGCTGCATTAGATGTTCCTGTTGCGTTACTTGATACAGCAAGCGAAGGCGGAGCTTGGGGAATTGCTCTGCTTGCTGCATACAGCCAACAAAAAGGATTACTATTAACGGAGTATCTTGATCAAATCGTTTTTGCTAACGTAGAAGATAATGTTAAAACACCAGATCCAACTTGGGTAAAGGGTTATGAAGCTTTTATTCAGCGTTACAAACAGGGATTATTGATCGAGCGTGAAGCAGCAAATTTTGCCAAAACAATGAGTTATTAAAAATTATGGGGAAACCCATTTTTAGGGAAATTATGCCTGAACTTTCATTGAGCATAATTTCGTATTATATATTCACTTAATTAAGGTGGTTCATATGAAAAAATTAATTACTGCATTAGCTCTTTCTCTTTCAGTGGCAGCAACAGCCGTAGCAGATGAAAAAATTAAAGTAGGATTTGCCAATCGAACACTAAATGGCGCTTTCTTTAATGGATTGACAGAGTATATGAAAATTCATGCGAAAGATGCTGGCTATGAACTAATTACAACTGATGCACGTGGCGATCTTAATAAGCAAATTGCTGATGTAGAAGATATGCTATCTCAAGGTATTGATTATTTAGTATTGAATCCACAGGATCCTGTAGCAGGAATAAAAATTACTGAAATGGCAAAACGAGCTAAAGTACCAACGATTGCGTTAGATAGTGATATTGCACTTTCTGCACCTGTAATTACACGAATTCAAGCTAATAATGCGGCAAATAATAAAATGATTGGTGAGTTTGCAGTTAGCCAATTTGGTAAAGAGCCAATTAATCTTGTCTTAATTAGTGGTAACCAAGGTAATTTAGTTGGTGAAGCACGTCGTAATAATTTCCTTATTGGTGTGATGGATGCTCAAATCCGTCAATATAACCAATCTAATGTGAATGTTATTTCTCAAGTTTGGGGGAATTGGGATCAACAAGGTGGTTTAAAAGCAATGGAAGATGCTTTAGTTGCTCACGGAAACAAAATTAATGCTGTTTACGCAGAAATGGATGACATGGCATTGGGGGGGATTCGAGCATTAAAAGCTGCTGGGAAATTAAAAAATGTGAAAGTTTATGCACATGATGGTTATAAATTCGGTTTAGAAGCTATTAAAAAAGGAACATTGCAAGCAACAGCTTCAAATAATCCAAATGCTTTAACTAAACTTGCTATTGATACAATTAAAGCTTACCAAGCTGGTAAACGTGATTTTCCTGATTATCTATATATTAAGCCGTTATTAATTACTAAAGAAAATGTCGATGAGGTATATAACCCAGATTCTTTATACTAGTCAATAAATTATCTTCCCATAGGTTGTGGAAAATTTCACAACCTTGTTTTAGGAGAAAAATTATGTCTGAATTTGCAATAGAAATTAGTAATGTAAGTAAGCATTTCGGCGGTGTGAAAGCACTAACTAATATTAGTCTTAATGTCAAGAAAGCAAGTATCCATGCTTTAATTGGTGAAAATGGAGCGGGTAAATCAACCTTGATGAAAATTCTTTCTGGTATTTACATTAAAGATAGTGGCACGATACGAGTAAATGGAGAAGAAGTTCATTTTTCAAATCCTAAAAGTAGCCAAAAAAAAGGCATTGGCATTATTCATCAAGAGCTTGCTTTATCACCAGATCTTTCTGTCGCAGAAAATATTTTTTTGGATGATTTAGGAAATGGAAAGCAAATTATTAACTGGAAATTAATCAATGAGCGTGCGAAAGAGGCATTAAGCTCATTGGGATTTGATATTTCACCTCAGACTCGACTGGGAGATTTAACTGTTGCTTATCAGCAAATGGTTGAAATTGCCAAAGCATTAACTAAAAACGTTGATATTCTTATTCTTGATGAACCTACTGCTGTCTTGGCTGAGCCTGAAATTGATATCCTTTTTGAGAATTTAAAAAAACTTCAAGCTAAAGGAGTTACTATTATTTATATATCTCATAGATTGGAAGAGTTATTTCGCATTTCTGATGCAATTACAGTAATTAAAGATGGGCAAACAGTAGCTCAACTTAACCCTAAAAACTCTACGGAAGATGATATTATTCGCTATATGGTTGGACGCGAATTAAAATCTTTATATCCTGAAAAAAATGTACCTCAAGAAAAGGATATTTTTAGAGTTGTTAATTTGAATCGAGAAAAAATCCTAAAAAATATTAATTTTAACATTAAAAAAGGTGAAATTGTTGGTTTGGCAGGGTTAGTTGGTGCAGGAAGAACTGAAGTGGCAAGATGTATTTTTGGAATTGATAAATATTCTAATGGAGAAATGTATAAAAATGAAGAGCTAATTAAAGTACATAATGTAGCTTCAGCAATTCAGTATGGTATTGGATTAGTTCCTGAAAGTAGAAAAGAACAAGGTGCGGTGTTGAATTTATCAATTTTAGAAAATATGACAATGGCGACATTAAATAAATATTCTACTGCTGGGGTAATTAATCATCACTTAGAAAGAAAATCTGGTGAAAAATTAGAGAAGTTATTACAGATTAAATTAGGTGAATTAACAGATCCTATTTCTAGTCTAAGTGGTGGAAATCAACAAAAAGTCGTGCTAGCAAAATGGTTAAGTACAGATTGTGACTTCATTATTCTTGATGAGCCTACAAGGGGAGTTGATGTAGGAGCTAAAGCAGAAATCTATCGTATTATTTCGGATTTAGCAAAATTAGGATATGGCTTATTAGTTATTTCCTCTGAATTAGTAGAACTTATTGGATTATGCCACCGCATTTATGTAATGAGTGATGGCGCTATTACTGGTGAGCTGAAAGAAAGTGAAATGACAGAAGAGAATATTATGAAATTAGCCATTCCGAAACGAGAAACAATAAACTAGGAGAGAAGTATGAAAAAGCTGTATTTATTTTGCTTAAAATATTCCACATTAATGTTCTTTATTTTAATGTTAGTAATTGCAGGATTATTAACAGATCGATTTTATTCGTTAGAAAATATTACGAATGTGCTAAGACAGAGTGTGCCACTTGGTATTGTTTCTCTTGGATTACTGTTTGTTATTTTAACTGGTGGAATTGATTTATCGGTAGGATCAATAATGGCTTTAGTGTCCGTTATTGTTGCGCTATTAATGCCAAATTATGGTATTTGGGGAGGCACATTTATTGCTTTATTAGTGGGAGCAGTAATAGGAGCGACAGCTGGGGGATTAATTTCTTATTTCAAAGTAGCTCCTTTCGTTGCGACTCTTGCTATGATGACTGTCGCACGAGGGTTAGGATTAATTGTATCCAAAGGTCAACCAATTTTCGTAGAAAATGATGCGTTCACTGATTTTGGGACCGGTTATTTTTTAGGCTTACCTTTACCTTTTTATGTATTATTAATCTGCTTTTTAGGTGCATTATTTGTATATAAAAAGACCGTATTTGGACGCTTAATTATATCTATCGGAAGTAATGAAATTGCGACTCGCTTTGCTGGAATTCAAGTTGAACGTTATAAATTTCTCGTTTATGTCATTTGCGGTGTTGCTTGTGCTTTAGCTGGCGTGCTTGCTACAACGAGAACAGGAGTAGGTTCACCTGTATTCGGAATTGGATTTGAACTTGATGCTATTGCTGCAGTTGTTGTTGGCGGAGCAAGTTTATCTGGTGGAAAAGGTACGGTAACTAATACAATAATTGGGGTATTAATCTTAAGTATTATTTCTAACCTAATGAATTTGTTAAATATCCCAGGTTATCATCAACAAGTGGTAAAAGGCGGAATTATTATTCTTGCAGTATTATTAGAAAGCCTTAAGACTAGACAACAAAGTTAAAAATATATGTGAGGTAGTGATGTTTTTTTCTAAAAAAGATAATGAGAAAATTTCCCCCTACTTAGAAGAACAAGCTAAAAATTTATTAAATGCATTAGGGGGAAAAGATAATTTAATAGATATTAATGCTTGTATCACAAGGCTGCGTCTTAATATTGCTGACTTTTCTAAAGTCAATGAGGAAAAATTATCTGATTTAGGGTCAAAAGGTAATATTCGAATAGGAGAAAATCAGCTACAAATCATTTTAGGGAAAAGTGCAGATCAAATAGCACAAATTATGAAAATATTATAACCAATCTATTATTACATCGGAAAACTGCGGTAGAAAAATTCACACTTTTTTCCACCGCACTTTTTTATTTACGGGGTTATCAAGTAGAATGAGGGTGTTTGATAAGGTGGAAAACAAAAGTGAGGGGAAATGAAAATCAGCGCGGTGATTCTTGCAGGCGGTAAAGCAAGGCGTATGGGAGGGGCGGATAAAGGCTTGCAGTTGCTACAAGGTCAGCCCCTATTTTTGCATTGTTATCAGCGTTTAACGCCCCAACTGAATGACATTGCGATTAACGCAAATCGCAATCAAGCCCTGTATCGTCAAAGTGGTTTGCCCGTATTTGCTGATGAATTGGCAGATTTTCAAGGACCTTTGAGTGGCATTTTAACCAGCTTAAGATTATCCCATTCAGATTTTGTGCTGTTTGTGCCTTGCGATTGTCCGTTTTTACCCTTGAATTTACTAGAAAAATTACAGCAACCTATTTTGCGCTCATTACCCCATTCTCGAAGTGCGGGAGAAAATTCCCCCGTTTTGCTCACTTATGCCACTGACGGTGAACGAGAACACCCTACCTTTTGCTTGGTTTCGACAACACTTGCTGAGAAACTTGCGGACTATTTGCAAAAAGGTGAACGACGAATGTTGCAGTTTATGCGACAAAATGGGGCGATTGCTGTCGATTTCAGTGAACAAAAAGCGGCATTCCAAAACTTTAATACCTTGGCAGATTTAGAAAGCAAAGTGCGGTAAAAAATCACCGAAATTTGGCTTTTTATTCACATTATAATCAGTATAATAAGCAAAATCTGATTAACCAAAACGGATAAGTTATGTTTAAAATTATTTCAATTTCTCTACTAAGTGCTTTTTTAGTTGCTTGTTCATCAATGACTTCTTACATCCCTTTTATGGATAACGAGAAAAAGGTGATTGATTTAGATAAAGAGAAAATCGATCAAAAATCCTATGCAGCGGCTTATGCGGCAACGGTACAAACCTATTCAGGGCGCGTAAATAAAGATTATGATGTGAATTCCTTTGCGAGTGGTGCGAACGATTGGTATTTAAACCGTATTTTAATTCCGATTGATCAAATTAAAGCAAAATTATATCAAGGCAATGGCGTGGATAGCCAAATTTATGCTTATTATAGCGGTGTGGTGTTTGCCTCTGAATTACAGAATAATTTTAATCGTTTAAGTAAAGACTGTTGGGCACACATTAATAAACCAAGTGCAACGCAAGGTATTTATGATGCGATGCTGGATTTACAAAAAGGGCAAACACGTTCCTTAGATGAAGGCTATATCGCGGAAGGCAGCGATCAAGTGTTGAAAATTTGTACCGGGAAATAATCTGTAAGGTTACTGATAATTCATCAGTAACCTTTTCTTTTTTGATGTAAGCTGAAAGGTTTTTGCTGAATATTCAGCAACATATTTAGCAAGTGTTCAGCAAGTTATTAATAAAAAATGATTGGCAAATTGGGGTGTGAAGAAGTCAGCCGTATTACAACCCCCATTTGGTCTTTAAATCTCATATTCTGGAGGGAAAATGCTTAACTTATCAGAAAACAATATTCATTTATCGGCACAAGCCGAAAATAAACAGCAAGCCATTGAATTAGTCGCGCAAGCGTTAGAGCAAGCGGGCAATGTGGAAGCGGGATATTTAGCGGGAATGCTAGCGCGTGAAACACAAACGTCCACTTTTTTGGGCAATGGTATTGCCATTCCGCACGGCACGCTAGAAACGCGCCCAATGGTGAAACAAACAGGCGTGCAAGTGTTCCAATTTCCACAAGGGATTGAATGGGGCGAGGGTAACAAGGCGTATGTTGTGATCGGGATTGCCGCACGTTCCGATGAACATTTAACGCTACTCCGCCAGCTTACCCAAGTGTTAGGTGATGAAGAAAAAGCGGCAAAATTAGCTACATTGCAAGAAGTGGAAAAATTCCGTGCCATTTTAATGGGTGAAGAAACTTTGCAAGTGAAAAGTGAAGATGTCAGTCTTGAGGTGGAGACAGAAAGCTTGCTTACCTTAATTGCGATGAACGCAGGTAAATTGCAACAGCAAGGGGCGGTGAATAATCAGTTTGTGGCAGAAGTCATTGCTTCCCCGGCATTGCCATTAGGGGGCGGTTTATGGCTCACCGATTCGGTGCAAGGTAACGAGAAAAACGCCCTTACGTTCAGCCGTGCAAAGCAAGCCTTTCAGCATAATCATAAAGAGGTGAAAGGGGTGCTAACCGTGGCTTGTGTGAATGAACAAATTGATGAGCTACTTGCACGCTTGCTAGAAAATTCCGTACAACAAACGTTATTAAACGGAAATGCTAACCAAATTTTGACCGCACTTAATGGCGGTGAAGTCAGCGTTGCAAGCCCAGCCCCAGCCAATACAAATAGCGAAAATGCGGGTACAGTGATTGGTACATTTACCGTGCGTAATGAGCACGGCTTGCACGCACGCCCTTCGGCGGTATTAGTGAATGAAGTGAAAAAATTCGCCTCAAAAATTACAGTAGAAAATCTTACCCGAGGCGGTGAGGCAATCAGTGCAAAAAGTTTGATGAAAATTGTTGCACTGGGCGCAACCTTTGGGCATCGTTTGCGTTTCCGTGCGGTGGGCGAAGATGCTAAACACGCCATTGAATCCATTGGAAAAGCGATCGCAGAGGGATTAGGCGAAGAAGTGTCTTCTTTATCACCAAAAGAGCCTGATCAGATTGAAGTGGTAGGTGAAAGCACCACGAATAACGAAAAAATGCCAGAAAAAA
Organism: Avibacterium sp. 20-129; assembly: GCF_026226845.1. Taxonomy (NCBI): domain Bacteria; kingdom Pseudomonadati; phylum Pseudomonadota; class Gammaproteobacteria; order Pasteurellales; family Pasteurellaceae; genus Avibacterium; species Avibacterium sp. 20-129. The sequence continues at coordinate 1,207,346 of NZ_JAKKOE010000001.1, read as the reverse complement.
GCACCGCACTTGAAAATCACGATCCGAGTGAAAGTGTTGAAGCGGTTTTTGTGGTACGCAACGAACACGGTTTGCACGCACGTCCTGCTGCGGTGTTAGTCAATGAAGTGAAAAAATATAACGCGTCGGTGGCGGTGCAAAATGTCGATCGCGATAGCCAATTAGTGAGTGCCAAAAGCTTAATGAAAGTGGTGGCACTTGGCGTGGTGAAAGGGCATCGTTTACGTTTTGTGGCAACGGGTGAAGAAGCACAACAAGCCCTTGCCGGCATTGGCGCGGCAATTGAAGCGGGTTTAGGTGAGTAGAGGTATTCGTAATGGCAAAAGTGGCAACAATTACATTAAATACCGCTTATGATTTAGTGGGAAGGTTAAAACGTATTGAGCTTGGCGAAGTCAATACAGTGGAAACCTTAGGCTTATTTCCTGCTGGTAAAGGTATCAATGTCGCCAAAGTGCTGAAAGATTTAGGCATTGACGTGGCGGTGAGTGGTTTCCTTGGTCGTGATAATCAAGGCGATTTCAACACAATGTTTGCAGAACTCGGCTTAGAAGATCGCTTTCAGCGTGTAGCAGGCAAAACCCGTATTAACGTGAAAATCACCGAAACCGAAGCCGATGTTACCGATCTGAATTTCCTCGGTTATGAAATTTCACCACAAGATTGGCAAGATTTCGTTCAACAATCCTTATTGTTATGCAAAGATTTTGACATTGTTGCCGTGTGTGGCAGTTTGCCGCGTGGTGTCAGTCCAACGGATTTTGCTCAGTGGCTCAAACAGCTACAACAAGCGGGCATAAAAGTGGTCTTAGACAGCAGTAATGCGGCACTCACTGCAGGCTTATCTGCCAATCCTTGGCTAGTCAAACCAAATCATCGTGAGCTTGAAGCGTGGGTGGGGCATTCTTTGCCAAATCTTGAAGAAATTATCAGTGCAGCAGAAAAATTGCGCGCACAAGGCATTGCCAATGTGATTATTTCAATGGGCGCAGAAGGCGCGCTGTGGCTGAGTGAACAAGGTGTAATCCAAGCGAAACCACCGAAATGCGAACAGGTGGTTAGCACCGTAGGGGCAGGCGATTCAATGGTAGCGGGATTGATTTATGGCTTGAGTCAATCCCTTTCACAGCAAGACACCCTTGCCTTTGCTAGTGCCGTGTCAGCTTTTGCAGTATCGCAAAGCAATGTTGGCGTGAGCGATCCTACATTATTAACACCAATCTTAGAGAAAGTACAAATTTCAGTGATTAAAGGATAAAACGATGAAGATATTTTTAACTACCTCAACACAATTAGGCAATGCCAAAGCCTTTTTGATTAAACAGGTGCTTGCCGTAGCAGCAAAACAACAAAGCAATGAAGTGGTGGCAGATGCCAATCAAGCAGATTTAGTGATTGCGTTAGGTGGAATGCCGAATGACCATCGCTTACAAGGTAAAAAGGTTTTTGTGGCAGACGCAGAAAATGCCTTTAATGCCCCTGAAACCATCTTAACTCAAGCGATGGCTGAGGCAGTAGACTATACCCCACACGAAACACAAAGTGCGGTGCAAATTTCGCCAGATTTTTCCAATAAAACCAAAAATATTGTGGCGGTAACCGCTTGCCCAACAGGTGTGGCGCATACCTTTATGTCTGCGGAAGCGATTGCTGAATATGCTAAAAAGCAAGGCTGGAATGTGAAGGTAGAAACCCGTGGGCAGGTGGGTTCAAGTAATATTATCTCTCCTGAAGATGTGGAAAATGCCGATTTAGTTTTTATCGCAGCCGATATTGATGTGGATTTAAGCAAATTTGAAGGCAAGCCGATGTATCGTACTTCCACGGGACTTGCATTAAAGAAAACCGCACAAGAATTTGAAAAAGCGTTTAAAGAGGCAAAAATTTATACTGGTGCAAGTACAGCGAAAGTACAAAGCAGCGAAGAAAGCCGTGGCGAACGTAAAGGGCTGTACAAACACTTGATGACTGGGGTTTCCCATATGTTGCCATTAGTGGTGGCAGGTGGTTTGCTGATCGCCATTTCCTTTATGTTTGGGATTGAGGCATTTAAAGATCCAAATATTGCAGGCGGCTTACCAAAAGCCTTAATGGATATTGGCGGTGGCGCTGCATTCCATTTGATGATTGCCGTATTTGCTGGTTATGTGGCGTTTTCTATTGCGGATCGTCCGGGGTTAGCTGTCGGCTTAATTGGCGGTATGCTCGCCACCACAGCAGGCGCAGGGATTTTAGGCGGAATCATTGCTGGCTTGCTCGCAGGTTATGTGGTGAAAGGCTTAAATTCCGCGATTCAATTACCAGCCAGTTTAAGTTCATTAAAACCGATTTTAATTTTACCATTGCTTGGCTCTGCCATTGTGGGCTTAGTGATGATTTATCTTATCAACCCACCAGTTAAAGGCTTAATGGATGCCTTGGTAGAATGGCTCAACACAATGGGACAAAGCAATGCGTTGCTTTTAGGTGCGGTACTTGGTGCGATGATGTGCGTGGATATGGGCGGTCCAGTGAACAAAGCGGCTTATACTTTTGGTACAGGTTTAATCGCTTCTGGCGTTTACACCCCAATGGCAGCAGTGATGGCAGCGGGTATGGTACCCCCAATTGGAATGGCGATTGCCACGTTACTCGCACGCAAAAAATTCACCGCCAATCAACGTGATGCTGGTAAAGCTTCCTTTGTGTTAGGGCTTTGTTTTATCTCTGAAGGGGCATTGCCATTCGTTGCCGCCGATCCTGTACGTGTGATTGTATCAAGTATTATTGGGGGGGCTGTGGCAGGCGCGATGTCTTTAGGTTTATCCATTGGCTTACAAGCACCACACGGTGGATTATTTGTGATCCCATTTGTTACGCAACCATTAATGTATCTTGCTGCTATCGCAATTGGCGCTATTGTAACAGGGGTCATCTATTCGGTGATTAAACCAAAACTTGCGGAAAAATAACCGCACTTTGTTAATCACCAAAACCCGACATAAATGTCGGGTTTTTTATCACTATTTAAGCATTAAATAAAACAAAGTCATTTGAGGCAAGAATACGAAGAATACAACAAATCAAGCCGATGTCAGCTTATTGCAAAACAGAGCAACACACTTAAGAAAAAACAAAATTATTCCCACATCGCTAATCAAATTCCGCTATAATCCCCCCCATTATTCGGTTCAAGAAGGAAACAAATATGGAAAAATATAATAAATTTCGCCTTGAATGGGATTGTCGGCGTGGAATGCTTGAATTAGATAAGGTCATAATGCCGTTTTTCCAACAGCATTTTGATGACCTTGATGAGCAACAAAAAGCCACCTTTGTTCGTTTACTTTCAGCAACAGATTTGCAACTTTTTTCGTGGTTTTTTAATCGAAAACCTGCGCCAGATCTTGAATTACAGCAAATGGTTTCCTATATACAAGAAAAATTATCACATTAATTTATAAATATTTTGAACTTTTACAATTTTTACGCCTCTAAGAGAACACGAGCTTGCTGTCTTGTATATCAAGGCTTGTTAGAGGTATATAAGAGGTTATATGGCTGAACAGCTAACAGATCAGGCTTTGGTAGAAAGGGTACAGCAGGGAGATAAGAAAGCATTCAATTTGTTGGTATCGCGTTATCAGAATAAGGTAGCAGGGTTATTAACCCGTTATGTATCGCCGAATGATATTCCTGATGTTGTACAAGAATCATTCATTAAAGCATACCGCTCAATTGAATTATTCCGTGGTGATAGTGCTTTCTACACTTGGCTATATCGTATCGCCGTAAATACGGCAAAAAATTATTTAACCGCACAAGGGCGTCGCCCGCCAAATGAAGATATTTTGGCAGATGAAGCAGAATCCTATGATGTGGGAACGAATTTACGGGACGTAGATACCCCCGAAAATCAGATGTTATCTGGTGAATTGAAGAAGATTATTTTTGATACCATTCATAGTATGCAGGAAGACTTAAAAACCGCCATCACCTTGCGTGAGTTAGAAGGATTAAGTTATGAAGAAATTGCCGATATTATGAATTGCCCAGTAGGAACGGTACGCTCACGAATTTTTCGAGCAAGGGAAATTATCGAAAATAAAATTCAACCTTTACTTCAGCACTAACTAAAGTAAATTGATTAATCTTGGAGTTTATGATGCAAAAAGAACAACTTTCAGCCTATATTGACGGAGAACAATTAAGCGCGGAATTTACCGAGGCACTTTGTCAAGATCAAGATTTACAAAAATCTTGGGGCAACTTTCATCTGATTCGTTCCGTCATACGCCAAGAAAGCGACGTATTGCTCGGGCAAGATTTTACCAACAAAATGGCCGAATTAATCGAGCAAGAAGAAATGATTGTGGCAGAACCTAAAATTTCACAACCAATGCCAGAAGAAATTAAGCAATCTCCATTTAGCCAAAAACTGAAAGCGTGGTTTATGCCGATGACGCAATTCGCCGTGGCAGCTGGGGTATGTTTGGTGGCAGTAATGGGTGTGCAGAGTTTTATGGCAAACAATGCGAAAGAAGGTCAGGATACACCTGTGTTACAAACCTTACCATTTAATAATTCGGTGCAAGAAGTGAGTTATAATGCCCCAGCCCAATCAGTGATTACACCAGAACAAATTGAACAAAAAAATAAACGCATTGATTCAATGCTACAAAGTTATGAATTGCAAAAACGTATTTATGCAGATAGATTAAATTTGCAAAATCAGAAATAATAATGAATGAAGTTTAGGTTGTTCACCACCATTTTTGGTGGTGAATTTGTTTGTATCCTATGTGTGAATAATGATGTTAAAAACGATCAAAAAACTTACCGCACTTTCCTTAGTGCTATTTTCTGCAAATCTCGTATGGGCTTCAGAAAGCGATACGGTACAGCCCAGCCAATTGTTAGACGAAATGCAACAGGCAGGCAGTCGCCTGAGTTATGAAATGGCCTTTGTGCAAACCACACCGAATATGGCCTCCTTGCGTTATAGCCATATTCATTATAATGGCAAAACCTATGCTCAATTACTTACCTTAGATGGAATGCCTCAGCAAATTGTGCAACGTGATAATGTGGTGAGCTATTTCCAACCAAATTATTCGCCGTTCTCAATTAACGCGAATCATATTGTGGACAGTTTACCTGCGATTCTGTGGAGTAATCTTGATGCGTTGAAGCAACATTATGATTTCATCTATATTGGACGTAACCGCGTGGCAGATCGCGTGGTAAAAACGATTCGTATCGTGCCAAAAGATGATTTTCGTTATCAATATGTGGTGTTTATTGACGAACAAAGCCATCTGTTGTTACGCAGTGATGTGTTAGACCGAGAAAATAACCTGTTAGAGCAATTCCGCGTAGTGAATTTGTATCAAAGCGAACAATTTGATGATTTGCTCAATGTGATCAATCATATGGGCTTTCCTGCACTGCTTAATGACAAAACTACTTTCCAACCAAGCAATGACGCATTTAACTGGCAGCCAAGTTGGTTGCCAAATGGGTTTAAGCTGATTAATCGCAGCGTGGAAATGAATGGTGAAGAACGCATTGAAGCACAGCTTTATAGCGATGGATTGTTTTCCTTTACCCTTTACCGTTCAGCCTCTATTTTGCCAAATGAAGAAAAAAACGGCTGGTGGAATGGCACAAGAACGTTTTATAGCGAAACCTTTGGCGATAACGAATTTACTTTAGTTGGACAGCTACCAATTTCTACCGCAAAACGTATCGTACAAGATATTAAGGTGAAATAAATGCTAACAGAACGTGCGGTGGTGATCTCTTACCAATCAGGTATTGCACAAGTGAAATGCCAATCTCAAAGCGCTTGTGGAAGTTGTACGGCTAAATCAGCCTGTGGCTCGGCAGCACTCGCAGAGTTAAATGGCGTAGGTACAACGCATATTTTTGAAGTAGAAACCATCACCCCCCTCAATATCGGACAAATTATAGAAATTGGGTTAAGTGAACGTTCCTTAATACACTCAAGCTTGCTTGTCTATTTTTTTCCACTCATTATCTTAGTGCTTTCCGCCTTGATTGCAGATACCCTTTGGCGAACCGAACTGCCACAAGGCATTTTTATCATTTTTTGCACCGCACTTGCCTTTATTATTGTTCATCTTGTGTCGAAATCTTGGCAAAAAAAAACCAGCTACCGCCCGATCTTTTTGCGTGTAATTAAGTAGTATTTTTGTAAGGAAATAGAATTAGCAAGCCGCGTTATGCGATAAAAAGATCAATATTTTTAACCTCACTTTATTAATTAAATCAAACAAAACGCCTTATATTTTGCGATATAAGGCGTTTTTACAGAAGACGGCTTAACTTTCTACTTTTCTAAATAAAGTGAACGAGATAAAAATAAAGGCAAGAATACTTGAGGCGATAAGTATATAGAACCCGCCGTCCCAGCCAAAGTTATCCACTACGGCACCTAATACTGTTCCTGCACTGGCAGAACCAAGTAGATAACCAAATAATCCAGTAAGCCCTGTCGCTGTACCTGTTGCCACACGAGGAACTAAATCAGCCGCTTGTAAGCCAATCATCATAACAGGACCATAAATGAGGAAGCCAATCGCGATTAAACAGATATTATCTATCATTGGGTTGCCTGCTGGATTTTTCCAATAGACGAAAATCGCAATTAATACCCCTACTAAAAACATTAGCATCGGCGGAGCGCGGTGTCCTTTAAAGACTTTATCACTTAAATAACCACTTACTAACATTCCGGGAATACCCGCATATTCATAAAGGAAGTATGCCCAGCTTTGTTTATCAAACGTGAAGTGTTTGACTTCTTTCAAGTACGTTGGCGCCCAGTCAATAATCCCGTAACGAATAAAATAAACAAATACATTAGCAATCGTAATTGCCCATAAGAATTTGTTATTAATGATATATTTAAAGAAAATTTCCTTACCAGTTAAAGTATGGGCTGATTCAACTTGTTGCGCTTTTCCCCCTTTGTATTCTTCAATGGGTGGTAATCCTTGTGATTCAGGCGTATCACGCATTAAGAAAAACATTACAACACTAAGCAAGATCGCGATGGTTGCAGGAAGATAAAAGAGCGCTTGCCACGCACCAAAAAGGTATAAACCTAAAATCGCCAGTGGACCAATTAAGCCACCACCAATGTTATGAGAAACATTCCACCAACTCCACCAACTTCCGCGCTCTGAGGTAGAAAACCAGTTGGTCATTGTTTTTGCACCGGGTGGATAACCCATACCTTGAAACCAACCATTTAAAGCACTAAGTACAATCATCGCAGAAAGTGAAGAAAGTACCCCCGGCACTAAACCGAAGATCATACTCACCATCGCAGAAGCAACTAAACCAATAGTAATAAAATATTTTGGGTTACTGCGATCTGACACATTACCCATAATAAATTTACTAAAACCATAAGCCACAGCAAGTGCAAAAGAAACTGTACCCAGCTGAGCTTTGGTATAGCCATATTCTTCGATTAAATGCGGAATGGCAAGAGAGAAATTCTTGCGAATTAAATAATAGGCAGCATAGCCAATAAACACTCCAAAAAAGACTTGCCAACGTAATCGACGATAATCCCGATCAATGATAGCTTTATCTGTGATACGTGTAGTAGGGGGTGAGGCTTTTAAAAATCCAAGCATAAGATCCTCCAATTTTGTGAAATTGAGCGTATTATTAAGTATTTGAATAAATTAATCTGTGATATTCTTCACAAAAAGTTCATTATTAAATTTAATTGTTGAATTAACTCTCAAATAGAGGACAAAATGCGTTCAATGCTTGGCATAACCGGATACAGCGGTAGTGGAAAAACCACTTTATTGGAAAAACTTTTGCCTCAGCTTGCCGATCTTGGGCTGCGCGTGGCAGTGATTAAGCACAGTCATCATAATGCACAAGTGGACAAGGAAGGCAAGGATAGCTGGCGAATGAAAGAAGCGGGCGCAAGCCAAGTGATAATGGCTTGTGATAGGCGGTGGGCGTTGATGACAGAAACACCACAGCCAGTGAATTTAGCTTATTTGGCAGGGCAATTTGATCCGCAATTGACGGATCTCATTTTGGTGGAAGGCTTTAAGCACGAACCGATTGCAAAGATTTTATTGCATCGTCAAGCCATGGAGAAAGCCTTGCCAGAGATTGATGAGAAAGTCATTGCGCTTGCAACGGATTACCCTTTAAGCTGTGCTGTGCCACGTTTGGATATTAATCAGATTGATCACATTGCCGCATTTATTTTTCATTGGTATCAACAACAAATAAAATAAAGTGCGGTGCAAAATCGCAGAATTTTTATGACAGAAACGAAAAATTATACGGGCTTGGCGTGGATTGCCGCTGTCGCCTTTTTTATGCAAACCCTTGATGCGACGATTTTGAATACAGCGTTACCGACGATTTCTCGCAGTCTAAATGAATCGCCACTGAATATGCAGTTGGCAATCATTAGTTATGCCTTAACTGTTGCCTTGTTTATTCTATTAAGTGGTTGGGCAGCGGATAAATTTGGTACGCGGAAGGTTTTTCGTTCTGCCATTGGTATTTTTGTTTTGGGATCGGTGGTGTGTGCCTTATCGCACTCTCTGCCACAATTGATTTTTGCCCGTATTTTGCAAGGGGCGGGTGGCGCGTTAATGATGCCTGTTGCTCGCTTGGCGATCATCCGTTCTGTACCGAAAAATCAGCTATTAAATGCGTGGAATATTATGGCGATGGCGGGGCTAATTGGACCAATCCTTGGTCCCGTGTTAGGTGGCTTAATCGTTACCTATATGACGTGGCATTGGATTTTCTTAATTAATATTCCTATCGGGCTAGCTGGGATTTTCCTTGCAGGCAGTTATATGCCAAATATGAAAGGGCAAGTGGGGCGTTTAGATAAAGCGGGATTTATGCTGTTTGCCGGTGGACTTGTAGGCTTGACCTTAGGGCTAGATTTAGTGGCAGAGCATTTCACCGCAACTTGGATTGCTTTTTTGGTATTGATTGTGGGGATATTATTTCTCGCCAGTTATTATCTTTATGCCAAACGAGTTCACAACCCATTAATGCCGCTTTCCTTATTCCACATTCGCACCTTCCGCTTAGGTTTTATTGCGAATTTATTTATCCGCCTTTGTGGTTCGGGCGTGCCGTTTTTATTACCTCTTATGCTACAAGTGGTATTCCATTATAGTGCGGAAGCCGCTGGCTGGTTAATGGTGCCTATTGCGGTTAGCTCAATGGCGTTTAAACCGCTTATTCGCGGTATTCTTTCTCGTTTTGGTTATAAGAAAACCCTAATCAGCACCGCCATTGTGATGACTTTGGTGATTGCCGCAATGAGCTTATTACAACGGCATACCCCAATTTGGCAAATGGTGTTGATTTTATTGGCATACGGCGGATGTATGTCGGTCAGTTTTACTGCGATTAATACCTTAACCATCGGCGACTTATCGGACAGTAATGCCAGTGCCGGTTCAACAATGCTTAGTGTGATTCAGCAAGTCGGGATTGGCATTGGCATTGCCGTTTCTTCGGTGATGTTAAATGTGTATCGCAATGTACTGGGTGAAAATGCCGAACAGTTACAACAAGCATTTAGCTTCACTTTCTTAACGTCCAGTTTATTTGGTTTCATTCTCATACTCATTCTTTCTGGCTTAAGAAAACAAGATGGCGAGAATTTGCAGATAAGAAAAAAATAATGTTAATACGAGATCACCACTTGCTGATGTTGAGACTTGAGAGAGCAAAATAAAAGTGCGGTAGGATTTTTGTGAATTTTCCACCGCACTTTTTGATATTGTGCTTTTATGTATCTAGATCGAAATTCTGCCCATTCAATGCAAAATGCAAATAATGATTTTCTGGTAGAGAATGGTGTGAAGTAGAAAAATTTGGCGAATTTTGCACCGCACTTGATGATAAGGCATTTTCCCCTGCGACATTACTGAGTAACCACCAACAGCTTCCTTCCCATTCCATTGTTGGTGATTCAATTGCCCAACCGACTAACACCTGATCGACGGAATCGCTTCTTAATGCTAATTGCGCAAGCTGTAATGGATGATCCACATCCTCTTGCGAGGTAATTAAGAAAAGGCTATTGCCCGTTGTTTGAAAATGTTGTGAAAGCTGAAAAACCGTCGCGTTATTGAGATTTGCCATAAAATCCAGTGGGCTAGGCAAGTCTTGTTCCATAAGCTGGTGGAATAATTTGTTAAATTTGCTTGGTGAATTAAAAGGCGAAGCCAAATAAATTGCGGTATTTGGCGTGATATAAGGCTTCAGTGGTAATGCCCCGAGTAAACAAAGTTGGGTAAATTTGCTTAAACGACGTGCATCTACACCAAAGGCTTTGAGCTGCTGGCGGAGTTCTGCCTCACTTTGCCCTTGTGTAATAAACTGGCTTTGTTGTTTTAAATAACGATTTGATTTCATTTTACTTACTCTTTTCCTTGCCAGTGAAGAATCCAAGCAATATTACTGCCACCAAAGCCTAAAAAGTAGTTCAAATAATAGCCCGTAGAAAGCGGTTGCGTTTGCTTTTCTATTGCCCCTTGTGGGGGGATGGTTAAGTAATTTGTTTTATCTTGCTGTAATTGTTGCCAAAGCCACGCAGTTTCCATTGCACCACTTGCACCTAAACTATGTCCAAGGTACGGTTTGGCTAATAAGCAAGGAATGCTCGGAAACTGTTGTTGCAAAAACGCGATTTCCATTTCATCGCTGTTTCCGCCCACTGCGTGAACTTTAATGCCAGCTAGTTGATGAGATTGTAATCCTGCTTTATGCAAACAATTTGCAATCAGTTGAGTCAATACCTCTGCGGAGCTATTGGTTAGATTATGGTGATCCGTAATCGTGCTGATGGCAGAAATTTCTAGCTTTTTCTCTGGATTTGGTTGATTTTCCAATGCCACGCAAGCGATTCCTTCCCCTAAAATAATACCATTATGCTGTTCAAAAGGTTGATAGGGCAAATCGTCTGCCAATAAGTGCATTGCATTGAAATGTTCAAAGGTTAAGCGGTTAAACATTTCAAAACCAACCACCAAAGCACGCTGACATTGCCCTTGCTCAATCATTTGATAAGCATAGCCCATTGCTTGTGCAGAGGAAGTGCAAGAGGTCGCAACGCTGAAAACAGGCGTTTGATAGCGTGTTTTTAAACGTTCTGCGATAAGCGCTAGGCTGTATTCTTGCGGTAAAGGCTGATTATTATGCCAACGAAATTCGCAATCACTCATTAAATACGCCGTTGAGCCTAAAAGAATGGGGGTATTTTGCAGTGTATCGGCTTGCCAACCGCGTTGCGTTAATACCTTGTCAATATGCTGTTCTAAATAAGTGCAAAGTTGATCGAAATTCAGCAAGGGTTGCTCAAAAGCACGAAAATAAGGCAAATGCTGGCTTTGCCCAAGCATTGAAGATTGCTGCCAAGGATTAAGCTTAGCAGTTTGTGCATTTTGTTGGCTCGCTGCGGTGAGATAGACTTTCGGCATTGTTAAGAATGTTGGTGACGGATAAAGTGGGCTAAATCACGAATATTCATCATATGTTTACGCACCATTCGGTCGCCATTTAACCTCACTTTAAAGTGAGCTTGTAGTGCCACCGCAATTTGTAGTGCATCTAGAGAGTCTAACTGGATACGGCTTTGTTCACCAAATAATGGCTCATCATCGCTGATCGCGCTGGGATCGATGTCCATTTTATCGCTTTCTTGCACGATCAAGTTTTTCAGTTGTTGTTCTAGCTCAGGTTGGCTGAGAGTAAAAATATAGCTCATTAAAATCTCGCTTGTGTTTTGAGTTGATGGGCGTAAATCAGCACGGCGATGAAGAGCATCACAGCACCAAAACCCGTTAAAAGCCAAAGTTCAGGCTGAATTTGCATTAACGTAGCCTGATTTAATAATAGTTGCTGAAATGCTGTTAATGCCCAACCCATTGGTGAAAATTGGGCGATTTCTTGCATCATATCAGGCATTACATAAGTTGGCACCATAATGCCACCAATGGCAGCCATAATGATAATGCCACCGCCTCCTAGCACCACAGCCTGTTCAGTTGTGCGTGCAATCACACTAATTAATAAACCATAGCCTAGCGCAGAAAGGCTTACCGCAGCCGACAGCACCGCATAATACCACCATTCACCATTTAAGCTAAACGCAGGCATAGCAAGCATTGGTAGCACCCAATAGCCTAAGGCAATCATTCCAATAAATTGGCATTGATTGATCAAAAAATACGGCACTAATTTTGCTAAAATCAGCCTCAGACTTGAGGCTCTTGCTAAACGTAAACGCGTGAGCGTGTTGGTTTGTCGCTCCATCGCCATTACGTTGGAAAGGGGGATCATAATAAAAAACATCCCAAAAATTAACCACGCAGGCACGCTATGCTGCACAGCATTGGGCTGATTGACCGTTTTCCCTTGGCGATTAAGATAAATTTCTTGCCAGCGCTCTTGTGCTAAATAAGTATTAATTTCATCGAATTTTTTATCTAATGCTTGATTGACTTCTTGCTGAATGCGTTTTACTGGATTGCGTTGATTGTGTTTCAATACAATGTGATTATCTTTGGAATAACGCTCAAGTCGTTGCTGGCTGTAATGCTTTTGCAGGATGCCTTTAACGCCAAGCAACCACGCCCGATCCACACTGGGATTAAGCCAAAGTTGTAAAGGCTGTTCTTCTTTTAGTGCATTTTTATCTTGATTGGGATTTACTACAATCAACGCAAATTTTTCTTGTAGTAAATCTTGTTGATATACCTCTAATTGAGCGATATTTCCTTGTTTTACGAGCAATTCCTCTTGTTGTAGTGTGGTAAAAAATCCGTCATTTAGGGGATCATTTGGCGTACCAAGCAGCAAAATTTCGCCACGATTACCTAGTTCATTTTCACTGCTGAGTGCGGCTGACATAATCAACATAAATAAAATCGGCATAATAAATAACACTGCCACACCGTGCAGATCGCGGCTTAATAGGCGTAATTCTTTGAACATTGCAGCAATTAGCATTTGTTCCCCGCTTGTTGTAAAAAATCCAAATAAAAATGCTCAAGACTTTGCCCTTCAGCAAGCATTCCCTTTATTTCTCCTTGATAAATGAGTTTACCTTCATTGAGTAAAACTAATTGATCGCATAGTTGTTCAATTTCTTGCAGATAATGCGACGTGTAAATTACCGTGATGCCTTGCTGAGTTAATTCTGCTACGGAATTTAAAATAAATTGGCGGGATTGAGGATCAATACCTACGGTGATTTCATCTAAAAAAATCACCTTTGGACGATTAATTAAACCAATAGCAAAATTTAAGCGGCGTTTTAATCCGCCTGATAAATGTTTTGCTAATTTAGATTTATAAGAAGTTAGCCCGACTTTTTCTAATAATTCAATGAGCCAGTTTTTATCATTGATATGATAAAGTGCGGCGAAAAATTTTAAATTTTCCCATACCGTTAATAAAGGATAAAATGCAAAATCCTGTGGCACCAAAGAAAGTTGATGACGCTGTTGTTTGCTCAATTTGTGAAATGGTACACCCTCAAAATAAATCTGTCCTTGCTGCACCGCCAGCAATCCACAAAGTAAAGACATCAATGTTGTCTTCCCAGCGCCGTTAGGACCAAGCAAACCGATTGCTTGTCCTTGAGAAATATCCAACTGAATGTTTTGTAAAGCGAATTCTTGGCTTTGTGGATAACGATGATAAAGATTTTCAATTTGCAACATCATAGAATTATCCTTTGGATTGAGCTAATTGTTGCCATAATTGACGCTCTTGCTGAGCAATCTGACGTAATCTTTCTGCTAAATCTTGATAGCCTTGTGCTGTTGGCTGCCGGCATTGCTTCACGCAAAGGCTGGCAAATTGTCGCCATTGATCACCAATTTCTGTCATTTGTTGTGAGGCTTGTTTGAATTTTGGCTCTTGGCAGATTTCTGCCGCTTGCTCTAGGAAGTAGGCATAAATATAGCGAAAGCCCGCGCCACCTGTGCCAATTTCTTCTTGCATTCGCACGATGTGACCAAGGAAGAGTTTTTTGTATTTTTCACTTTGTTTGCTGTGAGCAAATTTTTCGATTTGTTTTGCAAGAGAAAACATTCCGCGCACACCAACAAACCAAAGCGGTGCGAGCATTTGTTTGGCATTTTTGCGAATCACTTTTCGCAATATGGCGGGTAGATCAAGTGCGGTCAAATTTGGCGAAGTTTTCCAATAATACATTAACCCTTTTGCCGCTAATGCGCCTTTTGCGAAACGGGCGCGTTGTAAATCTTGTGCCGCACAGCGCTGTACTTGCTCAAAGACAGGATCGCTAATTAAATATTCATTCTCCTGTTTGCCATAAACTAACAAATTATGTGCATTAAAATGAAAACGCATTTCGGGCGGAAAATAAGGCAGCCAAAACACTGAAGTTTGCAACCCCACCAGCTTTCCTTGCGCTAAAGCCTTATCCAAGGCTTGTTGCCCTTGTTGTGGTGAACGAAATCGTTTTAACGCAAGTTTTCCTTTTAATACTTTTGACACTTTTTTAAGCATTACCCCCGGTGGCATTCGATAAGAAATTAACGGCATTCCGCTAATTTTGATGAGTGGAATATAAACAAAGGTCAATGCCGATGCCAAGCCAAATACCATCGCTTCATTGAAATTAACCCCTTGCGATTTGAGTAAGGTGGACATCACGCCACTTTCGCAATGGGCAGTGTGTTGGTGGGAAAAGTTATTGTTCATTTGTAAAATTGATTTATAACACGGATTTTTTACTATTTAAAATGTATAATAATTTCTCTTATTTTATATTACATCATCTTTAAGGAGTTTTCTCGTTATGAAAAAATTATTTATGTCAGGAATATTATTTTTATCAACATTAATTTTAACTGGTTGTATGACTTTGCAAGCAGACCCTTCATTATTAAATAAAACAGAGCCTAATGCTCAACCGTTGGTAAAACAAGATTATACGGTTGAAGTTGATATGAATGATCGACTTGCACGACAAGCTACAGCTGTTGGCATTGATAAGCTAGTTTATGGTAGCCTAAAGACAGCATTAAACAACGCAAATATTTTCACACCAAACGGAAAAGGCTATTATAAAATCCACGCACATATATTACAGGCAAATCAAGCAGCTTGGAGTATGAGAAGATTTCCTGGAACAATGGAAATTGAATATACTGTAACTGATCAAAATTCTAACCAAATTTTCACCAAGAAAATCTTTAACAAAGGAGAAAGTGATAAATTTTTCTTCTCTGGCTCTCAACGTCATACTCGTTCTCGTATCGTTACCGCATCAGATAACGTAAACCAATTTGTTGAAGCATTTAACGAAATGATGAAAAAACGTTCTAAGAAATAATTAATCATATTTGGGTGTTATCAGATGTCCTCTGGTAATGCCCAAATGTTATTTATGCTAATCCCAAATGTTTCTGCATACTTTGCTAATTTTTTAATTGGTAGATTATTCCAAACCTCAGGCCTAAAATGCCGTTTTATTTGCCATTGCCAAAAGCCGGTGGCTTGGGCGAGGGATTGTTCATCAAAACGATATTTATACATTAAATAGTACAACACTGATTTTTGCCCGTTTTTAACCGCCTGTAAGGCTTGTTCTGTTTGTTGCTTAAGGGCTTCCACGGCTTGCTGAGTAGCAAATTCTTCCGTTTGCCAGCCTGTGCTTGTGCTAGCTTGATAATGCCCATTTTGGGTGGCGTAGATGATCTTTTTCTGTCCACGGAAAATGCGGCTATCATCTTGTGGAATGTCATTCAGATCCATTCACCACCTCAAGCAACATAAAACAAGAGGAAAAACGACCGCTCTCGGGGATATAACATAACACTTTCTGACCATTTTTGAGTGGGAAAGTGCGCATAAATTCTTCTAAAATAATGTAAATAGACGCCGATCCCGTGTTTCCTTTTTCGGCAAGGTTGGTAAACCATTTTTCTTGTGGAATATCAAACTGAATACGTTGTAAACCTTCCGATAATTTGTTACGAAAAAAGCCCGAAGAATAGTGCGGTAAGAAATAATCAATATTTTCAGCACGGAGTTGATATTTGTCAATTAAGCGAATTAAGGCTTTTTCGACGGTATATTTCACAATATTTTCGTTGAGCAATTTTACATCTTGTTTAATTGCCATTAGGCTATGTGTGTCGCGATATTGGCTATCCACCGTCTTCCAACTAACAAACTTGCCATTGTCGATTTCTGCGCCTGCGTACATACACACAGGCATTTCATTGGCGTAAGAGACGAGATCAATCCAATGAATTTTAAAACTAATGCCTGTTGGATTTGGGCGATGGCTTAGTTGTGCTGCTCCTGCGCCGTCTGAAAGCATCCAGCGTAAAAAATCTTTTTCAAAGCCAATTTCAGGCTTTGCATTATCAAGTTGTTTTTGATTAATCTCAGGACGAAAATTTTCGCTACGCATTACTGCTGAGGCGGCTTCAGATGCCACCGCAATCGCATTTTGATGTTCCCTTGTGCGAATTCCATTATAGGCGTGTTTCATCGCTGCCATTCCCGCCACGCAAACGCCTGCGGTAGTTAGCACTTCGCAAGCTGGCGCATTGGAAATTAAGCCGTGAACCATTACCCCTTGTCCCGGCATAATTTGATCCGGATAAGAGGTGCCACAGGCTAAACAGTCAAGCTGATTTATATCCACGCCTTGCGCCACTAATTTTTCAATAGCACAGACTGCAAGTTCTGTGCTGCTGTGCGTGGCTTGCCGTGTTTGTGGGTCAATGGCGTAATAACGCGTGCGAATCGCATTTGAGCGTAAAATCATATTGCGAACACGGGAAGGAACATCACCGACCATTCCTAATACGGCTTCCATTTGATCATTGGTAACAGGATTATTTGGCAAAAAACTTGCCACTGAATTAATATAAACCTCAGAAAGTTGCGACATCATTATTCTCCAGATGGGGCAGCAAAATAGCGTTTTTGGCGCTCAAGTTTTTCTTTTAATAATGGTTTTAATAAACGCTTAATGAGAGCGGAAATTGGCACGACGGTAATAATTAATAAGACTAAAAAAGCAATATAAACATATAACACAGCTTGGCGCAAACGTGGTGAAATTTGACCGCACTTAAGTAATAGCTTACCCCATAAATAAAAGCTACGGTGTCCGACTTTTTCACTCATCATCAGTTTCTCATCAATTTGCACTGCGCCCATATTCTGAAACAGGGGTTGATGAAGAGAGACATTTTCCGCTAACTTTTCTGCAAGTTTGCCACCAAATCGCTGCATATCGGCAATATTTTCTTCACTAATGCCCGCGCTAGGTAACCACTTATAAGGACGCTTTTTACCTGTAAACAGCCATAATGGCGTGGTGATAAAACTTGCCCACGCGTTAGATTGATCCGTTTTAACGATATTACCAACTAGTATTGCGCCAGCTTGATTTAATAATGCTTTGACTTTTTCTTGCGCCATTAACCACATATTACGGCAGCCGATTAAGGTAACGACAGGCGTGTTATTCAAGACGTCTCTAGCTTGTTCACTTTGTAAGAACGCGGTAATCGGTTGAGATGGAGAAAGAAACCAAACACTATATGCAATAATGACTAAATCATATTGCCTACGTTGCAGTGTTGGTGTTTCAATGGGCGCAGGTTGTAAGTGAACACTTTCAGGAAAGGTATTAAAAAATGGGATAAATTTCCACGGAAAAATATAATCCTGTTGCGGTTTCACCTGATATTCTTCAATTGAAATGTCTTGTTGAGTGCGTATTGGTTGTAGAAAACTTTCCACTAAGCGAGAAAGTTGCCCTGTTTGCGAATAAGAAACGACAAGAATATGTTTAGCTGAATGCGTGACCATAAAGTTAAGTACTACAAAGCATACACCGATAAAATTCGGCGCAAAATTATAAATTTGATAATGTGCTTGTCAAGCCAGATAAAATATCAAGTGCGGTGTAAAATTTCCCAATTTTTGACCGCACTTAATGAAATGAATTAGCGAACAATATCGCCTTTCAAGGCAACACCGCTCATTAGATTTCCTGCGTGACATTCATATTGCGTTGTGCTGCGATAAGGGTTTTTCTTATAGAAGCTGATGATATTGCCCACTTTCGTGGCACGATGTTTTTTTGCCGTATCTTGGAATTGTTTCACTACGGTTAGGAACGCCCATTGGCAAGATTTCTCATCACTTTTATTTGCTGCATTTGTTTTACGATTACTGACCATACCTGCTTTTACGGTCGAACCCGGTGCAGGTCTGCCGAAATAGAGTTTAATTTTGGGATCTAATACCTCTTTCGCTTCAGGGGAATTCAACGCTTCCTGAATGGAGTAATAATGAGTGGTATCTCTTGGTGCGCAAGCAGCAAGTAAGAGTGTGGTGAAAGCAATGGCAAATTTTACTGAATGTTTCATAATTTTTCCTTGTTTTTATTAGATAGATTAAATACCTTAATTTGATCTTATGTAAACGGTTGCTTTGTGTTTGGTAATTTAGCGTAAATTAAGGTAAACTTCCACAATATTTTTTATTAATAAATGGTTAGGTTTTTATAATGAAAAAATTATTCTCAATTTGTTTCTGTGCCGTCACTTTAGTAGGGTGTGCAGCAGGGATTAAGGATTCGCAACCTGTGCAATTAGCGAGTCTTAAACAGCCATTATGCGTTACCGCAGATTTGCGAAAAGCACCTGAAGATTTTTCTGACGCAATTTTAGCGAGCTTAAAAAAACGTGGTATTAAAGCACGCTTTGTTAAATTCAATGAGTTAGCAAGTTGCGAATCTATTTTAAAAGCGAATGTTCGTGGTAACCGTGCCATTATTGCCCGTGCGAGTTTAAAAGTTCAACAAGATAAGCAAGTGCTTGGCTTTGTTACTTATAGAAGAGGCGGTGATGAAGCGGAGCGTGTAAAAGAAGTGGGTTTACAAGGTCAAACCGATTTAATGATTAACGAATTATTTCAATAATATTCCCTATTCTTAATCGTAAATTTGCTGAGTTTCTTACTGAGATATTTAAAGGATGTGACGATGAAAAAATTGCTTGCAATAAGCTCATTAGCGTTCGTTTTAACTGGTTGTATGTCAGCAGATCCCGTACCAGTTCCTGTGCCATTGCTAAAACAGCCATTGTGTGTAGCCGCAGATTTGACACACGCACCCGTGGGTTTTTCTAATGCTATTTTGGCGAGTTTGCAAAAGCGTGGAATTCGTGCATATTTTGCTAAACCAAATGAATTAGCAAACTGTAGTTCCATTTTAAGAGTGAGCTTGCGTAATAACCAGACTATTATTGGGCGAGCTCGTTTGACTGTTGAGCAAAATAATCGAATTGTTGGTCTTGTTGCGTATAACAAGCGCCAAAATCGAGTGAAGCTGGATTTACAAAGCCAAACTGATGTAATGATTAACACATTATTTAGATAATAATCAATGAACACCGCAATTTGTCAGTTTAATTTTTCGCTAAGAGGATGGAAAGTGGTGACTAACCGTGAGCTTTCCCCCCAAGATTGGCAATTAGGCGAACAACATTGGAGGCAAAATAGCCACTTATGGCAACCTTTTGCTCCTAAGTTAGCCTTTTTACCCCCATTAAAACGGCGACGTTTAAGTGAATTGGCGCGCTTATTTTTTGAAGCAGCGTGGGATCTTATGGAAGAACAGCCTAATATCCCCGTGGTTTATGCTTCTGCGAATAGTGAAATTAATCGCAATTTTGCTCTGTGGCATAGTCTTTTAAGCGAAGGTGATATTTCACCCACATCCTTTAATTTATCTGTGCATAATGCGTTGGTTGGACAATGGTCAGAAATGCGCCAAGTAAAAGCAGAAACCACGGCAATTATGGCACAACAAGATAATTTAGAAGTCGCATTACTTGAAGCTTACTTATTGTTGCAAGAAGGACAACAACGAGTGCTTGTCGTCGTCGCAGAATCGCCATTGGCGGAACAATATAATGCACAACCTGTGGTTCGTCAGCCTTTTGGTTATGCGTTAGCCTTAGTCGTAGAAAAAGGCGATCAATACCAACTTAGCTTACATCGTGCTGAGGAAGGCGTTGAACCCGCACAAAAGTGTGGTGACAATGCGTTATTTTGGGTGCAGCAACAATATTTAGACCAATCTCAGTGGCAAACGTTAAGCTCCCGTGGAGAGGTTTGGTTATGGCAGAAAAAGTAGATTGGTTACGCCGTTTTCTTGCTACCGCCATAGGTTTCGCTTTTTGGGGCGTTGCAGGAACATTATTGCAGTTGATTCTATACCCTTATGCACGTCGCCCACAAAATTTAGCCACACAATTAAAAGTGCGTCGTTTTGTTGGGAAAATTTGGTATTATTTTATTCGCTTTTGCGTTTGGAGTGGTGTGCTAGAAGTAACCTATCAGGGGTTTGAAAAATTAGGACGTGCGGGACAATTAGTGATCGCTAATCATCCTTCTTTACTTGATGTCGTGCTTACTTTAGCGAAAACGCCAGAGTTAAATTGCATTGTAAAACAAGATTTATTACACAACCCCACAATGCGAAATCAAATTCTGGCTTGTGGATTTTTGCCGAATACGGAATCTCTTGAGCTGTTAGAACAATGTGATAACGTGCTGAAAGAACAAGCAATTTTGCTTTTCCCTGAAGGAACAAGAACCGGTTGGGATGGCGTGGTAAAACTGAACCGTGGTGCGGTATCAATTGGTTTACGCAGTGCGAAAATTATTACGCCGGTAGTGATAAAAATGCGTCCACTGAATTTCAAGAAAGGGCAACCTTGGTATCAACTTCCTAAAACGCGCATTACTTATACGCTTTCTGTGGGCGATGATATCGATCCACAAATTTGGCTTGCTGAAAAGCCTTTACCTTTGGCGGCACGTCGCCTAACACAATATTTAAACGATTATTTTAATTCTCAAACTCAATAAAAGGATAAATAAAATGGAATTAGAACAACAACTTAAAAATATCATTATCGAAAGTTTAGCATTAGAAGACATCAGCCCAGAAGATATTGAAAATGAAACATTGCTTTTCAGTGATGAGGGCTTAGGTTTAGATTCCGTTGATGCACTTGAACTCGGTTTAGCTGTACAAAAAGCCTTTAATTTACAATTAGATAGTGAACAGCACGCGTTACGCGATCACTTCACGAATGTTAATACTTTAGCCGCCTTTATTCGTTCACAACAAGGTTAATAACGATGATGACAGAACAACAAATTCAGGGCTTACTCTCTGAGGCTTTGGTTTCTCTCTTTGAAATTGATCCAAATAAGATCACACCAGAAACCCATCTTTATGAAGATCTGGAAATTGATAGCATTGATGCCATTGATTTAATTGATTACATCAAACGTAACACGGGATACAAAGTGAAACCTGAAGATTTTCGCAATGTGCGTACCGTAAATGATGTGGTGCAAGCCGTGTTAAAAATGAGCCAACAAACCCAACAAGCCACAGACGATTCACAGAATGCCTAATTATACGGAACACAGCCTTATCGCTACACAACCTGATTGGCGTTATGGCGACTTTGCTTATAAAGCGTTACAAATGGCAGAAGCTTTCAAACAGCAAAACGTGAAATCTATCGCTGTTTGGCTAGAAGATGGCGCCAATCTTGCCTGTACCTTACTTGCCGCGTGGCAGGCTGATGTACGCGTACTTTTTCCGCCTAATTTAACTAAAGAAAGCCTTGAATGGGTTGCTCAGCACGCGCAGTTTTGGTTATGTGATAACGAGGCAACACTGCCTTCAAAAGTATCCTTTGATGCGTTTGGTCAGGATAGGGTTATTCCAAAAGAAGAAAAATTTGCACCGCACTTTGATCGTAATGCACAAACGGAAATTTGGCTGAAAACCTCTGGCAGTACAGGAGAAGCAAAGACCATTGTCAAAACGGCTCAACAAATGTGGCGAAGTGCGCAAGTGTTAGCCGATGCTTTACCGTTTCCTGCAGATAATCAGTGGCGTGCAATTAGCACCGTAAGCATTCAGCACGTTTATGGGTTAACCGTGCATATTATGATGGCTTTAGTGTTAGGGTGGCAAATAGGGCGTAAGCAACTGTTTTATCCTGAATGTATTAAGTCGGCACTTAACCAATCAGAAAATGCGGTGTTAGTGAGCAGTCCTGCGATGTTATCAAGTATTGCTTGGGATAAAATGGCTATGCCAGAAAGTTTGCAAGGTGTGGTTTCTTCAGGCGGTGCATTGGCTGATGACGTATCAACGCAAATTCGTACGGCAATTCACGCCCCTGTGGTGGAAATTTATGGTAGTACGGAAACAGGGCCTATTGCTATCCGTGATGATATTCATCTTTGGCAACGGTTGCCAAAGAGCCAGCTCGGACAAGATGAACAAGATGCCTTGTGGATTGAAGCCGATTGGATTTTTGGGCGTGAGCAAACGGCAGATGTCGTAGAATTTGAAGGCTCGGGTTTTCGTTTACTCGGACGCTGTGATCGCATTGTAAAAATCGGCGATAAACGCACATCTTTAGTGAGTATTGAACGTCAGTTATTGCAGCATCCTTTTGTGGAGGATTGTTATATTGCACGTCATCCAGAACAAAATCGTTTAGCCGCTTGGGTAGGATTGACGGAAGTGGGTATTAACGCCTTTCGTGAACAAGGCCGTCGTGCAGTCATTGCACAACTGAAACAAGCCGTAGCAGCAAATCAAGATAAGTCAGCTATTCCACGTTTTTGGCGTTTTACTGATAAATTACCCCGCAATAGTCAATCGAAAATTAATAAATTAGCCTTTAATCAGGTTTGTGTGGAAACCGTGCTTGATCCCATTTGGTCAGCGCCAGCGTGTGATCAGAATCAGTATGTGATAAAAGGCAAAGTGCCGTTGGAATTGCGTTTCTTAAAAGATCATTTTGCTGAATTTCCCTTAGTGCCGGGCGTGATCGAATTACAATGGATCAGCGAAAAAATGCAGGATTTTTTAGGGTATTCCCCAACGTTTTCGAGCATTGATCGTTTGAAGTTCCAGCATTTTTTACGTCCAAATGATGAGTTTGAACTTTCGCTTACTTGGCAACCTGAAAAGCGACGAATGGCTTTCCAACTCAAGGTAGCAGAAGAAACTTGCTGTAGTGGCGTGGCAATTTTAACGGAATAATATAATGAAAGCCTTCACTTCCGTTCTTATCACCTTATTTCTTGCAATAAGTGCGGTGGCTTTTCCCATTTTTTTTTGGTGGCAGGGGGCAGATAGCCCCATTTTATATTATCTACCGTGGGTAATGGCACTCTTATGGGCGGTGAAAGGATGGCAACAACCCCCATCAACGCAGCGTTATTTTTCCTTTTGCTTAGCGTTAATTTTAGCGGTGATTGCCGGCACGCGTGCTTTAGTAGGAATGTTTTGGTATCCAGTGATTATTAATGGATTAATGTTGCTATTGTTTGCAAGCAGTTTATGGCAATCGCAGACTTTTGTTGAACGTTTAGCGCGCTTACAAGAGCCAAATTTAACCGATAAAGGTGTGCGTTACACCCGAACCGTAACCCAAGTGTGGTGCATTGTTTTTATTATTAATATTGGGGTGACGACTGCACTCATATTGGGACAATATTATGATTATTGGGCATTATATTCAGGGGTGATTTCCTATGTATTCATTGGCTTGATTATGGGCATTGAATGGATCATTCGACAACGAGTAAAAAAATATCATGCAAATTAATTTTTCAGCAATCAAGGATATTACCTTAAATCCGCCTTGGTCAAAGCAAGATTTTACCTTACGAGCTTGGCAAATTAGTCAGCAATTACAACAGCAACAGGTGCGTAGCTTAGGCTTATGGCTTGATGATGCCGCACAGATGGCGTGCGTGTTGTTGGCGTGTTTTCAGGCAAAAGTGCGCGTGTTATTGCCACCTAATTTATTAGCAGAAAACCAACAATGGCTTGCACGAGAAAATGCAATGCTGATGGATAATGAGCGTGTTGCGACCTTCGGTTTAGAACAACAGGTAGAAGCAGAAACCCTCGCGCAACCGTTAATTGATCCTGATTGTCAAAGCGAAATTTGGATTAAAACCTCAGGTAGTAGTGGTGAACCAAAAGTTTTGATCAAAACAGCCAAAAAAATGTGGCAGGAAGCACAAGCTATTGCTGATACTATCAAGTTTTCAGCGGATAGACCACTTTATGTGGTATCAAGTGTCTCCGCGCAACATCATTATGGTTTATCCTACCGTATTTTCTTACCGCTCTATCTTGGTTGGTCTATCGCTCGTTTGCAATACCATTATCCTGAATATTTGATGAGCGAAAGTTTACAAGCAGAGAATGTATTGTGGGTGAGTAGCCCCGCATTGCTTACTCACCTTAATTTAAAAGACACCAAACTGGCTCGTTGCGGTATTCGTGCTGTCATTTCAGCAGGTTCTCCTTTGCCTTCAGAGACCGCACAACGTATCCACGATATGCTAGGTTGCCGAATGATCGAATGTTACGGTAGTACTGAAACTGGTGCAATCGCTTTTCGAGAACAAGAGACGTTATGGACACCGACAGTGGTAACAGAGGTGGGATTAACAGAAAATGAAACGCTTTGGGTTAATTCGCCTTGGCTTGATAAACCAGAAATTATGGCTGATATGGTACAAATGCACGGCGAGCGCTTTTTACTGTTAGGACGCGCGGACCGCATTGTAAAACTGGGGGACAAACGTATTTCTCTGGTCAATATAGAACAAGCCTTGCAGCAGCATTCTTGGGTCATTGATTGCTTTGTGGCAAAGCACCCAAATCAGGCTCGTCCTGCGGCTTGGGTCGCGTTAACGGAAGAAGGATTGAAAGTTTACCGCACTCAAGGGCGTAACGCGGTGATTCATTCACTGCGCCAACACCTGAGTCAAAATCAAGAAGCGGCAGGCTTACCCCGTTTTTGGCGTTTTACCGACAAATTGCCACGCAATAGTCAATCAAAAATTTTAAACGCTGATTTCGAGCAAGCTTTTCTTAGCCAGCAAGAGGAATTCGCTAATGAATAAACAGGTAATTGCGCTTATCCCTCATTACAATCATTCAACCACGGTTAGCGCTGTTGCAAATCAGCTACGCCAACTTGATTTGCCCGTGTTGATTATTGACGATGGCTCAACCGATTCTCATAAAACCGTACTGCATACGCTTGCTCAGCAAGAGGGTATTCAAGTCCATTTTTGCCCACAAAATGGGGGAAAAGGGGCGGCAATGAAAGTGGGATTTCAATTAGCGTGGGAACAGGGTTTTGCCTATGCCGTACAAGTCGATGCAGATGGACAGCATCAGCTTTCTGATGTGGCAATCTTTTTGCAAAAAAGTGCTGAAAATCCCACCGCACTTATTTGTGGGCATCCAATCTATGGTGAGGATGCACCTAAGGCTCGTTTATATGGTAGAAAAATTACCGATTTTTGGAATGCTATCCACACCCATTCACGCGATATTTTAGATGGAATGTGTGGTTTTCGGCTCTATCCTGTGGAAGCAATGATCAATTTATTGAAGCAGGAAAAAATTGGCGATCGTATGGATTTTGATATTGAAATTATTGTCAAAGCGCACTGGTATCAAATCCCAATGGTATGGGTGGATACCCCCGTTCGTTATGATAAGAATGGCACATCTCATTTTCGAGCTTTTGCGGATAATTGGAAAATCAGCAAAATGCACACCAAACTTTTTTGGCAGATGGTATGTCGAATGATACAAGGCAAGCCATTATGAGCCAATCAGATAAACATTGGGCAAAACAGCAGGAGCGTGGAACGCGTTTCTTTCTCAACTTAACACGCTTGATTGTGGCATATCTGCCTTTGTGGGCGATCCGCATTGCTACCTTTGTCGTGGTGAGCTATTTTTTTGTTACATCAAAGAAAGCCCGCCAATATATTGCGGAATATCAGCAACGTTTGTGCCAAACTTTTCCTGACACGCGGTTACCTCGTTGGGCGGTTTTTCGCCAGTTTTTAACCTTTGGTGTCGCGATTACCGATCGCTTTGCGGTGTGGCAAAATAAAATTCATTATCGTGATTTGCACATTGATGATGCGGACAATCTTTATCACGATATTGATCATCAAAACCGCGGGCAAATTTTATTGTGTTCCCATTTTGGTAATATTGAAATTTGTCGCGCGTTAGTAGATAGTGGACATCACCCTAATTTTGTGCTGAATGTATTAGTGCATAGTCATCACGCTGAGGCATTCAATCAAGCTTTAGAAAAAGCCGGCGCTAAAGCCCTTCCCGTTATTCAGGTAATGGATTTAGATGCACAAAAAATGTTTGAATTGCACCAACGGTTAGAGCGAGGTGAATGGATTGCTATTGCCGCTGATCGGATTCCGGTGCGTGGTGATAAAACCGAAAAAGTCAATTTTCTTGGCAAGTCAGCCGATTTTCCGCAGGGGGCTTGGTTGCTTTCGGCATTGCTCAAAGCACCACTGAATACGGTGTTTTGTGTGAAGTCGCAAGAGCGTTATCAATTAAAACTTCGCCGATTCAGCTCAGCTATTTCAGGACGAGGTATTGCCCGTCAGCAACACATTCAGCAGGCAATGCAACAATATGCTGATGTCTTGGCGCAAGCGTGCCGAGAACAGCCATTGCAATGGTTCAATTTTTACGATTTTTGGAATGACGAACAAAAATGAAAACAAAAAAACATATTTATTGCCAACATCAATCTGATTACGAGATCCCATTTTTTGATGTGGATTCCGCACATATTATGTGGCACGGGCATTACATCAAATATTTTGAAATGGCACGTTGTGCATTGTTAGAAGAGATTGGTTACACTTACGATCATATTCGTGCTGACGGCTATGGTTGGCCCATTGTGCAACTGAATGTGAAATACGTTCGTCCGGCACTTTTTCGCCAAAAAATTCGTGTTACCCTTTCGGTATTGGAATACGATACTTGCCTACGCATCGACTATGTAATTAGCGATTTACAAACAGGCAAAAAACTCACCGTAGCCAGTACGACACAAGTGGTGGTGGATGCTAAAACGGGCGAGATGCAATTAGAAGCAACGGAAAATTGGCGAAAGGCGTTTGAGGCATATAAAGGCTTTCAACCTCTCGCTTAATTGGAATAGGAAAGATGAAAAAATATTTTGCGTTATTATTATGGATAGTCAGTTTACCTCTTTGGGCGTTTTCTGAGCAAGATCTTATCGCTCAACTTCAGCAAAGTCATACCGTACAAGGAGATTTTGTACAGCAGCGTTTTCTTAAAGCATTGCCACAACCTATTGAAACTAAAGGAAACTTTACATTAGTGGCAGAAAAAGGCTTGCTGTGGCAAATGACACAGCCTTTTCACACAGAATTACGGATTACCCCACAGGGTATTGCACAATGGAATGGGCAAGATTGGGTTGCTAACGGAAATATGGCGCAATCGCAACAAATTCGTCTGTTTTTAGGCTTGTTATCGGGGGATTTGTCGGGGCTAAAAAGCCATTTTGATTTTGCATTAAGTGGTAATGCCAAACAATGGACATTGCAACTTACGCCAAATTCGCTCTTAATGAAACAGATCTTTACTTCAATTATTGTACAGGGAAATCAGAGCGTAACGGCAATGCAACTGAATGAAGTACAAGGTGATAGCACAAAAATTTACTTTCAGCATATTCAGCTTAATCAGCCATTATCATCCGCGGTGAAACAAGCACTAGAATAGAAAAATGAGTACCTAAAATGTCGCAGTCAGTCAAAACATCAAAATTTTCCACCGCACTTTTTTCTATGGCAATTCGTATTGCGTATGTAATGAGCTTGGTGTTTTGCATAATTACACTGGTGATATTTATTTTGCGTGGTAATTGGCTGCAAACTGATTTACAAGCATTATTGCCAGAAGATCAGCAATGGCAAACCATACAACAGCAAGTTGATAAACAGCAAGAACAGCGGTTAAATGGGAAAATCATTGCACTGATTGGTGCAAGCTCGCTTGATAATGGGATTCAACTTTCACGGGAAATTGCTCAACGTTGGCGTCAGAGTGGTTTATTTCGTCAGGTGAACAGTGAGTTCCAGCCTGATCTTAATATACTTCGCCAAGCAGTGAAAACCCTCGCTTTTGCCACGTTACCCGCCCATATTCGCACTCAATTAATTCAGCAACCTCATCAATATTTCCAGCAATATGCGCAGCAAATGAGCAATCCTTTTGCAGCACAAAGTATATTGCCGTTGGATCAAGATTGGCTCGGTTTTGGACGATTTACGCTTGCACAAGCACAGCCACAGAGTAATGTACAATGGCAAGCAGAAAGTGGTGTGCTTAGCGTGAATGGGCAGGGAAAAAGCTGGATATTATTACAAGGGGAATTAACCCCTCAAAACTGGCTTACTCCCCCTTTAGCATTGCTACAACTGATTGAACAAAATCAGCAACTTGCGCACTCACAAGGGGCAGAAATGAATATCACAGGCGCAAGCCTATTTGCCTTGCAAGCCAAGCAAAGTGCAGAGCGAGAAAGCCAATTAATGAGTGGCTTTGGGGTGGGCTTAACCTTAACGCTGTTGCTGGTGGTATTTCGCTCGCTACAAGTGTTATGGTTATTTTTACCTATTGTGGCAGGTGTGTTAGTGGGAGTGGTCATAACCCTTGCTTGGTTTGGGCAAGTGCATATTTTAACCCTCGTCATTGGCACAAGTTTAATTGGCGTATTGATTGATTTTCCATTGCATTGGCTTTCTGGCTCATTGCTTTCTCACCGTTGGCAAGCAAAGCAAGCAATGCAAAAACTACACCTTACCTTTAGTGTGAGTTTATTGGTCACGTTGCTAGGTTATGCGTTGCTTGGTTTTACTTCATTGCCTATATTACAGCAAACCGCCTTATTTTCAGCGGCGGCGTTACTGGCAGCCGTGCTGTTTACGCAACTTTTATTACCCGATTTTTTTCGCCATTATCAGAATAAACGCCCAACAAAGTTGTTATACGCTTTTTATCAAGTGCGGCGCTTTTTTCAAATGTTTTTGCTTTACCGAAAAGCCTTGATAGGCATATTCGCCCTCTTTGTTGCGGGAGGAATTGTCCAATCTAAGTGGCAAGATGATATTCGTCAGTGGGTGGCATTATCACCGAATTTAGTTAGCCAAGCACAAAAAATTGGTGAATTAACAAGAATGCAATTAAGTGGGCAATATTTTTTAGTTTTAGCGGAAAATGACGAAAAATTACTCGAAAAAATCACCGCACTTGATCGTCAATTAGAACAAGCCAAACAGCAACAGCAGCTAGAAAGTTATCAATCTTTAAGCCAGTGGCTAATGAGTGAAAAACAACAACGTATTTTCGCACAACAATTGCAACACTTATCATCACAGGATTATGCACCACTCAGTGCAATGGGGGTTCCTGCTGAAATTGTGCAACAACAACTGAAAGAATTAGTTCATCAACCAGCGCTTTCTTTGCAAGCGGCATTGAATACGCCATTAGGACAGGGGTGGCAAAGTTTGTATTTAGGGCAGATAGCTGGACAAAAAGCCGCGATTATCCCTGTTAATAAAGGCGACCACCAAGCCTTATCACAACTTGCTAATCATCACGATATTTTCTGGCAAGACAAGCGTAGCCACTTAAACCAAGCTTTCCAGCAAACTCGTAATCAAGCCGTGTGGCTAAAATTACTTTCCTTTGTCTTAGCAGGTTTATTGTTGTGGCGTTATTTCGGTGCCAAAGCGAGTGGAAAAATGTTATTTGTCCCCGTTTTTGCGGTGCTTACCACCTTGGGTATTTTCGGTTGGCTTGGTTTACCCATCAGCTTGTTTGCAATGTTTGGAATGTTGTTGGTTTCTGCTATTGCTGTGGATTATGTTGCATATTTGCAAAGTGTTTCTGGGTTAAATGCCCATAAGCAATTTGCTATTGTACTTGCTGCAAGTACGACGCTAATTTCTTTTGGCTTGCTCACCCTAAGCCATACGCCCGCTGTGGCATTGTTTGGGTTGAGCGTGAGTATTGGTGTGATCTGTGCGGTGAGTATCGCATTTATGATGTATCGTAAATAATAACAATGACTTTTTAGGGAGCAAAAAATGAGTCAATATGATGTCGCGATTATTGGTGCAGGCCCTTCAGGTTCCGTGGCGGCTGCATTATTAGCGAAACAAGGGGTATCGGTATGTGTATTAGAGAAGCAATATTTTCCCCGTTTTGTCATTGGTGAAAGCTTACTACCTTATTGTATGGAAATTTTGCGTGAAGCTGAATTGCTTGAGGCAGTAAATCGCGAACCGAGTTTCCAATTTAAAAACGGCGCTGCTTTCACTTGGGGCAATCGTTATACTTATTTTGATTTTACCGATAAATTTACCGCTGGGGCTGGTACAACTTTCCAAGTCAGACGGGGGATTTTCGATAAAATTTTAATTGATGAAGTGGCAAAACGTGGCGTTGATGTCCGTTTTGGCAATGAAGTATTAGCTTTTGAAACACAAAATGATGGCGTGCAATTACAGGTGCGTAACGATAAAGGCGAAAGCTACAATTTGAACGCGAAATTTGTTCTTGATGCAAGTGGTTACGGGCGCGTATTGCCACGCTTATTAGATTTGGAGTTACCTTCACACTTGCCAGCGCGTGTGGCGCGTTTCACCCATATTGATGACAATATTGATGATCCTGAGTTTGATCGAAACAAAATTCTTATTACGACTCATCCAGAACACCGAGATGTATGGTTATGGCTTATTCCTTTTGCCGATAATCGTTGTTCTATTGGTGTGGTTGGTTTGCCTGAGACCCTTGAAGGCGATGACGAACAGGTGTTAAAAAAATTTGCATTAGAATGCCCAATGCTAAAACGCATATTAAAAAATGCCGTGTGGGATAATGATTTCCCTTATCGTCATATTCAAGGTTATTCTGCGAATGTAAAAACCTTGCACGGAGAGCGCTTTGCTTTATTAGGGAATGCGGCGGAATTTTTAGATCCTGTTTTTTCATCAGGGGTTACGATCGCATTGCATTCCGCACATCTTGCTGTCCCTTTGATCGTGCGACAAGTCAACGGTGATATTGTGGACTGGCAAAAAGAATTTGCCGATCCGCTAATGCTTGGTGTAGATGCATTTCGCACTTATGTGAATGGTTGGTATGACGGCTCATTTCAAGATGTGGTGTATGCGAAAGATCCACAGCCCGAAATTCGTCGTATGATTTCTTCCATTTTAGCTGGGTATGCGTGGGATAGTGCGAATCCATTTGTGGCAAAATCTACACAACGCCTTGCCGCGTTGGCTGAGTTTTGTGGCACAGCGAGCCAAGATAAATAAAAAAGAGGAAATAAAGTGCGGTGCGATTTTTGAGAATTTTATCCCTGTTCATTGATCTAAAAAGAAATGCTACAATCGAAAAAAGTAAAAAAAACAACCGCACTTAATATGATGATAAAAAGAATAAGTCAATGGCGAGCTTGGTTTATTGCTGTTGTATTCTGTGGCGTGATGGGCTGCCAAAGTTTACCACAAGCGCAAAATTTCCCAACCAATACGCCAAGTAGCCAATTATTTAAGATTGAACGGCAAGACGAGCAACATCGCTCTCAGCAACAAAGTTTACTTGCCTTACAATATCAACCTAGACAATGGCGTTGGGTGCAAACCGATCCCCTTGGTGCGCCTTTGGCAAGGGTGATTTTAACGCCACAAGGTTGGCAAAATGATGGCTTTGTTATGCCAAACCCGCAGGCAAAATGGTTGTTTTCTGCGATAGCAACGGCGTTATATCCAGATTTCCCGCTTTTTCCATTTAGCAGAATGGAAATGCAAGGTAAGCGACAAGTTTATTTTATTAATCATAAGCCTGTTTGGTCGATTGAAGGGCAATCTCCCGTGTGGAAAATTGATTTAACCGACAATAGCCATTGGCGTGTAACTTTACTAAATTAAGGAATAATGTGAGTAAATTGTATTTATCGCAACCTGCGGTGGTCAGTAGTTTAGGTGAAGGGCTGGCTGCCCATATTTCAACGTTATTATCTGGTGCACCTTCTACATTAAGTTTGTGTGATACACCATTTAGTGAAAATGGATTGCTAGATAATGCACGAATGTATGGCGCGGTGAATGTGCCATTTCGCCCGTTCCCAAAGACTGTTCCAGCAGCGCATCGTAGCCGTAATAATCAATTGTTGTGGCATTGTTTGGCACAGCTGGAAACGCAGATTGAGCAAGCTATTCAGACGTTCGGTAAACATCGCATTGCAGTCGTGGTTGGTACCTCTACCACAGGAGTAGATGAAAATATTGAGCTGTTTAAGCAAGCGGCGGAACATCAAGATTGGTCTCGTGTGCTTTTCAAACAGCAGCAACAATATTTCTCTGCTCCCGCAGATTTTGTGGCGTGGCAATATGGTTTGAGTGGATTATGTTATGGCATTTCTACTGCTTGTACTTCTGGCGCGAGAGCCTTGATGAGTGCGGCACGATTATTGAAAAATAATCTGTGTGATGCGGTGATTTGTGGCGGCGTGGATACGTTATCCCCTTTAACGATCAAAGGCTTTCAATCCTTATCGGTATTATCCGATAGCCAGACGAATCCACTTTCTGCAAACCGTAAAGGCATTAATATTGGTGAAGGAGCGGCAATGTTTGTGCTATCTAAACAGCCTTTCGGACAATCAGTAGAATTACTTGGCTATGGGGCAAGCAGTGATGCTTATCATATGTCTTCACCCCATCCAGAAGGCGAAGGCGCAATTGCCGCATTTCGTGCGGCTTTAGCAAATAGTCAGCTTGTGGCAGATGAAATCGGATGGATCAATTTGCACGGTACAGGCACTATTCATAATGATCAAATGGAAATTCTCGCTGTGCATAATGTGTTTGGTGAACATACCCCTTGCACTACAACAAAACCATACACAGGACATACATTAGGCGCAGCAGGTGCTGTGGAGGCCGCCATTTTATGGGGAATGATTCATCCTGATTTCAATCCAGAAGGGAAATTGCCACCCCAATTATGGGACGGTGAGCCAGATCCTACTTTACCTAAGGTTGCAATTACCGACACAAATAGTCGTTGGCAACGGGCAAAACGGATTGGGGCAAGTAGTTCGTTTGCTTTTGGCGGTAATAATACTGTACTCATTTTAGGAGAATGCGATGTTTGATTTAACCTGCCCAATTACCAATATTGCGCCACTGTTACCGCATAGTGGCGAAATGGTGCTATTACAACAACTTGATGAAGTTGGGGAAGATTTTCTGGTGGCACAAGCACAAGTGAGAGCGGATCATATTTTGCTAAAAAACGGCAAGTTAGCCAGTTTTGTCGGGGCAGAAATTATGGCGCAGGGCATTGCTGCTTGGGCGGGGTGTAAATGCGTTCGAGCAGGGCAACCTATTGGCTTAGGTTATTGGCTTGGAACAAGAAAATTGCATATTTATCAACAGGCTATTCCTATTGGTAGTACATTAGAAATTCGTGTTCATCGCTCCCTTGAAGATGATACCGGTTTTGGCGTGTTTGACTGCCAACTGCGAAATAAAAATACAAATGAACTGATTATTGAAGGAACGCTGAATGTATTGCGTCCACCAAAAGAGAGAAAAGTATGACAGATAGCGTATTAATTACAGGTTCTAGTCGTGGTATTGGCAAAGCCATTGCATTACAACTGGCGCAATCGGGGTTTGATATTGTGTTGCATTGCCGTAGCCGACTTACGGAAGCGGAAACCGTTGCTGAACAAATTCGTGCGATGGGGCGAAATGCCCGTATTTTGCAATTTGATGTGAGTGATCGTGATAATACCGCACGAAAATTACTGGCAGATGTAGAACAATTTGGTGCTTACTACGGGGTGGTACTGAATGCGGGATTAACCCGAGATAATGCTTTTCCTGCTTTAACGGATGAAGATTGGGATATTGTGTTACGCACGAATTTAGATGGCTTTTACAATGTTCTTCACCCCATTATGATGCCAATGATTCGCCGTCGAAAAGCTGGGCGAATTGTATGTATCACGTCTGTTTCTGGTTTAATAGGAAATCGTGGTCAAGTCAATTATAGTGCCTCAAAAGCAGGTATTATTGGTGCGGCAAAAGCGCTTGCGGTGGAATTAGCAAAACGTAAAATCACGGTAAATTGTGTGGCTCCCGGATTAATCAATACAGAAATTTTAGATGAAAATGTGCCTGTTGAAGAGATTCTCAAAGCGATTCCCGCAGCAAGAATGGGGGAACCAGAAGAGGTGGCACACGCCGTTGATTTCTTAATGAACGAAAAAGCAGGCTATATTACTCGTCAAGTTATCGCCGTGAATGGCGGATTATGCTAAGGAAAAAATAATGAAACGCGTTGTGGTAACAGGTATCGGCGGTATTACCGCATTTGGACGTGATTGGGCAAGCATTAAACAGGCTTTTGCGAAACAAAAAAATGCAGTGCAAACAATGGATTGGGGCAAGCTAGATGGGGAAATAGAATCTCGTCTTGGTGCGCCTATTAACCACTATACCCCACCTGAGCATTGGAATCGTAAGCAATTACGCAGTATGGGCAGAGTGGCGCAGCTTTGTGTTGATGCTGCTGAAATGGCGCTAACAAATGCGGGGTTATTGCAAAATGGTGAACTTGATCCTTGCGTCCTCAATGGCAATATGGGTGTGGCAAGTGGCTCATCATCAGGCAGCACCAAAGACATACAAGATCTCGGTTTAATGATGGCAGGTTATCCCAACACCAGTAATGCCAATACTTATGTACGAATGATGCCTCATACTACCGCGGCAAATATCGGTATTTTCTTTGGCTTAAGTGGACGTATTATCCCGACATCAAGCGCCTGTTCATCAGGCAGTCAAGGTATTGGTTATGCGTATGAGGCGATCAAATATGGAATGATCCCAATGATGTTAGCTGGTGGCGGTGAAGAGTTTTGCCCTTCACAAGTCTATGTGTTTGACTCTCTTTATGCCGCAAGTCGCCGGAATAACCAACCACAGCAAACACCACGTCCTTATGATCAAGAGCGTGATGGCTTAGTCATCGGCGAAGGTGCAGGGATCTTAGTATTAGAGGAACTTGAACACGCCAAAGCACGCAACGCAACGATTTTAGCGGAAGTAGTTGGGTATGGCGCAAACAGCGATGGCAGTCATATTACACGTCCACAAAAAGAAACAATGCAACGCTGTATGGAATTAGCTTTACAAGATGCGGGATTATGCCCTGAGCAAATTGGTTATGTGAATGGACACGGAACAGCCACAGAACAAGGTGATATAGCTGAAACCCTTGCCACCGCCGCATTATTTGGCAATGTTCCCCTCAGTTCACAAAAAAGCTATCTCGGACACACGCTCGGCGCGTGCGGTGCATTAGAATCTTGGTTTTCCATTGAAATGATGCGCGATAATTGGTTTGCACCAACGCTCAACCTAGATAATATCGATCCACGTTGTGGCAATCTCGATTACATTCGTCAAGCTCCAAGAGAAATTCACACAGACTATGTAATGAATAACAACTTCGCCTTTGGTGGGGTAAATACATCGCTCATTTTTAGGCGCTGGACGGAAGACTAAGTATATAGTGGATATTTAGAAATAGAATTTTCTGTAGTACAACAAAAAATTCAATGATTTTCAACCGCACTTTATTTTTATACAAAAGAATAAGTGCGGTTGAATTTTTGCGAATTTTTTTCTCTATGAATAAAAGATTAAGCAACGGTTTAACGCTTTTTATGCTTAGGAAAAACCTGCGTTTCTCATCGTGGTTATTAGTCAAACATTACCATTTTGCCAGCAATAGTCGTTAAATTTCCTGCTTTTACTCATTGAAGAAAACTCACACTATATTGCGAGAGGGAATAGCCATTATGTTCATTAGAACGATGATTCAACATCATTGAATCAGAGATGAACGCGTTGGTTAATCAAGTCCTGAAAAATAATAATCTTCGAGTTACCCAGACCATCTTCTTTAGTGTGGTATCGAACTAACATAGCAACTAATGCTATAAAAATCGTATAGAGGACATAAATACTCACATCATTCTTTTTCATTTCTTTTTAAATAAGTGGATGGCATCTAAATAACCCTTTTCATTGAAAATTAAATTTCAAAAACTTCTATTTTCGGGCGTGAAATTTCATTTTGTTGCGAAGATCAAATTTTAGGTTAGAAACCAGATTTTGGCGATTAAAATTATGTAAATAACAGAAAAATGCTTAGATTTCTATTTTTTATAAGTACGGCAGAAAAAAATGTGAGTTTTTATGCATTTTCTTTATTTCTAAATACGAAAACACGATCTAATTCACAATTTTTTAACTTGATGATTGCGACATTTTTCCCTTAATGCTATATATAAAAATAGATGATTTATTTCATAATTATCTAAATTTGAAATTTATATTCACAAAAATGGAACCTTGTGCAATATAGTGGTATTTCAGCTTTGTGATCAATCTAACCTTTAAAATAGGAGTAGAAGAATGAAAAAAACACTATTAGCAATGCTGTGCGGCGGATTGTTATTGACATCTCAAGTTGTAATGAGTAAGCAGCTTATGATTGGTGCCCCAATGAATTCTTTCGCGGATAAATGGCAGACATATTTACAAGATTCAATTCGTGATTTTGATGCGAAACACGATGATGTGGAAATTAAATTATCCGATGCAAATGGCGATCCAGCTCGTTTGCTAAATGATGTGGAAACGTTTATCGATCAAAATGTTGATGCTTTGCTTGTTGTACCAACAGATCCAAATATTGTTAAGGTTATTGGACGTAAAGCACAAAAAGCAAAAATTCCACTCATTATTGTTAATCGTAAACCTAATGATGAAGATATGAAATATGTTACAAGTTACGTCGGTTCTGATGAGATTGAGGGGGGACGTATCCAAGCAGATTTTATTGTGAATACGTTAGGTGGCAAATCAGGCAATGCATTAATTTTATTAGGGCCTTTAGGGCAAGATGCAGTAACTAAGCGAACTCAAGGTAATAAAGATATTTTTGCACAACATAAAAATATTAACATCGCGACAGAGCAAGAAGGAAAATGGGAACGTGATAGAGGTTTGAGCATTGCTGAAAACGTATTGGCAGCAAATAAAGATATTAATGTTGTGGTGAGCAACAATGATGAAATGGCAATCGGTGCATTACTTGCTGCACGTAAACTGGGGCTAAAAGATGAAGATATTCTTATTGTGGGTTTGGATGCCACGCCCGATGCATTGGAATATTTAGGTAAAGGACTAGATGCTACGGTTTATCAATCAGCTAAAGGGCAAGGTGCAGCTGGAGCAGAAGTTGCGTATTTAGCAGCAAAAGGCGAAAAAGTCCCTGCAATAAAATGGATTCCATTTGAATTAGTTACCCCTGATAAAAAAGAGGAATATCAAGCCAAATATAAATAACACTCATACAGAAGGGCAGAGCTTTGGCTTTGTCCTTCAACTAATAAATGAGATAACTCAAAGTGCGGTTCATTTTTACATTATTTTTGGAGTATAAGTGATGTTCAAAAAACTATTCTTCCTATTTATTGGCATTTTCTTTATTCCGACATTATTTGCCAAATCCTTCACTATCGGCGTTTCGATGTATAGCTTGTCTGATACCCCACTTATTAAAGTGACCAAAGGAGAAAAAGTTCCCGCGATAAAATGGATTCCATTTGAATTAGTTACACCTGATAAAAAAACACAATATCTCAATAAATATAAAGAATAGCTCTGATAAATAGTTGATATGAAGGAGTAAAGTATGAGTACAGCAACAAAATCTCCCTATATTTTAGAAATGCGTAACGTTTCTAAAACATTTCCTGGGGTAAAAGCGTTAGATGGAATTAATTTAAAAGTAAAAAGAGGATCTATTCACGCCTTAATGGGTGAAAATGGCGCCGGTAAATCGACATTGATGAAAGTGCTTTATGGCATTTACACCCCCGATGCGGGCAGCGAGTTAATTTTAGATGATAAACCCTTTAAACCTACCCGACCGATTGATGCGATTCGACGTGGTTTAACAATGGTGCCGCAAGAAATTTCACCTGCTGCGAATTTGACCATTGCCGATAACTTCTATCTTGGGCGAGAAATTACGAAAGGGCGTTTTTTGCTTAATCAAAAAGAGATGAATGCAAGAGCGGTAGAAATTCTTAATAATCTTGGTGTCCCAATGGATGTTACAGTCAAAATGTCTGAAGTTTCTGTTGCGAAAGCACAACTTGTTGCAATTGCAACAGCCGTATCCAATGATGCCAAAGTCATTATTATGGATGAACCCACAACAGCATTAACTGAAACTGAGGTAGAACAACTTTATCGTATTATTGATATTGTAAAAAAACGTGGTATCGCCATTATTTTTATCTCACATAAATTAGACGAAGTATTTAAAGTTTCTGACGAAATCACCGTAATTCGCGACGGACAATACGTTGGTACAAAAGCCACTTCAGAGATCACTAAAGATCAACTTATCTCAATGATGGTTGGACGAGATATGTCTGAAATGTTCCAACGTGAACGTTTTGAGATTTCAGATGAAATTGTTGTTGAGGTGAAACACTTTACTCGTGTAGGAAAATATCAAGATATTAATTTCAAAGTGCGTAAAGGGGAAATTTTTGGTATTGCTGGTTTGGTGGGGGCTGGTCGTTCTGAAATAGTCGAAGGGTTGTTTGGTTATAAACCCGCGGATAGCGGCGAAATTTATATTCATGGTGAAAAAGCTGAAATTCATAATCCCTTAGATGCGATG
This sequence comes from Avibacterium sp. 20-129, assembly GCF_026226845.1. Classification (NCBI taxonomy): domain Bacteria; kingdom Pseudomonadati; phylum Pseudomonadota; class Gammaproteobacteria; order Pasteurellales; family Pasteurellaceae; genus Avibacterium; species Avibacterium sp. 20-129. The sequence continues at coordinate 1,168,522 of NZ_JAKKOE010000001.1, read as the reverse complement.
AAATACAAAATTGGTTTTGTAACAGAAGATCGTAAATTGACAGGATTATTTCTTAATTTAAGCATAACTGACAATATGATTATGCCGAAAATGTCCCCTTATTTGGAAAATTTTTTGGTATCAGTAACGCGAGCGCAAAAGACGGCGTATGAACAAAAAGATAAGCTCAAAATTAAGGCGCCAAATGTCGAAGTCATTACTAATAATCTATCAGGAGGAAACCAGCAAAAAGTGTTACTTGCCCGTTGGCTTTTACTTGAGCCTGATATTTTAATCCTTGATGAACCAACAAAAGGTATTGATGTGGGGGCTAAAGCAGAACTCTATAAATTAATGGTTGAGTTATCCAAACAAGGAAAAACAATCATTATGATTACATCAGATATGCTAGAGCTACTTTCAATGAGCGATCGTGTTATGGTAATGCACGAAGGACATCAAGTTGGGATTATCCCACATCAAGAACTAACGCAAGAACGGGTTTTAGAATTAGCATCTGGTGCATAACAACATTTATAAACCAGACTAACATTCATTCAAACTAGTAAAATGGTAAACACAGATGAGGTATATATTATGTCAAATGTGACTTTCAAAAAAATCATAAATGCTTATGGAATGGTTTTTATCTTAATTGGACTATTTTTAGCCCTTTCTCTCTCAATTGATGGTTTTTTCTCTGCTCGTACGGTTTGGAGTATTATCGAACAGGTTTCAATGTTTGGAATCATTGCTATTGGAGTAACTTTTGCAATTATCACAACAGGGATTGATTTATCCTCTGGTTCTGTCGTGGCGCTTACCGCAGTGGTTTCAGCTTCAGTAGTGACTGGCGGTGATTCTGTAAGTGCTGCAATGCTCGCTTTCGCTATTTCATTAGCATTAGGCGCATTCCTCGGAGCAATTAATGGAACATTAACCGCAGTAGGCGCAATTCCTCCCTTCATCGCCACCTTAGGTATGATGATTATTGCTCGTGGTGCGGCACAATTATATTCAGATGGACGCCCAATTGATGCCTCTTCTGAAGCCTTTACTTGGATTGCTGATGTAAATGTATTTGGCTTACCTGGGTTAGTTATTTTATATATTTTGATTGTAATTGGATCACATATTTTACTCAGTCGTTCTACTTTTGGACGCCACGTTTATGCTGTGGGCGGAAATCTTAATGCGGCAAAAATTTGTGGAATCAACACCACTAAAACCTTAATTTGGGTTTATACCTTAGCGGGCGCATTATCTGGTTTAGCGGGGGCATTACTCGCAGCACGAACCTATGCGGGTAACCCTTCTTACGGATTAGCTTGGGAACTTGATGCAATCGCCGCAGCAGTGATTGGCGGCGTATCATTAAGTGGTGGCTTTGGCAGCATTCCAATGTGTGTAATTGGAGCATTGATTATTGGTACAACCAACAAAGGTTTAAATATGCTGGGAGTCGATCCTTACTGGCAACAAATTGTAAAAGGATTAATCATTGTTTTTGCTGTATTACTCGATACTTTAAAACGTCGTAAAAAAGCGAGCTAAATTTCTCGCTTGCCTTAGCTAATTAACAACCGCCTTTTGCCTAAATCAAAAGTGCGGTCGTTTTTTTCTCTTTTTTTATCCATAACATCACGTTTTTAATGAATTCGTCTTTTATCCATTACCATACTTACGCAAACGTTTTCGTTTTGCTAAAAATTCCTCTATAATAGCCAAGTTTTTCATTAATCTAACCAATGGTAAGTCTATGTTGCAGATTTTTCGTGGCTCTCCAGCCCTTTCGCCTTTCCGTTTAAATCAACTCGTCCAACGCTTTCAACAAGCACAACTTCCAGTGAAATCTTGCTATGCAGAATATCAACATTTTGCGGAACTCAGTGAAGCATTGAATACGCTTGAAGAGCAAGAATTAACCCAATTATTACATTATGGTCCAAACTTGGCACAGCACGAACCACAAGGGGAATGTTTTATTGTTATCCCTCGTGTTGGCACGATTTCTTCTTGGTCGTCAAAGGCCACTGATATTGCACACAACTGCGGTTTAAATAAAGTTTTACGCTTAGAGCGCGGATTAGCGTTTTATTTTGAGTTAGAACGTACTTTAAATGAGCAAGAGCAAACCCAGCTTGTTAGTCATATTTATGACCGAATGATGGAAACGGTAATCCGCACGCCACAAGAAGCCGAAGTGCTATTCCAGCAACAGCAACCAAAACCCTTTACCCGAGTGGATATTTTGGCAGGTGGGCGTAATGCATTAGCGCAAGCAAATGTGTCTCTGGGGTTGGCATTGGCAGAAGATGAAATTGATTATTTAGTGGAAAATTTCACCGCACTTGGGCGTAATCCGACTGATGTAGAACTTTATATGTTCGCGCAAGCCAATTCAGAGCATTGTCGCCATAAAATTTTTAATGCCGATTGGATCATTGATGGTGAAAAACAAGAAAAATCCTTGTTCAAAATGATCAAAAATACCTTTGAGAAAACCCCAGATTATGTGCTTTCAGCGTATAAAGATAACGCCGCGGTAATGAAAGGATCAAAAGTTGGACGCTTTTTCCCAGATCAAGATGGGCAATACCGTTATCATAATGAAGATGCGCATATTTTAATGAAAGTCGAAACCCATAACCACCCAACGGCAATTTCCCCTTTCCCCGGGGCTGCAACGGGATCTGGCGGCGAGATTCGTGATGAAGGGGCAACAGGAAGAGGCGCTAAACCAAAAGCAGGATTAGTGGGATTTTCTGTTTCAAATCTGGTCATTCCAAATTTTGAGCAACCGTGGGAAACCGCGCTATCTAAACCTGATCGAATCGCCTCAGCATTAGATATTATGCTAGAAGCGCCTTTAGGTGGTGCGGCATTTAATAATGAATTTGGTCGTCCAGCCTTGCTTGGTTATTTCCGTACTTATGAAGAAAAAGTAAACAGCTTTAATGGCGAAGAAGTGCGTGGCTATCACAAGCCTATTATGCTCGCAGGTGGTATCGGGAATATCCGTGCAGAACACGTGCAAAAAGGTGAAATCCCTGTGGGCGCAAAATTGATTGTACTTGGTGGGCCTGCAATGAATATTGGCTTAGGCGGTGGTGCGGCCTCTTCAATGGCATCAGGCAAATCGAAAGAAGATTTGGATTTTGCTTCTGTACAGCGTGATAACCCTGAAATGGAACGCCGTTGCCAAGAAGTGATCGACCGCTGTTGGCAAATGGGTGAGGACAATCCAATTCTGTTTATTCACGATGTGGGCGCAGGTGGCTTGTCTAATGCAATGCCAGAGTTAGTTCACGATGGCGGACGTGGCGGACGCTTTGAATTGCGTGATATTTTATGTGATGAAAAAGGAATGTCGCCGTTAGAAATTTGGTGTAACGAATCGCAAGAACGCTATGTGCTGGCTGTTGCGCCAGATAAATTGGCCTTATTTGAACAACTCTGTCAGCGTGAACGCGCGCCATTTGCTGTGGTTGGTGAAGCCACAGAACAAGAACATCTCACCTTGCACGATGAGCATTTCCATAATGATCCGATTGATTTACCAATGAACGTGTTGCTCGGCAAAACGCCAAAAATGACGCGCGACATTGAGTCTAAACAAGTGCATAACCCACCGCTTGATCAATCAACTATTGAATTAAAAGAAGCGCTACACCGTGTATTACGCTTACCTGTGGTGGCTGAGAAAACTTTCCTGATTACCATTGGCGATCGCTCCGTAACAGGTATGGTAGCGCGCGATCAAATGGTTGGTCCTTGGCAAATCCCCGTAGCAGACTGCGCAGTCACGACGACGGCATTAGATAGCTATCACGGTGAAGTAATGGCAATGGGTGAACGCGCCCCTGTGGCATTGTTAGATTTCGCTGCTTCTGCACGTTTAGCCGTAGCAGAAAGCCTCACCAATATTGCCGCAACGGATATTGGCGATATTAAACGCATTAAACTTTCTGCTAACTGGATGTCTGCCGCAGGGCATACGGGCGAAGATGCAGGGCTTTATGAAGCCGTCAAAGCCGTAGGAGAAGAACTTTGTCCGCAATTGGGCTTGACCATTCCCGTGGGGAAAGATTCAATGTCAATGAAAACTACTTGGCAGGAAAATGGTGAACAAAAATCCGTCACCGCCCCCCTTTCTTTAGTGATCAGTGCGTTTGCTCGGGTGGAGGATGTACGCAAAACCGTCACCCCACAATTACGCACCGACAAAGGCAGCAGCCGTTTATTCTTGATTGATTTAGGTGAAGGGAAAAATCGCTTAGGCGCAACCGCATTGGCGCAGGTTTATAAACAATTAGGTGATAAGCCAGCGGATGTGGTGAATGTGGAAAGCCTGAAAGGCTTCTTCAATGCAATGCAACAACTTGTGAATGAACAAAAATTGCTGGCTTACCACGATCGTTCAGACGGCGGCTTAATTATCACCCTTGCCGAAATGGCGTTTGCAGGGCATTGTGGCGTATCCGTAGATATTAGTGCATTAGGCGATAACGATCTTGCCGTATTGTTTAATGAAGAATTAGGTGCGGTGATCCAAGTGAAAGACAGTGATTTGCCCGCTGTTCGTCAGGCTTTCGAGCAAAATGGTGTACTGTATCTACTGAAAGAACTTGGCACGGTAACCGCAAACAATCAATTTGAAATCACGCGTGGCACGAAAGTGTTATTGAAACAAACCCGTTCTGAATTGCGTGGCATTTGGGCAGAATTGACCCACAAAATGCAGGCATTGCGTGATAATCCAGAATGTGCAGACCAAGAATTTGCCGCGAAGAAAAATCCAAATGACAAAGGCTTCTCCGTGTCTTTAACTTATGATGTGAATGAAGACATTGCGGCACCTTATATCGCCAAAGGTGTACGTCCACGTATTGCCATTTTACGTGAGCAAGGCGTAAACAGCCATTATGAAATGGCCGCTGCCTTTGACCGTGCAGGCTTTGATGCCATTGATGTGCATATGAGCGATTTGCAACATCAACGCCATCATTTGAAAGACTTCCAAGCGCTTGTGGCTTGTGGTGGCTTCTCTTACGGTGATGTGTTAGGCGCAGGCGGTGGCTGGGCAAAATCTATCCTATTTAACACCGCACTTCGCGATCAATTTGCCACTTTCTTTGCTCGTGAAAATACCCTTGCACTCGGGGTATGTAATGGTTGCCAAATGCTCGCTAACTTAGCTGAAATTATCCCGGGAACAGAAGCGTGGCCACGTTTTGTGCGTAACCAATCGGAACGTTTTGAAGCGCGCGTCGCAATGGTTCGCATCAATGAGACGGCTTCACTGTGGTTTAACGGAATGGCTGGTTCTCATATGCCAATCGCGGTTTCTCACGGTGAGGGACGTGTAGAGTTCAAAAATGATCAGCAACTTGCTATGTTGCGTGAACAAAATTTGATTATTGCACAATATATTGATAATGATCTAATCCCAACCACCCAATACCCCGCCAACCCAAATGGTTCCGTGGATGGTATTACCGCACTCACCAACCGCAATGGACGTGTCGCCATTATGATGCCACACCCAGAACGAGTTTACCGCGCAGTTTCCAATTCGTGGTATCCTGAAGATTGGACAGAAGACGGCGCGTGGATGCGATTATTCAGAAACGCAAGAGTCGCGTTAAAATAAGAAAGCATAGGAAAAAACAAAGTGCGGTAATTTTTCACCGCACTTTTTCTTATCAGGAAAAAGATCATTTCTAAAATGCCGATTGTTTGGGAGGAGGGGGAGATTTATAATTGGCGAAAATTTCCCCTAATGTATTGAGGTTATAATAATGAACATTTCGCTGATTATTGGCAGTTTAAGCAAACAATCTATTAATCGAAGTATTGCAAATTACATCGTTGCTCAGTTTCCTGCTGAGGTAAAGGTGCAGGAAGTACGCATTGATGATTTGCCTCTTTACACACAAGATCGCGATAAGGAAAGCGTGGCAGAATATGATCGCGTGCGTGAGCAAATTAAAATGGCTGATGCAGTACTCATTGTTAGCCCTGAACATAATCGCGCAATGCCTGCCGCCACGAAAAATATCATTGATATTGCTTCTCGACCTTATGGACAAAATTTATGGCAAGGTAAGAAAGTGGCTATTGTTACTGCCTCACCGGGCGCTTATGGCGGGATTAATGCGGGTCTGCAAATTCGTCAAAGTTTACAAAGTATTGGTGCGAATGTGCTGATTTCTCCAGAAGTTTTTCTTAGCCGTGCGACGCAAGCGCTTAATGAACAAGGGGAAGTAGCAGATGAACGCACCGCGGTTTTTTTAAGTAAGTTTGCACAAACTTTTATTCAATGGGCGAAAGCATAAGGCAACATAAGGCAATAAACTAAAGCATAAGGAACGAAAATGAGCGTAGATAAATTAAATGCAATAACCAAAGATGTCGGTGGCATTCCTGTGGCGCGTTTGTTACCACAAGCGGGTAAGCGTACCATTGGGGCGTGGTGTTTTCTTGATCACGCAGGGCCATCAGAATTTACCGATAATAATGCGGGCTTGCAAGTCGGTGCGCATCCACACACCAATTTACAGACGTTTACGTGGATGCTTGAAGGGGAAGTTTGGCATCAAGATAGCCTTGGTTATCGTCAATTAATTAAGCCCAAACAAGTGAATTTAATGACTGCTGGCACTGGTAGCCAGCGTGGCATTAGCCATACGGAACAAACCCCTGAAGGCGTGCATCAACTTCACGCGGTACAGCTTTGGATTGCGCTTCCAATGGATCAAGAGATTGAGCCAAATTTTCAACATTATCCTCAATTGCCTGAATGGCAGGAAAATGGCGTAAATTACATTTTGACCACCGGTAGCTATCAAGGCAGAACCGCACCAACACAGCAATATAGCCCATTAGTTGGCGTAGATATTCAATTTCAACAGTCCCAAACAGTGCGTATAGAACAGCAACCAAACTTTGAATATGGCGTTCTGGTACTGAAAGGCAACGTGGAGATTGAAGGGCAAATTTACCAACAAGATCAACTGGTTAGTTTAACGGATTGCCAAACCCACGAATTTAACATCAAAGGGGAGGCGGGCAGCCATATTATGTTACTCGGGGGAGAACCGCTCGCACATAAAACCTTAGTGTGGTGGAATTTTGTCGCAGATAGTCAAGCGGCTTTGCGTCAAGCTGTGGAGGATTGGAATAATGGGCATTCGCGTTTTGGACATATCGATCTGGAAGGTACGCGCTTACGCCGCTTAATTGCGCCTGAAATGCCTGCCAAATTAGTGGAATAAACGAACGTTACGCTTAAGCCCTTTGTAAAAAGGGCTTTCTTTTACAATAAAAAGTTGCGAAAAAAGCACCGCACTTTTCTATTTTAGTTTCTCCCACAATTAGGCTTCCACAAAAGCTAAAGCCTGTTCCACGATTTCAATGCCTGCCCCTGTTTTATGGGCGTTTTCGCTGAGATGTCTGCGCCATTGACGAGCGCCTTTGCAATGTTGGAATGCGCCAAGCATATGGCGGGTGATGTGATTAAGATGAACGCCTTGCGCAAGTTGTTGTTCGATATAGGGGAACATTTTTTCCACTGCCTCTTTTGGATGAATAATGGGGCATTGCGGATCAAACAAGGCGTGGTCAATATAGCCTAATAAACTCGGGTTTTGATAAGCTTCACGCCCAACCATTACGCCATCCACATAACGCAGATGTTGTTGCATTTCTTCAATGGTTTTAATCCCGCCGTTAATGCTGATTAAAAGTTGTGGAAAATCCCGTTTTAGCTGATAAACACGCTCATAATCAAGGGGCGGAATTTCACGATTTTCCTTCGGGCTTAATCCATTGAGCCACGCTTTGCGTGCGTGGACGATCAATTCTTGACAGCCTGCTTGCATCACTTTCTGCACGAAATCACAGAGAAATTCATAGCTATCAAGATCATCAATGCCAATACGGGTTTTTACCGTGACAGGAATATCCACCACAGACTGCATACGCTGCACACAATCTGCGACTAAATCTGCTTTCGCCATCAGGCAAGCACCAAACATTCCGTTTTGCACGCGATCAGACGGGCAGCCCACGTTTAAATTAATTTCTTGATAACCACGCTCAGCGGCAAGTTTTGCACAATGTTGTAATTGTTCGGGATCACTCCCGCCAAGTTGAAGTGCCACAGGGTTTTCTGCCAGATCAAATTCCAAATGATCGTACTTGGCGTGAATAATTGCACCTGTGGTGATCATTTCCGTATAAAGCAATGCGTGCTGACTGAATTGGCGATGGAAATAACGGCAATGGCGCGTTGTCCAATCAAGCATTGGGGCAACAGAAAATCGCCCACGATAAAAGTGCGGTGTGTTTTTTGTTGATTTTTGTTGGGTCATTATTTGTTTTCTTCTTGTACGGATTTTGGCTGTTCTTGTTGCTTTAACTCAGCTTGTTTTGCCTGCTCTTGAATACGCTGGCGGAAACGCCCTGCGGCAAAATGATAGAACGGTTTCGCATTAAACTGGCGTGAAATGATAGAAGCGATAAGACTACAAATCAAGAGCCAAAATAGCACGGGTTCACTGGATGTCATTTCCATTACTACCACGCTTGCTGTAACAGGGGATTGTGTTGCTCCAGCTAAGAACGCCGCCATACATAATAAAACCAGTAAACGTTGATCTACAATGCCTCCTGTAAGCGACCAGATTTGTGCGCCAATGCCCGCTCCCGTGGTTAATGATGGGGTGAAAATCCCCCCAGCCGTGCCTGTCCAATAAGTTGCAACGGTGGCGAATAGTTTACTTATGCCTACTTCGCTCCCCATTTCGACACCACTCAATGCTTGAGTAACCACTTCATAGCCTGTGCCATAAGTTTGTCCGTGGGTGAATGTGCCAAGCCCCGCAAGGATTAAGCCTAAAATAAAGGCGGTATAAATAGGGTGACGGCGAATCCACCCGCGAATTTTAGCTGGTGCAGTGCCAGCCACCCCTTTAGCTAATAAGCGAGCAAAAATACCGCCTAAAATGCCACTTACTATGCCACATAATGCAACCCATAAGAACATATAAGGCACGGAAGTTTCACCTTGATAATTCGGAAAATAGGGGTTATTGCCCTCAATGGCGACCAAAATAAACCCTGCGGTGAGTACCCCAAGTAGCACACGGCGTTCCCAACGGAGCAAAATGCCACGCCCTAATTCTTCAATCGCAAAAATCACCCCAGCCAGAGGGGCATTAAATGCTGCTGCCAGTCCACCTGCTGCACCCGTTGCCATTAATTCATTGGCATTTAAGCCTTTAAATGCCAAACCGTGGCGACGACACACGTTGCCCCACGCATACATTACCGCCGCGCCCACTTGTACAGAAGGCCCTTCGCGCCCTACTGATGCACCAAATAACATCGCTAAAAAGGTGAGCGGGATTTTCCACAGCGTTTGTCCAAAGGCAATGAGCTTACTTTTATTGGCGCTATACGGCATATCAATTGAAGCGATCACTTGTGGAATGCCACTGCCCGAAACATAAGGGGTGTATTTAGCGGTAAACCACGCCAAAAAAGCCAGTCCTAAAGGCAGCACAATCCATACTGCATAAGGATATTTGGCACTCCAGTGGGCATTCCAATGTAAGGCTAAATCGGCAAATTTGGCAAAGCCAAGGGAGAATAAGGATACCAACGCTGCACCGATTAACAGACAGGAAAATTCAATGGTTTTACGCGAAATGCGATAGCTTTGGCGTAATTTTCGATGAATAAAATGACGAATTTTTTGGGTAAATCGCATTAACATTTTTGTTAGCAGAGATGAAAATGAATTGAGGGAAATTATAGCAATATTTTCTTATGCAAAATATGCCAAGGATCAATAAGATGAAAAATTGCTAAAAAAACACCGCACTTAGTTTCCCGTACGGTGTGATTTCATTAGGGATTAAGCCTGATCACCAAGCAATACACTTTCTAACGCAATTTCAATCATTTCATTGAAAGTCAGTTGGCGTTCTTCCGCGCTCGTTTGCTCGTGGGTACGGATATGGTCTGATACCGTACAAATGGTTAAGGCTTTTGCGCCAAATTCTGCCGCAACACCGTAGATGCCCGCTGCTTCCATTTCTACGCCTAAAATGCCGTATTTTTCCATCACATCAAACATTTCAACATCAGGGGTATAGAAAAGATCAGCCGAATAAAGGTTACCCACACGCACGTTGATGCCTTTATTTTTTGCTGCTTGTACGGCAGCTTGGGTCATTTCAAAGTCGGCAATGGCAGCAAAGTCATTATCTTTAAAACGAATACGATTGACTTTTGAATCGGTACAAGCACCTAATCCAATAATCACATCGCGTAGTTTCACATCAGCGCGTACTGCACCGCACGACCCGACGCGGATAATTTTTTTCACACCATAATCGGTAATTAATTCTTTGGCGTAAATGGAACAAGAGGGAATCCCCATTCCGTGTCCCATTACCGAAATTTTTCGCCCTTTGTAAGAGCCTGTGTAGCCTAACATATTACGCACATTGGTAACTTCTTTGGCATCTTCCAAGAAGGTTTCCGCAATGTATTTGGCACGCAATGGATCGCCGGGCATTAATACTACATCAGCAAAAGCACCTGCTGGGGCGTTGATATGTGGAGTCATAATAAAGTCCTCTTTTATTGATTAATCTTGGTCGTTGAAATTAAGGATTGATTTACCGTAATCCATTGGAGATAAGCCAAAATAGTCGGCAATAGTTTGCCCTACATCAGCAAAGGTTTCACGTTTGCCTAAAAAGGCTTTTGGTACTTGTGAGCCGTAAAGCAATACGGGAATATGCTCACGAGTATGATCCGTGCCGTGCCAAGTTGGATCGCAACCGTGGTCGGCAGTGAAAATAAGCAAATCACCTTCATTCATTAAGGCTAATAGTTCTGGGATACGGCTGTCGAAATATTCTAATGCAGCGGCATAACCTGCGACATCACGGCGGTGGCCAAAATCAGAATCAAAGTTTACAAAGTTAGTGAAAACGATGGCATTTTCGCCTGCTCTTTTGACTTCTACAAGGGTTTTATCAAATAATTCTGCCAAGCCTGTGGCTTTGACTTTTTCGGTAATGCCCGTATGAGCGTAAATATCAGCGATTTTGCCGATAGAAATCACATCCCCTTGTTTTTCTTCGACTAATTTCTGTAATACGGTTTTCGCGGGTGGCTCAATGGCGTAGTCTTTACGGTTACCAGTACGAGAAAATTCGCCAGCTTTATTGCCAACAAACGGGCGAGCAATGACACGCCCAATGTTGTAATCGGCTAATTCTTCACGCACAATTTCGCATAATTCGTATAGCTTGTCTAAGCCGTAGGTTTCTTCGTGGCAGGCAATTTGGAAGACGGAATCTGCCGAGGTATAGAAAATAGGTTTACCTGTTTTCATATGTTCTTCACCCAGTTGATCTAAAATCACAGTACCGGATGAATGGCAGTTGCCAAGGTAACCTTCTAAGCCCGCACGTTCGACAATACGATCTAATAAAACCTGTGGAAAGCTGTTTTCGTGATCGGGGAAATAGCCCCAATCGAATAATACTGGCACACCTGCGATTTCCCAATGCCCTGACGGGGTGTCTTTACCTGATGAAATTTCTTTCGCATAAGCATACCCGCCAATCAACGCGGGGCTTGGATTAAAACCGGCTGGCAATTCGCCGCAAGATTCTTTGGCGGCTAAGCCTAAGCCCAGTTTTTCAAAATTAGGCAAATGAAGTGAACCTTTACGCCCGTTTTTGTCTTCCAGCCCTTCGGCGCAGCGTTGTGCAATATGACCTAAGGTATTTGCGCCTTTATCGCCAAATTTTTCCGCATCTTCACTTGAACCGATACCGAAAGAGTCTAACATCATTATAAATACGCGTTTCATTTTAAGCTCCTTAATTATTGAACTCTGTGTTTGGGCGACAGAATGTTTGCTTTATTTGGAAGTGGAAAATGCTCATTGCTTCCTTATTGGAGAAATCCTAATCTCCTTGTAACATAATGATAGCAAACGTTTTCTTTGCCTTAATATGACAACACCACGAACAATGTCGTGGCGTTATCGAAAAAATGTGATCAAATTTTACCGCACTTTACAGCGCCGCACCACTTAAACCGATAAATAAACCGGCTATGGTTGCACTCATCAGATTAGCTAATGAACCTGCAATTACCGCTTTAATACCAAGACGTGCAATATCACCACGGCGACTTGGTGCCATTCCACCTAAGCCTCCAATTAAGATCGCGATAGAACTGAAATTTGCAAAACCACAAAGGGCGAAGGTAATAATTGCTTTTGTTTTATCGCTTAATTGTACCGCTGCATCCGCTGCAAGGTAAGGGGCAAATTCTAAGTAGCCAACAAATTCGTTCACCGCTAATTTAATCCCGATCATTTGACCTGCAATGCCCGCTTCGTTCCAAGGTACACCGATCACCCAAGCTAATGGGCGGAAAATCCAACCTAAAATTAAGCCAAGAGAAAGTTCTGGCATACCGAACCATTCGCCAATGCCACCTAATAAGCCATTTACTAAGGCAATTAATGCAACGAATGCAATTAACATCGCGCCGACATTCATTGCTAATTGCATACCAGATGACGCCCCTGCTGCGGCAGCATCAAGGATATTTGATGGTTGTTCTAAATCAACTTTTTCAATGTCATCATTGAATTTTTCTGTTTGAGGCACGATTAATTTTGCAAACAATAAGCCAGCTGGTGCAGCCATAAAGGATGCTGCGATTAAGTATGGCAATGGCACGCCTAAGCCGGCATAACCAGCTAATACTGAACCTGCGATAGACGCCAATCCACCACACATCACGGCAAATAATTCTGATTCAGTCATTTTACTGATATAGGGTTTGACGACGAGAGGCGCTTCCGTTTGTCCAACAAAGATGTTTGCGGCAGCAGACATTGATTCCGCTTTGGAAGTGCCTAATGCTTTTTGTAAGCCACCACCAATAATTTTAATAATCCACTGCATTACGCCAATGTAATAAAGTAAGGAAATCAACGCAGAGAAGAACACAATAATCGGTAACACACGAATAGCAAAAATAAATCCGTCATTACCAAAAGCTTTAAATGACGCATCAGTTGCTAAACCACCGAAGACAAATTTAACCCCTTCATTCCCGTAATTTATCACTTTGCTTACGCCATTGGATAAGGCAAGCAAAATATCACGTCCAACTGGCACATAAAGAATAAATGCACCAATCAGAATTTGAATTAACAACGCCCCACCGACAGTACGCAAACTAATTGCACGGCGATTACTTGATAACAGAACGGCAATAGCAAGAAGTACAACAATGCCCAGCACACTTATTAAGCTACTCATATTAGAATTTCCTTAAATGTAAAATTGAGATAAAAACGCAAACGCATTTTACTGTTTTTTGTAACGAAATGCTTGCAAAAATGTACAAAAATGTGAAGGCAAGCGATTGCTTTGCGGTAAAAATGCACAATTTCTTAAACGTTTTAGCTATATGTTATAGAGATTAAGCAGTTGGGATTTAGGTAAATTTCCTTTATCATCATATCTCAAAGTGCGGTGCAAATTTATGATCAATTTATCTATGAAAAATCAATTTAACGTGCTTCCTCACACACCTTGGACAGCAAAAAAACATTGGTCAATTGAGTATCATTCCCTAGTAATGTTGATTATTTCTTTAACCATTTTAGGTATGGGGGAAGGCTTACTTTTACTGGCAAATTTAGGTTCAGCCCCTTGGACTGTGCTTTCGCAAGGGGTGGCATTACAAGCGGGCTTTAATGTTGGCTGGGCATCACTTATTATCAGTGCCATTGTTATGCTGATGTGGTTTCCACTTAAACTTCGCGCAGGTTTAGGAACGGTGTTAAATACCTTATTGGTTGCCTTGTCTTTAGGTATCACGGTGGACTTTATTTCCGTTCCTCACTCTATGCTACTTCGCTTTACTTATGCCTTACTAGGTATTTTCTTATTTGGCGTAGCTTCCGCATTTTATCTCACTTGTCATCAAGGGGCAGGCCCTCGTGATGGACTAATGGTTGGCTTATGTCAGCGATGGCATTGCAAAGTAGGCATAGTCAGAACCCTAATAGAGATTACTGTTTGTGCTATTGGCTTTTGTCTTGGGGGAACGGTGGGAATTGGAACGTTACTCTTTGCATTTAGTATTGGCTGGATTGTGCAATTAACATTAAATACCATTGGTTATTGTCTTAGGTTAAAAAAATAGTGCGGTACTTTTTTTGAATACTTTTTCTTTTGTGAGAAGATCTATTACACTTAGCAAAAAAGTAATTGAATAAGGATGAAATTATGCCAACAATCAGCGTTGCAATGATTATAAAAAATGAACAGCAAGATCTTGCACAATGTTTAGAAAGCGTGAAAGATTGGGTGGATGAGATTGTCATTTTAGACTCAGGTAGTACCGATAAGAGCAAAGAAATCGCGCTGCAATATGGGGCTAAATTTTATGAGAATCGCGATTGGCAAGGCTTCGGCAAACAACGCCAACTGGCACAGCAATATGTAATCTCTGATTATGTGTTATGGTTAGATGCTGATGAGCGTGTTACAGATGAGCTGAAACAACAAATTCAGCAAGCTGTGGCGAAAAATTTGCCTAATGTGGTGTACGATATTCCACGTATCAGCGAAGTTTTCGGGCGTTTAATTCGTCATTCAGGCTGGTATCCCGATTATGTTGTGCGATTGTATCAAACCCAGTATGCTGGTTATAACGATGCTTTGGTTCACGAAAAAGTGATCTACCCAGAAAATACGACAGTGCAAAAACTAACGGGAAATTTACTTCATTATCCTTATAAAAATTTACATCATTATCTGGTTAAATCAGCCAATTATGCCAATGCGTGGGCAGAGCAACGGGCAAAACAAGGAAAAAAAGCCACATTATTTCAAGGTATTACCCACGCAATCGGGTGTTTTGTCAAAATGTATTTCGTAAAAGCCGGTTTTTTAGACGGCAAACAGGGATTTTTATTGGCAGTGCTTTCTGCACATTCTACATTCGTAAAATATGCAGATTTATGGATGAGAAATAAATAAAAGACAAGTGCGGTAGAAAATCTTATGATTTTCTACCGCACTTTTTTAGTACCAGAGATGATGAATAAAGTCTCGAATTTGAGGAAAAATTTCCTTAATTTTAATATTAGAAAGTACTTTTTCTTCATTTGGTGGTGAAAAAGCTAAATGACGATTTGGATCGTTAATTGGCTGCCAACGTAATGGTGTCGCTGAACGGTGGCTTGGGAAAAAACCAATGGTTGGCACGTTTAATGCACCGCAAATATGCAATGGTCCTGTTGAACCTGCAATAAATAAATCAGCACAAGCCAAAGAGTAAGTGAAATCTAGTAAACCCTCATTCTTATCATACATAACCACATTGGGACTATTCACTAATTGAGCTAATTGATGTGCTTTCTCACTTTCGTTTGGTCCTGCTGTGAGAATGATATAAGCATCAAATTGTTGCAAGGTCTCTTTGATTAATTCTGCGTATTGAACCAAAGAAAGATTATTTGCCGATCCCCCTGTTCCACTATGTAGGAAAATCCATTTCTTATTTTGTGTAATACCTAAATGTTGTTGGAGTTTGCTTTTTTGCGTGTGCAAAATTTCTTGTGAGATGACTAAATAAGGAGGGGGGGACTCATCAAGAGGTAAGTGCTGATCTTGTAAAAATACGCGTGCCAGATCCAGATTATATTCAAATTCTGGCTTAAGGGAGCGAGAACGGCGTTGGGTTAAACGATGATTATAGGCGAGTTGGGCTAATTTTGTCGCGGGAGCAAGACGATATTTAATACCACTTAGCCATACCAATTTAGCATTATGCCAATTTGAGAAAAAACTGATTACAGCATCAAAATTCGCCGCTTTAATTGTCTGTAACACTTGCTTAAATTGGGCTTTATCTTTTTTGTCTTGTGCGTCAATAATAATATCGTCAATATAAGGACAAAGTTCTGCCATCGGTGCAGTGTATTTAGGCACAAGTGCGGTGATTTTTAACTGAGGATTTGCCTTTTTTATTAAGGCTAAGGCTGGAAATATCAGCATAAAATCGCCCAGTTTGTCATTACGGATTACCAAAAGTTTTTGCATTATTCTGACTTTCACGGGTTATTTTTGAGTAGGTTGCCACATTGTAACAAAGGAAGGCTTTTTTATTAAAGAATAATTCACTTCATCACGCTATTTACCTTGCTTTTTTCGTAAAAAAGAGTACAATCCACAGGCTTTTTGTCTATATATACAGAGAAAAAAGTAAGCATTCCCACTCCTTCGATGTGGGTTTTCTTTTTGTTTATTAAAATTAGAGGAAGGTTATGGTAACCATTCGTTTATCTCGTGGCGGAGCTAAAAAACGCCCATTTTATCAAATTGTTGTCGCTGACAGCCGTTGCCCTCGTGATGGTCGTTTTATTGAGCGTGTTGGCTTTTTTAACCCATTAGCAGCAGGTAAAGCTGAACGTTTACGCATTAATTTAGAGCGCGTAAATGCTTGGGTTGAAAAAGGGGCGACATTATCTGATCGCGTTAGCTCTTTAGTAAAAGAAGCGCAAAAAGCTGCTTAATTGCAGATTTTTCAGATTAATAGGTGAATAAAATGACACAACAGAGAATTGAAGTAGTTGGGAAATTAGGTTCAACATACGGAATTCGTGGTTGGTTACGTATTTATTCATCAACAGAACAAGCTGAAAGCATTTTTGATTATCAGCCTTGGTTTTTAAAAATTAAAGGTCAATGGCAAGCAACAGAATTAGAGAGCTGGAAACATCATAATCACGAACTTATTGTTAAATTAAAAGGTATCAATGATCGTGAAATGGCACAAACCCTCGCAAATATTGAAATCGGTGTTGATTTAAGTGTATTCCCTCAGTTAGAAGAAGGGGATTATTATTGGCACGATTTAATTGGTTGTGATGTTGTGAATTTACAAGGTTACAAAATGGGTAAAGTGGCAGAAATGATGGAAACTGGCTCAAATGATGTCTTAGTTGTGCGAGCAAATAGCAAAGATGCTTTTGGTAAACAAGAACGGTTAATTCCGTTTTTGTATGGACAAGTAGTTAAAAGAGTAGATCTCACTACCAAAACTATTGACGTGGAGTGGGACGCTGGTTTCTAAACTCAGGCATACAGTGAGCTTTAGGTTGTAGCATTTCGAGCCTACAAATTAGGAAAATAACAATGTGGATTGGTCTTGTATCATTGTTCCCCGAAATGTTTAAAGCGATTACTGAGTATGGGGTAACGGGACGAGCCGTAAAACAGAATCTCTTGCAAGTACAGTGTTGGAATCCACGGGATTTTACCACGGATAAACATCAAACCGTTGATGACCGCCCTTACGGCGGTGGGCCTGGAATGTTGATGATGGTGCAACCATTACGAGATGCAATCCACGCCGCTAAAACGGCCGCAGGAGAAGGGGTAAAGGTAATTTATCTTTCACCACAAGGTCGTAAGCTCGATCAAAATGGTGTAACAGAATTGGCAAAAAATCAAAAATTGATTTTAGTCAGTGGTCGTTATGAAGGCATTGATGAACGAGTGATTGAAACGGAGATTGACGAAGAATGGTCAATCGGTGATTACGTTTTAACGGGTGGTGAATTACCCGCAATGACATTAATTGATGCCGTTGCACGCTTTATTCCCGGTGTATTAGGCAAACAAGCCTCCGCACAAGAAGATTCTTTTGCGGAAGGATTGCTTGACTGTCCCCACTATACTCGCCCAGAGGTACTCGATGGAATGTCAGTACCTGCGGTGTTGATGTCAGGTAACCACGCAGAAATTCGCAAATGGCGATTAAAACAATCGTTATTACGAACGTGGTTAAGACGCCCTGAGCTATTGGAAAGCCTAGCTCTGACTGACGAACAACGAAAATTGCTGGCGCAAGTAAAACTTGAACAGCAAGCAAATAAAGTTGATTAGTTGATCGCGAAATGGCTTTGTCCAGTTTCGTGAAATCATCAGTTAATACTAGGATCATAGAAGGATTACACAATGAGTAACATCATTAAACAAATTGAACAAGAACAATTAAAACAAAACGTACCTAGTTTCCGTCCGGGTGATACTTTAGAAGTTAAAGTATGGGTTGTTGAAGGCAGCAAACGTCGTCTGCAAGCATTCGAAGGCGTGGTTATTGCAATTCGTAACCGTGGCTTGCACAGCGCATTCACTTTACGTAAAGTGTCTAACGGTGTAGGTGTTGAGCGTGTATTCCAAACTCACTCACCTGTTGTAGAAAGCATCGCCGTTAAACGTAAAGGTGCGGTTCGTAAAGCGAAACTTTACTACTTACGTGAGCGTTCAGGTAAATCGGCACGTATTAAAGAGCGTCTTGGCGATTAATTTTCTAAGCAGAAATAAGAAAGGCTTGAGAGGCATTCTCAAGCCTTTTTGTTTATTATTTGTTTTTAAAGAGGTAATTCTTTCTTCAATGCCAGTGTAATTGCTAAGGTTTGCACTAAAGTCATTGTTGCACATTGTGAGCGAAAGCCACGCACTTGGGCTTCTTTAATTACAAAAGAGACATCACTAAAAGCGATTAGAGGACTAATTTGGCTATCCGTGATTGCGATCTGCTTTACGCCTTTATTTGCTGTGGTATGCATAATATCTACGGTTTCTTTCGCGTAAGGAGAGAAACTGATTGCAATGACAACATCACCCTCTTTAACTAAATTCAGTTGTTCATCAAACATTCCCCCTAAGCCATTAATTAAAAATGAACGGCAGTCTAAGTGATGTAGGGCATAATCGAAATAGCTTGCTATGCTAAAGGAGCGTTTTAAGCCAATAATGAAAATATTATTCGCATTGTTTAGAATTTCCACTGCGCGTTGTATTTCTTGCTCAGAAGTTTGGTTAGCTAGTTGCTGTAAAGCTTGATGATTTGCTTGAGTAAAAATATTTAAAATATCCACCGCACTTTCCCGATTGGCCTGTTCTGGTTCAAGCTGACGAAAAAGTTGTAAGCGCTCAGTGTAATTTGCTGTTTCTTCCATTAGGTTTTCACGGAAGATTTGTTTCATTTCATTAAACCCACTGAATCCAAAAGCATTAGCAAAGCGAATTAGAGTGGAAGGCGGTACATTGGCTCGTTCAGAAATGGTGGCTACTGTATCAAAGACCACACTATTACTATTGTCTAGTACATATTGTGCCACTTGCTTTAAGCGCTTACTTAAGTTGTCATAACGCGCACGGATTTCATTTTGTAATTGGACTAATTGAGAGTTATTTTGCATTCTACTTTCCTAACGAAATAAACATTTTATAACTTAATTAATGATAGCAAAAATTTCATCTGAACAGAAAATGTTCTTTGATAAATTTTAAGGTTTCGTTGCAGTTTTATCATAAATAGAGAAAATCTTTGTGATCTACTTCTCAAATATTAATTTCATAAAATGACATTTTTGAAATATATGTTTTAATTTGACTATGATTTTATGAGTTAAGTATTTTGTGATTTCATCATCACTAAGGAAAAGCACAATGAAAACGACTGAAAAAACCTTAGATCTTATTTGTCTTGGACGTGTGGCAGTAGATTTGTATGCTCAACAAATTGGCTGTCGCTTGGAAGACGTTACTTCTTTTGCGAAATATTTAGGCGGATCATCAGGAAATGTTGCTTATGGTACAGCGGTACAAGGTATTAAATCCTCAATGCTCGCTCGTGTAGGTGATGAACATATGGGACGTTTTTTACGTGAAGAATTACAACGAGTTGGGGTGGATACGAGCCATCTTATTACCGACAAAGCGCGCTTAACTGCCTTAGTCATTTTAGGTATCAAAGATCAAGATACTTTCCCACTTATTTTTTATCGCGATAATTGTGCGGATATGGCAATTGATGCGAAGGATTTTGA
Source organism: Avibacterium sp. 20-129 (assembly GCF_026226845.1). Lineage (NCBI taxonomy): Bacteria > Pseudomonadati > Pseudomonadota > Gammaproteobacteria > Pasteurellales > Pasteurellaceae > Avibacterium > Avibacterium sp. 20-129. The sequence goes on along the minus strand of NZ_JAKKOE010000001.1, from coordinate 1,148,577 downwards.
TGAAGCTTATATTGCTTCAGCGAAAGCGCTTGCGATTACAGGAACACATTTATCGCATCCTAACACCCGCCAAGCAGTATTGACTGCCTTAGAGTATGCTGGACGTAACGGCACAAAACGCTTGCTTGATATTGATTATCGTCCTGTTTTGTGGGGATTAACCTCTCTTGGTGATGGTGAAACTCGCTTTATTGATTCTGAAGCCGTGACTAAATCCCTGCAAGAAGTGTTACACCATTTTGACGTGTTAGTTGGCACCGAAGAAGAATTTCATATTGCCGGTGGCTCAACAGATACACTGACTGCATTAAAAAATGTGCGTAAGGTGAGTGATGCTACTCTTGTATGTAAACGTGGTGCATTAGGTTGCTCCGTGTTTGAAGGTGATATTCCTAATGATTTAGATGGGGGTATTAATGTTTACGGGGTTCGGGTTGAGGTATTGAATGTTTTAGGTGCAGGTGATGCCTTTATGTCAGGCTTATTACGTGGTTATATCAATGGAGAAAGCTGGGAGCAATGCTGCCGTTATGCTAATGCTTGCGGTGCATTAGTGGTTTCACGTCATGGCTGTGCGCCAGCAATGCCAACTAAAACAGAACTTGATGATTATCTTGCTCGAGCAGAAAGCGTGCCGCGTCCTGACCTAGATTTACAACTAAATCATTTACATCGTGTCACCTCACGTAAAAAACAATGGAATGATCTCTGCATTTTTGCTTTTGATCATCGCAAACAACTTGTCGATATGGCACAAAAGTGTGGGGCTAATTTAGATAAAATTCCTGTGCTAAAAAAACTTCTCGTGCAAGCTGCTGAACAAACAGCTCAACAAGAAGGTATTTCCAACGGATATGCAGGTGTCCTCGCAGACACAACCTTTGGGCAAGCTGCACTCAATGAAATCACAGGGAAAGGCTGGTGGATAGGGCGACCAATTGAATTACCCTCTTCTCGCCCGCTACGTTTAGAGTACGGTGATCTCGGTAGCCAACTAATCAATTGGCCAGCGGAACACGTTGTTAAATGTCTTGTTTTCTATCATCCCGCAGATAATGCAGATTTACGCATAGAGCAAGACGAAATGCTCAAACAAGTTTATCAAACTTGTTGCCGTACAGGGCATGAGTTGTTGTTAGAAATTATTTTGCCTGTAGATATGGAACAAAACGAACATTATTATGCAGAAATGATTAAGCACTTCTATGCCATTGGCATTAAGCCAGATTGGTGGAAATTACCCGGTGTATCCTCACTGGCTTGGCAAGAGATCAGCAATGTCATTGAACAAAGCGATCCTTATTGTCGTGGTATTCTTATTTTAGGATTGGATGCACCAGAAGAAACATTTGGACAGGTCTTTAAAGCCTCTGCTAATACACCATTAGTCAAAGGTTTTGCTGTGGGGCGTACGATTTTTGGTCAGCCATCTTACCAATGGCTATCAGGAGAGCTTTCGGATGCGCAATTGGTTCAAGCTGTATCTGAACGTTATAGACGCTTAATTCGATTATGGAAAAATCGTAAAAATTAACGACACTAGGTTTGCTTTCATAAACATTGTGAGCAAGTCAAACGGCTTGCTCATTTGTTTTAGAAATTGGCTAAGTGCGGCTATTTTTTACAAATTTTCCACCGCATTTTGATCTGCTCCCTAAAAACTGGACACCTAATTAGAGGTGCAGATTATGTCCTATACCTATCAATTCCGTTTAGAAATTATCAAACAAGTCACCGAACAGGGTGTGGGTATCCGAGAAGTGGCTAAACGTTATCAGATTTCTCATTCTCTTGTGATTAAGTGGTTAAAAGCCTTTCACGAAAGAGGCTTAGAGGGGGTAAAATCCCCCTTTATTCAACCTAAAAGAGTTAAGCCCAAAATGAAGAAAAAAGAGATGAATATTCCTGACCCCACAGAGTTATCCCCTAAAGCAGTTAAAAAATTGCAACGTAAACTGGCTCTCGCCCGTGCAGAGATTGCTTATTTAAAAAAGTTGGAGGAATTAGACCGATAAAAACGACGGCAGAAAAAAGAGCCGCCATTGACGAACTAAAGCAAAAGCACGCGTTAGATGATTTACTGAAAGTGGCGAAAAGGCCGCGTTCTACCTTTTATTATCAAGAAGTTAAGCGCGATTACTCGGTAGAAAAAGCGGCAATATTCTCGCTGTATCAAGCGAGTAAACAGCGAGATGGCTACCGCCCTTTAACGTTCAAATTACGTCAAATCGGGTTTACGTTGAATCATAAAACCGTACTGAAATTAATGAGGGAGTTGCAAATTCAGTCGATTGTTCGCAAGAAAAGGTACGGGAGGTAAGACCGCTTTGATTGCGCTAAATGTGCTGAATCGTGATTTTACTGCGACAAAACTGAATCAGAAATGGGTGACGGATGTGACCGAATTTCATATTGGGCGGGAGAAGCTGTATTTTTCCGCATTAATGGATTTGACGAATCGAGAAATTATCGCCTATCAGTTTGCAAGGCGCCCCAATTTTCCCTTGGTAAAAAAGATGCTGGAACAAGGGTTAAGCCAATTAAGTGCGACGGATTGCCCCATTATTCACAGTGACCAAGGCGTTCTTTATCATACAAACGCTTGGCGAAAAATGCTGGAGGGGCGCGCGATACCGAGTATGAGCCGACGCGGGAATTGCTATGATAATGCGGTGATTGAAAGTTTCTTTGCGATTTTAAAATCCGAGTGTTTTTATACGCATAGCTATACGTCGATAGCGGAATTGCAAGCTGAACTTGAGGAATCTGTGGTGTATGACAACCAAAAACGTATTAAAATGGCTTCAAAAGGACTGAGTCCTGTTCAATACAGAACTCAGTATTTATAGTTTAACAACCTGTTCAACTTTTGGGGGCAGATCATAAGTGCGGTGGAAAATATCCATTTTTCCGACATTAGTAGCAGTTGCACAAAACTAAAACTTGAACAATTGACCGCCAAAAAGAAAGCCTTTAGCTTAATGATGTGTCGTTTCCGTATTAAACAACGCCTCAATAAATTCATCTGCTTTAAATGGGCGTAAATCCTCAATTTTTTCACCAATACCAATATAACGAATTGGCAGTTTAAATTGATCGGCGATGGCGAAAATTACGCCGCCTTTGGCTGTGCCATCTAATTTAGTTAAGCTAATTCCTGTTAAGCCCACGGCTTCGTTGAATAGTTTGGCTTGGCTAATTGCGTTTTGCCCCGTGCCGGCATCAAGCGTGAGCATAATTTCGTGTGGAGCGGTCTCATCGTATTTTTTCATTACACGAACGATTTTCTTCAGCTCATCCATCAAGTTATTTTTATTTTGTAAACGCCCAGCGGTATCCGCAATCAAAATATCAATATTTCGTGCGGCTGCAGATTGCATTGCATCATAAATTACGGAGGCTGAATCCGCCCCAGTACTTTGTGCAACTACGGGAATATTGTTACGCTCCCCCCACACTTGAAGTTGTTCTACGGCAGCAGCACGGAAGGTGTCTCCCGCCGCTAACATCACCGATTTGCCTTGCATTTGGAATTGGCGTGCAAGTTTTCCAATGGTGGTGGTTTTTCCTACGCCATTAACGCCGACCATTAAAATCACATAAGGTTTTTTGCTATGATCAATTTCCAAAGGCTGTGCCACAGGTTTAATAATTTCAGCTAACTCTACTTTTAATTGTTGATAGAGCAGATCCGCATCTTTTAACTGCTTACGACTTGCGTGCTGAGTTAAATTATTGATAATTTTGGTCGTTGTTGGCATTCCAATATCAGCGATGAGAAGTTGTTCTTCTAATTCTTCAAACAGATCATCATCAATTTTTTTACCTGAAAATAACCCGAAAAAGCCTGAACCGATATTTTGTTTCGTGCGAATTAAGCCTTTCACTAAACGGCTAAAAAAGCCCCCTTCACTTGGTTTTTCTTGGGTTGAAATGTCAGTGTTTTGCACCGCATTTTGCTCTTGTGAAAGCACTGCTTGCTCTGCGATTTCTGTTTCTTGTGCTAAAACATCAGCATTTTCTACCGCACTTGGTTCTTGTGGAAGTCCTGATTGCTCTGCGGTTTCTGTTTCTTGTGCTAAAACATCAGCATTTTCTACCGCACTTGATTCTTGTGGAAGTTCTGCTTGCTCTGCGCTCTCTGTTTCTTGTGCTAAAACATCAGGATTTTGCACCGCACTTGGTTCTTGTGAAAGTTCTGCTTGCTCTGCGCTCTCTGTTTCTTGTGCTAAAAGATCAGGATCTTCTACCGCACTTTGCTCTTGTGAAAGCACTGCTTGCTCTGCGATTTTTGTTTCTTGTGCTAAAACATCAGCATTTTGCACCGCACTTGGTTCTTGTGGAAGTTCTGCTTGCTCTGCGTTTTTTGTTTCTTGTGCTAAAACATCAGGATTTTGCACCGTACTTGGTTCTTGTGAAAGCACTGCTTGCTCTGCGATTTTTGTTTCTTGTGCTAAAACATCAGGATTTTCTACCGCACTTTGTTCTTGTGGAAGTTCTGCTTGCTTTGCGATTTCTGTTTTTTGTATTTCAGCTTGGTTTGATGTTTCTTCTTTCTTTTTTCCTAATCCAAACCAAGACCAAAAACCACCTTTTTTATTTTTTTCTGCCATAAATTGCTCACTATTATGAAAAATTACTGATTTTTTGAATTTGTACTAAGCCATTTTTATACTAAACTATGTGCCTTAATTTTATTCTGTTATTCAACGCAAAAACAGGCTGAAAATTAGCATTAAGCTCAGCGAAAAGTTTGCATAGTTTATCATAATTTGGCGAATCCCTATGAAAAAAAATCCTGTTACCCGCAAGCAACACACTAACTTGGCAAAAGGAGAAGTCCGTATTATTGCTGGGCTTTGGCGTGGACGGAAATTGCCGGTGCTTAATGCGCAAGGCTTGCGACCAACAGGGGATCGGGTGAAGGAAACGCTATTTAATTGGCTGATGCCTTATATTGTAGATGCAAGCTGTTTGGATTGTTTTGCGGGTAGTGGTTCATTAGGGTTAGAGGCGCTTTCACGGCAAGCCAAGCAGGTTACCTTTTTAGAGCTTAATAAACAGGTAGCAAACCAACTCACGCAAAATTTACAGCAACTGAAATGTACGCCACAGCAAGGGCGAGTGATTAATCAAGATAGCTTGTATTATTTACAGCAAGCACCGCAAGATCCCTTGTTTGACGTGGTATTTCTCGATCCGCCTTTTCATTTCGATTTCGCTCAACAATCTGTTGATTTGCTGACCTCATTTAATTGGCTCAAGCCAGATGCACTCATTTATGTGGAAACAGAAAAAAATAAAACCTTGCGTGTGCCAAATACTTGGCAGCTGTTAAAAGAAAAAAACACAGGGCAAGTGAGTTATCGCTTGTATCAATATGTGTTGGGCGAGTAATGCTGTATCAACCTCTTCGATATAATCCATTTTCACTGACCACTAAACCTTGCAGTTCTAAACTTAATAGTTGGGTGAGCAATTCATCAATAGGTAAGGATAACCGTGCGGAAAGCTCATCAAGGCTGATGGCAATATGGCTAAGTTGGGCGTAAAGTTCAGGGTAACTTGGTGGCTCATTTGGCTGTGTGGCGGAGTTTTTTGGCGAGCCGTTTAAATTAAGTGGAAGATCTTGTTGTTTTGCTACCGCATAACGTGAGGCGTTATCGCCATAATTTGGCAGATTGTCTAGAATGTCCTGCACGTTTTCCACCAGTGTTGCGCCTTGTTTAATTAATTTATGACAGCCTTCGCTGAACCCATTTTGAATATGGCCGGGGAGCGCAAAGATTTCTCGATTTTGCTCAAGGGCGTAGCGAGCGGTAATCAGTGAGCCACTGCGTTCTGTTGCTTCGATGATTAATGTACCAAGAGAAAGCCCACTGATAATACGGTTTCGACGAGGGAAATTTTCTGCTACCGGAGGCTGGTTGGGCAAAAATTCAGAAACCAATGCACCATTATTTTCAAGAATTTGCTGAGCTAAACCACGATGTTTAGCAGGATAAATAGCATTTAGCCCACTGCCTAATACCGCAACGGTTTGCCCTTTCTGTGCCACCACCGCGTGATGACAAAAGCCATCAATCCCTAATGCCAAACCACTGGTAATGACAAAACCCGCTTGGTTTAATTCTTGCGCGAAAAACTTCGCCCAATATTCCCCATAATTTGAGCAATAACGGCTACCCACAATGGCAATTTGTGGTTGTGAAAGTGCGGTCATATTTCCTTGCAAAAATAAAAGCGGTGGTGCAGAAGGAATTTGTTTCAGCAAATAAGGATAATGTTGCTCGGTAAAATTCAGTAAAACATTGCCCGCACTTTGCGACCAATCTAATGCCGGATCGATAAATTTACGCTCAGGATAAAACCAACGCTGAATTTGTTTTTCTGTCCAACCGATTTGTTTGAACGCGATCGCGTCATAGTCTAAAAGCTGTTCAGGCGGAATGTCAGCCAATATTTTTTGAATGCTATTAGCGCCAAGTTTGGGGATTTGTAATAAGCGGAGTACGATTTCGTTGTTTAACATTACTATTGTAGAAATTGGCAAAATAGAGGCGTAGCTTAAAATAAAGCGTAGAATAAAGGTAAATTTTATGCATATTTTGCGACGGTGATCGAAAATTTCGTCGCGATTAAACGTAGGAAAGATACATCACGCCCTAATCATCGGGGCGTGATTTCTGTGTTATTGTTTAGCTTGATGAGTTTCCAACCATTGTTGCATAAATTGGATTTCGCTTTGCTGTGCTTTAATAATATTTTCCGCAAGTTGGCGTAATTCAGGATCTTTGCCATATTTTAATTCTATTTCTGCCATTTTTACTGCACCTTCGTGATGAGGTAGCATACTGGCTGCAAATGCCACATCGGCATCTTGATACTGCATTCCTTTTTCCATATCCCTGTGCATTGCTGACATACTTTCCATTAACGCATTTTGCATTTCGTTAGGTTGATGGGCAGAATGCACGTGTTGCATTTCAGCCATTGCCGTCGTGGAAAGTAAACCGATTAAAATCAAGCGAGCTTTTTTCATTATGATGACCTTCTTTTTTGTGTAATTAAATGAGGCAAAATAATAAACCTTATCCTAAGGTTAAGGTCAAGAAAAAGCACGTCCTTTTTGTCGGGAGTGAGTTTATAAAATGTAAGGCTATCTTATTGATATATAAGTAAAAATAATAAGCTCTGTGAAAATTCGATATTTTATGCTATAATCTGTTTGTTTTTGAGAATTTCATATTGATAAAGTATGATTTTTTCGTCTTTTTGTACTGTTATGTACAACTCAATGCGTTGTATAAACGTTTATTGCTGAGAAAGACAAATCAATAGTCTTTTTTAGCTCAAAATTGAAGCAATTTCATTCATTAATTTGTTTTGCATTCTTTGTTTTAGCGAACGCTCTCGCTGCGATTTCAATTGACTTATTAGCATTGATAATGCGTAAAACATTAACATAAAGGAGAATAATTGTTGTGTCTTTTTCTACTTTTATTCATAAAAGATCATCGTTTAACCCCTTTGTCATAGGGGCAACCTTATTACTGGTGCTTTTGTTGCTTGCCGCAACCTTAATTTTGCCAGAAAAAACCACCGCACTTTTAAATTGGGCAAAAGCGGGCGTGTTTGCGAATTTTAGCTGGTTTTATATTTTAGCCTTTTCCATTTTTCTGTGTTTTTTATTCGTATTGTCAGTGAGTAGCTTAGGTAACATTAAGCTCGGGGCAAATGAAGAAGAGCCTGAATTTTCCTTTCTTTCTTGGCTAGCAATGTTATTCGCCGCTGGAATGGGGGTGGGATTGATGTTCTTCGGTGTAGCAGAACCACTCACCCATTATTTTTCCTCGATCACCACAGGATCGGCGGAACATAAACAGCAAGAAGCCTTATTACACACCTTTTTCCACTGGGGTATTCACGCGTGGGCGGTGTATGGGGTGATTGCGCTTGCGTTAGCGTATTTCGGTTTCCGTTATAAATTACCCTTGGCATTACGCTCTTGCTTTTATCCTCTATTGAAAGATCGGATCAACGGCAAAATTGGCGATGTGATCGATATTATGGCATTAATCGCCACTCTATTCGGGATTATCACGACCTTAGGTTTTGGCGCAGCTCAGCTTGGGGCAGGGCTAACTGAACTGGGCGTGGTGCAAGAAAATAGTTTCGGTTTGCAAACGATTATTATCGTCGTAGTGATGTCTATTGCCGTGTTTTCTGCTATTTCAGGAGTGGGAAAGGGCGTCAAATTGCTTAGTGAGATCAATTTGGGATTAGCATTAACGCTAATGCTGTTTATTTTAGTCGCAGGCCCAACCCTCTATTTATTAACCACATTTAGCGATAACATTGGCATTTATTTAAGCAATTTAGTGCGTTTAAGTTTTAAAACCTACGCTTACGAAACAGAAAACACCGCGTGGTTTACCGGCTGGACGGTGCTTTATTGGGCGTGGTGGTGTTCTTGGGCGCCGTTTGTCGGTTTGTTCATCGCACGTATTTCTCGTGGTCGCACCATTCGTGAATTTATTTTTGGTGTGCTAGCCGTACCAAGCTTATTCAGCATTCTTTGGTTTACCGTGTTCGGTGATAGCGCAATTTGGTTAGAATTAAACGTGGCGAACGGGGCATTGCACGAGTTCACCTCGGCACCAGAAAAATTATTGTTTAAATTCTTAGATTATTTACCGCTCTCTGCCCTCACAGGAACCTTAGCCTTAGTGATCATTTCGTTATTTTTTATCACGTCGGCAGATTCGGGTATTTATGTGCTAAATAATATGGCATCTCGCGATAAAAGCCTTTCTGCGCCACGTTGGCAAGCAATGATGTGGGGTGTTGTGATGATGGTACTTGCCATTGTACTAATGCGTGAAGGTGGGCTAGGCACACTGCAAACAATGACCTTGTTAGTCGCACTTCCCTTTGCAATGTTGATGTTAGTGATGTGCGTGAGTTTATGGAAAGGCTTGAATGCGGATCAAAAATATTTCGCCGCGAAAGTCACGCCGACCAGTTTGTTATGGACGGGCGAAAAATGGAAAGAACGTTTGGGGCAAATGCTCAACCAAACGCAAGAAAAGGATATTGTCAAATTCCTAAAACGTACTGCCTTGCCTGCAATGCGTGAGTTACGGCAAGAGTTAGTGGAAGTTTACAATCTTAATGTGGACGTTGTCCCGTCACTGGATGCTGAAGAACCTAGCGTGGAACTTATCATCAAAAAAGAATCAATGCGTGATTTTATCTACGGGGTGAAATCCGTGAGCCACGAAATTTCATCGCAGTTAGTTGATGATGAAAATCTCCCGCATATTCAACATTCGATAACATATCAACCGATGACCTACTTTGCAGATGGTCGCACGGGTTACGATGTGCAATATATGACGCGTGATGAACTGATTGCAGATATTTTGCGTCAATACGAACGCTATATCAGCTTACTAGAAGATGTCGGACAAGAGCTAATGTCGCACGAACAAACAGAATTAGCAGAATAAGTTGACTTATTGTCCCACAATAAAAAACAAAGTGCGGTCAAAAAATGATAGAATTTTGCCCGCACTTTTTTACGCGAGCTTTTCTCGCTTTGATTATTTATGGAGAACTTATGGATACCGCATTTATTTTATCTGCTATTGTCGGCTTAGGCATAGTGGCACAATGGTTAGCTTGGTATTTAAAACAACCTTCAATTTTATTTTTATTGCTGATAGGGATTATTGTTGGCCCCGTGCTGAAGTTGTTTAATCCCGATGTCATTTTGGGCGATTTGCTCTTTCCTTTTATTTCCCTTGGTGTGGCTGTGATCCTTTTTGAAGGCGCGCTTACGTTAGAATTTGATGAGATTAAACAACACGGCAAGGTTGTGCAACTCTTGGTTTCGCTCGGAATGCTCATCACCGTCAGTGTGATTTCCGTCGCCACTTATTTTCTGTTTGATGTGGATTGGCGCATTGCCCTGCTTTTCGGCACATTAGTGTGTGTAACTGGCCCAACGGTGATTGTGCCGTTATTACGTAGTGTTCGCCCCAACAGTAACATTGCCAATATTCTCAAATGGGAAGGCATTATCATTGATCCAATCGGCGCGATTGCGGTGGTTTTAGTGTATGAATACATTATTTCTGGCGGTGAATCGAGCGAAATCGGCACTTTTGCGAAAATCATTGCAGTAGCGGGAGTTATTGGAATGGCAGGGGCGTGGCTGTTAGCAAATTTGATTAAACGCCATATGATCCCAGAATATTTACGCAACGTGTTTGTGCTTGCTTATATTTTACTGTTATTTACCGCCTCAAACCATTTTGCCCACGAATCAGGTCTCTTAACCGTCACCGTATTAGGCGTGGCATTGGCTAATTGGAAAGGCTTCCCTAAAGATCATATTTTAGAATTTAAAGAGTCCCTGACCGTTTTACTGATTTCTACCCTGTTTATTATTTTAGCTGCACGAGTGAATTTAACCCATCTGGTTAGTGTGGGCATTGCAGGAATTTTGCTCTTATTCGTGGCAATGTTTATTGCGCGTCCGCTCGCCATTTGGTTTTCTTCAATCGGTTCAAGTTTAAGTTTAAATGAAAAGCTGATGATTAGCTGGATTGGGCCGCGTGGAATTGTGGCAGCGGCAATTTCTTCCTTATTTGCCATAAAATTGCAGGAAACGCACATTCAAGGCGTGGAATTGCTCGTGCCATTAGTGTTCACGATTATTATCGGTACAGTGTTAATTCAAGGCTTGGGGGCAAAAACCATTGCAAAATGGCTGAATGTGCAAGAGGCTGTGTACAAAGGCGTACTGATTATTGGCTCAAACCCTGTGGCGTTGGCAATCGCGAAATCTCTAAAAGATCAAAATGTGGAAGTGCTAGTAGCAAGCCGCCACTATAATGAAGTCGCCAAAGCAAGAATGTTAGGGCTTCGCACCTACTACGGTAACCCTGTTTCTACTCACGCAGACGGGCATTTAGATCTGATTGGGCTAGGCAATATGTTCGCCATTAGCACGGATAAAGAACTCAACACCTTGTCGGAAATTCATTATCGCCACGAATTTGATAAAGAAAACATTTACCGCATTCGTTTCAGTGATGATAACAACCCAACGGAACGTTATGATATTCAAGATAACTACCGCTCTAACTGGCTTTTTGGCAAAAATGTCACCTATGCGAAATTAGCCAGTATGTTGGCAAAAAATGCACGGATTAAGGTTACCAATCTGACTGATAGCTATACTTATCAGGATTACAAAACCACCAATAAACAATTTGTGCCGTTATATACCATTGATGATAAAGGCTTTATTTCGATTATCAATGATGAACAAGCGATCCCAACCCTCTGCCGTATTGTCGCCTTGGTGGCAGAAGACGAAACGGCGAAAAGCCAATAAAAGCGCATAAAAATAAGTGCGGTGGAAAAAATAAAGGGGCTGTCCTAGATAACTAGGCTAAATTCCCTTTAACTAATTGTTTTAAAATAGAAATTTGAGATTTTAAGTTACTGTTATTAAAACGCCATTCGCATTCCTTCAAATAAAGCTCAAAATGAGCTTTAGGAATACCGTTAAACTTGCGTAAATGGCGTTTCGCCTGATTCCAAAAGTTCTCAATTCCGTTAATGTGATTTTGTTTTTCTGCAAAGTGTGTACTGTGATTGATACGAAAATGGTTAAATTCACTCACGTCAAGTACATCATAACTTCGGTAGAAATCAGTGTAAACAAGACTATCAGGCTTTACTTGCTCACGAATGATTGGCAACAATGTCGCAGATTGAGTATTTGGCACCGCGACGGTGTAAACCTTACCATTGCGCTTTAAAAGCCCAAATACAGCCGTTTTACCTGCTGCACCTCGCCCTCGTTTGCCTTTGCGAATGCCACCGAAATAGCTTTCATCGGCTTCAATTTCGCCATCGAACATTTCCAAATGGGAGCTGTTTTGATATATAAGTAATCGCAAGCGATGAAAGTAATACGCTGCTGTCGTTTTGTTTACATTTACTCGCTCAGCTGCTGTTCTTGCAGTAACACCTGCGACAAACAGCCCAATGAGTTTATTTTGTTTATGCTGACTTAAGCGACTTTTTCTCATTTGGTCATTTTAACCTAAATAGAGTTTTTAGTCGTTATCTAGGACAGCCCCAAAAATAAATATTTTTCACCGCACTTTGTTTCTAACTGCATACGCATTAACGCGAATTAATGGGCTTCGTCCCAGTTTTCGCCCACGCCGACATCGACAATTAACGGTACAACAAGATCAGCGGCGTTTTCCATTAAAGATTGGATTAGCGTGCTGTAACGTGTGATATGTTCTTCTTTCACTTCAAACACCAATTCATCGTGAACTTGCATAATCATCGCAATATTTGGATCTTGATTGATGGCGTGGTCAATGGCGATCATCGCGCGTTTAATAATATCCGCGGCTGTGCCTTGCATTGGGGCATTGATTGCCACGCGTTCCGCCCCTTTTCTGCGCATTGCGTTGCTGGATTGAATTTCAGGCAGATATAAACGGCGTCCGAACAAGGTTTCCACATAGCCTTGCTGTTTGGCTTTTTCGCGAATATCAGTCATAAAGGTTTGCACATCTGGATAGCGTTGGAAATACAAATCCATATATTTTTGTGCATCGCCACGCGCAATGCCAAGCTGACGGGAAAGCCCAAACGCACTCATTCCATAAATTAGCCCAAAGTTAATGGCTTTTGCGCTGCGACGTTGTTCGCTCGTTACGTCATCAAGTGGCACACCAAAAATCTCTGCGGCGGTGGAGCGGTGAATATCCTTGCCTTGCTGGAATGCACTGATCAACCCTTTATCTTGGGATAAATGTGCCATTATACGCAGTTCAATTTGAGAATAATCTGCGGCGATAATTTTGTACCCTTCACGTGCAATAAAGGCTTGACGAATACGGCGTCCTTCTTCATTACGAATGGGAATATTCTGCAAGTTTGGATCGCTGGAGGACAATCGCCCCGTTGCCGTTACGGCTTGATGATAGGAGGTGTGAATTCGCCCAGTGCGCGGATTGATCATCTGCGGAAGTTTATCCGTATAAGTGGATTTCAACTTCGCTAAACCACGGTGTTCAATGAGTAATTTCGGCACAATATGCCCTTGTTGAGCCAGCTCTTCTAACACTTCTTCATTGGTGGAAGGCGCGCCTTTTGGCGTTTTTGCGATAATTGGCAGATTCAATTTTTCAAACAAGATTTCTTGCAATTGTTTGGTGGACGCAAGGTTGAAGGTTTCCCCAGCAGCTTGATGCACTTGACTTTCAAGTGCGGTCAATTTTTCGCTAATTTCTTGCGATTGGGCAAGTAAGATTTGGCTATCCACTAAGACACCATTGCGTTCAATACGTGATAACACGCCCACTAATGGCATTTCGATGTCATCAAATAACGTCACCAAACTTTCCGTTTTCGCCAATTCTGGCCATAAAGTTTGATGCAATTTCATTGTGATGTCGGCATCTTCCGCCGCATATTCACTGGCTTGTGCAATAACAATTTTATCAAAGGTAAGCTGCTTTTTGCCCTTGCCTGCAATGGCTTCAAATTCAATGGTTTGGTGATCCAAATAGCGTTTGGCAAGCTCATCCATATTGTGCCGCCCTGTGCTATTTAGCACATAGGATTCCAACATTGTGTCAAAACGCACACCTTGTAAGTGAATGCCGTGATTCGCGAATACGCTAAGATCGTATTTAATATTTTGTCCCACTTTTTCAATCTGTGGATTTTCTAATAACGGTTTAAGTGCTTGCAAACATTGTTGTTTGTCCAATTGGTTCGGTACACGCGCAAAATAGGTTTCGCTAGCTTGTGCCGACTCGTCAAACAAATCCCCTTGTGATTGGCTTTCGCACGCCACTTCGTGCAAATGATCAAGAGGGATATAGCACGCCTCGCCACTTTCTAAGGCAAAAGAAATGCCCACCAAGTTCGCTTGCATCACATCTAAATTATCCGTTTCCGTATCCACTGCAATGAGGTTGGCGCGCTGTATTTTATTGAGCCATTCATCGAGCTTGGCTTGGTTATCCACGGTTTCATATAAAGTGCGGTCTATTTTTACCGAATTTTGCACCGCACTTTTCACCTTATTTTCATTTTGTGTTATGGGTGTTGCAAATTTAGCGCTTTGCAAATCGCCTTTGGTTAAACCGCTTTCCCCCTCTATGACTTCATTAAGCCAACGCTTAAATTCATAGCGGGCGAAATATTCCACTAATTCATCACGCTGATTTTGCCCAAGTGTGAGTGCCTCTGGCTTCACGGCTAATGGCACATCTGTTTTGATTGTCGCGAGAATATAGGACAAATCTGCATCCGCTTTCGCGGCAAGTAGTTTCTCACCTAATTTTTTTGCGCCACGAATGGGCAATTCAGCAACTTTTTCCAAATTAGCATAAATTTCTGCCATACTACCAATGCCCTGCAACAAGCCGAGCGCGGTCTTTTCGCCTACGCCAGCCACACCGGGGATATTATCTGCACTATCGCCCATCAAGGCTAAATAATCAATAATTAACTCAGGGGGAATGCCGTATTTTTCAATCACGCCCTCACGGTCAAGCAGGCTGTTATTCATTGTGTTGATGAGCATAATATTATCGTCCACCAACTGCGCCATATCTTTATCTCCCGTGCTAATGAGGACTTTCTTGCCCGCTTGGGAGGCTTGCACCGCCAGTGTACCGATAACATCATCTGCTTCCACCCCCTCAATGGACAAAAGCGGAATGCCAAGGGCTTTGATAATGGCGTGCAATGGCTGAATTTGTTTGCGCAAATCATCTGGCATTGGCGGACGGTGCGATTTATATTGCTCAAATAATTCATCACGGAAAGTTTTTCCTTTGGCATCAAACACCACCGCAATATGGCTCGGCTGCACCTGTGCAATCAAACTTTTCAGCATATTCAACACGCCATACATCGCCCCCGTTGGCTCGCCAAGGGAATTGGTAAGTGGTGGAAAGGCGTGAAACGCACGATATAAATAAGATGACCCATCAACTAACACAAGTGGGTTTTCTGCAATTTTAGCCATAAGATTCTCGATAACTGTGATGAAAAATGGGGGATATTATAGCGGAAATAGAGATGTTTTTTGCATTTTTATTACGACTAGGATTAAAAGAAAGGAAAAGCTTATTGGAATTAAGATCTTTCTGTCACAGTAATAAATGATGAGTGTGTCAATAAAAGAGAGTGAGTGATAATAATATGGTATCAGCCGATCAGTATATAGTTAAATTTTATTTAAACATCATAAAATTTTGCCTTATGGCGTTAGGTATCATCTATAAAAAGCTGCTAAATTATCCAATGTTAGCCTTAAGCTCAGAGCCGCTTTCCTGTAAAGTATAAAAAAGCACAAAACAATGGGTAGAAATCTGATATTCTATTGAAAAGAAATAGTCTAAAATTAAAAATAAGTGAAAAAATACAGGATTTATTGTATTGATACATTTTTTAGGTGGTATGATATTTACCTAAGTTTAGTTATAGCTTCTTGCGTAAGATTAAATTGTTCAAGATCGCGTTTGAGTTTTAATGCTATTAGGTAAGGTTGTACCTGTAGGGCGAAAAATAGAGATATAAAGAAATAAAAAAATCCAGTAAAGAGGATGATCGCTGCATTTTTGAGATTATGTTCAAGATTTGAAAAGCCATAGTATATAAAATATATACCGAAGAAAGTTAATATAAAAAAGTAAAGTACATTAATACAGACATCAAATTTTTCTGCTTTTTTGATCGATAAAACAAGCGAACCTTCTTGTAATTTAAAATACTTAGCAGATTTTGCTACCTGATTAAATGTATATTTCTTTTGAATAAAATTATGAAATGCAATAAATTTCCTTAAAAAATTAAGATTTCCCCTAATTTTTGTTAAGCGATACAATATCCATTCAAGTTGTTGTTCTTTTAAAAATCTCTCTAAGTCAGGATACCTTTCTTTATCTAAGATAGAAATTGCATAATCAAGATCCTTGAATTTCATTTCTCGAAGAATTAGAAAATATTCAAATAAAGGTCTAAATAAGAGAATTAATCCGATTAATGTAATGATGATAGTGGTAAAGTATTCTCCTTTATTTAAACTAGAAGTAAATAGCTGAATTAATTCCATTATTTTTCATCCTTATATCAGGTCTATAATGTTTTATAAAGAGATAAAATATTACTGTATTTTTTATACTCAAATTATTAGATAAATAAAGTAAGTGCGGTGCTTTTTTATCAATTTTTACAACGGGCTTTCCACCTGTAAATGTTCGTAAATCGCATTAATGGTGAGCATTAAGCAAGAGCGTACTAATTTTTCTTTACGTTGGGTTTTGATTTGATAGCTGAGAGAATTTGGATCTTCTTTATCATCAGGAAAATTAAGTAAGTTTTTGTCTTGCTGTAAATGTAAGTGTTGTACAAATTCAATAATCAGTGGATCGAAAAAACGATGTTCTTTTTCATCGTTGTTTAATGTTTCTTTAAATTTGATAAAGGCATTAATATCTTCAAAAATCTTATGCTCAATGACGCCAAGCCCAAGTAGCACTTTTAAGCGAATGGAAAGATCAAAAAGGGGGCCTGACGTCATAAATAGGGAGTCCACCACCGATTTGACCGCAAAATCCGTTTTGCGGAATACACGATTGATTAAGCTGTCCACCGCCTCATCAAAAAGTGCAACGCTGGCGGTAATAAAGCCACGAATAGAGGTGGCTTCGGTGAGTTTTTCGTAAATAGGATCGTCCAATGATACCTTCCTAATGTGATTGATACAGATAATGGGAAGACAGCTTACACAAGTGCTTGATAGGCTTGTGCAATTTGTTCAATCACGGCATTATCTTGTAATTCAGTATATTGTTTTAAGGTATTGATCACGCCATTTTGTGTTAACGATTGTGCTAACGTTTGTGCTTGCGGATCGTTGTCATTGCGATAGCATAATGCGGTAGCCACGGCTTGTACCAAATATTGGTGTGGCAATTGGTATTCTAATGTGCCACGCAATGGTTTAATTAGGCGATCATTATAACTGAGTTTTCGTAATGGCTCACGTCCTACGCGATCTACATCGTCCACTAAATAAGGATTGGCGAAACGAGCTAGGATTTTTTCGATATAAGCGGCGTGAGCTTGCGGATCGAAATCATAGCGTTTAATTAATACGGCACCACTTTCTTCCATAACGGCTTTAACAAAAGCGCGTACCGTCGGATCTTCAATGCTTTCTTTGACAAATTGGTAGCCTTTTAACTTGCCGTAATAGGCGGTAACGGCGTGTCCTGTGTTTAGCGTGAATAATTTACGTTCTACAAACGCCATAAGATTATCGGTTTGTTCCATTCCAGCAATTTGTGGGATTGTGCCTTTAAATTGCGTTTTATCCACAATCCATTCACTAAATTCTTCTACTGTGACTAAAAGGGGATCGGCAGGGTTGGCTTGCACAGGCGGTACAATACGATCCACTGCACTATCAACAAAACCGACTAATGCCTCAACCTGTTGCTGTTGATTTTCATCTAAATATTGAAAAACCTGTTCTTTTAAGAAGGTTGTGCCACGCACCATATTCTCACAAGCAATAATATTTAGTGGTTGGGTATTACCTGCTTCAATGCGAGCAATTAATCCTTTGGCAAGGGTGCTGGCAATAATTTTTAGCACATTTGGACCAACTGCTGTGGTGACCAAATCCACTTGCTTAAAGCGTTCAATCAGTGCATTTTCATCTTTTGAATTAACGCCGGTTACGTTGGACACTTGTTCAATACGATTAACCTTTTCGCCCACCACTTTAACGTTGTAGCTTTTTTGTGTTTGTAATAAACGGATAACGTCGTCATTTACATCAGCAAAAACCACCTCAATACCGCTATCAGCAAGTAATTTGCCGATAAATCCTCGTCCAATATTACCTGCGCCAAAATGTAATGCTTTCATTTTTTTCTCCAATAACGTTTATAATGAGAAATGACATCGTAAAAAACGATGCCATTTTATACCGCACTTTAAGATTTGAGTAACGCTAACACATCTTCTACATTTGTTGTAGAGGTCAGTGTGGCAATCGCTTCTTCACTATCTAATGCATTCGTGATTGCCGTCAGCACTTGAATGTGTTCATTGTTGCGAGCGGCAATACCGATGACTAATTTAGCGATGCCATCTTCTTCCTCCGTGAAGCGTACCCCTTCAGGATATTGACATACCACGATACCCGTTTTTAATACGGCGTCTTTTGCATCAACCGTGCCGTGCGGAACCGCTAGCCCCTCACCTAAGTAAGTGGAAACTAATTCTTCACGTTCAAACATTGCATCGACATAACTTGGTAACACAAAGCCTGCTTTTACTAGTTGTTCACCGGCAAAACGAATGGCGTCTTGTTTATTTTCTGCTTTTAATCCTAAGAAAATTTGATCCGCACTTAAGTTGAAGGTTGCCCCATTCATTTCTGCGACTTCTGCACTGTCTGTGGGTTTTGAAGCCGCTTCAGCGAAATGCGCTTTTAATTCATTCACCAAATTATCATAGAATTTATTATCTAAGAAATTGGTAAGAGACAAGTGCATTGCATTTGGTACTTGTTTTTGTGCGCGTAGCGTTAAGTCTTGGTGCGTAATGACTAATCTTGCATTATCTGGCAAGTCATTGATTGCACAGTTCGCCACCTCAATTGGCAAGCCTGCATCATTTACTTTTTTGCGTAGCATACTTGCACCCATCGCGCTTGATCCCATACCTGCATCGCAAGAAACGAAGATTTTTTGTAAGCCTTTATAATCAGTGATTGGCTGTGCTACACCACCTTTCATTGCTTTTGAAGCCGCTTGTGCTTCTGCTAATTTATCTGAAGTATCTTCTTTTTGGATTTTTAGGAAGAACGCAGCAATGATGAAAGACACAACAGTTGCTAATGCCACCGAACAAAGTACGCCAAAGATAGAATGTGAAGGTGTCATCGCCAATACAGCAATGATTGAACCCGGTGAGGCAGGGGCGATGAGGCCTGCGTGAAATAACACCAGCGTGAACACCCCAGTCATTCCCCCTGCGATAACGGCAATTAATAAACGTGGATTCATTAACACATAAGGGAAATAAATTTCGTGAATACCACCAAAGAAGTGGATAACCGCGGCGCCCCCTGCTGTTTGTTTTGCAGAACCTTTACCAAACAGAATATAGGCTAATAATACGCCTAAACCCGGGCCCGGATTTGCTTCAATTAAGAAGAAAATAGATTGTCCAAGTTCTTGTGATTGTTGAATACCCAGTGGTGAGAAAATACCGTGATTAATCGCATTATTTAAGAAAAGAATTTTCGCGGGTTCAACAAAAATAGAGGTTAATGGTAATAAATGGGCTTGAACAAGCACATCAACGCCAGCCGCTAAGGTAGTAGAAAGTATTTTTACTGCTGGGCCTACAACCAAGAAGAACAAAATGGCAAGTAGCATACCGATAATGCCAGATGAAAAATTATTCACTAACATTTCAAAACCACTTTTAATTTTACCATCAGCCCAACGGTCAAAATGCTTAATTGCCCAACCACCTGTTGGCCCGGCGATCATTGCACCCAGGAACATTGGAAT
The DNA here is from genome assembly GCF_026226845.1 of Avibacterium sp. 20-129. NCBI lineage: Bacteria > Pseudomonadati > Pseudomonadota > Gammaproteobacteria > Pasteurellales > Pasteurellaceae > Avibacterium > Avibacterium sp. 20-129. The sequence continues at coordinate 1,128,922 of NZ_JAKKOE010000001.1, read as the reverse complement.
ATCTGTACCAATGATGACCCCAGCAGTGGTAATTGCGCCCACAACGGCACCGCGATCGCCACCGACTAATTTCCCCCCAGTATAACCAATTAATAAGGGTAATAAATAGGTAATCATCGGCCCAACAAGTTTGCCGAGCGTTTCATTTGGAAACCAACCTGTTGGAATAAAAAGGGCGGTGATAAATCCCCAAGCGATAAATGCCCCGATATTCGGCATAACCATATTTGATAAAAAGCGTCCAAAGCTTTGGACTTTAAGTTTTGCATTTGCTGATAACATATTAACCTCATTAGTATTGAGCTAAGTTGTGTCCATTTAATGAACGAAAGCATAGCAAAGCGAAAATTAAAGCCCAAATTTTTAAGTTTAAAAATGTGAAGTAGATCACAAGATATTTTTAGGTATATAAAATCAAAATGTGATGTAGATCACATAATTTTATTTGAATGAAATTTTATGTGATCTATATCACATACATAAGATAAAAAATGTATAGAAAGGCGCGACTTCTATCAGTGTGGCAGGAAAGATAAAACAGTAAAAATGTGATGTTGAGATTTTAGAAAGCAATACAAAACTGCTTGGCAATGACCAAGCAGTTTGGAAAGGGTTAGAATGGAATATCATCATCTAATTGCATATCATCAATCGCTGGCTGAGGTGCTGGCGTTGGTTGCTGCGTTGGTTTTGATGATGGATATGTTGGTTGTGTTCCTTGAGGGGCGTATTGGTTGCCACTTTGTTGTTGGTAACCCCCGCCTTGTGGCGCATAGCCACCTTGCCCACGTTCTGCGCGGCTATCTAACATTTGTAGCACATCACCTTGAATCTCAGTGGTGTAACGATCTTGTCCATTTTGATCTTGCCATTTACGGGTTCTTAAGCGTCCTTCCACATACACTTTTGACCCTTTTCGTAAATATTCTCCTGCGATCTCAGCTTGACGACGATAAAAGACAATGCGATGCCATTCAGTGATTTCACGACGTTCGCCAGTATTCTTGTCCATCCAGCTCTCACTGGTGGCTACGCTAATGTTTGCAACAGCTTCACCATTTGGCATTGTGCGAACTTCAGGATCATTTCCAAGGTTTCCTACGATAATAACTTTGTTTACTCCAGCCATAAATTCCTCTGTCTGATTATTAAGTGCGGTAAAAATTTTTGCTATTTTGCCTTAAAAAAAAATAAAAAGCTATTAATTCAATGCAAATCAACTGGATATTTGCACAGTTATTTCAGATTATGCGATAATGATCGCAAAATCACCTTAAATTGCTTGAACAGACTAAAAGATTATGGAAAAAATAGATGTACGTGGGGCGAGAACCCATAATTTAAAAAATATTAATTTGACTATTCCGCGTGATAAATTGATTGTGATTACAGGGCTTTCTGGTTCGGGAAAATCTTCCCTCGCATTTGATACCCTTTATGCTGAGGGGCAGCGCCGTTATGTGGAATCCCTTTCTGCTTATGCGCGCCAGTTTTTATCGCTAATGGAAAAGCCAGATGTGGATCATATTGAAGGGCTATCTCCAGCCATTTCCATTGAACAGAAATCCACGTCGCATAACCCACGTTCTACGGTGGGAACAATCACGGAAATTCACGATTATTTGCGTTTATTATTTGCCCGCGTTGGGGAACCGCGCTGTCCAAATCATCATATTCCTTTGGCGGCACAAACCATTAGCCAAATGGTGGATAAAGTGTTGGCGTTGCCTGAAGAAAGCCGAATGATGTTACTTGCTCCAGTGGTAAAAGATCGCAAAGGGGAGCATATTAAAATTTTGGAGCATATTGCTGCGCAAGGTTATATTCGAGCCAGAATTGATGGCGAAATTTGTGATTTATCCGATCCACCTAAATTGGAATTGCAGAAAAAACATACTATTGAAGTGGTGGTGGATCGTTTTAAAGTTCGTCCAGATTTGGCAACGCGTTTAGCTGAATCCTTTGAGACAGCATTAGAGCTTTCTGGTGGCACGGCAGTGGTGGCAAATATGGATGAACCGCAAGGGGAAGAATTGCTTTTTTCAGCCAATTTTGCTTGCCCGTATTGTGGTTATTCTGTGCCAGAATTAGAACCTCGTTTATTCTCTTTTAATAACCCAGCGGGGGCTTGTCCTACTTGCGACGGTTTAGGCGTTCAACAATATTTTGATGAAAAACGGGTGGTACAAAATCCAACTATTTCCTTAGCAGGGGGGGCGATTAAAGGCTGGGATCGCCGTAATTTCTATTATTACCAAATGCTCACTTCGCTCGCCAAACATTATGGCTTTGATGTAGAAAGCCCTTTTGAAGATTTACCGAAAAAAATTCAGCACATTATTTTGCACGGTTCAGGTAAAGAAGAAATTGAATTCCAATATATGAATGACCGTGGCGATGTGGTATTACGCCGTCATAGTTTTGAAGGCATTCTCAATAATATGGCACGCCGTTACAAGGAAACCGAATCAATGTCTGTGCGTGAAGAATTGGCGAAAAATATCAGCACCCGCCCTTGTAAGGATTGCGGTGGCTCGCGTTTACGCCCTGAAGCTCGCAATGTGTTTATCGGTGAAACGAATTTGCCTGAAGTTTCAGAAAAAAGCATCGGCGAAGCGTTTAATTTTGTGGATAGCCTAACTCTAAGCGGACAGCGCGCGCAAATTGCTGACAAAATCCTAAAAGAAATTAAAGAGCGGTTACAATTTTTGGTGAATGTGGGGCTAAATTATCTGTCTCTTTCCCGCTCGGCAGAAACCCTTTCTGGCGGTGAAGCACAGCGTATTCGTCTTGCTAGTCAAATTGGCGCAGGCTTGGTGGGGGTGATGTATGTGCTTGATGAACCCTCTATTGGGTTACATCAACGTGATAATGAACGCTTGCTTAACACGTTGATTCATCTAAGAAATCTAGGCAATACTGTCATTGTGGTTGAACACGATGAAGATGCAATTTTAGCGGCGGATCATATCATTGATATTGGACCGGGAGCGGGTGTGCATGGCGGTAATGTGGTTGCACAAGGCACAGCAAAAGAAATTATGCAAAACCCACATTCTTTAACTGGAAAATTCTTGTCGGGAAAAGAAAAAATAGAAATTCCTAAAAAACGCACCGCACTTGATAAAGCGAAAATATTAAAACTCAAAGGGGCATCAGGCAATAATCTGAAAAACGTCAATTTAGATATACCTGTCGGATTATTTACTTGTATCACAGGGGTATCAGGTTCAGGTAAATCTACCCTGATTAATGACACCTTATTCCCACTTGCGCAGAGTGCGTTAAACCGTGCAGAAAACGCACAAGCCGCCCCTTACAAATCTATTCAAGGGTTAGAATTCTTTGATAAAGTCATTGATATTGATCAAAGCCCGATTGGACGCACGCCACGTTCCAATCCCGCAACTTACACCGGATTATTCACGCCAATTCGTGAATTATTTGCGGGCGTGCCAGAATCACGCGCACGTGGTTATAATCCGGGACGCTTTAGTTTCAATGTGCGTGGTGGACGTTGCGAGGCGTGCCAAGGGGATGGGGTAATCAAAGTAGAAATGCACTTCTTGCCTGATGTTTATGTGCCTTGCGATCAATGTAAAGGAAAACGTTATAATCGTGAAACATTAGAAATTCGTTATAAAGGAAAAACGATTAATCAAGTGCTTGATATGACTGTTGAAGAAGCACGAGAGTTTTTTGATGCGATTCCACAAATTGCACGTAAATTACAGACATTAATGGATGTTGGACTTTCTTATATTCGCCTTGGGCAATCGTCCACAACATTGTCAGGTGGGGAGGCGCAACGAGTGAAACTCGCCACGGAGTTGTCAAAACGAGATACGGGAAAAACCTTATATATTCTTGATGAACCGACAACAGGCTTACATTTTGCTGATATTAAACAGCTCCTCGAAGTGCTACATCGCTTGCGTGATCAGGGTAATACCATTGTGGTGATTGAGCATAATTTAGATGTGATTAAAACCGCAGATTGGATTGTTGATCTTGGGCCTGAAGGGGGAAGTGGCGGTGGTGAAATCATTGCCACTGGCACGCCAGAGCAAGTCGCAAAAGTGAAAGGTTCTCATACTGCGCGGTTCTTGAAACAAATCCTTGAAAAATAAACGGGCTGAAATCAAAGTGCGGTAATTTTTTAGGCAGAATTGTATAAAAACTTCTATCATCAATGTTGATTTTTTGATACATTTAGCACAATTTTTCTCACACTTAAATGTGAGTGTTTTTTATACAGTGATTTTAACGGAATTCTTATGCTATTTAAAAAAATTCGTGGTTTATTCTCCAATGATCTTTCTATTGATTTAGGTACAGCCAACACGTTGATTTATGTGAAAGGGCAGGGCATTGTGCTAAACGAACCTTCTGTGGTTGCAATTCGTCAAGGGCGTGCAGGTTCAATGAAAAGTATTGCAGCGGTAGGAAAAGAAGCAAAATTAATGCTTGGGCGCACACCGAAAAGTATTTTAGCCATTCGTCCGATGAAAGATGGGGTTATCGCGGATTTCTCGGTAACCGAAAAAATGTTGCAGTATTTTATTAAGCAAGTACATAGCGGAAATTTTATGCGCCCAAGTCCACGGGTGTTAGTCTGCGTACCTGCTGGTGCAACCCAAGTTGAACGCCGAGCGATTAAGGAATCTGCCTTAGGTGCGGGCGCACGCGAAGTGTATTTAATTGAAGAGCCTATGGCTGCTGCAATCGGCGCGAAATTGCCAGTTTCTACAGCAACGGGTTCAATGGTTATCGATATTGGTGGTGGTACCACAGAAGTTGCGGTGATTTCTTTAAACGGTATTGTGTATTCTTCTTCTGTGCGTATTGGTGGCGACCGTTTTGATGAAGCAATTATTGCTTATGTGCGTCGTACCTTTGGATCCATTATTGGTGAGCCGACAGCAGAGCGTATCAAAGAAGAAATTGGTACTGCTTATATTCAAGAAGGCGATGAAATTAAAGAGCTAGAAGTTCACGGTCATAACCTTTCAGAAGGTGCGCCAAGAACCTTTACCTTAAACTCGCGTGATGTCTTAGAGGCAATTCAACAGCCATTAAATGGTATTGTTGCCGCAGTGCGTACCGCACTTGAAGAATGCCAACCAGAACACGCAGCCGATATCTTTGAACGTGGCATTGTGCTAACTGGTGGTGGTGCGTTATTACGCAATATTGATGTGTTATTATCAAAAGAAACGGGTGTACCAGTTATTGTGGCAGACGATCCACTTACCTGTGTCGCACGCGGTGGTGGTGAAGCATTAGATATGCACGGTGCTGATATTTTCAGTGATGACATTTAATTTCCAATGTTATAAATGTTTATAAAAGTGCGGTCAAAAAATGCTAAAAATTTGACCGCACTTCTTTCTGAGTGATATTAATGAAACCGATCTTTGGAAAAGCCCCCTATCTTGGCATCCGTTTAATTTTTGCCGTGATAGCTTCTATCGTGCTTATTTTATTTGATGGACAAACCAATACGATGATAAAGGCACGTAGCATAATGGAAACGGCGATTGGTAGCGTTTATTATCTTGCCAACACACCAAGAACGGTGCTAGACGGCGTGTCTTACAATCTTGTTGATACCAACAAATTACAAATCGAAAATAAAGTGCTAAGAGAACAACTTCGCGAAAAAAATGCCGATTTATTACTCTTGGATCAACTCAAAGTAGAAAATCAACGCTTACGTTTATTGCTAAATTCCCCATTACGCACAGACGAATACAAAAAAATTGCTGAGGTCTTAACTGCAGAAACAGATGTTTATCGCCAGCAAGTGGTCATTAACCAAGGAGAAAATGATGGTGCTTATGTTGGGCAACCGGTTATTGATGAAAAAGGTGTCGTTGGGCAAATTATTTCTGTGGGAAGTCATACAAGCCGCGTGTTATTGCTCACTGATGTAACGCATTCTATTCCAGTACAAGTGCTACGTAATGATGTGCGCGTGATCGCAAGTGGTACGGGACACAGCGATGAACTTACTTTAGACAATGTGCCACGTTCAGTGGATATTGTGAAAGGTGATCTCTTGGTTACTTCAGGATTAGGAGGACGTTTTCTTGAAGGATATCCTGTTGCGATTGTAGAAAATGTATCGCGCGATGGAAAAAATTATTTTGCCACGATCACCGCAAAGCCGCTTGCATCGCTCGAGCGCTTACGTTATGTCTTGCTTTTATGGCCGACTAATGAAGATATGCGTAAAGTCAATTCAAGTACACCAGAAGAAGTGCGTAAAGCCGTTCGCCAGCGTCTTGAAACACAGAAAAAGCAAGACATTCTACCGCCATTGATGACGACTGAAGAACCAGAAGAAAAACCATCAACGCCAACGCTAGAGGACATCCATACGGAACAAATGGAAATGCCTTCTGAACCTGTTGAGCCTGAATTGCAACATTATCGAGAGGAAGATTAATGCAAGGTCGTGCTTTTTTACAATTATTATTTATTGTATCCACCTTTTTAGTTGCAATGGTGTTAGAAATTGCGCCTTGGCCAAGCAGTTTACATCATTTCAAGCCTGCTTGGTTATTGCTCGTTTTAACTTATTGGATTTTAGCAATGCCTGCAAAAATTAGTGTAGGCACGGCATTTTGTATGGGGATTGCTTGGGATCTTGTACTTGGCTCAACCTTAGGTATTCACGCATTAGTGCTTTCTGTTTTTGCTTATTTATTAGCGGTGAATAGTATATTAATTCGTAACCTATCGTTATGGATGCAGGGGATATTTGTTATTTTCGCTGTTTTTAGCGTAAGAATAGGTATTTTTATTGTTGAATTATTCTTACATAGTGCGGATTTTAATTGGCAAGAGATCTTTGGTGCTATGACGAGCGGGGTATTATGGCCTTGGATATTCTTGTTATTACGAAAAGTAGCAAAGCAATTACATATTGAATAATATCATCAATAAATAAGAAATGATTTTTGTCTCTTTTGATATTGGGTAAACTTAATTGATAAACCAAATTAAAAGAGATTTTTTTATTTTTTAATGAAAATACTGTAGAGAAATAATAAATATTTTAGTTTTGAATAAAGTGGTGGGCGATACCGGTCTCGAACCAGTGACCCCCTCCTTGTAAGGGAGGTGCTCTCCCAACTGAGCTAATCGCCCGACAGAATGCTATTTCTAGCTATCGGATTTAACTTTGCAAAAGTTAAATGGGAACTTAAACTTGAGTGGTGGGCGATACCGGTCTCGAACCAGTGACCCCCTCCTTGTAAGGGAGGTGCTCTCCCAACTGAGCTAATCGCCCACGTGAGTTTAAGCATTACAACACAAGTCCTTAAAAAAGTGGTGGGCGATACCGGTCTCGAACCAGTGACCCCCTCCTTGTAAGGGAGGTGCTCTCCCAACTGAGCTAATCGCCCTTGTGTTGTGGGTTGGCATTATAAGTATTCTCAACATACAGTCAATACATTTTTAGTTATTTTTGTCTAAGTGTTGTAAAAATAGACATAAATTTTCTTTTTTTATCGTGAATTCGGATAACTCATAGTACAATACCGCCGATTTAATTTTTTCTATCGAACAAGGTTATAAAATGAAAGCTGAACCCTTATTTACTTTAGATCCCTCTGTGAAAGTTCGTACTCGCTTTGCTCCTAGCCCAACGGGTTATCTGCACGTTGGAGGAGCAAGAACGGCATTATATTCTTGGTTATTTGCAAAACATAACCAAGGTGAATTTGTATTACGCATTGAAGATACTGATTTAGAACGTTCTACACCTGAAGCAACACAAGCAATCTTAGAAGGAATGGAATGGTTAAATTTAGCTTGGGAGCATGGGCCATATTACCAAACAAAACGTTTTGATCGTTATAATCAAGTCATTGATCAAATGCTTGAGCAAGGTTTGGCTTATCGTTGTTATTGCTCTAAAGAACGTTTAGAACATTTACGCAATGAGCAAGAGAAAAATAAAGAAAAACCACGTTATGATGGGTATTGCTTACATCACGCACCTGAGAATCCCGATGCACCTCACGTTGTACGTTTCAAAAACCCACAAGAAGGTTCTGTCGTATTTGATGATGCGGTGCGCGGACGTATTGAAATTAACAATCGCGAACTTGATGATTTAATTATCCGCCGTACCGATGGTTCACCAACCTATAACTTCTGTGTTGTGATTGATGACTGGGATATGGGTATCACACACGTTGTGCGTGGTGAAGATCATATTAATAACACCCCACGTCAAATTAACATATTAAAAGCATTAGGCGCGCCAATTCCAACTTATGCACACGTTTCTATGATTTTAGGTGATGATGGACAAAAATTATCAAAACGCCACGGGGCAGTGAGTGTTATGCAATATCGTGATGAGGGTTTTTTACCGGAAGCCTTACTCAATTATTTGGTTCGTTTAGGTTGGGGGCATGGCGATCAAGAAATTTTCTCTGTAGAAGAAATGATCAAGCTGTTTGAATTAACTCAAGTGAGTAAATCTGCAAGTGCATTCAATACGGAAAAACTCTTGTGGCTAAATCATCACTATATTCGTGAATTACCGCCTGAATATGTTGCTAAACACCTTGCTTGGCATTATCAACAGCAAGGCATTGATACCAGCAATGGTCCTGCATTAAGTGATATTGTCGTTATGCTTGGTGAGCGTTGTAAAACATTGAAAGAAATGGCAAGTGCAAGCCGTTACTTCTTTGAAGAGTTTGATCATTTTGATGAAAGTGCGGTGAAAAAACACTTTAAATCTGGTGCGATTGATGCACTTGAAAAAGTAAAAGAAAAATTGACCGCACTTCCTCAATGGACAGCTGAACCAATTCACCAAGCCATTGAGCAAACAGCGGAAGTGTTGGGGGTAGGAATGGGTAAAGTGGGTATGCCATTACGTGTTGCCGTTACAGGAGCAGGACAATCCCCTTCAATGGATATCACCCTTGTGGGTATCGGTCGCGAACGTTCATTGGCACGTATTCAAAAAGCCATCGATTTTATTCAAGCACAAAACGCTTAATATTTAATCTAGCGAATGAATGCAACAAATTTAATATTGACAGCATTCATTCTGCTAATTATCATAGCTCAGCATTAAGGGGATATAGCTCAGTTGGGAGAGCGCTTGAATGGCATTCAAGAGGTCGTCGGTTCGATCCCGATTATCTCCACCAGATTTTAAAGCCTTGAAAGAAATTTCAAGGCTTTTGCTTTTTATACGCTAAATAATACTTCAATTTTCAATATATTATTTTTCAGCAAAGATGACGCCAGTTTCTTTCTCATAGAATACCTGAACCCGCCCCGTTAAGGGTAAAGATTGCTGGCTTGTAATGATCAATTGCACGCCAGAGATTTCTACGTGATATTTATAATAAGCCCCTAAAAAACGCTTCTGGCGGATAATGCCGTTGGCTTGTTTGAGATCATCCACTAAGCGTAATTGTAACTGTTCTGGACGGATCGCAAGATAACTCGGCTTTTGTTGTAATTGATGATTTGTACATAAATGCACGCCAAGTAGGGATTGGTAATGCTGTTCATCAATAGGCTGACAAGGCAAATAATTCATTTCGCCCAAGAAATTAGCCACAAAAGGACTGTTTGGTTGCTGGTAAAGTGTGCTGGGTGACCCAACTTGACAGATTTTTCCTTGGTTCATTAGCGCTAATTTATCAGCAAATAGAAATGCCTCTTCTTTGCTGTGTGTTACAAAAATGGCAGGAATATGCTGCTGTTTGAGAATAGTGCGAATTTCTTCGATCATTTGATGACGAACTTGGCTATCAATGTTAGAAAAAGGTTCGTCTAGTAATAACAGTTTTGGCTGACAAGCTAACGCACGAGCAATGGCGACACGCTGTTGTTGCCCGCCTGAAAGCTCGTGTGGATAGCGTTTTTCCAAACCTTGCAAATGCACAAGTGCGGTCATTTTTTGCAAGGTTTTTATTTGCTCATTTTTATTGCGTTGATGTAAGCCAAACAGAATATTTTCTGCTACGGTTAAGTGAGGGAAAAGTGCATAATCTTGAAAGATCAAGCCTATTTCTCGTTGATTTGCCTCAAGATAGCCAATATCTTTACCTTGCAAGCGAAGCGTTCCTGCACTGAGTGGGAGCAATCCTGCGATAGCTTTGAGTAAGGTCGTTTTTCCGCAACCGCTTGCGCCAAGTAAACAGACAATATCATCATTTTCAATAGATAAATTAAGATCTTGTAAAATAGGTTGATTGTTATAGCAACAAGTTAAATGGGTAATATCTAACATCTTCATTTATTCTGTTTTTTCCCTGATTGCAGTAAAGCGCGAGTTAAAATTAATACGGGAATTATCCCAACTAAAATCAGTATTAATGCAGGCAACGCGGCACGTTCAAGCTGTTCATCTGAAGTAAAGGTGAAAACGTGGGTGGCGAGCGTATCAAAATTAAACGGGCGCAATAATAAAGAAGCATTGAGTTCTTTCATACTTTCAATAAAAACCAGCAATAATGCGGTAAAAATGCCTTTATGCATAAGAGGTAAATGGATTTTTCGCCAGATTCCCCACGATTTATAGCCTAACATTCTGCCTGCCATTTCTAAAGAAGGGGGTATTTGGTTCAGGCTCGTTTCTAAACTGCCTAATGCCATTGCCGAAAAGCGAATGACATAAGCAGAGACAAGCGCGAAAAGCGAGCCTGAAAACACTAAACCAAGCATTGGTAAATCTAGCCATTTTAACCATTGATTAAGTTGATGATCGGCAAAGGTAAAAGGAATTAACAAGCCGATTGCAAGTACCGTACCGGGAATGGCATAGCCTAGTGCAGAAAAGCGTACTGCCAGTTTTGCCAACGGCACGGGGGTTAATCTTGCCCAAAAGTGCATTAATAACGCTAAACATACGCAAATGATCATTGCCAGTCCAGAAACCAGTAAGCTGTTCTGGCTATATTGCCAGAAATCAGCCGTCCACGCTTGCTCAAAATAGATGATAGACCAATAGCTGAGTTGAAAGAGTGGGATAAAAAAGGCAAGAATAATCAAGATAATGCTAAATAACAGTAATCCCCAACCTAATCCGTTGAGCTGTTGCGTTTGGATCGGGCGCTGCCCTGTTCGTTGATAATAGCGTTGTTGGCGACGAGCGTAACGTTCAATACTGATAAATAGCACCAATAGCCCTAGCATAAAAAGCGAAATTTGCGCTGCCGCTTGTAAATCACCAAAGCCGAGCCAAGTATCATAAATAGCGGTGGTAAGTGAAGGAATCGCAAAGAATGCGACCGTACCAAAATCGCCTAAGGTTTCCATTGCAACTAAGGCACAACCCACCGCAATAGCAGGGCGGATTAAGGCAAAGGTAATTTTGTAAAACACCCGCCAGCGACTTGCCCCTAGCAATTTTGCGCTTTGTTGTAAATTATCGCCTTGCTCCATTAATGCCATTCTTACCAATAAGAAAATATAAGGATATAAAGACAATGCCAAAATAAAACAAGCACCGCCTAGACTACGAATGGAAGGAAACCAATAATCTTGCTTGGTTTGCCAATCAAACCAAGTGCGTAAACTTTGTTGCACAATACCGGGATAGTCTAAAAAATCGGTATAAAGATAGGCTGATAAATACGCTGGAATGGCAAGTGGGAGGCAAAGCAACCACTGTAACAAGGTTTTACCAATAAAATGATAACGCGAAACCAAAAATGCACAAGGTAAGGCAAAGCATAAGCTTAAGGCTGTTGTCCCCACCACTAGGCTTAGGGAATTAACTAAATAGTCGGTAAACACTGTTTGCCATAAATGTTGTAAACTGTGCAGTGAACTGCCAAATGCCGAAGATAGCAGAGCGATAATTGGAAGCAAGAAAAACCCCAATACCCCTAACAATATGATAAGTGCGGTGCTTTTTGCGAAAAATTTTTTATGTTGTGTGAAATTATCCATAATCAAAATAAAACTAGCCTACCCTGTATGGGATAGGCTAGCCTAGATTAGGCCTATTATAGGTCAAATTTTACTTCATCGATTAATTTCAATGCGTTTTCATAGTTTTCTGCAATTTTCTCTAATGGTAAGTCATCTTGCTTAAATTCGCCCCAAGACTGTACCAATTTTGATTTTTCTACAGAAGGTTTTACTGGATATTCGTGATTTAGCTCTGCGTAGAGATGTTGTGCTTGATCACCGCTTAAATATTCGACTAATTTAACCGCATTTGCTTTATTTGGGGCATATTTTGCGACAACCACACCGCTGATATTCATATGTGTTCCCACGGTTTCTTGGTTTGGATAGTTAATATAAGCCGCTTCTGCCCAGCTTTTTTGTTTTTCATCTTCTAGCATTTTGCCGTAATAATAGCTATTGCCTAATGAATAATCGCACACGCCCTCTTTAATTGCTTTCACTTGATCGCGGTCACCGCCTTGTGGTTTTTGTGCCAAGTTTGCTTTTAATCCCGTTAAGAACGCTTTGGCTTTTTCTACGCCATCGTGGGCAATCAATGACGCAATTAACGAAACATTATAAGAATGTTTGCCAGAACGCACACACACTTTGCCTTTTAATTCAGGTTTGGCTAAATCATAATAAGTAAAGCTCGGTGGTAATTTGCCAACACGATCTTTTGAAGAATAGATCACTCTCGCACGGCTGGTTAAAGCAAACCATCTATCTTGACTATCACGGAAACGAGCAGGAATATTTTTCTCTAACGTTGTAGAATGAATCGGTTGCGCTAATCCAGCATTAACAATTTCCATAACACGACTAATATCCACTGTTAATAGCACATCAGCCGGGCTAAGCTCGCCTTCACGTTTCACACGCTCAACCAGCCCTTTATCAGCAAAAATAAAATTCACTTTTACGCCCGTTTCTTTTTCAAACTGCTTTAAAATAGGCTCAATTAAGTAAGGCTGACGATAAGAATAAACATTGACTTCATTGGCAGCCAACGCTGAGGTGGCAAATGTGGTGCATAATGCAATCGCTGATAATGTTTTTTTCATTTCACGTTCTCCGTGGTTAAAATAGATGGGTGTTTGAAATTTTCCTGCTTTTTAGACCGCACTCTTTCCAAACGAATTTTTCTTTGGTATGACAAAAAAACAGATTTCATATTCAAGTGATGTTGTTTCGCTAAAATTCCTTCTAGCTGTGCTTGATTTTACATAAAAAAATAATGAAGTAAATAAAAATTATTCTCATTTTCTTTGATTTGATGTTTACTCTTGGATAAAAAAATTTGATTACGCTCTTGAAAGCGCAAAAAAACTCCCCCATATTTGCAATACTTTTTTTAAACATCAACGTAAAAAGGAAATAACAATGAATATTCGTCCATTACACGATCGTGTGATCATCAAACGTGAAGAAATTGAAACCTTATCTGCGGGCGGAATCGTATTAACCGGTTCTGCGGCAACAAAATCTACCCGTGCAAAAGTGCTTGCAGTGGGGAAAGGACGTATTTTAGAAAATGGCACAGTACTCCCTTTAGATGTCAAAGTAGGCGATACCATTATTTTTAATGATGGCTATGGCGTAAAAGCAGAAAAAATTGATGGCGAAGAAGTGTTAATCATTTCTGAAAGCGATATTTTAGCCATCGTTGAATAATCAAAATAAAAAAGTGCGGTGCTTTTTTACCGCATTTTTCTCTCAATTTATTATTAAGAAGGAATAAAAAAAATGGCAGCAAAAGACGTTAAATTTAGTAATGATGCACGTGTAAAAATGCTTAACGGCGTAAACATTCTTGCAGATGCAGTGAAAGTAACGCTAGGGCCAAAAGGTCGTAATGTAATTTTAGATAAAGCCTTTGGTGCGCCAACGATCACAAAAGATGGTGTTTCTGTGGCTCGTGAAATCGAATTAGAAGATAAATTTGAAAATATGGGCGCACAAATGGTGAAAGAAGTGGCGTCTAAAGCGAATGATGCGGCAGGAGACGGTACCACAACCGCAACGGTCTTAGCCCAAGCGATCGTGAATGAAGGGTTAAAAGCCGTGGCTGCAGGAATGAACCCAATGGATTTAAAACGTGGTATTGATAAAGCGGTTAATGCAGTTGTGACTGAATTAAAAGCCCTTTCTAAACCGTGCGAAAGCTCAAAAGAAATTGAGCAAGTTGGTACGATTTCTGCGAACTCAGATAATGTCGTAGGGAAATTAATTGCTGAAGCAATGGAAAAAGTGGGTAAAGAAGGCGTGATTACCGTTGAAGACGGCACGGGCTTAGAAGATGAGCTTGCTGTCGTGGAAGGAATGCAATTTGATCGTGGTTACCTTTCTCCATACTTTATCAATAAACCTGAAGCTGCAACGGTAGAATTTGATAACCCATTTATTCTTTTAGTGGATAAAAAAATCTCTAATATTCGTGAATTATTACCTGTATTAGAAGCGGTAGCAAAAGCTGGTAAGCCGTTACTTATCATTGCAGAAGATGTAGAAGGAGAAGCGCTTGCAACATTAGTGGTAAATACCATGCGTGGTATCGTGAAAGTCGCCGCAGTAAAAGCGCCGGGCTTTGGTGATCGCCGTAAAGCAATGTTACAAGATATTGCCATTTTAACGGCAGGTACCGTAATTTCTGAAGAAATCGGTATGGAGTTAGAAAAAGCAACCTTAGAAGATTTAGGTCAAGCAAAACGTGTGGTGATCAATAAAGACAACACGACCATTATTGACGGGGTAGGTGAAGAAGCGCAAATTAAAGGACGCGTTGCACAAATTCGTCAGCAAATTGAAGAAAGTACTTCTGATTATGACAAAGAAAAATTACAAGAGCGCGTAGCGAAATTAGCTGGTGGCGTGGCAGTAATTAAAGTGGGTGCAGCAACCGAAGTTGAAATGAAAGAGAAAAAAGATCGCGTTGAAGATGCCTTACACGCAACCCGCGCAGCGGTAGAAGAAGGAATTGTCGCTGGTGGTGGTGTTGCTTTAATTCGTGCAGCAAGCAAAGTAGCCGCAAACTTAAAAGGTGATAATGAAGAGCAAAACGTCGGGATCAAACTAGCTTTACGTGCAATGGAAGCGCCATTACGCCAAATTGTTACCAATGCAGGTGAAGAAGCCTCTGTTGTGGCAAGTGCGGTGAAATCTGGCGAAGGAAACTTTGGTTATAATGCCGGTTCTGAGCAATATGGTGATATGCTTGAAATGGGTATCTTAGATCCAACTAAAGTAACACGTTCAGCACTTCAATTTGCCGCTTCTATCGCGGGATTAATGATTACCACTGAAGCGATGGTAACAGAGATTCCTAAAGAAGAGAAAGCTGACCTAGGCGCCGGAATGGGCGGTATGGGGGGAATGGGCGGTATGATGTAATTCCTCCCACATCCTTATTTTCAAAGAGCGGTAGAAATTTTTCTTATTTTTAAATTTCTACTGCAAAATCTCCGTAGTTTTCGCTATGGGGATTTTTTGTAGTTAGACTAATAAGTTAGAGCGAAAATCATCAGTATAAAAAATCAGTACGGATTATTTTATATGGAAAATGATATAGATTTCCTCTCGTTTTCATTAGGATGTATTTTTTATTAAATACTTGATAAGAAATAGGAATTAACAAGAATTCACAAGGGAAAATAACATAATGGCACGCCCTATTGGATTCGAACCAATGACCTACGGCTTAGAAGGCCGTTGCTCTATCCAGCTGAGCTAAGGGCGCATTTCAAATGGATATATAAAAGAAGTGGTCGGCGAGATAGGATTTGAACCTACGACCCACTGGTCCCAAACCAGTTGCGCTACCAAGCTGCGCTACTCGCCGACAAGATGGCGGTAATTATAAAATGCTTTTATTATCAGTCAATGAATTTTTTCTGTTTTTTGGTTTAATCGCTCAAAATTATCTCAATTAGGCTTACATTAGAAGGTTTTTTTTGAGAAAATAGCAAACGTTTACTTTCTCAGCATTTCATATTTAAGGAAAACGTAATGACGGCACAAATCATCTCTGGCACCGCACTCTCGAAAGAAATCAAAGCAGAAATAGCAGAAAAAATTCAGCAGCATCTTAAACAAAATAGACGCGCCCCAGGGTTGGCTGTTATTTTAGTTGGCACAGATCCAGCTTCACAAGTTTATGTTGAAAGTAAACGTAGAAGCTGTGAAGAAATTGGTATGTTTTCTAAATCTTATGACTTGCCTGAAAGTACCTCCGAGCAAGCATTGCTTGCCCTGATCGATGAGTTAAATGCGGATCCGAACATTGATGGGATTCTCGTTCAATTGCCTTTACCGGCTCATATTAATAGCACCTCTGTGATTGAGCGTATTTCACCAAATAAAGATGTGGATGGTTTTCACCCATATAATGTGGGGCGTTTATGTCAGCGTATTCCTACCTTACGCGCTTGTACGCCTTACGGCGTGATTAAGCTTTTAGAAACCACTGGCATTGATTTTTATGGTCAGCATGCCGTAATTGTAGGGGCTTCTAATATCGTAGGGCGTCCTATGGCATTAGAGCTATTACTCGCAGGCTGCACCGTTACGGTAACACATCGCTTTACAAAAGATTTGGCACATCACGTTAAGCAAGCGGATATTTTAGTGGTAGCGGTAGGAAAACCACAATTTATCCCCGGCGAATGGATTAAAGAAGGCGCTGTGGTGATTGATGTCGGGATTAACCGTGTCGATGGCAAACTTGCTGGTGACGTGGAATTTGATAAAGCAAAAGAAAGAGCGGGTTATATTACCCCAGTTCCCGGTGGTGTAGGGCCAATGACCGTTGCAATGTTAATGTATAATACGTTATCCGCTTATGAAAAACATTGGGCTGAGGGTAAATAAAAATAATAGAAAAAAACACCGCACTTTAAAAATATAACCCAATGCCGATTGAAAATAATCCTAAGCTCATTGCTATATCACCACTTTGAATATGCAGAATATTGGCATAGGTATACATTAAAACAATCAAAATTTCCAGCCTTTAGATAAAATTAGGCTGACGTTATGTCAGCCTTAAATCTATTTC
Organism: Avibacterium sp. 20-129; assembly: GCF_026226845.1. NCBI lineage: Bacteria > Pseudomonadati > Pseudomonadota > Gammaproteobacteria > Pasteurellales > Pasteurellaceae > Avibacterium > Avibacterium sp. 20-129. The sequence continues at coordinate 1,111,926 of NZ_JAKKOE010000001.1, read as the reverse complement.
AAGAATGCAGGAATATTTTTCTCGTATGCTGAAATAGCCTCTTCGTGTTGCAAGGTTAAACCAATATTATCTAAACCATTTAATAGGCAATGACGGCGGAATGCATCTAGTTCAAAGGGATAGATTTTTTCACCTGTGGTAACGGTCATTTTTTCTAAATCCACATCAATGGTTGCACCTTGATTTGCCCACACCCATTGGAAGATTTCTTCGATTTCCTCTTCGCTTAAACGGATTGGAAGCATATGATTGTTTAAGCTGTTGTTATAGAAAATATCTGCGAAACTTGGTGCAATCATCACTTTGAAACCATAATCGGCCAATGCCCAAGGCGCGTGTTCACGAGATGAACCACAGCCTAGATTTTTGCGTGCAAGCAAAATACTCGCCCCTTGATATTGCGGGAAGTTTAGTACAAATTCGGGATTTGGCTGAGTGCCTTCGGCATCAAGATAACGCCATTCATGGAATAAATGTTTACCAAAACCGACGCGTGTAATCGCTTGTAAAAATTGTTTTGGAATAATGGCATCGGTATCTACATTTGCCACATCTAATGGCACAACAATGCCTGAATGTTGTTTAAAGCCTGCCATAATTTCTCCTTAATATAATTCCACTTGACGAATATCGACAAATTTACCAAACACCGCTGCGGCTGCTGCCATTGCTGGGCTAACAAGATGTGTTCGGCCATTACGCCCTTGACGGCCTTCAAAATTACGGTTACTGGTGGAGGCACAGCGTTCCCATTCGCCTAGTTGGTCATCGTTCATTCCTAAGCACATTGAACAGCCGGGGTTACGCCATTGTGCGCCAGCTTCAATAAAGATTTTATCCAACCCCTCTTTTTCTGCTTGCTCTTTCACAAGTCCAGACCCCGGAACAACCAACACGCGTTTTACGTTATCCGCCACTTTACGCCCTTTCATCACCGCAGCGGCAGCGCGTAAATCTTCAATACGAGAGTTCGTGCAAGAGCCAATAAATACTTGATCAATGGAAATCTGAGTTAAATCTGCGTTGGGTTCTAAACCAATATAAGCTAAGGCTTTTTCCGCAGAGGCACGTATCACAGGATCACGCATTTCCGCTGGATTGGGTACGGTTTGATCAATACCAATCACCTGTCCCGGATTTGTTCCCCAAGTGACTTGTGGTGCGATGTCTTTGGCTTCTAATACGACTACCGTATCAAATTCAGCCCCTTCATCGGTTTTGAGTGTTTTCCAATAAGCGATAGCCTCATCCCAATCTTTACCTTTCGGCGCATAAGGACGCCCTTTTAAATATTCAAAGGTCGTTTCATCTGGGGCAATTAATCCTGCTTTCGCACCGAGTTCAATTGCCATATTACATACTGTCATTCGGCCTTCCATTGAGAGGTTACGAATCGCTTCGCCACAAAATTCTACAACGTGTCCTGTGCCACCAGCCATTGTGGTTTTACCGATAATCGCAAGCACAATATCTTTTGCAGTAATCCCCGGGGCAACTTTACCACGTACTTCAATTTTCATATTTTTCGCGCGACTTTGTTTTAAGGTTTGTGTTGCTAACACGTGTTCGACTTCTGATGTTCCAATTCCAAAGGCTAATGCACCAAAAGCACCGTGAGTTGCGGTGTGTGAATCGCCACATACGATGGTCATACCCGGTAAGGTTAGCCCTTGTTCAGGTCCAACTACGTGAACGATACCTTGTTGTTTGCTATTCATATCAAACAACTCAATTCCTGTCTTTGCACAGTTTTTAGCTAATTCAAGCACTTGAATTTTGGCTTGCCCTTCCAATTTATTCACATCACGTACTTGCGTTGAAATACTGTGATCCATTGTGCCGAAGGTTTTTCCTACTTGACGAACGGGGCGGTTCGCGACTCGTAATCCATCAAATGCTTGAGGGCTAGTAACCTCGTGAATTAAATGGCGATTAATGTATAAAATCGGTGTTTCACCTTGTGATTCGTAGACGATGTGTGCATCGAATAATTTGTCATATAGGGTTTTTTGTGTTTTCATTTGTAATCACTCGTTGTTTAGTTATTCTTTTAATCATATAGAATATTAAAATTGAATTTCGTTATAAGCATACCAAGCAATATTGGCCGCTAAGAACCACATAAATAAAGCAACTGCCGTATCAAAAACAATCCAGGCTTTACGGTTTTGGAAAAGTTTTAAGGCAAAGCGAGAAAAATAAGCAATGCTAAAGAACCAAAGAGCAGAGGCGGTTAATGCACCAATGACAAATTGCCATTTCTCAGTTTGATTTAGTTGTGCTGCAACTCCTCCTACAACCACAACGGTATCCAAATAAACGTGTGGGTTGAGCATTGTGATAGCTAATGTTGAAAGGATTGAAAGCTTGATGCTTGAGCGTTGTTGCGCTATATCAAATTTCAGTTGATAATCTCCTTTGCGTGCAGTTTTCCAAGCATTTAGTCCATACCAACATAGAAATATAATGGCAGCGGCAGAAATGCATAATGTGACCCAAGGATTAATTGTAGCAACTGAACCAACAAAAAATACCCCTGTAAACATAAGCAGAAAATCGCATAAAAAGCAGATGAAAGCGATGATAAAAGCATTATTTCTAATAATACCATTTTTGATGACAAACACATTTTGCGCACCAATCGCCATAATCATACTGCCTGAGAGGAGCAAACCGTAAATAAAGTTATCCATTTATAATAAACCTGTGGTTCTTTAATTAATTTTCAATAATTTGTTGAATAATGAGATCCCCCATTTCCTTCGTTGAAACAGGTGTGTTTTCATCGGCTAAATCTGCTGTACGATAGCCATTTTCTAGCACTTTTTGTACCGCACTTTCTATTTCATTCGCCGCCTCATTAAGATTAAAGCTATAACGTAACATCATTGCGGCAGAAAGAATTTGTGCAATCGGGTTTGCGATACCTTTCCCTGCGATATCAGGGGCAGAACCACCTGCAGGCTCATATAAACCAAATCCTTTTTCGTTTAAGCTCGCTGAAGGTAGCATTCCCATTGAACCCGTGATCATCGCACATTCATCAGAAATAATGTCGCCGAAAATATTTGAGCAAAGTAACACATCAAAAAATTCAGGTTGCTTGATTAATTGCATCGTAGCATTATCAATGTAGATATGATCTAACGTTACTTCTGGGTAATCTTTCGCAACTTCTTCAACCACTTCCCGCCATAAGATTGAACTGATTAATACATTGGCTTTATCTACAGACGTTAAATGTTTTTTACGTTTCATTGCGGTTTCAAAGGCAACTTTGGCAATGCGTTTAATTTCATAGCGATGATAAATTTCCGTATCATAGGCTTTCTCATTATCTCCCTCGCCTTCGCGCCCTTTTGGCTGACCAAAATAAATGCCTCCCGTTAATTCACGGACGGTAACCATATCAAAACCTTTAGCAGCAATATCTGCACGCAATGGGCAGAATTTTTCTAAGCCTTTGTATAAGGTTGCAGGGCGTAAATTACAAAACAATGAAAAATGTTTGCGTAATGGTAATAACGCACCGCGTTCAGGTTGTTGGTTAGGCGGAAGATGTTCCCATTTTGGTCCACCCACTGAACCAAATAAGATAGCATCGCTTTGTTCGCAACCTGTTAAGGTGTCTTCTGGTAACGCTGTGCCGTGCTTGTCAATGGCAATGCCACCTACATCAAAATGGCGGAAGTTAAGCTGAAAACCGTATTTTTGTTGTACGGCATCAAGCACTTTAATGGCTTCTGCCATCACTTCAGGCCCAATGCCATCACCACTTAATACAGCAACATTATAATTTTTCATCGTATCACTCCTTAATTGATCGAGTTTTTGCTTAATTTCAAATTTTCTACTTTATGTGAGCGGTAAATTGCATTGATGGCGTGGATCAGCGCACGGGCTGAGGATTCTACAATATCCGTTGCCAAGCCCACCCCGTGGAAACGGCGACCTTTATGCTCCACCACAATATCCACTTGCCCTAGTGCCTCAGCCCCTTCGCCTTTAGCCGTTAAGTGATAATTCAACATTTTTAAATCAATATTCGTGATGTTCAAAATGGCATTAAACACTGCATCAACTGGGCCATTCCCCCCACTGGATACTTGGCTTAATTTTTCACCGTCTAGCTCCACTTGCACAAAGGCAGAGGCAGGTAAATGGCTGATCATTTGTGAAGTAATCACATCTAAGGTTAAACGATCCTCATCGCCTTGCTGCATATCAATAAAAGCAAGGGCTTCTAAATCATAATCGAACACTTGCCCTTTTTTATCTGCTAATTTCAAGAACGCCTCATACAATTTATCTAAATCATATTCACTTTCTTGATATCCCATTGAATCCATATGATTTTTTACCGCTGCACGCCCAGAACGAGCCGTTAAATTCAATTTTTCTTTTTTCAAACCGATGGTTTCTGGCGACATAATTTCGTAAGTATTTTTATTTTTCACCATACCGTCTTGATGAATACCAGAAGAATGGGAAAAGGCATTTGACCCAACAATCGCTTTATTGGGTTGAATTGGCATATTACATAATTGACTAACCATTTGGCTAACACGGTGAATTTCTTGTGTATTAATACGAGTATCTACGCCAAACAAGGTCTGACGGGTTTTAATTGCCATCACCACTTCTTCCAATGCCGTGTTACCCGCACGCTCACCGATACCATTTACTGTACATTCAATTTGTCTTGCACCATTTTGTATCGCAGTTAAAGAGTTCGCAGTCGCCATTCCCAAATCATTATGGCAATGCACGGAAATAATCGCTGTATCAATATTTGGTACACGGTTCATTACATTGGCGATAATATTGCCATATTCCATTGGTAAACAATAACCCACTGTATCTGGAATATTCACTGTGGTTGCTCCCGCATTGATTGCGGCTTCTACAATACGGCAAATATTATCAATGCCTGTACGCCCAGCATCTTCACAAGAAAATTCCACATCATCGGTATAACGGCGCGCACGTTTAACCGCATTAATTGCCATCTCTATCACATCATCAAAGGTGCGACGTAATTTGCTTTCAACGTGCAAAGCTGAGGTGGCAATGAAAGTATGAATTCGGAATGCTTCCGCCACTTTTAAGGCTTCTGCTGCCACATCAATATCTTTATCCACCGCACGAGATAACGCACAGACACGACTATTTTTGATATGTTCCGCAATGGTGCGTACGGATTCAAAATCTCCCTCAGAAGAAACAGGAAATCCCACTTCCATTACATCAACGCCAAGACGTTCAAGAGCAAGGGCAATTTGTAGTTTTTCTTTTACCGTTAAACTGGCTTTTAGGGCTTGCTCGCCATCGCGTAAGGTGGTGTCAAAGATAATCACTTGATCTGTCATAACTTATCCTTTCATTGATTTTGAATATAAAAAAACCCGCCTCTAAAGTGCGGGTCAAATTTGGGAAATTTTTACATAACGTGTTTTTTATCCACAAGCTAGCCGCACAAAAATTGTGAGAGGAGCAGGTGGAGTGAAAGCAAAACACGAGTAAACATAAAACATAATCCTTCTTGAAAACGGTTTTATCTTACCTGCTAAAAATAAACTGTCAAACACTATTTTAGTATTTTTCTCTAAAGCAAACGATTTTCAATGTATTTATTTAGTTTAATATTTTGCATTTTAATTTTATATTGGTTTAATAAACTAAAAGTGGCAAAAATGTTATTTTTTTATACCGCACTTTTCCTGAAAACAAGAGAATAAAATTTATTTTGATAAAGAAGAAAAAACAAATTTTGCGTTAAATCAATAATAACCTACAAATACTACTAAAGGGGTAGCCTTTCTTTGCTGGAAGAACTACGCGGCGTTATCGCCTTATGATAGAATCAGGGCATTTTCCAATAATTGTCAATTTTTATGTCAATAATCAATCAATTACAGCTTGAACAAATTACCTGCCAACGTGGCGATAAAACCTTATTTTCCGAGTTATCTTTAACTTGGCAAAGTGGTGATTTTGTACAGATTGAAGGACATAATGGTATTGGAAAAACCAGTTTATTACGGATTTTAGTTGGGCTAGCCGAACCTGTTGTTGGGCAAGTATGCTGGAATGCTCAACCGATTAAACAATGCCGTGAAGCGTATTATTACCAGTTATTATATTTAGGTCATCACACGGGAATTAAACCAGAACTTACTGCGTGGGAAAATTTGAAATTTTATCAAGCCGTTAGCCAATGCCAACAAGGTGAAGAAGCCCTTTGGCAGGCATTGGAAAAAGTGGGCTTGATCGGGCGTGAAGAGATTATCGCAGGGCAACTTTCCGCAGGGCAACAGCGACGTATTGCCCTTGCACGGTTATGGCTTTCCCAAGCGCCTTTATGGATTTTAGATGAGCCTTTCACGGCGATTGACAAAAAGGGTGTACGCATTTTAACAGGCTTATTTGAACAGCAAGTGGAAAAAGGCGGAATGGTGATTTTAACTAGTCATCAAGCGATCCCGAGCGAACAATTACAGGTGCTGGATTTAGAGAAATATAAATTTGACCTACATCGTGCTTAGTCGCTATGCTCAAATAAAGTGCGGTGCAAAATGAGAGACGTTTTTATGCAGATATTTGCACAAATTATCAAACGGGAATTACGCATTGCGATGCGAAAACAAACGGAGATTCTCAATCCGTTGTGGTTCTTTTTGATTATTATTACCTTATTTCCTTTGGTCATCGGCCCAGAACCGAAATTACTCGCCGAAATTGCCCCCGGGATTGCTTGGGTGGCAGCCTTGCTCTCGGCATTATTATCTTTTGAACGTTTATTTCGTGATGATTTTATTGATGGCTCATTAGAGCAATTAATGCTCAGCTCACAACATTTAGCCTTAACCGCATTAGCTAAAGTGGTGGCACATTGGTTATTGACAGGTTTACCCCTGATTTTGCTTTCCCCCATTGCCGCATTATTGCTTTCTTTGGATAGCCATATTTGGTGGGCGTTAGTGCTGACATTGTTATTGGGGACGCCAATTCTAAGCTGTCTTGGTGCAATTGGTGTGGCGCTTACGGTTGGGCTACGCAAAGGCGGTGTGCTATTGAGTTTATTGGTGTTACCTTTGTTTATTCCCGTGCTGATTTTTTCTTCGTCTGTCCTTGAAGCGGCGGCACTTACCTTGCCTTATAATGGGCAACTTGCTATTTTGGGCGCAATGTTATGTGCTGCATTAACCTTATCGCCTTTTGCTATTGCGGCAGCGTTACGGATTAGCGTGGAATAACGTGAGAAACTGATTTTTGATTTTAAAGTAAGGAAAATATTCATTATGTGGAAATGGCTTCACCCTTATGCTAAACCAGAAACGCAATATCGCGTATGTGGAAAATTACTTCCTTGGTTTGCCATACTTTCAACCTTATTCATTGCGACGGCTTTAGTATGGGGCTTAGCTTATGCACCAGCAGACTACCAACAAGGTAATAGCTTTCGCATTATGTATATTCACGTTCCAGCAGCCATTTGGTCAATGAGTATTTATGTGTCAATGGCGATTGCGGGAATCATTGGTTTAGTGTGGCAAATTCGCCAAGCGCATCTTTCAATTATTGCGATGGCACCAATTGGTATGGTATTTACTTTTATCGCCTTAGTAACTGGGGCGATTTGGGGAAAACCTATGTGGGGAACGTGGTGGGTGTGGGACGCACGCTTAACCGCATCATTAATTTTATTTTTCTTATATTTAGGCGTGATTGCGTTGTATTCCGCATTCCAAGATCGCACAACAGGAATGAAAGCCGCCGCCATTTTATCCATTGTTGGTGTCATCAATATTCCGGTTATCCACTTCTCTGTGGAATGGTGGAATACCTTGCACCAAGGCGCGAGTATCACCAAATTTGAAAAGCCATCTATTGCAACGCCGATGTTGATCCCACTGATTTTATCTATTTTGGGCTTTATGGCATTAACCATTTGTTTAACCTTAGTGCGTTATCGTTTAGCCTTATTAAATGATGAGAAAAAACGCCCTTGGGTAAAAATGTTAGTAAATAGCAAATAAATTTTGCATAAATTTGCACCGCACTTTTATTTTTTAAACATAATGTGGGGAGAAAACCAAAGTGCGGTGGTTTTTCAACGAATTTTTAATTTTATAAGGATAAGAGAATGTTTTTTAACTCTGTGAGTGATTTTCTAAATATGGGGGGCTATGGGTTTTACGTCTGGCTTTCCTATGGCATTTCTTTCTTAGCCATTGTGGGCTTGATCTTGCAAGGGGTGATGAGTAAGAAAAATCTCATTAATGAAATTAAACGTGAACAACAACGCGCCCAATATGAACAAAAACGTAGAACGGGAGAAAGCCTATGAATCCAAGACGTAAATCTCGTTTAACCATTGTTTTATTTGTGTTAGTCGGTCTTGCGGTGGCGTCATCGCTGGTGTTGTATGCGTTGCGTCAAAATATTGATTTATTTTATACACCAACAGAAGTACTTTATGGCAAAAATGAGAATGCGGAAACCAAACCGCACGTTGGGCAACGTATCCGTGTTGGCGGAATGGTGGTGGAAGGCTCAGTAAAACGTGATGCGAAAAGCCTGAAAGTGGTATTTGATCTCAACGATATTGGGCCTTCAATTACGGTGGAATATGAAGGTATTTTGCCTGATTTATTCCGTGAAGGACAGGGCATTGTCGCACAAGGAGTATTAAAAACCCCGACTGTGCTAGAAGCCAGTGAAGTATTGGCAAAACACGATGAGAATTATGTTCCACCCGAATTAGGCGAACAAATGAAAAAAGTGCATAAGCCAATGGGCATTTCAGATTTAAGCCATGAAAGCGAACGAGATCGTCAAGAAAAACGAGAAGGTAAATAATGATTGCGGAATTAGGAAATTATGCGTTAGCCCTAAGTTTAGGCATTGCATTATTATTGGCGATATTCCCTTTATATGGGGCAGAAAAAAATAATGCCCAACTGATGGCATTAGCACGTCCAATGACCTATGGATTATTTGTGGCATTGAGTTTGGCATTTGCGTGCTTATTTTATCTATTCGCGACCAATGATTTTTCTGTGCAATATGTGGTCAATAATTCAAATACAACGTTACCTTTGGCTTATCGCTTATCTGCGGTATGGGGATCGCACGAAGGCTCATTATTGCTATGGATTTGGTTGCTCACCTTATGGAGTGCTGCGGTAGCCTTTTTCAGCAAGCCGTTACCGCAAGAAGCGGTTGCGCGCGTGTTAGGCGTGATGGGGGTTATTACGATTGGTTTTTTGATTTTTGTTCTCTTCACATCGAACCCTTTTACACGTACCTTTCCAAATTTTCCAGTGGAAGGGCGAGAATTAAATCCTTTATTGCAAGATGTGGGCTTAATTTTCCACCCGCCCCTGCTTTATATGGGCTATGTGGGATTTTCAGTGGCATTTGCTTTTTCCATTGCCTCATTAATGACGGGCAAACTGGATACCGCGTGGGCAAGATGGTCAAGACCTTGGACAATGGCCGCTTGGGTGTTTTTAACCTTAGGGATCGTACTTGGTTCTTGGTGGGCGTATTATGAACTCGGCTGGGGCGGCTGGTGGTTCTGGGATCCGGTAGAAAACGCCTCATTAATGCCTTGGTTGGCAGGAACGGCGTTATTGCATTCGCTTGCGGTAACCGAAAAGCGGGGCGCATTTAAAGCTTGGACAGTATTGCTGGCGATTTTAGCCTTTTCCCTTTGTTTGCTCGGCACATTCCTTGTGCGTTCGGGTATTTTAGTGTCTGTACACGCCTTTGCTTCTGATCCAACCCGTGGACTCTATATTTTAGCGTATTTGATCGTCGTGATTGGTGGCTCACTGACCTTGTATGCTTACAAAGGCAACCGCATTCGTTCAAGAGATAATGCAGAACGTTATTCGCGCGAAACGATGTTGTTACTCAATAATATCCTTTTAATGACCGCACTTGCTGTGGTGTTTTTAGGTACATTATTGCCTTTAGTGCATAAACAACTTGGCTTGGGGAGCATTTCTATCGGTGCGCCATTCTTCGATCAAATGTTCCTTTACATTATGATCCCTTTTGCTTTATTACTTGGTATTGGACCGTTGGTAAAATGGCGTAGAGATCAATTTTCTGCTATCCGAACACCTGTCATTCTTAGCCTAATTTTGATGTTAATTGCGGGGGTTGTGTTGCCTTATTGGTTACAAGATCGTATCACGGCAACCTCTGTGCTAGGCGTGATGATGTCGGTGATTATCACCGTATTAGCCTTATACGAATTACAACAGCGAGCTACTCACCGCCATCACTTCTTTGCAGGGCTAAGCAAACTTTCCCGCTCGCATTGGGGAATGGTGTTGGCACATCTCGGCGTGGCGATGACCGTCTGGGGGATTGCCTTTAGCCAAAATTACAGCATTGAACGTGATGTGCGAATGAACGTTGGCGATAGCATTGAGATTGCGGGCTATGATTTTAAATTCCAAGGGATTAGTGATGCGAATGGGCCAAACTATCTTGGTGGCAAGGCAGAAATTGAAATCAGTAAAAATGGTCAATATGAAACCACGCTGTATGCTGAAAAACGCTTTTACACGGTAAGTAAAATGTCAATGACAGAAGCCGCGATTGATTGGGGCTTTGCACGCGATCTCTATGTGGCATTAGGTGAAAGCCTTGGCAATGGCGCGTGGGCATTACGTTTATATTATAAACCGTTTATTCGTTGGATTTGGCTCGGTGGTCTCTTTATGGCGTTAGGCGGCTTGCTTTGTATGTTTGATCGACGTTACCGTTTCAAACAGTTATTAACGAAGGCTTAAACAGAATAAGAAGGTTATAATGAATAAAAAATATGCAATTCCGCTAATTTTATTTTTGGCATTGAGTATTGCCTTTTTCGTTCAATTACAGCGTAATTCCAACGGCGATGATCCCAAAGCGTTGGAAAGTGCGTTAGTGGGCAAACCTGTGCCAACCGCAATATTGCAAGATCTGTTTGACAACAAAACGCACGAGCAACGTATTTTTCAGCAAGGCAAGCCAATCTTATTGAATGTATGGGCAACTTGGTGTCCCACCTGCTATGCGGAACATCAATATTTAAATCAGCTTCATTCACAAGGGATAACCATTATCGGGGTAGATTATAAAGACAAAACGGATAAGGCGATTAAATGGTTAAAAGAGTTAGGCAATCCTTATCAGCTTGTGATTAAAGATGAAAAAGGCGCTTTTGGACTTGATTTAGGCGTCTATGGCGCACCAGAAACCTTCATTATTGATGGCAAAGGCATCATTCATTATCGCTATGCAGGTGATGTGAACGAAAAAGTCTGGCAAAGCACGTTACAGCCAATTTATCAAAAATTAATGGAACAAAAATAATGCGAAAAATTCCTTATTTTTTTACCGCACTTTTATTTTTTGCTATCACCGCCAAGGCAGCGATTGAGGTGCGGAATTTTGCGTCAGCACAACAGGAACAAGATTATCAAAGCCTCACCCAAGAGCTACGTTGCCCGCAGTGTCAGAACAATAATATTGCAGATTCTAACGCCACCATTGCGGTGGATATGCGCGAAAAAGTTTATCAATTGCTCAATCAAGGACAAACTAAACAGCAAGTGGTGGATTATATGGTGCAACGTTATGGCAACTTTGTTACCTACAACCCACCGCTCACGCCAGCTACGCTATTACTTTGGATTGTACCGATTGGCTTGGTGTTATTTGGTGGTATTTTAGTGTTACGCCGCAAATCCAAAACACAAATTCAGGCAAAGCAAAGTGCGGTACAAATGGATGATGAAAAATTAACCCAAGCAGAACAGCAACGTTTAGCAAAATTATTAGCAGATAAGGAATAATCAATGAATTTTTGGCTCATTAGTCTAGGCGTAACACTCTTGATTGCAGTGATTTGTTTCTATCCCTTATTATTTTCAAGCAAAACCGAACAGGATAGCAATAAGCGAAATAAGTTAAATAAAGCCTTTTATCTTAATCGGTTAAAAGAACTTGAGGATGATGAACAACAAGGCTTAATTGAAGATACCCCGCAGTTACGCACAGAATTGCAACAAACCTTATTGCAAGATATTCCTGAAAATGAACCGCTGCAACAAGATCATAAACAATATGGCAAAATTTGGTTTGTTTCAGGTTTTCTCGCGTTGGCTATTCTAGCGGGATTAGGCTATATGCGTGTAGGAGCGTGGCAACAAGAGGCTATGATTGAAAAAACTTATCAAAAATTACCGCACTTTTATGAACGCTTAAAGGAAGAAGAAAGTAAGCCAATGAATGAGCAAGAATTACAGCAGTTTGCGATGGCTTTGCGTTTGAAATTGCAAAAAGAGCCAAATAATGCGGCAGATTGGTGGACGCTTGGGCAGGCGGCAATGAATCTTAATGATGCACGTTTGGCTTATGACAGCTATGCAAGAGCGGTAAAATTAGATCCTGAAAATAAGGAATATCAGCTTTCTTATGCACGTATATTAATGTTCTCTGATGACCAAACGGATAAAAATAAAGGTATGGATTTACTCAAAGGCGTACTGCGTAAAGATCATACGAATTTACAGGCGTTAGGTTTGTTGGCTTTTCAATATTTTGAAGCTGAAGAATATAAAATGGCTGCGGTTACTTGGGCAATGATGCTGCGTTTAATTCCCAAAGATGATCCTAGAGTCGCATTATTAGAAAAAAGTATCCGTGCAGCGCGTGATGCGCAAGAAGAAAAAGAGAAGGCAAATCAGAAAAAGTAATGATGTGTGGCGTCGCGCCATTTGAAATACGCCAATCTTATCTTTTTCCTATTTGAGCGATAATTCCACATTTTACTGAAAAAATGATATAGTGGAGCGATTATTGCGTGGAGGATAAATGAATTCATTATTTTTAGGTTTTCATCATATTGCGATTATTGCGTCAGATTACGCAAAATCTAAACATTTTTACACGCAAATTTTGCAGGCAAAGGTGATTCAAGAAACCTATCGAGCAGAGCGAGACAGCTATAAACTGGATCTTGCTTTGCCCGATGGTAGTCAAATTGAGCTGTTTTCCTTTCCCAACCCGCCAGCCAGAGTGACAAAACCAGAAGCTTGCGGTTTACGCCATTTGGCATTTAAAGTAAAGCATATTCATCAAGTTGTGGCATATTTAGCCCAACATTGCATTTTTTGTGAACCTATCAGAGTCGATGAATTAACGGGTAAGCAGTTTACCTTTTTTCAAGATCCAGATGGGTTACCTTTGGAACTATACGAAATTGAGTAAAATATTTGGTAACAAAATGAAAAAGTTAAATATAGCAACGGCTATCTTCCTTAGCTTTTCTAGCCATTTCATTATGGCAGTTGAAGAAACGGCAGAGCCTTCTGGTTATGTGGAAGTTTTTCGTTTTTCTGAAAGTGAGCCAGAAAATCAAACCTATGTGAGCAAGGAAGAATCGAAGCTTCTTAATCCTAAGAAAATGAGCGATGCAGAAAAACTCGCCAAAAGTATTGAGTTTGAAGTGTATGAGGTGAGTGAAAATCGTGTTGCGCACACGGTATTCAAATCTGGTGCGGGGATTTGTCGAGGGTTTAGATCACATTATGGCGTTGATATGACCGATTCTCGTACTTATTATATTGACCAAGCTAATAATGAATATTATGCAAGCATTGCAGGTGCCACCATTTATTCTAAAAATGCGCCAGAAAATGTGCAATATGCGCCTGTATTTAACATTCAAGATGAAAAAATTGCACAGCAGGTGCAAGATGAAGAAAATAAATACGGTAAACAAGTTGCAACACAAAATATTGCAAAAAATTCAGAAATGCTGAAAAAAACAATTTGTAAACAAGATTATTATCGTCGTTGAAAATGAAAATACGAGAAAGCGACCGCGGTGTTACTCGTCGTACATAAGGAAGCGGCAACGCTGTATGATTTTTATTTGGAATGACGATAACATACTGAGAGGGAAGGGGAATACCTTCCCTTTATAGTTTTAAAATCTCTTTCACGAAAGGAATCGTCAGTTTACGCTGTGCTTGTAAAGAGGCTTTATCTAAGTCTGCCAATGCTTGGAACAGCGTGTGCATATCACGATTAAGGCGTTTTAGCAGAAAATTAGCGGTTTCATCGGGCAGTTCTATGCCACGAGAATGTGCTTTTTGTTGTAATACCTTGATTTTCTGTTCATCATCTAAAGATACAAGCTGATAACTTTCCCCCCAAGATAAACGTGATCTCAAATCAGGCAATTTCGCTGGTAGCGCATTTGGTGATTGATTGGCACTGATGAGTAAAATACCTTGCCCTTGTTCTCGCATACGATTAATCAGATCAAAAATTGCGAGCTCCCATTCATCATTACCAATCACCGCTTGAATATCATCTAAGCAGACTAAATCTTGCTGCTCCAAATTTTCCAGCACTTCAGGGGAGAAATATTGTGATTTGCTTAATGGCACATAAATAGAAGGGCGTTGCTGCACTAAAAATTCATTAGAACAGGCTTTTAGTAAATGGGTTTTGCCGCTACTTTTTGTTCCCCAGATATAGAAAAATTGCTGTTTTAATTCAGTAAAATTTTTATGCAAGGAATCGAGCAACAATAAATTATTGTCGGCATAAAAATTATCTAGAGTTTCTTCATCAATTTGATGAATGGGAAGCGGTAACTGCAAATCTAATAACCAATGTGTTCGTAAACTAAAGTGCGGTAAGAATATACAAAAAAAATAGGGATAAATAAAGCCTACCCCTATTTTCTACGTTGAATTTGGTGATATTTTATTCTTGAATTTCTACCTGATCTTTCGCTTTTGGCAAAATCAGGTTAAGAAGGATCGCCACAACCGCACACAAACTAATACCTTTTAATGAAATTTCGCCGAAGTTCACGAACATTCCACCAATACCAAAAGTCATCACCACAGAAATAATGCACAGATTGCGTGCCTCGGTAACATCGACTTTGCCACGGATTAAGGTACTCATTCCGACCACTGCAATAGAGCCAAATACTAGCATCATAATGCCTCCCATTACAATGGTTGGAATGGTGGAAAGAAATGCCCCCACTTTTCCACAGAAAGAAATGGCAATTGCCCATACGGCAGCCCAGGTCATAATTGTTGGATTGAAGTTGCGTGTTAGCATAACTGCCCCTGTTACTTCCGCATAGGTGGTATTTGGTGGGCCACCCAATAATGATGCCGCAGTGGTCGCGACACCATCACCGAGTAATGTGCGGTGTAATCCCGGTTTTTTCAGAAAATCTTTACCCGTTACAGAGCTAATCGCCATAATTCCGCCAACGTGTTCTACCGCAGGGGCAATCGCAATTGGAAGTAAGTATAAAATAGCTTCTAGCTTAAATTCTGGTGTGGTGATATGCGGTAAACTAAACCAAGGGGCATCAAGGACAGGCTGGAAATTAATTAAGCCTAAGAATAAGCATAAAATATAACCGACCGTAATACCAAACATAATTGGAATCAGTTTCATTATTCCTTTAGCAAAAACCGCCACTGCCAGCGTCGTTAAGAGTGTTGCCATAGAAACTAAAACCGCATCATTATATTGATATGCTGAGTTTTTCCCAAGTGCCATATCTACCGCAACAGGCGCAAGTCCCATACCGATAATAATAATGACAGGGCCTACCACGACAGGCGGAAAGATCTTTTGTAAGGCTTCCGCACCTTTTAGTTTTACCAGTGTGCTTAACGCAAAATAGACTAAGCCAGTGCAAGCTAGCCCGCCCATTGTTACGGCAATCCCCCAAGTCGCAACGCCATATTGGATTGGCGCAATAAAAGCAAAAGAAGAAGCAAGAAAAATGGGGACTTGTTTACCCGTGCATAATTGGAAAAGTAATGTTCCCACCCCCGCGGTTAATAATGCGGTATTGGCATCTAAGCCTGTAATAAGGGGAACAAGTACTAGTGCGCCAAAAGCAACAAATAACATTTGCAAGCCTACAAAGGCTTGTTTGGCTTTGTTTTCCACCTCAATAGGTGCATTTGGATTGGTTTTTATCATTTTAAGTTTCAACTCTCTGTCTGAATTAACTTTAAAAAAACGTTTTATTTACATAAAACACGCGGAAAAAAACGGCATAAATGCCGTTTTTAAAAAGATTATTTTGTACCAAAAATTTTATCACCGGCATCACCTAAGCCCGGGATAATATAGCCTTGTTCATTTAATTTTTGATCGATAGAAGCGGTATATAATTCTACATCTGGATGGGCTTTTTCTAATGCAGCAATCCCTTCAGGTGCGGCTACTAACACTAATACTTTAATTTGGTTACAGCCTTTTTCTTTTAATAAATCAATTGTGGCAATCATCGATCCCCCTGTTGCTAGCATAGGATCAACGACAATGGCTAAACGTTCTTCTAAATCGCTTGCTAATTTTTGGAAATAAGGAACTGGCTCAAGGGTTTCCTCATTACGATACATACCAACTACGCTAATTCTCGCACTTGGAATATGCTCTAACACTCCGTCCATCATTCCTAAACCAGCACGTAAAATCGGCACAACCGTTACTTTTTTGCCTTTAATTCGATCTACTTCTACGGGGCCACACCAACCATCAATAATCACTTTTTCAGTTTCTAAATCAGCGGTTGCTTCATAGGTTAATAAACTCCCTACTTCAGTAGCGAGTTCACGGAAGTGTTTGGTACTAACATCAGCCGCACGCATTAAACCTAATTTGTGTTTCACTAATGGATGTTTAACTTCAACAATTTTCATTTTTAACCCCTTATTCGACCCGTAAAAATAAAATCGACAAATTCTAAATCAAAGTGATCAAAATGAACAGCAAAATTATGCAAAATCAATGAAAAAAGTGCGGTGTTTTTTCATTCATTTTTTTGATGTCGCACTCATATAAAGAAAGAGCTAGACTGGGAAAGAGAAATTATCAAGAAATAACTCTTTGATTTGTAAAACATATCCTTTGAGGTCAAAATCTGAATAACGTGCATATAAGCCAGTTTCAGGATCTTGTCGCCAATAAAGAGAGGTGCGTTGTATGGGTTGTTTGAATAACCACAAGCCAATGGGTGCATTATCTAGTTGCAATACATATTGTGCGACGTTATCAACGGTATCTTTAGGCAGGCGTGTTTGTGCAAAAATCCAAGGGATGCCATCGCCTTTTAGCAATACTTCGCGTAGCCAGACATCATTAAGTGCGGTGCTTTTTTCGGAAGTTTTTGTCGAGGAATTTGTTTGCCAGCCCTGATGAATAACCTCCACGGAAAGTTGCTGGCAGGCTTGTTGCAATTTCTGCGTTAGCGAACCTTGATGCTGTATCCATTGCGCTATTTCAGGTGTGGCAAAATGCCCTGATGTTTGCCAATCAGGGCGAGAGAGTAATTGACGATAGTGTGCAAAATTCATTTTTTAGACTTATTTTTGATGCCGTTCTTTCAGCTTCGCAATCACATCTGCCCAGCTTAAATTCGCGTCTTGCAGTAACACGGTTAAGTGATAGGCTAAATCTGCTGCCTCGCAAATGGTTTCCTCACGATCTTTTACTGTCGCTGCCAGTGCGGTTTCCACCCCTTCTTCCCCCACTTTTTGTGCGATGCGTTTTGTGCCGCGTGAATACAAGTGGGCGGTGTAAGAGCTTTCAGGATCAGCCCCTTTGCGGCTCGCAATTAAACGTTCTAATTTACTAAAAAAGATCCAATCTGGCTCATCTTGTTTTTCAAATTGATGAAAACAACTTTCCGCCCCAGTATGGCACGTTTCGCCAATGGGATTAGCAAGGATTAATAGGGTGTCATTATCACAATCCAAACTCATATCCACCACATTAAGGAAATGCCCTGAAGTTTCTCCTTTTGTCCAAAGACGTTGCTTGGTGCGAGAATAAAAGGTAACCCGTTTTTCTGAAAGGGTTTTTTCTAGTGCTTCAGGGTTCATATAGCCTAGCATTAACACTTCGCAAGTCGTCGCATTTTGCACGATAACCGGAAGTAAGCCGTCCACTTTTTGCCAGTTGATTTTGGCTTTTAATACTTGATTTGTCATTTTATTCCTCACCTCTCACTTCAACTTTTTCATTGCGTAAATAACGTTTTAATTCACTAATATCAATAATCCGCTTATGAAACACGCTTGCTGCCAATGCACCGTCCACATTCGCTTCAATAAAGGCATCGCGGAAATGCACCATTTCGCCAGCACCGCCAGAGGCAATCAGTGGCACGTTGCATACTTCACGCACTTTTTTAAGTTGAACTAAATCATAGCCATTACGTACACCGTCTTGGTTCATCATATTTAGCACAATTTCCCCCGCTCCGCGTTGTTGTACTTCTTTGACCCAATCTAATAACTGCCAATTTGTTTGGCGTGTACGTTTTTCATCGCCGGTATATTGATTAACCCAGTATTTTCCGGTTTCTTGCTCAAACCAACTATCAATACCAACCACAATGGCTTGAACACCAAAGCGCTCCGCTAACCGTGTAATTAATGTAGGATCAGCAAGTGCGGGGGAATTTATTGAGATTTTATCCGCACCAAAAGTAAAAATCTGCTCCGCATCTGCGATGGTTTTAATTCCTCCTGCGACACAAAATGGAATATTGATTTCTTTCGCTACCCGCTCCACCCAGCTTTTATCCACCGTGCGCCCGTCTGATGAGGCCGTGATGTCGTAAAACACCAGTTCGTCCGCCCCCTCTTCTGCATAGCGTTTTGCCAAAGGAACAATATCCCCAATAATTTCGTGATTGCGAAATTGCACACCTTTTACCACCTGCCCATCACGCACGTCTAAACAAGGAATTATCCGTTTTGCCAACATTGAATCGCCTCCGCTAGGTTAAATTTTCCTTCTAATAATGCACGCCCGACAATCACACCTGAGACGCCAGTGCCTTTTAATGCAGCAATATCTGCCAGTGAGCCAATACCGCCAGAAGATTGAAATTCAATCTGTGGGAAAGCGGCGCAAATTTCTTGGTATAAGGCAACATTAGAGCCTTGTAATGTGCCATCACGGGAAATATCCGTACAAAGGACGTGTTGTAAGCCCACTTGATGAAACTCCTCAATGACTTGTTCTAAAGTAAGTGGACTGGTTTCTTGCCAGCCGTGAATGGCAATGCGTTTTTTACTCTCTACAATATGAATATCTAAGGCAAGAACAAATTTTTCTGCACCATAGTGAGTGAACCATTGTTTCACCATTTCAGGTTGTTTTACTGCCGTTGAACCAATCACCACGCGATTAGCACCGACGGAGAGTAAATCTGTCACATCTTGTTCTGTGCGGATACCGCCCCCCACTTGAATATTGGCTTGGGTTGCCGCAATGATTTCACCAATAAGCTTGGTTTGACGTTTGCTTGGATCTTTCGCTCCCGTTAAATCTACCAAATGTAACTGCTTCGCACCTTGCGATAAATAATGCTGAAATTGAGCAATGGGGTTATCGCTATATTGTGTTTGCTGCGCGTAATCCCCTTGATATAAACGCACCACTTTGCCGTCAATGAGATCAAGTGCGGGGATAATTTGTGATGTTTTTTTCATTGTTATTTTCTCTTTTGGATTTATTAACTAAGCCATAAACGTAATTTTAAGCCCCAAGGACTACTTAATCCTGTGGTGGTATGCACAATTTTGCCATTTTTAATAATGATAATACTTGGTGTTACCTGAATTTGCCATTGGGCGGAAAGTGTCCCCTGTGGATCATTTACGGTCAAAAAATTATATTGGTGTTGCTGTAGATAGTCTTGTACCGTCTGATCATCGCCCGATTTTAATGCCACGCTAATGACTTGTATGCCCTCATTGGCAAGGCTTGCGATGCTTGGTGAAGTCAGTGAACAAATACTGCACCAACTTCCCCAAAAGTAAAGTAGCACGGGCTTTTCTTTGCTGAGCTTGGCTAACTGAATACGTTCTCCTGCCAACTTTCTCAATGGTTGTTGCAACGCATTTTCAGGGGCATTGGGACGCCGCCAATAATCCATTGCGAGAGAGATAACGCCAAACAATAAGACAAAAATGAGCAGATTTTTCACCGCACTTTGGATTTTGTTCATTAGAGATTTTCCATAAAATTGCGCAATAATTGTTCGCCTACTTTGCCTGAACGCTCAGGGTGAAATTGCACGCCATAGAAATTTTTTCTCGCAATCGCTGCAGAAAATGGCACGCCATAATCGCAGGTAGCAATCGTATTTTCGTTTGGCAAAACGGCATAGCTATGCACAAAATAGAAATAGATGTCTTGCGGAATGTTTTTAAATAATGGGTGGTTATCCTGATAATGTACCTTATTCCAGCCCATATGGGGTAATGGTAATCCTTTATTTGGCAAACATTGCGTGTTACCGCGAATAAGTTTCAGCGTTTCCACATCACCTTCCGTAGAATAATCTGTCATTAGCTGCATTCCCAAACAGATGCCTAAAACCGGCTGCGTAAGCTGAGTTAAAACGTGGGTTAATTGACGGGCTTGCATACTTTGCATTGCGGCCAATGCCGTTCCCACTCCCGGTAAAATAAGCTTTTCAGCACGCTGAATTTTGGCAAGATCATCGGTAATATCCGCTTGATAGCCTAATCGCTCAAACGCAAATTTCACCGAAGAAAGATTAGCACAGCCTGTATTGATGATAGTAATGGTTTGCATTGTTTTCTGAGTATCCTAGTTTTCTTGTTGTTTTTGTTCAAAATTTTCAATTTCTTTGCGTATTTCTGTCAGCAATAATTCTTCTGATGGTAGATAAAGTTGATATTGACTAGCAAAAATTTGCTGTTGATTTTCAGGTAAGGAAAATTTCACTACGCTATCATTTTTATCTGCACATAATAAAATCCCAATGGTTGGATTTTCTCGTGGCAGCTTTTCAACACGATCAAAATAATTGACATACATTTGTAACTGTCCTAAATCCTGATGCGTTAATTTATGGGTTTTGATTTCGATAATCACAAAACATTGTAGTAAGCGATTATATAAAACGAGATCCACGAAAAAATCATCGCCCTCAAGATGTAAACGTTTCTGCCGTGCAACAAAAGAAAAACCATTACCTAATTCAAGCAAAAATTCCTGTAAATGAGTAATAATCGCTTGTTCAAGATCTTTTTCATAATAGGCACTTTCACGTTGCAGCCCGAGAAATTCCAACACCATAGGATCTTTAATAATCTGTTTAGGATCATTAGGGATAAGCTGATTATTCGCCACTGCAAGCACGGTTTCTTTGTCATTACTTAACAGTAAACGTTCATATAAACTGCTATTAATTTGACGTTCTAACTGACGAGAACTCCAATTATTCTTGATACTTTCGGCAATGTAAAATTCGCGTTTATCAGGATCATTAATTGAAATTAAGCTTTTATACTGGGTCCAGTTTAATTGCGTCCGCAGTGCGGTCGCAATTGGAAAAGTTCGATAAAATTGACGGTAACGTTCTAGCTGACGAGCAGAAAACCCCGTACCAAACTCAGGTTGCAATTGTTTTGCAAGAGATTTGATCAAATAACTCCCATAATCCGCCCGCGCTTGCCCCTGCTGTTCTTCTTCGAAAATACGTTTACCAATGTGCCAATACATCAGCACACGTTGAAAATCTACCGCTCTTACTGCATTTTCACGAGATTGCGCGATGATTTGTTTAATATCAGTAATGATGGCTGTGTTGCTTAGCATAGTCATTTCCCTTCAGACTTTACCCATAAGAATTAGAGTACCCCCTTACTACTCGGCAATTCATTCCCTTCAATTTTAATCGCTTGTCTTAATGTTCGTCCAAACACTTTAAACAAACTTTCAATTTTATGGTGATCATTATCGCCTTCAGCGTTTAAATGCAAGGTTGCTAATAGGGTAAATGCGATAGATTGGAAGAAATGTTCCGTCATTTCAGTACTGAAATCACCGACTTTTTCGCGTTTAAATTGTGCATTAAATTTAATAAATGGGCGACCGGAAAGATCCATTGCACATTCGGCTCGACATTCATCCATTGGCAATACGAAACCAAAACGGGCGATGCCACGTTTATCACCAATGGCTTGTTTCAGTGCCGTGCCTAAGGCAAGGGCGGTATCCTCAACCGTGTGATGTTCATCAATCCAAAGGTCGCCTTTGCAATACACATTCATTCTAAAACCGCCGTGCGTGGCAATTTGATCAAGCATATGATCAAAAAAACCCACGCCTGTTTTGATGTCATTATGTCCTGTTTCGTCTAGCCATACTTGAACTTTAATCTCTGTTTCTTTCGTTTTTCGTTCTACTTCAGCATAGCGTGGCTGACGGTTTCCTATGTTAGTAACAGGTTCGCCTAATAATTTTTCACTGATTAGATCCCAGTTTAATTTTTCAGGATGATATTGTAAGGCTCGAATGCCTAAATTTTCCGCCAATTGCACATCGGTTGCACGGTCGCCAATGACAAAACTGGTTGCGGGGTCAAATAATTCACGGTCGATATATTTTTGCAATAATTTAGTTTTTGGCTTACGGCAATCACAGTTATCTTCAGGCTTGTGCGGACAAATCAGCACATCGTCAAATTCAATACCTTGCGAGTTAAACAACATCATCATTGCATTATGAGGGGCATCAAAATCAGCCTGTGGAAAAGAGACAGTACCTAAACCGTCTTGGTTACTGACCATAACAAAGCGATATTTGTTTTTCAATTTGAGTAAGGCTGGGATAACGTTTTTTTCAAATTTTAATTTTTCTAGGCTATCAATTTGAAAGTCTGTTTTCGGTTCATCAATTAAGGTTCCGTCTCGATCAATAAATAAAATAGATTGTTGTGTCATTGGTGTTTCCTTATAAAGTAACGTCGTGTGTTTAATATTATCATCAGAAAATAAGATAAACGCGTATTTTTTCTTATTACGGGTTTAAATGGCTAAAGTGCCTTTAACGCATTGATTACACGTTGATTTTCGACCGCACTTCCCACCGTCATTCTCACGCAATTTTGCAATCCTAGCGCAGTGTGTTGGTTACGTAGAATGATGCCTTGCTCCCATAATTGCTGAAAAACGTGTTGCCCCTCTTTAAATTTAATTAACAGATAATTTGCCTCACTCTCAAAAATCTGTTCCACCAAAGGTAAATGACCTAATTGCTTAACCAGCCATTGGCGTTGCGTGATGACTTCATCCACATTTGCTCGCATTGTCGCTACCCCTTCCTTGCTTAAGGCTTGTACGGCAATATCTGATACCGGAACCGGAATTGGGTAAGGCGCGATCACTTTTTGTAAGACATCAATCAGCGCAGAATTCGCTAAGGTGAAACCACAACGTAATCCCGCAAGTGCAAAGGCTTTTGATAAGGTTCGGATAATCGCAAGGTGAGGATAATGGGCGAGTTCATTAGCCATTGTCGCTTCTGGGCAGAATTCAATATAAGCTTCATCAACGACGACAATGGCTTTGCCTTGAGTCATTCGTAATAAGGTAAGTAAATCTTCCCGTTTCAACAAACCGCCTGTCGGATTATTTGGGCTACATACAAAAATAACTTTAACGCCATCAAGTTGTTGTTCAATTTCGGCAAGATTAAGTTGAAAATCAGCCGTTAGAGGAACGGTTTTCGTTGCGATACCACAGGTTTGCGCACTCACCGCATACATTCCATAGGTCGGCGGGCAATATAACACGCTATCTTGCTCTTCACAAAACGCTCGAATGATTAATTCAATCCCTTCATCCCCTCCTCGGCTTACTAGCACATTTTCTTTTTTTACCCCCGCGTAATCAGCATACGCTTGAATCAATGCTTGTGGTTGAGCTTCGGGGTAGCGATTAAAATTCTGCTGAGTCAAATTCAGTTGAGGAGATGAGTGAAATTCATTGGCATTTAACCAAATATCCCCTTTCCCACCTAAACGGCGCGCCGATTGATAAGGCGTGAGGGCTTGAATATTTTTGCGTGATAAGGTTGTGATTGTCATTGTTGTTCTCTCTAAAAATTTTCGTTTTTTTGACCGCACTTTTATTTGATCAAAATAAAATGTTCGATCAGTTTTATCATTAATTCTTTTTGTTCTGGCAAACTTTCCGCTACCAAAAGTGCAAGTGCGACTAACGTGTTATCATTAATCAGTCGCTCTACAGGTTTAGCGAGTAAATGTTGATTTAATCGTAAGTACCAAAGGAATAGAAATGCGCCTGTGCGCTTGTTTCCATCAGTAAGTGGATGATTTTTAATGATGAAATATAACAAGTGAGCAGCCCGACTAGCAACATTCGGATAAAACAGTTCCTCACCAAAACCTTGTTCAATAGTATGAATCGCAGAAGCTAAACCCTCATTACGCGGATTTGCAAAAAGTGGCGTGGCTTCACCTTTTTCGATGAGTGTTTGCTTTAAATGAGCGATAGCTACTGTAACATCTTCCATTAATAATGGGCGCATTTCATTTTGTTTTTGCTGTTTAGAATCAAGGCGTTGTTCGTCATAAGCCTGTAACAAGCTCCAACTGCGTGAATATTCTTGTACAACATTAAGCACTGCTTTTCCTTCCTCATTGACTAAGGCTTGATTACTTAATGTACGATCCAATAAGGTAATCACTTGGCTAAATTCCACGCCTTTTTCTGTTAAACGCTTTTGATTCAGCGTATAACCTTGAATAAGGTATTCTTTTAAGCGTTGTGTTGCCCAACGGCGGAATGACACACCTTCTGGCGATTTTACTCGATATCCCACAGAAATCACGGTATCCAAATCATAAAAGGTGACTGGACGGTCTGCAAAAGCAATATGCATTTTTTGCATATTGCTTTTTTCTGAGATTTCACCATCTGTTACTGCATTACGAATATGACGTGAAATTACAGACTGATTTCTACCAAAAAGTTTCACTATTTGGGCTTGAGAAAGCCAAACCGTGTCATTTTCAAATTTCACTTCAATTTGAGTTTCGCCGTTTGCTAATTGATAAATTTCAATTTGGTTATTACCTCGTTGATCTTGCATTTTTCTAGCCTCTCATTTTAATGTATAAAAACACAGTAATCCTTAATGGAAAGCACAGAATGTGCAAGCGGTTTCCCTCAATTTTACGATCTTCATCACAATTTATTGCCCGTTTCGATACAAAATGTAACAAGTAGCTAGCTTGAGGATTGTAGCTTTACCAATCGGATAGAAACCGCTTGCTTATGGGCATCTAGTTGTTCCGCTTCTGCCATAATTTCCACTGTTTTTGCCAGATCTTTAAAACCTTGTGGCGTCAATTCTTGCACTGTCATTCGTTTACTAAAATCGGCTAAGCCAAGGCTTGAAGTTGTACGGGTATAGCCATAAGTAGGTAGAACGTGGTTAGTGCCGCTGGCATAGTCGCCCATACTTTCAGGGCTATATGCGCCGAGGAAAATCGATCCTGCATTATCAAGCTGATCGAGCAATTCACGGGCGTTGTTTACCTGCACCACAAGATGTTCTGGCGCATACTCGTTACTAATTTCAATGGCTTGCGCTAAATCTTCCGCAAGAATAATTCGGCTATGGCTGAGCGCCTTACGGGCAGTTTCAGCACGAGGAAGTTGAGCAAGCTGGCGTTCAATAGCAAGTGCGGTGCGTTTTGCTAAGGCTTCGCTAGGGGTAACTAAAATCACTTGGCTGTCAGCACCGTGTTCAGCTTGAGAAAGCAGATCGCTGGCAACAAAATCAGGATCGGCATTTTCATCCGCTAACACCAATACTTCGGAAGGGCCTGCTTGCATATCAATCGCAGCGCCATTTACGGCTTGGCTTACTTGACGTTTTGCTTCTGTCACAAAACTATTACCGGGGCCAAAAATTTTATCTACTTTAGTGACGCTTTCTGTGCCGAATGCCATTGCGACAATGGCTTGTGCGCCACCAATGGGATAAATTGTGTCAATGCCACATAGGCTTGCCGTATAGAGAATTTCATCTGCAATAGGCGGCGGGCTACAAAGTACAATTTTTTTACAACCTGCAATTTTGGCGGGAATTGCGAGCATCAATACGGTCGAAAAAAGTGGTGCCGATCCCCCCGGGATATATAGCCCTACACGGTTAATTGGGCGAGTAACCACCTGACAACGCACGCCAGCTTGTGTTTCGATATCCACAGGTTGCGGAATTTGTGCTTGGTGGAAGCGTTCAATATTACGTTTAGCATTTTGAATTGCTGTTTTTAATTCCTGAGTGAGGCGTTGAGAGGCGGCATCAATTTCCTGTGGAGAAATCGTCAGACGGGTTAATTTCACCTTATCAAATTTTTCACCTAGCTCAAATAATGCTTGGTCGCCATTGCTTTGCACCTGCTCACGAATAGCCTCAACGGCCTCTTGAATGGACTGTGCGGCAGAAATTGCAGGTCGCATTAATGCGTCTTTTCGCGCTTGTTGTGATAAATTTTTCCAAATTAGTGTTTGCATAATTTTTCCTTAAAACGTTTTAAATTCTGACCGCACTTTACGCGAGCATTTTTTCAATAGGTAATACTAATACCGAACTGGCGCCCTGTGCTTTGAGTTCTTCCATCGTTTCCCAGAATAAGGTTTCTTGGCTTACTGCGTGTAATGCAACGCGGCTTTCATCGTGCGCAAGTGGTAAAATTGTGGGATTTTCCACACCGGGAAGCAGATTAATAATCTGTTCCAATTGTGCTTTGGGGGCGTGAAGCATAATATATTTTGATTCGCCAGCTTGTTGTATGCCTTGAATCCGCGTTAATAATTTATCTACTAAGGCTTGTTTTTCGGCAGATAACGCCTCTTGACGTTGAATTAAACACGCAGTTGAACGATAAATGACTTCCACTTCTTTTAATCCATTTGCTTCTAAGGTTGCACCTGAGGAAACAAGGTCGCAGATAGCATCAGCCAATCCTGCGGAAGGGGCAACTTCAACGGATCCGTTTAATAAGGTGCTTTTGAAAGGAACACCTTGTTCATTCATATAACGTTTTAATAAATTAGGGTAGGAGGTTGCGATGCGAGAATCGGCAAAGTCTTGCACGCCATTATAGGAACGATCTCGCTCAATGGCTAAAGACAAACGGCAACCGCCGAAATCAAGTGTGCGTAATTTTTTATAACTTACGTTTTCGCCTGTTGCGATACGACCAAGCTCCTCTTCTTCAAGGACATTCTCCCCGATAATGCCAAGATCAACCACGCCATCAAAAACCAACCCCGGAATATCATCATCACGCACCCGTAAAATTTCAATGGGCATATTTTCCGCGTAAGCAATCAGACGTTGTTCATTCCAATTAATTTTTACCCCACATTGTTTCAATAACTCAGCACAATCTTTACTAAGACGGCCTTTTTTTTGTAAAGCAATACGTAAACGTGTTGTGTTAGCCATAATTTTTCCTTCTAAATCAAAATTTAAGTATAAAAAAACCTCTCGAAATTAACTTCCGAGAGGTTTATGTGTTTTGGTATCAGCAATACTCACTCGGAAGCTTATCTTCCAAGCAATCGCCATCGCCCGAAAGATTATTCAGGGTGATGGTGATGATGAGTATTACGATTAAAATTCATTTTATTTTGCTCCAAAAATTGCTTAGCCATTACTCTACGCAAAAAAAATTTTTATGCAAGCAAATTTTTTATTTTTTTCGCTTTGATAAAAAGCAGCACGGGGCGATGTTGTAGATCTTTAAATTCTTGTTGCCATTCGGGTTGTTCAGCGAGCATTGGTTCTACCATTTTTTCTATTTGAAACCCGCCATTGATAAGATCATTAATAATGCTTGAAAGTGTTCGATGGTAGGTTTTAAATGGTTGTTTAAACCAGTTTCGTTGCCGTTCACCTTCATCGCGATAATAATTAAGTCGATAAGCCACTTGTTGTTTATGCTGATCTTTTTCCCAACGCTCTCCCCCTTGATAGCAAGTAACAATCGGATGTTCTTGAGAGAAAATCAGCCAGCCATTAGGTTTAAGTTTTGCCTGAATATGGGCTAATAACTGGGGAAAATCTTGTATATAGTGAAATGCAAAAGAACTCGTAATGACATCAAAATTTCCATCAGGTAATTCATTAAGTTGCTCCATTGCCAGTTGATGCAAAGCAAAGTGCGGTCGTTTTTCAGCGAGATTTTTTGCTGCTTGCTGTAACATCGCTTGAGATAAATCCATTCCGACCACAAATGCTGCACCTTGTTGCAAATAAAGTTGTAAATGCTCTCCCATTCCGCAACCGAGATCGAGCAATTTTTTCCCCGTTAAATCAGGCAGTAAACTTAACATTGTGGGTTTTTCCACAATTTCATTTAAACTAGATGGGTTCTGGCGTAATTTTTGGTAAAGCTCAAAAAAGCCTTCTTTATCGTAAACAGAGGTTTTCATTATCATCTTAACGGTAAAAAAATTAGCACGGTTATCCGTGCTAATTGTGTCTATTTTCTGTTATTTTAAGGGATTTTCAACTATCTTCCAAATACTGGTAACCAGCCAACTAAATCAGCGAGTTGAACAAGAATATTAATTAATCCAAATAAGATAACAAAATAAATCATCGCTGAACCACCATACACTTGGTAAGTTTGATTTGGATATCTAGCCCGACTTGCTTTAGCCAATAATGCAGGCGTAATGACCGCCCAAATTGTTGCTGCTAATCCTGCGTAACCAATGGCGATAACAAAACCGTATGGGAAAAGTAAGCTTAAAATCAACGGTGGTAAGAAGGTGATTAATGCGGTTTTGCTTCTGCCTACACTACTGTTGTCGAATTTAAATAAATCCGCAATGTAATCAAATAAGCCGAGAGTTACCCCAAGGAACGAGCTAGCAATCGCCATATAGGCAAAAAAGCGTAACATTAAGCCGACAAAATCCGTTTGAATTTGACTATTTAAGGCTTCCAGTAGCACCGCAATATCGCCCCCTTTTTGGATAACCGGGATAAATTCATTACGTGGTAAATTGCCTTGAATAGCAAGTTGCCATAGCATATAGATGATTAAGGCAATGAATGTACCGTAAACAATCGATTTTGTCACTTTGCTGCTGTTGCGATCATAATATTTCACAAGGCTTGGCACGTTTTGGTGAAAACCGAACGAAACTAAGCAAACTGGCAAGGCAGCAAGGGCGAAAGGCAAGTATTGGCTATCCCCTGTGCTATCAAGCAGAATATCGGTGTTTACCATACCTAATAAATTGGTAACCGAAAGGA
Organism: Avibacterium sp. 20-129; assembly: GCF_026226845.1. Lineage (NCBI taxonomy): Bacteria > Pseudomonadati > Pseudomonadota > Gammaproteobacteria > Pasteurellales > Pasteurellaceae > Avibacterium > Avibacterium sp. 20-129. The sequence goes on along the minus strand of NZ_JAKKOE010000001.1, from coordinate 1,082,730 downwards.
AAAATGCCACCACCATTCCAGCAATTAAAATGGTACTAAAACGATCCACCGCTTTTGTTGAGAACCATACGAAAAAGGCGAGAACCGCACAGAAAATCAGTGAGCCAGAAATGCGTCCAATTTCCACCGCACTTTGTTCGCTACTCAGTAATTGATTAAGAAAACTTTCTGTTAAACCGCCACCAGAAGTAATATATGCATAGGTGAGAATATAGAGAACAAATGCAACGGAAAGCCCATTTAGCACATTCCAGCCTTTACCAAGCAAGTCTTTTACAATGGTGTCAAAACTTGCACCAGTAGGATAATGTAAGTTTGCTTCAAGTAGCATTAAGCCTGATGTGGTCATACAAAACCAAGTGTAGCAGAGGATCAAAATTGAACCGATAAACCACACGCCAGAGGTGGCAATAGGGTTTGCGAGCATACCCGCACCAATTGTACCGCCTGCGATAATCATCGCACCACCAAATAAGGAAGTATTTTTTTTCATAAATTCACCTATAAGTTTTATATTGGTATTAGTGAACTATTATAATAGTGCAAAATAAAAACACAATGCCAAAATTGCCCATTTAGCTTGGCAAAAGTAAAAAAATCAAGCTATAATTCAAGCGTTTTATTACCATTCATTAACTAGAAGGAAAGAGCAAATGGGCTTAGAAAGTGTTCCAGCAGGAAAAGAACTTCCTGATGATATTTATGTTGTGATTGAGATTCCAGCAAACTCAGATCCAATCAAATATGAAGTGGATAAAGAAACGGGTACCTTATTTGTTGATCGTTTTATGGCGACAGCAATGTTCTACCCAGCAAACTATGGCTATATTAACCACACCTTATCGTTAGATGGCGATCCTGTTGATGTATTAGTACCAACCCCTTATCCCTTACAACCGGGTTCAGTGATTCGTTGTCGTCCAGTGGGCGTATTAAAAATGACCGATGAATCGGGTCAAGATGCTAAAGTTATTGCAGTACCACATACAAAATTAAGCAAAGAATACGATCACATTAAAGATGTTGGTGATTTACCAGCATTGCTAAAAGCACAGATTCAACATTTCTTTGAAAGCTACAAAGCCTTAGAAGCCGGGAAATGGGTGAAAGTTGATGGTTGGGAAGATGCTGCGGCGGCACGTAAAGAAATTTTAGACTCTTTTGAGCGTGCAAAAAAATAATTCTTAACCTGTTCTTTTTAAATACCGCGTTACCTAATGCGGTATTTTTCTATGTTTAACCTAAGGAGTGAATATGTTAAAAACAATGAAAAAAATCACCGCACTTTGCATTTTTACCCTAATGCTTAATGCTTGTGCCGATTCTGCAAGTGTTAATCAACAAGCGGCGACAAGTTACCTACAAACGGTGAATGAAGCAAAACAAAAAGGGGTTGTTGATACAAGTTCAACAACATCAAAACGCATTCATCAAGTATTTAATAAAATGTATCCTTATGCCAATCGTGAAAATAATACGGGGCAGCCATTTAATTGGCAAATTACCGTAATTAAATCAAATGAACTCAATGCGTGGGCGATGCCGGGCGGTAAAATGGCATTTTATACAGGGCTTGTGGATAAATTACACTTAAATGATGATGAAATTGCCACTGTAATGGGGCACGAAATGGCACACGCACTGAAAGAACACGGTAAAAAGAAAGTGAATATGGGAACATTCACGAATGTGGTCGCACAGGTTGCGCATATTGCACTTTCCACACAAATTGGTTCAGAAGGAAGTGGGCTAATTATCGGTATTACCAAAGATTGGGCATTAGATAAGCCTTATTCTCGTAGTGCAGAAACGGAAGCGGATGAAGTGGGACTGTTTTTAATGGCAAAAGCAGGTTATAACCCAGAGGCAGCACCAAAATTATGGGAAAAAATGCAGACAGCTTCTTCAGGAAATAGCGGTGTATTAGCGGCACTGTCTTCCACTCACCCGAGTGATAAAGATCGCCAAGCCAATTTACTTCGTTTAATGCCTGAGGCGGTGGCAATTTATAAAGGTCGTCAATAAACTATCGCTGTTGAAAAGAGTAAATAGCCACTAATATTCAGAATCACTTTTATTCTGTTCAACTGAAATGCAATAACAATCCGCACGTGAAACGTGCGGTTTTGAGGCTACCCTATAAGGGCCTTTACTTCACACATCCCTCAAGGGATGTGTGAAAAGACCGACAACCGTGTTTAGAGATTACTTTGGTTACCCCTTAAAGGGGTCCACATATTCTTTCGTATTTAAACTATCTTGTACCATATCTTCTTTTTCTTGGTTATGTATATATTCCTCTACCACCTTAGCATTTAAGCACACCGTGCTTACATAATAGCCTTTTGCCCAAAAGTGTCTATTGCCATATTTATATTTTAGATTTACATGCTTTTCAAAAATCATCAATGATGATTTTCCTTTCAAATATCCCATAAAACTTGAAACAGCTAATTTCGGTGGTATTTTTACAAGCATATGGATATACTCTTTCATTGCATAAGCTTCTACAATTTCTACGCCTTTATAATCCACATAAACGCCTTAAAATACTCCCTATATCGGCTCTTAGCTTACCGAAAATAGCTTTCCGTTTGTATTTAGGTATAAATACTATGTGATACTTACCGTTCCACTTTGTGTGTGATAAACTTGAATCGTCATTCGCTTTATTTGCCATGACATATCCTCCTATATGTTGAATTTTGGTTGTCAGCCTCGTTCATTATATAGTGAGGATTTTTCTTTTTATCGCTTAAGCTCTTTAACACCATACGCATAGCATATGGTTTTTATAGCCAGCCTTTGGCTGGCTATAATAAAAGTGCGGTGTAAATTTTACAAAATTTTCCACCGCACTTTGAATTAAATAGCTTTTATCCTTTCCATTAATGGTTTTTAGTCAAAAAGTGTTATTTATTCCTTGACAAGACACGTTCTTTTCCTTTGAATAGGGAGATTTTTGTAACAAGCTCTTTTTTAGAGAAAACTGGACTTTCTTATTCATTTAACATGGAGTAAAAATGAAACCCGTTTCACGTAAATTACCTGGTTGGGTACATATTCCTTTGGCAATTTTTTTGACAATAAGTTTTATCCAAACTGCAATAGGTTTTGAAGACTTATTTGGTCAAGCTTTTTCTTGGGCATTTTCTGGTGCGATTAGTATTTTAATGTATGGATTTACATTATTAATTGGTTATCGACGCTTAAACGGGTTACCAATCTTCGGATTTTTAATTGGTTACTTTATTATTTCACTTTTCTCTTTTACTGGGAATTTTAATTCAGTATATACATCGTATCAAAAAGAGCAATTATATAGAGATGAGCTAGTAAAGCATAAACAGCAATTACACGATGTGGTAAATGCGGCGGATAAAGCGTTAAATAGTTTCAGCCCAGAAATCACTCAAAAGCGTAATCGTTTAGAGAGTTTAACCGAACAGTTAGTTAGCCAAATTACTGATCCTAACCGTCCAGGATTAGGGAATAGAGCATTAGAACTTATTTCAGAAATTGAAGACGTATTAGGTGAAAAATTAACGGAATTTGGAACTCGAGGCGGTGATTGGAATGCGATTGCGCAACGATATAGAGAAAATATTGATCAAATTGCGCGTCGTAAACTTACATCTAAAGATTATGAACGTATTGAAGAAGTTCGCCAAAATGTAATGAAGAAAGAGGAAGAAACCCTTAAGCTGATTGATAATGTATTAAGAAATTCTACATCGGTGAAAGAATATGGTTTTGATACCAATTTAAAAGTAACAAATATGATCAATGAGATAGGATCGACGGTACAAGAGTTTATCAATAATCCCGCATTATTCAAATTTACAGCTATACCTTTTGAAAACCAAGAAATTGGAAAGCTTGCCTTTTCTTTTAAATCAGGTTTTACACAGCATATTTTAGTCGGTTTTTTGTTTACGATTTTATGTCTATTTATTGATTGGGCAGTGGTATTAAGTTTATTAATTTTCTTTGGAAATAAAGAAACTAAGCCTGTTATTAATTCTGGTCGTCAAATATAGATAGGAGCTAAAAATGAAAGAGAATTTATTTATAGAGAAAGAAAATAATATGAAAGATCCTGTCGAACAGAAGAAAGTAAGATTTTCTGACGATCTTTCTCTTAATTTAGGAAATCCAATTGAACAAGATCATTTTAAAATTTCTAATGATCTTCCTCTCAATTTAGAAAATACACTTGATCAAGATAGATTTGAGTTTTTTGATGATATTTCACTTAATTTAGATAGTTCTAGTGAGATCTCTTCGCCTAATAGTGAATCTAAACTTGAGGAAACGCCACCACCTATGATTGATAAATATCAATCTAGGATGCCAATAAAAAAAGAGTTAACTCGAACTTTAGATCTTGATATTGAACAATATTGTCAGCGTTTATTCGATCTAAATGAAGATGAAGAAAAACATTATGTTTTATTCTTTGGGCAACCAGCTTCAGGAAAAACGTGGATTATTGGCAGTTTATTACATTATATGAAAAATCATCTTGGAGGGACGGTTTATTTAGATACGGATAAAAGTACAGAAAGAGAAGAAGAGTTATTTTATCAGTTACAAGATAATTTTAATGGTGTTAAGTTTGCAGAAAGAATAACGAGTACAGATACGAAACAGTATTTTGAATTCCACGTTTCATTCACTCCAAAAGATTCAAGTAAACCTCCAATTAATTTTGTTTTTATTGATGGTTCTGGTGAGCATTCAGAGCAAGCATTTAGAAAGAAAGGGCAGAAAGAATCGGGTAAATTGCCGAATTATTTAGCAGCAATTTTAGAATCGGATGTTAAAGCTACATTATTCTTTGTTTATGATCAATCTTTAAAAGACGTAGAAGGTGCGACCCCACAAGTTAATATATTAGATGCTGTATTTACGCACATTCAACAAATTCAAAACCGCTATGATAAACTCTTTTCAAAAGCATTATTACTTTCTAAGGGAGATCGTATTGAATTAATGGATTATGCGACGGTAGAACGTAATGGATATGATCCTATGCTTTATGCGATGGAAAAAATTCCAACCTTTGCAAATAGCTTTTTTAATGAATCAGAAAAAAATAAAACCATTTTTTATAAAATGGGGAAATTTTCTGATAATTCGGATCGTTTATTGGAATTTGATAAAGAATGCCCAGAAAAGATATTTAAATGGCTTTATATGTCAGGAACAGGAGGAATGTCTCCTGTTAAAGAGCTTACTCTTTGGCAAAGATTTCTTAATTGGTTCAAAGGAAAATAAGGATAATAAGCTATGGTTGAGAATAGAAAATTTATTGGGTTTGGGATTGTCGGTGCGCCAAAAGGCAGGCAATATTCAAATGCTGGGGCTGACAAAGAAATACATTTCGCGAAATATTTTGATTTAAGCCAAATATATGGAGGTGCTTTACCTTCCCCTAAAACAGACCAGTTAAGTACCACATTATATTATTTAACTTATCAAGGGATTACTAACGGTCAGAAAGTATTAGGTATTGCTGAATATTACTCAGTGGGGGAAATGGGACAAAGCCGACCGGGAAGTTACCTAGGTTCTTTTGTTGAAGCTATTAATACACGCTTTACCTCTGCAGAAAGTATTTTTTCTGCATTAGATAAAATGAATCAATATCAGATAATGAATTTTATTGATCGTCAAGAGATTTCCTATAACGCTTTAATTGATGATGTTGATTTTATCTCGCCAGAGACAGAACTTGATACAATAGCAAATTCTCTACAGAAACTTAGAACTCCTTCTATTTCAGTTGCATTTAAAGACGATCTCTATATTTATTTATCAAATGATAGAGAATGTATAGATATATTAAATATTATTTTAGAAAAAGATTTATATTATATCTATAATAATATTTATTTTTCATCAAGCGATGAAATTTATGAGAGATTGAAAAATAAGAAGAAAGGAATAAAAATAATCTCATCTTCATCGCTGCTATCATCAACAGTATCATTTTCTAATGAACTTTCTACTTTATATCAACAAGAAATTTTACAATTAAAACAGAAATATCAACACCAATTAGAATACCAAAGAAAAATTTTAGAGGTAGAAAAAGAGAGCGAAATATCAGCAATTATGAATGATAATGATAGGATTGGACGCCAGTTACAAGAGGCAGAGGCCAATCTAAGAATGCAGGCTGAATATTTTCAAAATAATAAAACTCTGGTTAATTTTGCAGAAGATATGGTTAAAGTTTTTTCTCAGAACAAAGAAAATATCTCTTTGATTGACCTAAATGAACTGCCTACTATTCAATCTGACAGAAATTTATATCAAGATTTAATCGAAAGATTTGATAAAGTTAATAGAAATATCAAAGAATTAGATTTCCACTATATTATGCAAAAGCCTAAAGAGGTGAGAAAGGAATCTATATTTACTTGGATGTTTTTTGTTCTCTCATTAATTTTTGCTATTGTTATCGGTGTTCAGCGGTTTACTGGGAATAATATGCCTATGAATAATGGGGAAAACCTAAATAAATTGACAAATGAGCTAGCTACAAAGTTAGATAATATAGAGAATAAACTGGTTGAACAGGACAATAGGATAAAGGAAATTAGTAATAGCTTAATCAAAAAACGTCCTATCCCTAGTAACAAAAAGAAATAAATATTGAAATCTTCTGATTATCATTTATCTGTATCATTTCTTATTATGAGAGTGATATATAAGTTTGTAACATTATAGTATTGAAATAATTGGGCTAACTTAATAGCCCTTTTTAATTATCTTTTCATAAGGTTTTTATCATAGTATTCCGCTTCAGCAAGAGTAAAGCAAAGGTTGAGATTAATAGCACGAATGCTGCGCCGATATAAAGATTTTGTTTTTCCCATCCGTTATCTAATAAAATACCAGCGATTATTGGAGCAAGGATTGCGCCAATGCGTCCTATGCCGATTGACCAGCCAGCACCTGTACTTCGTATATCACTAGGGTAAATACTCGGATTTAGGGTATAAAGCCCACTGATACAGCCGTTAATTAATGCCCCTACCATTATCCCAAGTACCATTGCAAGCCATAGAATAGTTGAAGAAAGAATAAAAGCAATGACGGCAATTGCTGCAATAATCGTAAATAAAATCAAGACATTGCGTGCAGACCAGTAGCTTGCCAATAAGCCATAGAATAATGCTCCGCAAGTACCGCCTAAAGAAATCATCATACCAATGGTAACACTTTGCTCTGTGGTCATTCCTGCGTCTTTTAACAGGGCGGGCGTCCAAGAGCTGATGAAATAAAAACTAAACATTATTGTGAAGAAAGCCAACCAAATAGCTAAAGTTGAACTACGATATTGTGGATTAAAGAGCTGGGTAATTGGCGCAGTTTTAGCTTTGTGTTCTGTGAGTTCTGGTAAGATAAACGAAGCAATACCGATTTTTTTGAGAATTCTATTTAATCGAGCTTGCGCATTGTTTGGTTGTTTATTAACTAAATAATCAATGGATTCTGGCAACCACAATATTAAGCAGAGCAAACATAGCCCTGTTAAAATTGCACCAGCAAGGAAAACGGAGCGCCAGCCATATTCTGCTTGTAACGCGACGGCAAAAAGCCCACCTAAAATCGCACCAATACCAAATCCGGCGGCATAAATGCTGATAGCAAGGCTACGCCATTTTTTTGAGGAATATTCACTCGTTAGCACGTTTGTGCCAACTAAAATCCCGCCAACGCCTAAGCCTGTTACGATTCGCCAAATTCCAAGAGCAGAGGAATCTATGGCAAAAAATGATCCTAACATTCCCGCAGCAGAAAGGGATACACTGATTAATAATAATGGACGACGCCCAATTTTATCTGCAAGGGGAGCAAGGAAGAGTGATCCGGCTGCCATCCCGAATAATCCTGCACTGAGTAGCGAGCCAAGTTCTGCGCCAGTTAAACCAAATTCGTGACGGATACCCGTGGCAGTAAAGGCGAGTGCAAGGACATCAAAACCATCTAAAAGATTCATTATGGTTGCCATTACGACAACCGCCCATTGGTAAGGCGTCATAGGATGTTGGTCGATAAGGTGTCGTATATTCATTGTGTTTCCTTATGATATGTTGATGAATAAATCCTTTTATTCTCTTGTGAGTTGTTGAAGCTTACGCAAAATAATATTCAGTGCGACGCCATAGGCAGGAACAAATAGCACGATGCCGATAAAAAGTTTGAAAAGATAATCTACAAAACCAAGTTCAAACCAATGTTCCGCCATAAAAGGATCACTGCTTGCGAAAAATGCGACGGAAAAGAATAAGAAGGTATCTGCCATTGAGCCGAAAATCATTGAGCTACTCGGCGCAATCCACCAGGTTTTTAACTGGCGTAATCGATTAAATACAAGTACATCAAGTAATTGACCGAAAACATAGGCGACAAAACTGGCAATGGCAATGCGAAAAACGAATAAGTTGAAATCAAATAAGGCTTCGATCCCTTGATATTGCGTGTCCAAAAAGAGCGTGGAAATCACATAACTGATAATTAATGCGGGAAACATCACGGCAAAAATGATCCATCTTGCGGCGGTTGCCCCAAAAATTCGCACAGTTAGATCCGTTGCAAGGAAAATAAATGGGAAAGTAAGCGTTCCCCAAGTGCTGTGGAACGAGAAATCTGCTAGTCCGAGTAGATGAAATGGCAAGTGTATCTCAAACGGGATTTGTACTAAATAGTTACTTGCGGTAATAATAAAAATGTGGAAAAAACTTAAAATAATTAATGCGTTACGTTTTTGGTGAACATTAAAGATCGGAGAAGTTACTTTCATCTTTTATACCTTTTTGTTGAAAATATTGGGGTGAGGGAACCCAAATTAAGTGGAAAAATTGCGTAATCTTTGAATAGCTGATGTTCGACATACAGGTTACTCAAAGGATCGCTGATAATACGTATTTTTGTTGATATTTCAAGGAATATCTCGATTTATTTTGAGGAATAAGTGCAGAAAATTCTCTATTATAAAGTGCGGTGCTTTTTTGTTGATTTTTGTTTTGAGGGAATGGGGAATGATTTGTGTATAGCTGACATTTGCTGGGAGAATTATAAGAGGTTTCTTGTTTTAGCAAGAGAGGTTAGGAAGAGCAAAACACGTTTTCACTGAGTTTACCGTTATTGACACTAAAAGTACGGTGTTTTTCTGGTTGCATTTCTTTTAGTTGGTTGTGTGTAATGGCGGTAACAAACACTTGTGAGCCGCTTTGTTGTAAGCGTTCAGCTAATAATGCACGTTTTGTTTGATCTAATTCAGAAGCGAAATCATCAATTAAAAAAATACAATGACGATTTTTTTGTTGCATCAAATGTTCACCTTGAGCTAGGCGCAAGGCACACATTAGCAGTTTTAATTGTCCACGAGAAAGCACATCTTCTACCGGCAATCCATTCGCCTTAAAGCGAAAATCGGCCTTTTGAGGGCCAGATACGGTGTAACCAATGGCACGATCCCGTTCAAAATTTTGACATAACAATTTGGCGTAATCGCTGTTTTTATCCCAGCCTTGATGAAAACTGACACTGATTTCTAATTCAGGCAGAAATAGCTGACAGGTGCGTTCAATTTCAGGGCGTAAGGCTTCGGCATAATCGGCACGCCATTGGCTGACTTGGTTAGCAAGATTGACCAGCGCTCTATCCCAAATCTGAATATGTTCATAGTGCAAGGCTTGTTGTAAAGCGGCATTGCGTTGCTTCAATAAGCGGTTAAGTTGGTTCCAAACAGGGTGAAAATCATTATGATGATGGAATAGTCCCCAATCTAAAAAAGCACGGCGATAGCTTGGCCCACCGTTGAGCAAGGTCAATCCTTCTGGGGTAATCATTTGCATTGGTAACAAATGGGCAAGATCGGCAATTTTTTTTGCTTCTTCTCCGTTAATTTTTACCTGTGTGTTACCTTGGCGGTGTTTTTGCAATCCCACTGACCACTGATGTTGTTGCTCTTGAATTTTGCCATAAAGGGTGAAGTGAGGCTGTTCGTAAGAAATAATGCGATTTGCTACCGCACTTTTAAAAGAACGTCCGTGAGCAAGATAAAAAATGGCTTCAAGTAGGCTGGTTTTACCGCTGCCGTTATTGCCCACTAAAAAGTTAAAGCCGTGGTCAAATTCTAGATCCACGGCGTTTAAATTACGAAAATTTTCAACCGTTAAGCGTGAAATTGCCATATCAATTATAAACGCATTGGCATAATCACATATTCTGCGCTATTGTCATCCACATCTTCAATTAAGCAACTGGAAGAAGCATCTGTCAATCGCATACGCACTTGTTTGCATTTGAGGGCATTGAGTACATCAAGCAAATAGCTGACATTAAAGCCGACTTCCATTTCTTCGCCGTTGTAGTCGATGTCAATGATTTCTTCGGCTTGCTCTTGCTCTGTATTTGTCGCGGTGATTGTGAGCTGGTTTTCTGCAAGCTGTAAACGTACTGTTCTTACTTTATCATTGGATAAAATGGCGGCACGGGCAAAGGCTTGTTTTAAACTTTCCCATTCGCCTGTCATAATACGTTGCGCATTGCGTGGTAATACGCGACGGTAATCTGGGAAACGTCCATCAATTAATTTAGAGGTAAAAATAATGTGTCCTAAATCAATGCATAAATTATTTGTACCAATTTGTACGCGAGCTGGCTGATCATTACTTTCTAATAAACGGGCTAATTCTAGCACGCCTTTACGTGGCACAATGACAGAATGAAGCTGTAAATCTTGTTCTAGGGGAATTGTACAAACCGCAAGGCGATGTCCATCTGTTGCAACAGTACGCAATAAGTTACCTTCGGTTTCAAATTTCATTCCATTTAAGAAATAACGCGCATCTTGGTTTGCCATAGAAAATTGAGTGGCGTCAATGAGGCGACGTAAGGTGGCTTGTGTGGTGGTAAAATCTACCTCCGCTTGCCAATCAGCTAAATTTGGATATTCCTCAGCTGGAAGGGTTGTTAGATTAAATTTACTTCTACCGCAATGCACTAAGGCACGTTCTTCTTCAAAACTTACCGTAATATCTGAACCATCAGGAAAACTACGGCAAATATCAAGGAATTTTTTAGCGGGTATGGTGAAATGCCCATCTTGTTCAGCACTATTTAACTGTGCTTGGGTGGAAAGTTCCACTTCTAAATCTGTTCCTGTAATGGTTAAAGATTGCCCTTCAATGTGTAGTAATACATTGTTTAACACAGGAATATTAGGGCGACTACTCAATACACCACATACTTGTTGTAAGGGCTTTAACAGGTTTTCTCTTGATACAGTAAATTGCATAGTTTCGTCCTTAAACTGATAAGGTTCGGATTAAATTAGACCAATCTTCTTGAATGCTTGGGTCTTGTTGCTTGAGTTTATCTACACTGCGACAGGCGTGCAAAACAGTAGTATGATCACGATCACCAAAGCTACTGCCAATTTCAGGGAAACTGCGATTAGTCAGTTCGCGTGAAAGTGCCATTGCAATTTGGCGAGGGCGAGCCACTGATCTTGCGCGGCTTTTCGATTTAAGATCGGCCACTTTGATACGGTAATATTCTGCCACGATTTTTTGAATATTTTCCACGGTCACTAATTTTTCTTGTAACGCCAGCATATCTTTGAGGGTCTCACGCACAAAATCAATGGTAATCGGTTTGCCCGTAAATTCTGCATTAGCGTGAACACGGTTGAGTGCGCCTTCTAATTCACGTACATTCGTGCGTAATTTTTCGCCGATAAACAACGCTACTTCTTCGGGTAAGCGCATATTTTTTTCTTCTGCTTTTTTCAATAAAATGGCGACACGAGTTTCAAGTTCTGGGGGTTCAATGGCTACGCTTAACCCCCAACCAAAGCGAGATTTTAAGCGATCTTCAATTTTCTCGATCTCTTTTGGATAGCGGTCAGAGGTTAAAATAATTTGCCGACTACTTTCAAATAACGAGTTAAAAATATGGAAAAATTCTTCTTGCGTACCGTCTTTGCCCGCAAAGAATTGAATATCATCAATCAGCAAGGCATCTAAAGTGCGGTAGAATTTTTTGAAGTTTTCCATTTTGTCTTCTTGAAGCGCCCGGACATATTCTTGCATAAAACGTTCTGCGTGGATATAAATTACGCGTGCTTCTGGTTTTGTGGTTAAAATGCCATTACCTACTGCGTGTAATAAGTGGGTTTTGCCAAGTCCAGTGCCACCGTAAAGAAACAGGGGATTGGCGCTTTGTTCCCCCGGATTAATTGCCACTTTTTGTGCCACTGCGCGGGCAAGTTGGTTTGATTTCCCTTCGACAAAATTGTCAAAAATATGCTTAGTATTTAAGTTAGAACGATAATTGGCCTTTTGTTCATTCGATGGTGTGGGGGCGGTATTTGGTGCGATAACAGGCGTAGGTGTGGTACGCGTCGCGGGTTTTGAGCCTTCCTGCACTTTTACACTAAAATCTGCATTGCCAGAAAATTGTTGGGCTAAGCGGCTAATTAGTTCAAGATAATGGGTTTCCACCCAGTTTTTAACAAAAACATTGGAAGCATATAACACCATATTGTTTTCACCCACAATATCAGCTTGCAATGGACGTAACCAAGTGCTGAAATCCGTTGGTGAAACTTGATCTTGTAATTGTGAAAGGCAATCCTGCCAAAGCGATGCGAGCGTGGTTTTCATTGTTATTATGTCTTGGTTTATCCGTTAAACATCTGAATAGTCCGCTGAAAAGTGCGGTGAGAATTCGGCTAATTCTACAATAAAGTTGAGAAAAGATCTTTATAAAAGGATCAAAAAAATCGAAAAAGGCTGCTTGAGATTTCTGCCAAAAAAAGTATAATTCTCCCCGCTTTTATGCTTTCAAATAAGAAAAATACAGATTATGTTATGATTTTTCTTATTCTTATTTGACGAACGGTTCATTTGTGATTACAATTCCGTTCCTTATTTTAGTAACCCTTGTTTCAATTCGTTTTTGGCTATCTAAATGTCAAAGGCAATAATTAAACAATGTTGATTTAGGTAGATTATAATTATGAAACGTACATTTCAACCATCTGTATTAAAACGTAGTCGTACTCACGGTTTCCGTGCGCGTATGGCAACTAAAAACGGCCGTCAAGTTTTAGCTCGTCGTCGTGCTAAAGGTCGTAAGAGTTTATCTGCATAATCCAGCCTTTTGCTGTGATTAAGCTAAACTTTTCTAGGGAGTTACGTCTGCTAACTCCCGCTCAATTCAAATACGTTTTCCAAGATCCACAACGTGCCAGTTCAGCGCAAATTACCATACTTGCTCGCATTAATCAGGAAAATCACCCCCGTCTTGGGCTTGCTGTTGCTAAGAAGCATTTAAAACGCGCCCACGATCGTAATCGCATTAAACGTCTATGCCGTGAACGCTTTCGCTTATTGCAACACCAACTGCCAAATTATGATTTTGTTATCGTTGTTAAACAAGGCATTGGTCAGTTAGATAATCAACAACTATTCAATTTATTGGATAAATTATGGCAACGCCACATTCGCTTGGCTCAAAAATCTTAATTGCGCTTATTCGCTTTTATCAACTGGTAATTAGCCCTTTAATTGGCCCACGTTGCCGATTCACACCAACCTGTTCTTGCTATGGCATTGAGGCATTAAAAACGCACGGTGCGTTAAAAGGTGGTTGGCTTACGTTAAAACGTATATTAAAATGTCATCCTTTACACGCGGGTGGATACGATCCTGTTCCACCAAAGATCAATAACAACAAAGAGAACAAATAATGGATTCAAGACGTAGCCTGTTAGTGCTCGCACTACTCTTTATTTCTTTTCTTGTTTATCAGCAATGGCAAGTGGACTATCATTCACCTAAGCCAGTTGCCACTGAACAAGTTCAGACAACGAATAATCAAAGTGAATTCGCTTCAAATTCGGATCTAACTAACCTTGCACAAGGTAAAGTAATTACTTTAGAAAATGACGTTTTCCGCTTACAAATTAATACATTAGGTGGAGATGTTGTCGGTTCTGAATTATTAAAATATGATGAAACATTACATTCTAATACGCCATTCATTTTGTTAAAAGATACGCCTGAGCATATTTATATTGCACAAAGTGGTCTGGTTGGTAAAAACGGGATTGATACCAAAGCCGGTCGTGCAAACTACCAAGTAGAAGGGGATACCTTCAAATTGGCAGATGGGCAAAATGAACTTGCTGTCCCTTTCGTGTTTGAAAAAGATGGGGTAACTTATCGCAAAATTTTCGTATTAAAACGTGGTGAATATGATGTGGCAGTGAATTTTGAAATTGCTAACCAAAGCAATCAAGCCATTGAAGTTGAACCTTATGCCCAATTAACCCATACATTGGTTGAAAGCTCAGGCAGTATGGCGATGCCAACCTATACAGGCGGTGCTTATTCTTCTTCTGAAACAAATTATAAAAAATACAGTTTCAAAGATATGGAAGAAAAAGATCTTTCGCTACAAACCAAAGTGGGCTGGGTTGCAATTTTACAACACTATTTCGTTTCTGCTTGGATCCCAAATCAAGATGCAACCCATCAATTTTATTCTACCACCGACAAAGCACGTAACTTAGGCTCAATCGGTTATCGTGGACCAGCTATTGATATTCCATCAGGTGCAACAGAAACCATCACCAGCAAATTATGGACAGGACCGAAATTACAAAATGAAATGGGACAAGTGGCAAACCATTTAGATCTTACCGTTGATTACGGCTGGGCGTGGTTTATTGCGAAACCCTTATTCTGGCTACTTACCCACATTCACGATTTAGTGAAGAACTGGGGGCTTGCAATTATTTGTGTAACCTTAGTGGTGAAAGGGCTTTTATACCCATTAACTAAAGCACAATACACTTCAATGGCAAAAATGCGTATGCTGCAACCGAAAATCCAAGAAATGCGTGAGCGTTATGGGGAAGATCGTCAGCGTATGAGCCAAGAAATGATGAAATTATATAAAGAAGAAAAAGTAAACCCACTCGGTGGTTGTTTACCAATTTTATTACAAATGCCAATTTTCATCGCCTTATATTGGACATTTATGGAAGCCGTTGAATTACGCCACGCCCCATTCTTCGGTTGGATTCAAGATTTATCAGCACAAGATCCATATTACATCTTGCCTATTTTAATGGGCGTGTCGATGTTTTTATTACAAAAAATGTCGCCAACTCCAGTGGCTGATCCAATGCAGCAAAAGGTAGTGACCTTTATGCCAGTGATTTTTACCGTATTCTTCCTATTCTTCCCGGCAGGATTGGTACTCTATTGGTTAGTCTCTAACCTTATCACTATTGCGCAACAACAATGGATTTACCGTGGGTTAGAGAAAAAAGGATTACATTCCCGTAAAAAATAACTTGCTAGCGTAGATAATTGATTTATGGGCGACCCAAGTGTTCGCCCATTTTAGATCAAAAAATCCCTTTAATTCATTGATTTTTTATATAACTGGCTGTTTGAAAAGAACGTTAGTGATTACTTTTAATCTGTAATACAATTATCCCCGTGTAGGGGCGAACCTAAGTGTTCGCCCATTTTAGATCAAAAAATCCCTTTAATTTATTGATTTTGTTATATGACTGGCTGTTTGAAAAGAACGTTAGTGATTGCTTTTAATCTGTAATACAATTATCTCCCTGTAGGGGCGAACCTAAGTGTTCGCCCTAGCTATTGAATTGAAAAATTGCCTTATGGTAACGCTTGAATGAACAATGGCAATGGTTGGACGGTAATCAGGAAACAGGTTCACCATTGGTCGAAGAAATCTAATAAAATAAAGATTATTCACCGCACGGCTTATTGACTTTTACAAGTATGAGATAATATTTGAGCGTTTTTAAAAGTGCGGTCGTTTTTTAGGAAAAATTATGTCAAAAGAAACCATAGTCGCCCAAGCCACGCCGATTGGACGTGGCGGTGTCGGTATTTTACGGGTATCAGGGCCACTCGCCCAACAAGTGGCAGAGTCAGTGCTAGGCAAAAGCCTTAAGCCTCGTATTGCCAATTATTTACCCTTTAAAGATAGCGATGGTACGGTGTTAGACCAAGGGATCGCGCTATTTTTTAAAGCCCCAAATTCTTTCACCGGTGAAGATGTATTAGAGCTACAAGGCCACGGTGGGCAGATTATTTTAGATCTCTTGCTCAAACGCATTTTGCAAGTTAAAGGCGTGCGCTTGGCTCGCCCGGGGGAATTTTCTGAACAGGCATTTTTGAATGATAAATTGGATCTTACCCAGGCAGAGGCGATTGCTGATCTGATTGATGCCACTTCTGAACAAGCAGCACGCTCTGCACTGAAATCCCTCCAAGGGGAATTTTCTAATAAAATCAATCAGCTTGTTGATGATGTCATTTATCTACGCACCTATGTGGAAGCCGCAATTGATTTCCCTGATGAAGAAATTGATTTCTTAGCCGATGGTAAAATCGAAGCCAAATTGCGTGAGATTATTGCTCAACTTGCTGCCGTGCGAGCGGAAGCCAAGCAAGGGGCGATTTTACGCGAAGGAATGAAAGTGGTGATCGCGGGGCGGCCAAATGCGGGCAAATCTAGCCTATTAAATGCCCTTGCTGGACGTGAAGCGGCGATTGTGACAGATATTGCTGGTACAACCCGAGATGTGCTGCGTGAGCATATTCATATTGACGGAATGCCATTGCATATTATTGATACCGCAGGTTTGCGTGATGCCACCGATGAAGTGGAGCGTATTGGGATTCGTCGTGCGTGGGACGAAATTGAGCAAGCCGATCGCATTATTCTGATGTTAGACAGCACGGATAGCGAAGAAAATCTCGCCCAAGTGCGGTCAGAATTTTTAGCAAAATTGCCGAACAATATCCCTTTGACCATTGTGCGTAATAAAGCGGATTTAAGTGGTGAAGCGGAAACCATTCGCGAACAAAATGGACAAACCTCAATCAGCCTTTCGGCGAAAACACAAGTTGGGGTGGACTTACTGCGTGAACATCTCAAACAATCAATGGGCTATAACACCAGTACAGAAGGTGGTTTTCTTGCACGCCGTCGCCATTTAGAGGCTTTAGAACAAGCGGATGTTCACTTGCAAGCAGGACTCATTCAGCTGACCGAGTTTTATGCCGGTGAACTGCTCGCCGAAGAATTGCGAATGGTACAAAATCACCTGAGCGAAATCACAGGACAATTTACCTCTGATGATTTGCTTGGCAATATCTTCAGCTCGTTTTGTATTGGTAAGTAAATTAATATAAAGGTTAGAATAAATCTTGGTATTGGATTTGGAGAAAATAAATTAGGGGCTATATTAAATAGCCCTTAATTAATGAATATTTAGTCTTTCTTTTATATCTTTCACGAGTACTTCCATTTTTGCGTATGAATTAATACCTGAAGAATTGGTGAAAAATGGGCAGACACAAATTAAAGTTTCTTCAAACTTAGCATAAGCTATTTTCATCTCAGCGTTATTTGAATAAGTAAAATTGTCTTTTCCAGTGAAACAATGGACGAAATTATTTACTTCACTGATACCGGTGCAAACAATTAATTTAGGTCTATATTTTTCTACTAAAGCACGGAAGTATTTGCCTCGATATTCTACGCACCAATTTTGGTACTCGTAAAATGAGGAAAATCCTGTTGCTTTTTGATAATTCTCTGTCCAATTTATTGAACTACGATTTTTGAAGGGTAATGGATACATATTGAGTTTAAAACCTATGCCATTAGCTTGCTCCGAATAGAGAATATGATGACGTTTAACTAAAGCTCCCATATTTTCATTATCATGCAATTCTAAATGATAAAAATACTGCAAAAACCAACAAATTTTTCGATTATATACATATTTCCAATCATCAACGCAATCAGGATGATCCCAAGAGAAAATTGGGGCTCTATCATGTGGTAATGCCAAGAATTCACTTATTTTTTCAGATAAGTCATAGCCATGCTCTAAACCACAAAACCAAACTTCAGAAGCAGGATTACCACCATCGCAACCTGCTAGTGAAAGCGCGGTGCGTTTGAATTGTTCTGTTACCATTTTAGTTCTCCTGAATTAAATATTTTGGTGGTAGTGAGAAATTATTATTTCGACAGATATAATCTTTTAATTTTCCGATTACTAGGGTATAGCTTGTAATTCCAACTGCTGCGCCAGTAATTTTAGCCGCAGTTTCCTTAGATTTATGTTTCGCTTTTCTTTCATATTTCTGCCGTTTTCCTGGTGAAAGTAACGAAATAATAGCTATTGCAATAAAAGCTGCTATTACTCCGAAGAAAGTCATACCTAAGAATAATAAAATCTGAATAAAAAATACTCTTAGTGTTTTGAATATTTTTCTATGATTTGAACGATATGCTGTAAATAATAAGAATAGTGATGCTAATAAATATGGTAAGAATATTAATTTTATATATTCTTGTTCAGGTTGAAACTGGGAAAGTATAAATATTAAAAAAAGAGTATAAAGTGAAGTTAGAATGCAGATGCCAAAATCAGTATAACTATAAAAAATTGTTATTGTGCCATTTTTATGTGAGTTTAGCGCTTTAACTATTATTGTTACAAGCGCGATCAAATAACATAAAAAAAGAATTATATTTTTGTATTCTTCCATCGAATCCTCTCTTAAAAATAGACCAAAATATTTAGATATTATACATTTCATCTAATCCATGCTACAATCAACCAAAAGTAAAGTACGCATTCCAAAATAATAGATCAACCTATATTAAAAGTAGTGATATATGAAAACGAATGAAAAAATCCGCCATTTAAGAGAAAGTCATCAATGGACTCAAGAAGATATGGCTAACAGATTGTCCATGTCCACCCAAGGCTATGCGAAAATTGAACGTGGAGATACTCGCCTAAATTTAGACCGATTGGGGCAGATTACGGAAGTTTTTGGCATTGATATAATGGAATTGCTTTCTTATGGTGAAGAATCAGCAATCCAATTTAATAATATTTCAAATAATGAATCTGTATCACATACGTTTTTTTCTGCAGGGCAAGCTTCAGATAATGATTTGCAAAAATTGCACTTGATCATTTCTCATCAGACAGAAACAATTGAAAGTTTAAAGCGAGAAAATAAATTACTGATGGAAATGAATGAGTTATTAAAACAGCAAAGGGAATGTTTGACTGATTAAATTCGTTAGAAGCCCATTTTAGGAACCTTTTTGAACCACAATTAAAGATTGTGGGGAATATCTTCAATCATCTTTGCTAGTTTAAGATGATTGGCCTTTTCTTCAAAAAGCATACTTATATTTATACCATTCTATATGATAGTGAGTGATGCGCTTATCTTATTCATTCTTGATTGGCATAGCAAATTGAGATATAAGATGAGGCTGTTTTTCACTATCGTTATAACATTACTCTACTAACGGAATTTTTAATGCAATTAATTCAAGGGTTAAAACAACTGCCCGCTATTTTTCAGCAACAAGGCTGTGCCTTAACCATTGGGAATTTTGATGGTGTGCATTTAGGTCATCAAGCGGTGTTGCGCCATTTGCGTGAAAAAGCAAGTGCGCTTTCTTTGCCCATGGTTGTGATGCTTTTTGAACCCCAGCCGAGCGAATATTTTATGGGCGACAACGCACCACCGCGCTTAATGCGGCTGCGCGATAAATTAAGTGCATTGGCAGATTTGGGCGTGGATTATGTTATTCGCATCAAATTTGACCGCACTTTTGCTCAGCTTTCCGCACAACAATTTATTGAACAATGCTTGGTGCAGAAACTCAACGTGAAATTTTTAAGCATTGGTGATGATTTCCGTTTTGGGGTTGGGCGTACAGGGGATTTTGCTCTGCTACAACAAGCGGGGGAGCAATACGGCTTCCGTGTAGAAGATAATTGCAGTTTTCGTTTAAATGAACAACGTATCAGTAGCACGGCGATTCGACAAGCCCTTGCTGATGATCATTTAGCCCTTGCTAAGCAACTTTTGGGCAAGCCTTATTGCATTTATGGGCGTGTTGTACAAGGCAATAAACTAGGGCGAACTATTGGCTTTCCAACAGCAAATATTCGCTTACAACGCCAAGTTAATCCCGTGAAAGGGGTATATGCAGTAAGAGCTAAATTGCCTAATGGTACAGAATATGAAGGGGTGGCAAATATTGGACGTCGCCCGACCATTAATGGGGTTAAACAATTGTTAGAGGTTCATCTATTTGATTTTAAACAAGATATTTATGGACTGCCGCTTAAGGTGGAACTGTGTCATAAAATTCGTGATGAAGTCAAATTTCCCTCTTTTGAGGATCTTAAAGCACAAATTGTAAAAGATGTGGACGTGGCAAAGGCGTATTTTCGCCAAGCTAAAAGAACGAGCTAAAGGGCTTAATGTGCGGTAAAAAAGTTATCAAAAAATCACCGCACTTTCATTAGGGATTGAATCATAATTCCGCCACTCCTATTCTTTAATATTGTGTTATTTATGCGTATAATGCCAAAGTTATTGTGCATTTAATGCAAGATTTTATTTTATACAACGTGGAAAAAACAAAATGTCGAATGAAAACGTAGATTACAAAAATACGCTAAACCTGCCAGCAACAGGTTTTCCGATGCGTGGTGATCTGGCAAAACGTGAGCCAGCAATGCTAAAAAATTGGTATGAGAAAAAACTTTACGAAAAAATCAGACAATCTGCACAAGGAAAAAAATCCTTTATTTTGCACGATGGGCCTCCTTATGCTAACGGCTCAATTCATATCGGACACGCTGTAAATAAAATTCTGAAAGACATTATTGTAAAATCCAAAACCGCCGCAGGTTTTGACAGTCCTTATATCCCGGGATGGGATTGCCACGGCTTGCCGATTGAATTGAAAGTAGAAGGTTTGGTAGGAAAACCGGGCGAAAAAATTTCTGCTGCACAATTCCGCCAAGAATGCCGTAACTATGCCCGTGAACAAGTGGAAGGGCAAAAGAAAGATTTTATCCGTCTAGGCGTCTTGGGCGATTGGGATAATCCTTATTTAACAATGAATTACGACACTGAGGCCAATATCATTCGCACGCTGGCTAAGGTGGTCGAAAACGGGCATCTTTACAAAGGCTATAAACCTGTGCATTGGTGTTTGGACTGTGCTTCTTCTTTGGCAGAAGCCGAAGTGGAATATGAAGATAAAACTTCCCCGTCTATCTATGTAACATTCCCAGCAACGGATGAAAGTGCGGTGCTAAATAAATTTAATTTAAGCCAAACAGGTAGCGGTGAAGTAGCGGCAGTGATTTGGACAACCACCCCTTGGACATTGCCATCAAACCGTGCCATTGCAGTGAATGCAGAGCTAGTTTATCAATTATTACAATTTGGCAATAAGCGTTTAATTTTAGCGAAAGCGTTGGTCGAAGGCGTGCAAAAAGCCTTAGGTGAAGAAAACGTGAAGGTGCTAGGTGAAGCAAAAGGGGCTGACTTAGAACTTCTCCGTTTTAACCACCCGTTCTATGATTATAGTGTGCCAGTGATTTTAGGCGATCACGTTACCACCGATGGCGGTACAGGTTTAGTGCATACCGCACCAGATCACGGTCAAGACGACTATTTGGTTGGCTTGAAATATGGTTTAGAAATGGCGGCATTAATTAATGATGCAGGCGTATTTAAAGCTGAAACGCCATTTTTTGCGGGTAAAGGCGTGTTTGAAAGCAATGATTTGGTTATTGAAAAACTTACAGAAACAGGTAACTTATTGAAATTAGAAAAAATTCGTCATAGTTATCCGCATTGCTGGCGACACAAAACGCCAATTATTTTCCGTGCGACACCGCAATGGTTTATTGGAATGGAAACAAATGGCTTACGTCCGCAAGCGTTAAGCGAAATCAAAAAAGTATGTTGGATTCCAGATTGGGGGCAAGCGCGTATCGAAACAATGGTGGAAAACCGCCCAGATTGGTGTATCTCTCGTCAGCGTACTTGGGGCGTGCCAATGGCGTTATTTATCCATAAAACCACAGAAGAATTGCACCCTCGCACACTTGAACTTATTGAGCAAGTTGCGCAACTCGTGGAACAATCCGGCATTCAAGCGTGGTGGGATCTGGATCCGAAAGATTTGCTTGGTGAAGATGCTGAACATTATAAAAAAGTGCCAGATACCCTTGATGTTTGGTTTGATTCAGGATCAACGTATTCTTCGGTTGTGAAAGCACGTCCAGAATTTAATGGGCAGGAAGCCGATATGTATTTAGAAGGCTCGGATCAGCACCGTGGCTGGTTTATGTCATCATTAATGCTTTCAACTGCAACGGATAACAAAGCCCCTTATAAGCAGGTACTAACCCACGGTTTCACCGTTGATGGCAAAGGGCGTAAAATGTCTAAATCTATCGGTAACATTGTTACCCCACAAGAAGTGATGGATAAATTTGGTGGCGATATTTTACGTTTATGGGTGGCTTCAACGGATTATACAGGGGAAATGTCTGTTTCAGACGAAATCTTAAAACGTGCAGCCGATAGTTATCGCCGTATTCGTAATACCGCACGTTTCCTTTTGGCGAACTTAAATGGTTTTGATCCGAAACGTGATTTAGTGAAACCAGAGGAAATGATCGTGCTAGATCGTTGGGCGGTAGATTGTGCTTTAAATGCACAAAAAGAAATCCAAGAAGCGTATGATAATTATCAATTCCACGCCGTTGTTCAGCGTTTAATGAAATTCTGTTCAATTGAAATGGGATCATTTTATTTAGATATTATCAAAGATCGTCAATACACCACCAAAGCGGACAGCCTTGCACGTCGTAGCTGTCAAACAGCCTTATGGCATATTGCCGAGGCGTTGGTTCGTTGGATTGCGCCAATTTTATCTTTCACTGCCGATGAAATCTGGCAATATATCCCAGGTGAACGTGCGGAATTTGTGTTTACAGAGGAATTCTATAACGGCTTATTCCCATTAAACGCAGAAGAAACAATGAATGATGCCTATTGGCAACAAGTGTTGAAATTGCGTGATGAAGTAAACCGTGTGTTAGAGCAAGCCCGTGCAGATAAAACCATTGGTGCCGCATTGGAAGCAGAAGTAACCCTTTATGCCAACGATGAATATGCGAAGATCTTATCGCAACTTGAAAATGAATTGCGTTTCGTCTTAATCACGTCAAAAGCTCAAGTCAAACCATTGGCTGAAGCCGATGTTGAAGGGGGCGAGGTAGAAGGCTTTAAGGTGAAAGTGGTGCGTTCTGCAAATGAAAAATGCCCACGCTGTTGGCACTATTCTGATACCATTGGTACAAACCCAGCACACCCGACGCTGTGTTCGCGCTGTGTTGAAAATGTCGATGGCAAAGGCGAAGTCAGACGTTTTGCGTAAAAATTCCACCGCACTTTGATTTGCTGAAATCATAAAGTGCGGTGATTTTTTCGCAAATTTTTATTTAACATAATTGAATTTGTAGGGCGAGTTGATCCGTCCGCCCTGTTGCTATTCAAATCGGGCGCACACATAGGTGCGCCTCTACATTTGGAAACTACGATTTATATTAAATTTGTAGGGGCGGACCGATGTGTCAGCCGGTGTCGATATCCAAATTGGGCGCACACATAGGTGCATCCCTACATTTGGAAACTACGATTTATATTAAATTTGTAGGGGCGGACCGATGTATCCGCCGGTGTCGATATCCAAATCGGGCGCACACATAGGTGCGCCCCTACATTTGGAAACTACGATTTATATTAAATTTGTAGGAGCGAACCGATGTGTCCGCCGGTGTCGATATCCAAATCGGACGCACACATAGGTGTATCCCTACATTTGGAAACTACGATTTATATTAAATTTGTAGGGGCGGACCGATGTATCCGCCGGTGTCGATATCCAAATCGGGCGCACACATAGGTGCGCCCCTACATTTGGAAACTACGATTTATATTAAATTTGTAGGGGCGGACCGATGTATCCGCCGGTGTCGATATCCAAATTGGGCGCACACATAGGTGCGCCCCTACATTTGGAAACTACGATTTATATTAAATTTGTAGGGGACCGAGGGGCCGCCAGTGTTGATATCCAAATTGGGCGCACATATAGTTGCATCCCTACATTTGGAAACTACGATTTATATTAAATTTGTAGGGGCGGACCGATGTATCCGCCCGTGTCGATAGCCTAGCTGGACGCACGCATAGGTGCGTTCCTACATTTGTAAACAAACTACATTTTGGAGCAAATAGATGTCAAAATCTAAATCAGGTTTATTATTTCTCTGGCTAAGTGCAGTGGCGTTTTGTTTAGATTTATTGACTAAATATTTCGTGGTCAGTCATTTTGAGCTATATGAAAGTATCCAAATTTTGCCTATTTTTAACCTCACCTATGTGCGAAATTATGGTGCAGCATTTAGTTTTTTAGCGGATCATTCAGGCTGGCAGAAAAGTTTTTTTATCTTACTTGCCATTGGGATTTCCGTAATACTCACGGTTTTCTTAGCAAAAAATAAAGCGAGCCAACGCTTACAAAATAGTGCCTATGCGTTAATTATTGGTGGGGCATTAGCCAATATGGCTGATCGGGCTTATCACGGCTTTGTGGTGGATTTTTTTGATTTCTACTGGCAACAATGGCATTATCCCGTGTTTAATGTAGCGGATGTTGCTATTTGTATTGGCGCGGCATTGCTTGCTATTGATGCGATTAAAAATAATGAGAAAAAAACGGAGAAAGCCAAGTGAAAATTATTTTAGCCAACCCACGTGGCTTTTGTGCTGGGGTAGATCGTGCAATTAGCATTGTCGAATTAGCCTTAGAAATTCATGGTGCGCCGATTTATGTGCGCCACGAAGTGGTACATAACCGCTTTGTGGTTAATGGATTGCGTGAACGTGGCGCCGTGTTTGTAGAAGAATTAGATGAAGTGCCAGATGGTGCTATCGTCATTTTTTCCGCCCACGGCGTTTCTCAAGCTGTTCGTCAAGAAGCCAAAAGACGTGCGTTGAAAGTCTTTGATGCGACTTGTCCGTTAGTAACCAAAGTGCATATGCAAGTGGCACGAGCTAGCCGAAAAGGCACTAAAGCTGTGCTAATCGGACACGAAGGCCACCCAGAAGTAGAAGGTACAATGGGGCAATATGATAATGCAGAAGGCGGAATTTATTTGGTGGAAGATGTGGAAGACATTGCAAAATTAGCCTTAACAAAGGATGATGACATCACTTTTATGACGCAAACCACCCTTTCTATTGATGATACCAGTGAAGTGATTGCCGCATTGAAAGAGAAATATCCCGCTATTCAAGGGCCGCGTAAAAATGATATTTGTTATGCCACCACCAATCGCCAACAAGCGGTAAGAGAATTAGCTAAGATGGCGGATTTAGTCATCGTAGTTGGCTCAAAAAACTCTTCAAATTCCAACCGCTTAGCAGAACTTGCCACAAGAATGGGGGTAACGGCTCAATTGATTGATGATGCCAATGATATTGACATTGCTTGGCTCAAAGAGGTCTCCACCATAGGCATCACCGCCGGCGCTTCGGCGCCAGAAGTGCTAGTGCAATCTGTGGTAAATCGCTTAAAAGAACTAGGTGTAACGCAAGTAGAAGAGCTGCAAGGCTGTGAAGAAAACACCGTGTTTGAAGTACCAAAAGAGCTGCGAATTAAAGAGGTGCATTGATCCTCAATCCGTTACGAAACCACTTATAGGATAAGTGGTTTTTTTATCGCTAATCAAAATTAAGAATGATACCCCACCTTCTTATTATCGTTAGTTGAAATCATTATTTCATATCAGTTGTAACTTATTGTCTTATTTATTTGAAAGGTAAGTGATGTGTATTTTGCGTACAATCTATGTGCTTGTCTTTTTTCTTCTTATTATTCCATTTTAAAATGAGACCGCATAAGCTGATTTTTTATGATGCTTATGTTTCTTACTATACGATAAAAATATTTTTAGATCTTCATCACACTTCCTTATTTTGTTCTTTGCATTTCCTATTTTTTAGGCGTAAAAAGAAGATACTCAAAATGAGTTATCAAGGAGTGTACTATGCCAAATATTGTGTTAAATCGAATTGATGAGCGTTTAATCCACGGGCAGGTTGGGGTGCAGTGGGTTGGTTTTGCGGGAGCTAATTTGGTGCTGGTTGCTAATGATGAAGTGGCTGAAGATCCAATGCAACAAAACCTAATGGAAATGGTATTGGCGGAAGGGATCGATGTGCGTTTTTGGCCATTACAAAAGGTGATTGATAATATCCATCGCGCAGCGGATAGGCAAAAAATCTTGCTTGTGTGCAAAACGCCGAGTGATTTTTTAACCTTAGTGCAAGGTGGGGTACCCATTGACAAAATCAACGTAGGCAATATGCATTATGAGGAGGGCAAAACGCAGATCCATAAAACCGTATCCGTAAATGAGAAAGATAGAGCGGCATTTGAACAGCTACGTCAGCTTGGTGTGCAGTGTTTTATCCAAGGTGTACCAACCGAAGAGGCAATAGATTTATTTAAATTATTGTAAGAAAGAAGAGAGGAAACGATGGAAATTGGACTTTTACAGGCACTCTTATTGGGTGTACTCGCATTTTTTGCAGGTCTTGACCTCTATAATGGTTTAACACATTTTCATAGACCCGTTGTATTAGGACCTATTGTAGGGGCGATTTTAGGGGATTTACAAACAGGGATCTTAGTTGGCGGTACCCTCGAATTAGTCTGGATGGGGCTTGCACCATTGGCAGGTGCGCAACCACCCAATGTGATTATCGGCACTATTGTGGGAACTGCATTTGCCATCACGACGAAAACCGATCCGAAAGTTGCGGTTGGTGTGGCAGTGCCTTTTGCTATTGCGGTACAAATGGGAATCACCTTTCTGTTCTCTGTTATGTCAGCGGTGATGTCTCGTTGTGATCAAATGGCGGAAGAAGCGAATCTCAAAGGCATTGATTATGTGAACTACCTTGGTTTGTTAGTGCTAGGTACGTTCTATTTCTTCTGTGCGTTCTTGCCAACTTACTTTGGCGCGGAATATGCAGGGAAAATCATTGCAATGTTGCCAAAAGAAGTGATTGACGGTTTGGGTGTCGCTGGAGGCATTATGCCGGCCATCGGGTTTGCAGTATTGATGAAAATTATGATGAAAAATGCCTATATCCCTTATTTTATTCTCGGTTTTGTGGGGGCAGCTTGGCTTAAGCTTCCTGTGTTAGCGATTGCTGCTGCAGCGGTTGCAATGGCTCTTATTGACTATATGCGTAAGGGGAATACTGAAACGAAAGCAACGCCAAAAGAGGAGTTTCAAGATGGAATCTAAAGCACGTCAAAACGTACAAAATGATAATGTGTACGAAGATCAAACAATGGGAAAAGAACTGACTAAAGCTGATATTAATACGATGGCGTGGCGTTCTTTATTACTTCAAGCCTCTTTCAATTATGAGCGTATGCAAGCAGCAGGTTGGTTATATGGAATTAGCCCTGCATTGAAAAAAATTCATACTAACAAAGCGGATTTAAGTAAGGCAATGAAAGGGCATTTGGGCTTTTTTAATACCCATCCATTCCTTGTTACGTTCGTTATGGGAATTGTGCTAGCAATGGAACGCTCCAAACAGGAAGTAAACGCCATTCAAAGTACAAAAATTGCAGTGGGAGCGCCCTTAGGAGGTATTGGGGATGCCTTATTTTGGTTTACCTTACTACCCATTTGTGGCGGGATCGGTGCAAGCCTTGCTTTACAAGGTTCGATCCTTGGAGCGATTTTCTTCTTTGTCGTATTCAATATCGTGCATTTCGGTTTACGTTTTGGTTTAGCACACTATGCCTACAAAATGGGAGTTGCGGCTATTCCAACCATTAAAGCTAACACGAAAAAAGTGTCGCACGCCGCATCAATGATTGGTATGACTGTGATTGGGGCATTAGTTGCCACTTACATTCGTTTCCAAACTAGTGCAGAAATCACCGCAGGCGATGCCGTGGTGAAAGTGCAAGCGGATGTGCTTGATAAACTTATGCCAGCTTTCTTGCCGTTGGTGTACACCTTATTGATGTACTACTTGGTGAAACGTAATTGGTCGCCATTACGCTTAATTATTCTCACCGTCGTTATTGGTATTGGCGGACGTTTTGCGGGTATCTTATAAAATGAGTGATGACAAATGCCGAGTATTTGCTCGGCATTTTTTATCAATAAGGAGAAAAAATGACAATCTTGATCGTGAGTGGACACGGACATTTCGCCACAGGACTACAAAGCGCGTTGGAACAAATTATCGGGCAA
Source organism: Avibacterium sp. 20-129 (assembly GCF_026226845.1). NCBI lineage: Bacteria > Pseudomonadati > Pseudomonadota > Gammaproteobacteria > Pasteurellales > Pasteurellaceae > Avibacterium > Avibacterium sp. 20-129. Next base: position 1,054,442 of record NZ_JAKKOE010000001.1, on the reverse strand, counting down.
TATCCCAATGTGGCATTTTTTGATTTTGATGATAAGCAAATCACGCCCGAACAGCTACATCAAAACATCGCACAATATCTCATAGCGGAAAATGCAAGTGCGGTACTTTTTTGCTGTGATATTTTAGGTGGCACGCCATTTCGTCAATGTGCAATGATTGCCCAACAGTTTGAGCGCACGGAAGTTATTGTTGGCACGAATTTACAAATGTTGATTGAAACCATAATGGCAAAGGATGAACTGACATTTCCAGAATTGGTGGTGCAAGCCCTAGCCAGTGCAAATCAAGGCATCACGACACTTTCAGCACAACAAAAAATAAAAAGAACGGCTTGCGTAGAAAATGAGGGGATTTGAGGCTATATCTCATACCAAATTTTATTCACAAATAATGTTACCAAGCCCGATGGTGTATGGACTTTCACTTCATCATCGACTTCTTTGCCAATCAACGCGCGGGCTACGGGGCTGTCGATGGAAATCCAATTCTTAGCTGGATCAAATTCATCGCAGCCCACAATACGGTATTGACTTTCCTCTCCATTTTCATTTTCAAGGCTAACCCAAGCACCAAAAAAAATTTTGCCTTCTTGTCTTGGGTGATAATCCACAATCTGTAACACTTCTAAACGTTTTGTCAAAAAACGCACACGGCGATCAATTTCACGTAAACGGCGTTTACCATAAATATATTCGGCATTTTCACTACGATCGCCTAACGCAGCGGCATCAGAAACCGCTTGGGTAACTTTTGGGCGCTCTTCTTTCCATAGAAATTTTAATTCTTGATCTAATTTATTCCAGCCACTGCGTGTGATGTAATTTGATTTTGGCATTTTGCTATTCCTTTACCTTTGAATGGATAAAACTTATTTATCAAATGGATTCAATAATTTTACGCCCATACGCGAGAAATCTGCGGTATTTCGTGTAACCAGCGTCAGACCATATTGAATAGCGCTGGCAGCAATCCAAGCGTCGTTCTCAGGACAATGATCGGGAATGTGTAAGGTAGCACAAATTTTCGCTGTTTTATCATCAAGATGAAGGATACGATTTGAAAAGCCTGTCTTTATTGTATGTTCAAACCATTGACGGAGTATTTTTCCTTGCCAAGGATCTTTACGTTCTTTGGCTAAAATTCCACGTTCCAATTCCATCATTACGATAATATTCGTATAAATTTGTTGTTCATTAATTCCAGATAACCAATTAATGACCCCTTGGTTCGCTTTACCACTTTTAATTTTACGAATTTCACTTAATACATTGGTGTCAATAAAATACATTTTTCCCTCATTCATCAAACTCAAGCGGCGTGCGTTGCTTTATTGAACGAGGTGGAATGTCTAACTCAATATCCGCCTCATCTTGTGGTGTTAATGCCTCTAAAGCATTGCGGGGAGAATGAGATTGCAACATTTTCTGGTAATCTGCATAGCTCATTAGTACATAAGTGGGTTCACCGCGATTTGTTACAATAACAGGCGCGATTTGTGCTGCTTTTTGTGCCTGATTGAGATGCTGGTTAAATTCTCGGCTAGTCATAATCGTCATTTTTATTTCCTTATAGCAACGTTTCTACAATTTAGTGTAAAAGTAAAAAAATAACAAGAAAAATTGTAGGCTAACTTTATGAGCAAAGAAACATTTGAGCAAAGCCCATAAAACCAGTATCCTATGGCGAATTTTTACTTTTACTAATGAATAAACGCCAATGTTAAATCAACAAATTTCACAGATCATTGCCGCTGAATTAACGGTGCAACCACAGCAAATTCTTGCTGCCATTCAATTATTAGATGAAGGCAATACCATTCCTTTTATTGCTCGTTATCGTAAAGAGGTTACTGGTGGCTTAGATGACACTCAATTACGCCATTTTGAAACGCGCTTGATTTATTTGCGTGAGTTAGAAGATCGCCGTCAAACGATTTTAAAATCTATTGAAGAACAGGGCAAATTAACGGACGAATTACGCAACCAAATCCAACAAACTCAAAGCAAGACGGAGTTAGAAGATTTATATTTGCCGTACAAGCCGAAACGCCGTACCAAAGGGCAAATCGCCATTGAAGCTGGGCTTGAACCTCTGGCTGATCGTTTATGGAATGATCCAAGCCAAGATCCGGAAACCGCAGCAAGTGCTTATATTGATGCGGAAAAAGGCTTTGCCGATAGCAAGGCGGTGTTAGACGGCGCACGTTATATTTTAATGGAACGTTTTGCGGAAGATGCCCAATTATTGGCGAAAGTGCGTCAGTATTTACAACAAAGTGCGGTGTTAATTTCTAAAGTTTTAGAGGGCAAAGAACAAGAAGGCGAAAAATTCCAAGATTATTTTGATCACCAAGAGCTTTGGCATAATGTGCCTTCTCACCGCGCTTTGGCAATGTTCCGTGGACGCAATGAAGGCATTTTACAGTTAAGTTTAAATGCGGATCCCGAACAAGAAGAAGGGGCGCGTCAAAGTTATTGCGAGGAAATTATTCGTCAGCATCTGGGCGTACATTTTAACCAACAGCCAGCGGACAAATGGCGTGAGCAGGTGATAAGCTGGACGTGGCGGATTAAGGTTTCACTCCATTTAGAAACGGAATTAATGAGCCAATTGCGTGAAAAAGCAGAAGATGAGGCAATCAATGTATTTGCTCGAAATCTTACCGCACTTTTAATGGCGGCACCAGCCGGGGCAAAAAACACAATGGGGCTAGATCCCGGTTTGCGAACAGGGGTAAAAGTGGCGGTTGTGGATAATACGGGTAAATTATTGGCAACGGATACGGTTTATCCACACACAGGACAAACGGCAGCAGCAATGGCGAGCCTTTATCAATTAATCGAACGCCATAATGTGGAACTGATTGCTATTGGTAATGGTACAGCATCAAGAGAAACGGAGCGTTTTGCTAAAGAGGTGGTAAAACAAATCTCAGGGCAAAAACCACAAACAGTGGTCGTCAGTGAAGCGGGAGCTTCCGTGTATTCTGCATCAGAATTAGCCGCACAAGAATTCCCACAGCTTGATGTGTCTTTACGGGGGGCGGTGTCTATTGCGCGCCGTTTGCAAGATCCATTGGCAGAATTAGTGAAAATTGAGCCGAAAGCCATTGGCGTGGGGCAATACCAGCACGATGTCAATCAAACTCAACTGGCGCGTAAATTAGATGCAGTGGTGGAAGATTGTGTAAACGCGGTAGGCGTGGATCTCAATACCGCCTCTGTACCGTTGCTTTCTCGCGTAGCAGGAATGACCAAAACGCTCGCACAAAATATCGTGCAATTTCGTGATGAAAATGGCCGTTTTGAAAACCGCGAAGAGCTGAAAAAAGTTTCTCGTTTAGGGCCAAAAGCCTTTGAACAATGCGCAGGCTTTATGCGTATTTCAGCTGGGCAAAATCCTCTTGATGCGTCAGGTGTTCACCCAGAAACCTATCCTGTGGTGGAAAAAATCTTGCAAGCAACTCAGCAATCCATTCAAGATTTAATGGGCAACGCCAGTGCAATTCGTCAGTTAGATGCAAAACAATTTATTGATGAACAATTTGGTTTACCAACGGTGCAAGATATTTTCAAAGAATTAGAAAAGCCGGGACGTGATCCGCGTGGCGAGTTTAAAACCGCCACCTTTATGGACGGTGTGGAAGAAATCAGTGATTTGAAAGTAGGAATGATCCTGGAAGGCACGGTAACTAATGTAACCAATTTTGGGGCGTTTGTGGATATTGGTGTTCATCAAGATGGGCTTGTGCATATTTCTTCGCTTTCCAATAAATTTGTTGAAGATCCGCACGATGTGGTGAAAACCGGTGATATTGTAAAAGTGAAAGTCTTAGAAGTGGATGTGGCCCGCAAGCGTATCGCTTTAACGATGCGTTTAGATGAACAAGCAGGGGATAAAGCAGAAAATAATGAAAAAAATCACCGCACTTTAGTAGCAAAAAATCCTCGTAGCCCACAGCCACAGCGTAAACCACAAAATAATAGTGCAATGGGTAATGCCTTTGCCGATGCGTTGAAAAACTGGAAAAAATAAAGGGAAAGTTGAATGACAAAAAATACCTTTATTATTGGGTTTATGCTTTTTGCGATTTTTTTTGGTGCGGGAAATCTGATTTTCCCGCCTAAATTAGGCTTTGAAACAGGAACGGCATTTTTGTCTTCTATTTCAGGCTTTGTACTAACTGGCGTGGGCTTGCCATTGCTTGGTATTATTGTGAGCGCTTTTTACCGTGGTGGATATATTGTCGCATTAAGGCAAATTCATCCGTGGTTTTCTGTGCTGTTTTTGGTTTCCATTTCCCTTGCGGTCGGGCCTTTTTTTGCTGGGCCGAGAACGGGGGCGATGTCTTATGAAATGGTGATGATCCCTTTTCTTAAAGAAGCAGATAGCCTTTCCCAACTGTTGTTCACGTTGGCTTATTTCGCACTTACCTTATGGCTGAGCCTAAATCCCTCCAAAATGGTGGAACGTATAGGCTCTATTCTTACTCCTGTGTTATTGCTAGCGATTATTGCGTTGGTGGTCAAAGCAGGGCTAATGTTGGTGGGAAAAACGCCTTTGCCAATGCCTGCAGCAAGCCATACTTATTTCTTCAATGGGGCGATTAACGGCTATTTAACGATGGATGCATTGGCTTCCATCGCATTTTCTACGATGGTGTTAGGGGCGATCAAATCCAGTGCGGTAAAAACCGTTTCATTACAAAAACAAACCATTTTTGCCGCAATAATCGCCGGTATTGCCTTGGCATTGATTTATATTTCCCTTGGCTGGGTAGGCAATCACTTAATGATTAGCCCTGACGTGCTGGCACAGTTACAGCAAAATAAGCAGGATCTTGGTACTTATATTTTAAATCAGGTTACGACAATGGCTTTTGGTGAGCTAGGGCGAATGGTACTGAATATCATTGTATCGTTGGCTTGTTTGACTACCGCGGTAGGGCTGTGTGCTTCGGTTAGTAGTTATTTTCACCAACAATTTCCGCGATTTTCTTACCGCACTTATGCCATCTTATTTTGTCTGATTAGCTTTGTGATCGCCAATCTTGGGTTGAAAGAAGTGATTGGGCTTTCTTTGCCTGTGTTGATGATTTTATACCCTATTACCATTACGGTGATTTTGCTGTTGCTACTGAATTTATTTTTGCCAATGCCGATCTTGGCTCACCGCTTAGCGATTGGTTTGGTGACATTGGTGTCGATTTTATCCGTGCTAGGTTCAGGCAAAATTGATTTGCTCGACCAACTTCCACTTAAGCCTTATTCCATTGAATGGCTACCTTTTGCATTGGTGGGCTTGGTGGCAGGATATTTGTTAGCTAAATCAAAAGAAAAAGTGATTTTTCCGATTAAATCAGAATAAACAGAAGGCGGTATCTCCGCCTTTTTCTTGTTTAATTTTCTGGTATAGCTTCGCCTTCTAGCGGTAAATCAGCTTGTTCCCACCCCATAAAGCCACCCTGCATACTATATACGTTATCGTAGCCTTGCTCGATAAGAAACGCCCCCACATTGCGGCTGCTAATACCGTGATAACAGCTCACGATGATAGGATCATCATAATCCACTTTCTGTTGAAATTCGCCATAGCTTTGATTCGTCAAGTGAAAAGCCCCTTTTGGGTGGCTATGGGTAAAACGAGGGAAATCACGAATATCCACCAACGTGGCATTTTCTTCGTTCATCATTTGCCAAGCTTGCTGTGGTGTGATTTCTTTAAGTGCGGTCATTTTTTTCCTTGTTTTTAGCGGTGAATAAAAGAATAAAACGTTATCTTATTGATATAGATCAATTTGTTCAAGACCTTTTCCCTTTTTTCAAGTAAAATAACCGCACTTTTGATTTAGCTAATTTAGGACTATGTCACAACTTTCGGAAAAACTGACTGCTTACGCACAATTAATGCGTTTTGACAAACCCATTGGCACATTATTGTTATTGTGGCCAACACTTTGGGCATTGTTTTTGGCAGAGAAAAGCATTCCGCCTGTTTCTGTGTTAATCGTTTTTGTCCTTGGCGTCATCATTATGCGTGCCGCCGGTTGTGTGATTAATGATTATGCCGATCGCCATATTGATGGCAAAGTGAAACGCACTTCACAACGCCCTTTGGCAACAGGAAAAGTCAGCGAGAAAGAGGCGAAATTACTTTTTGCAGGGCTTATTTTCTGCGCTTTTATTTTGGTGCTATTTTTGAATTATTACGCGATTGGTTTATCATTTATTGCCGTCTTGTTAGCCTTTATTTATCCCTTTATGAAGCGTTATACCCATCTTCCCCAGTTTTTCTTAGGGGCGGCTTTCGGCTGGTCTATTCCAATGGCTTATGGCGCATTAATTGAACAACTTCCTTTGGAATGTTGGTTATTATTTATTGCCAATCTTGCTTGGACAGTGGCTTATGACACCCAATATGCAATGGTGGATCGTGATGATGATTTACGAATTGGGGTGAAATCCACGGCGATCTTATTTGCGCAATATGACAATAAAATCATTGCATTATTGCAATCTATTGCTTTGGGGCTGTTGGTTATTATCGGCTACCAATCTCATTTGCATTACAGCTATTTTATTGTACTTGCGCTAACCGCACTGCTTTTTATTTATCAATGTAAACTCACCCGTCATCGTCGTCGTGAAGACTGCTTTAACGCCTTTCTTAATAATAATTATGTGGGATTAGGCATTTTTCTTGCTTTTCTTATGGGAATCGCTGGGACAGCATTTTTCTAAAAGAAATACGCATTATTATCTTGAAATTTAAATTTTTGCCCTAATTTTATAGCCATCTCTTTTATCTAAAAAAGGAAAAAGTATGACCACAATAGTAAGTGTTCGTCGCAACGGGAAAGTTGTTGTCGGTGGCGATGGCCAAGTCTCTCTCGGTAATACGGTAATGAAAGGCAATGCCCGTAAAGTTCGCCGTTTATATAATAACAAAGTGTTAGCAGGATTTGCTGGAGGAACAGCAGATGCTTTTACCTTATTTGAATTATTTGAGCGTAAATTAGAAATGCACCAAGGGCATTTACTAAAAAGTGCGGTGGAATTAGCGAAAGATTGGCGGACAGATCGTGCGTTACGCAAGTTAGAAGCGATGCTTATTGTCGCCGATGAAAAAGAAAGTTTAATTATTACGGGGATTGGTGATGTGGTTCAGCCAGAAGAAGATCAAATTCTGGCGATTGGTTCAGGCGGTAATTATGCGATGTCTGCGGCACGTGCGTTAGTACAAAACACCGATCTTTCTGCCCGTGAAATCGTAGAAAAATCACTCAAAATTGCTGGGGATATTTGCGTTTATACCAACACAAATTTCACCATTGAAGAATTGCCATAATGGCGTGGCTTTATTTAGTTTGTGCCGGCTTGCTTGAAATTGGCTGGCCAATTGGACTAAAAATGGCCACTCAACCCAATAAAGTGGTGCTAGGTTCATTACTTGCCGTTGTTTTTATGGTGGGCAGTGGATTATTACTTTACCTTGCACAACGGACTATCCCAATGGGAACCGCCTATGCGGTATGGACAGGAATCGGTGCTGCTGGTGCGTTTATCGTTGGCGTGCTTTGTTACAATGATGCACTCACATTTTGGCGAGCATTGGGAGCAATAATGATTGTAAGTGGTGTTATTGTACTTAAATTAGCATCACATTAATTCCATTTATTCATACTATAAATGGCTTATCAAAAAGGATTAAATTATGTCTGAAATGACCCCTCGTGAAATTGTTTCTGAATTAGATCAACATATTATCGGACAAGCTGATGCCAAAAGAGCCGTGGCAATCGCATTGCGTAATCGCTGGCGTAGAATGCAATTACAAGAGCCATTACGCCACGAAGTAACACCAAAAAATATTTTAATGATCGGGCCTACTGGGGTGGGTAAAACTGAAATTGCCCGCCGTTTAGCAAAATTAGCCAATGCGCCTTTCATTAAAGTGGAAGCCACCAAATTTACCGAAGTGGGCTATGTCGGGAAAGAAGTGGATTCGATCATTCGTGATCTAACCGACAGTGCGATGAAATTAGTCCGTCAGACAGAAATTGAAAAAAATCGTTTCCGTGCCGAAGAAGCGGCAGAAGATCGCATTTTAGATGCACTCTTACCACCAGCAAAAAACCAATGGGGTGAAGTGGAAAATCACGATACCAATAGCAGTACTCGTCAAGTATTCCGCAAAAAATTACGTGAAGGACAGCTTGATGATCGTGAAATTGATATTGATGTCGCCGCCCCTTCAATGGGCGTTGAAATTATGGCGCCACCGGGAATGGAAGAAATGACAAGCCAGTTGCAATCAATGTTCCAAAATCTTTCCAGTGGCAAAACCAAAACTCGCAAAATGAAAATTAAGGACGCATTCAAAGCCCTTGTTGATGATGAAGCGGCGAAATTAATTAACCCTGAAGATCTCAAACAAAAAGCAATTGAAGCGGTAGAACAAAACGGTATTGTCTTTATTGATGAAATCGACAAAATCTGTAAAAAAGGCGAATACAGCGGTGCAGATGTTTCCCGTGAAGGCGTACAGCGTGATTTATTGCCATTAGTTGAAGGCTCAACGGTTAGCACCAAACACGGAATGGTAAAAACCGATCATATTTTATTTATTGCCTCTGGCGCATTCCAAGTGGCACGTCCTTCTGATCTCATCCCTGAATTACAAGGTCGTTTGCCAATTCGCGTAGAACTCTCGGCACTAAGTGCAGAGGATTTTGAGCGAATTCTTACTGAACCAAACGCCTCTCTAACAGAGCAGTATAAAGCGTTAATGGCAACAGAAGGCGTAAACATCACCTTTACCCAAGATGCAATTAAGAAAATTGCTGAAGCGGCTTTCCGTGTAAACGAAAAAACGGAAAACATCGGTGCGCGTCGCTTACATACGGTGATGGAACGCTTAATGGATAAAATCTCGTTTAATGCCAGCGATATGAATGGTGAACAGGTAGTCATTGATGGCGCTTATGTTGCAGAAGCCTTAGGCGAAGTGGTAGAAAATGAAGATTTAAGTCGTTTTATTCTATGATAATATAAGACAAATTATGGGGGTCTTTATGACAAATAAAAAAAACACAATTATTATTTATATTTTTATACTCTTCACGATTTTAGGAGTGATGGGGGTTTTTTGTAATTTATTGTCAACGGCTATATGTTGTTTCATGTCCTTTGTAGCTATTGTTTTGCATCATAGAAAGAAATACAGGTATTCTCGTCTCATTTGCCTACTATCCATTGTGGGAGTTGTGCTTTGGGTTCCCATTATTTTTTACATCTCTAAAAATACACTTGATACATCCCAATTCTGCCCAGCCTGTTTGGTAGGCGACGATATCCCTAACAATACACCTGATACACTCCTGTCAGGAATAATAATTCCTCTGTTATATATTTTGTTTTCTAATCGCATAAGTAACGCTTTAAAAGCTGTACTTAGAGAGGAACGAAAAAAATTGAAGAATAATAATGCTACAAGAAAATAAGTAATAAGATCAACTAGTTGATTATATTTACTTTTATAAATATTTGCTGAAATAAAGAGCGGTAGAAAATTTCAAGATTTTTTACCGCTCTTTATTATTTTCGGCATAATTAAATTGAATTCGCCATAGCGAGAAATTCTTCTTCGGTTAAAATCTTAACCCCTAATTCAAGGGCTTTGTTGAGTTTTGAACCTGCGTTATCGCCTGCGATCAAATAATCTGTTTTGGCAGAGACACTGCCTGTTACTTTACTGCCGAGTTGTTGCAATAAGGCTTTGGCATCATTGCGTGCCATTTGGGTGAGTGTGCCAGTGAGTACCACGGTTTTACCTTTCAGTGGATTTTTGCCCACTTCTTGCACTTGCACATCGTCCCAGTGTATGCCTTGGTTGATAAGATCATTCACCACATCTACATTATGCTGTTCACGCCAGAAGACAAAAATACGATTTGCCACAACTTCGCCAACATCTGGAACTTCTTGGAGTTGTGCGATCTCTGCCTGTTTAATAGCATCCAGATTTTTGAAATGATTAGCGAGATTTTGCGCGGTCGCTTCTCCAACATCTCGAATGCCTAAGGCAAAAATAAAGCGTGCAAGCGTGGTATTTTTGGCTTTTTCTAAGCTATTTAACGCATTTTCTGCCGATTTTGCCCCCATACGTTCTAAACGCATTAAGGTTACTTCATCTAATTTAAACAGATCCGCTGGGGTGTGAATAAGCTCACGATCTACCAGTTGCTCAATCAGTTTTGCGCCCACACCATCAATATCCATTGCTTTACGAGAAACGAAGTGTTTGAGTGCTTCTTTACGTTGTGCCTCGCAGAATAAACCACCGGTGCAACGCGCTACGGCTTCACCATCAATACGCACGATCACAGAACCACATACAGGACAATGGCTTGGAAAAATAATGGGTTTAGCATCGGCTGGACGACGATCTGCCATTACGCCAATAATTTGTGGGATCACATCACCAGCGCGACGGATAATGACTGTGTCGCCAATAGCGATATTCAAACGTTCGATTTCATCGCCATTATGTAAGGTGGCATTGCTGACGGTAACCCCGCCAACAAAGACCGGTTCAAGTTTTGCCACTGGCGTGATTGCCCCCGTTCTGCCCACCTGAAATTCCACATCATTTAGCACGGTGAGTTCTTCTTGCGCGGGGAATTTATAAGCAATTGCCCAACGTGGTGCTTTGGAAATAAAGCCAAGCTGTTCCTGCAATGCAATATCGTTAATTTTCAACACCGTACCATCAATGTCGTAGCCTAAATGAGGGCGTTTTTCTGCCATAGTGCGGTAGAATTTCAGCACATTTTCGACACCATTACAGCGTTCAATTTCTTTATTAATAGGAATACCGATAGATTTTAGCCATTGTAGGCGATCAAAATGGGTATTAGGTAGCGACACGCCTTCGGCAACGCCAATACCATAAGCATTCAGCATTAATGGGCGTTGGCGAGTGATTTTGGGATCAAGCTGACGCAATGAGCCTGCTGCCGCATTGCGAGGATTGGCAAAGGTTTTTTCCCCTTTGGCTAACGCCATTTCATTGAGTTTTTCAAAACCTGCTTGTGGCATAAACACTTCACCGCGAACTTCCAAACGTGTGGGGGGATTGTCAGTTAAAAGTTGCAAAGGAATATTGCGAATGGTACGAATATTCGCCGTGATGTCCTCTCCAGTCGTTCCATCGCCACGGGTGGCGGCTTGGGTGAGGATACCATTTTCATACAAAATACTTACCGCTAAACCATCTAATTTGGGTTCACAACAGAAGGTTAATGGATCGGGCAACACGCCCAAACGATCTTGAATACGTTTTACAAAGGCAGTAAATTCCTCATCAGAAAATGCGTTATCTAAGGACAGCATTGGAATTTCGTGGGTTACCTGAGCAAAGCCCGAAAGCGGTTTTGCCCCCACGCGTTGGGTGGGCGAATGGCTATCCGCAAATTCAGGATATTCCTGTTCTAATTGTTTAAGTTTTTTAAATTTTTTGTCATATTCATAATCAGATATTCTTGGGGCATCTAGTACATGATATTCGTATTCTGCACGCATCAATTTCTTTTTTAATAGTTTGATTTCTCTTCTTATACTTTCTAAATTTGCTTTTTTCATTGTAACTTTCCTTCTAAAAAATCATCGCACTGTTGTTTTACCACAAGGCAAATAATTAAGGCGGACACTTTGGCCCGCCATTTGCGATAAAAGAAAGTGCGGTGCTTTTTTCTGTCTTTTTAAGCACTCACTTTGGCGAAATACGTTTTTTCCGCATTGTCATCAAAAATTTCTTGTTTATCGGTAAGTACAAAACCACCCAGTTCTTCGGCAATGGTTTTGGCAGCACGGATCATCATTCGCAAATTGACTAAATCATTACCGTGCGACGGTAGTTGCATAAATAACGCAATGCCCACTGTGTAGAAATCTGCCATATTGTTTGGCTCAAACGTACCGGGCTGTTGAATATTGGCTGCACTGAATAGCACAGGGCTTGCAACGCTGAGATCCAAATGGCGGTGGTAAATTTGTTGATATCCAAAAAGAAAACCAAGGTCATCAAGCACTTTGGCTAATTCCGCCCCATTAAAATCACGATTTTCTGGTGAGACAACATAGAGCATTAGAAAATCTGCTGCTTGCGTTGTCTGTTTTTCTTCCACTTGTGGTGTTGGCGTGTTTTCTGTGATTTCCTCAAATTCGATGGTTGGACGTTCACGTTCAATTTGAAGGTGAGTTTCAGATGCGCTAGCTAGCACCTCAGATAATTTGTGTTCGGCGTGAATCCCTTCATCAGTATTGAGGGTTGCTTCAATTTCCGAGATAGTTGCCGTTGCCAAATGTTGGGGTGTTTGATAGTTCACAACTGGCTCAACACTGGCTTGAATGGGTTCTGGCTCATTTGGCAAGCTAATTTTAATTTGATTAATTGCCTGCTCTACATTTTGAGATTCTTCTCGTTGCGGTGTTGAAAAGGTATATTGTTCAGCCTCAAAATCTAAATGCTGTTGGGCTGGCTGAAGGTTTTCAGGCACAGATTGTGAAGCATTTTCATTCTGAATGTGCTGATTAATATTTTCTTGTGGCTGGCGAACGCGATAATCTTTGCTAAATGTATTTCCATTTTCAAAAATTTGCGATTTTTCACGGCGGTTAGACCATATCCCGTGAGCCACTAAAACGATTAAGGCAATTACCCCTAAAATAATCAAAATAGTATTCAAATCCATTACTTGCATTCTCCCAACATTGAGCTAAAGGGCGGAATAAATTTGCCGATAGCTTACCATATTTTGCAAATTCGGTGATATGTAAAAATTGATTTTTTTTACCGCACTTTGTATGCTACATCGCATTTTATTTGATTAGGAAACAAAAAATGTTACAAGCAAAGGAACTCAGCGAAGGTTTTCATTATTTCGTGATGGGCTGGCATTTGATTACACAAAAAGGCTTAAGACGTTTTGTTATTATGCCGGTTTTGCTCAATATCCTATTACTTTCAGGCTTGTTTTGGCTATTTATCAGTAATATTGGTGGATTAATTGATGAATTGATGAGTTATGTGCCTGATTGGTTAGCGTGGCTTAGTGGGATTTTGTTAGCATTATCCATTTTTATGATTTTAACCCTGTTTTATTTTGCATTTACTATGCTTTCAGGCTTTATTGCCGCCCCGTTTAATGGCTTATTAGCGGAAAAAGTGGAGCAAAGGCTCACGGGGGAAAATCTGATTGATATGAGTACAATTGATTTCCTCAAAGATATTCCTCGAATGTTAGGGCGAGAATGGCAAAAATTATGGTATAGCCTACCCAAAATAATTGCCTTGTTTTTATTAAGTTTTATCCCTGTATTAGGGCAATCCGTGGTGCCTGTGCTAACCTTTTTATTTACCGCGTGGATGATGGCGATTCAGTATTGTGATTATCCTTTTGATAACCATAAAATTCCTTTTCGCATTATGCGTAATGAATTAGGCGAAACGCGTACGCTCAGCTTAACCTTTGGTAGCTTAGTAACTTTTTGTACTTTTGTACCAGTCATTAATTTAGTGATTATTCCCGTCGCAGTATGCGGTGCAACAGCAATGTGGGTGGAAAAATATCGAGATAATGCCTTATTTGCATTTAAACCACATAAGCAGTCAGCGCAAAATCACCGCACCAAAATTGTTAATCATCAACAAGAGCAATTAAAACATCAGCCAAATCGTTTTATTAATTAGTTGAAATGAGTGCGTAAATAGCCGTTGGTTATAAAATATAGCCAACGGCTATTTTTTATTGCAGAAAAACTATGCTAAAACTAACCGCACTTTCAATTAAATTAAATAGGTGAACATAATGACGATTTACAGTGATAATTCTTATTCAATCGGCAATACGCCATTAGTCCGTTTAAAACATTTTGGTAATAATGGAAATCTGGTCGTAAAAATTGAAGGGCGAAATCCAAGTTTTAGTGTGAAATGCCGTATTGGGGCGAATATGATTTGGCAAGCAGAAAAAGATGGCATTCTCACCAAAGAGAAAGAAATTGTTGATGCCACTAGCGGTAATACAGGCATCGCACTCGCTTATGTGGCAGCAGCGCGAGGTTATAAACTGACCCTCACTATGCCTGAAACAATGAGTTCTGAGCGTAAACGTTTATTAAGAGGTTTAGGTGTCAATCTAGTGCTAACAGAAGGCGCAAAAGGAATGAAAGGGGCAATTGCCGCCGCAGAAGAAATTGTGGCCAGTGATCCTAACCGTTATGTGATGCTTAAACAATTTGAAAATCCAGCGAATCCTGATATTCATCGTCAAACTACGGGAGTAGAAATTTGGAATGACACAGAAGGCAAGGTAGATGTTGTGGTAGCTGGCGTGGGAACTGGTGGAACAATCACAGGGATCTCACGTGCGATCAAACTAGATAAAGGGAAACAAATTCTTTCTGTTGCCGTTGAACCCGAAGAAAGTCCAGTCATTACGCAAACCTTAAATGGCGAAGAAGTGAAACCCGGTCCACATAAAATCCAAGGTATTGGTGCAGGGTTTATCCCGAAAAACCTTGATCTTTCTTTAATTGATCGCGTAGAGCAGGTAAACAGTGAAACCGCTATTGCCACAGCTCGCCGTTTAATGGCGGAAGAAGGTATTTTAGCGGGGATTTCATCAGGTGCGGCGGTCGCAGCAGCCGATCGTCTTGCAAAATTGCCTGAATTTGCCGATAAACTGATCGTTGCGATCCTTCCTTCCGCCGCAGAGCGTTATTTAAGTACCGCATTGTTTGAAGGGATTGAGGGATAATCGTCATTTTACAATGAATAGACTAAGGGATTTATTTTACGGAATAAATCCTTTTTTAATGACAAAAAAGAGAATTTTGAAAGATAGAATGGCGGTGAGAGGGTTCGCCATTCAGCTATTTAACGCATTGTATTATAAGGCTTTTTAATTTCTCTTATTGCATAAAGGGATCATTTAGGATCACTGTTATTTTTTGCTAGATTTTGCCCAAGGTTAATTATCATTCATCAAACATCATCAGCATAATGAAAAATTTTAATATTCTTGGTTGTCGGCCAATGAATAAAAAAATTATCGGCTTGGGTGAAAAAATTTTTTTTGTCTGAGTGTAGAAAACAATTGGGAAAGTGGGAAATTGGGAAAAATCGCCGTTTTTCTATGATTATTCAATGAGTTACAATAAAAATCAATTTGGGATTTTCAAGGGAAATTTTGGGATTTTTTACCCCCAAAATTGGGATTTTTCTAAATATGCCTATTTTTTATTCATTTTCGTGTAAAAATACAGCTTTTTCCAATTTGGGAATAAAAAGCCTGTTTTTGGGAATATTTTCTTTATTTTGGGAAAGAGTGGGAAAATTGTTTTTCTATAACTTATTGATTTTAATATAATAATATATCCATTTAATACTATTTTCCCACTTTCCCAATTTATTTCATCTATTCTAGTAAAATTTTATTTTATAGTTTACTTGGCGTTGTAAGATGTTGAGCAAAAAAAAGCCAACTTGTAAAAGCTGGCTTATTGAGTAAGTGCGGTGATTATTCTTCGGTTTTTTCTGTTTCTTCGATTAAGGCAGGATAGACGATAAAAAAGCGTTTTCCCTTGCTGTTGATATACCGTTCTAATTTTGTAGGCACTTTGTGCTGATAGGGCCTTTGCTTTTGTTCCGTTCCCGTTCTAATCATTTTGTGCTTTTCCATTGCTTCATAAACCAGCTTGCGCGGGAATTCACTCTCTTTAATCACGTCTTTAAAGGCTTTAGGGTGAATATAAAAGTGTTCTGGTTCGCCGTTAAATACTTCTAAAACACGATAGCCCAAGATTTTCTGAATAATCCGTTGCGTGGCGGGTTCAGGAACTTGAATAAACCCGCTTTCTGCATTTTCATCAAGCCAGCCGTTGAAGAATTCTATGATTTTTTCTTCTTCCCGTTCACCTGTACCGTAGTCAATATGCCAATCATTGAAAGATTGAATTAAGCATTCCCGATTATCCGCTTCGCTCCATTGGGTTAAATGGCGGGCAAGCTGTAAGGCGGTTTCCAGAATAGCAAAATTAGAGCCTACTCGCTGGATTTGTGCGGCTGGGTGATTTGCTAAACGTTCCGCCCATTCTGCTTTATAGCGTTGATATTCTGCTTTAATCAGGGCTTTATTTTCGGCTATGTATTTAATCCATTCCCGCCCCACTACGCCATAATGATTAAGGCTTGCTTCGTTTAGGTGGTCGGCGTGGGCTTTATTGTTGGCGAAGCCGTGAAGATGATTGGCTTCGATTAAAGGAATATTCAAAAGGCGCACTAATTGCCCCGCATTAATATTTACCCCTTTAGACTGTAAAAAGCCCTCTACATCTTTTTCACCCGTTGAAAGTGCGGTGATTTTCCAGCGTGAAAGTTCATCATTGCCCCCCTCTTTCATTCCTTTTGCCCGTCCTTTTTCATTGAAAAGTGAATAGGCGATGTTTTCCACGTCGTAGATTTTTTTGGCTTGCCCCAATTCATCAAGGGTAATAAAGCCGTCATTTCTGGCTGCCGCTTCGTTATTTAGGGCGGTGGCGGTGGTGTTCCAACTCAAATCAATTAAATCAGGGTTGCCATAAAGGCTATTGGCAATGTTAAGCGTGGTTGTTTTCCCCTTACTAGAAGAATTAAATAAATGCACCCCAAAACTTTTTGCATTGATTAAGCGTAAAAGTGGGCTAGCAAGGGCGGTAGCGATGCCTAACATCATAGACGTGTTTTTATTGGCATAATGGGCTATTTCTTGTTGCCAGCTTTCAAGCGTGCCTTTGGTGTCATAGCCGCCCGCATTGGCACTTTTGTTTTTGAAGATAATTGGTTGACTAGGTTCGCCCAAAATCTCACCGCTAGGCAATAAATACGCCCCATTATGCCAGCCTGTGGAATGTGTAACCGCCCAAGATTGCACATTTAGCCCCAAGGCGTGAAAATGTTCTACAAGGTTTTGTGCAATCCCTGTTTTTGGTGTCATTTTAAAGCCTTGGTTTTTGAGCAATCGCCAAGCGGTATCTGTGCCAAAATCACCGCAATTTATCGCTTCAATGCGTGGGGCGTTTTCATCAGGGTTATGCCATTGGAAAATATAGAAATAATCGCCGTTTTCGTTTTTACCTTTGCCGACTAATTCCAGTTTATCGCAAATCCATTTTAGATCTTCACGTAGCACTTCGCCTGTGTCTTTATCCAGCTTAGGCACAACATAGAAAAGCCCTTCTAGTAGCCCATTTTCTCTATAATCAATATAAGGTGAGGTTTTAGGGGCGCTTTGATCTATGCTCGCTTGAGCAATGAGTTTAGCCGTTTCGGCTTCTTCACCTTTACGAATTTTCTCAATATAAGGGCTAAAATTTTCGACTAGTTCCCCTGTTACAACACTATGCAAGGTAACAAATTTTGCCGTGGTTTTTGTCGCGAGGTTATGGCAAATTGCCGTGCGTTGGGGTTCGGTTAATTGCCCGCATTCAAACAGTTTAATGTATTCTTGCGTTTTCGGCGCAAGGGTTTGTGCGGGAATATTTTTAAGCGGATTTTCACCAAAAATATATGGCTTAAAATCACAACCTAATTTAAGCAAGTTTTCATTCAGCATTTGCCATAATGTGCCATTTCCGTTATTCCACGCTTGCCACGCTTCATCACCAATTAAAATGATTTGATCTTCTTGCGCTTTGGGTTTGGTTGGCTGATATTTTCTCTTTCCGTTCATCATAATTTATAACCTTTTTTGCGTTAATCACCGCCTTAAATGAATAAGACGGTGTGAATAAATTAAGCGGGTAATTGTGCCGTTTTGTTCCGTTTTGGCATTGTTTTATTTGCTTGTCTTCCAAGACTTAAGCGATTGGCGGCTTTTTCCGTTGGAATATGTGCGGCTAAATAAACAACCAATAAAGGCAATTTTGTGTACGTCATTATTGCCCCCTTGCCTTGCGTCTTGCCAGTTTTTGGCGTTGTAGGCGCTTTCTGCGGGCTTTTTGCTGGTTGCGTTGGGTTTCTTTTAGTTGTTGCAATCGTGCCGCCCGCTTTTGGGCTAGTGTTTCGGCATATTCTGGCAACATTAGCGCCATTTCTTCCGTATTATTGGCGAAAAACTCAATAAGCGTACCATCTGGTAGGGTGATGCGTTTAGTGATCATCGTTGCCCCCTTGCTCTAATAAGAACGTGCTGAACTGGTCGAACTCCCGTTCTAAATTGTCATTCAGTAACTGGGCGATAATCATCAAATCAAAATGAATGCACTGCTTGGCGTAAATTAGATCATCATCTTTTGAAGTCATATACTCTTGAAAATTACGATCCATCACTTCAAAAAGTGAGTTATTTAAGCCAATTAGGTTAGATAAGGCTTGCAATTTTTCACTTAATCTCCTTTCCTTGCTGGGTTGTGGGCGATAGTGGCGCATTAGGTTGTTAATACGTTTTATGCTTGTTAGGTTATTTTTAATGCACATAATCGCCCCCTTCGTTTTCCTTTTCTGCTGGCGTAGATGGGTTTATTCCTTGCTCTATGATTTTCATCATCTCTTTTAGTAGTTGCTGATTTGAATATGCATTTAATGCAACGTTGCTATATTGTGCGGATCGAATTTCCTTAATCGCATTAAATGCAATATTAAGATCTTCTTTTGATAGCGCTTCTTTTGCCTGGTGAAACAAAAATTCTATCGTTATTAATTCATCTAAAAGATCGGCTTTAGTGAGATTACGCATTTTTCACCCCCAAGATCACAAAAAATGGAGCAACTTGTGCGGTGGCTTGCTCGATACTGTCGGCATTTATGCGTACGGTATAGCGTGGGAAAGAGGAAAGATGTTTTTTGGTATTGCGTAAGTCTGAACGGCTTACGGCTTTGAATAGATAGATCATTGCGTTTACTCCACAAGTAAATAGTTTTCGTGAAGTTACCGCTAAAGTTTCCAGGCTTGGGCGGTAACGTGTTACGGGCTGGAAAACTGCGACTTGTGGAACACAGCAAAGGGCGAAACCTTTCCCATAACACGCCACCATAGAGAGAAATGCCGTTGTGCAAATTTGCATAACGCTTTCTTTGGGTGTGTTTGTGCTACGCATAAAAAAACACGCATTAATAGGCGTGTTACTATACGCCACAAGTATATCGTTCGAGTTTCCAGGCTCGGCTTTCGATTTTGCGAAAGCGGGAATACTGTAATTTTCAAAGGCGTTTTCTGTCAAGCAAAAATCTGCAAAAAAAGCACCGCACTTATAAAAAAATGGTGTGAATGCCTTGATTTTAAGGCGTTTTGCTGTATTATGAAAGTTATTCATAGCGTTCCTTTCCTGTTATGAATTGTTTTAATCTCATTTTGATTTAATTGATGGCATAGCAAAAAAGGCTTACATTATTGGGGTGTGAGCCTTTTTTATTGGCTAAAATTTGAATTTCTGTTGTGGTTCTTCCTTTTTCATTAGGCTATCTAGCCGTTCTTGATTGCTCACGGCTTTTAGCGTGCCTTTGTCTATCTGTTCTTTTTCTGTTTCATTCCACTTTTGCGCCTCTGGGCAATCAATATAAACGGCTCTTTTTACTTCATAAAGTTGCCCCACAAATTGCGCCTTTAGTTGCCCACAGTTGGGGCAATAAACACTAGCGTTTACGCTTAATAGTGATGGTTTATGGCTTGAGCGGGTTTTTGTATCGCCCCCGCAAAACGGGCATTTAATGTTAATTGCCATTAATTCCCCTATTAGTTGGTTGTTCTTGTTTCGCTATCCAAGCCCGCACGCTTTCCATATTCCAGCGTAAGCAATTGCCGATCTTGATTGGCTTTGGAAATGTGCCGCTTTTGCTGTATTTATGAATGGCTGTTTTTGAAATGCCAAGCAATGCACAAACTTCTTTGGCATTGGCATAGCGGGATAATGTGATCGTTTCGCTCATCGTTTCCCCAGTGGTTTTGGTTGAAAAAGTTCTTTTTGTTCGTTCTGTGCTTTAAGCGTGTTTTTGTTCGGGGGGAATGGTAGAAAGGTTAGAGTGTGAGAAAAATCGAAAAGAGAAAGAGAAAATCGAACGGCAAAAATTGCACCGTTCGATTATTTTATAGACTTTGTTCGATTATTTATTAGGCTGTTCGCTATCTAAGATAACGTTGATTTTGGTTTTTCGATTTCCGCTATTTTTTGGAAAGGTTAGCTTGAGTTCTTTTTTAGCTTTATCGAGATAATGGCGATCAGAATAAAGATCAGTAACATCTTTTAAATTATAACGCGCCTTTATTTCAGCGATTACGGCTTTAACTATCTGATAGCCGCCGCATTCTGGATTTGCCTCTGCGGTGAGCTTGATTGCGTTAAAAATTGCTTTGTTGTAAAAGTCTTTCTTGTTTTTGATTTTTTCATCTGTTCCATTATTCGATTCTTCATTCGATTTATTTTTAATCGTTTTGTTTGTTTTTTCGGCTGTTTCTGTCGTTTCTATTCTTTCATTGGCAAGAGATTTTAAATTTACCCGCTCATTTTCAATTATTCGCTGTAAATCATCATAAAGAATAATAATTTCTTCAGCGGGAATAAAAATAGGGCTGGTTAATTCTAAGCGGTAAAGGGCAAGTTTATCATCAAGATTTTCTATAGGCGGTGTAAATAAATCGGTATGGTAAAGCATTACGCCCTTTTCTAGTGTTCGCATTTCTTCAAAAGTTGAAGAATAGCCATTATATAGGCTGTCTATTTTTATTGCTAATAAGCCATCAATTCCATAGGTCATTACGCGATTTTTACTAAAAAAATTATCAAGTATATTGTCGTTGAGTTCATTTTCTGATTTAAGGTTAAGAATATCAAGAAAATTAGCTAGATATTCATTTATCCAAATTTCTGAAGGGATTTTAGGGCGATCTATATGAAAAACGGCTAATTTACAATAGTCATCAAGAATAGTTAAGTTTTGATAGTTTAGTTTAAGTGTTGAATTGATTTTCTCTAAAAGTTTATTCTTTGTTTCTTTAAAATCAAGATAATATTTACCGTTAAAAATAAGGGAATGATTTAATTTATATCTTGTATGAATATAAGGTAAGAAATAACCATTAAATAAATAATGTATCATATCTGATACGGTGATTTGATGATTTATTTCATAAGTAAATTTTTCAGCGGCTTGTTTTAGTGTGTACCATTTTCGCGGTGGTAAATTTATTTTTTGCTGTGCCATTTTGATTTAATCCTTGATTTATTTGATGGTTATTTGATTGTTATTTGATAGCAAAAAAGCCCGTTATTGGGCTGTTATAGGTCATCTAGGCTAACTTTTACAGGGGCAATGGTTGCAAGGCGTTTTTTGACAATTTCGCTTAGTTCTTTATCTTCGAGTATTTCCTGAATAACAGCAAAAAGTTGTGGATTAACGCAATAAAAAACGGGTTCATTTCGGTTTAAGATAGCGATTGCGCCTTCTTCTTCCGTGCCTTCTGATACGATCCCCATAGGATTTTTTTTCAAGTCGCTAATGCTTGCCGTGTGGCGGGTTAAGATTTGATGAATTGCCATTGTGCTGTTCCTTGTTGTGTTTAATTCGGCTAAATATTAGCACCATCAAAAATCTTATAAAAGACTTTCAAACCTTAAGGCAATAAAAAAGGGCGGTAATAAATCCGCCCAAAGCTTACTGCGCAACGAAAGCTAATCTATGATATTGATGTTTTCAATTAATGCTAAGGCGTTGTAGTCTTCGATGATAAAATCTAAGCTCATTGAAATGTAGTTAGCAATACGATCGTGCCTTGCTTCATCTTTCATAAATCTGCGCACTGTTCCGCTTTGTAAATAAAGAGAAATATTCTTTAATGAAGTGATTAATACACAATTTTCAGGAAAAAAAGGAACGCTAATTGCTTTTAAGCCGCTTATTAGTTCTTGGCTAATCGTAATAAGCCCCGTGTTATCTTGTGATAAATCACTGTATTCAACAATAATTTTGCGATCATCAAGAATATTTCTACCGCACAGAATGATTAAATCATCAGCTAAACGTGAAGGGTAGCTAATTTTTTCTTTTGCTGCATTGATTAATGTTTTCAAGTTTTTATATTTTTCACCTGCTCCTACATTTCCCGCTGTAATGATTTTTTCTGGTGCATTTTCTTTAATTTTTTGCACCCAACCTTTTTTTACATCTTGGGCCAGTGGGTTACTATCAGGATTAGAATGATTTGAGCGAGATTTTCCATTAAAGCCAATCATTAAAAGGCTTAGTAGCATTTGTTTTGTGAGTTGACTATCAAATAGTTGTTCAAAATCTTTATCTAAATAATTCGCTAGTCTATCTAATTTTTCATAACTCACAAAAGTATCTATGTTGATTTGTTCACAATTAAATTGCTGAATTGGTGAGATATAACCTTTTGTAGGAGTTCTTTCTTCAACATTTGTATCAACTGTGCTTGCAATAGGAATATGAATTCCTAGTGTGTCGCCTTCTTGATTGGTTGTTTTAATAACATTAATTAAACCAAATAAGCTATTTTTAGATAAGTTTTCAAGTAATTTATTTTCTGCTGTTAAATCTAGCGTATGGTACGCATCACCATTCAGATCTAAACCTAAGCTATTTCCTAATTTAACAATATACCTATTGAAGTTTTTAGAAATATTATTGTGAATATCTGTTTCAGCGTATTCTTCACCTGAACTATTTTGACTTCTATCAAGTAGTTTTTTTACTTTTTCTGTAACATTCATTTTTATTCACCTTTTAAATTATTGATTAATTTTTGAAATCCCGTTTTTTCTTTGGAAAAACTTTCTTTATGCTTTTGTGTTGGTGTTTTTAACTCATCACGGTTCACAAAAAGAGGCAATTCCCATTCATTATCTAGCGGAATTTCGCTATTTATTCCTTTTTCAATCTTTTTAAGTAGCATTTGTTTTACGGCATATTCAAGCGTGCCTTTGTAGCTGTCATCAAGGGGATTAGGTTGTGCAACGCCGCTATATTTGAGCAATGAATAAAGGCGGGTTAGGGTGTCTTTTTGTTCATTTAAAAAATGTTCAAATAATGCGTTAAATTCAGCCAGTAGGCTTTTTTCTCGCATTTGCAAAATTTGCTGATATTCGTTAAATAAACGTTCTTTCTGTTGATATATTTTGGCGTCTATTCCTTCTAAATAGGCTTGGTAATATTCAATTCGTGTTTTTATCCCCGTTTCAGCTTGTTTTAATGCAACATAATCATCAGCTGAAATAAAATTTTCTTTTTCTAGCTTGTTTTCTGCATTATTCGCTTGTTCGATTAAATCTTGCTGAAGTGCGGCAATAATATTCTGCGTTTTGCTTTTTTCTTTCAGCAGATTATCTAAGGCTTGTTTTTCAGCTAGATATTTCGTTTTATGTTGTTGAAATTCGGTTTTTGGTTTTTCCATTGGTTAAATCTCTTTTTGTGCGTTGATTTTGCTTTCTATCCAGTCTTCTATTTCGCTTTCCAGCCAAGCACGGCGATTTGCTGAAATGCTGATAGATTGTGGGAATTCATTTCTTGCCATTAGTGTGTAAATGGTCGTTTTTTTCAGGCTTGTGCGGTCGATCACTTGCTCAAGGCTGATAAATCGCTGTTTTCTTTGGTTTTCACTCACATTTTTAGCCCCTTGTATTTTGTTTCCGCCCTGTTTCGTTGGCGTTCGTTTTTGTTCGTGTTAAGGATAAAAAAGGGGCGTTTTTTTGTCATTTTGTTTGAATTGTGAGGGTGATGATCACAAAATCAGGCTTATTTTTTATGTAGCAACGCCAAAAATAAGGCTAGAAATATGATAAGGGCAAAATTTAGCCAAAAAGCCCCGCACTTTCTTATAACTAAAAGCACAATTTTTTGCGTTTTTTTGCGTTGATTTGCGTTGAAGAAACGCAGTTTATGAATTTAATTCATACCAAGCGGGGCAAGGCTTGAACCATCACCGCAATTTGCGTTGAAAACACTACATTTAATGCGCGGGCGTGGCGAGGAAATGCTAGCGATTTTATCGCCGCACGTTTTCCAACGTTTAGCCCAAGCAGAAGCGCACCAAGAAGGGAAAATAAAAAATCTGTAAATATGCTAAGCTAAAAGAAACGCCCCAAAATAGGCGTTTTATGGCGTTTTTGATGGCTGTATATAGATACAATAAAAATGAGCTAGTTTTGATATATGAATTATTTTCATATTCCATTGTTGAATATAAATTTAATAATAACAGTCATATATGATTTTTCTTGCTTTTTAAGAATTAGAAATAGATGATTATTTAACATATTCAACTTTCATTAAGGATTAAAAGAATGAAAAAACTTCTTACATTCGGGCTTATTCTTTCCTTACTATTCGGCGGATTAAATCCAGCACTAGCAAAAGAGAAGACAAAAAAGAAAAGTAGCATAGTTAAGAAAGCGGCTATTGCCTACGTTGCCTATAAAGTCATAACGAGTGGTAAAGACAAAAAAGAAGAAAGCAAACCAAAATCATATTATGTTGAAGAGCCTTATTCTTCCTATGATGATGAATGCGAAGAAGATGAAGAGGAATGTGAAGATGAATAAAAAAGCGGCATTGCGCCGCTTAATTTCTTGTTTAACGATTTTTCTTGCATTGCTCTACATAATCGCCCCATATTTGCATAACGGGGATCCGTCTTTCATAGAAGTTACTGCGCAAATAGACTTTTGCAGTTGTTGATTTCTCATTATGCGCCAAGCAAGCGTTAATTACTTCGTGAGCTTCTGCCCCAACATCTTCTAAATACGTTGCAGCCAGTGAGCGCATACCGTGCGGGGTCATAATATTCTTATAGCCAATACGCTTAAATGCTTGGTTTGCCGTATTTGGTGAAATGTGGCTCATATCATCAGAACGATGCGAAAAAACATATCTTTTATGCCCATTAAGTTGCTGTAATAGCCGCAATATCTCAATGGCTTGCGTGCTTAATGGCACATAATGGGGCTTATCCATCTTCATTTTTTCTGCGGGAATAACCCAGCGCTTAGTAGCAAAATCAATATCAACCCATTCAGCACTTGCCGCTTCGTTAGCCCTTACCATAGTTAAAAGCTCAAATTCGATAAGTAAGCGTGTTTGTAGCGCTAAATTTGATTCAAATAAGCGCTTAAAGAATAGCGGTAATTCTTGCGATTTAATGCAAGGATTAGGCTTTGATTTCGGTCTAGGGAAAGACTGCTTGATTAAAGCGAGATGATTACTAGATAAAATCCCCATTTCAACGGCGTGATTGCCTAATTCTCTTAAATCCCGTGCAACTTTTTCAGCCATAAACGGGGCTTTATTGGCAATAGGTTTAATCAACTCTCTTGCATTAAAAAGGGTAATGGCTGAAATAGGGTATTCGCCCAAAATTGGAAATAAATGATTTTTAAAACGTGCTAAGCGATCTTTTAAATGCGCTTCGCTTAATCTAACGCCTTTTGTCTTATGCCAATCTTCCGCAATCTCTATCAACGTGATTTTTTGCAACTGTAATTGCTTTTCTTCTGCTTGAATTTGCGCTAAAGGATCAATGCCTTGGGCAATCGAAAGATTATAAGAAATCGCCATATTTAACGCTTCTTCAAGGGAAATAATATCAGCCCGCCCAAGGTTCTTTTTTCTAATCGCCTTGGTATCGGGTAAGCGGTAAATATAACGATAAGACTTGCTACCTTTAGGGGTCATCACTAAAAAGAGTTTATGCCCTAGTGAATAGCGTTCTTCTTTGCCTGTGGCTTTCAGTTTATTGATAAAAGTTTGGTTGATTTTTGTCATAGTGTTAGCTCTTGATTTAATTGAAAAATTTCAAGAAATGATCCCTAAAATCTAAAAAATCCATTTTTGTAAGTGAGAGCTAACAAAAAAGGGATCATTTGGGATCATTTCGCCAAGAACAAAAACACGCAAAAAGAACAGAAAAAACAGAACGAACTACAAAAATCCTTGTTTTTTAATAAGTTAGTGAACAATACGAACAAAAAGAACTGAAAAAATATCAGCGATGGCGGTGAGAGGGGGATTCGAACCCCCGATGCACTTTCGCACATACACGCTTTCCAGGCGTGCTCCTTCAACCACTCGGACATCTCACCATTGGGAATAGAGGCAGAATATAAAGATTTCATCGGCTTTCGTCAAGCGTTTTTCTGTCTTTATCACCTAACTGATTAAAATAGGGACAGTCAATGCGAGTGGTCATTTTGGGCATTTTTATACTGTGTAAAAAAACAGTATTCTTCTTTGCAAATGCGTGGATTTCCGTTAGACTAGCCGTATTTTTAATCTTAAAAAAGACGGAAAAAAACACCGCACTTAGTATTATGATGTATTTTGATTTGAATATCCCAACAAAAGCGAATGATCACAAAATTTTAGCTAATGTCATTGCAGGTAGTGATGTTTTAGCAATTGCCGAAATTGCCCAACAACATCAAGGACTAACGGTTGTTGTTACGCCAGACACACGAAGTGCGGTACGTTTATCTAAAATTTTGGCAGAAATTATCTCTGAGCCGATTACCTTTTTTCCTGATTGGGAAACCTTGCCTTATGACAGTTTTTCGCCACATCAAGATATTATTTCTTCCCGACTCAGTGCGTTATTCCATTTACAAAATGCAAAAAATGGCATTTTTATTTTGCCAATCAGTACCTTAATGCAAAAAATTTGCCCGCCAGCGTATTTGCAACATAATGTTTTACTGGTTAAAAAAGATGATCGTATTGTCATTAACGATTTCCGTTTACAGTTAGAAAATGCAGGATATCGTGCTGTGGAACAAGTGTTGGAACACGGTGAATACGCATTGCGTGGTGCGTTACTCGATCTCTTTCCTATGGGAAGTGCGGTGCCTTTTCGTTTAGATTTTTTTGATGAGGAAATTGAGAGCATTCGCACCTTTGATGTGGATAGCCAGCGAACATTAGAAGAAATTCCTTCTATCCGTTTATTACCAGCACAAGAATTTCCTACGGATCATAAAGGCATTGAGTTTTTCCGTACAAAATTTCGTGATACTTTTGGTGAAATTCGCCGTGATCCAGAGCATATTTATCAGCAAGTGAGCAAAGGCACGTTGGCGGCTGGGATTGAGTATTGGCAACCTCTGTTTTTTGAGCAAATGGCAACCTTATTTGATTACCTACCTGAACAGACTTTATTTATTGATTTTGCTAACAATCAGCAACAAGGCGAGCGTTTTTATCAAGATTGTGAGCAACGTTATGAAAGTCGCCGTGTTGATCCTATGCGCCCTTTATTACCGCCAGATCAGCTTTGGTTGCCGATTGACCAAATTAATCATCAGCTCAAACATTTTCCTAAAATCACCCTGAAAGCGGAGAAAGTGGCACGTGCTTCTGTTCGTCAGCAAAACTTACCCGTGCAAGGCTTGCCGGATTTAAGCTTAAAGCTACAACAAAAAGAACCTCTCCAAAATTTGCGTGAGTTTATGACGCAATTTAATGGGGATATTGTGTTTTGTGTTGAAACAGAAGGGCGTCGAGAAACCCTGCTTGATTTGCTTAGTTCGTTGAAGTTAAGACCAAAGCAAATTACGCATCTTTCCGATTTACAAGCGAAGCAAAATTTACTGATTTGTAGCCAAGATCGAGGCTTTATTATTGATAAAGACAATGATTCCATTGCATTGATTACGGAAACGGAATTACTTGGTGAACGTGTGCAACAGCGTAGCCGAGATCGACAAAAATCGGTTAATCCAGATACCTTAATCCGCCATTTGGCTGAACTGAAAATTGGTCAGCCTGTGGTGCATTTAGATCACGGTGTAGGGCGTTATGCAGGCTTGGTGACACTAGAAAATGCAGGGATAAAATCGGAATTTTTACTGTTGCAATATGCTAATGATTCTAAACTTTATGTGCCTGTTACTTCACTCCACTTAATTAGCCGTTATGTAGGTGGTTCAGAAGAAACTGCACCATTGCATAAATTAGGCAGTGATGCTTGGGTGAAAAGCCGTCAGAAAGCGGCTGAGAAAATTCGTGATGTGGCGGCAGAATTATTAGATGTGTATGCTCGACGGGAGGCACAAAAAGGCTTTGCATTTCATTATGATCGCGATGAATTTAGGCAGTTTTCAGCTACCTTCCCTTTTGAGGAAACCCTAGACCAAATGACCGCAATCAATGCGGTGATTTCTGATATGTGCCAGCCGAAAGCAATGGATCGTTTGGTGTGTGGTGATGTTGGGTTCGGTAAAACAGAAGTGGCAATGCGTGCCGCATTTTTAGCGGTGATGAATCATAAGCAGGTTGCCGTACTTGTGCCGACTACGCTCCTTGCCCAGCAACATTATGAAAATTTCAAAGATCGCTTTGCTAATTTACCTGTGAATGTGGAAGTACTTTCCCGCTTTAAAACAGCAAAAGAGCAAAAAACGCTGCTTACAGCTTTAGCAGAGGGGAAAATTGATATTTTGATTGGCACACATAAACTTATTCAGCCAGAAGTTAAATTTAACGATCTAGGCTTGCTGATTATTGATGAGGAACACCGTTTTGGCGTGCGTCAAAAAGAAAAAATTAAGCAATTGCGAGCTAATGTGGATATTCTCACCCTTACGGCAACGCCGATCCCACGCACGTTAAATATGGCAATGAATGGTATTCGCGATCTCTCTATTATCTCCACGCCACCAGCACGCCGTTTGACGATTAAAACCTTTGTACGGCAAGCTGATGATTTAATTATCCGCGAAGCCATTTTGCGTGAAATTCTACGTGGTGGGCAGGTTTATTATTTGCATAATGATGTGGCGAGTATTGAAAATTGTGCCGAAAATTTAACCGCACTTGTGCCTGAAGCGCGCATTGTTATTGGACACGGACAAATGCGTGAGCGTGAGTTAGAGCGTGTGATGTCAGATTTTTATCATCAGCGCTACAACGTACTGGTTTGCTCGACCATTATTGAAACAGGGATTGATGTGCCTACTGCGAACACCATCATCATTGAGCGTGCGGATCGTTTTGGTTTAGCCCAATTACACCAACTGCGTGGGCGAGTGGGGCGTTCTCATCACCAAGCTTATGCCTATTTATTGACGCCTCATCCGAAAGCGATGACAAAAGATGCAGTAAAACGCCTTGAAGCATTAGAAAGTCTCGATAACCTTGGCGCAGGTTTTATGTTGGCAACGCAAGATTTAGAAATTCGTGGGGCAGGGGAATTACTTGGTGATGAACAAAGCGGACAAATTGAAAGCATTGGTTTCTCTTTGTATATGGATCTGCTAGAAAGTGCCGTGAATGCGCTGAAAGAGGGACGTGAGCCTTCCCTTGATGAACTCACTCAGCGTCAAGTTGAAATTGATTTACGCATTCCTGCCTTGTTACCTGATGATTATTTAGGCGATGTGAATATGCGTCTTGGCTTTTATAAACGTATTGCCGGTGCTGAAAACGCCCAAGAGCTTGATGAATTAAAAGTGGAATTAATCGATCGCTTTGGCTTATTGCCGACACCTGCAAAAAATTTATTACAGATCGCCCAGTTGCGTTTGCAAGCTAAGCTATTACAGATTATTCGTATGGAAGCCACGGCGCAAGGTGGCTTTATTGAGTTTTCTCCTAAAGCCAGCCTTGATCCGACAAAATTCTTGCAACTTATTCAGCAATCGCCGGCGGTATATCGCTTTGACGGCCCAACGAAATTTAGATTTCAGCGTGATTTAACAGAAAATAAAGTGCGGTTGGATTTTGTAACGGAATTACTCCAAACATTAAACGCATAGCAACGGAAATATAATGAATTAATGGCAAAATCGTGATAGATTAACGCCATTTTAATTTTGAGGCGTGTTTGCAAAAGGAGAATAAAATGTACTTAGATCAAATTAAAGCCGAGCTTAACGAAGCACAAGATGTGCTTAATAAATTCGTCAATGATGAAAAAAATATTGAATTAATTCAACAAGCTGCGTTGTTAATTGCGGAGAGTTTTAAACAAGGTGGAAAAGTGCTTTCGTGCGGAAATGGCGGATCGCACTGCGATGCAATGCATTTTGCTGAAGAACTCACTGGGCGTTATCGTGAAAACCGCCCCGGCTACCCTGCCATTGCGATTTCTGATGTCAGCCATTTAAGCTGCGTGAGTAATGATTTTGGCTATGATTATGTGTTCTCTCGTTATATTGAGGCAGTGGGGCAAAAAGGGGATGTACTCTTTGGTTTATCCACTTCAGGTAATTCTAAGAACATTTTGAATGCGATTAAAGCGGCAAAAGAGAAAGGAATGAAAGTGATTGCCATGACAGGTAAAGATGGGGGACAAATGGCGGGGCTTGCCGATGTCGAAATTCGCGTGCCACATTTCCGTTATGCCGATCGCATTCAAGAAATTCATATCAAAGTGATCCATATTTTAATGATGTTGATTGAATTTGAAATGGCGAAAGCAGCATAATTTCGCTTTCATTTATTTGATAAGTGCGGTACAAAATTAAATGATTTTTTACCGCACTTTTAACTTTAACCAAGCACAGACAATGTGTTGTGATGATAGAGTAGAGCAAGATTGAAAGGTTTATTTTTACGTATAGTGAGTGCCGTTGCCTTATTATTGTGGGCCATTGATATGGTGTTCCCGTGGCAACGCATAATGCAATCGGAAGATAATCCTTATGCAATGGTGCAAACCAAAGGTAAATTGATTGTTGGCACACTGAATAATCCCATTTCTTATTTTATTGGTTCAGAGGGCGCAACGGGGTTTGAATATGAACTCACAAAAGCCTTTGCAGATTATTTGGATGTGGAATTGGATATTCGCCCAATGGAGAGTACTCAAGCACTGTTTTCTGCCTTATCCGCGCATCAAATTGATTTAGCAGCAGCGAATTTGCTTTATCAACCCGAAAAGTTAGAACAATTTCAGCTCGGTCCTGCGTATTCTTCTGCCTCGTGGCAACTGGTTTACCGTAAAGGAGAAAATCGCCCTACTTCGTTAGAAAAATTAAATGGACGCTTAGTGCTGGCGAAAGGCTCTGAACTTAATCTATTACTTAATCGTTTTAAAGAGCAATATCCTGATTTGCAATGGACAACCGTGGATCAAAGCCAAGAAGAATTATTACTGCAAGTCGCAGAAGGTAAACTGGATTACACCATTGCCAATTCAATAGATATTTCTATTACGCAACAAATTAAGCCACAGCTGGCGGTTGCCTTTGATGTTACTGACGAAGCGACCATTCATTGGTATTTGGCGAATAATACCTATAATGAACTGCAAGCCGCATTGCTCGATTTTATGAATAATGCCATTGAAACAGGGCTTATTGCACGCATTGAGGAAAAATATTTTAACCATTTAGCCCAATTTGACTATGTGGATACCCGTTCTTATTTAAATGCAATTGAAACGATTTTACCGAAATATGCGGATCTTTTTGATAAGTATAAAGGGGAGTTAGATTGGCGTTTATTGGCTGCGATTGCCTATCAAGAATCCCATTGGAATCCAGAAGCCACCTCGCCAACAGGCGTACGCGGAATGATGATGCTGACTAAGGCAACAGCGGAACGAATGAAAATCAACAATCGTTTAGATGCGGAGCAAAGCATTAAAGCGGGATCGGAATATTTGCATTTATTACTGGCGCAAATGCCAAATACCATCCGCCAAGAAGATCGCATTTGGTTTGCTTTGTGTGCGTATAATATGGGACTTGGGCATTTGCTTGATGTACGCCGCTTAACAAAGAGCCTTGGTGGCGATCCCGATAACTGGCTTGATGTGAAGAAAAATCTGCCTTTATTGGCGGAAAAACGTTATTACACTAATTTAAAATATGGCTATGCACGAGGTTATGAGGCTTATCAGTATATTGAAAATATTCGTCGCTATATGAACAGCATTGTGAATTATCACCGCATACAGCAAAACCAAGAAGCACCACACTAAGGTTTACCCTAACATAGAAAATCATTTAGAAGATTTTCCTTAGGTTGTGAATAGAAAAGAGAAGGACATTATGGCAATAAAAAGAAAAACATTTTTGAAGAAAAACAACACGAAATTATTCCGTTTATCTCAGGTACGAGCGTTAAGACTAAAACGTTTGAAGCAAAGAAAATTCCGCTTACACGAACGTCATTCATTGCAATTTGTGATACAGGATATTTGTTGCTAAGACGCTATTTGGGTAACGGGACTAAAAATAGCCAAAATCGCACACAACACAAGACAACGTGTTGTAGAGCATAGAGGAATTTTCTCAAGCAATTTAACCACGTTTTATGAGATTTTTTTTGGGTGAGAACACCACGTTGTTAGCGTGCTAAATGGGCATAGCACCTAATTCGTTGAAAAAAGAAAAGCATTATATTTTTCATATAATGCTTTTTGATTGGTGATAACTTATCGATTTTCAGCCAGTAAACGTTGAATAAGCTTGCTGTTAGCGGGCGGAAATTGACTGGCATCGAGTTCAGATTGTGCAATCCACATTCCTTCCTGCCCTTCTCGACCAAAAGGTTCGCCCACCCATTGTTCCACAAGGTAAAAATAAAATTGAATGACCTTGCTGGGATATTCAAAGGTAAAACGCTCAAATAACTCGGCGTTGAGAATATGAATGCCGATTTCTTCTTCAAGTTCTCTGGCAAGGGCTTGCTCGGGCGTTTCACCTTTATCGATTTTCCCGCCGGGGAATTCTAAAGATTGCGCAAAATCCTGCCCTTCAAGGCGTTGAGTAAGATAAATTTGCCCAAATTCATTACGAATGATCCCGGCTGCAACTTGGATAATCGGTTTTGCCATTTTTTCTCCTTAGGGTTTGTGGATAACTCAAATGTAAAATGAATGATCAACAGACCCTCTATAAAGTGCGGTAAAAAAATCAGAAATTTTTACCGCACTTTTATATTTTATCAATTAACGATAGTTCGCCGCACGATTGCCATGGCAATGTTTGTATTTTTTCCCTGAACCGCACGGGCAAGGCTCATTACGACCAATCTTACGATCTGAAGGCGGCAATGGGGTTTGTTCCGCTTGTTCATCGTCAGTGTTATATTGCATTTGTGCCTGTTCACGGGCAGCCATTTCTTGTTGTAATCTTTCTGCTTGTTCAATTTCTTCTTGCGTACGGATTTGTACACGGCTGAGTGTCGTGATAACGCTGAGCTTTAATGCGTCAAGCATATCTGTGAACATTTGGAAAGATTCTTTCTTATACTCTTGTTTTGGATCTTTTTGTGCATAACCACGCAAGTGAATGCCACGGCGCAGGTGATCCATTGCCGATAAATGCTCTTTCCAAAGTTCATCAAGGGTTTGTAACATAATGCCTTTTTCAAAATGGCGCATTGATTCCGAACCAACTAGTTCTTCTTTACGTTTATATTCAGCAACAGCCGCTTCAATAATGCGTTCACGCAAGGTTTCTTCGTGTAAGGCATTATTTTCTTCTAACCATTGTGCGATAGGTAAATCTAACGCAAAATCTTGTTTTAAACGTTGTTCTAACGCGGGAATATCCCACATTTCTTCCAGAGAATTTGGTGGAATATATTGATCAATAACCGTGTTAAACACATCTTGGCGGATCACTTCAATGGTGTCAGCGATGTTTTCATTATCCAGTAATTCATTACGTTGCTGATAAATCGCGTGGCGTTGATCGTTCGCAACGTCATCAAATTCTAATAAGTTTTTACGCCCGTCAAAGTTATGCGCTTCCACTTTTGCTTGGGCTGAGGCAATTACTTTGGTGAGCAACTTAGATTCCATTGCTTCCCCCGGTGTGCTGAAGGCTTTACGCATCATATTCAATTTACCTTCATTCAGGTAAATTCGCATTAAGGCATCATCTAAGGATAAGTAGAAACGTGATGAACCGGGATCGCCTTGACGTCCTGAACGTCCACGCAATTGGTTATCAATACGGCGTGACTCGTGGCGTTCTGTGCCGATAATATGCAAACCGCCAGCTTGTTTTACAATGTCGTGGCGTGTTTGCCAGTTGGCTTTGATCGCGTCGATTTGTGCGTCAGTTGGATTATCTAATTTCGCCACTTCTGCTTTCCAGTTCCCGCCAAGTACAATATCTGTACCGCGTCCTGCCATATTGGTGGCAATAGTGACGGCAGCGGGATAACCCGCATTGGCAATGATTTCTGCTTCTTGTGCGTGGAATTTGGCATTTAACACACTGTGCTTAATTCCCGCTTTGGTTAACGCATCAGATAATAATTCTGATTTTTCAATCGATGCTGTCCCTACTAATACAGGTTGGTTACGGGCAATGCAGTCTTTGATTTCTTCGATAATCGCCGCAAATTTGTATTGTTCATTTTCAAACATTAAATCAGTACGATCATCACGAATCATTGGTCGATTGGTTGGGATTACAATGGTTTCCAAGCCATAAATTTGTTGAAATTCAAAGGCTTCCGTATCTGCTGTTCCGGTCATTCCGGCTAATTTTTCATAAAGACGGAAATAATTTTGGTAAGTAATGGATGCCACCGTTTGGTTTTCATTTTGGATTGGCACCCCTTCTTTGGCTTCGATGGCTTGGTGTAAACCTTCAGACCAACGACGCCCTGCCATTGTACGCCCTGTATGTTCATCAACAATGATAATTTCACCATCTTTTACGATGTAATCAACATCACGTTCAAAGAGGGTATGCGCACGCAATGCAGCATAAACGTGGTGTAACAATGCGACTTTGGCTGGGGAATAAAGGGATTCTGACTCTTGCATTAATCCTTGTTCAATCAGCCACGTTTCGATTTTTTCTTGCCCACGTTCAGTCAGATAGGCTTGTTTTGTTTTTAAATCTAAGGTGTAATCCCCATCACCTTGATAGTCTTCGGTGTCTTCTTTATCTTGTTTAATTAAGTGTGGGATTAACTTATCAATGGCAATATAAAGTTCCGAACTATCTTCCGCAGGCCCTGAAATAATCAGCGGAGTACGAGCTTCGTCAATCAAAATAGAATCCACTTCATCCACTAAGGCGTAGTAGAGTTCTTTCTGGAAACGTTCTTGAGCAGAATGAGCAAGGTTATCGCGTAAATAATCAAAGCCTAATTCGCTATTTGTTGCATAAGTAATATCTGCAGCATAAGCAGCACGTTTTTCCTCAGCAGGTAATCCCGGAATATTTACGCCCACAGTCATACCTAAAAATTCAAATAAAGGACGGTTAGTTTCTGCATCTCGGCGAGCAAGATAATCGTTTACCGTTACAACGTGTACCCCTTTCCCAGTTAAGGCATTAAGATAGCAAGGTAAGGTAGCGGTCAGCGTTTTCCCTTCCCCAGTACGCATTTCTGCAATGCAACGATCATTCAGCACCATTCCACCAATTAATTGCACATCAAAATGACGCATACCAAGTACACGTTTACTTGCCTCACGCACCGTAGCAAAAGCTTCAGGTAATAGACTTTGTAAGGTTTCACCGTTTTTTAGGCGTTCACGAAATTCTGCGGTTTTGCCTTGTAATTGTTCATCGCTTAACGCTTCAAATTCCGGTTCCATTTTGTTGATTTTTGCCACCTGTTTGTTTAAGCGACGTAGAATGCGGTCATTACGACTGCCAAAAATTTTTGTAAAAATAGTTCTAAACATAATGTTATTTCTTTTATATCAATAGGTTAAATTAAACTTCAGCAAGGCGCTGAAATCATTCAAAGGATATATATTTGGCGGAAAAAGGCTAAGCAACAGGGCCAGCGCGGATTGGTGTAGCCGCACGCAATACAGGAAAAATAAAGTGCGGTGCTTTTTGATGGAGAATTTTTGGGGCAACAAAATGGTTTTTCGTTGGTTTTTGTTGCTGTTGAATACTTTGTTTGTGCGCAACAAGCTGATGACAAGCAAGCTGTTGCGTTTGGCGTTGTTCCCGAGAATAATTTTCACAAGCAAGCCCCGCATTTTCTATACCTTGTGCATTAGGCAAGGCAAAGATCGCAATCATACTGAGTAGGAATTGCGACCAAAAATTCTGTGTGCTTTTAGATGAAATCATTCGGTAACTTATTTTTAATCAAAAAATCACTGTTATTGTAGCGGAAAATCACTACAATGTCTTACTTTGATGTGTAATATTAGGTCAAAAAAGTAGAAAACAAGTAATGCGATACAGTAAACCCACCAATGTACAAGACGTGTTAGAAAATTCTCGCCTTGGCAAAATTATGCAAAAAGGCATTTTGTTACAACAATTAAACGAGCAATTAGCGCGGTTATTTCCAAGTCAATTTAACGGTTTTTATCGTGTGGCAAATTTTTCTGAAACGGTATTGGTGATTGAGGTGGCAAATGCGATGGTGCGCCAAGGTTTGTTATTCAGAGAAAAAGAGCTATTAGCAAAAGTAAAGGAGTTAAATCCGCAAATTCAGCAACTTCAATTTAACGTCAATCCTGCCTTGCTCAGTCAGCCTCGTTGAGTTTGGTTGCCGTGAAAAGTGGCGATTAACTCATTGACTTTAATCCGTTTATGAGAGGCTTGGCTGATTGAACGTTGCACTTTTAAACGTTTGATTTTCGCCCCTTGATAAATTTGACGTGTAAATTTGGTATCGTGATTGGAAATCAAGACAGGAATTTGATGTTCCTTGGCGGTATGTTGTGCTAAGTTTGCCAAGGCTTGTTGATGCGCTAAAGAAAAATCATTGCCCGCATAACTGGTGAAATTGCTTTCTTGCTTAATCGGCGCATAAGGCGGATCACAATAAATAACGGAATTTTCATCCGCAAATTTAAACGCTTCGTGAAAATCGGCACAAATAAACACCGCACTTTGTGCTTTATGGGCAAAATAACGTAGCTCAAGTTCGGGGAAATAATGGGTTTTATAACTTCCGAAAGGCACGTTAAATTCCTGCTTGCTGTTATAACGGCATAACCCATTGAAACCAAAACGGTTGAGATACAAAAACAAAACGGAACGTTCAAAGTGATTGCTGGATTGATTAAATTGGTTACGCTGTGCGTAATAATACTCAGGTGTATTGGCATCAGGGTGGAAAAAGACCGTTTTCACTGCCTCAATATACAAATTTACATCTTGCTTAACCGTATTAAACAGATTGATTAAATCCGCATTAATATCTACCAAAATATAGCGTTCAAATTGGCTATTCAAAAAAACTGCCCCAGCGCCGACGAAAGGTTCAATAAGGCATTGTTTTTTCTTAGGAAATAATTTATTAATTTGATCGGTAAGACGAAATTTTCCGCCCGCCCATTTTAGAAAAGGGCGGTATTTTTGTTGTGGGAAAATTGTCGCATTAGGATACATTGAAGTTAGTCAGTTTGTGTGCAACGGGCAATGGCTGCAAGAACAAGATCTTTGTCGCTATCGGTAGCCACATAAGCCTGTCCAAGTGATTTCAGCAATACGAGGCGTAATTTTCCGGCTAATACTTTTTTATCACGCATCATATGTGGTAAGTAATCTTCAGGTTGCATTGTATCTGGCGAAACCGTAGGTAAGTTCGCGTGCGCAAAAAGTTTTTCTAAACGCCCCACATCTTGTACGGATAAATCGCCTAACATTTCAGAAAGGGCTGCTGCCATCATTGAGCCAGCGGCGACGGCTTCACCGTGTAACCATTGCCCATAGCCTAAATGGGTTTCAATGGCGTGACCAAAAGTATGACCTAAATTAAGTAAGGCTCGGTCGCCTTTTTCGGTTTCATCTCTTGCCACCACATCAGCCTTAATTTGGCAACAACGGGCAATACAGTGCTGTAACGGGGCTTGTTCAAGGGCAACCAATTCATCAATATGTTGTTCTAACCATTCAAAGAATGGGTAATCTAAAATAGCGCCGTATTTAATCACTTCCGCTAAACCTGCATTGACTTCGCGTTTCGGTAAGGTATGAAGGGTGAGGGTATCTACAATCACCGTACAAGGTTGATAAAACGCCCCAATCATATTTTTACCGAGTGGGTGATTCACAGCGGTTTTTCCACCAACAGAAGAATCGACTTGAGCAAGTAGCGTGGTTGGAATTTGGATAAAACGTACACCACGTTGAT
Source organism: Avibacterium sp. 20-129 (assembly GCF_026226845.1). NCBI lineage: Bacteria > Pseudomonadati > Pseudomonadota > Gammaproteobacteria > Pasteurellales > Pasteurellaceae > Avibacterium > Avibacterium sp. 20-129. Next base: position 1,016,374 of record NZ_JAKKOE010000001.1, on the reverse strand, counting down.
AACTGGCTGCAGCATAGCCCACGACATCGCCAATTACCCCGCCACCTAACGCAATCAAAGTCGTATCGCGACCGTGATTTTTTTCTAATAATGCAGTGAAGATCAGATTGAGCGACTCAAGATTTTTATATTGCTCACCATCGGGTAATAATACGTGATCAACTTGACAACCAAGCTGAGTTAATGTTTCTGTGACTGGAGCAAGATAATGTTGTGCAATGGTCGGATTGCTCACAAGCATTACTTTATCGCCTGCTTTTAGGGGATAAACACTAGGATCGGAGAGCAAGCCAGCGCCGATATAAATAGGATAACGACGTTCTTTTAATTCAACATTTACGCACAACATCATTTTTTCCTTTTGCTTAATTAGCCGTTGATATTTTCAATTAAATCAACGATTTGATTTGCCATTACTTTGGCACTTTGATCATCAGTGGGTAAGGTAATATCCGCCACTTCTTGATACAGCGGATTACGAATTTTTGAAAGTTCCTCAAGCACTTGACGTGGATCTTCTACATCTTGTAGTAACGGGCGTTTTTTATCGCGTTGCGTACGTTGGAATTGTTTTTCTACGGTGGTTTCTAAATAGATCACAATGCCACGCGCAGAAAGATGGTTGCGGTTTTCTTTTGACATTACCGCTCCGCCACCCGTGGAAAGCACAATGCCTTGTTTTTGTGTTAATTCATTAATAATACGTTCTTCGCGCTTGCGGAAACCTTCTTCGCCTTCAACATCAAAAATCCAGCTAATGTCAGCACCGGCACGTTGTTCAATTTCCGCATCGGTATCAATAAAATCCATTCCTAACATTTGCGCTAATTGACGACCAATAGTGCTTTTTCCCGCGCCCATTGGACCTACTAAGAAAATATTACGTTTTTCTGCCATTTCTCGTTGTTCTTCTTTAATAAAATTTAAAATAATTGATCTTTCCGATAAATAAAAAGACAACCACAAAATCAAATATGGTTGCTAAAAGATCACCCAAAAAATAATGGCGATTATCTCAATAAATGCCCACCTTTTTCAACCGTCAAAATAAATTTATTTACGAGATTTGGACGAAATTTTCAAAGAAGATGGCGAAGTGCGGTGATTTTTTGGTGGATTTTTCACCGCACTTGGTTTTTCTGCGCGTTGCCCTTTTTTGATCAAATGTGGTGTAACGAAAATAACCAGTTCCCGTTTTTGATGACGTTCCACTTCTTTACTGAATAAACGTTTAATCACGGGAATATCACCTAGCACCGGCACTTTATCTAAGGCTTTGGTAATGGTGTCGTGGAAAATACCCCCTAACACAATGGTTTCCCCATCTTGGGCAAAGACTTGCGTGTTAATTTCTTGCTTATCAATGGCAATCACTTCGTTTTCACCGTAAGCAACACGCCGCCCCGGCGCATTTTGACTGACGACTAAATCCAGTAAAATGCCGTTATCTTTTGATAAATGAGGGGTAACGTCTAATCCTAGCACGGCTTCGCGAAACTCAATGGTCTGGCTATCATTTTTACTATTATTCACCACATAAGGGATTTCCGTCCCTTGCTTGATGCTAGCACTTTTCTTATTCGTTGTAAGCAAACTTGGGCTAGCGATGATTTCCACGCTATTTTCGCGCTCCAACGCAGTTAATTCTAAATCAAGCAATCGTCCATTAATTTTGGCAATTTGCAGTGCCACTGAGCCGGCGGGCGTATTCGTGGTGGCAAAATTCACATTGAGATTATCCGTAATATTGGCAAAGCCATTCGCATTCAGACTGCCACTCACTTTATGGCTTACCTCTGTCGGCGTGAAAATCCCCCAACGCACGCCAAGTTCTTTCAGGCTTTCATCGCTAATGGTAACAATACGCGCTTCAATAGCGATTTGCTCAATGGGTTTATCCATTTCCGTTACTATCCCTTTAATTTGTTTCAATATTGCTTTTTCATCTTTAATGATCAAGAGGTTGCTACGATCGTCAAAGCTTATACTGCCATTTGCAGAAAGCAATGAACCACTGCCTGAAGTCAGTGTTTTCATCATTTCAGAGGCTTTAGCATAGTGTAATTTTATCGTCATTGTGGATAGCGTGGGCAAAACAGGGGCGCTCATTTCGGGTAATGTATCGACAAATTCAATGGGAAGGGGATTGGTACTTTCTGATGAAGAATGTGGCGTGGCTTTGCTTAAATAATAAATGCCATTTTCCTGCCAAAATTGGAGTTGTTTAATTTTAGCCACCACTTGCAGAAATTGCGCAAGCGTTGTTTGTTGCAGTTGTAACGAAATCGAGCCTTGCAATTCATCATCGATCACTAAATTCACGTTTTGTTGTGCCGCGAGTTGTTGCACGGTATGTACCAAAGGGGCTTGCTGTAAGCGAATTGAAAAGGTTTCATCGATTTTTTCGCTTGCTGAGGCAAGCAATGAAAAACTCAGAAAAAATGCACCGCACTTTAATAATCGCATTTTTCTCTCCTAAAAGGTTAGATAAACAATTTGTGATTGCGCACAGTCAAAAAGTGTAATTTGCTGTGGTGAGATTTCCGTAATCTGTAATCTTTCTTGAGCGATCACATCTTGGTTTTTAACAAAGATAATTTGTTGATGTTGATGACTAAAAATGGCGTTGAGATGTTCTGGTAACTGAATAATGCCGACTAACTTAAGTTGCTGGAAAGAGGAATTTTCCGCCAAGACTTTTTGATGACTAGGACAGTGTACAGAATTTGCTTGATTGATAACTTTCGTTTGTGTTGTACGTTGAGTATGATCAAAGGGATCCTGTGCTTGCGCAGAAAAAAAGGCATTGAACAGGAGCAAAAAAAGAAACGATTTTTTCATTGCTTATCCTTATGTAAAGAAAGTTTAAAGCGAACCTCAGTGATGAGTGAGCGTTGTGAGAGTGGATTTTCTTGTGTTTTGTAAATGTGAAGTTGTAATACATTGAGCTTTGGCGTGCGATCTAAAAGTGCGGTCAAAAATTGGCGTAAATGCTCAAATTTGCCAGCCAACTGCATTGTTAAATAAGGGGCTTGGTAAAAATGCCACTGGCTATTTTTGACTTGTAATTGAAACTCCTGTGGGCGTAGTGCTTGGTTTATTTCAGCGATATCGCGTGTGAGTGCGGGTGTAAAGGGGCGTTGTTTACTTTGCTGTAATGAACTTAAAATTTGTTTTTGATGATCCAAATCTTGCGTTAATTGCACAATTTGACGCGCGGTTTGCGCATTTTGCTGTTGGGCTTGCTGATATTCGATCACCAAGAAAAACAACGGCAAAAAGGTGCAAATGAGCAATATGGCATATTGCTTGAAGGCGGAAAGTTGGGCGAACTTGCCAAGTAAATTATGCGGATTGTTAAAAAGTAGCATCGTCATCTTGTTCATTGCTTAATTGAAATTCAAACGTCAGTTGTGAACCCGTGGGCTGAAATTGGGTAAGTTGTGAGTGGTTAAATTGTTCTAATTGTGTAATGCGTTGCTGTAATTGTTCAAATTCTTGCTGATTTTCCGTAAAACCGCTGAGTAATAATTTTTGTTGTGTCAGCGACACTTCATTTAATTCCCCTTGTTGCAAAGGAAGCGCTGCAAGCCAGTTTAAAAATTGAACAATGCTTTGTGCTGGCAAAGGTTGTTGTTCTTGCTGAGAAACATAGTTTTGCCTTAACGCATTAATTTGTTCAATGGTTTCGGCTAAACGCTGTGAGAGGGTTTCATATTGCTCATTTTTTTGTGGTGCGATGGCTTGCTCTGCGTGTAAAACGTGGCGCATCATAATCTGACCAGCAAGGCTAATGACTAAGCAAATGCCTGCCCGAATCAGCAATCTTTTTACATTCTTATGATGAGTCGCCAATCGCCACGGTAGTAAATTAATCGCCACTCCCGGCCCCTTCTTGTTGCCATAAAGCATTACCTAACGCGATAAAAGGCAAATGGGTTTCTACGGTCTGCCATTGGCTAGGTAAGGGTTGGGCTTGTACATCACCGCAATAGACATAAATTTGTTCAGGCTGAAAGGAATAACGTTGGCAGAACATTTCAGCAAGTGCGGGGAGATTTTTATCAATATGTTGCATAAATTGCATTGCGGGCGCGTTGGGTTGAATGGCAAAGGTGTATTGCTCATCTTGGTAAAGAAAAAGTACCTGACTTTCCGTGCCAATCCCTGTCAGGTAGTGAAATGCTCGGATAATGGCGTGAATACAGCAATCCAGCACTTGAATGGGCAAAGGGGCGTAAGCGTTTACATAATCCAAGGCGGTTTGTCTTTTTATCGCAACAATACTCAGTTTCACGCCCTGTTTGAGCGTTTCTAATTGATAATCAAACCAAATTTCTTCAAGAGGAAGAGGCAAGGCTTGTGAGAATAAAAATCGGCATTGTTGCTCACATTCTGCGGCCGTTAAAATTTGTGGTAATAACAGAGTTTGTATCCACGTGTATTGTGGTGAGATTGCGGTAATAAACCTCATTGTTTTCAAGGAATGGCGACTTGATGATGGCATATGTCGCGCAAGCTGTGGTAACGAAATTGGTGAGGATAGCGTGCAACACTGTGGTTGATTGGTTTCATCAAACCAAACATATTGGTAATTTTCGCCCTTTTTCCATACACCTACTTGTTGTTTTTGTGCGGTGCAATGCATTATTTTCCTCATTCTTTTTACCTAATATTCATTTTAAATGCACTTTTAGCTTTGGATTTCTTTGACTAAACTTTATACTTACGTTTTAAGGAAGTAGTTAAGCTAAAATTTTGGGTTTTAGTTTTTCTGATTTTTTTCAATTTTGCACGAATGAAGAGAGAATTTTACGATGCGGATCGCAAAATTAATTTTAAGTAGCTTGCTGACAATCATTATTTTAGGCTGTGTTGTCGCAGGAATTTTTTATGTTCAATTAAAATCAAGCTTGCCGAGTGTAGATTCCCTAAAAACGGTGGAATTACAACAGCCGATGCAGATTTATACGGCTGATGGCAAGCTCATTGGTGAAGTGGGAGAACAGCGCCGTATTCCTGTGAAACTGAATGAAGTGCCAAAAAAATTAATTGATGCCGTATTGGCAACAGAAGATAGCCGTTTTTATGAACATCACGGTTTAGACCCTGTGGGGATTGCGCGTGCAATTAGTGTCGCGGTGATGAAAGGGGGGGCTTCCCAAGGAGCAAGTACTATTACTCAACAGCTTGCACGAAATTTCTTTTTAACGCCAGAAAAAAACATCGTGCGTAAAGCAAAAGAAGCCATTTTGGCGATCGAAATTGAAAACACCCTAAGCAAAGATGAAATTTTGGCGCTTTATCTGAATAAGATTTATCTTGGCTACCGTGCTTATGGTGTTGCTGCGGCGGCAAAAACCTATTTCGGCAAATCGCTCGATCAACTTACTTTGTCAGAAATGGCGGTCATTGCAGGATTACCAAAAGCGCCCTCCACAATGAACCCTCTCTATTCGCTTAAACGTGCCACCGCACGCCGAAACGTGGTGCTTGGACGAATGTTAGAAATGAAATATATCAGCCAAGCAGAATATGATGAAGCGATTAACGAACCGATTGTAGCAAGCTATCACGGCGCACAATTAGATTTTAAAGCGGATTATGTTACTGAAATGGTTCGCCAAGAAATGGTGAAACGTTTTGGTGAAGAAAATGCCTATACCAGCGGCTATAAAGTTTATACGACGGTGCTTTCTGCTGATCAGGCAGAAGCACAAAAAGCAGTGCGTGATAATTTGCTCGCCTATGATATGCGTCACGGTTATCGTGGTGCAACGGTGTTATGGAAAAAAGAGGAAAGCGCGTGGGACGAAGATAAAATTATCGACGCCCTAAAAAAATTACCTGACTCAGCCCCTCTCATACCAGCTGCGGTATTGGAAAATAGTAAAGCTGGCACAAAAGTGTTATTAGATGATGGCAGCAGCCTAACCCTTTCGCCAAACGCAATGCGCTGGGCGGGTAAAAAACAGCCAAAAGCAGGTGAACAAATTTGGTTGCGCCAACGTGGTAATGGAGAATGGCAACTTTCTCAACTCCCAGAAGTCAATTCCGCGTTGGTTTCTCTCAATAGTGATAATGGCGCGATTGAAGCATTAGTCGGTGGCTTTAGCTTTGAACAAAGCAAATTTAACCGTGCCACTCAATCTTTAGTGCAAGTGGGATCATCAATCAAACCTTTTATCTATGCAGCCGCCTTAGAAAAAGGGCTAACCTTATCAAGTGTGCTACAAGATTCCCCGATTGTAATCAAAAAACCGGGGCAAAACGTGTGGACACCGAAGAATTCACCAAACCGCTATGATGGACCAATGCGCTTGCGCGTGGGGCTAGGGCAATCCAAAAATATGATTGCTATCCGAGCAATCCAAATGGCAGGCATTGAGTTTACTGCGGATTTCCTACAACGCTTTGGTTTCCAACGCGATCAATATTTCGCCAGTGAAGCCTTGGCTTTAGGTGCAGCGTCATTCACCCCACTTGAAATGGCGCGTGCTTATGCCGTGTTTGATAATGGGGGGTTCTTGGTAAATCCTTACCTTATCGAAAAAATCCTAGATAATAGCGGCAAAGAACTGTTTGTTGCGAACCCACAAATTGCGTGTGTAAGCTGTGATAACATTCCTGTGATTTATGGGGAAACTGAAAAATTAGATGGCTTTAAAAACCTTGATTTAGAAAAACCAGATAATTTAGCCGCCACGGATAGCAGCACCAATGGTGAGGAGCTAGATCAAGATGAACAGCCTAACGATATTCCAGAACTTGATCGTCAAAATAAAAAGTTAGATGAAAATGCACTGGATTTTATGGCACAAGATAAAAAAGCCAATGCCCAAGTGCAGTATGCCCCTCGTGTCATTAGTGGTGAACTGGCGTTCTTAATTCGTAGTGCGTTGAACACCGCAATTTATGGCGAACAAGGCTTAGGTTGGAAAGGAACCAGCTGGCGAATGGCAAATCAAATTAAGCGTTCGGATATTGGCGGAAAAACAGGGACTACCAATAATTCAAAAGTGGCTTGGTATGCAGGTTTCGGGGCAAATATCACCACGGCGGTCTATGTTGGCTTTGATGATAATAAACGTAATTTAGGAAAAGGCGAGGCTGGCGCACAAACAGCAATGCCAGCGTGGATTGATTATATGAAAACGAGCTTGAAAGATGTACCCGAGCGTATTCTTCCACTTCCACAAAATATTATAGAAAAGCGTATTGATACAGGTTCTGGTTTGCTTTCTAATAGTGGTGGACGTAAGGAATACTTTATCAAAGGTACTGAACCTAAACGCGCTTATGTGAAAGAACGTGGTTATTATGTACCGCCTGAATTATTGGAGCGTTTAAACGGTGGAGTGAAATCCTCTGAGCAACAAGAACTATTCTAGTCTGACTTAAGGGAGTGCATAAAAACAAAGTGCGGTTATTTTTCCACGCATTTTTCTAATTGAAAAAAGACCTAGCCATTAGCTAGGTCTTTTTTACGGAGAAGATCAATTAAAGAATATCTAACAATTCCACTTCAAAAACAAGGGTGCTAAATGGTGGGATTGACGCACCAGCACCGCGTTCACCGTAGGCAAGGTTATGTGGAATAGTGAGTTTCCATTTTGAGCCTACTGGCATCATTGAAAGGGCTTCAACCCAACCAGCAATCACGCCACTTACAGGGAATTCCGCCGGCTGACCGCGTTGTACAGAGCTGTCAAAAACCGTGCCATCAGTAAGGGTACCTGTGTAATGAACGCGTACTTGATCTTGTTTACTTGGGATCTTGCCATTGCCTTCAACTAAGATTTCATATTGTAAGCCTGAATCTGTTACTTGCACGCCCTCTTTTTTGGCATTTTCCGCAAGATAGGCTTTGCCGGCTTCTTCAATTTGTTTGAATTGTGCTTTCGCCGCCTCAGCAGCTTGTTGTTGAAGTTGTTGTAAGGCTTGAGTTACTTCGTTTAAATCAATTGCAGGTGGATTTTGATTTAACACATCGAAAATCCCTTTGGCAACGGCTTCAGGCTTAACCGCTAATTTACTTTCTACTAATTGTTGACCGATTTGTAAACCGATACCATAGCTACCTTTTGCTGAGATATCATCTAAAGAGACTTGATTAAAAAATTGTTCTGACATTGTTTTTTCCTTTTCATTAAATAAATTACTGTTTATAGGCTAAGACTTCACCCATATGGACTGGTGTATCAACGGCTAATTGCTCGGCTAATTTCACTTGATTTTGTTGGAATAAGTTAATTACCGTAGAACCAAGTTGGAAAGCCCCCATTTCTTGTCCTTTGTGCAGTTTTACCGCATTTTCACCCTCATAGGTCCAAACTTTCACTTCATTTGAGCGTGGAGGATTAATAATGCCAGCCCATTGCGTGCTAATGCTCGCCGTGATGGTCGCACCAACTAAAATTTGTACCATTTGCCCAAATTCTGTATCAAAAAGACAAATGACACGCTCATTACGTGCAAATAGATTTGGTATATGCTCGGCTAAAAATGGATTTACTGAAAAAAGCGCACCCGGAACATAAATCATTTTGCGTAATGTGCCATCACAAGGCATATGTACACGGTGATAATCTCTCGGTGAAAGATAGATAGTGGCGAATTCACCATTTTTAAAGGTCTGGACTAATTCGTCATCATTCGCTAATAGATCCTCTAAATGAAAATTATGCCCTTTAGCTTGTAATAAACGATTGTCGTCAATGTGTCCTAATTGGCTGATTCTGCCGTCCGCAGGTAAACAAAGTGCGGTAGGATTTTCATCAATTTTTCTTGCACCTTCTGCTAAGGGACGGATAAAAAATTCATTGAACGTCGCATAATCATTAAAATGAGGTTTTGCGGCCTCTTGCATATTAACTTGATATTTTTTAGCAAATAATTTGATGACAAAATGGGTAACAACTCCCCAGCGTTGTTTAGCAAACCAACCCGCAAGTTGAGTTAAATAAAGCTGCGGCATCAGATATTGAAATGCCACTTTTGCACGTTGCCAATAAGTTAAAGGCATTTGCGTTTTTACTGTCATAACGTTTTCCTTTGTTAAAATGGAAAGGGGATTATATCAACTTATCCTACTTGTGCAATGATATGCAGAATTTGCCTTGATTTCTCGTGGGAATAGGGGTAGTGTTCATTTTCGATTATATGGCTGTAGGGGCAGATCTATGTGTCTGCCCGAAACATTAATGATTATACGGACGGACACATAGGTCCGTCCCTACAGAAAAATGATATGAAATACGGGCGAATACATCGTTTTCCCTAAAATTTGCTGGAATAATAGGATAAAAATGCAAGAACAATCCCTTCTTAATATTGATAAAAATCATATCTGGCATCCTTATTCATCAATAAATAGCGATGCGCCTATTTTTGCGGTGGAACGTGCTGACGGGGTGGAGATCACATTAAAAAATGGCAACACCTTGATTGATGGAATGTCCTCTTGGTGGGCGGCATTACACGGTTATAATCACCCCAAATTGAATCAAGCGGCGAAAGCCCAGTTAGACAAAATGAGCCATATTATGTTTGGCGGATTGACTCACGATCCTGCGGGAGAATTAGCACAACGCTTGGTGAAATTATTGCCTGAAGGACTGGATAAAATTTTTTTTGCAGATAGTGGCTCTGTCGCGGTTGAAGTCGCGATGAAAATGGCGGTGCAATATCAGCAAGCAAAAGGTGAAACTGGACGATATAAATTTGCCACGATACGTTCGGGCTATCACGGCGATACTTGGCACGCAATGTCAGTGTGTGATCCTGTTACGGGAATGCACAGCCTGTTCGCTAAAGGCTTGCCCGTGCAATATTTTTTACCGCAACCTAAAACCCCCTTTGATGGACAATGGCAAGAAGCGGATATTCAACCGCTTAAAGCGTTACTTGCAGAAAAGAGCGGTGAAATTGCCGCCTTAATTTTAGAGCCGATTGTACAAGGCGCTGGCGGAATGTATTTTTATTCGCCCACCTATTTAGAAAAAGCACGGGCGTTGTGTGATGAATATGGCATATTGCTGATTTTCGATGAAATCGCCACAGGATTTGGACGCACGGGTAAGCTGTTTGCCACCGACTATACTGCCATTAAACCGGATATTATGTGCTTAGGAAAAGCCTTAACGGGCGGTTATTTAACACTTTCTGCAACGGTAACCACCGCGCATATTGCACAAACCATTTGTCATGGCGAAGCAAAATGCTTTATGCACGGGCCAACGTTTATGGGGAATCCACTTGCTTGCGCCATTGCCAGTGCATCCATTGATTTATTATTAGAAAGTGATTGGCAAGGCAAGGTTAAAGCCATTGAACAACAATTAAAAACAGAGCTTGCGGTAGCGAAAGATTTTCAATCGGTGAAAGACGTTCGTGTATTAGGGGCCATTGGGGTGTTAGAAATGAAATCCCCTGTGGATTTAGCAGTATTACAGCCAAAATTTGTTGAAAAAGGCATTTGGTTACGTCCTTTTGGGCATTTGGTGTATATTATGCCACCTTTTATTATTTTGCCAACGCAACTTAGCCAGCTCACGCAAGGCTTATTGTCTGTACTTAAAGAGGTTTACAATGAATAATCATCTCGCTGATTTTGCACAAACCTTGGCTGAACTCAAGGCGGTTGGGCAGTTTCGTCAGCTTCCTCAGTTAGATCATCAAGGCAAAATGATCGAAAAAGATGGGCGTTTAATGCTCAATATGTCTTCTAATGATTATTTAGGTCTTGCCAATGATGAGGCATTAAAAACCGAATTTTTACAAAAATACGGCGAAAAATTACCGCACTTTACTTCTTCATCTTCACGTTTATTAACGGGATCTTTTGCGGTTTATCAACAATTAGAAAGTCTAATGGCGCAATGTTTTGGGCGAGAGGCGTGCTTATTGTTTAATAGTGGCTATCACGCTAACATCGGTATTTTGCCCGCAGTGGCGAATAAAAAAACGTTAATTTTAGCCGATAAACTGGTTCACGCCAGTATTATTGATGGCATTCGTTTGAGTGAAGCGGATTTTGTACGCTATCGACATAATGATTTTACCCATTTAGAAACCCTATTAGGTAAGCATCAGAACCAATATCAACGAATGATCATTGTTACCGAAAGTGTATTTAGTATGGACGGTGATGTGGTGGATTTACCTCAGCTCGTGGCTCTCAAGCAACGCTTTGGCAATGTCTTATTATATGTGGATGAAGCCCACGCTATTGGTGCTTACGGCAAAACAGGGCTAGGTATCGCTGAACAGCAAGGCTGTATTCAAGAGATTGATTTTTTAGTTGGCACTTTTGGTAAGGCTTTAGCTTCAATGGGCGCTTATGTGGTATGCGATGAATTGATTAAAGCATATTTAATAAATAAAATGCGACCATTGATTTTTTCTACTGCTCTGCCTCCGCTGTGTGTGGCGTGGACGACATTTTTATTTGAAAAACTTCCGCACTTTACCCAACGACGCCAGCATTTACACCAGTTAAGTGAAAAAGTGCAGTCGTTTTTTAAGCAGAATTTAGCCCAGTCTCTTGTTAGTGAAAGCTGTATCATTCCTTATATTATTGGCGATAATGAAAAAACAGTGGTAACGGCACTTGCGTTACAAGAGCAAGGCTATTATTGTTTGCCAATCCGACCACCTACAGTGCCTAAAGGCACATCGCGTATTCGCTTATCTTTAACCGCAGATATGACAGAACAAGACGTGAACGCTTTTCTCACAACCTTAGTAAAATTTGAGTAACAACAATGCAAACAGAATTGATCAAAGGCGCAGAACATAGCCCGAATTTAATCCTCTATTTTGCCGGCTGGGGAACGCCAACCAGTGCCGTATCTCACTTGGCGTTACCAGAAAAAACGGATTTATTACTGTGCTATGACTATCAAGATCTGAATTTTCATTTTGATCTTTCTCATTATGCACAGATCCGAGTTGTGGCTTGGTCAATGGGCGTGTGGGTGGCAAATCAAGTGCTAGGACAAATGCCTCTTACGAGTGCTACCGCAATAAACGGCACAGGCAAACCTTGTGATGATACAATGGGCATTCCGCAAGCCGTATTTATCGGTACACTGGAACAGCTAGATGAACGCCATTTAGTGAAATTTCAACGCAGAATGTGCGGTGATAACGCCACATTTGAGCAATATTGTCAATTAAAAGGACAACGTGATTGGCAACAAGTGCGGTCAGAATTAGGCGAACTTTATCAATATATTCAACAGGATAAGGGAGACACTATTGATTGGACACGCGCCATTATTGGTGAGAAAGATCGCATTTTTCCTAGTCAGAATCAGCGCGCTTATTGGCAAACTTATATGAGTGAAAAAACAGGCAATACCGCACAACCGAGTGCGGTGCAAAATTCCACAGAATTTGTCTTGCAAACAATGCCATTGCCTCACTATCCCTTTGCACAATTTCATACTTGGACTGAGTTATTTTAATGAACGTGGTGGATAAATCTCGTGTTGCACAATGCTTTAGCCAAGCTTTACACAGCTACGACAGTCAAGCTAAAGCACAACAGCAAATTAATCAACAACTGTTGCAGCTTTTATTGCAAACGGGTCGCACTACGTTTTCACAGGTGTTAGAAATTGGTTGTGGAACAGGGCATTTTAGCCAACTTTTGGCACAACATTTACAAGTAGAATCTTGGACGTTTAATGATTTATGTGATGTAAAAAATCAACTTGATACATTATTCCCACAAGATAATTTTGTTTTTTATCAAGGAGATGGAGAAATTTATCCCTTTCCTACCGATTATGATCTGATCGCTTCAGCATCAGCAGTACAGTGGTTTGCCGATCCGCAAGCGTTCGTCAATAAATGTGCCGATTTATTACGTGAAAAAGGCATTTTACTTATTAGCACTTTTACACCGAAAAATTTAGCAGAAATTCGTGCTTTGACGGGAATTGGTTTGGACTATCCTGATCTATCGCAGTGGCAACAATGGTTGAGTGCTAGATTTGAAATCAAAGCGCTGTTTGAGCAAGCGATTCCGCTTTATTTTGCTAGTCCGTTGGCGGTCTTGCAACATCTCAAAGTGACTGGTGTAACAGCGACAGGACAAGGGGGCTGGACAAAAGGGCGCTTACAACAATTTATTGCAGATTACAACGCGCAATATCAAAATACGCAGGGGCAAGTGCGGTTGAATTATCAGCCACTTTTTATTTTGGCAGAAAAATTAACGTAAGAGGAATAAAATGGCAGGGCAAGTATTATTCATCTCTGGGATTGATACGGATGTGGGCAAAACCATTGCCACAGGTTGGTATGCGAAAAAGCTCGCCGACCAAGGAGCTTCGGTGATTACGCAGAAAATGATCCAAACGGGCTGTGAAGACATTTCAGAAGACATCATACAGCATCGTAAATTACAAGGCATAGACTTATTGCCAGAAGATAAGCAAGGGCTGACTTGTCCTTATTTATTTTCTTACCCTTGTTCGCCACATTTAGCAGCACAGCTAGAAAATCGAAAAATTTCTACCGTACTTATCCGTCAAGCCACAGATGAACTGGCAAGCCGTTATGATTATGTTTTACTGGAAGGTGCTGGGGGCTTGTGTGTGCCTTATGATGATCAACATACCACATTGGATTATATTGCCCAGCAACAATATCCCCTTATCCTTGTTACTTCAGGGAAATTAGGTAGCATTAATCACACCTTACTCAGCTTGTTAGCCTGTAAACAGTATCATATTGAAGTAAAAGGATTAATTTATAATCGCTATCCATTAGGTGATGAAATGATTAACAAGGAAACGGCACAATATTTGCAAAATTATTTGCAAAAACATTTTCCGCAAGCGGAATTTCTCTCTTTAGAAAAATTAACGTCAATCTGCTAAAAAGGAAATTTGGCTTTTTCACATAAAAAATTATAATTTCCTTTGACTATTTGCACATCAAAAGGTAATATTCACGCCCTATGCAAAAGGTAAAATTACCCCTTACAACTGATCCAGTAAGAGATGCGCAACGTAGGTTGGATTATGATGGTTATTATGCGATCAAGCAACTTTGCCGTCTGGCTGAATCAGTAGATAAAGTGCTCAGCGATGCACAGGTAACATTATCATTTTTCATTGATCCACAAAAATTAGTTGTTATGAAAGGCAACGCACGCGTTGAGGTGGCACTTACTTGTCAGCGCTGTGGAGAACCTTTTAATCAGCTTTTAGAAACTGAATTTGCATATAGCCCTGTTTCTCATTTGGATCAAGCTGATGCGTTACCAGACATTTATGAACCAATAGAACTTAACGAATTTGGTGAAATAGATTTATTGGCAACGATTGAAGATGAACTTATGTTATGTCTGCCGATTGTGCCGATGCATTCATCTGAACACTGTGAAGTGTCCGTGGCTGAACAGGTTTTTGGAACATTGCCCGAAGAGTTGGCAAAAAAACCGAACCCGTTCGCTGTATTAGCTAGTTTAAAGCAAAAGTAAATTTAGGAGTATAGCCAATGGCTGTTCAACAAAATAAAAAATCTCGTTCACGTCGTGATATGCGTCGTTCACACGATGCCTTAACTACTGCTGCAGTATCAGTAGATAAAGCAAGTGGCGAAACTCATTTACGTCATCACGTTACCGCTGACGGTTATTACCGTGGCCGTAAAGTGATCAACAAGTAATTCCTTTTCTATAAGGTATTGACTTGAGCCGTCTAACCCTTGCGTTAGATGTGATGGGCGGGGACATTGGTCCCCGTGTTACTATCCCCGCATCAATAAAAGCGTTGGAGCAAGATCCAATGCTTTCTGTTTTATTATTTGGCGATAGCCAACAAATTCTTCCTTTATTAGAAAACCTCTCTTCATCTTTGCAAGAACGAATTAAAGTTTGCCACTGCACTAAGGTGATTGATAATAGCCAAGATTTATCTTATGCCTTGCGTCATAGTAAAGGGACGTCAATGCGTTTAGCCATTGAGTCCGTGCAAAAAGGTGAGGCACAGGCTTGTGTCAGTGCAGGGAATACAGGGGCATTAATGGGCTTAGCAAAAATTTTATTGCAACCGCTTAAAGGGATCGAACGTCCAGCACTCGTTTCACTTATTCCTACGATTAATGGCGATCGCAGTGTGATGTTAGATTTAGGGGCAAATATTGATTGTTCTGCACAGAATCTTTATCAGTTTGCCTTAATGGGGGCAATTTTTGCGGAAAGTTGTCTTGGATTGGTTTATCCTCGTATTGCGTTATTGAATATTGGTATTGAAGAAATTAAAGGGCATAAGTCTATTCGTGAGGCCGCCACCCTGTTGAAGCAAAATCCGGCGTTAAATTATATCGGATTTATTGAAGGGGATTTATTACTTAATGGTAAAGCAGATGTTATCGTAAATGATGGTTTTGCGGGTAATATTGCGCTCAAAACCTTAGAGGGCGCAGCGAAGAATGTGATTTCTTTATTCAAAGGGCATTCAACATTGAATAAAACAAATCATATTTGTAAATTTATTGGGCGTTGGTTCGTCAAAACTTTTTTATTAAAAGGAAGTTTTCAGCGATTAAGACAAATTAATCCTGATCAATATAACGGTGCAACCCTAATCGGTTTAACTGCAGTGGTTGTAAAAAGCCACGGTAGTGCAAATATTGATGGTTTTGCTTATGCAATCCTTGATGCCGCACAGCAAGCAAGGTACAACCTTCCAGAAAAAATTTTGGCAGGGTTAGAAAAGTAATCTCGGAGATGATTATTCTGTCAAGCTGATAGGATAAACGGTGTTTTAGTAAAAATGTGCAAAAAACAGACCGCACTTTTAATACACTTTCTTTTTTCAGCGGGCTTTCCTCGTTAGTGAACATTAATTATTTGAAATTATTATGTATAGTAGAATTTTAGCCACTGGTAGCTATGCACCAGAGCAAGTGAGAACAAATGCGGATTTAGAAAAAATGGTGGATACCTCGGACGAATGGATTACGACTCGTTCAGGTATTAAAGAACGTCGCATAGCTGGTGAGAATGAAACCGTTGCAACAATGGGCGCAGCAGCAGCAAAAAATGCTTTGGCAATGGCAAATCTTGATCCACAAGAAATTGATCTGATTGTGGTGGGGACAACGACAAATTCTCATTCTTATCCAAGTGCCGCCTGTCAAATACAAGGCTTATTAGGAATTAAAGATGCGATTGCATTTGATGTCGCAGCAGCTTGTACAGGCTTTATTTATGCGCTTTCTGTTGCTGATCAATTTGTGCGTAACGGACAGGTAAAAAAAGCCTTGGTGCTTGGTGCAGATCTAAATTCTCGCCATCTTGATGAAACAGATCGTAGTACTGTGGTGCTATTCGGTGATGGGGCAGGGGCTGTGATTTTGGAAGGAAGCGAAAAAGCGGGAATTATTTCTACCCATCTACACGCTTCACCAGATACAGAAGATATGCTCGTCTTACCGCAGGCACAACGTGGTAATGAGCAGTCTGGTTATATTTCAATGCAAGGCAATGCGACCTTTAAACTGGCGGTAAGTCAATTATCTAACGTGGTGGAAGAAACCCTTTCTTTCAATAACTTAGATAAAAAAGATCTGGATTGGTTAGTGCCACATCAAGCAAACTTACGCATTATTAGTGCCACTGCGAAAAAACTAGAAATGGATATGGCACAAGTGGTTATTACCCTTGATCGTTATGGTAATACCAGTGCCGCAACCGTTCCTACCGCGCTAGATGAAGCAATACGCGATGGGCGTATTCAGCGCGGTCAATTACTTTTATTAGAAGCCTTTGGCGGTGGTTGGACTTGGGGATCAGCCTTAGTTCGTTTTTAACTTTATCTGCTAGAATAGCAACTCAATTTCAAAAATAGGATATAAGAATGAAAAAATTTGCAATGGTTTTCCCCGGACAAGGATCACAAACAGTGGGAATGTTAGCGGAATTAGCTGAGCAATTTCCTGTTGTAGAACAAACCTTTAAGCAAGCTTCAGAGGTACTTGGCTATGATTTATGGCAATTAGTCCAACAAGGACCCGCTGAAGAATTAAATAAAACGTGGCAAACTCAACCCGCTCTTTTAGCAGCATCTGTTGCAATTTATCGAGTATGGCAACAGCAATATCCACAGTTAGTGCCTGCTGTTATGGCGGGGCATAGCTTAGGTGAATATTCAGCCTTAGTCTGTGCTGGCGTAATTGATTTTCAAGACGCTATCCAATTAGTTGAGTTACGTGGAAAATTAATGCAGCAAGCCGTGCCAGAGGGAACTGGGGCAATGTATGCCATTATTGGCTTAGATAATGAATCGATCATTAAAGCCTGTAAAGAGGCAGAGCAGGGTGAAGTGGTTTCAGCGGTGAACTTTAATTCACCGGGACAAGTGGTGATTGCTGGTGCAAAAGCTGCAGTAGAACGTGCCGCAGCGGCTTGTAAAGAAGCGGGCGCAAAACGTGCTTTACCACTTGCAGTAAGCGTACCATCCCATTGTGCATTAATGAAACCAGCTGCCGATCAATTAGCGGTCTCTTTAGAAAGCATTGCCATCAAAACGCCTGAAATTGCGGTGATTAACAATGTTGATGTAAAAGCAGAAGAAAAAAGTCACGAAATTCGCACCGCACTTGTTCGCCAGCTATATAGCCCTGTACGTTGGACTGAAAGCGTAGAAGCAATGGCACAGAATGGCATTGAAGTATTACTTGAAATCGGACCGAATAAAGTATTAACAGGATTAACGAGTCGTATTGTGAAAGAATTAACGGCTGTTGCGGTAAATGATCTTGCCTCATTAGAAAAGGCGCACACTTTATTAACTGAAGCCTAAAAATTAGGAGAAACATTATGCAAGGTAAAATTGCGTTAGTAACAGGAGCAACCCGTGGCATTGGTCGTGCAATTGCCGAAGAGTTAAGTGCTAAAGGGGCTTTTGTGATTGGTACAGCGACCTCTGAAAAAGGGGCGGAAAGTATTTCAGCTTACTTAGGTGAGAAAGGTAAAGGTTTAGTTTTAAATGTTGCAGATCAGCAATCTATTGAAGATGTATTAGCGAAAATTAAAGCAGACTTTGGTGATATTGATATTCTGGTTAATAACGCTGGGATCACCCGTGATAACCTATTAATGAGAATGAAAGAGGAAGAATGGTTTGATATTTTACAAACTAACCTTACTTCCGTATTCCATCTTTCTAAGGCGATGCTACGTTCAATGATGAAAAAACGTTTTGGGCGTATTATTACTATCGGTTCTGTGGTTGGTTCAATGGGTAACCCTGGACAATCAAATTATTGCGCGGCAAAAGCGGGGCTTATCGGCTTTAGTAAAGCATTAGCAAAAGAAGTGGCTTCCCGTGGCATTACGGTTAATGTTGTTGCGCCCGGCTTTATTGCAACAGATATGACCGATGCGTTAACTGAAGAACAAAAAGCAGCGACGTTGGCTAACGTGCCTGCTGGGCGTTTAGGCGAGCCAAAAGACATTGCCAAAGCAGTGGCTTTTTTAGCCTCTGATGATGCTGGCTATATTACAGGAAGCACATTGCACGTTAATGGCGGTATGTATATGACTTAAGATAGAAACATTTCGTGGAGGTATTCCATTAAATTTGTTTGATCTATCTTGAATTTAACGCAATTTATCGAATGAAAACATAGCCAAAAACTAGCCTTAATGCTAGAATCATTGGTAGCGATGTAAATTATTTACGTTGGCTGTTGCGTTAGCAGAGTAAGCTAACGTATTTTAACAAGTGTATTTTCATTAAGAATTTGTGGTTTGACCTTGTAAAAAGAGGTTGCAACTTAGCAAAAAATAAATACACTATAAAACCATTATTTTATGGCTAACTATAAATAGGAAAAAGCAAATGAGCATTGAAGAACGCGTAAAAAAAATCATTGTTGAACAATTAGGTGTTAAAGAAGAAGATGTAAAACCAGAAGCTTCATTCGTTGAAGATTTAGGTGCTGACTCTTTAGATACTGTTGAATTAGTAATGGCTTTAGAAGAAGAATTTGATATTGAAATTCCGGATGAAGAAGCAGAAAAAATTACGACAGTTCAATCTGCAATTGATTACGTTCAAAACAATCAATAATTATAGTTAAGGCGGTTTTTAGACCGCCTTAATTTTTTCTCTTTTCTGTAAAATTTGATTTAGATAGCCTTTTCATTAAATAATTTCTCTTCCCATATTGTAGAAAATAGTAAATAAAGTATTATTGTGAGTAGAATTTTTTATAACTCATTTTAGGGATAGACTATGCTTTATTTAGAATTTTTATTTCTACTTTTAATGCTTTATATCGGTAGCCGTTATGGCGGGATTGGTCTTGGTGTTGTTTCAGGAATAGGTCTTGCCATTGAGGTTTTTGTATTACGAATGCCCGTAGGGAAAGCGCCTATCAGTGTAATGCTAATCATCTTAGCGGTTGTTACTTGTGCTTCCGTATTAGAAGCCGCGGGTGGGTTAAAATTTATGTTACAAGTGGCAGAGCGGATTTTGCGTAATAACCCTAAGCGCGTTACGTTACTTGGGCCAATCGTTACTTATTTGATGACCTTTATGCTTGGTACAGGTCATTCCGTGTATTCTATTATGCCAATTATTGGTGATGTTGCGCTAAAAAATAAAATTCGTCCAGAAAGACCAATGGCTGCAGCCTCTGTTGCCTCCCAGTTAGCGATTACATCAAGCCCACTTTCTGCGGCAGTGGTATATTATCTAGGTAAAATTACGGAATTACCGGGATTTGAGCATATTAGTTTATTGGATATTATTTGTGTTACTGTTCCTGCTACGTTTGCCGGTACGATTGCACTTGCATTATATAGTATGCGTCGTGGTAAAGAATTAGAACAAGATCCAGAATATCAACGCCGTTTACAAGATCCTATTTGGCGTGAACGTATTTTAAATACAACAAGCACCACATTGAATGAAGAATTACCACCCGCAGCGAAACAGTCTGTTTATCTTTTCATTCTTTCACTTATTGTGATTGTTTGTATCGCAATGTTCCCAGAAGTACGTACTATCGGCGAGGGGACAAAAGCCATTTCAATGTCTATCATTATTCAAATGATGATGCTATGTTTCGGTGGGATTATTCTCCTAGTGACAAAAACTAACCCGCAAATTGTGCCTAATGGTGTGGTATTTAAATCAGGAATGGTTGCGGCGATTGCGATTTTTGGGATTGCGTGGATGAGCGATACATATTTCCAATATGCTATGCCACAATTTAAAGCGGGCATTACTGAAATGGTAAAAGCCTACCCTTGGACATTTGCTTTCGCCTTGTTTGCTGTTTCTGTTGTGATTAACAGTCAAGCCGCTACGGCAGTAATGATGTTGCCTGTTGGTATTGGTTTAGGCTTACCAGCACCGCTACTGGTTGGTTTAATGCCAGCAACTTACGGTTATTTCTTCATTCCAAATTATCCGTCAGATATTGCAACCGTGAACTTTGACGTAACAGGAACAACCAAAATTGGTAAATACTATTTCAATCACAGCTTTATGATGCCGGGCTTAATTGGCGTGGTTGTCGCTTGTATGGTTGGTTATGTCATCGCAGAAATTGTGATTAGATAATTGATTTCATAAATAAAAAAGTGCGGTGGTTTTTCACCGCATTTTTATTATGTAGAAATGCTTAAACTTTCATCGAATAAAACCGAGGCCATTGAAATTCCTTCATTTATTCTTATATAAGATCCCATTAAAAAGAGAGGATACAATATGAACAAAAATCAAGAAACCCGTGGATTTCAGTCTGAAGTTAAACAATTGCTTCAATTAATGATCCACTCACTTTATTCCAATAAAGAAATCTTTTTACGTGAGCTAATTTCAAATGCTTCTGATGCAGCGGACAAATTGCGCTTTAAAGCCCTTTCTGCTCCAGAACTGTATGAGGGCGAAGGTGATTTAAAAGTACGTATCAGCTTTAATGAGGAAAAAGGCACGATCACCATTAGCGATAACGGCATTGGGATGACACGCGAGCAAGTTATCGACCATTTAGGCACAATTGCCAAATCAGGCACGAAAGAATTTTTGAGCGCCCTTGGTGCAGATCAAGCTAAAGATAGTCAGCTTATTGGACAGTTTGGTGTGGGGTTCTATTCAGCCTTTATTGTGGCGGATAAAGTTACGGTGAAAACCCGTGCCGCGGGCGTGCCTGCCGATCAAGGCGTGTTATGGGAATCCGCTGGTGAAGGTGAATATACCGTTGAAAATATTGAGAAAAAAGATCGTGGCACCGAGATTACTTTACACTTACGCGAGGAAGATAAAGGCTTTGCCAATGCGTGGCGTTTGCGTGAAATCATCAGCAAATATTCTGATCATATCGGCTTGCCAGTAGAAATTTTAACGCAAGAATATGACGATGAAGGCAAAGAAACGGGCGTAAAATGGGAAAAAATTAACAAAGCGCAAGCACTTTGGACACGAGCAAAAGGCGATATTTCTGATGAGGAATATAAGGAATTTTATAAGCATTTAAGCCACGACTTTGCTGATCCGCTTTTATGGGCGCACAATAAAGTGGAAGGCAATCAAGAATATACGAGCCTGCTTTATGTGCCATCTAAAGCCCCTTGGGATCTGTTCAACCGTGATCATAAACAGGGCTTGAAGCTCTATGTGCAACGTGTATTTATTATGGACGATGCAGAACAATTTATGCCGAACTATCTGCGTTTTATGCGTGGTTTAATTGACAGCAATGATTTACCGCTTAACGTATCTCGCGAAATTTTGCAAGATAACAAAGTTACCGCCGCCTTGCGTAAAGCGCTCACCAAGCGTTCATTACAAATGCTAGAAAAATTAGCAAAAGACAACCCAGAGCAATACTTACAATTCTGGAAAGAATTTGGTTTGGTGTTAAAAGAAGGGGTTGCAGAAGATTTTGCTAATCGTGAGCAAATTGCGCGCTTGTATCGCTTTGCTTCAACACATAATGATAGCAACGAGCAAACCGTTTCTTTAGATGATTATGTTTCACGAATGAAAGAAGGGCAAAAAGCCATTTATTACATCACCGCAGATAGCTATATTGCTGCGAAAAATAGCCCGCACTTAGAGCTATTTAATAAGAAAGGCATTGAAGTCTTATTGCTTTCTGATCGTATTGATGAATGGATGCTTAGCTATCTCACTGAATTTGATGGCAAACCATTGCAACCAATCACAAAATCCGATCTCGATTTAGGTGATTTGGCTGACCAAGAACAGGAAGAGCAAAAAGCCCAAGATCAAGCCTTTGGATCTTTTATTGAACGAGTAACCACCTTATTAGGAGATCGCGTAAAAGCGGTGCGTTTAACCCATCGTTTAACAGACACCCCCGCTGTGGTATCAACGGACAATGATCAGATGACTACCCAAATGGCAAAATTGTTTGCGATGAGCGGTCAGCCTGTGCCTGAAGTAAAATATACGTTCGAGTTAAACTCAGAGCATCATTTAGTGAAAAAAGTGGCTGATATGGCAGATGAAGAACAATTTGCAAACTGGATTGAGTTACTGCTTGAGCAAGCAATGTTTGCTGAACGTGGTTCATTAGAAAACCCAACGGCATTCATTAAACGTGTAAATGAGTTGTTATCTAAATAAATTCGGTTAGAATAGAAGCGTTGTCTCAAATGCGGCAACGCTTATTTTTTGACTTATAAAAAGGAATGGTATGAAAAAATTTATTGTCGTTATCAGCTTATTGCTATCTGCGTGTAGTTCAGTATTGAATATCAGTCAATCGGATAAATTAGTGAACAGTTGCCAAACCTATTTCAATATTTTAGATGAGAATGTTGCTACCTCCACCTTACCTGCGGAAACATTGCAGGCATTGCAACAAGATTTTGCGCAATATCGCAAAGCATTTACTCAACTTTCTGCCGAGAAACAAGCGCAATTCTGCCGTGCGCGTTTAGCACGTTTTCAGCATTAATTTTCTTTCCCTGCGTAACAAGGAGCATCAATGAGCATTTTTATTGCGTGGGGAAATATTCATCAGTCTTATCCTTTCGAGCAAATTCCAACAGCATTACTCACGCCCAAATTGCGTCAAACACCGCCTGAACAACCGCGTTTGCTGCAACGTTATCGTTGCCGTTGGGTGGCGCATTTTTTACTATGGCAATTATTAAAAAAAGCAAAAATTTCCACCGCACTTTTATCTCAGATTGCTTACAGCCAAAGCCTGCGTCCTTATTTTCCTGACCCCACGATTGATTTTAATATTAGCCATTCGGGAGATTGGGTGGCGGTGATGCTAAGCGTGAATGAAAAAGCAAGCCAAAAGCAAAGTGCGGTAGGAATTGATATTGAATTTCCGCAAAAAAACCGAGATTATACTGCCTTGCTTGGCTATTTTGCCTCTGAACAAGAGCAGCAATGGTTTGCTAAACAGCCTGATAAACAAAACGCCTTTTATCGCATTTGGTGTTTGCGTGAAGCACTGCTGAAATCTCAAGGCGTTGGCATTGTAAAATTGTCTGAAGTGGATCACCAAGCAGATGATTTGCAATTATTTTCTGCGCATTGCCCGCAAGGGGAAGCCATATTCACGCAAGA
This sequence comes from Avibacterium sp. 20-129, assembly GCF_026226845.1. NCBI lineage: Bacteria > Pseudomonadati > Pseudomonadota > Gammaproteobacteria > Pasteurellales > Pasteurellaceae > Avibacterium > Avibacterium sp. 20-129. The sequence continues at coordinate 992,786 of NZ_JAKKOE010000001.1, read as the reverse complement.
ATTGCCCTTTTATTTGTCCGCTTTTGCTAATGAAACGCTTGCCGCAGCGCATTATTTTTATTGGAATGACAAAGGGTTGAAACAAATCGAATTAAAGCAAAAAATTGGCTATAAAGTAAACCCCACTTTAACGGATTTTTGAAAGGAAAGGGAATGAGAAAAGGGGGGCAATCCGCCCTAGACTTCACGATATATTTTGTTTAGACTGATAACAATTTTTTGACAAATGGAGAAAAAAATGTCCTTAAATGGTTCAGATCAAGATCCTTGGGGAAAACCGGGGAATAACCCAAATCAATCGGATAACAAAGCCAATCCGAATGACCAATGGGATAAGCGCAATAAGCAAGAGCAATCCCCACCTGACCTTGAAGAAGTCTTTAGTAATTTATTGAAAAAACTTGGCGGTGGTCAAAATGGTGGTAACCATCACGGCGGTCAAGGTACCTCTTTTGGCTTAGGTAAATTATTACCTGTTGCCGCAGTAATTGGGGCAATTGTTTGGGGCGTGAGTGGGTTTTATACTGTAAAAGAAGCGGAACGTGGCGTGGTGTTGCGTTTTGGTGAGCTGGAAAAAATCGTCCAACCGGGTTTGAACTGGAAACCGACTTTCGTGGATAAAGTCATTCCCGTCAATGTAGAACAAGTGAAAGAATTGAAAACTCAAGGTGCAATGCTTACCCGCGATGAAAATATGGTGAAAGTAGAAATGACCGTACAATATCGCGTGAGTGATCCAGCGAAATATTTATTCAGCGTGACCAATGCTGACGATAGCTTAAATCAAGCTACCGACAGTGCCTTGCGTTATGTGATCGGACATATGTCAATGGATGATATTTTAACCACAGGGCGTTCAATTGTGCGTGAAGACACTTGGAAAGCCTTAAATGGCATTATTCAGCCTTATGATATGGGACTAGAAGTGCTTGATGTAAACTTCCAATCAGCCCGTCCGCCAGAAGAAGTCAAAGCGGCGTTTGATGATGCGATTAAAGCACAAGAAGATGAACAGCGCTACATTCGTGAAGCTGAAGCTTATGCCCGTGAGCAAGAGCCTATCGCACGTGGTAATGCGCAACGTATTATCGAAGAAGCTACTGCCTATAAAGATCAAGTGGTGTTAAATGCGCAAGGGGAAGTAGAACGTTTCCAACGTCTCTTACCTGAATTTAAAGCAGCACCGCAATTATTGCGTGATCGCTTATATATTCAAACAATGGAAAAAGTGATGGCAAACACACCGAAAGTCTTGCTAGATAGCAACAGCAATAATTTAAGTGTGTTACCGTTGGATAAAATTTTATCGCAAAAAAATAGCGAAAAAAGCACCGCACCTAATTCATCAAATTCACAAAGTGCGGTGAAAAATCAGGAAATTTATTCCGATACTCGCCGTTTTTCCAACAGTGAGAACGATCAACAATCATCTGAAAACCGCCAAGGGAGATTTAACTAATGCGTAAGATTTTAACCCCTGTTTTACTGGTATTGCTCGCGGTGATTTATTCTAGCCTTGTGATTGTTGATGAAGGCACGCGTGGCATTATGTTGCGTTTCGGCAAGGTTCATCGTGATTCAGACAATAAAGTGGTTGTCTATGAACCGGGTTTACATTTCAAAATCCCCTTTATTGATTCAATGAAAGTGTTAGATGCCCGCATTCGCACCCTTGATGGTGCGCCAGATCGCTTTGTTACCGTTGAGAAAAAAGATCTTTTAGTGGATTCTTATGTGAAATGGCGAATCAGTGATTTCGGCCGTTTCTTCACAGCAACAGGTGGCGGGGATTATACACAAGCCTCTAATTTACTACGCCGTAAAGTGAATGACCGTTTACGTTCTGAAGTGGGTTCACGCACCATTAAAGACATTGTATCAGGCACACGCGGCGAATTAATGGTTGGTGCGCGCAAAGCCTTGAATACAGGGCAAGATAGCACCTCAGAATTAGGTATCGAAGTAGTAGATGTGCGGGTAAAACAAATCAATCTACCTGATGAAGTGTCTTCCTCAATTTACCAACGTATGCGTGCGGAGCGTGATGCAGTGGCTCGTGAGCATCGTTCACAAGGTAAAGAAAAAGCTGCCTTTATTCAGGCTGATGTAGATCGTAAAGTTACCGTTATTTTAGCCACAGCCAATAAAACAGCACAAGAATTGCGTGGTAACGGTGATGCCACAGCCGCTAAATTATATGCTGATGCTTTCGCACAAGAACCTGAATTTTACAGCTTTGTGCGTAGTATGAAAGCCTATGAAAAAAGTTTTGCAGAATCCAACAATATGCTGATTCTCAAACCAGACAGCGACTTCTTCCGCTTTATGCAAGCGCCGAAGAAATAGGTAAGTAACATCCGAAACTAAAATGGCACATTAACGTGCCATTTTTATTGAGATATTCGAAATTATTCCTCAATCGCTAATTCTTTTAAGTATTGAAAGAGTTCACGATAGGCTTTTGGTGGTTTGTTTTGTGCTTTTTCTTTTTGAGCGGCACGGATTAAGTTACGCAAATGCTGGCGATCTGCATTAGGATAATCATTCAGGACGTCGCCTAATACTTCATCCCCTTTGATGATAAGTTCATCACGCAATAATTCTAATTTGTGTAGTAAGGCTTGTTGATGGTTGTGCTTATTTTCTATTTTATCCAACGCTTCTTGAATAGCCGTGGTATCAATCTGGCGTAGCAGTTTGCCAATATATTGTAATTGGCGACGCTTGGCTTCTTTTTGTAAACGTTGGGCAAGTTCAATCGCATCGAGAATATTTTCTTCCAGCGGTATTTTTTCCAAGTTTGTTTTAGTCAGATTCACTAATTTTTCACCAAGCTGTTTTAACGCTTCTGCGTCGCGTTTTATTTCACTTTTACTTACCCAAATAATCTCTTCTTGTTCGTCATCTTCCCAATCAAATTGTTCTTTCTTACGTTTTGCCATAAGGGTTTCCTAAATCGAAATGCATTAAATAGCCGTTAGTGTAGCATAATTTCGTCTAAATTAGCGAGATAAGGGAAAATGGGATAAAATACGGCAAATTTGGATAAGAGGTTAAAAAAATGCAACAAAATTCCACCGCACTTTTAAAACAGCAAGAGCAAGAATTACGTGAGGCTGTAAGTTATGCCATTGATATTGCAAAAAAAGCTGGGGCTAGTGCTGAAGTCGCTGTGACCAAAGTAAATGGGCTTTCTGTTTCCACGCGTTTGCAAGAAATTGAAAATGTGGAATTTAATAATGATGGCGCATTGGGCATTTCGGTTTATTTAGGACAACAAAAAGGCAACGCTTCCACTTCGGATTTAAGCCCTGTGGCAATAAAAAATGCCGTGGAAGCAGCGCTTGCCATTGCGAAATATACCTCACCTGATGATTGTGCCGGTTTGGCTGATCGCGATTTAATGGCGTTTGAGGCACCAGATTTATCTCTTTATCATCCTGCTGAAATTGATGTGGATCAGGCGGCTGCGTTAGCGTTACAGGTGGAAAAAGCGGCGTTAGATTATGATGAACGCATTGTAAATAGTGAAGGCGCTGCTTTTAATTCTCATACAGGTGTGCGAGTGTATGGTAATAGTTATGGAATGTTACAAAGCTATTTGTCTAGTCGTTATTCCCTTTCTTGTTCAATGATCGCCGCTGACAATGATCAGCTTGAGCGTGATTACGAATATACGGTTTCGCGTTACCCCGATAAATTAGAAAATCCCGCTTGGGTGGGTGAAAATGCGGCGAAAAAAGCCTTATCACGCCTCAATCCACAAAAAATTGCGACCCAAGAAGTGCCAGTGATCTTTCTAAATGATGTCGCCACAGGGCTGATTAGCCATTTAACGGCGGCGATTAGTGGTGGCAGTTTATATCGCAAAGCGAGCTTTTTGTTAGATGCTTTAGGAAAACCTATTTTGCCAGATTGGTTTCACATTAGTGAGCGCCCACATTTAATCGGTAAATTGGCCTCCTCTCCTTTTGATAGTGAGGGGGTGCGAACCCGAGATAGGGAAATCATTGAGCAAGGTATTTTGCAAACCTATTTATTAACCAGTTACAGTGGACGAAAACTTGGTATGCAAAGTACAGGACACGCTGGCGGTATTCATAATTGGCAAGTAACCCCGAATTTGCAAGGTGGTTTACCCGCACTCTTGAAAGAAATGGGAACAGGCTTACTTGTTACGGATTTAATGGGGCAAGGGGTAAATTTAGTCACGGGTGATTACTCTCGTGGTGCATCAGGTTTTTGGGTTGAAAAGGGGGAAATTCAGTATCCTGTGGCAGAAATTACTATTGCTGGCTTGCTCCCTGAAATGTTTAAGCAAATTATCGCAGTGGCAGATGATGTGGAACACCGCTCTAATATTCAAACAGGGTCGATTTTGTTAGAAAGAATGAAAGTATCAGGAAATTAATTTACAAATGAGAATTATTCTTATTGACATTGTTTTTTAGTTTGTTAAAATGCCCCTGTTTGTTAAGTATTGTTATTAAAAATGATCATTCATTTTTAAGATGCTCCAAACAAGTAGAGTAGAAAGTAAATTCGTTAGGGTATTTAAAAGACTGAGACTTATATCTCGGCCTTTTTTTTGCTACAATTTCGCCGTTTTTAACTCGATCATTTGTGCCATTGGGTGCTTAAAGGTAAATTAATAATGAAAAAACACTATGTAGATGTGATGATTTCGGAACAAGATGTGCGTACTAGAATTGGTGAATTGGGGCGCGAGATTACTCAATATTACCATCAGCAACAAGTGGAAAAGTTGATTGTGGTTGGTTTGCTACGTGGCTCATTTATGTTTATGGCTGATTTGGTACGTGAAATTGATTTACCTGTGGAAGTAGAATTTATGACCACGACAAGCTATGGTAGTGGAATGACAACCAATCACGATGTGAAAATTAGCAAGGATCTTGATGGCGATATTCGTAACGAACAGGTTCTCATTGTAGAAGATATTATTGATACCGGTTACACCCTGCAAAAAGTGCGTGAAATGCTAAAACTGCGTGATCCTGCGTCATTACGTATCTGTACGCTATTGGATAAACCTTCACGCCGTGAAGTGGAAGTGCCAGTAGATTGGGTGGGGTTCACTATTCCTGATGAGTTTGTTGTGGGCTATGGCATTGATTATGCACAACGTTATCGGAATTTGGGCTATATTGGCAAAGTGGTTTTGCAGGAAGAATAAACGGCTATCTGAGATAACATAAAAGGCTTGTTTTGTAACAAGCCTTTTTAATTATTAATGTTATTAAAGTGTATTTTGTTGTTTAGAGGCAAGTCTCGCTAGTGCCGCATCACAACTTTTCATTTGGGTTGCAAGTTCCATTTCAAGGATCTGCTTTTTACTTTGATTTAGTTTACTCTTAATTTTATTCAACTGAGTGTGTGTACCTGGTTGTTTTTCCGCTTCAGCAATGAGGTTTTCTGTTTCTTTGAAGAGTTTAGCGCATTGCTGAGGGAGGATATTTTTTTCTGTTTGTTGTGGCGCTGCTGAAATTGAAACGCTCATCAATGCGGTTACAGCCAGTGTTGCTACCAACATCATTCCCTTCATTATTTTCATTAAAACTCCCTTATTTTCAAATCTGTAAACATATAATAAAAAATGAGCTTTGCGAAAGTTAGCAAAATCTGGGAGGAAAGTCTAGTTATTCATCGTTTTTTATTCTATTTTGCGAGGCAACACACAATTCTTGTTGTAAAAATGTTAAGAGAAACTATAATTTGAACCCTGTCAAAAAAACGCATACTTTCTATGGGTTTATTTTTGATGTAAATCTAAAAAATGTGATCGGTGTTACATTATTTGCTATTTTTTATCCACACTTTTAGTAGTAGAATACATACCGATCTTGAGTTATCTGGATAGTTACTGTTGAAGATAATTCAATTAATTGAGCTTAAGGGCAATCCTTTAAGAAATTGGGGTGGTTACAAAGTAATCATTAATGAAGAACTTGTAGCATTTACAAGGAGTTGAGATGTTAGACGTTGTTGAACTCTCTAGATTGCAGTTTGCTTTAACTGCGTTATATCACTTTTTGTTTGTGCCATTAACGTTAGGTTTATCTTTTGTTCTGGTAATAATGGAAACCTTATACGTGGCAACAGGCAAAGAAGTTTACAAAGATATGACAAAATTCTGGGGTAAGTTATTTGGTATTAACTTTGCTCTTGGGGTAACAACTGGTATTACAATGGAATTCCAGTTTGGGACTAACTGGTCATATTATTCCCACTATGTAGGCGATATTTTTGGTGCGCCATTGGCAATTGAAGCACTCTTAGCCTTCTTCTTAGAATCCACGTTTGTCGGATTATTTTTCTTTGGCTGGGATCGTTTATCAAAAGGTAAGCATTTACTTGCAACTTACTGTGTTGCCTTTGGTTCTAACCTCTCTGCAATGTGGATCTTAGTAGCAAATGGTTGGATGCAATCTCCTGTTGGTTCAGAATTTAATTTTGAAACAATGCGAATGGAAATGACCAGCTTTATGGAACTTTGGTTGAACCCTGTTGCACAAAGTAAATTCTTACATACTTTATCAGCTGGCTATGTATCTGGTGCATTCTTTGTGTTAGCTATTAGCGCCTATTACATCTTAAAAGGTCGTGATATTGGCTTTGCGAAGCGTTCTTTCTCTGTCGCATCGGTATTCGGTATGATTGCTGTTGTGTCGGTGTTAATTATGGGTGATGAATCTGGTTATGAAATTGGTCAAAAACAACCAATGAAATTAGCTGCGATGGAAGGGGAATGGCATACTGAACCGGCTCCAGCAAGTTGGAATGCGATTGTTATTCCAAATCAAGCTGAAAAACGCAATGATTTTGCCTTACAAATTCCTTATGCCGCTGGAATTATCGTAACCCGCTCTTTTGATAAAACCTTTGCAGGGATCAATGACATCGTTGAGAAAAATGAACAACGTGTACGCCAAGGTATGATCGCTTATGATTTACTTGAGAAATTAAGAGCAGAGAAAAAGGCGACAGGCCAAGTTAATGAAGAAACCAAAGCACAATTCAATGCTGTACGTAATGATTTAGGCTATGGCTTATTGTTAAAACGTTATACAGATAAAGTGGTTGATGCGACAGAAGAACAAATCAAACAAGCTGTTGCAGATACAGTGCCAAAAGTTGGGCCAACGTTCTGGTCATTCCGTGTAATGATGGCATCAGGCGGTTTAATTCTCCTTCTAATGCTTGCCGCTGTCGTACAAAACGTACGTAAAACCGTTGGCCGTAGCCCATTATTGTTAAAAGCCATATTATGGGGACTTCCATTACCGTGGTTTGCAATTGAAAGTGGGTGGTTTTTAGCGGAATACGGTCGTCAGCCTTGGGCAGTTTATGATATGTTACCAGTTGGTGTAGCGGCCTCGAATTTGACTAAAGGCGATCTTTGGTTCTCAATTGGTTTAATTTGCGCACTTTACACAATCTTCTTAGTAGTAGAAATGTATTTAATGTTTAAATATGCTCGTCTTGGTCCGAGTGCATTAAAAACAGGTCGTTACTATTTTGAACAATCATCTAAATAAGCAGGAGCCTAACTATGATTGATTACGAATTTCTACGTTTTGCTTGGTGGGTTCTCGTTGGTGTATTACTGATTGGTTTCGTAGTAACCGATGGATTTGATATGGGCGTTTTAACCCTTCTTCCTTTTGCGGGTAAAAAAGAAGTGGAAAAACGTATTATGATCAACTCAATCGCTCCCCACTGGGACGGAAACCAAGTGTGGTTATTAACGGCTGGCGGCGCAATGTTTGCGGCTTGGCCAATTGTTTATGCAACCTCATTTTCTGGTTTCTTTATTGCAATGATTTTAGTATTAGCCGCATTATTCTTCCGCCCAGTTGGATTAGAATATCGCGCGAAAATTGATAATCCTGTATGGCGTAAGGCTTGGGATTGGGGCTTATTCATTGGTGGATTTGTGCCATCCGTTGTATTTGGTGTGGCTTTTGGTAACTTGTTGCAAGGCGTACCATTCTACTTCAATGATATGCAACAAATTTTCTACACTGGATCATTCTTTGAATTATTAAACCCATTTGCATTACTTTGTGGTTTAATCAGCTTGTCAATGCTTATTACCCAAGGTGGAGCGTGGTTACAATTAAAAACCACTTCTGAATTGCGTGAGCGTGCAAGAGTGATTACCCAAGTGGGTGCAATGGTAACCTTAATTACCTTTGTGTTAGCAGGGGTATGGTTGTACTTTAAAGACGGCTATGTGGTAACCAGTGTGATTGATCACAATGCCCCATCATCGCCATTGAATAAACAGGTTGCGGTTGAGGCAAGTGCTTGGTTTAAAAATTATTTTGATGCTCCAGTATTGTTCATCTTCCCTGCTCTAGCAGTAGGTGGTGCATTATTAAATGTATTGGCATCGAAAGCAAACCGTTGTGGATTTGCCTTCTTATTCTCATCATTAACTATGGCTGGTGTGATCTTAACTTGTGGTGTAGCAATGTTCCCATTTGTAATGCCATCAAGCTCTCACCCTGATATGAGCCTATTAATGTGGGATTCCACATCAAGCGAATTAACCTTAACCTTAATGTTTGGTTTTGCATTAGTGTTTGTGGTGATCTTATTGTCTTATACCATTTGGTCATATATCAAAATGTTTGGTCGTTTGGACAGTGATTTCATCGAAGACAACAAAAACTCATTATACTAAGGAGCGAAATTATGTTTTATGTTTTATGGGTAGTGGGTGTCTTGTTTGCCATAATGCTAAGTGCAGTGATCACCATTGGCATTGAAAAAACAGGTAAGTTTGACGAGTAAGTCAATGATTAATAAAGCGTATCATTTAGTAAATAAGGGCTCTTGGCGAGCCCTTTCGTTGATCTTGGCTATCGCATTAACCCTCTGTTTTTTCTTTAATATCAATGGATTTGTCACACAATTAAGAACGACAGCACCTATTTGGGTAATGTTTATTTTGTGGGCAACGGTTATTTTATGGATTCACGGCATTGGGTTTGAAATTCGGGCGACCATTTGGAAACTTTTATTTTTTCCTTATATTGGTTATGTCGTCGGAATTGTTGCTTTAATCTACAATTTCCTTTTGCCAGCTTTCTCTCATTAATTAAAGTGCGGTGTTTTTTTGCCAAATTTTTTTATATTAACAAATAAAGTAAAAATCTTTTTAATTTGCACCGCACTTTATTTCTTGCTAATCCTGATTAAGCTCTCTACAATACGCGCAATTTTCTGTATTAAAAAAGAACGATTAAACAAACTCAGGTTTGCCCATATATGCAAAGATTTTCTTTACCCGTACGCGTTTATTATGAAGATACCGATGCTGGTGGTGTTGTTTACCACGCTCGCTATCTGCATTTTTTTGAGCGAGCCAGAACCGATTATCTACGTGCATTAGGGTTTTCTCAACAGACATTGCTTGAGGAACATAATTTAGCCTTTGTTGTCAAAACAATGCAGATTGATTATCGTCTTGCTGCAAAGCTAGATGATTTATTAACAGTGGAAACAGAAGTAAGTGCGATTAAAGGCGCAACAATTTTGTTTTTGCAGCAAATAAAACGCAATGATGTACTGATTTGCAGCGCTGAAGTCAAAGTAGCGTGTGTAGATCTCACAAAAATGAAACCCGCTGCGATTCCTCAGGAAATTAAAGCAGCATTTAAAGTGTAAATAGGTACTCGCCTATTTTTATTCTCTTTCTTGGAGCAAGATAAATGACCAGTGAATTGAACTTTTTGGAATTATTTTTAAAAGCCAGTATTGTGGTTCAAATTGTAATTGTAATATTGATTGCATTTTCTATTATGTCTTGGGCAATCATTATTCAACGTAGCCGTATATTGACAAAAGCGTTAAAAGATTCAACAACCTTTGAAGATCGCTTTTGGTCTGGTGAAGAATTAAATAAATTATATGACGGATTATCTAATCGCCGCGATGGACTAACAGGCAGCGAACAAATTTTCTATGTAGGGTTTAAAGAGTTTTCTCGCTTAAAACAAGCGAATCCAGATGTGCCAGAAGCCATTATTCAAGGTAGCACCCGTGCAATGAATTTAGCAATGAACCGTGAAATTGAAGATGTGGAAACACGTGTTCCATTTTTGGCAACCGTCGCATCAATCAGTCCATATATCGGCTTATTTGGTACGGTTTGGGGAATTATGCACGCCTTTATGGCATTAAGTGGTGCAAAACAAGCGACCTTACAAATGGTCGCACCGGGCATCGCCGAAGCCTTGATTGCAACAGCAATTGGTTTATTTGCTGCTATTCCTGCGGTGATGGCGTATAACCGTTTAAGTTTACGCGTGAATAAACTTGAGCAAAATTATGGTAACTTTATTGATGAATTTACTACCATCTTGCATCGTCAAGTTTTTGGTCGTCATCAATAGTCTGTCGCACAAAGTGCGGTAATTTTTAGTAAAGTTTTTAGAGGCAATGATGTCTTATCGTCGTAAACGTCGTGATATAAAATCTGAAATCAATATAGTGCCATTTTTAGATGTGTTATTAGTGCTGTTGCTTATTTTTATGGCAACAGCGCCGATTATTTCACAAAGTGTGCAAGTGGAATTACCTGATGCGGTAGAAAGTCAATCCGTGTCTAATGAGGATAAAGTCCCCGTTATTTTAGAAGTCTCGGGTATTGGGCAATATAGCCTTTCCATTGGTGGCGAACGCAGTGAAAACCTCACAGAGGAAATGGTTACCCAAATGGCTAAACAAGAATATGATAAAGACAGCAACACAATGTTCTTGGTTGGCGGAGCGAAAGATGTGCCTTATGAAGAAGTGATTAAAGCACTCAATTTACTGCATCTAGCAGGCATAAAATCTGTTGGATTAATGACAAACCCAATTTAAGGTAAGTAGGTCTATTGTGCGTAATAATCAACGAAATAACGGAATTGGTGCATTTGCCATTTCAATTATTCTGCACATTATTCTATTTGGCTTGTTAATTCTTGGCTCGCTTTATTACAAAGTGGAAATAATGGGGGGCGGTGAAGGTGATGGCGATGTCATCAGTGCTGTTATGGTCGATACGGGATCTGCTGCACAGGAATGGGGACGTTTGCAACAACAGAAAAAAGGTCAAGTGGATAAACCCACTCAACCACAGCAAAAAGAACCTGATCCACAAGAGCAAAAACAAGCACAACTAGAAGAACAAAAGCGTCAGCAAGAATTGGAACGCCAAAAGCAGCTTGAAAAACAGCGTGAGCAAGAGCGTCAAAGACAGCTTGAACTGAAAAAACAGCAAGAACAGCTGGCTGAGCAACAAAGACAACGCGAAGAACAAGCACGCATCGCATTAGAAAAGCAGAAGCAACTAGAAGCTAAAGCGAAACAAGAAGCCGAAGCAGCGAAGCTGAAAGCCGAGGCTGAAGCAAAACGTTTAGCTGCACAAGCCAAAAAAGCGGAAGAAGAAGCAAAAGCAAAAGCCGCTGAGCAAGTCAAAAAAGCGAAGGAACAAGCCGAAAAAGAGGCAAAGTTAAAAGCGGAAAAAGCGGCGGCTGAGGCTAAAGCAAAAGCAGATGCAGAGCAAAAAGCGAAAGCCGAAAAGGCAAAGGCTGATGCTGCGGCTAAAGCGAAAGCAGACGCTGATGCTAAAGCAAAAGCGGAGGCTAAGGCAAAAGCAGATAAAGCTAAAGCAGAAGCAAAAGCCAAAGCGGAAGCAGATAAACGTCGCGCACAACAATCTGCACTAGATGACTTCATCAATGGCGGTGATATTGGTGGCGGCAGTGCTAAAGTGGGTGGCAACGCCAATAAAAAAGGAAGTCAAGGCAACGGAGCCGGTTTAGGTGCTGGTGATGGCGGTAAGGTAGGCGATCGCTATGCAGGCGTAATTAAGAAAGAAATTCAGCGCCGTTTCTTAAAAGATCCGAGTTTCGCCGGTAAAACCTGCCGTATTAAGATCCAGTTAGAGCGTGATGGGACTATTTCAAATTATCAACGGATTTCAGGTCCTGATGATATTTGTTCTGCAGCAATGAGTGCGGTGGCGAGAACTAAAAAAGTGCCGGCTGCACCATCAGATGCAATTTATAATAAATATAGAACGCCAATCATTGATTTTGATCTAAAATGATCGGCGACTAGGTCAATAATTAAACCTAAGGTGAATTAAATGAAAATGATTATTCGTATAACACAATTATTAACGATGTTATGGATATTATTAGCAAATACAGCACTTGCTGATGATGAAGTCCGAATCGTTATTGATGAAGGGGTGGATGGGGCGCGTCCTATCGCCGTCGTACCATTCAAATGGAATGGTGCTGGGTCAATGCCAACAGATGTAGCTGAAATTATTTCAGCAGATCTACGCAACAGTGGCAAATTCAATCCAATTCCAGCATCAAGAATGCCACAACAACCCACTTCTGCCTCAGAGGTTACTCCTGATGCGTGGTCATCTTTAGGCATTGATGCCATTGTTGTTGGGCAAGTTACGCCAAATGGCAATGGATATAGCATTGCTTATCAACTTGTTGATACGATTGGCGCATCAGGTAATGCCGGGGCTGTATTAGCACAAAATCAATATGCTGTTCCAGCCAGTGCAATTCGTTTAGGCGCACATACTGTAAGCGATGAAGTCTTTGAAAAACTGACGGGTATTCGTGGTGCATTTAGAACCAAAATTGCTTATGTTGTACAAAAAAATGGCGGTTCTAAACCTTATCAAGTACGTGTTGCCGATTATGATGGACATAATCAATTTATTGTTACCCAAAGTTCACAGCCATTGATGTCGCCTGCTTGGTCACCCGATGGGAATAAGCTCGCTTATGTTTCTTTTGAAAATCGTAAATCTCAACTTGTTGTGCAAGATTTACGTTCAGGCGCACGCCGTGTAGTAGCTTCATTTAAAGGACATAATGGCGCTCCTGCGTTTTCTCCTGATGGTTCAAGATTAGCCTTTGCTTCATCAAAAGATGGCGTTTTAAATATCTATGTGATGAATTTAGCCAGCGGTAGTGTTTCACAATTAACTAGTGGTTCAGGGAATAACACCGAACCTGCGTGGTCGCCTAATGGACAATCTATCATTTTTACCTCTGATAGAGCCGGTTCCCCACAAGTGTATCAAATGAGTGCAAATGGTGGCGGCGCGACCTTATTAAGCTCAGGAGGACGCACCTATAGTGGACAAATTTCTGCTGATGGCAGTACATTAATTATGATTGCCGCAGATCATATTATGAAAAAAGATCTTGCGACAGGTGAAACCGAAATGTTAAGTTCGACTTTCTTAGATGAAAGTCCAAGCATCTCTCCAAACGGAATTATGATTATTTATAGCTCTACACAAGGGTTAGGAAAGGTGCTACAATTAGTTTCTGCTGATGGGCGTTTTAAAGCACGCCTACCGGGAAGTGATGGGCAAGTTAAATTTCCAGCTTGGTCCCCATATTTAACTAAAAACTAGGAGAAAGTTAATGAAAAACTTTGCAAAATTATTAGTTGTAGCTGGCTCAGTAGCTGTATTAGCAGCTTGTAGCTCTTCAAAAAATGAAAGTGCTGCAGAAACAACTGCCCAAACTTTTGGCGGTTACTCAGTTCAAGATTTACAACAACGTTATAACACCGTTTACTTCGCATTCGATAAATACAACATCGAAGGTGAATATCAACAAATCTTAGATGCTCACGCGGCATATTTAACAGCAACGCCAGCATCTAAAGTATTAGTTGAAGGTAACACTGACGAACGTGGTACACCAGAGTATAACATTGCATTAGGTCAACGTCGTGCTGACGCAGTAGCAAACTATTTATCTGCTAAAGGTGTTCAAGCAGGTCAAGTTTCAACTGTTTCTTACGGTGAAGAAAAACCAGCTGAGTTAGGCCACACTGAAGCAGCTTATGCGAAAAACCGTCGTGCTGTATTAGCATACTAATATTATTTATAATAAAAAAGCCAAGTCTTATGCTTGGCTTTTTTATTTTCTGCTATTCACTATAGCTCTTTTGTTTCGATTTGTTGGTTATTCGTTCAAACAAACAAAAATTTAAAAATTTTTATTGATTATTAAAATAAAAACAGTATCATAAGCCTCCGTTACGCAATGATACCTATTCGGGTCGTTAGCTCAGTCGGTAGAGCAGCGGACTTTTAATCCGTTGGTCGAAGGTTCGAATCCTTCACGACCCACCAATCAAACGTAACTGCCTAAATATATTTAGGGTCGTTAGCTCAGTCGGTAGAGCAGCGGACTTTTAATCCGTTGGTCGAAGGTTCGAATCCTTCACGACCCACCAATCAAATATAACTACCTAAATGTACTTAGGGTCGTTAGCTCAGTCGGTAGAGCAGCGGACTTTTAATCCGTTGGTCGAAGGTTCGAATCCTTCACGACCCACCAATCGTCAATTTCCCTATTAAATTAAAAAATCATTTTTTTCCTTGTTATGTTTTATTGATTAGACCGTTTATCCTTCATTTTATTTTCTCATTATTTTTGCGATCTTGATTCCAAAAATTTGCTCATTCCCTATTAAAAAAGCACCGTGTTTGTTAGGCTTTGCCTAGTGCATTAAAAGCAATGTAACGAAAACAATTCTTACAAAGAAATATTGTTGAAAAAATATAAGATAAACAAAGTGCGGTTGAAAAAATCAGCGTTTTTATTATGGATAAAATGAAAGGTTTCACCTTATTAGAATCGCTTATCGTGTTATTGATTTCTAGTTTGTTATTGCTTATGGCTTTACCTGTATGGCAACAGCATCAGGAGCAATGGCTGCTAGGCAAAGAACAACAACGCTTATATTTATTTTTGCGTACAATTCAACGGCGAGTAGAAAATTCTAATCAAGTATGGTTTTTAGTGGCGAATCGAGAGTTAGTAAGCCAGAAATGGTGCATTGTTGCACAAGTTAAAAGTAAAAAAATATGCAATTGTTTACAACCGCACTTATGTGCAGAAGAACTAATGGCGAATATTTATCAACCATTGTTTCCAACAAAAACAATGATTAGCAGTAAACATTATTTTCCACAAGAGATGGCAAGAATCAGCGGTATCCGTAATACGATTCAATCTGATTGTTTTTTATTGCAAGCTGGGCAGGTAAAAACCTTATTTTCTTTTTTTAATGTGGGTAGTCTGAAACTCAAACCAGTAAATTCACTCAGTGCTTGCGGAGAACCTTAGATGAAAGGTTATTTAAAAGGACAAAGTTTATTCGGTTTAATGTCAGCGTTGGGAATATCCAGCTTATTACTGATTGGCATGGTGAAATTTTATCAACATAGTCAATGGCAAATTCAGCAAATGAATGCGCGTCTGTTTTTACAAGCAGAGATAGAAAGAACGTTGCAGTTAATTAGCAAAGATTTACGCCGAACCGGATTTCGTGCCGCAGTTGAAAAACGTAAAGTGGACAATTTCGCCTTGTTTGAGCAAGATGAACGAGGCACAAGCTTAGTACTTAGCCAATCTGCAGGGGAAAAACCGAATAGCTGTGTGTTATTTTTCTATGATTTGGATAATTCAGGCTGTATTGGTTCCACTTATACCAAGGGGCTATGTCGTGAAAATGGCAAAAATCGGACAAAAGAAATTGAGCGTGAGTTATTCGGTTATCGTTTAAAACATAAAATGCTAGAAACACGTTTGACTTATAAAAATACCGTTAAGCAAAAATGTGCAAAAGAAGAGTGCCAAGGCTACTTGCAACAGCCAGCTTGTGAGAGAGGCGGTTGGGTAGATTTATTTGATGACCATAAAATAGCAATAACGGATTTTTCTTTGCAATGGCTAAAAGAACCCGTATTGCTTACGGCATATTTAAAAGGGCAATTGACGCAACAACCGCATATTGAATATGAAAGCCAAGTAGTGATTCCCTTGCTTAATCAAGGCGGTACAGAATGAACGCGCAAAAAGGTATGGTTACCCTGACGTTATTATTACTGCTTAGCTCATTCTTGATGATTACAATGTGGTTTAACCAAGAGGAACTGCATTTTTATCGCGCAATGAACGCACAGCAAAAATTTTATGTACAAAATGATGCCGTACTGTTGCCAATCAGCAGACAAAATTTGGATCAAGAATGTGAAAAATTACCTTTAGATTATAGCCATTCTGTTTATCGTCTTGAATTTAAAAATACGCTGAAAAATCACCGCACTTCTGATTCTTCTTCCCATTTTGCTTGGTGTGAGCGAGTGAGCCTATTTCAAAGAATGCCAAGTCGCGGCATCAATGCGGGGGAATTTTCACATTATTTTGATCCTGCGATCACGCCGCTGTTTGCAAGGTTTTTATCGCAAGGGAATATTGGCAACTATCCACTCTACTGGTTTTCCGAGCAAGAAAAGCATTGGGAGATCAATGGCAATATTTATGCCGTCGTTGTCGCCGAAGGTGATTTAATCTTATCAGGTAAAGGGGAACTGCGCGGTGCGGTGATTACGCAAGGACAGTTATATCAAGGGGAGAATGTGAAATTGGTTTACAACAAGCAAACGCTGCAAGACGTGGTTCAGGCATATCGCTTTTGGCGCTTAGCAAAAAGGAGCTGGTATGATTTTGAGTCTTTATAGGCCGTTAAAATATCAAGGAATGAATTTGCTTGCTTTGCTGATGACTTTAACGCTATTTAGTGGTATTTTTCTGTCCATTAATCAATGGCTCGCTTATCAACGGCAAAGTGCGGTGAAAATTTATCAAGATTTACAAGCCATTTCTATTGCACATAATCAGCAACAACGTCTGTTTATGGGGCTGAGCTGTCAAACTCACATTGAGCAAAATCAGCTTATTTTTCATCTTAATTGTCACGAAAATAAGGTAACTGTGCGTTATCCCACAGGGGAAACCAATTTATAAAAGGAAATTCTGTGCTAACCGTTTATTATTCCAATTTGCTTGAAACACAAAAAGATATTCTGTTGCATTTAATCAAGACAATGCCATTGAATGATCCGCTACAATCGGAAATTATTTTAGTGCAAAGCCCGGGAATGGCGCAGTGGTTACAATGGCAAATTGCCGAAAAGCAAGGGATTTCAGCGAACTTGCAATTTCCTATGCCAGCCACCTTTATTTGGCAACTTTATCGCGATAATTTGTTTAATATTACACAGCAAAATCAATTTGCTAAAGAGCAGATTGTATGGCGTTTGATGCGATTGATCCCACAATATTTATCCCAACCTGCCTTTGCACCATTACGTGATTATCTGAATACGGCACCTCAATCGGCACAACAAAAGTTATATCAATTAGCGGAAAAAATCGCAGATTTATTTGATCAATATTTGGTGTATCGTCCAGATTGGATCAGTGCGTGGGAAAAAAAGGAAGATCGCACGATCGCTCAACAAATTGCTACGCAGAAAAGTACAGATAAACCCCAGTTGGTGACTCAAATTGCACAGCATATCGAATGGCAAGGCATTTTATGGCGTGCTTTAGTGGCGGAAATTCAACAGCAAAATGGCAATGAAGACGTTTGGCACCGAGCGCATTTACACCAACAATTTCTCCAGCTATTGCAACAGAAAATGCCTGTGAAACTGCCTAAACGCATTTTTGTTTTTGGGATCTCAGCGTTGCCAAAAGTGTACCTAGAAATTCTTAACGGCATTAGTGCATTTTGTGATGTGCATTTATTCTTCACTAATCCTTGTCGTGAGTATTGGGGAGATATTGTAGATAGCCAATATTGGCGAAAATTACAACAGCGATCCCGCATTGATCACCAAAGCCAACAGGCTAGCCCATTATTTTCTCATCAGCAAATTGCCCAGCTAGAACAAAAACAGCACGAATACACCGCCGAACAAGAATTGTTGCAAGTGGGAAACCCGTTACTTTCTTCTTGGGGAAAACAAGGGCGAGATTTTCTTTATTTGCTCACAGATTTGCAAAGTAACGAAATTAATGCTTATGTAGAATTGTCGAAAGAGGGATTGTTACACCAAATTCAGCAACGCATTTTAACGCTTACCCCGACAGGTATTGCGCCACTGCATTTTGAACCGCAAGATCTTTCTTTTTCAATTCACGCTTGTTATAGCGCAATGCGCGAGGTCGAGGCATTGCAAGATTATTTATTGCACTTATTTAATCAAGATACAACGCTTACACCAAAAGATGTGGTCATAATGGTGGCGGATATTGATAAATATACGCCTTACATTCGTGCCGTTTTTGAGCAAGGGAAACCTTATCTTCCCTTTTCGATTTCAGATAATAAATTGTCGGAAAATGATGTCATTGTCTCCGCGTTTATCAAATTGCTAAACTTGAAAGAGAGCCTTTTTACTGCGCAAGAAGTGTTGGATTTTCTCGATATTCCAAGCATTCGCACACGTTTCCATATTGAATTGGAAGACCTGCCCTATATCCATCACTGGGTGGCGCATTCTGGTATTCGTTTTGGTTTGGAGAAATATCGGGATGGCGTACAAGAAAATTATAATGCGTGGAAAGCTGGGCTTGAACGAATGCTGTTGGGCTACGCAATGCGAGAAGAAAACGGCATTTGGCAAGACAGCCTTGGTTTTGATAATAGCTATGGTCTAAAAGGGCAATTGGCCGCCTATTTGGCAGAATTTATCGAGCAACTTTACCAATGGTACCGTACACTTTGCGGCGAGCATTCCGTTGAGCAATGGCAGCAAGCCTTATTCCAGCTTGTTGAAACGTTTTTCCAATTTGACGAAACGAGCCAAGAAACCCAATGGTATCTCAAAGATTGTATTGAAACTTTTGTGGAACCCTTAATCAATGTGCAATTTAATCAATCACTTGGTGCAGAAGTTGTCGCTGAGGTGATGAGCCACTATTTGCAAGAAAATCCACATAATTTACGTTTTTTAGCAGGAAAAATGAATTTCTGCACCTTATTGCCAATGCGCTCCATTCCATTTCGTGTAGTGTGTTTGCTTGGAATGAATGAAGGGGAATATCCACGGCAAACTACGCCAAATAGCTTTGATCTAATGCAATATAATCAACAAAAGGGGGATCGTTTCAAGCGAGATGATGATCGTTATCTTTTCCTTGAAGCATTGG
This sequence comes from Avibacterium sp. 20-129, assembly GCF_026226845.1. NCBI lineage: Bacteria > Pseudomonadati > Pseudomonadota > Gammaproteobacteria > Pasteurellales > Pasteurellaceae > Avibacterium > Avibacterium sp. 20-129. The sequence goes on along the minus strand of NZ_JAKKOE010000001.1, from coordinate 973,707 downwards.
TTTCCGCACAGGATTATTTCTATCTTAGCTATGTCGGGCATTCAATGATTGATGATGCACCAAAAGAACCTTCCGTGCTTGTTAATCAATTACTCGATTATGTGGCAGAAAACTTGCCTTTGCCTGAGGAGGATGCGTGTGCAGACCCAAATGAATATTGGCGTAAAAAATTGGTGATTCACCATCCAATGACTGCTTTTAGCGAGAAAAATTTCACTAAAAAGCACCGCACTTTTGCGCATAAATGGTTGCCATTAGTGAACAAAATCACATCGCAAGAGCAAGGTTTTATTCAGCCATTGAATAATGGACATATTGTGCAGAATGTCGAATTAAGCCAACTTATTGCTTTTGTTCAGCACCCGATAAAATTTTTCTTGGAACAGATTTTAGGTATTTATTTGAAAAATGAAGAAAACGCATTAAAGGATACAGAAAATTTTGATTTCGATAATTTGGAACGCTACACCATTAATCAGCAATTGCTGTATCTGAACGATGATGAGTTTAGCCAGTTTTTCCACAAGTTACAAATTAAAGGGGTAATGCCAAGAGGCGGTTTTGCCCAAGTGGAAGCACAACAACTTAGCCAAGCGATTCTTGGTCTGAAAAAAGATGTCGCGGCATATTTAAAGCAAGAAAGCCAAAGTGTGGTGGCAGAATTGGATTTCACCTTGCCAACTCAAACCCTACGTTTAACGGGAGTAATAAATCAGCTTTATCCCCTTGCTAACGACACAATGGAACGCGTTACTTGGCGGGTAGGAGGGAAAATCCGTGATAAAGATCTGATTGAAAATTGGATCTATTATTTACTGCAATGTGCTACGCAAGAAAATGTAGCGCCCTCTCATAGCTATGCTAAAAATGCGCAAGTGCGGTTTAAAATTTTGCCAAAAAGCACCGCACTTACCCAATTACAATGCTACCTTGAGGCTTATGTTCAAGCTCAGCAATCTCCTTGCTTAGTGCTAACGGAAAATCTGGAGAAATATTTTAACGCGCTAAATAATGAAAAAGGCAAAAATGATTCCAGAACAATTCAACAAAAGTGTTTTGCCATATTGCGTGAAAGTATTTATGGCAATGATTATCACAATGCGAAAGAAGATAAATACTGGCAACGGGTGCTAAGTGAGCAAGAATTAACACAACTGGATTTGACTGCAATGAGTCATACAATGCAAGATTGGTTTGAGTTAATGCTAGCAAGCTGTGAATAAAAGGAAACCGCTGAGGAGGATCAGCGGTTTTGTTTTAGTGTTTGAAATGTTCGGCTAATACTTGTGCAATGCCCGGTTCATCATTACTTGTGGTCGTCAGTTTGGCTTGATGTTTTACTTCTTCTTCCGCATTCCCCATTGCCACTCCCAGTCCTACTGCGGTGAGCATACTGGTGTCATTGTGGTTATCGCCGAAAGCAATCACCTGCTGTGGTGCAATGTTCCACTGCTTTAAGACCTCTAATAATCTCGCTCCTTTAGTATTACCAGCGTTGGCGATATCTACACGATCGACCCAAGACCATTCACAACTAAATTGTTCAATAGGCAACTCTGCCACGACTTGGTTCATAATTTCTTTATTTTGTGCGCTAATCACGCATTTCCAGATTGGTTTATCGTGATCGATTACGGTTTGAATGCTTTCTACTTTTCGTACCAAAGGACGTACACTCTCAGGACAACTTGCGACCCATTTAAGAAATTTTTCCATATGGGGATTTAGCTCGGCATAATTCATTGCATTGCGTGAATACATTAACAAATGACAATGATGTTTGGCAGCCGTATCATAAATTTGTTGTGCTTGCTGTTGTGAAAGCGGATTGGCCGCTAACACCTCATCATTTTGCACATCATAAACATAGGTACCATTGCAACAAATAATTGGCGTGGTTAAACCCAGTTCTACATAATATGGAATGACTGCCGTATGATGTCGCCCTGTTACCAGTAATACTTTAATGCCTTGCTGCTGAAGTTTTTTTATCGCGTCTTTATTTTGCGATAAAATTTGACCTTGAGAATTTAATAATGTGCCATCGAGATCGAAGGCGACGAGTTTATAATCCATTTTTTTATCCTTTAGACATATAAATAACTACTGTCCATAATACGCATTTTTGCCGTGTTTACGCAAATAATGTTTATCCAATAACACGGGTTGCATTGAGGTTAAATTTGCATTTAACTGATGGCTAAATAAATTCATATAGCCAATTTCTTCTAACACAACTGCGTTATGCACCGCATTTTCTGCATCGCTTCCCCACGCAAAAGGTCCGTGTGAATGGACTAATACGGCTGGCACATCTTTCGCATTAATCTTGCGCTGGCGGAAGGTTTCCACAATCACATTGCCGGTTTCAAGCTCGTAATTCCCGTTAATTTCTTCGTCAGTCATTTTTCGCGTACAAGGAATGCTGCCATAAAAATAATCCGCGTGGGTTGTGCCGGCGGCAATTAAATCTAACCCAGCTTGCGCCCAAATGGTGGCGTGCCGTGAGTGGGTATGTACGATTCCACCAATATCAGGAAATTGACGATACAGGGCTAGATGAGTTGGGGTATCTGAAGACGGTTTTTTATTTCCCCACACGCGTTCCCCTGTATGCACATCGACAATCACAATATCCTCTGCCGTCATCTTGTCATAGTCCACCCCTGATGGCTTAATGGCGACCAGCCCTGAAGTGCGGTCTATTTCGCTGACATTTCCCCACGTAAAGGTCACCAAATGATGTTTTGGTAGGGCAAGATTGGCGTGTAACACTTTTTCGCGTAATTCGGCTAGCATTGGAATCCTCCTTGTTGCATTTGTTGTTCAATAAAACGGCGTGCGTTGATGATTTCTTCAATCGGTTCATCAGCTTTTTCTGTCCACATTTCAATGAGAAACGCCCCGCGATAATTTAGCTCGGCAAGGGTTTTAAAGCAGGTGACAAAATCTACGTAGCCTTTGCCAAAGGGGACATCGCGGAATTGCCCTTTGCAGGTTTCGGTAACTTTATAGGTGTCTTTCAAATGAATCGCGGAAATTTTGTCGATGCCTAATTGTAATTCCTCGACCACATTATCATTCCACGCAGAAAGATTGCCGAGGTCAGGATAGACAGTAAACCAAGGGGAGCGAATGAGGTTATCCCATTTTTTCCAGCGGGTAATGGAACTCATAAAGGGGGTATCCATAATTTCCATTGCAAGTGTGACTTGATTGCTTGCCGCTAACTCAACCGCCCATTCCATTCCTTGTTGAAAGCGTGCTAACGTGCTTTCGTCTTGTTCTTCGTAATACACATCATAACCCGCTAATTGAATGGTGCGGATACCCACATCTACCGCCAACTGAATGGCTTTTTCCATAATCTCATAGGCTTTTTGGCGAATGGTTTCATCGTGGCTGCCAAAAGGAAAGCGGCGATGGGCTGAAAGGCACATTGAGGGAATGGTTACGCCCGTATTGATAATGGCTTGCACCAGTTCAAGGCGTTGTGCCTTGCTCCAATCTAATCGGCTCAATCGTTCATCTGTTTCATCAATGGAGATTTCGACAAAATCAAAGCCACAGGCTTTGGCGATGGAAAGTCTATCTTGCCAACTGATGTTTTTGGGTAGGGCCTTTTCATAAATGCCGAGTTTGTGTTTTCTCATTGTTTCGTCCTAATAAAAAGTTACGTAATTTTTACCGCACTTATACTAGACGTACTTCAAGCCCTCTTGCGGTAAGTTGCTCAATGACTTGGGGATCGGCTTCTTTCCCTGTAATAAGGAGATCAATATTTTCTAATTGGGTAAATAGCATTCCTACTTGTTTACCTAATTTTGAACTGTCTAATAACACAACATATTTTTCTGCTTTAGAAGAAAGTTGCTGCTCCGAATGTGCGATAATCATATCTGTTTTAAAAAGCCCATCAACGGTAAATCCTCGCCCACTTGTAAACATAATATTTGCGGAATAATTTGTTTCATTGTGTTGATTAAGTGAGAGCGTGATGGCTTTTTCTTGATTATATTGTCCTCCCATAATGACAAGATCTGAATGATTTTGCTTAATAAGATCATTAACTAAAGGGATATAGTTGGTAATAATCTGTACTTTTCTGCCACACAAATAGCGTCCTAGCATTTGCATTGTTGAGCCACAAGTAATAATGACGCTTTCATTGTCTTTGCATAATCTTGCGGCTGCTTGAGCAATACGTTGTTTCTCGTCAAAATGATTGATACTGCTTTTTTCACTGGTTAAGTGAAAGGTGGTTAAGGCTTCCGCACCATTTCTAATTTTTCGTAATTTTCCTTGTTGATGTAATTTATTAATATCTCTGCGTGCAGTTGCCGGTGAAATATTTAATAAATCAATAATTTCTGCGGTAGAAAGCAGATGATTTTCGGCTAGTCGTTCCAACAATAACTTATGGCGATAAGTTTCGTTCATTTTTCCCCCTAAAAAAGTACAACATTGTAAATTAAATTATTATACGCGCATTCCTAAATGATTTTAAATCATCTTAAATCAGATGTAATCATTTTGTGTGAGCGAATTTTTCTTTAATTTCTTTGTTATCATTTAATTACAGCAAGGGAGCAAGCCGAAATAATTTACCGGCAATAACATTTTTTAGAATGATGAATATGCCCATAGGGAAATCAAGGCAAAAGAGGGATTTTCTCTTTCGCCTTGAGATTAATTAAAGCATTGCCTTGAATGGAATATTAGGTTCTTGTTCAAAGCAATCATCGAAACCACGTGGATGATGATATTCAATAAGATCTTTATCACGTGGATAAATATATTTACCCCCCACTTCCCAGATGAATGGGTGAAACTTATATTGAAGCCGTTCTTTACGCATTTTCCATAAGGCAATAATTTCATCAGTACTTGCCATAAAATTTGTCCAAATATCGTGATGAACAGGAATAATGACTTTACAACGTAAACTTTCCGCCATTCTAAGAAGATCAATGGAGGTCATTTTATCCGCGATACCAACAGGGTTTTCACCATAATTATTCAATGCAACATCAATATCAAATTCTTTTCCGTGTTTTGCAAATTGAATTGAAAAGTGGGAATCTGCGCCGTGATAGATAGTTCCGCCGGGGGTTTTGAACACATAATTGACCGCTTTACGTCCCATTTCTTCATCGCTTGGGCATAGCCCTTTGAGTTCTCCACCTTGCTCTTCTGCACCTTCCACTGGTAGGGTAACTAAACAGGTTCGATCAAAAGAATCTAATGCGTGGATTTCTACGTCTTTGATTTTAACGACATCACCCGGTTTTACGGTAATGAGGCGATCTTCAGGAACTCCCCATTTTTTCCATAATTCGGTACAGTGCCAAGGACCAACAAATTTTACGTGATCAAGTTTAGGATTATTGACAATGGCAGCGGCAACATTCACGTCGATATGGTCGCTATGGTAGTGAGAGGCTAAAATAAAATCGACTTCATTGATTGCAAACGGATCAATGACCATTGGTGCTGCACGTAAATTAGGTTGTAATTTACGAACGCCTGCCATATTAGCCATCTGGTGGCCACGTACCATATCTTTCACTTTTTTGGTGGATTTTCCACGGCTACACCAAAGATCCATACATAAATTTGCACCACCGGGGGTTTTTATCCATACGCCAACGCAACCTAGCCACCACATTGCAAAATTTCCTTCGGGTACAACTTCCTGTTCTATTTCTTCATTTAACCAAGTTCCCCACTCAGGGAAGGTAGAAAGGATCCAACTTTCTCGTGTTATTTCATTTACATTTGGCATTGTTTGCTCCTTACTTTTTTGTAATTAGTAGTCAAAATAAATCTTTTTTAATCATAATAAATCATTTTTATAAATGAAAGGATATTTTGTCTGTTTTGTGATCTATATCATATTTTACTTTGATTTAAAGGGATTTTAGCTAGGCTCATTACTAAATGTAAATAGAGGTTTGATTGTTTGGAAAGAATTTTAATTTGTGATCTTACTCACAAATAATCAAAAATAATCTTTTTATTTGATTGTTTTTGCGTATTATAGTGATGATTTTACTTTTGCTGTTTGAAAGTGAACATTATTATCAATGATAAATTCAATCTGAGGTAGTAAATATTATGGAAACAATTATGCACTATTTTGGGATCTTTAATACGCAGGTTTTATCTAAAGCTCCCTTTTTACTTGGGATTGTCGCCTGTTTAGGCTATATCTTACTGAAAAAAGACACGACAACGATTATTAAAGGAACAATTAAAACGATTGTTGGATTTATGATCGTTCAAGCGGGATCAGGTTTCTTAGTGACAAACTTTAAGCCTGTGATTGCAGGATTATCCAAATTTCACCATTTGACAGGCGCGGTGATTGATCCCTATACCAGTATGCAAGCCACCATTCAAACAATGGCAGACAATTATGGTTGGGTTGGCTACGCTGTTATTGGCGCATTATTTTTAAACATTTTATTAGTGGTGTTTAGGCGCTTTACGGGTATTCGGACAATTATGCTTACAGGGCATATTATGTTTCAGCAGGCGGGGTTAGTTGCCGTATTTTATATGATTATTGGTGCTTCAATGTGGGAAACGGTGATTTATACCTCCGTGCTAATGGCATTATATTGGGGAATTTCTTCTAATATTATGTATAAACCGACGCAAGCGGTGACAGGTGGTGCGGGCTTTTCTATTGGACATCAACAACAAATTGCTTCTTGGGTTGCAACAAAGTTAGCGCCCAAATTAGGCGATAAAAATGACAGTGTTGATAATATGAAATTACCAAAATGGTTGCATATTTTCCACGATAGTATTTCTGCAACTGCATTAGTAATGACCGTATTTTTCGGCATTATCTTGCTTTCTTTTGGATTAGATAATTTGCAAGCGATGGCAGGAAAAACCCATTGGTTTATGTATATTCTAGAAATGGGATTAAAATTTGCGGTTGCCATTCAAATTATTGTTACTGGCGTAAGAATGTTTGTTGCAGAGCTTTCTGAAGCATTCAAAGGTATTTCAGAGCGGCTAATTCCTAATTCCGTACTTGCCATTGACTGTGCGGCAATTTATGCCTTTTCTCCAAATGCGATGGTATTCGGTTTTATATGGGGGGCAATTGGGCAATTTGTCGCAGTTGGGTTATTACTTGGGTTCAATTCACCAATCTTAATCATTCCGGGTTTTATTCCAATGTTTTTCTCTAATGCCACAATCGGCGTTTTTGCAAACCAATTTGGTGGCTGGAAAGCTGTGATGAAAATTTGTTTTGCAATGGGAATCATTGAAGTAATGGGATCGGCGTGGGTGATTCAGCTTCTGGCAACACAAGGCGCCGAATTTAATGGTTGGATGGGAATGGCTGACTGGGCATTATTTTTCCCACCAATTTTACAAGGGATTGTCAGTGTGCCGGGGTTCTTCTTCATTATTTTAGCACTTGCAATGGTTTATATGTTCTTTGCTTCCCGTAAATTACGTGCTGATGAAGCGGCAGCGGCTGCGGCAGGGAAAACATTAGAACAAATGGACGGCTATGGTAATGATGACAGCGTAGCACAAGATTTGGTTGCAGAAGTACAAGCAGAAAGCCCTATGGGCGAAAATCCAGTACGTATTTTGGCGGTATGTGGTTCAGGTCAAGGTTCATCAATGATGATGAAAATGAAAATTAAAGGCTATTTAGACAAACACGGGATCGCCAATATTATGGATTCTTGCGCGGTAACTGATTACAAAGGAAAATTAGATGGTGTAGATATCATTGTGTGTTCTAAGCATCTTGCCGATGAAATTCAGGGTGGTGAGCGAGTTTCAGTGCTTGGGGTACAAAATATGTTAAATCCAAATTCCTTCGGTGAAGAGTTAAAAGCGTTAATTAAGAAATATCAGTAATAGTCCTCTTACCGCACGCTATAATAAGTGCGGTAAGAATTTCGCGAGGTTTTTTATATGTTAAAACAATCATTAATTGAAAATAATTCAATCAAGTTACATCAAAAAGTAGAAAATTGGGAAGAGGCGATTAAACTTGGGACAGATATGCTTGTTGCATCAGGTGCAATAACGCCTCGTTACTATGATTCTATTATCAATATGATCAAACAAATGGGACCTTATATTATTCTATCACCGGGGCTAGCTATGCCACACGCAAGACCCGAAGATGGCGTAAATCGCACCGCCTTTGCGTTAGTCACTTTAGATACCCCCGTGCAATTTGAAGGAGAAGAAGAACCTATTAAAGTATTAATTACGTTAGCAGGCAGTGATTCTAATCAGCATATGCAAGGGATTATGGAAATTACCCAAGTGTTAGAAGATGATGATCCAAATAGTGAAACGGGTGTTGATCTAGAAAAAATACTTCAATGCCAGAGTGCCGAAGACGTCTATCTTATTATTGATCAAGCATTATCAAATTAACTGTTATAAGAAGGAAGAAATTATGTCAAAACCCTTACTACAAATCGCATTAGATTCTCTTTCATTAGAAAAAGCTGTTGCGGATGCTAAACAAGCTGAAGCCTTAGTGGATATTATTGAAATTGGTACCATTCTCGCTTGTGCTGAGGGAATGAAAGCCGTTAGTACATTACGAGCCTTACATCCTAATCACATTCTCGTTTGTGATCTTAAAACAACGGACGGCGGAGCTATTTTAGCAAAAATGTCTTTTGAAGCGGGGGCTGATTGGCTAACGGTTTCGGCTGCCGCTCATCCCGCAACCAAAGCCGCGTGTAAAAAAGTGGCGGATGAATTTAATCAGGCTCATCCAGATCTTAAAGTGAAAAAAGAAATTCAAATTGAGATTTATGGTAACTGGACACTTGAAGATGCCAAACAATGGGTTGAGCTTGGTGTGACTCAAGCGATTTATCACCGTTCTCGTGATGCAGAGTTAGCTGGCAAAGGTTGGACAGATGAAGACATTGAAAAAATGAAATCTCTTGAAGCACTGGGATTACAACTTTCTATTACAGGAGGAATTGTGCCAGAGGATATTCATTTGTTTAAAGGGATCAAAAATGCAAAAGCCTTTATTGCTGGCAGAGCATTAGTGGGGGAAAAAGGTCAAGTTACCGCAAAAGCTATTCGTAATGAGATTGACAAATATTGGCCTTAATAAATTTCAAGAGGCTGTTTGGAGAGTTTCATTTTGGATTTTGTCTGGCTATAACAATGCGCGATATGTCCGTAATTAACCAGTTTAACTGGGTAAGAGGAAAATTCTCTCTATAATAATTGATATAGCTTGATAACTAAAATGACGCACTGTGTTTTATGCGTACAATTAATGTCATTTAGCGATGCTAAGAAAGTACCCGCTCTAAATAAAAACTAAAAAGAGCGGGTATAGGTGTAAATTTGTACGCTTTTATTTACTTTGATACTTTATTTATTCTGATTTTCTAAATAAAGCCATTCAGCTACTTGTTTGGCAAAGTAGGTAAGAATGCCGTCAGCACCTGCGCGTTTAAAACAAAGCAGGCTTTCCATAATACATTCTTTTTCTTTCAACCAACCATTTTGAATTGCTGCCATATGCATTGCATATTCGCCTGATACTTGGTAAGCAAAGGTGGGTACCCCAAAGTGTTGTTTAACACGGTAAACCATATCCAAATAAGGCATTCCGGGTTTTACCATAACCATATCTGCCCCTTCTTGAATATCTAGCGCCACTTCTTGTAGTCCTTCATCACTGTTGGCAGGATCGAGTTGGTAGGTTTTCTTATCGCCGCCTTTGAGGTTACTCGATGAGCCTACCGCATCACGGAATGGACCGTAATAATTTGAGGCATATTTAGCGGAATACGCCATAATTTGTGTATTGATAAAACCTTTTTCTTCAAGTGCGGTGCGAATTTTGCCAATTCTTCCATCCATCATATCACTTGGTGCGACAATATCTGCGCCAGCTTCTGCGTGGGAAAGGGCTTGTTTCACTAGCACTTCAGTGGTGAGGTCGTTTAACACATAGCCATCATTATCGATGATGCCATCTTGTCCGTGTACCGTGTAAGGGTCAAGCGCGACATCCGTTAATACCCCTAATTTAGGATAAGTAGCTTTAAGTGATTTTACTGCACGCTGTACTAAGCCATTCGGGTTATAGGCTTCTTCTGCCATAAGCGATTTTTTACTTTGATCAATCACTGGAAATAAGGCGATAACCGGTACCCCATATTTCACTAATAATCCTGCTTCGATCAGCAATTGATCTAAAGTTAAACGCTCCACTTTTGGCATAGATGGCACAGGTTCACGATAATTTTCACCCTCTATAATAAATACAGGATAAATGAGGTCATCTACGCTGAGTTTATTTTCTGCCATTAAGCGGCGACTAAAATCCTGTTTGCGCATACGTCGTAAACGGCGTGCTGGGAAACTCGTGAAAATTTGTGTAGTCATTGTATTCTCCAAAATTAAAGGGGCGTTTGCCCCTATGCTATTTAATTATTTCTTGTTCGTTTTCTTCATTTGGATTGTCAGTATTTTCTTTTGGACGATAAAAACGTGCAAAAAGTAATCCTACTTCAAATAATAAGCACATTGGAATCGCAAGTAAGGTTTGTGAAAAAATATCAGGGGGAGTTAGTAGCATACCAATAATAAATGCGGCGACAATAATATAAGGACGTTTTTTCTTTAGGTTTTCAATTGTTGTTACACCAGACCAGCAGAGTAAAATAATCGCAACAGGTACTTCAAAACAAACCCCAAAAGCTAAAAAAAGCGTCAGCACGAAATCTAAATAGCTACTAATGTCTGTGGCAATGGCAACGCCGGCTGGGGCGGTTTTGGTGAGAAAGCCAAACACTAAGGGAAACACCACATAATAAGCGAAAGCTACGCCTAAATAAAACAGCACGGTACTTGAAAATAAGAGCGGATAAATAAGGCGTTTTTCGTGTTGATAAAGTGCGGGGGCAATAAATGCCCAAATCTGATATAGCAAAAAGGGAACAGCAATAAATAATGCCACAACACCCGTTAATTTTAGTGGGGTAAAAAAAGGCGTTGCAATATTGGTTGCTATCATACTTGCCCCTGATGGCATCACGCTTAATAAGGGGGAGGCAACAAAATTGTAAATATCATTGGCAAAATAGACTAAGCCTAAGAAAATTACTGCGACAACAAGAACGCAACGTAATAAGCGATCGCGAAGTTCCAATAAATGACTGATCAGAGGTTGGGTTTCTTCAATACTCATAGAACGCCTTTATGCTTTTTCTGATTTAGATTCAGGTGAAGAGCTGACTTCTGCCAAGCTATCATCTTCAGGATAATAGGCACTGGTCAGTTCAAGCTGAGATTCATCTTGTTCGGCTAATTCTGCAATATCAGCAGGAGAAAGTTCACTTTCATTAGATAAGGTATCAGTTGCGTGTTTTTCATCAGAATTTTGCACCGAACTTTTTAGCTCTTGAACTTGTTGTTCAAAAGTTGTTTGTGTGCTTGCCGCTTTTTCCTCTAAATTTGCTTTAATTTTTTCCGCTGAGGCTTTGAGATCTTCCACAGTTTGGCTTAATTCAGGAGAAAGTTGTTTTAAATTGAGATGTTCAGCTTTTTTGATACTTTCTTGCAACTCTTGTAATTTCAGCTCTTGGCTTAACTCATTTTGTACATTTGCGGCAAGTCCACGGATCGTACTCACCCAGCCCATAACTGTACGAATGGCAATAGGGAGACGTTTAGGGCCTAGTACCACTAAGCCCACAATGGAAATTAACAGTAATTCAGAAAAACCAATATCAAACACGGATTATGCCTGTTCTTTGTCTTTTACAGTTTCTGTTTTTGCTTGTTGTGCGTCATCGGCAATTTTTTTCGGCTCTGCGGGTGTTTCATCGTCTTTCATTGCATTTTTAAAGCCTTTCACTGCAGTGCCTAAATCTGAACCCACGTTACGCAATTTTTTTGTACCGAAGAAAACTAATACAATTAACAAAACAATGAGTAATTGCCAAATGCTTACGCCACCTAAACCCATTTTTTACTCCTATAACTAATTTAATAAAATTGTGTGAAAATATAACTTTTTTATTCATCTTGAACAATAGACAATTTACATTATTTCACATTTTATTGATTTATCACCCAATTTTGCGCGCGAATTGAGGTTATGGCATTATCAAGGCAATGAGCCAAAATAGCCCTCCACCCGTCAATAAAGTAATATTTACCCATAAAGGTAAGGCAGAAAATTGCCATAATGTTCCGAAGAAAAGGACTGTCCCCATTATCACCGCTAATGCTTTTTTCTGCCAACGTTGTTGTTGCGCTAATTTTTTATTAATGGCATTCAGTTGTTGATGAATGTGGTTTTGTTGTTTTAGTGCATCCATTAAGGTGGCGGGAAACTGTGGTAAATGCTCAACAATATAAGGCAAAGTCGCTTTTAGGTTTTTCGCCATTGCCTTCATTCCCATTTGCTCATCTAGCCAGTTTTGTAGAAACGGTTTTGCCGTATCCCATAAATCAAGTTGTGGATAAAGCTGTCGTCCTAAGCCTTCAATATACAGTAAGGTTTTTTGTAATAAGACGAGTTGAGGTTGCACTTGCATATTAAATTCGCGTGCGACATTAAATAAATTGAGCAAAACTTGAGCAAAGGAAATTTCCGATAGCGGTTTAGCAAAAATCGGTTCACACACTTCTTGGAACGCTTGTTCAAAGGCATCAATATTCGTATCCTGTGGTGTCCAACCTGCATCAACGTGCATTTGCGCAACGCGACGATAATCACGATTAAAAAAGGCAACAAAACTTTCTGCCAAATAGCGTTTATCATTATCGTTTAAGCGTCCAACAATACCGCAATCAATGCCAATATATTGCGGATTTTCAGGATGCTGTGGATTAACAAAAATATTTCCCGGGTGCATATCGGCGTGGAAAAAACTATCACGGAATACTTGGGTAAAGAATACTTGTACGCCACGTTCTGCGAGTAATTTCATATTTGTGCCATTGGCTTTTAGTGTCTCTACATCAGAAACAGGAATACCGTAAATTCGCTCCATTGTGATGACATTACGGTAACAAAATTGTTGATACATTTCTGGAATATAGAGCATTGGGCTATCTGTAAAATTGGCTTTCAATTTGATTGCATTAGCCATTTCAATACGCAAATCTAATTCATCACGCAAGGTTTTTTCATATTCACGAATCACTTCCACCGCGCGTAAACGATACCCTTCACTGGATAAACGGGGGATCCAGCTGGCTAATTTGTACATCCAGCTTAAATCAGCCTCAATTTGTGGCTGGATATTGGGGCGTAGCACTTTGAGTACCACTTCTTTGCCCGCAAGCGGTTGAGTAGTATTAAATCTTGCGGTATGAACTTGAGCGATAGAAGCCGAAGCAAGGGCAGTTTCGTCAAAATCTTCAAACCACGTTTCTAGTTTATCCCCAAAGGCTTGTTCAATTTGTTCTCGTGCTAATTTCCCGTCAAAAGGTTCAACTTGATCTTGCAATAAGGCTAATTCATCAGCAATATCAGGGGGGAATAAATCTCGTCTGGTTGAAAGCATTTGCCCAAGTTTGATCCACACAGGCCCAAGTTCTTGTAAAGCAAGACGTAAACGCAAGCCGAATGCCAGCTCTTTATGCTGATTACGTAACCAAAATAAGGTTTTACGCCAACAACGCAAGGGACGAGTGTAGGCATTATGAGGCAGGGCGTCATCTATCCCATAAATTAAAAATGTACGGATAATTTTGTATAAGCGTTTGAAATCGTTAAAAGTCATTAGATTAATTTAATATTGTTTCAAGTTGTATGAGTTTCTGTTCTAAAAGTGCGGTGCGTTTTTCTAGCATTTTTACTTGCTGATTAAAATCATCAATGGCCAAACTGGGAGAGATGACTTCCCATTCTTCGGTTAGACGTTCACCCCAATATTGCTGGCTTTGCCGTAATTTTGTTGTTGCCATTTGCCCAAAATTGCGTAAAAAATTCACCGCACTTTGTGCCACCACATCCCCCACAAAAGGCGAAAGTAATTCAGCTGGATCTTTTTCTAGAAATTCTAAGAGTGCGGTAAAATCCTGCAATACTTGTAAATCACCTTGCAATAAAATGGATTGATCATTGAGATAAGAAGATAATTGCTGTTTGTTTGGCATTTTCATTAGCATTTGGGCTTTCAAACTGACTGTACAATCAACTTCATCTTCATATTGGTTGAGGAGATCAATCCGTTGTGGTGAAAAAACAAAATAAATTGGAAAATCAATTTGTTGCAAATTAATTTTAAGGACTTTACCGTTAAGTTTACGCAAATAAATTTCGCTATGTGCCGTGCGTTTGAGTAAATAATTTAGTAAGGATTCTAACGCACCGTTGAGCCACTGAGGCAGCATTAATTGTTGCAAGAAGTTCATTTTTTGACTCGCTTAAAATTTATAGCCTCGATGCAAGGCAACAATGCCTGCGCTGAGGTTGTAGTAACTGACTTGCTCAAAGCCGGCTTGTTCCATCATCGTTTTGAGATCCTCTTGTTTGGGGTGCATTCGGATAGATTCAGCTAAATAGCGGTAACTATCGCCATCATTCACCACCACTTCACCGATTTTCGGTAAAATATTGAAAGAATAAAAATTATAGATTTTGCTTAGTGGATCTAAAATCGGTTTAGAAAATTCCAACACTAACAAGCGCCCACCGGGTTTTAATACGCGGAACATTGAACGTAATGCTTTGTCCTTATCTGTGACATTACGTAAGCCAAAACTAATAATTACGCAATCAAAGGTGTTATCGGCAAAGGGCAAGGTTTCTGCATTAGCTTGTACATAATTGATGTTGCCCACTACGCCAAGATTACGCAATTTTTCTCGTCCCACATTTAGCATTGAAGAATTAATATCTGCCAAAATGACTTGTCCACTTTCACCGACAAGGCGAGAAAATTTCGCGCTGAAATCTCCTGTTCCCCCTGCTAAATCTAGCACTTTTTGCCCTTTTCGCACGCCACTGCAATCAATCGTAAAGCGTTTCCAAACACGATGAATACCAAAAGAAAGCAAGTCATTCATTAAATCATATTTGCCTGCCACTGAGTGGAACACGTTGGCTACCAGCTTTTGTTTTTCTGCTTTTGCCACAGTTTGGTAACCAAAATGGGTGGTTTCTTGTTCATTATCAGTCTGAATTTGTTGCGTGTCAGCTTGTGCAAAGTGCGGTGCATTTTCTGGCAATTTTTTGTGGGTATTGTTTTGGGAAGTCATAACCTTGTCCGAAAAATAAGATGAATGTCCCTTAGGATAACAAAAAATAGCGGATTTCTCCGCTATTTTTATTAGAAAATGCTTTTGTGAAGAAAACAAAGCTAAAAGCTGGCGTTCATCTTAAATAGCATCATTTTAGAACCATAACAAATAGGCTAATGTGCCAATAACAAATACGCTAATAAGATTGAGCAAGATACCCGCTCGGATCATTTCGCGTTGTTTTACTTCGCCTGTACCAAACACAATGGCATTTGGTGGTGTGGCAACTGGTAGCATAAAGGCACAGGATGCGCCTAAACCAATAATAAGGGCTAAGCCTAATTCTGGCATACCTAATGATTGTGCGATAGAGATAAAAATTGGCACTAATAGGGCCGCACTTGCCGTATTTGAGGTAAATTCTGTTAAGAAGATGATAAACGCAGCGACCAACAAGCCGATAAGATAGAAATGCCCTCCTTCAATTAAGAAAACAATACCAT
Organism: Avibacterium sp. 20-129; assembly: GCF_026226845.1. NCBI lineage: Bacteria > Pseudomonadati > Pseudomonadota > Gammaproteobacteria > Pasteurellales > Pasteurellaceae > Avibacterium > Avibacterium sp. 20-129. The sequence goes on along the minus strand of NZ_JAKKOE010000001.1, from coordinate 957,970 downwards.
CAGCTAAAATACGGCTTGCACCTGAATCACGCAACACGGAACTGAGGGTTAAACCACCTCCGAACAGCATTAACACGCCCCAATCGGTGTTATTTTGTAACTGTTTCCAAGAGGCGACACCTGTGGCACAAATAATTACCGCTGCAAGCAGAGCAATGACGCTGTCAAAACTCACAATTTTTTTCTCTAAACCAAGTAATGAAGAAAGTATAGGATTAATTTTGCTGCTAAATACCCAACATAGCGCAATTAAGATGAAAATCACTAGCGTAATAATACGTTTAGAATTAAATTCAATTTTTTCAAAATCTTGTTTGAAATGTAGATTGAGTTTTGGGCGGAATACCATATATAACGTACCAATCATAATTGGCATTAATAGGAGCATCACAGGAATACCGTAACTCAACCAATCTGAGAAGGTCAGTTTAAGTTGTGTTGCGACAATGTTATTCGGCGGGCTACCCACGAGCGTTCCCATACCACCGATACTGGCACTATACGCAATACCTAATAATACGAATACATAGGTGTTATGCTCACGTTCTTTATCCATTTGGCTTAAAATCCCCATTGCGAGAGGCAGCATCATTGCGGCGGTTGCGGTGTTACTCATCCACATTGATAAAAATGCGGTAATAGTAAAGAGATAAAGCACTGCAACTAATAAGCGACCGCCAGCCAATGCCATAATTTTATTGGCGATCATTCGATCAATATTTTGCTGATGAAGTGCGGTGGCTAATGCAAATCCACCAAAGAAGAGAAAAATATTTGGATCGGCAAAAGCAACCAAAGCCTGTTTGGTGGTGACCAAATCTAGCATAATAGCAAGTAGGGGAACTAAAAGTGCAGTAATTGTTACGTGTAAGGCTTCGGTTAGCCATAATACCGCAATAAACGCTAACATTGCCAAGCCTTTATTTGCTTTGGGATCAAAAGGAAGAAAATTTAATAAAGCAAAGAAAAGCACCATATCGGCAATCAAAATAATGCCATTACGATGTGATGTCGTTTGGGTTGATGTTGTATTCATAGTTATTCCTCTTTATGTGCGTTATTGGTGCTAACCTTTTGGGGTTAGCCATAAAGACAAGCTAACGTTATCAAGTTGTTAATAAAAAGCAATAAAAAAATTGTGGTTTTGTGAAGCAGGTCAGAAAAATAGCTGAATAAACAGTAAAAAGTAGTAATCAAGCAAAAAGATGAAAAAAGCTAGAGTAGAAAAATAATGACAAGAAAAACTTGCCATTATCTTAATCGAATTATTCTTCTTCGGAATCGTCCAACGCTAAAGGCTCTTGCGAAAGGATAATGCCCGTTAAATCTGCATACACATAATCTTCAGGATAAAACGTCACTCCACCAAAATTCACAGGGACATCAACCTCGCCCTGTGTATCGTCACTTGCCCCCACAGGAATTGGGGCAAGGGCTTGAATACCGATATCTAAATTTTCTAACTGTTGAATTTGACGAACCGCACCGTAAACGATAATCCCTTCCCAGCCATTATCTACGGCAAGTTGAGCAAGTTCAGCATCAATCAAGGCTTGACGCACTGCACCACCGCCGTCCACTAATAACACGCGACCTTCACCGTTTTCTTCCAAAATTTCGCCAATTAAGCCATTGCTTTCAAAGCATTTTACGGTGGTAATTTTGCCGTAAAAGGAAGTTAAGCCACCGAAGTTAGAAAAAATCGGTTCTACAACATCAACTTGATCTAAATAAATATCGCAGAGAGTAGAAGTATCAATACACATAAGTTCACCTGTTATACGCTGAAAATGATTGTTCTAGTATATGCCTATTGCTAGCCCACTAGCAAGCCGAAACTAAAAAGTAAGTTAGTTAAAAGGGCGAGCATTGACATTTGCCCAAGCATCGGGCGCAATAATAATGGGTCTTTACTATGATAAACGAAGGCAGCGTGTTTTATTAGTAATGGATAGGCAATAAGGAAAATAAAACTCACTAATTGGTGGAAATTGGCTAAGGCAAAAAGCAGATAACAGATGGCGCCTGTGGCTAATAAAAGGCAATGATAAATCCGCCCTTTTTTTGCACCTAATCGTACGGCTAAGGTATTTTTACCCGCCTTTTTGTCTTGTTCTATATCTCGTAAGTTATTGATATTCAAAACGGCGGTAGCAAATAATCCAGTTGCAAGTGCGGGTAAAAAAATCATCAAATTTAGTTGGTGAGTTTGCAAATAATAGGTCCCACATACCCCCAAAATCCCAAAAAATAACAACACGGAAATATCGCCTAATCCCATATAACCATAGGGCTTTGCACCTACGGTATAAGTAATCGCTGCAATAATGGCAAGACCACCTAACAGGGAAAAGGCCAAGAGATCAGCATAACTTTGATAAGCTATGGCAATTAACAGAAAGCCGAAAAATAAACTGGCTAAAATGAGGGCAATTAATCCTTTTTTCAGTTGCTTTGCACTAATCACGCCGTGTTGAATACCACGCAATGGTCCGATACGCTCTGCGGTATCACTGCCTTTTTGGTGATCGCCATAATCATTGGCAAAGTTAGAAAGAATTTGTAACAACAAGGTGGTAATCAAACATAATAGACTGATTTGCCAGCTAAATTTATGATCCCAGTAGGCAAGCGCTGTCCCCATAACAATTGAGGCAGCGGCTAAAGGTAGGGTTTTCGGTCTTGCTGTTTCCACCCACATTTTAATGACTTGTTTATCCATATTTTTCACTATCTTTCTAAATTCTAATTTTGGCGTAAAATATTCCAAAGAATTGGCTATTGTACTCATTTATCTTCGCCATTTTAACTGTTTAAGGAAAATATGTCGCAACTTAATTTAACCCTTTCCCCTATCGGAATCATTCATAGCCCTTATAAAGAGAAATTTTCCGTGCCACGCCAACCTAATTTAGTGCAAGATGGGGTTGGCACAATCCGCTTACTACCGCCTTATAACCAACCTGAGGCAGTACGTGGTTTAGAACACTTTTCTCATTTATGGCTTATTTTCCAGTTTGATAAAGTCCCCGTAGGCAAATGGCAGCCGACAGTTCGTCCACCACGCCTTGGCGGTAATCAACGCATAGGCGTATTTGCTTCACGCGCGACACATCGCCCAAATCCACTTGGTTTGTCTAAAGTTGAATTAACGGGGATAGAAATAAATAAGGGGCAAGTATTACTTCATTTAGGTGCTATTGATTTAGTTGATGGCACGCCAATTTTTGACATTAAACCTTATCTTGCCTATGCCGACAGTGAACAGAATGCAAAATCAAGCTTTGCCCAACACCCCCCAGAAGCAAAATTACAGGTTGTTTTCTCACCCAAAGCGCAAACGCAATTAGTCAAGTGCAGTGCAAAATACCCAAATTTTCAGCGTTTCATTAGCGAAGTGCTACAACAAGATCCCCGTCCTGCGTATCACCAAGCGAGTACCTCTGAGCGAATTTATGGAATGCGATTGTATGATTTTAATATTCGTTGGTTGGTGAAAAATGGCGCGTGGGTGGAAGTGATTGATATTGAAGAATCAGAATAGGGCGAGCTACTATAAAAAAGCGTTCAAATATCAGCAAGTTGAACGCTTTTTAAAATCTTACATTAATACGTTGTAAACTACCCCAGCTAACACTGCTCCTGTAATTGGACCTAATACAGGTACCCAGCTATATTGCCAATCTGCTGATGTGTTTAAGGTTTTACCTAATAATCCAAGGGTTAAGCGAGGCCCGAGATCTCGTGCAGGGTTGATCGCATAACCTGTTGTACCACCTAAACTTAAACCAATTGCCCATACTAAAATAGCGACGGGTAATGCGCCGAGAGAGCCTAATCCGATAGGCGTTGTGGTGCCTTCTGGAAAATCAAGGCTTGCACCGGAGAGATAGAAAATCACAAATAATAAAACAAAGGTGCCAATTACTTCACTGATAAAATTGCTAGCATAGTTGCGTATAGCCGGTTCTGTGCAGAAACACGCACGTTTTGCACCTTGATCTTCCGTTGCGGTGAAATGATCTTTATAGAACGTATAAACGAGTAATGCGCCGAACATTCCTCCTGCGATTTGTGCCACAATATAGCCGAAAATCATTGATGGATCGAAACTCCCAATAACTGCCAAGCCAAGGGTTACGGCAGGGTTAAGATGCGCACCACTGTAAGGCCCTGTTACAACGACTGCCACATAAACAGCAAAGGCCCAAGCGGTGGTAATGACAATCCATCCTGAACTTTGTCCTTTGGTTTTATTTAAGCATACATTAGCAACCACGCCATTACCCATTAAAATCAGTAATGCGGTACCAATAAATTCCGCCAGATAAGCATTCATAATGCACTCCTTTTCATCTTTTCGTTTGCTCTGTGATTTTCTTTCGTTTAGAACCAAAAAGGCATTTTTGAATATTATTGGTGCGTATTTCATTATTAATAGAAATGTGTTTAAAGCAATACTTTTTATAAGGATTTAGCGACTTTTTATCTAATTTGTTAGCTTGATCACATTTTTAATTTATTGATTAATATTGAAATATAAAAAATAACTCATAAGAAGTAGAGGGAGAAATATTTTGTGAAACAGATCAAATTTTTACATATTGATTATTTTAAATTTGAGCGTTTTCGATTATTTTTTATTTTTAGTAATTCTTTCGTTTTAGCTCAAAAAAGGTTTCGGATAGTAAGATTGGTGCGACATTTTACTCATCTCATAAATAAAAGAGGACTGAATTATGGCAGAAAAAAAATACATCATCGCTTTAGATCAAGGTACAACAAGTTCCCGAGCGGTATTGCTCGATCATAATGCTAATGTGGTTGAAATTGCTCAACGTGAATTTACCCAAATTTATCCTCAAGCAGGCTGGGTAGAACATAATCCAATGGAAATTTGGGCAACACAAAGTTCAACGTTAAATGAAGTTGTTGCCAAAGCAGGGATTTCTTCTGATAGCATTGCTGCAATAGGGATTACAAACCAACGTGAAACAACCATTGTATGGGAAAAAGAGACGGGAAAACCCGTTTACAATGCGATTGTATGGCAATGCCGACGTACCGCTGAGATTACCGATAAATTAAAACAAGAAGGCTATGAAGATTATATTCGCAAAACCACGGGGCTTGTCGTCGATCCTTATTTCTCAGGAACAAAAGTTAAGTGGATTTTGGATAATGTCGAAGGTGCAAGAGAAAAAGCTGAACGTGGCGAATTACTTTTTGGTACGGTAGATACTTGGCTTGTGTGGAAACTCACCCAAGGACGTGTTCACGTTACGGATTACACCAATGCCTCTCGCACAATGCTGTTTAACATTCATACCAAACAATGGGATGACAAAATGCTCGACATTTTGGATATTCCAAAATCAATGCTCCCCGAAGTACGTAATTCTTCAGAAATCTACGGGCAAACCAATATCGGCGGAAAAGGTGGCGTGCGTATTCCCGTGGCGGGTATTGCAGGCGACCAGCAAGCGGCGCTTTATGGACATCTTTGTGTTCACGCAGGGCAAGCCAAAAATACCTATGGTACTGGCTGCTTTATGTTAATGCACACGGGGGATAAAGCCGTTCAATCACAAAATGGCTTACTCACCACCATTGCTTGTAATGCCAAAGGTGAGCCAGAATATGCCTTAGAAGGATCAATTTTTATGGGGGGCGCATCAATTCAATGGTTGCGTGATGAACTTAAAATTGTTCACGATAGTTTCGACAGCGAATATTTCGCACAGAAAGTGCCAGATTGTAACGGTGTCTATGTAGTTCCTGCCTTTACAGGCTTGGGCGCACCTTACTGGGATCCTTATGCTCGTGGTGCAATTTTGGGCTTATCTCGTGGCGCAAATCGCAATCACATTGTTCGTGCAACACTTGAGTCTATCGCTTATCAAACTCGTGATGTATTGGAAGCAATGCAATCTGATTCAGGGGAAAAACTGAAATCCTTGCGAGTGGATGGCGGTGCCACAGCCAATAATTTTCTCATGCAATTCCAAGCCGATATTCTTAACACCCCTGTTGAACGTCCTGTCGTGAAAGAGGTTACTGCATTAGGTGCAGCATATCTTGCCGGACTTGCCACAGGATTTTGGAAAGATTTAGACGAGCTACGTGATAAAGCCGATGTGGAACGTACTTTCCTACCTGATGACGATGAAGCTAAACGAGCAAAACGTTATAAAGGCTGGAAAAAAGCAGTCAAACGTGCCTTAGAATGGGAGAAAGAGGAAGATTAGCATTAACATTTCTTCTTGGAAAAAGTGCGGTGGTTTTTCACCGCACTTCTTATATGGGAGTTTTATAGATTGTTATTTTTTAGAGCTATATTTTTTGTGGTACGATACGAAGAGATATTTATCTAAACACGATTATTTTTTCATCATAAGCTAAGGATAATCCAATGCAAAGATTTTCACCAAAACTCACTTTAGGGGCGATATTAGTTGCCTGTTACTCGCAAGCGAATGCGATCGATTTAACTTGTTCTAATCAATATGGGTGTAATATTGATACGAATATAGGAAGTAACCAATATTTTATTTACGAGCCTTCATTTGAGATAAGTGGAGAGCGTAAATTATTATCATCAGGCAATTTCCCAACAGATACACAGGAAGCGGTTAATCTTACTGTTTTTGGAGGAAACTATAAAAACAGAGGCGTAACTACCAATCGAATAAGGGAAAATGGAAAAGAATTTGCAGGTGTATTATTTTCTATTGATCCTAACGCATTACATAATCAGATTACCCTTAAAGACGGTGTTTCTGCGATTTTAGAGCGTTATGCTAACGAGTCCGGTGTTATTTTATCCTTATACAAGGGAGATCGCGGTGTCATTGAACAGGGAGTGACATTGACGATAGGTTCAAGTATTGAACAACTTAATGGTACGCCTGAGGCATATGGTGGTACGGCAATTCATTTGCAGGAGGCTGAAAAGCTCATTGTTAATGGAGGAAAAATTCTATTAAATAGTTATGGTAGTGAAGGGATTAGTGCGAATAATTCTACGCTAAAAATAGATAATTTGGCTATTCTGATGAATGCAGCGCAAACAAATGCCATATCAAACTTCGGGGGAATAAATTTTGAAGGAAATAAGTTATCAATAACAGGAAATCAAGATGGACAGTTTGCGTTTGATCTTGCAAAAGAAGTTGAAAACCAAATTACTTTAAATTTAACTAATAGCCAAATATCTTTAAATAATAAAAGCAACGTTCTTAAGTTAGAGGGTCCAACAAGAGGAGATGAAGCTAAGCAATTAGTTTCTAAAATAACCTTTAAAGATAATACTATTTCAGCTGGTACTTTCTTTCATTATATTACTGAGAATGCAAGAAAAGATGTCATTGATCTTCAAATTAATGGCGGTGAAATTAAAACGGAGCAATTAATTAATATTAATGATCAGCATATTATTGATATGACTAGAGAAGAAGAACCTGATGCGCCTGAAATTACCAACAATTTATCTCTAAAAATCCAAGCCGATCAAGGCGCGAAATTGCAAGGTGTGAGTTATATTAACCCTAATTACGAACACGGTACGGTGGATTTAACTTTAAATGGTAATAGCCAGTGGAAATTTAAAGGTGATAGCACGCTAGATAATCTCAGTGTGAATAATTCGACAGTTGAGTTTGAGCCTGATTCCGCATTCCACACTTTAACAATTAATAAAGATTTATCTGGCAACGGTGAATTTATTTTAAATTCAGATTTAGCTTCTGAAAACGCTGATCAAATTATTGTGAAAGGCAGTGTAACAGGTAATCATCGTTTACAAGTGCGAAATTCTCGCAATGAACCCAAAAAAGAAAATGGCAAAGTTATTCTGGTTAAAACCAATTCAGGTGATGGCGTATTCAGTTTAAAAGATAAACCTTATGTCGATGCTGGAATTTATCGCTATGAATTAGCGAAAGATAATAATAATTGGGTATTGGCGCATAAAGGCAAATCAACCAATACTGAAGAACCGCAACCGCAACCGCAACCGCAACCGCAACCGCAACCGCAACCGCAACCGCAACCGCAACCGCAACCGCAACCGCAACCGCAACCGCAACCGCAACCGCAACCGCAACCGCAACCGAGCGATGAGGGAGAAAGAACATTTAGTCAATATGCCAATAATGTGATTTCAATTCAACAAGCGGCAAGAGCTTATTTATATACTCAAGGGGAAATTGTTAGCAACCGTGTTAGTTTCTTACATAACACTGAGCGCCTAACAGGGTTCTGGGTACAAAATAGCAATAATTGGAGTGAAGTGGATTCTTATCAAACACTTTTAGCTAATACATCAGGCTTTAAACAGCGCAATCATTTGCTGACCGTAGGTTATGATGTGCATTTTGTCAATCAAGAGACTTCTTACTATGCAGGGCTTTATACGGGGCTTGGTCAAGGAAAAATTGATTTCAAGAAAGATTATGGCAGTGCGAAAATTAAAGGTAATCATATAGGGGTTTATGGAGGAATGCAGTGGCAAAATGGCTTATTCCTTGATACTGATTACAGCTACAACCGCTTACGCTTAAGTGGTGATGAAGTTGATAAACAAAGCTTCAATGCTCATAGCTTACGCCTTGGTACAGGTATTAAATTACCGATGTTTACTAATTGGAATGTTGTACCACAAGCGAGCATATCGGCAACCAAATTCAATGGCAACACAACTTACCGTAGCAAATTGGGCGCTCAATTTATGGGAAATTTTGCGCTTTCATCGGTTAGTCTAAAACCTTACGCGGGTGTTTATTGGCTAAATGATTTTGGTTCAAATGATATTGTGATCAATCAGTCCAAAGCTAATATTCAATCATTTGGTAACCGCGCCCAACTTGAATTAGGCGCTGCATTGAAAACTGTATTTGGTTCTTTTGATGTTTCATTGAAAAATGAAATGGGGAGTCGCTATAGAGAGAATGTACAGCTCAATCTAGGGTATAGCTATCAATGGTAATTGGCTCAGAATAAAAGTGCGGTAGTTTTTTATTAAATTTTTAAACCGCATATAAGAGAAAAGGCAGTGTATCAATCTTTAATTGAACACTGCCTTTTTAGTATGAAATAAAATAAGCCTTATTTCACAAACTCACTAAATGTTAATTCATAATGGTCGCCATCTTTATCATAAGAAATATAACGAGGGAATTGCTCACCACGATATTTTTTTACCACAAAAGATTTTTCGCCAGTGCGGAATTGATAAGTGATTTCTGTTTGTGATTGATTTTGAATTTTTACTTGTCGTTCGCTTTGTTTTACGAAGACATTTTTCATCGGATATAATTTTTTGCCGTTAGTAATTTGGAAATTTTTCGGTAATTTGTCGTAATAGCTAAGCTGGAATGCTACCGTGAATAAATCAAAGGTTGGCATTTCAAGTGGCTCGCTTTTCAAACCATTTTTCACTTTACCATAAGCAATTTCATTGCCTTTGATAATCGTTTTTGCATAAGGTTTACCGTTACGTACATCTTGGTAATTGGTCATTTTGAAATCCGTTTTACTTTGCATCCCAACGGATTTAAATTCAATGTTATACAGCGGAATATTGATCTTAGCATCAACGTGATATTGCGATCCGTTGGCGTTAAAATGCACATAGGCAGGCATTAAATAATTTGAGCTATATTTGATATTGGTATCTAAATTTGCCCACGCATTAGGCAAAGCAAACAAGCTAAGCAAAAGCACTTTGAGTCGTTTCATTAAAATTCCTTTGAATATTTATTAAATGAAGTGTTTATTTAGATGACATTACACAATAATAGTTCATTGTAAAAGAAAGTGCGGTGAAAATTAGGCGAGTTTTTCGCCTAATTTAATGTTAAAAGTGAATTAACGCGCAACGAAGCCGATGGCTTTATAGACTGCGTCTAATGTAGCTTTCGCACGTGCTTGCGCTTTTTCCGCCCCTTCTGCGGCGATTTTATGCAATAAGGCTTCATCATTGCGGAAGTGGTGATAGCGTTCTTGTAATTGTGTGAGCATTGCAGATACTTCATCGGCGACGGCAGTTTTTAAATGACCATACATTTTGCCTTCAAACTCTGCTTCTAATTCAGCAATACTTTTGCCTGTAATGCCTGCCAAAATATCTAATAAGTTGGATACCCCAGCTTTATTTTTTACGTCATAGCGAATGACAGGTGGCTCATCAGAATCGGTAACCGCACGTTTGATTTTTTTCACCACTGATTTTGGATCTTCTAACAGCCCAATCACGTTATTGCGATTTTCGTCTGATTTAGACATTTTTTTCTCAGGCTCAAGTAACGACATCACGCGCGCGCCCGCTTTTGGAATAAACACTTCTGGAATAGCAAAATGTTCACCATAAAGTGCGTTGAAACGTTGGGCAATATCACGGGTGATTTCTAAATGTTGCTTTTGATCTTCCCCTACTGGTACTTGGTTGGTTTGGTAAAGTAAAATATCTGCTGCCATTAAAACTGGATAGGTAAATAAGCCAACGTTGACATTTTCAGCGTGGCGTGCTGATTTATCTTTAAACTGCGTCATTCGTCCCATTTCGCCAAAATAGGTATAGCAATTTAGCACCCACGCAAGTTGGGCGTGTTCTGGAACGTGCGATTGAATAAAAATGGTGCTTTTTTCAGGATCAATACCACAGGCTAAATATAATGCCAGCACATCAAGGGTTGCTGAATGTAATTTTTGTGGATCTTGACGTACGGTGATTGCGTGTTGATCCACGATACAAAATAAGCATTCATAATCTTCTTGCATTTTTACCCATTGGCGTAATGCGCCTAGGTAGTTACCGATGGTTAATTCACCAGAGGGCTGAACGCCGCTAAATACGATAGGTTTGGTCATTGTTATATCCTTTTTGAATCACATTAAACAATTTGCAGAATTTGTGCGAAGTCATCAAACACCCAATCAGGGTGGGCTTCTGCAATAGGAATATTATAATTGTAGCCGTAAGTTAATCCTACCACTGGGCAACCTGCAGAAGTGGCAGCGATAATGTCATTTTTTGAATCCCCTACAAATAACATTTGTTTTGGGTATAAGCCAAATTTACCGCATAAATAATAAAGGGGGGCAGGGTGCGGTTTTATTTGTGGTAAAGATTGTCCGCCCAAGGTTTCGCTAAATAAATGATCAATACCAAAGGCTTTTAGTACAGGAAGAACGTGCTGGGTTGGTTTATTTGTTACCACAGCTAAAATAAAGCCACGCTCTTTTAATGCGGTGAGTGTTTCTTTCACATTTGGGTATAAGCGGCTGAGATTACACAGGTTTTCACCATAATAAACATTAAAGCGAGTTTTTACTTGCTCAATTTCTACCGCACTTAATGTTTTGCCTGTTTGTGCCACAGCCCATTCTAACGCTCGTGCAATTAATACGCCAGCACCATTGCCGATCCAAGTGAGTACCAATTCTTCCGGTGCTGAGGGTAAATTCACTTCGTTTAAAGCTGAATTGACTGAAAGGGCTAAATCGGGCAGGCTGTTCACCAACGTGCCGTCTAAATCGAAACCAATAAGTTTAAATTGTGATGTCATTATTTGCTTACCTTACTTAATTCTTGACGCATTTGGTCAATGACTTTTTGATAATCGGGTTGATCGAAAATGGCTGATCCTGCCACAAAGGTATCTGCGCCTGCGCGTGCAATTTCTGCAATGTTATTCACTTTCACACCGCCATCGACTTCCAAACGAATATCGAAACCGCTTTCATCAATGCGTTGGCGTGCTTGTTTTAATTTTTCAAGGGTAGAAGGAATAAAAGACTGACCGCCAAAACCGGGATTGACTGACATCAGTAAAATCATATCGACTTTATCCATAACATAGTCTAAATAGCTTAATGGCGTAGCGGGATTAAATACCAAGCCCGCTTTACAGCCATTATCACGGATAAGTTGTAACGATCGATCAATATGCTCTGTGGCTTCAGGGTGAAAGGTGATGTAATTTGCCCCAGCTTTAGCAAAATCAGGGATTAAACGATCTACCGGTTTCACCATTAAATGCACATCAATGGGCGCACTGATACCATAATCTCGCAAGGCTTTACACACTGCAGGGCCAAAGGTTAAATTCGGTACATAGTGGTTATCCATTACATCAAAATGAATTAAATCTGCACCGCACTTTAGTACGTTCTCGACATCTTCACCTAAGCGAGCGAGATCGGCAGATAAAATGGAAGGTGCAATTAAAAAAGGTTTCATTTTATCCCTCTAGATAGGCTGAAAATAAGTGTCGATAGTGTACTACTTAATCGCATAAAGTTTAAGGAAATTTCCCCTTTCTGATTGATTATTTTCACATAAGGCTTTTATAATCGCCGTTATTAGATAAATAGGGAGTAAGGAATGGAATTTTATCTGCAAGGCTTTTTAATGTGTTTTGGGCTTATCGCCACCATTGGCGCACAAAACACATTTTTACTGAAACAAGGATTGCTCAAACAGCACGTTTTAGTACTATGCACGCTCTTTTTTCTCTGTGATTGCTTGCTTTTCTCTCTCGGGGTATTTGGCTTGGGGCATTTTATTAGCCAAGAAAAAATCGCCAGTGTGGCATTAGCTTTGGTGGGGGGATTATTTTTACTCGTTTATGGTGCACGCGCTTTTCTTTCCGCCTATCGTAACAATACCGCCTTGGCATTAGAACAAGGAGCGGCTTTATCATTGAAAAAAACACTGATGATCGCCTTAGCGCTTACCTTTCTCAATCCTCACGTTTATTTGGATACCATTGTTATCGTAGGTGGTATTGCAGGAACATTAACCACGGAAGATAAAACCGCTTTTCTGCTTGGTACCATTTCCGCGTCTGGATTATGGTTTTTCAGTGTAGGTTATGGTGCAAGATTGCTGATCCCTTTTTTCCAAAGACCGATTACTTGGCGTTTATTAGATTTCTCCACAGGGATCATTATGTGGTTTATTGCTTTTGGCTTAATTAACTATGCTTTAATGTAAAAATAAGAAAACAGTGAAAAGGGCGATGATATTCGCCCTTATTTTTGCGATGATTATTTCCTTACGGCAATTGCTTCAATTTCTATGCCAACATCCTTTGGCAAACGTGCCACTTCTACACAAGAGCGAGCGGGGAAGTTTGGATGATTATTTTCCTTAAAGAAACCTTCATATTCCGCATTGACTGCCGCAAAATCATTCAAATCTTTAACGAAAACCGTTGTTTTTACAATATCTGCGACAGTTAAACCTGCCTGTTCAATAATGGCCTTAACATTTTCTAAAGATTGACGTGCTTGCGCCACAATATCCACCGGCACTTTACCTGTTACGGGATTAACTGGAATTTGCCCTGAAGTTAGCACTAAATTGCCTAAATCCACCGCTTGTACATAAGGACCAATCGCAGCAGGCGCATTTTCTGTATGAATAATTTTTGTCATTTTATTTTCCTTTTAAGTGAAAAAGATGATTTTATTTTATGCAATCTTATGGAAAACTGAAAGGGAAATCTATTTATTTAACTTTCTCATAAAAAAGCACCGCACTTTACTTATTCAACGTAGGGGCGAACCTACGTGTTCACCCATTTTGTTTTGCCATTTATGGTTTAATAAACCGTATTCAGAGATCGTCAAACGGATTTAACGCATTAATTAATCGAATTTCTTCATATTTCGCTAAATCAGTGAGAAAAATTGATCGCTCTTTGATTTTATTTTGTTGTAGCAATTTTGTGCGTTGTGTGCCGATTAAAAGAGGGCTATCAGGGGTGAACCACTGCCCACCTTGTCGGAGTATAAGATTGCCAATGGTGCAATCAGTAATTTTACCTTGTTTAACAATAATAATTTCATCACAATTGCCTTTTTGCTTCAGCAATTCGTTGAAAATAGTACGGTCGCTATATTTCAAATGGTAGTCAATCTCATCACAAATCACGGGTTGAAAATGCCGGTAGCCTTTGCGCTGATAAGGGAAACATTGAAGGCGATACTGCTCGGCATTGTAGTCAATACGACAGCGGACAATGGGACTATGGAGGTTTTTCCAAAGTGCGGTGTTTTTTTGCAGAATTTTTTCGAGGGAAAAAATTGTATAAGGTTGGTTGGCATAAAATTCGCTCACACTTTGTGCATAACGTTGTTGGTGTAAAGCCAGATTTTGCACTTGCCCGTTTTCAATGCACAGGGTTTCAAATAGGGGGAAATCCATTAGTTCGTTCCTTTTTGTGCTTTAAGTGGCACATAAATTTTCTCTAATAATTCTTGATATTCTTGTTCTGCGTTGCTTTGAATCGTAATCCCTCCACCACTATGGAAAGAGTATTGTCCGTTTTGCTGTGAAATAAAACGAATTGCAACCGCACTTTCAAGACTTTCGCCATTAAAAATGCCAAACACGCCCGTGTAATAACCCCGTTGCCCTAATTCTGCTTGTTGAATGGTAGCAACGGTTTTTTCTTTTGGTGCGCCACTGATCGATCCTGCGGGTAAAAGCTGGCTGAGTATTGTACCAATATGCGCCTGCCAGTTTGTGTTAAGATCTGCACGAATCTCTGAACTTGTCTGCCAAATTGCCCCACGTTCGGTAATAATCTTTTCTAAATATCGAAAACGCGTTACTTGCACATTTTGCCCTACCATAGCAAGGTCATTACGCATTAAATCCACAATGGTGTAATGTTCTCGCTGCTCCTTTTCAGAGTTGATTAATTGTTTCTCTGCATCAGGCAAATCCGCATTCATCGTGCCTTTCATTGGATAAGTGAAAATTTGGTTATGTGCAATTTTCACAAATGGCTCAGGCGAAAAACAAACAAACTCTTTTTTAAACAAGAGTTTATATTTCGCCTGTGTGGCAAAAAACAACGTGTTGAGATCATAATTTATTGCAATCGGCGTGGCATAAGTGAGATTGAGTAAATAGGAATTTCCTTGTTGCAATGCCTGCTGAACAATGTCAAAACCTTGCTGATAAGTGGCAAAATCAATAGGAAATTTTTCTAATCTAAAAGGTTTATCTGGGCTTGATTGGGCTGCCATTGGCAAATTATTTTGGCTTGGAAACTCAAACCAAATACCTTGCTCGGCACATTCTGCAAGGGGGCAAATAATGGGGTGTTGCTGTTCAAAATCGATCAAAAAGAAAAAAGGAATATGTTGAGCGCCTAAGTGGTTAGCACGTTGCACAAAGTAATCAAATGGCATAGGAACAATAAATCAAGTAAGATAGCAAAATGTCATCATTGTAGTGAATCCATAAGATGAACACAAATTTATTAATTATCAATAATCACGACTCTTTTACCTACAATTTGGTGGATTTAATTCGCCAGTTTGACGTGCCATTTTCCGTGCAAAATGTAGAGCATTTAAGCCTTGATGAAGTAGAAAATTTCAGCCACATTTTAATTTCTCCGGGGCCTGATGTTCCTCGTGCTTATCCACAACTGTTTGCAATGTTGGAACGCTATCAGCACAGTAAATCTATTTTGGGCGTTTGTCTTGGACATCAAACTTTATGTGAGTTTTTTGGGGCAACGTTATATAATTTAGCGCAGGTGCGACACGGGCAGGCAAAGCAGATCAAAGTGCGGTCAAATTCTGGCTTGTTTTTAGGATTGCCGAGCCAATTTCAAATTGGGCTTTATCATTCGTGGGCGGTATCGAAGCAGAATTTTCCACCTGAATTAGACATTACCGCCACTTGCGAAGAAGGGATCATAATGGCAATGCAACATCGCCATTTACCAATTTTTGGCGTACAATTCCATCCCGAATCTTATATTTCAGCGCAAGGAAAAAGGTTAATTGAAAATTGGTTGAAAACTTGAAGCTATCAATAGGTTATTATTAAATAGTTTTAGGCTATTAAATCTATCATTTATATCCATTTTATTTGTAAGGTATTTATCGTTATCATCATAGGAAATCAAACAGAGGAGAACATACTATGGCAACAAATATCGGTTTAGACAAAGCCACTTCAGAAAAATTAGCGCAAGAACTTAATAACTTACTTGCTACTTACCAAGTCTTTTATATGAACGTGCGCGGTTACCACTGGAATATCAAAGGGGTTAATTTCTTTGAATTACACGCAAAATTTGAAGAAATTTATGATGATTTAGTGGTAAAAGTAGATGAAATTGCAGAGCGTATCCTTACTTTAGGCTACACCCCAAGCAATGCTTTCAGCGAATATTTAACAAAATCGTTAATTAAAGAACATACTGGTGTAAGCGTGGCGCAAGAATGCTTAAGCGGTACCTTATCTGGCTTTAAAACATTACTCAAACAACAGCGTGAAATCTTGGCGTTAGCCGCTGATGCTGATGATGAAGGTACAGCTTCACAAATGAGTGATTACATTAAAGAGCAAGAAAAATTAGTTTGGATGTTTACTGCTGCTTGTGAAACCTGCAACAGCTAATTTTCCAATAAAAAAGCTAACAAAAACCACCGCTCTTTTAAAGTGCGGTGGTTTTTTCATTGATTTTGCTGATTAATACAGATTTACGTCAATCAGCGTTATAGTCAATTAATATTGGCTTGGATCGTAACCGTAGTAGGCATTGGTTAAAATCACTTCCATATCTTCCACTAATGGCAAGCGTGGGTTAGCTGGCGAGCATTGATCTTCAAAGGCAAGCAATGCCACATCGCGACGTGCATCGAGCCAAGTTTGTTCATCAATACCCTGTTCTTTGAAAGACATTTGAATGCCCACGCTAGCTGCTAAATCATAACAAGCTTGCGCGAAAGATTTCACGCCTTCTTCTGGCGTGGCACAAGGTAAGCCTAGCATACGTGCGATTTCTTGGTATTTCACATCGGCTTTATAATGATTATATTTCGGCCAAGTTGCCACTTTTTGCGGACGTGTACCGTTATAACGGATAACGTGCGGCATTAAAATGGCGTTGGTGCGTCCGTGAGGCGTATGGAAACGGCCACCAATTTTATGGGCAAGAGAGTGGTTCATTCCTAAGAACGCATTGGCGAATGCCATTCCTGCCATCGTTGAGGCGTTGTGCATTTTCTCTCTGGCTTCAGGATCTTTTTCTTTTACGGAACGTTCAAGATTTTCAAACACTAATTTAATCGCTTGCAACGCTAAGCCGTCTGTAAAATCGTTGGCTAGTACCGAAACATAGGCTTCCGTTGCGTGAGTTAGCACATCTAACCCTGTATCCGCGGCAACGTGAGCGGGTACGGTCATTACCAGCGCCGGATCGACAATAGCGACCGTTGGGGTGAGTGAATAGTCGGCGATTGGGTATTTTTTATCACCTTCGGTGATCACGGCAAATGGCGTAACTTCAGAACCTGTTCCTGAAGTAGTTGGGATACCGATAAAGCGTGCTTTGCGTCCTAATTGTGGGAATTTAAAGGCGCGTTTACGAATATCCATAAATTTTTGGACGAGATCACGGAAATCTACTTCAGGTTGTTCATAGAATAACCACATTACTTTTGCTGCATCCATTGATGAGCCACCACCTAAGGCAATAATGGTGTCTGGTTTATAGCTACGGATCAATTCAACTCCACGACGTACAGTTTCAATACTTGGATCTGGCTCAACGTCCGCAAATAATTGATAGGTAACGTGGTTGCCACGTGCAGTGATTTGTTTCGCAATTTTTTCTACAAAGCCTAAATCTACCATTGTGCGGTCGGTGATAATTACCACACGTTCCATACCTTTCATTGATTGTAGATATTGGATTGAATCCCGTTCAAAATAGATTTTTGAAGGTACTTTAAACCATTGCATATTATTTCTCCGTCTGCCCACTCGTTTAATATTTAATAAATTCACCGCACTTACGTTGTTACCTACGGAATTTTTACCGTAAGAACCACAACCTAAGGTTAACGATGGCAAGAAGGAGTTATACACATCACCAATCCCCCCAAAGGTAGAAGGTGAGTTCCAAATTACACGAATGGCTTTTACGCATTCACCAAATTCTTTGGCAAGCTCAGTATCTTTTGTGTGAATTGCAGCGGAATGCCCTAATCCGTTAAATTCCACCATTTGCTCAGCTAATTTCACCCCTTCTTCACGAGAATGAGACTTAAGTAAAGCAAGTACAGGAGAAAGTTTCTCGCGCGTGAGCGGTTCTTTTGGCCCAACTTCTTTACATTCAGCTAAAAGAATATTGGTTTTTTCTGGCACTTCAAAACCTGCTTGTTGCGCGATCCAATAGGCGGGTTTACCCACCACATTGGCGTTTAATTTTGCCCCTGCACAGTTTGCACTGTTGGCTTTTGCGCCGAACATAAATTCTTCCAACATTGCTTTTTCTTTTTTATTGACAAGGTAAACGCCGTAAGATTTCATTTCTTTGATGAAGTCATCATAGATTTCAGCATCAACAATCGCCGCTTGTTCAGAGGCACAAATCATTCCATTATCAAAGGCTTTGGACATCACAATATCGTGTACGGCTTGTTGTAGGTCAGCACTTTTTTCGACATAAGCTGGCACATTCCCCGCTCCTACACCAAGGGCTGGTTTACCACAAGAATAAGCGGCTTCAACCATCGCATTCCCACCTGTTGCTAAAATAGTGGCAATACCGGGGTGTTTCATTAGTGCTGATGTGCCTTCCATTGAGGGCGTTTCTATCCATTGCACACAATTTTTAGGCGCACCAGCCGCCACTGCCGCATCATAAACAATACGCGCAGCGTGAGCAGAAGATTGCTGTGCAGAAGGGTGGAAAGCAAAAATAATTGGGTTACGTGTTTTAAGGGCAATGAGGGCTTTAAAAATGGTGGTGGAAGTCGGATTTGTGGTTGGTGTTATCCCACATATCACGCCAACGGGATCAGCAATTTCAGTGATGCCCGTTACATCATCTTCACTAATCACCCCAACGGTTTTCAGATTTCGCATATTATTTACCACATACTCACAGGCAAATAAATTTTTCGTTGCTTTGTCTTCAAACACACCACGCCCTGTTTCTTCATAAGCGTGCATAGCAAGCACACCGTGCTGATCGAGCGCCGCTACCGAGGCTTTCGCCACAATGTAATCAACCTGTTCTTGGTTGAGCTGGAGGAATTCTTCTAAGGCAACTAAGCCTTTTTCCACCAAGGCGTTCACTTCTGCTTGAGCTGGGCTACTTGTGTTTTCAACCACGTTACTCATAATGATTTCTCCTAAAGTTTATAAATTGATAATTTTTTTCTGTGAAAAATTATACCTACTTGGAGGGATAAGTGCTTAAACAATTTTGCATTAAAGACGGAAACGCTGATCTAGATCAAATACTCAAAATACGCTTGTTTTACAATGATTTAACGCTATTTTAACAAATAAAAAATTGCCTTGTTTTTTATAGAGATCCAACCATTCGCAAAGCAAAGTGAAATTAATTTAAAAGATGAAAAAAATAGCTTAAAATTTTAACGCTTGATAATCATTCCTATTTGAGAGAGGTTATGAACGAACGTATTTCTTTTACTAAATTACTCAATTCTTCTATTTTATTCGGCTTTCTAGTATTAGTAGGCTGGTCTGTGGCTTATTGTTATAACTGGGGGTTAGCTTGGTATTATGGTTATCCTTGGGATATCGTTGAAGTGGGCAGAGCAGATATTGCACGCAGCTTATTTCACGTTCTCGGCGTGTCTGCTTTTATGCTTCTTACCTATATTTTAGGTATTAGACTATTGATTTTATTGAAAGATAAGCTCTCTTCATCCCCTTTTAATTTTGTTCGCACCTTATTAACCTGCTTTATTTTAACCTTTCCATTATTTTTGGAAATTACGGTGCTGATCAAAGTGTTTACGCTTTATAGCTTATTAATTTATGTCGCTGGATTGCTTGTAATCAGCCTTCTATTATGCCGTTTTTTCACGCGTTATAATATTTGTATGCTATGGCAATCTCTTGCGAAAAAACAACTCAATATCGTGCCGACCGCAGTGGTGATTTATTTTTACTTTGTGATTCTTGCCTGCCTTGTGGGCTATTTACGCCCTTTCAATAAAGATATGTATCACAAGTTAGAAATTAACGCTGAGCAGTATTTTATTCTGGCTAAAAATTGTAATAGTTTGATCTTAGGTAAAAGCTATGAAAAGGGTGGCAAGGATTTCTATTTAATGCCTTGTCATTATGGTAGCAAAGGTAGCATTTGCCATATTGTTGCAGGAAGTGCAGAAAAATAGCTGATTTCGCTAAAAGCAAAGTGCGGTGGAAAATATCGCACTTTTTTTACTATTTTATGTGTAAAAGTGAGTCTTTTCCTCTTATTATTTACCAATGGTAAAAGAAGTATTCACAGAATTGCGATTTATCTTCTAATTCAGCGGCGTAAAATGCATTTTATAACATAAGTGAATTAAACAGAATTAGGAGCTTCAATATGAATACTGTATTTCATTCAGCAAATAGCCGTGGTAATGCTAATCACGGTTGGTTAAAAAGCCGTCATACTTTTAGCTTTGCGAATTATTACGATCCTAATCGCATACATTTCGGCGCTTTACGTGTAATCAATGATGATTATGTTGAGGGGGCAATGGGGTTTGGCACGCATCCGCACGATAATATGGAAATCATTTCCATTCCATTAAGCGGTGATTTAGCTCACAAAGATAGTATGGGGAACGGCGGTGTTATTCGCCAAGGTGATATTCAAGTGATGTTTGCGGGAACAGGCATTACACATAGAGAAATGAACCCAAATGCGGATATGCCAGTGCAATTTTTGCAAATTTGGGTATTTCCTAATCAACGTAATGTAGCACCTCGTTATCAGCAAATGCGTATTGTGGAAGGGGAAAGACGCAACGATTTCCAACAAATTCTTTCACCAAATGCGGATGATGAAGGCGTATGGATTCACCAAGATGCGTGGTTCTCTCTTGCAAAATTTGATCAGGGTACAAGCAAAATCTATGACCTACATAAAGCAGGCAATGGTGTGTATGCTTTTGTACTAAAAGGTAATGCAACGATTGCTGGAAAACAGCTATCAAGCCGTGATGGTTTAGGTATTTGGGATACCGCAAGTTTTGATGTGGTGGCTGATTCTGATACAGAAATTTTATTAATGGAAGTACCAATGGTATTGCCACAATAAGGGCTTAAAAAATTGCTTATCCCAAAAGATAAGCAATTTTTTTATAAAACATAAGTGCGGTGTAAAATGTTTAATTTTTCTACCGCACTTAATCTCTCTTCATTCGCCCATTAATTAAACGTGTTACATTGACTTGGTTCACCCGTTTGTAAACCGCGTTTAAACCACGTTAAACGCTGAGCTGAGGTGCCGTGGGTAAAGCTGTCTGGTACGGCATAGCCTTGTGAGCGTTTTTGTAAGCGATCGTCCCCTACTGCCTCAGCGGCACGGAAGGCTTTTTCTAAGTCACCTGCTTCAAATAACCCCGTTTTTGCTGCTTGATTAGCCCATACACCAGCAAAACAGTCTGCCTGTAATTCTAATTTAACCGAAAGCTGATTCGCTTGCGCTTGGCTAAGGCTTTGTTGCGCTCGATGTACTTTCGGCAAAATGCCAAGTAAGTTTTGGATATGATGTCCGACTTCGTGTGCGATGACATAGGCGAAAGCGGATTCTCCTTCCGCCCCGAGTTGATGTTTCATATCACGATAAAACGACAAATCCAAATAAACACGCTGATCGTTAGGACAATAAAATGGTCCCATTGCAGATTGCCCTGTACCGCAAGCGGTGGATGTTGCACCGTTATATAGCACCATAATAGGTGGGGCATAACGCTGATTTTTTTGCGCGAAATAATTACCCCACACCGTTTCTGTATCCGCTAATACCACGCGAGAAAGGCTGTTTAGCTCTTGCTCTTCTTGGCTGTTCACTGTCATTTGGTGGGTTTGGCTGCCAAAATCAGGTGTGCCAACAAGCCCTGATAAATCAACACCATAATAAGCACCAACCAGTAAAATAATAAAGCCGAGTACGCCCGTTTTTTTACCACCGCCGAAACTGCCCCTTGCACTTCTTCTGTCTTCCACATTAGAACTTTCTCTACGACCTTGCCAACGCATAATTTTTCCTTAATAACTAAAATTGGCGGCTATTTTAGTATAAAAGAAAGAAAAGTGCGGTGCTTTTTTTGCGAAGAATTTTCAATTAATGTAAAGATCAAGATTATTTATAGAAGGTATATAGACTTATGAAGGTGAATTGGGTAAGGTTAGCAGCCGAACTCAATGTTTTATAAATAAGGAGCAAAAAATGGGTTTATTTGATTTTGTTGGTGACATCGGTCGAAAACTTTTCTCAAAAGAAGAAGATGCCTCTGAAGCCGTGGAAAAACACATTGCAGAAGATAATCCGGGCGTGGAAAATCTTTCTGTCAAAGTCGAAGAGGGGGTGGCGAAAATTGAAGGCAATGCCACATCAGCAGAAGCATTGGAAAAAGCCATTTTAATGGCGGGCAACGTGGTAGGCATTAATTCGGTGAATGTCGAAGGGGTAGCGATTGAGAACGGTGAGCATTTAGCTACTGATGAAGAGTTTTATGTGATCCAAAAAGGCGATACCCTTTGGAAAATTGCAGAAAAAACCTATGGGAATGGTGCAAAATACACCGCGATTGTTGAGGCAAACAAAGAAGTGATCAAAGATGCGGATAAAATCTTTCCGGGACAGAAAATTCGTTTACCAAAATCACTTTAATAACACTAACGCAAAAGCCTTATTTTGTAAGGCTTTTCTTTTTTAGTGTAAAAAATAGCCAGTTGTGGTTTTTTATTTCTCAATATCTCGACGGGCGAGCGTTGTATCGCTATAATTTGATGTCTTTTTAACTTTTATTTACTAACGTGTTCGGTGTTAGTATTCGCCGAGTGCAAATTCATTTTGAGGTAACATAATGTCATTTAATATTGAAACAACTCAAGGTCTTGAGCGTCGTGTCGCTATCACCGTTCCTGCTGAAACCGTAGATCAAGCGGTGCGTGAAGAATTAAAACGCGTAGCAAAAAATGCACGCGTAGATGGTTTCCGTAAAGGTAAAGTTCCCCCACATATTATTGAAAAACGTTTTGGGGCATCTGTGCGTCAAGATGTATTAGGTGATTTATTACAGAAACACTTCTTCAATGTACTTGTTGATAGCAAAGTAAATCTTGCTGGTCGTCCAAGTTTCAACGTTGAACAGTTTGAAGCGGGTAAAGATCTTGTTTTCACAGCAACCTTTGAAGTATATCCAGAAGTGGAGTTGAAAGGTTTAGATCAAATTAAAGTAGAAAAACCGGTTGTTGAAATCAGTGAAGCAGACATTGATAAAATGGTTGATGTGTTACGCAAACAGCAAGCAACTTGGGAAGAAACCCAAGAGCCAGCAAAAGCAGATGATCGTGTCACAATCGACTTTGTTGGTACCGTTAATGGTGAAGAATTTGAAGGCGGAAAAGCCACCGATTTCGTATTAGCAATGGGACAAGGTCGAATGATTCCGGGCTTTGAAGAAGGCATTGTTGGTCATAAAGCGGGTGAGCAATTTGATATTGATGTTACCTTCCCAGAAGAATATCACGCCGAAAACTTAAAAGGTAAAGCGGCAAAATTTGCCATTACCTTGAAAAAAGTAGAAGTGATGGTATTACCAGAATTAACGGATGAATTTGTAGCGAAATTTGGTCCAAATACCAAAACTGTGGCAGATTTACGCACAGAAATTGCCAAAAATATGCAACGTGAGTTGAAAAACGCCTTAACAGCACGCGTGAAAAACCAAGTTATTGAAGGGTTAATTGAACAAAACCCAATTGATGTTCCTGCGGCTGCGGTTGAGCAAGAGATTGAGGTTTTACGTCAGCAAGCGGCACAACGTTTTGGTGGAAATCAGCAACAAGCGGCACAATTACCACGTGAATTATTTGAAGAGCAAGCAAAACGTCGCGTTCAAGTTGGTTTATTACTTTCTGAAGTGATTGCATCAAATGAATTAAAAGCAGACGAAGCGCGCGCTGACGCAATGATTCAAGATATTGCATCTGCTTACGAACAACCATCAGAAGTGGTGGAATATTATAAAAACAACAAAGAATTAATGAACAATATTCGTAACGTTGTTTTAGAAGATCAAGCAATTGATGCCGTATTAGCGAAAGCACAGGTAACTGAAAAACCAGCATCATTTGATGAAGTAATGAATCCACAAGCATAATTTGCTGTAACTCATTGATTTCAAAGTGCGGTCGTTTTTTTCACAAAAATGACCGCACTTTTGTTATATAATTCACCACATCAAGTGGATTGAACTTAATTCAGTGTAAGGCAATGGGTTAAATTCAATTTACTATAATTTTTATAACTCTTTGATACAAAAGGAAAACCGATGGAGAATACGATGGCTTTAATTCCTATGGTGGTTGAACAAACCGCACGTGGCGAACGTTCTTACGATATTTACTCACGTTTATTAAAAGAGCGTATTATTTTTCTAAGCGGTCAAGTTGAAGACAATATGGCTAATTTAATCGTGGCTCAACTGCTGTTTTTAGAATCAGAAAATCCAGATAAAGATATTAGTCTTTATATCAACTCACCCGGCGGCGTAGTGACGGCAGGAATGGCAATTTATGACACTATGCAATTTATTAAACCAGATGTGCGTACCCTATGTATTGGACAAGCTTGCTCAATGGGCGCATTTTTATTAGCTGGGGGCGCACCGGGGAAACGTGCCGCATTGCCAAATGCCCGCGTGATGATTCACCAACCTTTAGGCGGATACCGTGGACAAGCTTCTGACATTCACATCCACGCACAAGAAATCTTAAAAATTAAGCGTACGTTGAATGAAAGATTAGCATTCCACACAGGACAGCCTTTTGAGAAAGTAGAACAAGATACGGATCGTGATAATTTTATGTCAGCAGAACAGGCTAAATTATACGGTTTAATTGATGAAGTACTAGTAAAAAGAGAAACGGAATAAGCGATGACAACAGAAAAACAGCCACATTGCTCAATGTGTGGCAAAGAACGCAGTGAAGTACAAAAATTGATCGCAGGAGAAGACGGCGCAATTTGTAATGAATGTATTGAGCTTTGTCATAATTTGCTTGTTGATGCAGAAAAGCAAGAGCAAGCAGAGGCGAATAAAACCACGGAATTACCAACTCCACACCAAATTCGCGCACACTTAGACGATTATGTAATCGGGCAAGATTATGCGAAAAAAGTGCTTGCGGTAGCGGTATATAATCATTATAAACGCCAACAAGTTGGGTATAAATCTGATGAAGTTGAATTAGGTAAAAGTAACATTTTGCTGATTGGACCAACAGGAAGCGGCAAAACGTTGCTCGCGGAAACCTTGGCAAGAACCTTGAATGTGCCTTTTGCAATGGCTGATGCCACCACCTTAACTGAGGCTGGATATGTGGGAGAAGATGTCGAAAACGTGTTGCAAAAATTATTGCAAAACTGTGATTATGACATCGAAAAAGCAGAAAAAGGCATCATTTACATTGATGAAATTGATAAAATCACCCGTAAATCAGAAAATGCCTCAATCACCCGCGACGTATCTGGCGAAGGCGTGCAACAAGCCTTGCTTAAATTAATTGAAGGTACCGTTGCGTCTATTCCACCACAAGGCGGACGTAAACATCCACAGCAAGAAATGCTACGCCTTGATACCTCTAAAATCTTGTTCATTTGTGGAGGGGCATTTGCAGGCTTAGAGAAAATCGTAGAAAAACGTGTTCACGTTGGAAGTAGTATTGGTTTTGGGGCAGAAGTGAAAGGGCAGGATAACAAAGCCACCCTAACGGAATTATTCACCCAAGTTGAGCCAGATGATTTAATGAAATTTGGCTTAATTCCAGAATTTATCGGACGTTTGCCTGTCATTGCACCGCTGGCAGAATTGGATGAAGACGCCTTGATCCAAATTCTCACCGAGCCGAAAAACGCACTCACTAAGCAATATCAAGCCTTATTTGGTTTTGAAGAAGTAACCCTTGAATTCACTCACGAAGCCTTAGTCGCAATGGCGAAGAAAGCCATTGAACGTAAAACAGGCGCGCGTGGTTTACGCGCTATTGTGGAAGGGTTGTTGCTTGACACAATGTATGACTTGCCATCAATCGAAAACCTTGAAAAAGTAGTTATTGATGAAAATACAGTCGTGGCTAACGAACCCCCGAAAATGATTTATAAATCTTAAGTGAGATTAGCTTAAAACAAAGTGCGGTAGAAATTTTTCAATTTTTTCTACCGCACTTATTTTTAGCTAAATTTTTGTTGGCGTAAGCGTTTTAAGATCGCTTTGAGCGTATTCTCAAGTGGTGCGGTGATCGTTAATGTCTCTTGAGTTTTTGGGTGTTCTAGGCGGATCGAGTAGGCGTGTAAAAATAACCGCTCTAATCCTAATTCCGCCATTTGACTGTCAAACTGCTTATCCCCATATTTGCTGTCCAAGGCAATGGGATGACCTGCATATTGCGTATGCACACGAATTTGATGCGTTCGTCCTGTCACAGGAGAGGCTTTCACTAACGTGGCGTTGTCATAGCGTTCTTCAATACTAAATAAGGTTTCTGAGGGCTTTCCTTGTTCGCTGACGCGCACAATTCGTTCTCCACCCGCTAATTCATTTTTCAGTAACGGGGCTTTAATGGCTTTGCAATGAGATTGCCACTGCCCACGCACTAAAGCAAGATAGTCTTTACGCACGGTTTTATTACGCAGTTGCTCGTGCAAATGACGTAGCGCAGAACGCTTTTTCGCCACTAATAAAATGCCCGAGGTATCACGATCCAAACGGTGTACTAATTCTAAAAAACGGGCTTCAGGGCGCAACGCTCTTAAGGCTTCAATCACGCCAAAATCTAATCCACTTCCACCGTGTACTGCAATGCCAGAAGGTTTATTCAGCACCAATAAAGCCTCATCTTCAAAAATAATTTGTTGCTCTAATTGGGCGACTTTATTCAGTTTTTTTGATACGGGGGCTTGGGCTTTCTCACTCACACGAACTGGCGGTACGCGTACAATATCACCATATTGAAGTTTGTATTCAGGCTTAATTCGCCCTTTATTCACCCGCACTTCACCCTTGCGTAAAATGCGATAGATTAAACTTTTTGGCACGCCTTTGAGCTTAGCTAATAGATAGTTATCAATGCGTTGCCCTGCTTCATCTTCACTAATCTGCAACATTGTTACGCGAGGATTTACAATTTTTTCATCAGTTTTGTTAAACATTGGTTTCATTTTATCGTTTGCTAAATTGAGCGGATTATAGCATAAATACGCGGATTTACCTTGCTAAAAAATCCCTATCGTTAGATAATAGAGCGAATTTTTGCCAGTTTACTGGGAAAAATGAGATAACCTTAGAAATAACGCAGCAAACGGCATAAGACGTTGTTTTATAAAATAAATTTGTCCAATTTGATTTTGTTACAGCGATAACAGAAAAATGGACAATTAAGAGTGATAAAAATCATCCACGCTTGCAAAATAATATTTCAATCATTTTGTTTGTATCGAAAATTATGTTTCGATAACGCAATCAATGCACCCAGCAACTGACAGTCGAGAGAATGACATTTTGCGACAGACACGAGGTCGATTGCGAAGCCAAAGTGCGGTGGTTTTTTATGACAAATTTAAAATGAAAATATAAGAGAAAATCGAATGAAAAGAATGTTAATTAACGCAACCCAAAAAGAGGAGTTGCGTGTTGCCCTCGTTGATGGACAACGCCTATTTGACTTGGATATCGAAAATCCGGGTCACGAACAAAAAAAAGCCAATATCTATAAAGGCCGTATCACCCGCGTTGAACCTAGCCTAGAAGCTGCCTTTGTGGATTACGGTGCAGAACGCCACGGTTTCCTACCTTTAAAAGAAATTGCCCGTGAATACTTCCCTGCTGATTATGTGTATCAAGGTCGTCCAAATATTCGTGATATTTTGCACGAGGGACAAGAAGTCATCGTTCAAGTAAACAAAGAAGAACGTGGTAATAAAGGCGCTGCGCTGACCACCTTCGTTTCCTTGGCAGGTAGCTATTTGGTGATTATGCCAAATAACCCCAGAGCGGGAGGAATTTCTCGCCGCATTGAAGGGGAAGAACGTTTAGAATTAAAAGAAGCCTTAAGCTCTCTTGATGTGCCTGAAGGCGTAGGGTTAATCGTACGCACGGCTGGTGTGGGCAAATCCCCTGAGGAATTACAGTGGGATTTAAAAGTGCTTTTACACCACTGGGAAGCCATTAAGCAAGCCTCTGAAAGCCGTCCTGCCCCTTTCTTAATTCACCAAGAAAGTGATGTGATTGTACGTGCGATTCGTGATTACTTACGCCGTGATATTGGCGAAATTTTGATTGATAACCAAAAAATTTACGAAAAAGCAAAAGCCCATATTAAGTTAGTCCGCCCTGATTTTATCAATCGTGTCAAACTCTATCAGGGGGAAGTGCCACTATTCAGCCACTATCAAATTGAATCGCAAATTGAATCTGCATTTCAACGAGAAGTGCGCTTACCATCGGGCGGCTCTATTGTCATTGATGTGACAGAAGCACTCACGGCGATCGATATTAACTCGGCCCGTTCAACCCGTGGTGGTGATATTGAAGAAACCGCACTCAACACCAATCTTGAAGCCGCAGATGAAATTGCGCGCCAATTACGCTTGCGCGATTTAGGTGGGCTAATTGTGATTGACTTTATTGATATGACCCCAATTCGTCATCAACGTGAAGTGGAAAATCGCATACGTGATGCGGTACGCCAAGATCGTGCGCGAATCCAAATTAGCCGTATTTCTCGTTTCGGTCTATTGGAAATGAGCCGTCAGCGCTTAAGCCCGTCTTTAGGGGAATCTTCTCACCACATTTGTCCACGTTGTCAAGGTACGGGGAAAATTCGTGATAATGAATCACTTTCGTTATCTATTTTGCGTTTATTGGAAGAAGAGGCAATCAAAGAAAATACCAAACAGGTACATACCATTGTGCCTGTTCAGATTGCATCTTACCTATTAAATGAAAAACGTAAAGCCATTAGTAGCATTGAAAAACGCCATAATGTAGATATTGTGGTTGCCCCAAATGAAGCAATGGAAACCCCACATTTCAGCGTGTTCCGAGTACGCGAAGGGGAGGATGTGAATGAGCTAAGTTATAATTTAGCCAAATTGCATCAAGACAAAGAGGATAGCTTTATTGCAGAAGAATCTTTAGTTACGCGTAATATTGAAACGGCAGCAGTAACCACAGAAAGTGTGTTGGAAAATGCTGCAGTTTCTCTCGCGATAGAAACGCCGGCACCAATGCCTGTGGCGAAGAAGGAAAATAAACCTTCACTTATTTCTCGCATTTTAGCAAAAATTAAAGCGCTCTTTGTGGAAGAAAAAGAAACAAAGAAAACGACAAATCGTTCCAATAAAAATAACCGCCGCCGCAATCAAGACCGTCGTAACACGCGACGTAATCGTAATGAAAGCGGGCGTAATGTGGAAGATAAGCGTCAAGATAAAGCGCTAGACCAAGAAACCCGTTCCTCTCGTAAGGCAAAAAAAGCACAGATTGATGACAACTACCAAACTAACCTTGCAGAAACGAAGGTAATTGAGGAAGTGGTTGAACAGGTTCAGCCACGTCGTCAGCGCCGTGATTTACGTAAAAAAGTGCGTGTTGCCGACGTTCAAGCCCCTATTGCACCAATAACAGAAATGACAGATACGGTGGAAACACATCCAGTGGCAGTGGAAACTGCTACTAAAGATGTGGTTGAACTAAACCCCGTAGAAAATGTGATCGCCCCTGTTGTTGATATTGAGGTGAATACAGATAACGGTGAAAAACAGCGTGATAATCGCCGCCGTTTACCACGCCATTTACGTGTGAATAACCCTCGTCGTCGCCGTCAATCGCAAGGTGAAGAAAAATCACCAATGCCCTTATTTTCCGCCGTGGCATCGCCTGAATTAGCAAGTGGTAAAGTGTGGATTGATAGTAGTGCCTTCACCAATAATAAAGGCAACGCATTTTTGTCTGTCGATGAATTGCTTGAACAACAAAATAATAAAGCAGAATCAGAAGCAGAAGTGATCACGCCTGCAACGAAATTAATCGTGCAAAGCAGTGCTGACGAGCCTAAACCCTTAGCGGGATTTGTTACTCAGCCGGCAAATGAATCTGTGGAGAAAAAAGTACAAGCCTCTTTACAACGTTTGAATTCAGCGAGTGCGGAGCCAACGGCAAATGCAGTAGAAAATTTACCTCAATCAGAAAAAATTGAGGAAAAAACTGACCGCACTTATGAATTTACTGGGCGTTTAGGTACGGTATCTGCCGTTCAGCATACTAAAGCACAAATGACATTAGCGAAAGCGATTGAAAGTGAAAATACGGCTTACCCAATCGTTGAATGGAAAGAGTCGCGCTATTATTTTTATGGGCGTGGTTCGGCTGGTCATCATAGTGCGATTAGCCACGTTTATTCCGAGCCAACTAAAGCAGTAGCGGAAGAATAATTCTTCTTTTGGTAGAAATAAAACCGAGCATTAATTGTTTTAATGCTCGGTTTTTTGTTTAAGTGCTAAACAAGTTGCTGTAAAAAAAAGCAATCAAATTAATTTTTTATTTTCCTGCTTGACTTGGTATAGCAAAATTCGTATTATTCACCTCGCTTAAATCACGGAGGAATGGTCGAGTGGTTGAAGGCACCGGTCTTGAAAACCGGCGAGGGTTTACGCCCTCCGTGAGTTCGAATCTCACTTCCTCCGCCAAATTTTTGAAAAAGCCCTCTTAAAGAAGAGGGCTTTTTCTTTACCTAAATTTTCTATTATTTTCTCTTTATCTTTTTTCAATCAAAATAAGGCAATATAGAGACAACTTAATATGCATACCTATACGTCATTTCTTTTGACATAAAGACTTATTTGTATAATAAAAAACCTTTATTCAAAGAAATAAGCAGATTGGAAATTTTGAAAAGTTCTTCAAATGGCAAATATTATTGCCTTAGCGATATTTTTAGTAACCAAACCTTTTCATTCATTAAAAAAATAAGTGCGGTGAAAAATTTGGTCATTTTTCACCGCACTTGATGATTTAATTTAATGCGCTTATTTCTCTTCAGTAAAGCGCATTGCTTTATAACGTGGATTCATTAGGTTTTCTAGCGATAAAATATCATCAAGTTGCGCTTCTGTCAGCAAGCCACGTTCTAGTACTACTTCGCGTACACTTTTCCCTGTCTCAGCACAAATCTTACCGACGATATCCCCATTATGATGACCAATAAATGGATTGAGATAAGTCACAATGCCAATGGAATTTAAGACATAGTTTTGGCACACATCTGCATTGACAGTTATACCATTCACACATTTATCACGTAAGTTCACACACGCATTGTTAAGAAGCTCAATGGATTCAAACATTGCTTGACCAATGACAGGTTCCATTACATTAAGCTGTAATTGGCCTGCTTCGGCAGCGAAGGTTACAGTGGTATCGTTACCGATCACTTTAAAACAGACTTGGTTTACCACTTCTGGTACAACAGGGTTTACTTTCGCTGGCATAATGGATGAACCCGCTTGTAATTCAGGTAGATTGATTTCATTTAAACCTGCTCGTGGACCAGAAGAGAGAAGACGTAAGTCATTACATACTTTGGATAATTTCACTGCAGTACGTTTTAAAGCACTGTGAACCATTACATAAGCCCCACAGTCAGAAGTGGCTTCAATCAAGTTTTCCGAAGGTACGCAAGGTAATTGGCTCACTTCAGCGAGATATTTCACTGCTAATTCTGCATAGCCTTCAGGTGTATTTAAACCCGTGCCGATTGCTGTTGCACCGAGATTGACTTCAAGTAATAACTTTGCGGTGCGTTTTAGATTGCGTACTTCTTCTTCCAATAACACGGAGAAGGCTTTAAATTCTTGCCCTACAGTCATTGGAACAGCATCTTGTAACTGAGTACGCCCCATTTTAAGTACATGAGAAAAAGCTTTTGCTTTTGCATCAAACCCTTTTTGTAGATAACGGATATTTTTCAGCAAGTGCATAATGCTGTTATATACCGCAATACGGAAACCTGTCGGGTAGGCATCGTTGGTGGATTGGCTGGCATTAACGTGATCCATTGGGTTGATAATATCGTATTCCCCTTTTTTATGCCCTAATAATTCCAACGCAAGGTTGGCAATGACTTCATTCGTATTCATATTGACAGAAGTCCCAGCACCACCTTGATATACATCAGTTGGGAATTGATCCATACAACGTCCATTTTCTAGCACTTCATCGCAGGCTTTAACAATGGCATTAGCAATTTTTTTCGGAATCGCACCTAACTCACCATTAGCAAGTGCGGTGGCTTTTTTCACCATAACCATTCCGCGGATAAATTCGGGTACATCAGAAATCGTTTTGTCTGAAATGTTGAAATTTTCCATTGCACGCAAAGTATGAATGCCCCAGTAAGCCTCATTGGGTACTTCACGTTCACCTAATAAATCTATTTCAATACGTGTATTTTGCATCATAATTTCCTTATGTGAGGTTGTTTGTGAAACCATTATAGTGATTTCATTAGACGCAAAAATTGAGCTGGATCACATTGTGTAAAAGGGATCTAAGATATTAATTTATCGTTAGAATTAGATTTTTTTGTGCTTTAATATGGAGAGCCATTTTATGGCGTTAAGACGAAAGCGAAAAAATTTGCTTGAGACTTAACGCAATACCGTCTTCGTCATTGGTTGCGGTGATTTGTTTGGCAAGACGTTTAATTTCATCTGGTGAATTTCCCATTGCGATTCCTAATCCTACATATTGCAGCATATCAAGATCATTAAAATTATCACCAAATGCAATAATATCAGCTTTATCTACCGCTGCTCTTTGTGCCATAAATTGAATGGCATTGGCCTTGGTTGCAGCCTTATTCATTATCTCTAAATATTCTTTCTTAGAACGGTGGATAGCAAGCTGTGGAAATTGTTGTTTGAGTAAGGGTTCAATTCGCTCAATATAGGCTGCGTCTCCCATTAATAGTATTTTATGTATATTGCTTAAATGTTGCGGTTTTTCTTTTGCTATTAGCCCGGTAATTTCGCTTTCTTGCTTAATCCAACTGCTGTTTAGGTTTGTGCTAAACCAATCAAGATGAGAGTAATAGCTCACCGAAAGAGCGGGATTATGGTCTAAGATACGTTCTAGCTGGGGTAAAAGCGTATTTTCTAAGGTAATAGAATAAAGTGCGGTGAGATTTTTATCTAAAATTAATGCGCCACTATAACAAATGATCTCATTATCATTACAAAGCTGCTCCATATAGGGCAAAATGGCATAAGGTGGACGGGCTGATACAGGAATAAAGGGAATGTTTTTTCGCATAATATTTTGTATGGCTTGGGAGGTTGTTGGACTAATCTGATGTTTGCTATTGAGCAAGGTGCCGTCCATATCCGAGAAAACCATTTTATATGCCATTGCGATTACTCCTTTTCCAGACAAATTGCGTTTCCATTCTAAAAATCCCTCATTAAAAAGTAAAGGCTCAATAAATAGCTTATTTCTTCTTTGTTTCTTTTTGTGATGTAGATCATATTTCCAGCAAAAAGACATTTAATCTACTAAAAATTAGGATTACACTTTCAAGGCATTGCAAACGGTTGCATTGTTTTTTTTATTTTGCTGAAACGTTTTTTCAATTAAATTTGGAGGTTATATGACCCATATTATTGTTGCAACGCACGGTAAATTTTCAGAAGAACTGGTAAATTCAGCGGCAATGGTTTACGGAGAAGATGAAAATACCCACGTTGTAACCTTTTTACCGGGTGAGGGTGGTGAGCATTTAATCGAGAAATACCAAACGATTATTGCGCAATTACCAGAAAATGAACCTGTTTTATTTTTGGTGGATTTATTTGGTGGTAGCCCGTATAACGCGGCAAGCCGTGTTGCCACAACACGTGGAGAAAATACGGATATTGTAACAGGGGTGAATTTACCAATGCTTCTTGAAGTGCTAGATGCTAAAGATTCTGTTGCGCTTGATGAACTGGTAAATACCGCAAAAGAAGTGGGCGTGGCCGCTGTACGATCCTTCCAGCCTGAAAAAACAACGAAAAAACAGGCTGAATCACCGCAGGCTGTAACGGCTGAGGCAACAAAAACAGCAGAAAAAAGCACCGCACTTTCTGGCAATATGAATATTTCATTATTGCGTATTGATAGTCGCTTAATTCACGGTCAGGTGGCAACTTCTTGGGCAAAATCAGTGAAGTGTGAGGCAATTTTTGCAGTGAGTGATGAGGTTGCTGATGATCCTATCCGTCGTGATTTGCTCTTGCAAGTTGCACCAGAACATTTGAAATCCTATGTGATTCCTGTAGAAAAAGCCATTAAGGTTTACCACAACCCTAAATATGCTGGGAAAAATATCCTGTGGCTTGTTACTAATCCGACAGATATTGTTCGCTTAATTGAAGGTGGTGTAAAAGTGGATAAAGTGAATGTGGGGGGGATGACCTACAAAGAAGGCAATCAACAGCTTTCACAAGCAGTGACAGTAAACCAACAAGATGTGGACGCATTTTACAAATTATTAGATTTAGGGGTTGAGCTTAGCTTGCAGCAGGTGGCAAGTAGTCCAAAAGAGCCATTAACTAAACAAAAACTTGATGCATTAAAATTTTAATTAAGAGGACTTATTTATGACAACTATGGAAATTATCCTCGTTACCCTCGTTGCTGCTATTTGCGGTATGGGGAGCGTATTAGATGAAAGACAAACTCATCGCCCATTAGTCGCTTGTACCTTGATCGGTTTAGTGCTAGGAGATATTACCTCTGGCGTGATTATTGGTGGAACACTTGAGATGTTGGCGCTTGGTTGGAT
Source organism: Avibacterium sp. 20-129 (assembly GCF_026226845.1). Lineage (NCBI taxonomy): Bacteria > Pseudomonadati > Pseudomonadota > Gammaproteobacteria > Pasteurellales > Pasteurellaceae > Avibacterium > Avibacterium sp. 20-129. Next base: position 923,067 of record NZ_JAKKOE010000001.1, on the reverse strand, counting down.
GAATGTAGGGGCTGCAATGGCACCAGACGCTGCATTAGCTTCTGTGATTGCTGCTATTTTGGTGATAAAAGGTGGACAAGATAAAGGCACAGCCATTGCCATTGCAATTCCAGTGGCAGCGGCAGGGCAGGTGCTAACTATTTTTGTGCGAACAATCACGATTTTCTTACAACATAAAGCAGATGATTTTGCCAAAGAAGCAAATTTCAGAGGCATTGAATTGTGCCATTTCTCAGGTTTAGCATTACAGGCATTAAGGGTAGCTATTCCTACTTTTTTTGTTGCATTAGTAGCAGGTACAGATACTGTAACCAGTGCGTTAGACGCAATTCCTGAAGTGGTAACGCGTGGCTTACAAATTGCAGGGGGCTTTATCGTTGTTGTGGGATATGCAATGGTGATTAATATGATGCGTGCTGGAGCATTAATGCCATTTTTCTTTGTAGGATTTGTGATTGCCTCTTTCTCTAATTATAACCTTGTGGGCTTAGGGTTATTAGGAGCTTGTTTAGCATTAATTTATATCCAATTAAATCCGCGTTTTAATCAGGCAACCTTGTCAGCTGGAAAGGTGAAAAAAGAACTTGCTGATGATGAACTTGAAGGTCTATAAGAGAAGGAATTGATTATGTCAGAGAAAAAACAATTAACTAAAGCAGATATTCGTAGCACTTACTGGCGTTCTACATTTTTATTAGGCTCATTTAACTTTGAGCGTATGCAGGCAATGGGATTTTGTGTATCAATGATCCCCGCAATCAAACGTTTATACAGCAAAAAAGAAGATCAGGCCGATGCATTAAAACGCCACCTTGAATTTTTTAATACTCAACCTTGGGTCGCCTCATCAATCATTGGGGTTACTGCAGCAATGGAGCAAGAACGTGCTAACGGTGCGACAGATATTGATGATGCGGCGATTAGTGGGGTGAAAGTTGGGCTTATGGGACCACTCGCAGGCGTTGGTGATCCGATCTTCTGGGGGACATTACGCCCTGTCCTTGCCGCATTAGGTGCTGGGCTAGCTATTAGTGGCAGCCTGTTAGGACCATTATTATTCTTCATCGGCATTAATATTTTCCGTGCTTTAACCCGTTGGTATGGTTTTCATTATGGGTATGCCAAAGGAACGGAAATCGTGCAAGATATGGGCGGCGGCCGCTTACAAAAATTAACGCAAGGAGCATCTATTCTCGGTTTATTTGTAATGGGGGCATTGGTATCCAAATGGACAACCATCAATATTCCACTTGAATTATCGCGTTATGTAAATTCGCAAGGGCAAGAGGTTGTTACCACAGTACAAAGCGTATTAAATGAACTGCTTCCTGGGCTTGCAGCGTTAGGTTTAACATTCTTATGTATGTACTTATTACAGAAAAAAATTAATGCAATGTACATTATTTTTGCTTTATTCGGTGTAGGTATTGTGGGATATTATTTTGGTATTTTAGCCTAATCAAACGTCACTAAAGAGCGGTGTTAAAAAGCCGCTTTTTTATTATAGTGAATAAGCTAAAAATAAGAATAAATAAGGAATTCCTGATGAAGTTGAAAGATCTTATTAATCCCCCAGACAATGAAAGTTACCTTAAAAATAGTTCAAAATTAATCACCGCACTTTTTATTATCGGTGGTATCACTTATTATCCAACCAAAGGCTACGGTACAGTGATTGCGCTTGTTATCGCATTAATGATATTGGTTGGGCAAAAATTGTTGCTTTCACAAATTAATAAAGATTTTGCTGATATGTATTTTGCTAAAGAACAATTTGAAAAACTTGGCAATAAAGCCTATTTAGAATTTATTGTTGCCCGTTCGAGCCAAATTTTACAAGATAATAAAGTGTTATCAGAAAAGGGAAAAAGAGAATTACAGGCATTGCAACAATATGCCACGTCAACCTTGGCAAAGTAAAAATAATATTATGAAAGGAAAAAATAGGCTTAAAAATTTAAGCCTATTTTTTTATTAAAATTTAGAAAAAAAGCACCGCACTTTAGTTTGGTAATTCTGGAAATAGCATTTTAATCACGTCCAAGGTGAGGCGACGAGATTTTCCGGAATAAGGGAAAATGTGCATCATCATCATTGGGTTAAAGTTCGCTTCGATCACGCCCCAAGATTGCAAACTTGGTTCCGCGGGTTTGTGTAGATCAGGAATGATGAGATCCACCCCACAGACTGCTGCGCCCATTGCTTTGGTTATACCAACAGCAAGTGCTTTATAGCTTGGGTGCATTTCATCGGTCATATCAATGCTATCACCGCCTGTGCTAATGTTAGAGTTGGCACGAAGTTGTACGAGGCGTCCTGCCTCTGGCACGCTATCTATGGTGAGGCCTTGTTCTTTGAGCTGCAGTTTTTCAATATCCCCAAGCGCAATTTTTTTCAATGGCGTACGGCTACCATCACCACGCAATGGATGATCATTTTTAGCGGCAACCAATTCCGCAACGCTATGTTTGCCATCGCCCACCACATTGGCTGGAACACGCAATAATACCGCAAGGGTTTCATCACCTAGCACGAAGAAACGGTATTCTGTGCCACTTAGATAGTCTTCCACCATCACTTCTTTATCTTCACGAAAGGCGATTTCAATGGCTTTCGCAAAATCTTCGCGGTTACTTACCCCTTGTTGGAAAATGGTAATCCCTAAGCCGTAATTCGTCGATTTTGGTTTAATCACCACTGCTCGCCCTTCAAATAAGCCGTAATTCGCGATGGCTTGTGTAGCAGAAGTAAATTCCAAACTTTGTGGCACGTTAAAACCGGCTTTATGTAGCACTTTTTTGGTTACGACTTTATTTTCCATAATTAACGGGGAAATATAACTATCTTTTGAGGTCATATTGCCATTTTTTACATATTCAATATGATCGCCCACTTGCAAGCAAAGGAATTGATCTTGTTCGTCCAAAATTTCTGTTTTAATGCCTTTTTGAATTAAATCAAATAATAGGGCTTGAGTAGATAATTCCATATTATCAAAGGCAGTGAGTGCATAAAAACGTTCAAATGCGTTGGCTTTATATTGCTGTGCTAATTCCGCCCCTAAACGCTGATAATCTCCTGCTTTTTCAATAGCTTGAACTAAGCGTCCAGCAATGGTTAATGCGGGGTCAGCAAATTGTTGCAATTTTTGTTGTACAATTTCACTGATTTCTTGTGGCGCGTCGATGGTGTGTAACATCGCTAATAATTGGTGTAATAATTGCTCACCTTCTGCGGCATATTGCGTTGCTGAAAGTGGGTCTTCTAATGCCACTTCGGCAAGTCTTGCTTTGCCTAGTTCTACGTCATTTTGATCGGCGGTTTCATCAAGCCAAATCATTAATAAAACAAAATAATGAATAAATTTTGCATCAGAAAGTGAAAGACCATATTGCTCAAAAGGATTCAGATCAAACAATCTAAATTCTAAATATTGAATACCGTTATTAAGCAATTCGCGCGCTTTTTTTGCGCCTCGTAAACGAACATTAGAATAAAATTCCTTTTCTGCAATCAGTTTGCCTGATGTTACCCAATGTTCAAGGCTTTCAACATACTGCTCAATGCTATCAAAGGATACTTTGATTTCAGGGGCATTAACATAGCCATATTGGCTGGAACGCAGGCTACGAACATATTGCCCTGTCTTTAGTGGGTTACCTTGTTTAAAATAATTATCTTGCACGGTTGGCGTGGCTGCAAGTAAATACAGCAAGACCCATTGATAACGAAGAAAATTCTTCGCCATTTTCAGGTATAAATCATTCTGAAATTGCACCGCACTTTGATATGTTGATTGTGCGTTGAAGAGCGTTTGTACCAATTCAGGATCAAGCTGGAAGTTGTAATGAATACCACTCACCATTTGCTTATTTTTACCATAAGAGGTCACAAGATGCTCACGGTAAGCCACATCTTCCGCATTGTCTAATTGTGCAACTTTAATTTGTTCTTCATCAGGTAAGCCAGCTGGCATACTCAAAGGAAACAGATATTCGGTTTCAGGTAAAGAACGTAGCACAACTTGATGAATTGCAGAAAGCCAACGAATACTATCTTCTAATGTTTTCTGTGGAGGCGTGATAAGTTCCATTTGGCTTTCAGCAAAATCGGTTTGAATATAAGGGTGATACGATCGATTACCAAAAACCTCAGGGTGTGCAGTTATGACGATAGAACCATCAGCGTGAACACGCTGGCTTTCTTTTTCAATCCCAAATGAGCCTTGTTGGAATAATAGCCCGAGATGGTTTTGTTTAATGGTTTGTTGGATTTTCATATGTTTCCTTCTATTCAGGTCAGGACAATGCTGACTATTATCTAAGCTAAGGGGGAAAAAGGCAAAAACTAAATCTTTATGAATTAGATGATTTTGCTATATAAAATAGTGAGGCGGAGGTAACTCCGCCTTGATAAAGTTTTGCCTGCAATAAAGCGGCTTAATGCTCTTCCCTTGCGTGATTTAAGCTATATTTTGGAATTTCCACCACAAGATCTTCATTACCAATTTGACATTGGCAACTTAAACGGCTATCCACTTCTAAGCCCCAAGCCTTATCCAGCATATCATCTTCTGCTTCGGTACTTTCATTTAAACTGTCAAATCCTTCACGGATCACAACGTGGCAGGTTGTGCAAGCACAAGATTTATCGCAAGCGTGTTCAATTTCAATGCCAGCCTCTAATGCCACATCTAATAAATTATCGCCTTCGGCAGCATCCACCACCATTCCTTCTGGGCAAAGGGTTTCGTGAGGTAAAAAAATGACTTTAGCCATAATACTATTCCTTAAAATTCTCAATTTCATCAATCGAATGGCCTGATAGCGCCGTTCTAATTGATTTATCCATACGACGTGCGGCAAATTCTTGCGTCGCACGATCTAAGGCTTTAATCCCTTGCTTAATTGCAAGGCTATCTTGTTGTTGTACTAATTCTTGCAGTGAAACTAACGCATTTTTCACCGCACTTAATTCTTCATCATTAAGTAAATTTTCATCTTGCTGTAACGCGGAATGCACACTTTCGATCACGCGTGTGGCTTCCACTCGTTGCTCTGCTAATAAGCGTGCTTGGATATCTTCTTTGGCATTTTCCATTGAGGCTTTAAGCATTGCTGCAATTTCATCATCCGTTAGCCCATAAGAAGGCTTAACTTGAATAGAAGATTGCACTCCAGTGGATTTTTCCATTGCGGTTACGCTAAGCAAGCCATCAGCATCCACTTGATAGGTTACACGAATATGTGCCGCCCCTGCTGCCATTGGTGGAATTCCCCTTAAGGTAAAGCGAGCAAGTGAGCGACAATCCGCCACCATTTCACGTTCACCTTGTACGATATGTACACTCATTGCGGTTTGCCCATCTTTAAAGGTGGTAAACTCCTGCGCTCTCGCCACAGGGATAGTGGTATTACGTGGAATAATTTTTTCCACTAATCCCCCCATTGTTTCAATACCTAAAGATAACGGGATTACATCAAGTAATAACATTTCATTATCGGGTTTATTGCCTACCAAAATATCCGCTTGAATTGCCGCGCCAAGTGCGACAACTTTATCGGGATCGATAGCGGTTAATGGTTCACGTTGGAAAAACTCACCGACTTTTTCACGCACAAAGGGGACACGGGTTGAACCGCCTACCATAACCACTTCCCGCACTTCTTGCGGGCTAATACCAGCATCTTTTAATGCTCGGCGACACGCCATTAATGAGCGTTTTACTAAAGGTTCAATCAATTGATTAAAGGTTTCACGCTGAAGTTCACCTTGCCAATCGTAATATTCAATAGGGGCGTTGTGTGCCTCAGACAGATGGGTTTTGACTTGTTTCGCTAAATGCCAAAGCTCACGCGTTTGTTGATCATTTTGTGGGGCAATTGCCGATTGTTGGACAATCCAATCTGCGATGAGATGATCGAAATCATCTCCACCTAACGCGGTATCACCGCCCGTAGCAAGCACTTCAAAGACGCCTTTAGATAAACGCAAAATAGAAATATCAAAGGTGCCTCCGCCTAAATCATAAACCGCTATTACGCCCTCTTGTTCGCTATCTAAGCCATAGGCAATCGCCGCTGCGGTAGGTTCATTGAGTAACCGTAGCACATTCAATCCCGCCAGTTTTGCCGCATCTTTTGTGCTTTGGCGTTGTGCATCATCAAAATAGGCGGGAACGGTAATTACCGCACCTTGTAACTCACCGCCTAAACGTTTTTCCGCAAGTGCGGTCAGTTTTTTCAGAATTTCGCTTGAGACTTCAATCGGGCTACGCACGCCTTGTGCGGTTTCAAATAAAGGCAAGCCATTTTCGCTTTGTTGAAAACGGTAAGGCAAATTTGCATAGCGATGTTGTACATCTGCAAGAGAACGTCCGATTAAACGTTTCACCGAGATAATGGTATTTTGTGGATCAAGACTGGCTAATTCCCCGGCTTCATAGCCAACAAGCACTGGCTGATTAGCTGAAAAATTGACAATGGAAGGCGTTAAAGCACGCTCTTTTTCATCCAATAAAATCTCTGCCATTCCACTGCGTACCGTGGCGACAAGGGAATTTGTTGTACCAAGATCAATGCCTACCGCTAATTTATGTTGATGCGGTGCGCTAGTTTGTCCGGGTTCAGCAATTTGTAATAAAGCCATTGTTTCTCTCTTTAAAAATCCAGTAAGTTATCTTCAATGCGTTCCACTTCAAGCAGTAATTTTTTGATAAAGCGTAATCGATCCGTTAGCATTTGTGCGGTTGCCCAATCTTGAGTCGAAAGTGCGGTGTTTAATTGGGTTAAAATTGCCTGTCGCTGTGTGCTAATTTGATCTGAAAATTGCATTAGCTCATCGCCGTCTTTCTGCTGTTCAATCTCTTCAAGTTGCTCTCGCCATTGCATTTGTTGCATTAAAAATGCCATATCGTGATTGGTTTTTTCTTCCACATTTTGACAACCTAAATGCAAAGCAATAATGCTATCCGCACGGGAAATGGGATCTTTTAGAATTTGCAAGGCATCATTAATTTCCGCTGATTTTTGCATAGCTAAACGCTGTTCTTGCGTTGAACGATGTGCAAAATTATCGGGATGAAGAGATTTTTGCAATGCCAAATAACGGTTATTCAAGCGATCGAGATCAAGAGAAAATGCCACTGGCAAGTCAAATAGTGCAAAAGGATTGCTCATTGATGTTCCTATTAAACGTTAAAACTCTCACCGCAGCCACATTCATCTTTCACGTTAGGATTAGTGAATTTGAACCCTTCGTTTAAGCCTTCTTTGACAAAATCAAGTTGGGTGCCGTTGAGATAGACCAAGCTTTTGGTATCTACGATGACTTTCACACCGTGATCTTCAAACACTTGATCATCTTCATTTAAGCTATCTACAAATTCAAGCACATAAGCTAAACCTGAACAGCCTGAGGTTTTTATGCCTAAGCGTAACCCAATGCCTTTGCCACGATTAGCAAGGAAGGTTTTGACGCGATTTGCTGCACTTTCGGTTAATGTTACGCTCATAAGGTTCTCCACAAAATGATGAAAAGTGCGGTTAAATTCCACCGCACTTTTATTTGCTTAAATTATTCGCCACGTTTTGCTTTGTAATCGGCAATGGCTGCTTTAATGGCATCTTCTGCCAAAATTGAGCAATGCACTTTTACTGGGGGTAATTCTAATTCTTCTGCAATTTGGCTATTTTTGATGGCTTGTGCTTCGTCAAGGGATTTGCCTTTTACCCATTCGGTAATAAGTGAGCTTGACGCAATCGCCGAACCACAGCCGTAAGTTTTGAATTTTGCATCTTCAATAATGCCTTCATCATTCACTTTAATTTGTAATTGCATTACATCGCCACAAGCAGGCGCGCCCACCATTCCGCTTCCCACGGTTGGATCTTTTTTGTCGAATGAACCTACGTTACGTGGGTTCTCATAATGATCGATAACTTTGTCGCTATATGCCATTTTTCTGTTCCTTTTGCTAAATTAATGGTGAGTCCACTCAATTGAGTTAAGATCAATGCCTTCTTTAAACATATCCCATAATGGGGATAATTCACGTAATTTTTCTACCGCACCTTTGACTAAATTAATGGTGTAATCAATTTCTTCTTCTGTGGTATAACGTCCAACAGTAAAGCGAATTGAGCTATGTGCAAGCTCATCATTTAACCCTAACGCACGCAATACATACGACGGCTCAAGGCTTGCAGAAGTACAAGCAGATCCTGATGAAACCGCAATATCACGTAATGCCATCATTAAGCTTTCTCCTTCCACATAGTTGAAACTGATGTTGAGGTTGTTGTCTACACGGTGTTCCATTGACCCATTCACATAGGTTTCTTCAATATCTTTTAATCCATTGTATAGACGATCACGAAGGGCTTTTAAGCGAGGCATTTCGGTTGCCATTTCTTCTTTACAGATACGATAAGCTTCGCCCATTCCTACAATTTGGTGAACAGGTAATGTGCCTGAACGCATACCACGTTCGTGGCCACCACCGTGAATAATTGCCTCTAAACGCACACGCGGTTTACGGCGTACATATAATGCCCCGATTCCTTTTGGTCCATAAAGTTTATGGCTAGACATTGAGAGTAAATCCACATTTAATTCTGCAAGGTTAATTGGTAATTTACCCACACTTTGGGTTGCGTCGGTATGGAAAATAATTTTTCTTTCACGGCAAAGATCACCAATTGCTTTAATATCTTGGATCACACCAATTTCGTTATTCACGTGCATAATTGAGACTAAAATGGTGTCATCACGCATTGCATTTTTTAATTCTTCTAAGTCAATTAAACCATCTGATTTTGGTGATAAATAAGTTACCTCAAAACCTTCACGCTCTAATTGACGGCAAGTATCCAACACCGCTTTATGCTCTGTTTTGCAGGTAATAATATGCTTGCCTTTTGTTTGATAAAAATGTGCCGCCCCTTTAATTGCAAGGTTATCAGCTTCCGTTGCGCCCGAAGTAAACACGATTTCACGGCTATCCGCGCCAATTAGATCTGCAATGTGGTTACGCGCCACATCCACAGCCTCTTCCGCTTGCCAACCAAATTTATGCGAACGGGACGCAGGGTTGCCAAATGTGCCTTCGATGGTTAAAAATTCCATCATTTTTTTTGCCACACGCTCATCCACAGGACAAGTTGCTGCATAATCCAAATAAATAGGTAATTTCATTCTACACTCCTAAAAAAATCGTTATTTTTTACCGCTCTTTTAATCTTAACGTTAAGCGTTGTCATCAATGATGACTAAATTAGAAAAATCTTGATGTTGATTATGGGTTTTATGGCGATGATGATGTTTATCAACTAATTCCGCCAAAGTAATTTGGTTAAGAAAATCCTCAATTCGTTGGCTTAGCTCGTCCCATAAAGCATGAGTCAGACATTCTTTTCCACCTTGGCAATTTGCGCCACCTAAGCAACGCGTTACCGCAATATTTTCATTTACTGCGGCGATAATCATCGCAATAGAAATCTTATTGCTTGGCTGCCCTAATTTATACCCACCACCGGGGCCGCGCACACTTTCCACTAAGCCGTGGCGGCGTAATTTTGCGAATAATTGTTCTAAATAAGAAAGGGAAATATGCTGTCTTTCTGAAATATCCGCCAAACTGACGGGGCCATTTTCAGTATTTAATGCAATATCTAAAATCGCAGTAACAGCATAACGACCTTTTGACGTTAATTTCATTATACACTTCCTTCTAAGTAATTAGGTGGCTATCTTACATAACCTTCTAAATTAGTCAACTATTATACTTTTGCGATTTTACCTTTTTTTCTACCGCACTTAACATTCCGCGTAGAATATTGAGTTCGTTTTTTTCTACTTGCGCACGTTGGTATAAACGCCGTAATTTTTGCATAACCCCTTGATTTTGAATAAATCCAAGTTGTTTATAAAGACGTTCGGTGTGGTCAAAAAAGTATTCCAATTCCTGTGTGGTTGGATAGATGTTTTCTATTGATGAAAGTGATAAATCCACGTCTTTTTTACCATTTTCTAACCAAGCCATTCGCAATTCATAACAGACTAATTGCACTGCCATCGCTAAATTTAATGAGGAATAATCAGGGTTAGCGGGAATGGTTAAATGATAACGGCATTTCAGCAATTCTTCATTGGTTAGTCCAATACGTTCCCGTCCAAACACGATCGCCACCTTATGCTGTTTCGCAAAAGCTATGGCTTTTTCGCCACAAGCACGGGGTTCAAGTAAGGTGCTTTGCAAATGACGTAAGCGCGCACTTGTTCCAATTACTAGCTCACAATCAGCCACAGCTTGATCAAAGGTTTGCACCACAACGGCGTTTTTTACCACATCATCAGCCCCTGCGGCTAAGGCGATCGCTTGCTCATCAATACCTTGCTTGGGGGCAACGAGATAAAGCTGGCTTAATCCCATCGTCTTCATCGCCCGTGCTGCTGAGCCAATATTTCCACTGTGAGAGGTTTCAATTAACACAATGCGAATGTTATCTAGCATTTTCTATTCTGCTTTATCTGACTACAAATTGTGGGTATTCTAGCACAATACCCACAAAGTGCGGTCGGAAATATGAAAATTTTCTTGCTAATCGGGTTTTTCTCGCTTTTTATCAAAAATATCACTATAATCTCGCATTCAATTTTGTTCTTTAAAATCTGGTGGAAATATGAATCCAATGTTAAATATCGCTATTCGTGCGGCACGAAAAGCGGGCAATATTATTGCTAAAGGGTATGAACGCCGCGATGATATTCAAACGGTAGCTAAAAGTGCAAATGACTTTGTTACTAATATTGATAAAGCTTCTGAAGCGGCGATTATTGATGTGATTAGAAAAGCGTATCCTGATCACACGATTATCACAGAAGAAAGTGGTGCATTAGAAGGTCAAGATAGCGATGTGCAATGGGTGATTGATCCACTAGATGGGACGACAAATTTCATCAAAGGATTACCGCACTTTTCTGTATCTATTGCTGTGCGTGTGAAAGGCAGAACAGAAGTGGGGGTGGTGTATGATCCTATCCGTAATGAGCTTTTCACTGCCGTACGTGGACAAGGTGCAAAAATCAATGAACTCCGTCTGCGTGCAGAAAATATCAAACGTGAATTACAAGGCACAATTTTAGCCACTGGTTTTCCATTCAAAAAACTCTCTGCAATGCCGATCCAATTTGCAATAATGAGCAATCTTGTTAATGAAGGCAAAGTAGCCGATTTCCGCCGTACAGGCTCAGCTGCATTAGATATGTGCTATGTTGCGGCTAATCGAGTGGATGCTTACTTTGAAATGGGTGTCAAAGCGTGGGATATTGCTGCAGGTGATCTTATCGCCCGTGAAGCAGGTTGTTTAGTAACTGATTTTGAAGGCGGACACAGCTATTTGACCTCAGGTAACGTGGTTGCTGCACCGGCACGTTTGGTGAAAGAAATTTTAACCCACATTCAGCCTTGTTTCGCGGTTTCTCGCTAAGCAACGCATTTTTAATCTCATTTAATCTTTTTAAATTATGCTCGTTTCAGTTGGAATAAGCTAAGTGAGCTTAACGCCAGAGAGCAAGACAAGCCGATGTGGCTTTATTTTAAACTTGATTGAGTATAACTAAACTGGGCAAATAGGTGAGTGAATAACTTGCCTATTTTTCTATCAAAAAAGTAAAAAAATCCCCTCATTAAAGAGGGGATAAGATGAAATTTATTATTGAATAATGAATTAGATATTAACTTTTTTCTCAAAACGTTCTGCGGCGTAGTCCCAGTTCACGACATTCCAGAATTCTTTAATGTAATCTGGACGGCGGTTTTGGAATTTTAAGTAATACGCGTGTTCCCAAACATCTAAACCAAAAATTGGATAGCCTTCGCAACCCGCGATTTCTTTCCCCATTAATGGGCTGTCTTGGTTTGCGGTTGAAACCACTTCTAATTTACCGTTATTTAACACTAACCACGCCCAGCCTGAACCAAAGCGTGTTGCGGCTGCTTTTTCAAACTCAGCTTGGAACGCTTCTACCGAGCCAAAATCACGGATAATCGCATCTTTTAACGCACCTTGTAATGTTGTGCCTTTTTTCAAGCTTTTCCAGAATAAGCTATGATTCACGTGGCCACCCGCATTGTTACGTAAACCCGTACGTTTATCTGCAGGCACTTCCGCTAATTTAGTGATTAACTCACCCGGGCAAAGATCTGCAAATTGCGGTAAGGTTTCCAAAATCGCATTGGCATTATTCACATAAGCTTGATGATGTTTGCTGTAGTGAATTTCCATTGTTTGTGCGTCAAAATGTGGTTCTAAAGCATCGTAGGCATAGCCTAATTCTGGTAGTGTGTAAGCCATAAAATTTTCCTTCTTCAAATAATCATTAGGTACTAAATTCAGGGGTATTCTAGCAAGAAACTTGATTAAGATCATTAAAAGTTTAAATTTCTAGCGAAAAATAAATAGGGCAGTGTTTCTGCCCTAAATGACTTTTCCTGATCAAATTTCTTGCTGTGCTTTTACTGCCGCAACTGCCACCATATTGATAATACGGCGAACAGAAGATGCCGAAGTTAAAATATGGACTGTTTTATTGATCCCCATTAAGATCGGGCCAATGGTAATTGGCGTTGCAGTGCCTTGTAGCAAGTTCAGACTGATTCGTGCAGCTTCCATTGTTGGCATAATTAGCAAGTTTGCCGCCCCTTTTAACGGGCTATCTGGCATAATTTCATTACGTAAACTTTCAGAAAGTGCAACATCACAATGCATTTCCCCATCAATCACTAATTCAGGCGCTTTGTTACGCACTAATTGCAAGACATTACGCATTTTTAGCGCATTTTCATCATTTGCGCTACCATAATTGGAATGAGAAACTAACGCAACTTGCGGTTCAATACCAAAACGGCGAACTTCTGCTGCAGACATTAAGGTAATTTCGGCTAATTCTTCTGCGGTTGGATTTGGATTAACGAACGTATCAGCGATAAACAGATTGCCTGTTGGCAATACCAAGCCATTTACGGTGGCAGGAATTGCGCCAGCTTTCACACCGGTAACATCTTTGATAGCGGCTAAGTGAGAAGCATAAGGCCCGACTAACCCACACAGCATTGCATCAGCTTTGCCGATTTCTAATAGTACAGATCCAAGTGCGGTCGGATTATGTAACATTTTTCGTTTCGCACCAGCGGGGGTCATTCCTTGGCGTTTCAGTTTGTCGTGATAATGTTGCCAACATTCTTCATAATAAGGGTTATTTTCAATGTCGATGACCTCAAAATCACGCCCAATTTCAAGGTGCAAACCGAGTTGCTTGATTTTTTCTTCAATAATGTGTGTACGCCCTAATAGCACAGGTTGTGCAATGCCTAATGTAGCAATTTCTTGCACTGCGTGTAGTACGCGAGTTTCTTCACCATCTGTCAGCAAGACCCGTTTTTTATCTTGTTTTGCTTGGGCAAATACAGGTTTCATAAATAAATTTGTTTTATACACAAACTGCGTGAGCTTTTCTAAATAAGCATCAAAATCCTCAATAGGACGGGTTGCCACCCCACTTTCCATTGCCGCTTTTGCGACCGCTGGGGCGATTTTTACGATAAGACGTGGATCGAACGGTTTTGGGATCAGATAATCTGGACCAAAAGACACTTCTGTCCCCCCATATGCGGAGGTAACCACTTCGCTTTGTTCGGCAAGCGCAAGATCCGCAATGGCATAAACCGCAGCCAATTTCATTTCTTCATTAATGGTGGTTGCACTTACATCTAATGCCCCACGGAAAATGAATGGGAAGCAAAGTACGTTATTTACTTGGTTTGGATAGTCAGAACGTCCCGTACAGACGATCGCATCTGGGCGAACTTGTTTCGCTAGAGGGGGTAAAATTTCAGGTTCAGGATTCGCCAAGGCAAGAATAAGCGGATTTGGTGCCATCATTTTTACCATTTCTTGGGTTAAGGCACCTGCGGCGGAACAGCCAAGGAAAATATCGCAATTTGGCATTGCGTCTGCCAATGTTCGCGTGCCGTTGTCATCAATGGCATAACGTTTTTTGGTTTCATCCATTCGCTCATCACGTCCTTTGAAAATCACGCCTTTGGAATCACACACAGTGATATTTTCAGGTTTCATTCCAAGGGAAACAAGTAAGTTCAAGCAGGCAATAGACGCTGCCCCCGCACCTGAAGCCACTAATTTTACCTCTTCAATTTTTTTATTCACAATGCGTAAACCGTTGATCACTGCAGCAGCTGAAATAATCGCTGTACCGTGCTGATCATCGTGGAAAACGGGAATATTCATTCGTTCACGCAATTTTTGTTCAATATAAAAACATTCTGGGGCTTTGATGTCTTCAAGATTAATACCACCAAAAGTCGGTTCAAGTGCGGCAATAATTTCGACTAATTTATCGGGATCTTTTTCATCAATTTCAATATCAAACACATCTACGCCGGCAAACTTTTTAAATAGCACGCCTTTCCCTTCCATTACAGGTTTACCCGCTAACGCGCCAATGTTACCTAAGCCAAGTACCGCAGAACCATTAGAAATAACTGCCACAAGGTTACCGCGTGCGGTGTATTTATAAGCTGCTGCAGGATCTTTTTCAATTTCTAAACAAGGTTCAGCCACACCGGGGGAATAAGCTAAGGCAAGATCTCGTTGGGTTGCAAGAGATTTCGTTGGCGTAACTTCAATTTTTCCCGGTTTTGGGAATTCGTGGAAATCAAGTGCTGCTTGACGTAGTTGTGCGTCCATAAAACCGTCCTTATAACAAGTTGAAAGTTTGTGAGAAAAATTTAACGCTATTATAGGCGAAAAAATCAGAAAATCTGTGATTTACAACACATTATTTACAATTCATTCACAAAATCAACCGCACTTTTGTTTTCGGTTCAACTAGGGTTTTATGCCGAGATGTTGTACAATATGCCGTTTTTATTAATGAGAAAATCACGCAATGAGATTAGATAAATTTTTAGCCGAGCAAACCGGGCTAACACGCTCTCAAGCCAATAAAGCCCTGCGTCAAAGTGCGGTGCAAATTAACGGAAAAATTGAGAAAAGTGGCGCAACCAAAGTCAGGGCGGAAGATGAAATTTATTTTGAGGGCGAACGCCTTACTTGGTTTGAGGCGGGGCATTACATTATGTTGAATAAACCGCAAGGCTATGTCTGTTCTAATGATGACGGTGATTATCCGACCATTTACCAATTCTTTGATTATCCCCTTGCAACTAAATTGCATAGTGCAGGACGGCTAGATGTGGATACTACGGGGCTGGTGTTGCTCACCGATGATGGGCAGTGGTCGCATCGTATTACTTCGCCTAAACATCATTGCGAGAAAACTTACCTTGTTACCCTTGCCGATCCTGTTGAAAATCATTACCAGCAGGCTTGTGCAGAAGGCATTTTATTACGTGGTGAGAAATCCCCAACTAAACCCGCAAAACTTGAAATTATTGATGATTACAATGTCAATTTAACCTTAAGCGAGGGACGTTATCATCAAGTGAAGCGAATGTTTGCCGCCTTAGGTAATAAAGTGGTTGCGTTGCACCGCTGGAAAATTGGCGATGTGGTGCTAGATGAACAATTAGAAGAGGGGGAATACCGCCCTTTAACTGATGAAGAATTAGCGACCTTAAAATAAGGATAAAATTGTGAGTGAAAAAACGATACATAAACCCAGCTTTATTTTTATTTTGACTCTTGGGCTGCTTTCAATGCTGCCACCACTTGGGGTGGATATGTATTTGCCTGCTTTTTTGCGTATGTCGCAAGATTTGCATGTCAGCCCTGAAAAAATTCAACACACCCTCACCTTCTTTGCTTATGGTATGGCATCAGGGCAGCTTTTCTGGGGGCCTGTGGGGGATAGCTATGGGCGTAAACCCGTTATTTTACTTGGTGTGATCGTGAGTGCCATTGCGGCTCTTATTCTTACTACCATTAATCAAATTGGTAGCTTCACGCTGTTGCGCTTTATGCAAGGCTTTTTTGGCGCTGCACCGGTGGTTTTAGTCGGGGCATTATTACGCGATTTATTTAGTAAAGATCAACTTTCTCGTACAATGTCAACGATTACGCTGGTATTTATGCTCGCCCCTTTAGTCGCCCCCATTATTGGTGGTTATCTTGTTACTTATTTTCATTGGCATTCCATTTTTTATGTTATTGCGGCGATGGGATTATTTAGTACATTGCTAGTCTTCTTTATTATTCCTGAAACCCATAAGAAAGAAAATCGTATTCCATTACGCCTAAACATTGTGGTGCGTAATTTTGTTAATTTATGGCGAAAAAAAGAAGTGCTAGGTTATATGTTTATGAGTGCCTTTGGTTTTGGCGGGTTATTTGCGTTCTTAACCGCAGGATCGATTGTGTATATCGGTATTTATGGCATTCCAGAACAAAACTTTGGTTATTTCTTTATGTTGAACATTAGCGTGATGACCTTCGGTTCGTTCTTAAATGGACGTTTGGTTACCAAAGTTGGCACAGAAAAAATGTTACAAACAGGCTTAATCATTCAATTTATTGCGGCAATCTGGTTATTATTGGTGGTGTTTTTCGATCTTGGTTTTTGGTCAATGGCAATTGGTGTGGCATTATTTGTTGGACAGAACTCTTTAATTAGTTCCAATGCAATGGCGTCTATTTTAGAAAAATTCCCTGCAATGGCAGGAACAGCGAACTCAATGGTGGGGAGCGTCCGTTTTGGCACGGGGGCTTGTGTGGGTTCACTTGTTGCATTGATGAAAATTGACAGTGCCGCCCCAATGCTTTTAACAATGGTGGGTTGCTCATTTTTCGCCGTAAGCTGTTATTATTTTCTCACTTATAAACGCCTATAATACCGTCTTTTCTGTTAGCCCTGACAAAATCGAACAATCAGGGCTATCATTTCCTTGGCAAGAACAATGCCAACGTTGTAATAAATCCAACATTTCTTGCAAGCTCGCAATTTTCTCTTTTAGCTCGATAATATGTTGCTCAGTAATCGCTTTCACTTCGCGACTTGTACGATTAGGATCGCGATTGAGCCTTAATAATTCGCGAATTTGTTGCAGTGAAAAGCCGACTTTACGGGCATTACTGATAAAGCGAAGTTGGTTTAAATCTTGCTCAGAATAAAAGCGATAACCTGATAAGGTACGTTGTGCCTCTGGCAATAACCCTGCTTTTTCATAATCCCGAATTTGCTTGGCGGACAATCCTGTTTTCTCGGCGGCTTGGCTGATGTTCATTTTTTATCTCATTTTGTTTGTAAGTTTTTGTAAAGAACTTTTCTACGTTTTATTTGACTAATCCCCTGATGATTTATCAATGATTTTCAAAACAAGGATATTATTTTTATGCTATTTTCACGGTTTAAATTAAAAAGTTCAACGCTTATTGCGCTCGTTGCTCTTTATTTTACTTGTGTACTTAATGTTGCATTTTATAAAAAAGTGTGGGCATTGCACCCATTTGTAGGACAGCCTGAAGACTATTTTCTTCTCACTGTGCCTTTTTTTGTTTTTTTCATCCTCAATGCGGTATTTCAACTCATTGCCTTACCTATTTTACACAAAGTGATTATTCCACTTTTATTAATTATTAGTGCTGCCATTGGCTATCAAGCGTTATTTTATGACGTGCATTTTTCTACCGATATGCTTGAAAACGTCCTACAAACTACGCCTGCAGAAAGTGTTCGTATGCTCACTTGGCAATATCTCACTTGGATTGTCATTTTTGGTGTGTTACCTGCCATATTATATATAATGACAAAAATTGACTACCGCACTTGGTGGAAAGAATTTGCGGTAAGATTAGGATTAATTGCTTTTTCAGGGATAGTGATTTTGGCGATCGCAAAAGGCTTTTATCAAGATTACGCGTCCTTTGTGCGTAATAATAAACCAGTAGTAAGTTTACTTGTGCCTTCAAACTTTATTAGTGCAGGTGTCAATGAAATTAAGCGTGTGCGTGAAGCTAATCGCCCTTATGTTCAAATTGGGTTAGATGCAAAACAAGATAAACCTGACGAATTTCAGCATCTTACTGTCATTGTTGTGGGGGAAACAACGCGGGCGCAAAATTGGGGATTAAATGGTTACGCACGGCAAACCACACCAAAACTCGCCGCACGCGGACAAGAGATTATCAATTTTAATTCTGTGTCTAGTTGTGGTACATCAACGGCGGTTTCTGTGCCTTGTATGTTCTCTTATTTAACCAAAGCCGACTACGATGGTGCAAAAGCACAAAAAATGGATAATTTGCTTGATGTATTACAACGTGCTGGTGTGAATATTTTCTGGTTAGAAAATAATAGTGATTGTAAAGGAGTCTGTTTACGCGTACCTAATGAAACCATTCAAGCTAATCAGCCGACATTAAAAAATTACTGTACGGAGGGCGAATGCTTAGATACCGTTATGTTTTCTGATATAGATAAGATTCTTGAGCAAGCAGGTAAAGACGGTAAAGACACCGTATTAATTTTACATACTATTGGTAATCACGGTCCTACCTATTATGAACGTTATACCCCAGAATATCGACGTTTTACCCCAACCTGTGATACGAACCAAATTCAAAATTGTAGCAATCAAGAATTAGTGAATACTTATGATAATAGTATTTTATTTATTGATCATTT
Source organism: Avibacterium sp. 20-129 (assembly GCF_026226845.1). Taxonomy (NCBI): domain Bacteria; kingdom Pseudomonadati; phylum Pseudomonadota; class Gammaproteobacteria; order Pasteurellales; family Pasteurellaceae; genus Avibacterium; species Avibacterium sp. 20-129. The sequence continues at coordinate 904,404 of NZ_JAKKOE010000001.1, read as the reverse complement.
TCTTGATACGTTAATAGACAAGGTATCCAAACGAGATGATTTAGAAAGTGCGGTATATTATGTGTCCGATCACGGTGAATCACTTGGCGAAGACGGTATTTATCTACACGGCACACCTTATGCCATTGCGCCAATCTACCAAACGCGCGTCCCAATGATTTTCTGGTTTTCAGATAAATGGAAGAAAAATGAAGGCGTCGATTTAGACTGTCTACGTCACAATGCAAAGACAAAATCCTATTCTCACGATAATCTATTTAGCACCGTGATTGGCATGATGGATATGGATTTGAAAACAAACGTGTATCAAAAGGAATTAGACATTTTGGCGAGTTGTAAAAAAGCACACGAATAAAAACACTCAAAAATAAAGTGCGGTGGAAAAATTGAGAAAATTTACACCGCACTTTAATTTGTGCTAATCAGCGATTATTTTTGGCTCAAATAATCCAACACGACTTGATGATGTTCCCCTGTTTTAAACTTCTCAAAGACCTTTTCGATTTTGCCTTGTTCATCAATTAAGAAGCTAATGCGATGAATGCCATCATAGGTTCTGCCCATAAATTTTTTCTCCCCCCATACGCCAAATTGCTCAGCTACTTGGTGATCTTCATCAGAGAGTAGGGCGAAATTTAAGGCTTTTTTTTCCACGAAATTGGCAAGCTTTTTCGGGCTATCAGGGCTGATGCCAAGAATGACGACATTTTGTTTTTCAAGCGCTGTTTTACTATCGCGTAAGCCACAAGCTTGGGTCGTACAACCGGGGGTAAGGGCTTTCGGATAAAAATAAACCAGCACTTTTTTGCCTTTAAAATCGCTAAGTGAAACAGGTTGTTCATTTTGATCAAGTAAAGAAAAGTGTGGTGCAAAATCGCCCGCTTTTAATGTTTGCATCGTAAATATCCTTAAAAATGTGATGTGATTGAGAAAAAATGCAAAAAATCACTTGCAAAGTTGGGCTATTTTAGCGATCTTAAACAAACTTTTTCAAGCAAACTCAATAGAGATAACAAAAATAATTCGGAGGTCTTTATGTCAGCAACGAATCCTTTATTTTACGGGAGTATTACCGCTTTAATTACCCCAATGGACTTACACGGTGAAGTGGATTTTGAGGCATTAGAAAAATTGGTTGAATACCATATTGCAGCGGGAACACACGGGATTGTGTCAGTGGGAACAACTGGGGAATCAGCGACATTAAGCATAGAGGAAAACGTTAAAACCATTTTAAAGACCGTTGAATTTGCCAAGGGACGTATTCCAGTAATTGCAGGGACTGGGGCAAATGCCACGAGTGAAGCAATCACAATGACAAAATTATTAAACGGCAGCGGCGTTGCAGGGTGTTTGTCTGTTGTGCCTTATTACAACAAACCAACGCAAGAAGGAATGTATCAACATTTTAAAGCCATTGCAGAATGCACCGATTTACCGCAAATTTTATATAACGTACCGGGACGCACAGGCAGTGATTTGCAACCTGAAACCGTGGGACGTTTAGCACAAATTGACAATATTGTGGCAATTAAAGAAGCTACGGGTGATGTGAGCCGTGTGGCGAAAATTAAACAACTTGCCGGTGAGGATTTCATTGTGTTAAGTGGTGATGATGCCACGGGCTTGGAAAGTATGAAAGCGGGTGGTGAAGGGGTGATCTCGGTAACCAACAACGTTGCAGCTGCAGAGATGGCGAAAATGTGTGAGCTTGCTTTGGCAGGAAAATTTGATGAGGCGGAAGTGATCAATCAACGTTTAATGGCGTTACATAAAGATCTTTTCATTGAATCGAATCCTATTCCCGTGAAATGGGCAGCGTATAAATTAGGCTTAATTCCTGAGTTAGTGCTACGTTTACCACTGACGACATTAAGTGAAACGGCACAACCCAAAGTGCTTGAAGCCTTGAAAATTGCAGGCTTAGTTTAATTCTTTTTGTGAATAAAAGAGGGGCGTTGAGCAGTCAATGCCCCTTAAACTTTTCTGCATTCTGGTTGTCAAAACAGACAATGAAATTTGTTTAATCTTGAGGATACATTGATGAAAAAGTGGTTGTTAAGCACACCAATTCTAATGACACTCGTGGCTTGTTCTGCAAGCAATGAAAGTAAACAGCAAGCGAATGATAACTTTGAAAAATATGCGCAGCAACAAGTGAGTTTTGCGCCGTTAGCAAGCGGTGGCGTAAATTTACCAGTACAAGATAACACTTATGCGTTGCCACAGCTTAATCAACAAGCACATCAAAAAGTAGATATTCGTCCACCAAGCACGCCGATTGCAATGATTAATAATTCTATTGCGCAGTTTGATGGTGAACGTGCTTTGATTGCGTATCCCTCTTCAAAAGAGGCGGTTTATAGCTTAAACCAAGTAGCGCGTTTATTAAAAGAACAAGGCATTCATTACCAATATCAAGACAATCGTATTGAAACTAATTGGGCGGCAACGGGGCGTGCTGATGACATTGGTGATACACAAATTCGTTATCTGATCGAACAAGTGCAATATCAAGGCACAAGTGCTTTAGTTGTGTCTATTTTGCAAATGAAGCGGGATAATATTATTTTCACCCCAACAATGGCACAAAAGCAACGTTACACCTCTGATCGTTTAAACCAATTGATTGGCGAGTTAAACCGCGCTTATCGCAAGCAGCAAAATGAATTAAATAGCACGGCGATCACGCCAATCCAAACGCAATTAACCACCGATATAAATGGGCGTACCGCATTAGCATTAAATGCCCCTTTTAAGCAAGCGTGGCAACGTTTGCGTGGCGCGTTAAATCAAGTAGGATTTGAAACTTCGTCAGAAAATCCGGGGCGTGGCTATCGTGAATTAAAATATCGTCCGTTAGAAAAAACAGAATGGGCGAGATTTGGTGTGGCTGCACCTGAATTAGAAAAAGGCGAGTATGCTATGCAACTTGCTGATTTAGGCAGACAAAGTGCGGTGGTGATTACAGATGAAGACGGCAATGCCCTTTCAGGTCATCAAGCACAGTCTATTTACCAAGCTTTGCAAGCCATTTTCGCGAAATAAAGTCTCATCAAAAATGTATTTGATGAGACAGGGCGAGCCAGTATGTTCGCCCTTCGTTTTAATCTCTTAATCCGCAAAAATAAAGTGCGGTCTTTTTTTATCAAATTTTTAAGGGCAAACTGATGCTGAGTTATCGTCATAGCTTCCACGCAGGCAACTTTGCCGATGTGCTAAAACATATCGTGCAAATACTGATTATTGAAAGTCTGCAACAAAAAGACAAAGGCTTTTATTATTTAGACACCCACGCTGGTGTCGGGCATTATCGTTTATTCGGTAATGAAGCTGAAAAAACTGGGGAATATAAAGAGGGGATCGGGCGTTTGTGGGAGCAAGCAGAAATGCCAGAAGAAGTGGCACGTTATGTTGCCCTTATCAAAAAGCTGAATTATGGCGGCAAATCGCTACGTTATTACGCGGGATCACCGCTGATTGCCGCACATTTATTGCGTTCACAAGATCGTGCATTATTAACCGAGCTTCACCCCGCGGATTTCCCATTATTACGCAATAATTTCAAACAATTCGACAATGTGACCACTAAGCGTGATAACGGTTTTCAGCAAATTAAAGCCACACTGCCACCAAAAGAAAGACGTGGGTTTATTTTGATTGATCCCCCTTATGAATTAAAAGAGGATTATGATTTGGTGGTCAATGCCATTGAAGAAGGGGTAAAACGTTTTGCCACAGGCATCTATGCGATTTGGTATCCCGTGGTGTTACGCCAGCAAACAAAACGTATGATCAAAGGCTTGGAAAACACGGGCATTCGTAAAATTCTGCAAATTGAAATGGCTGTACGCCCTGATTCAGACCAACGTGGAATGACCGCAAGCGGAATGATTGTGATAAATCCCCCTTGGCAATTAGAAGCCCAAATGAAAAAAATCCTGCCTTACCTTACTAAAACACTTGTTCCAGAAGGCACGGGAAGTTGGTCGGTGAAATGGATCACACCAGAGTAAGAATTTACCGATTGGATTAATTAGTCGCTTTGAGCCCGATTTTTCGGCAAAATACGCGCAGATTTATGATGGGCTTTTTTATCTTTCACAGCCCAATTTAGCAATTTAGGGAGTTAATAAAATGACAAAACATTATGATTATATCGCCATTGGTGGCGGAAGTGGCGGTATCGCCTCCATTAACCGTGCAGCAAGCTATGGAAAAAAATGTGCCATTATTGAAGCAAAAGAACTTGGCGGAACCTGTGTAAACGTGGGCTGTGTGCCAAAAAAAGTGATGTGGTATGGCGCGCAAGTGGCAGAAGCCATCAATCTATATGCCCCTGATTATGGCTTTGATGTTGCGGTAAATCATTTTGATTTCAGTAAGTTAGTGGAAAATCGTCAGGCTTATATTGGACGCATTCACACCTCTTACAATAATGTCTTAGCTAAAAATAATGTGGATGTGATCAAAGGCTTCGCCAAATTTGTTGATGCGCATACTGTCGAAGTGAATGGCGAAAAAATCAGTGCTGATCATATTTTAATCGCAACAGGAGCTTACCCTGCGCGTCCTGACATTAATGGCGCAGAATACGGGATTGATTCTGACGGGGTATTTGAATTAAACGCCCTACCAAAATCCGTCGCCGTGGTAGGCGCGGGCTATATCGCGGTAGAATTAGCGGGCGTGTTAAACAGCCTTGGCGTGGACACCCACTTATTCGTGCGTAAACAAAGCCCATTGCGTAGTTTTGACCCGCTAATCGTCGAAACCCTTGTGGAAGTGATGGCGCAAGATGGCATTCACTTACACACTCACGCTATTCCAAAAGAAGTGGTGAAAAATGCTGACGGTTCTTTCACCTTAAAATTAGAAGATGGACGTGAGCAAACGGTTGAAAAAGTGATTTGGGCGATTGGCCGCAAGCCAAATACGGCGAATATCAACCTTGTTGCGGCAGGCGTGGAAACCAATGACAAAGGTTTTATCAAAGTCGATAAATATCAAAATACCAATGTGAAAGGGATTTATGCCGTAGGCGATATTATCGAAGGTGGCATTGAACTTACGCCTGTTGCGGTTGCCGCAGGTCGCCGTTTGTCTGAGCGTTTGTTTAACAATAAACCAAACGAACATTTAGATTATAATCTCGTGCCAACCGTGGTATTCAGCCACCCACCAATCGGTACTGTGGGATTAACTGAACCACAAGCCATTGAGCAATATGGCGCAGAAAATGTGAAAGTGTATAAATCCTCATTTACACCAATGTACAGCGCGGTAACTCAGCATCGCCAGCCTTGCCGAATGAAATTAGTTTGCGTCGGCAAAGATGAAAAAATTGTCGGCTTACACGGCATTGGTTTTGGGGTAGATGAAATGATCCAAGGCTTTGCCGTTGCAATTAAAATGGGAGCAACCAAAGCGGATTTTGATAATACTGTTGCTATTCACCCAACGGGTTCAGAAGAATTTGTAACGATGCGTTAATCTTCAGTGCGGTATAAATTTTCATCATTTTTAGTTAATCCAACCTTTCGCGGTTGGATTTTTTATTTCTTCAAGCATAAATTGAATGTTTTTTATTCTTTTTCTTGTCAGAAAAGCGAAAAAATAAAATTTGTGTGAAAAAATGACCGCACTTTTAATTTGAATGGAGTACACTGAAAGAAATCTGATTAGCATAGTTGATGTGACGAACTTGAACTTTGCTAAATTGCCCCAATATGGAAGAGTAATTTCGAGTTTTATAGGAAAGAGAGAAAATATGAACGCCAGACGAACAAAACAAAAAACCATACCTGTTTTACCATTACGAGATGTGGTGGTTTTTCCTTATATGGTGATGCCATTGTTTGTGGGACGCGAAAAATCCATCGCAAGTCTTGAAGAGGCAATGGAAAACGGCAAACAATTATTATTAGTTTCACAAAAAGCAGCCGAGTTAGAACAGCCTACTGTGGATGATGTGTATGATGTAGGAACGGTGGCAAATATTATTCAATTATTGAATTTGCCAGACGGCACGGTAAAAGTGCTGGTGGAAGGTCAGCAACGGGCTAAGATTTCCCATTTAGAAGATAATGGGCGTTTTTTCGAGGCAAAAATTGCCTTAATGGATACCCAATTTGGCGATGAAACAGAATTGGAAGTGATACAGAATATCACGTTAGAAGAGTTTGAAAAATACATTGAACTCAACAAAAAAGTCCAGCCAGATGTGCTTTCAGCCTTAAAAAGTATTGCTGATCCAGAACGTTTAAGCGACACAATGGCAGCCCATATGCCTGTTCCTGTAGCGCGTAAGCAGGATGTATTGAGCATTGCAAATGTCACAGAGCGTTTTGAATATTTGCTCGGTTTAATGATTAACGAAGCGGGCATTTTAGAAGTCGAAAAGCGTATTCGTGGGCGCGTGAAAAAACAAATGGAAAAAAGCCAGCGTGATTACTATCTTAACGAACAGATCAAAGCCATTCAAAAAGAACTCGGCGAAACAGATAGCACGCTGGATGAAGTCGAACAACTGCGCCAAAAAGTAGAAGACGCCAAAATGCCGAAAGAGGCAAAAGAAAAAGTGGAAGCCGAGTTGCAGAAGCTGAAAATGATGTCGCCAATGTCAGCCGAAGCGACGGTGGTGCGTAGCTACATTGACTGGATGCTACAAGTGCCGTGGCATAAACGTAGCAAAGTAAAAAAAGATATTGTCAAAGCACAAGAAATCCTTGATGCGGATCACTACGGCTTAGAGCGTGTGAAAGATCGCATTTTGGAATATTTAGCGGTTCAAAGTCGTTTAAATCAACTTAAAGGCCCTATTCTTTGTTTAGTTGGACCACCGGGGGTAGGAAAAACCTCTCTAGGGCAATCTATTGCAAATGCGACTGGGCGGAAGTATGTTCGTATGGCACTCGGTGGCGTGCGCGACGAAGCCGAAATCCGTGGGCATCGTAAAACCTACATCGGTTCATTGCCGGGTAAATTGATCCAAAAAATGGCAAAAGTAGGGGTGAAAAATCCGCTCTTTTTACTTGATGAGATTGATAAAATGGCATCAGATATGCGCGGCGATCCGGCTTCCGCACTGCTAGAAGTGCTTGATCCGGAGCAGAACGCGAACTTTAACGATCATTATTTAGAAGTTGATTATGATCTGTCTGATGTTATGTTTGTGGCAACATCAAATTCAATGAATATTCCGGGACCATTGCTTGATCGTATGGAAGTGATTCGTTTATCGGGTTATACAGAAGACGAAAAACTCAATATTGCGACACGCCATTTGCTTAACAAACAAATTGAGCGTAACGGCTTGAAGAAAAGTGAATTAAAGATCGAAGAAAGTGCCATTTTAGATATTATCCGCTATTACACTCGTGAAGCGGGCGTGCGTGGACTTGAACGTGAGATTTCTAAAATCTGCCGTAAAGCGGTGAAAAATTTATTGCTGAATCCAAAATTAAAATCGATCACCGTAAACAGCGATAATCTTGATGAATATTTAGGTGTAAAACGCTTTGAGTTTGGTCGTGCCGATACACAAAACCGTGTGGGAGAAGTTACCGGCTTGGCGTGGACGCAAGTAGGTGGTGATTTGCTTACCATTGAAGCCACTTCGGTTATTGGGAAAGGCAAACTAACTTATACGGGATCACTTGGCGATGTGATGAAAGAATCAATCCAAGCGGCGATGACTGTTGTGCGTTCTCGTGCCGAAAAATTAGGGATTGCCTCTGATTTCCACGAAAAACGTGATATTCATATTCACGTTCCAGATGGTGCAACGCCAAAAGATGGACCAAGTGCCGGGATCGCAATGTGTACCGCATTAGTTTCTTGCTTAACGGGGAATCCTGTGAAGTCTGAAGTGGCAATGACGGGAGAAATCAGCTTGCGTGGTAAAGTGTTACCTATTGGTGGTTTGAAGGAAAAATTACTTGCTGCACATCGTGGCGGGATTAAAACCGTGATTATTCCAAAAGACAATGTGAAAGATTTGGAAGAAATTCCAGATAATGCGAAAAATAGCTTGGATATTCGAGCCGTGGAAACCATTGATGAAGTATTAAGCATTGCTTTAGAAAATCCACCTGAAGGGGTTGATTTTGCTCACTTAATTGCAAAAGAAGAAAAAACAACGCCACGCCGTAAAAGTAAACGTGCAGAAAGTGCGGTGAATTAATTGCCTATTTTTTAATGATAAAGTCGGTAAAGTGCAATCTTTGCCGACTTTTTTATTTTTATACTGGTAATCAAAGCGCTTTCGATTATAATTCTTAAAATTTGTCTTAATCTTACCTTTAAGGATAACGTCAATGTTAATGGAAAAACTCAGTGATGCGTCAAACAGCATCTTGTGGAAGATCATTTTCGCCCTAATTGTGGTGTCATTTGTCTTAAGTGGTGTAGCAGGCTATATGTTTACACGCGTTGATACCTCGGCGGCGAAAGTGAATGGGGAAGAAATTTCACAACAAACTTTCTTAGAACAATATAATCAAGAATATCAACGCTTTAGTGAACAACTGGGGGCGCAATTTACCGCAGTCGCGGATTCCCCTGAATTTGTTAATGGCTTACGTAGATCGGTTTTAGATCGTTTAATCGATCAAGAATTATTGCGTCAATATGCAACAGAATTAAAACTTGATGTGAGTGATAGCCAAATTCAACAAGCCATTGTGACCAGCCCAATTTTTCAAAAGGATGGCAAATTTGATAACGCACTTTATCAACAAATGCTATCAGCCAACGGGTTAAGCGGTAATCAATATGCTCAGTATTTACGTCAAGGTTTAACCTTGCAGCAACTTAATGACGGAATTGCGCGTTCCGCATTTACCGTACCTAGCCAAAATGCACGTTTAGCACAACTCTTTTTCCAACAACGGGATGTGCGTTTAGCGGAGTTTCCACTTGCCGCGACAATCGCACAACAACAAGTCAGCGAAGATGAAATTAGTGCTTACTACAATGCCAATAAAGGGGCATTTGCCGTACCTGAATTAGTGAAAGTGCAATATTTGGATTTAACTCACCAAGCAGCGGAAAAAAATGTGAAGGTGACGGATGTAGAAATTGCACAATATTATCAAGATAACAAAGCACAATATATGACTCAGCATTTAGCCCATATTCAGCTTCCAACAGAAAAAGAAGCACAGGCAGTTTATGCGGATTTACAAAAAGGCGAAAGCTTTGCTGCTTTAGCAAAACTTTATTCTAGCGATAAAATTTCTGGCGCAAATGGCGGTGATTTGGATTGGGTTGTCGCAGGTATGATGCCTCCACAATTTGAAGCCGCAGCCCGTGAGTTGAAAGTGGGGGAATATAGCCAACCAGTCAAAGTGGATAATGCTTACCATATTATCAAAGTAGAAGAAGAAAAATTCCTGCCATTAGCGCAAGTGAAAAACGATATTGCGGCGAAACTTCGCAATGAATTAAGCACGAAAGCGTTTTACGCAATGGAAAAACAAGCCAATGAGAAAGCCTTTGAACAATCTGATTCCTTACAGGCAGCCGCGCAAGCAGCAGGCGTAAATGTGCAAGAAACAGGTTATTTCTCACGCAATGATATTCCAGCCGCACTCAATTATGGCAATGTGGTCTCAGCGTTATTTGATTCTGAATTAACCCAAGGCGGAACAAACTCAGAAGCAATTAATGTGGGGGAACAACATTCTTTGATTGTTCGTGTAGTAGAACATAAACCAGAAGGAGTGAAAACGCTTGATGAGGCAAAAAATGACATTGCACAATACCTAAAACAGCAAAAAGCGGAAAAAATTGTGCTAGCTCAAGCTGAAAAAGTGGCACAGGCACTTAATGCAAATAACAATGCGGCTCTGCCAAATGGCATTCAATTTGGTGAGAAAACGCAATGGGTTTATGCTGAAAATAAAAATCCACAGCTGCGTGATGTGATTTTTGCAATGAAAAAAGCAACGGATAAACCTGTTTATGCCGCTGCGAAAAACGGCGATAACAGCGTTATAGTGATTGAACTAACGAACATTAAAGACGGGGAATTAACCCCTGAACAGCTTAAACAGTTTGATGCACAGCTAAACCAAGCACAACAAACAGAATTACAGCAAGCACTATTGCAGGCGTTACGCACAAAAGCGAAAATTGAAATTAATCAAGAATTTTTAACTCAGCAAGAATAATGTTGAATAGAAAATTTACTGCGGCAATTTGTGATGACAAATTGCCGCTTTTGTGTTGGTTTCTAAAAATTTGCTAGTTTTTTACCGCACTTTATGGTATAAAGTGCGGCGTTATTTTGGCTAGACTAAGAAAGTCATTTTTATTTTAGGCAAAATAAGTTCAAACTTAATTTTTTAATAATAAATCACACACATATCACAGGGATAAATCGGGGTGCCAAACGGTCGATTTATTTGGTATGTGGAGGCTAAACCCCAAAACAAAAGGAAAATTATTATGGCACAAGTTTCAATGCGCGAAATGCTACAAGCTGGCGTTCACTTCGGTCACCAAACTCGTTACTGGAACCCAAAAATGAAACCATTCATTTTCGGACCACGCAACGGTGTTCATATCATCAACCTTGAAAAAACCGTTCCAATGTTTAATGCTGCACTAGCAGAATTAACTCGCATTGCGGGCAACAACGGTAAAATCTTATTTGTTGGTACAAAACGTGCAGCAAGTGAAGCAGTGAAAGCAGCAGCATTAGACTGTCAGCAATATTATGTAAACCACCGTTGGTTAGGTGGTATGTTGACTAACTGGAAAACAGTGCGTCAATCAATCAAACGCTTAAAAGATTTAGAAACCCAATCTCAAGATGGCACTTTCGATAAATTAACTAAGAAAGAAGCATTAATGCGTAGCCGTGAGATGGAAAAACTTGAATTAAGTCTTGGTGGTATCAAAGATATGGCGGGGCTTCCTGATGCATTATTTGTTATCGGTGCAGATCACGAACACATCGCAATCAAAGAAGCAAATAATTTAGGAATTCCTGTATTTGCTGTAGTCGATACAAACTCTACACCTGATGGTGTTGATTTTGTTATCCCAGGTAACGATGATGCAGCGCGTGCAATTCAACTATATCTTGCAGCAGCAGCGGCAGCAGTAAAAGAAGGTCGCCAACAAGAAGTGGTAACCGAAGAAAAATTTGCTGAAGCAGAAGCGGCTGAATAATTCAGGTGAATGCGGCGAAAGCCCTTATTAATCACAACGATTAATTGGTTAGCAGGGGGCTTATGTTCCCTGCTTTTTTACATAAGTGCGGTCAAAAATCGCACCAAATTTTGTGGATAGAGGATTTTAAAATGGCTGAAATTACAGCATCTTTAGTAAAAGAACTTCGTGATCGTACTGGCGCTGGTATGATGGAATGTAAAAAAGCGTTAGTAGAAGCAAATGGCGATATCGAATTAGCAATTGATAATATGCGTAAATCAGGTCAAGCAAAAGCGGCGAAAAAAGCAGGCCGTGTTGCAGCTGAAGGGGTTATTATCGCCCGTGTTGCTGGTGACTATGGTGTAATGATTGAAATGAACTGTGAAACTGACTTCGTAGCTAAAGATGCAGGTTTCTTAGGTTTAGCGAATGAAGTTGCAGATTACGCATTAAACAACAAAGGCGTTACAATCGAAGCGTTACAAGCTGAATTTGAAGAAAAACGTGCAGCATTAGTTGCAAAAATCGGTGAGAATATGACAATCCGCCGTGTTGGTTCAGTGCAAGCGCCTGTAGTAGGTTCATACTTACATGGTGCGAAAATTGGCGTATTAGTGGGTGCTGCAAACGCTGATGAAGAATTAGTAAAACACGTTGCAATGCACGTTGCAGCAAGTCGTCCAGAATATGTTAACCCAAGTGATGTACCTGCAGACGTAGTAGAACACGAGCGTCAAATCCAAGTGGATATCGCAATGCAATCAGGTAAACCACGTGAAATCGCTGAGAAAATGGTTGAAGGCCGTATGAAGAAATTCACAGGTGAAGTTTCTTTAACAGGCCAACCGTTCGTAATGGATCCATCTAAATCCGTTGGCGATCTATTAAAAGAAAAAGGCGCAGAAGTTGTTTCATTCTTACGCTTTGAAGTCGGTGAAGGTATCGAAAAAGTAGAAACTGACTTCGCCGCAGAAGTTGCAGCAATGACTAAATAATTATTGCTGAGAACAGAAAAAGCAGATCTTTGTTGGATCTGCTTTTTCATTATCATTCACTAGATCTTATGATAAAAATTCTACTTGATGTTTATACATCAATCATTTGATCTTTGAATAAAAAAATCGAATATCCCATTTTCAGCTTAAAATAATACCACCCCTCACTTTGCTTTATCCTCCCTATCTTCTTTATTTTACGCTCCTTGTTTGATGTTTTAGTGGCGATCTTAACAAGATAAGATTTTTATTTTATGTGATTTTTTATTCAAATTATTTGATTAAATATTTACTTTGGCTTATGCTAACCTACATCTCTGGCAGTGAATTTAAGGATCGCAAATGAACACTTATAATAGACAAATTTTTGATGAGGTGATGATACAGAATTATGTTCCCGCAGAGTTTATTCCAGTAAAGGGAAAGGGAAGCAGAGTTTGGGATCAACAAGGGCGAGAATATATTGATTTTACAAGTGGTATTGCGGTGAATGCGTTGGGGCATTGCCCTGATGAGATTGTGGCAGTATTAAAAGAGCAAGGTGAAACACTGTGGCATTCTAGCAACTGGTTCACCAGTGAGCCAACGTTGGCATTAGCAACAAAATTGGTACAGAAAACCTTTGCTGAACGCGTAATGTTTGTTAATTCTGGGGCGGAAGCTAATGAGGCTGCACTGAAATTGGCTCGCCGTTATGCGGTAGATCATTTTGGGGCGCAGAAAAGTAAAATTATTGCGTTTAAGCAAAGCTTTCATGGTCGCACATTATTCACGGTAAGCGTTGGTGGGCAAGCAAAATATTCTGACGGCTTTGGGCCGAAACCGGCTGATATCATTCACGTCCCCTTTAATGATCTTGCAGCAGTGAAAGCCATCATTGATGATCATACTTGCGCAGTAATAGTTGAGCCGATTCAAGGCGAAGGCGGGGTGAAACCTGCTGATCCTGCATTCTTACAAGGCTTACGCCAGCTTTGTGATGAGAATAATGCCTTGCTGATTTTTGATGAAGTGCAAACAGGCTTATCGCGTACAGGTTATTTTTATGCCTATATGAAATATGGTGTGGTGCCTGATATTCTGACCTCTGCTAAAGCGTTGGGTAATGGCTTTCCGATTGGTGCGATGCTGACGACGGATAAGATTGCGAAAAGCTTTTCTGTTGGCGTACACGGCACCACTTTTGGCGGTAATCCTCTTGCTTGTGCCGTAGCATCAAAGGTGGTGGATGTGCTTTCTGATGAGAAATTCTTAGCAAAAATTCACCGCACTTCTGAGCGCTTTATGCAGAAGTTAAATGAGATAAATCAAGATCTCAATCTATTTAGTGAGATTCGCGGTGCAGGTTTATTGATTGGGGCAGAGCTGAATGCGAAATATCGTGGTAAAGCCAGTGAATTTGTGAAAAGTGCGGCTGAAAATGGACTAATGATTTTAGTCGCCGGTCCCGATGTTTTGCGTTTTGCACCAGCCTTGAATATTGATGAAGAAGCATTACAAGAAGGGTTTGTACGCTTAGAAAAAACCTTAGGCAAATTTTTATAATAGATTAAATAGCAAAGAAAAACCTCGTATTAAACGAGGTTTTTTAATCGATTTACGAACGTTTCATAATTTCAAAAAACTCTTCGTTAGTTTTGGCAACGGCGAGCTTATCAATAAGGAATTCCATTGCTTCCACTTCACCCATTGGGTTAAGGATTTTGCGTAGAATCCACATTTTTTGTAGTTCATCAGGGGTAGTGAGTAAATCTTCTTTACGTGTACCTGAGCGGTTAAAGTCAATGGCTGGGAAGACGCGTTTTTCAGCAATTTTACGTGAAAGATGTAACTCCATATTCCCCGTTCCTTTAAATTCTTCAAAGATCACTTCGTCCATTTTTGACCCTGTATCCACAAGTGCGGTCGCGATAATGGTTAAACTTCCCCCTTCTTCTACATTACGGGCCGCACCGAAGAAACGTTTTGGGCGATGTAATGCGTTGGCATCTACACCACCAGAAAGAATTTTACCTGAAGCTGGCGTTACGGTGTTATAAGCTCGGGCAAGGCGAGTGATACTATCTAATAAAATCACCACGTCTTTTTTGTGTTCGACTAAGCGTTTTGCTTTTTCGATAACCATTTCAGCTACCTGAACGTGGCGAGAAGCGGGTTCATCGAAGGTTGATGCAATCACTTCGCCTTTTACTGAACGTTGCATTTCAGTTACTTCTTCTGGACGTTCGTCAATTAATAAAACGATAAGCTCACACTCTGGATAGTTGTGAGTGATGCTTTGTGCAATGTTTTGTAGCAACATTGTTTTACCCGCTTTTGGTGGAGCAACGATTAAGCCACGTTGTCCTTTTCCAATCGGGGAGGCTAAATCTAAAATACGTGCGGTGAGATCTTCGGTTGAACCATTACCACGTTCCATTCTTAAACGAGAATTGGCGTGAAGTGGAGTTAAATTTTCAAATAAAATTTTGCTACGTGAAACTTCAGGTTTGTCATCATTTACTTGATCGACTTTTAGCAAGGCAAAATAACGTTCGCCTTCTTTTGGTGGGCGAATTTTCCCTTCAATTTTATCCCCAGTTTGTAAGTTGAAACGGCGAATTTGGCTTGGAGAAACATAGATATCGTCAGGACCTGCGAGGTAGGAGCTATCGGCGGAACGTAAGAAACCAAAACCATCTGGAAGGATTTCTAACACTCCGCCACCGAAAATATCTTCACCGCTTTTAGCGTGTTGTTTTAGGATAGCGAAAACAATATCTTGTTTACGTAAACGAGCTAGATTTTCTAAACCCATTTGTTCTTCACCGAGTTTCACAAGATCAGAAACGGGCGTATTTTTTAGTTCTGTTAAATGCATAATAATTTGAAATGTTGGTTAGATTGGAAAATGAATTTTTATGAAGATGTTTGAATATTGAATGGGTGTAAAATTACCATTAAATGACGGTGATGTCTAGATAATAAAGGGATAAATAATAAAAAATTGTGTGAAAATCATTTAGTGATATTAATTCTAGTTAAGTGCGGTGAAAAATATTGAAATTTTCTACCGCACTTAATATATGCAGAAAATGCAAAAGTGTCTGTGAAATTATTTTACTAATTCCCCTTTTGCTTGTAAGTCTGCGTGGTAAGAAGAACGCACGAAAGGCCCACAGGCAGCGTGTTCAAAGCCCATTGCGTTGGCTTTATCACGAAACGCATCAAATTCCTCAGGAGGAACATAGCGTGCCACAGGTAAATGATGGCGGCTTGGCTGCAAATATTGTCCCAAGGTTAGCATTGTTACACCGTTAGTGCGTAAATCTTGCATCACTTGCAAAATTTCTTCGTTGGTTTCGCCTAAGCCGACCATTAAGCCTGATTTGGTTGGAATATCAGGGAACATTGCTTTAAATTCACGCAATAATTTAAGCGACCATTCATAATCTGCCCCCGGGCGGATATCACGATATAAGCGTGGTACATTTTCCAAGTTGTGGTTGAACACATCAGGCGGATTATCTTTTAATTTTTCAAGCGCCTGTTCAATACGTCCGCGGAAATCAGGTACAAGGATTTCAATTTTGATTCCGGGATTGAGCTGGCGGATTTCTTTCACGCATTCTGCAAAATGACCTGCACCGCGATCTGGTAGATCATCACGATCCACTGAGGTAATTACCACATAACGCAATTTCATATCCTGAATTGTCTCTGCGAGTTTACGCGGTTCTTCTGGATCGGGTGGCAAAGGTTTACCGTGTGCCACATCACAAAATGGGCAGCGGCGGGTACAAATTGCGCCTAAAATCATAAAGGTTGCCGTACCGTGGTTAAAACATTCGTGCAAGTTAGGGCAAGATGCCTCTTCACATACAGAATGCAAACCGTGGCGACGCATTCCATTTTTGATACTGTCAATTTTCGCTGAATTGGCTGGAAGTTTGATTTTCATCCACTCAGGCTTTTTTAATAAAGGCTGGTTGGGATCAATATTTTTTACTGGGATAATGGACGTTTTTGCAGCATCACGATATTTTACGCCACGTTCCATTTTAAAAGGAGTTGCCATTAATGATCCTATTTTTGTTAAGAATTTGTTACGGAATTATACCCTAATAATTGGGTGAAGTGTGTAACTAATTTGGGCGAAACCTTGTCTGGCTTAGCCTCGCTGTGAGGGATAAAATCTGCCATTTGACACATTTCAAGCCCCGCATAACCACAAGGATTGATGTATAAGAAAGGCGTGAGATCCATATTAATATTTAGCGCGAGACCATGGAAAGAGCAGCCTTTGCGAATACGTAATCCCAAAGAGCAGATTTTTTTCTCTGCAACATACACCCCGGGCGCATCGGCTTTAGGGTAGCCTTCAATGCCATAATCTGCTAGCGTTTGCACGACGGATTGCTCAAGTGCGGTAACTAATTGGCGTACATTGAGATCTTTACCTTGTGCTTTCAGGCGTTTAATATCGATCAAGACATACATAATTTGCTGACCCAATCCGTGGTAAGTAATTTGCCCACCACGATCTGATTGCACCACAGGGATCGTACTTTGCTGTAATAAATGTTCTGGTTTTCCTGCGGAGCCTTGGGTAAACACTGCTGGGTGCTGGACTAGCCAGATCTCATCTTGGGTATTTTCATCACGCTCATCAGTGAATTTCTGCATTTTATGCCAAATTTCTTGATAATCTTGTACGCCAAGTTGACGGATAATAATGGATTGGGTCATCGCCTTTGCCTTATTGTTTATGGAGATTAAAGCACCATTCTTACGCCGTCAATTTTTGCAAGCTCGCTATAAAGCGTTTCCACTTGCTCAATATTTTCAGCCACAATATCCACAGAAATGGATTTATATGTGCCTTTTCCACTGAGGTTTTCACGTGGATTATAATCCCCTTTCGCGTATTTTTGTACCACCGAAATCACATCATCTGCTAAATCGGAGCGATTTGCACCCACGACTTTAAAGGTGAAATGACAAGGGAACTCAAGAAGATCTTTAAGTTGCTTTTGTGGAATATCTTCAAGTTTTACGATTTTTTCTTGTTCTGCCATTTTTTATCCTCAAATTTGTTAAAAATTTAGACCGCACTTTGTTTAGTGCGGTCATTTGAGCTTTTAGATTGGGAAGATTTTGTGAATTTCAAGTTTAGCTAAATAAACTTTTCACGGTTAGCACTAACCAATCCCAGATTTTGCCAAAGAAACCGCCTTCTTCTACGTTATTCATTACTTGTAAATCCACTTTGGCAATATCTTTACCATCAAGCTGATAGGTGATTTTTCCCACAACTTGCCCTTTTGCTAATGGGGCTTCAAGGTATTTTTTATCTAAATCATAACGGGCTTTCACTTCCGCTTGGCGACCTTTTGGCAAGGTGATAAATTGATCTTGCAAGACGCCAAGTTGCACTTTGCTATTATCGCCATAATAAACGCTTTGCTCGGAAACAGCTTGGTTGGCCTCTAATGTTTTAAAGGTTTCAAAGTTAGCAAATCCCCACTGTAATAATTTTTTGCTTTCAATTTCACGGCCTTTGTAAGTTGGTACGCCCATTACAACAGAAATTAAACGCATATTGCCGTTGCCTAATGCCGAAGCCACAAGGTTATAGCCTGCTTTGTCGGTATGCCCTGTTTTCATACCATCCACGTGTAATGTTTTATCCCACAATAAGCCATTGCGATTTGGCTGGCGGATTTTATTGAAGGTAAATTCTTTTTCCGCATAGATTTTGTATTCTTCAGGTAAATCACGAATGATATGCGCGCCAATTAATGCCATATCACGCGCTGAAGAATATTGATTTTCATCATCTAAACCGTGTACGGTGGTGAAATGGGTGTTTTTCAAGCCAAACTGTTCCACATAGTTATTCATCGCATTAATAAAATTCTGTGTAGATCCTGAAACGTGTTCCGCCATTGCCACACAAGCATCATTACCTGAGACCACAATAATGCCTTTATTTAAGTCAGCCACAGAAACCTGTTGATTTAAATTTAAGAACATTTTTGATGAGCCGGGGAAATTTTTCCCCCACGCACTTTCACCGATAGTCACAATATCGTTATTATGAATTTTTCCTTGTTTTAAGGCATCGCCAACCACATAGCTTGTCATCATTTTTGTGAGGGAAGCAGGATATTGACGTTGATCTGGATTCAATGCCGCTAACACCGCACCAGAATTATAATCCATCAAAATATAGGTTTGCGCATTGAGCTGTGGCGCTGCAATGCCATATTGAATCTCTTCGGCGAAGAGATTTTGGCTCGCGCATAATGTGGCGGTGATAAGTGCTACTTTTGTTTTTTTTAGCATAGATTTAAACATCATTCATTACGTCCTAAATAGAGTTAAATTTATTTTTGGTGATAAATAATCAGTGGTTTTGTTCCATTCAATTTATGTAGTTTAGCTTTTAATTGTTGCGCTTCGCTTTTAGTTTTGAATGGTCCAAATAAAATACTGTGCGATTGTTTATTTGAACTAATTTTGGTTTTGACTTTTAAGCGTTTTGCTTGTTTCACCATTTGTATCGCTTGTTTATAGGTTAAGTTTAGCATTTTTACGTGATAACCTGAAAAATTTGTCTCAGAAAGCACCGCACTTTGTTTCGGCGATAGGTCTAAACGTTTTTTAGCCTCGGGTGTTTTCGCCATTTTAGCAAGGGTATGGGTTCCCGCACCAAGAATTTTTCCTTTCGCGCTAACGTGTAACGCTTCAACACGAACCTGTCCGACACCGCGATGAATAATCCCGAGTTCTTTTGCCGCAACACGGGAAAGATCGATAATTCTTCCTTTTACAAAAGGGCCTCGATCGTTAATTTTTACGATCACTTTTCTGCCATTACGTAAATTGGTTACTAACGCGTAAGAGTTTAGCGGTAAGGTCTTATGTGCTGCGGTATAACGATTAGGATCATAATATTCCCCATTAGAGGTTTTACGCCCTGAAAATTTTTGGTGGTAGTAACTTGCGCCCCCTGTTTTGGAATAATGTTTTGCTGTACTAGGATGTTTGGTGGTATGACTGACGCCATTTACCACATAGGTATAGGTTTTATCCGCCATTTTTTGGTGGATCAGGTTAGGGCCTTTTACCCCATACAATTTTTGCGTTTCAGCATAGCCATTTACATTCGCTAATAGGAGTAAAAACGCCATACTGAGTCTAATTACTGGTATTAATTTCATTTTGGTTATTCACTTTAATCGAAATTTTGATGGAATACAGGTTAAGAACAACAAATTCTTATTTAGTTCCCCTAAAAAAATGTTCTTTATGGCTATGAATGGACATAATTAAACCGAACCCTGCCATTAAGGTGACAAAAGACGTTCCACCATAGCTTATTAATGGTAGCGGCACACCGACGACAGGTAAAATGCCACTGACCATACCGATATTGACAAAAACATAAACAAAAAAGATCAGCGTTAATGCCCCAACAAGAGTACGCCCGAAAGCATTTTGCGCTTCTACGCCAATCACTAAGCCTCTTGCTACAATAAATAAATATAGGCACATCAAAATAGCAAAACCAATCATTCCGTGTTCTTCACTCAATACTGCAAAGATAAAATCCGTATGAGGTTCAGGAAGAAATTCTAACTGCGACTGTGTCCCTTGCATCCAACCTTTTCCCCAAATTCCACCTGATCCAATGGCTATTTTCGACTGCAAAATATGATAACCCGCACCAAGGGGATCTTTTTCAGGATCAAGCAAGGTTAGTACCCTTGTCCGTTGATAATCGTGCATAAGATAAAACCACATTATGGGAATAAAACCAGCCAGCCCAATGGCCGCAATTAAAATCAGCCACCAACTCATTCCAGCAAGAAATACAACAAAAATACCAGAGGCACTGACCAAAATAGAGGTGCCTAAATCGGGCTGAATAGCCACTAATAGAGTAGGCACAATAATAATAAATAAGGCGATAAATGTGTGTTTTAATGTTGGTGGAAGTGGGCGTTGTCCCAAATAGACCGCCACCATTAATGGCACAGCAAGTTTAACAATTTCGGAGGGTTGAAAACGGAACAAGCCGAGATCTAACCAACGTTGTGCGCCTTTACTGGTTGTTCCTACCAAATCTACCAAAATCAGTAACACAATACCAATACCAAATAAATAAGGGGCAATCCCTTGATAAAAGCGTGGAGAAAATTGTGCCATCACAAACATTACCACAAAGCCCAAGACAACTTGAATGATGCGGTTACGGAACATTATTTCATTGCCGCCAGAAGCACTGTATAGCACTAATAGCCCATAGGCTGAAATAATAACCAGACCGATAAATAGCCAGAAATCAATGTGCAAACGTTGCCACAAGTTGAGCCAGATTTTCTTTTCACTCATTATTTTGTTTCCTCTTGCTGGGGTTGGGGGGCGTTCTGTTTATTTTCCATTTGACTGACTTGCGGAAGACGTTGATTAAGATAATAATCCATAATCTTTCTTACCACAGGACCAGCGTTGCTACCGCCCCCCCCAGCATTTTCTAAAATAACAGCCACAACCATTTGAGGTTTTTCATAAGGCGCATAACCGATGAACCACGCGTGATCGTGTAATTCTTTACTAAGGGATTTCGCATTATAGGTTTGATTTTCTTTTAAGCTAAAAACCTGTGCGGTGCCTGATTTCCCAGCAACGTGATAGTTCGTCCCTACAAATGCCTTACGCCCCGTCCCATTGCTTGCATTAATCACGTTATACATACCGCGTTTTGCTTGCGCCCAATAACTCTCATTTGCGTCAATATCAGGATATAACAAGGGATCTTTATAAGGCTCAAAAAAAGAGCCTTCTACCCCTTTCATTAAGTGCGGTGTATTTACCTTACCATTATTAATTAAGATGGCGAGTGCTTTTGCCACTTGCAATGGTGTTGCTGTCCAATAACCTTGCCCAATGCCGACGGAAATGGTATCGCCTTGCAGCCAAGGCTTTTTATAACGTTTTTGTTTCCATTCACGAGAGGGCATAATCGCCGAGGTTTCTTCACGAATATCAATCCCTGTTGGCATCCCAAAGCCAAAGGCTTTCATCCAACCGGAAAGTTTATCAATGCCCATATTGTAAGCGAGCTGATAAAAATAGGTATCAGAAGATTCAGTAATTGCCTTGTTGAGATCGGTGTAGCCGTGACCGGATTTTTTCCAATCGCGGAAGCGTTTGGTGCTATTAGGCAACATCCAATAGCCCGGATCAAATACCGTGGTACTTGGTGTAATGACATTTTCTTGCAAACCCGCGACAGCAATAAAAGGTTTTACGGTGGAAGCCGGCGGATAAGCCCCTTGTGTAACACGACTATAAAGTGGGCGTGTTGGATCTTCAAGCAGGCGTTTATAATCCTTGCCCGAAATGCCATCGACAAATAAATTATTATCATAGCTTGGCGTAGAAACCATCGCTAAAATGCTGCTATCTTTTGGATCTAACACAACAACAGCGCCCTTATATCCAGACAGCAGATCCGTGATATAACGTTGTAATTCCAAATCAATGGTGAGATGAATGCTTTTCCCCGCCACTGCAGGTTGCTCACGCAATTTACGAATCACTTTACCACGGTTATTGATTTCCACTTCTTCAAAGCCTACTTCGCCGTGTAATTGTTCTTCATAATAGCGTTCGATACCAAGTTTGCCGATATTGTGAGAGCCAGCATAATTGGCGTATTTCTCTTCTTTTTTTAGGCGTTCTACATCTTTATCATTAATTTTTGCCACATAACCCAAAATATGCGTGAGGGGTTCGCCATATAAATAATGACGCTTAAAGTAAGGTTTTACAGATAAACTTGGGAATTGATGCTGGTTTACTGCAAAACGTGCGATCTGTTCTTCAGTGAGATCAGGTTTGAGCAGAATGGATGTATAGCGAGAAGAACGACGACGCTCTTTTTTAAAATCAGCAATATCATCTTCATTCAAGCCAACTATTGGCTTGAGCTGTTCAAAAGTGCGGTCTAAATTTTCTACTTTTTCTGGCACGATATATAAGCCAAAAAAAGTCAGGTTTTCGGCTAACAATTTGCCATAACGATCGTAAATTAATCCCCGTGTTGGCGGCAACGGTAATAATTTGATACGGTTGCCATTAGAACGGGTCTGATAGGTATCATAATTGATAACTTGCAGATGATATAAATTGGTGAGCAAAATTGCAGACAGCCCAAGCACGCCTAAAAAAGAGACCAAAGCACGACGGATAAAGAGATTACGTTCCGCTTTTTTATCGCGGATCGGCTCCATTGTGGGCTGAGAAAGCAATTTCTTTAAATCCATTGATTACTCTCGATGATAAGGGTGATTGGTCGTAATTGACCAAGCGCGATACAAACTTTCAGCGACCACCACACGCACTAAGGGGTGAGGTAAAGTTAAAGGGGAAAGCGACCAGCTTTGCTCTGCGGCAGCTTTACATTCTGGCGATAACCCTTCTGGCCCGCCGATCAATAGGCATAAATCTCGTCCATCGTTTTTCCAGCCTTCTAGTTGTTGCGCCAGTTGTTCGGTTGTCCAAGGCTTGCCGGGAATGTCTAAAGTGACAATTTTATTGCGTCCACAAGCGGCGAGCATCGCTTTACCTTCTTGCTCTAAAATGCGTTTAATATCCGCATTTTTACCCCGTTTTCCTGCTGGGATCTCAATTAGCTCAAAAGGCATATCTTTCGGAAAACGGCGTTGATATTCCTCAAACCCTGTGGTTACCCAAGCCGGCATTTTTGTGCCTACCGCAATTAATTGGATTTTCATTTATCCCCAAAGTTTCTCTAATTGATACAGCTCACGGCTGTCTGCTTGCATAATATGAACCATCGCTTGTCCAAAATCGACCACCACCCAATCGGCAGTAGCCTTGCCCTCTTCACCAAAAGATTCAAAACCCGCTTGTTTACTCTCATCAATGAGTTTTTGCGCCAAAGCACTAATATGGCGACTTGAGGTTCCCGTGCAAATAATCATATTATCCGTTACACTTGATTTGCCTTGTACATCTAAATGCAAAATATCCACGGCTTTTAAATCATCTAATTTGTTAATTAAAAAATCTACTAATGTTGTCATACGCAATTTATATTGACTAAATTTGTTTGTTAAAAATCGGCAAATTCTATCACGAGATAAGGCAGAAATAATAGAAAAAATCACCGCACTTTATTTTTGTTTATATACTGTTTATCAAAGTGCGGTGGTATTTTGACGATTTTTCTGAGATTAATAACGCTTTTTAAAACTGCGTTTATTATTTTGATAATGGTTTTGCCCAGTCCGTTTACGATAAGGTTTGGGTAAATCGCTGAGTAGTGCTTGTGGATCATATTGGCTCACAGGAATAGAATGACCAATATATTCTTCGATGGCAGGTAAATTCATCGCATATTCCTCACAGGCAAAACTGATGGAAACCCCGCTTTCACCAGCCCGTCCCGTACGTCCAATACGATGCACGTAATCTTCACGATCATCCGGTAAATCATAGTTGAACACGTGCGTCACATCAGGAATATGCAAGCCACGAGCAGCAACATCAGTCGCCACTAAAATGTCTAATTTCCCTTCGGTAAATTGTTGCAATAAGGCAAGACGTTTTTTCTGAGCAACATCGCCCGTAAGCAAACCAACACGGTGCCCATCTGCGGCTAAATAGCCCCAAATTTCTTCACAACGATGTTTTGTATTGGCAAAAATAATGCAACGCTCAGGCCACTCTTCCTCCAATAAGGTCATCAATAATGCCATCTTGTCTTGATTAGAAGGGTAAAAGAGTTCTTCTTTAATACGGTGTCCCGTTTTTTGTAAAGGTTCAACTTCAACATATTCAGGATCATTCATATCTTCAAATGCTAACTCACGCACTTTATAAGAAAGCGTGGCAGAAAAGAGCATCGTTAAACGTTCAGCTGGCGGTGGGCATTTACGTAATAAGTAGCGAATATCCTTGATAAAACCAAGGTCAAACATTCGATCCGCTTCATCAAGTACCACCACTTCAATGTCATTTAAACGAATGATTCCTTGTTTGACATAATCAATCACACGCCCTGTTGTCCCGATTAAAATATCAATCCCTTGCTCAATGGCTTTTAGTTGCTTGTCATAGCCATCGCCACCATAAGCCAGCCCCATTTTTAGCCCTGTGGCTTGTGAAAGTGCCGCACCATCATTGCTAATTTGCACAGCAAGCTCACGGGTAGGGGCTAAAATTAATGCGCGTGGTTGTGTGGCGTTATGCTGGGAATTCACGCTTAATAAATGATGAAAAGTGGCGGTTAGAAACGCCATTGTTTTACCCGTTCCTGTTTGTGCTTGTCCCGCAACATCACGCCCTGCAAGGGTGATGGGTAAAGAAAGCGCTTGGATTGGTGTACAGTATTCAAACCCATTTTTTTCTAAACAATGACGTACCGTTGGGTTTAAGGGAAGATCAGCAAAACGTTGCTGAGTTAAATGATTATTTTGCATAAGTTATCTTAAGTGATAAAAAATTGTTGTAAGCATAGCACGAAGGGGAAAAATTCCCAAGATGCTTGTTTGGCGCGGCGGTTTAAATAAAAGAAAAACAAATCTTATCCTGATTAAAAATGTAGCATTTGCTGGCTGTTTTTTAGCATTTTTTATCTGATTTTGTAGCAAGATTAAATTACCTCTTTATGCTTATAGAAAGCGAATTATATAGAGTTTGATAACTATTTGGAGTTATTTTTATGTAGCAAAAATAACTCCAAATAGTTATTCTTGGGAAAAACATTGATCAAACGCAAAGAATGGCAAAATAGCGCTGAAAAATGAGAATGAATTTGTTATTTTTAAGCGTGAAAAGCTTTCTCTTAATTCATTATCATATTGTTTTAATGAGAAAAATTATCATTTTGTTATGTCAATTTTCATAACACCGCATTGATCAATGTAATGGAGTAATTATCGTGAACATTTTCAGAAAAACGTTAGCTTCTCTGGCAATGGCTGGATTGACTTTAGTGGTTGCGCAGTCTGCAATCGCAACAGATAACAGTGCTGCAGAAAAGCGTGCCGCAACACGTGAGGAATTAGCAAAACCCAACCCTGATTTGAAGATTGAGACAATCAGTGAAAAATTTGCAGAAAAATATCCGAAACAATACCAAGGTTGGGCTAATACGGCTGAATCTACGGAAATTGTTCCTGCCATTGAGGTTGACCCTAGAATGATTGTTATGTGGGGCGGTTATGCTTTTTCTAAAGAATATAACAAACCTCGTGGGCATTTTTATACCGTTACAGATGTGCGTAATATTTTACGTACAGGCGCACCTTTTGATGCAAATAGTGGGCCACAGCCAATGGCGTGCTGGACTTGTAAAGGGCCAGATGTGCCACGTTTAATTGCTGAATGGGGAGAAGAAGGTTATTTCAATGGAAAATGGGCGAAAGCAGGAAATGAGATTGTGAATCCAATTGGGTGTGCGGATTGCCACGATACGACTTCAAAAGAGTTTGCGGAAGGGAAACCAGCATTGCGTATTGCTCGCCCACACGTTTTACGTGCTTTAGATACCATAGGTAAAGATTTCGCTCATTTAGATAAAACGGATAAACGTGGGGCAATTTGTGCAAATTGCCACGTTGAATATTATTTTGATAAAAAAGTGGTGAATAATGTGGTGTTCCCTTGGATGAAAGGGGTGGATGTAGATAGTATGGAAAAATACTACGATAGCATTGAATTCTATGATTGGATCCATTCTATTTCTAAAGCGCCTATGCTAAAAGCACAGCACCCAGATTATGAAACTTGGTTACAAGGTACACACGGTAAAAATGGCGTAACCTGTGTGGATTGCCATATGCCAAAAGTCCAAGGAGCTGATGGTAAAGTTTACACTGACCACAAAATTGGCAATCCGCTTGATTCTTTTGAAAACACCTGTGCAAACTGCCACGATCAAAGTAAAGAAACCTTAACAAAAGTGGTGGCAGGTCATAAAAAAGATATCAAAGATGTAATGATTAAACTTGAAGACCAAATTGTGAAAGCGCACTTTGAAGCAAAAGCCGCTTGGGAAGCTGGTGCGACAGAAGAAGAAATGAAACCTGCATTGCAAGATATTCGTCACGCACAATGGCGTTGGGATTACTCAGCAGCAGGACACGGTGGGCATATTCACGCCCCAGATGTTATTTTAAAAACCATCGCAACAGGGTTAGATCAAATTGCTGATGCAAGAACTAAACTTGCCGTCATTTTAACCAAGCACGGAGTGAAACAACCGATCAATTATCCTGATATTTCAAATGCAGAGAATGCGTGGAAAGCAATGGGTATTGATATTGAAAAAGAGCGTGCGGCAAAAGATAAATTCCTCAAAGAAGTGATTCCTCAATGGAATAAAGAAGCACTGGATAAAGGCTTAATGGAAAAAGCACCTCCAGCAAAATAAGCGAAAAAGCAACCGCACTTTACGCGAGATCAAAGTGCGGTCTATTTTGAACCAAAATTTGAGGTAATAGGAAATGAATGCTGTATTAAAGAAAGTGGTTAAGCTCAGTGCCTTGCTTGCGATAACGATCTTTGCTTTACCCACTCAAGCTAATACTAAAAACGCTGAATTAAGTTATCAACCTACGTTAGAGAATCAGCGTAATCCCAATGAGTATTGTGCAAAATGTCATAAACTAGATGCTAATGATGAACAATCTGGTGGTGATTTACATTTTGGTAAATTTCACGGCACACACTTATCTAAAACCAATCCAAGCACAGGGAAACCGATTACTTGTGTGAGCTGCCACGGTAATATTTCTGAAAATCACCGTCGTGGTGTGAAAGACGTGATGCGTTTTGAAAGCGATATTTTCTCTGACAAACAACCGATGTACTCAGTGCAAGAACAAAATCAAGTGTGTTTCTCTTGCCATCGCCCTGAAAAATTACGCGAAAAACTTTGGGCGCACGATGTTCACGCAATGAAATTGCCTTGTGCCGCCTGCCATACCTTGCACCCAGAAAAAGATGCAATGAAAGGTATTGAGAAAAAACAACGTGTTAAACTTTGCGTGGATTGTCACGGAGAACAACAAAAACGCAAAGCCCTAAAAGATCTTGACCCGACTAGCAAACAAAAGGATAACAAATGACAACTTGCTCACGCCGTAATTTTGTTTCTGGTATGGGAGCTTTGATCCTAATGACAGGAACAACAATTAAGTCAGTCGCACAAGATAAGGCAGAAGAAAAGCCAATTCGTTATGCAATGTTACACGATGAAACGGCTTGCATTGGTTGTACCGCTTGTATGGATGCGTGTCGTGAAACTAACCAAGTGCCAGAAGGCGTTTCACGTTTAGAAATTATTCGTAGCGAACCTTATGGTGAATTCCCTGACGTGAAATATGAATTTTTCCGTCATTCTTGCCAGCATTGTAGCAATGCACCTTGTGTTGCAGTATGCCCAACAGGGGCGTCTTATATTGATGCGTCCACAGGTATTGTTGATGTCAATAAAGATCTCTGCGTTGGCTGCCAATACTGTATCGCGGTATGTCCGTATCGTGTTCGTTTTATTCACCCTGTGTATAAATCAGCAGATAAATGTAATTTCTGCCGTGATACGAATTTAGCCAAAGGCAAACAGCCTGCTTGTGTAGAGGCTTGCCCAACCAAAGCCCTAACCTTTGGGGATACCAACGATCCGCAAAGTGAAATTTCTTTGAAACTGAAAGAAAAACAAACCTATCGTACAAAAGTTGAATTAGGTACAGATCCAAATCTTTACCACGTTCCAGCTAGAGCAGGGGAGATCAGACGATGAACAGTCCATTTCATTTCCCATCTTTAGTATGGGACGGGCCGATTGCGATTTATCTCTTTTTATTAGGGATTTCCGCAGGGGCGACAATGCTTGCCGTATTGCTAAAACGTGCAGGATTGGCTGGGGAACATCCTGAAGAAAGTCATATCTTGAAGGTAAATGCGTTACTTGCACCAATAAGCATTACCATTGGCTTATTATTATTGATTTTCCACTTAACCAAACCTTGGACATTTTGGTACTTAATGTTCAATTATCACCACACATCAATTATGTCTGCTGGGGTGATGTTGTTCCAAGTCTATATGTTGTTCTTGGTCTTATGGTTAGCGATTATCTTTAAGTCCTTAGTGCTTAGCTTAGTGAAACGCTTTGTGCCGAAACTCACTAATCTTACGGAGAAAATCATCGATCTTGCAGCAAAATTCACCAATGGGATCGAGATTATTACCTTGTTGCTTAGCGTAGCATTAGGGGCATATACAGGGTTCTTACTTTCTGCATTAGTGAGTTATCCAATGCTAAATAATCCTGTATTACCAGTGCTATTCCTTGCATCAGGGACTTCATCAGGGATTGCTGCATTGATTTTCTTTACCATTTTATGCACCAAAGAAAACCCTCATTCTAAAGGCTTGGCATTCTTACACAAATTTGAGCAGCCCGTGGTACTCATTGAAGCCTTTTTACTTTTCGCCTTCTTCTTTGGATTATATTTAGGTGGTGGGCAAAAAACGGTGGCATTTCACACCGCACTTTCAGGGGGCTTCTGGGCGAACGTCTTCTGGATCGGCGTGGTCGGCATCGGGATTGTATTACCGCTTCTATTAAACGCCGTTGCAGGTGAAAAACTTAAGCACCAAAAGGGCTTTATGTTGATTGTCGCGGGGCTTGGCTTAATCGGGGTGCTTTGCTTGCGTTACTTTATTTTATACGCAGGACAAATGACCTTAGCATAAAAAGCCAATTAATCATTATCAGGCGAACCAAGGTGTTCGCCTTTGTTTTAATGTGATGTGGATTTTACGGTAATCCCTTATCCGAAAAATGAAAAGGAAAAATGAGGGAAAAATTAAAGTGCGGCGCATTTTTTACACTTTTTTACCACCGGTAGGATATAGAAAGTATTTAGATGATTTCACCACATCACGCAATGACATTACGGCATATTTTCTCTAAAATACAGGATAAATTAATCAGCTAATATGACGATGATCCCTGAACTTGCTTTTCTTGCTTTACTTTTTGCTCTTGTTTCCGCATTACTGTTGGCGATCGTGCCGCATATTGGGATTAAACAGGGGAATCCGCGCCTTATCACCTCTGCGTGGAATCTGAGTTATCTCTTTGGGATTTTTACTATCCTTTCTTTGCTCGGGCTTGCTTATTGTTTTACGGTTGATGATTTCTCACTACAATATGTTGCAGCCCATTCTAATTCCGCATTGCCGTTATTTTTCAAAATTGCCGCCACTTGGGGTGGACACGAAGGCTCAATGCTGTTTTGGCTTTTTTCTTTAGGCTTATGGACAATGGCGTTTGCCTTTTTTAGTCGCAACATTGATCCCATTATTGCGAGCCGAACCCTGTCTATTCTTGGTTTACTTTGTTTTGGTTTCGCACTCTTTATTGTTTTTTTCTCAAATCCCTTTGAGCGCCTGTTGCCTAGCCCATTGGAAGGGCGTGATCTTAATCCAATGTTGCAAGATGTGGGGCTGATTTTTCATCCTCCATTGCTTTATTTTGGCTATGTAGGTTTTGCGGTGAATTTTGCTCTTACCCTTGCCACCTTATTAAGTGGGCATTTTGATGCCGCAATTGCTCGCTGGACACGCCCTTGGGTGTTACTTTCTTGGTTCTTTTTGACTTTAGGGATAATGTTAGGGGCGTGGTGGGCATATTATGAACTTGGCTGGGGCGGTTGGTGGTTCTGGGATCCCGTAGAAAATGCCTCATTAATGCCGTGGTTACTCGGGCTAGGGCTATTGCATAGTTTATCGGTGAGCGAACAGCGTGGCATTTTCCATTATTGGACGATTTTATTCTCGCTTTTTGCTTTTGCATTTAGCTTATTAGGCACCTTTATTGTGCGTTCTGGTGTACTCACCTCTGTACACGCCTTTGCGATGGATAGTGAACGAGGAATGGCACTGTTAATGCTGTTTTTCTTACTGACAACCTGTTCACTGACCTTATTTGCGCTTAAAGTTAATGTGCGTCCAAGTGAAAATAGTGCGGTGCGTTTTTCTCTTTTTTCTAAAGAAAGCCTAATGCTTATTGCGAATATTTTACTGGCAGTGGCAACGGCAAGCGTATTTTTAGGCACGTTTTACCCTATGCTGTTTAGCACAATGGGGTGGGGATCGATCTCTGTTGGCGCACCTTATTTTAATACGATTTTCTTGCCCCTGATTGTGCTGGCTTTGCTGGCGATGATTATTGTAATGAGCGCATTTTGGAAAAAAATTCACCGCAGACTGTTGTCTCGTAATGTTTTACTGCTGATCCCCGCTTGTGGTCTTGCTTATATTATGATCGCATTCACCATTCAAAATGATGAAACGTTACATTTTCAATTTTTACCTTTTGCATTAATCAGTTTAGCGCTTTGGTTGCTAAGTGTTACCCTTTGGAGCGGGGGGCGAGCTTTGTCTTTAACCCATTGGGCAATGGTGATTGCGCATTGTGGGTTAGCACTCAGCGTGATTGGTGCAACAATGTCGAGCTATTTTGCCAGCGAAATTGGGGTACGCCTAGCACCGCAACAAAGCCAAATGCTCAATGGCTATGAATTTACGTACCTTGGTTTCCGTAATGAATTAGGGGCGAATTATACCAGTGAAGTGGCACAATTTGAGATTAAAAAAGCAGGCAAAAAAATCACCGCACTTTATCCCGAACGTCGTTATTATGATGTGCGGACAATGAATATGTCCGAAGTAGGATTATATTGGAGTTTGCTCGGCGATATTTATATCGTGATGGGCGATAAACTGGGCGCAGGTGAATTTTCTTTCCGTTTGCATTATAAGCCCTTTGTTCGCTGGTTATGGATTGGGGCAACATTAATGGCTTTTGGCGCATTATTAGCCGCCTTTGGTTTGAGAACAAGGAGAGCAAAAGATGAATAGAAAAGCACTTGTTTTTCTGCCCTTATTATTGATTATTGCACTATGTGGCTTGCTATTATTAGGACTGCAAAATGATCCGAAAAAAATTGCTTCTGCTTTAATTGGCAAACCCGTGCCTGAATTTTATCAACCTGACTTATTCGATTCTGCAACCAACGTGAATAATCATTCCTTGCCGAGTGAGGTTTATTTGATTAATGTGTGGGGGAGTTGGTGTACTTATTGTAAGCAAGAACACGCTTTTTTGATGGATTTGCAAAAGCAAGGTGTGCCGATTGTGGGATTAAATTATCGTGATAAACGGCAAAATGCGTTATTAATGTTACGAGAAATGGGCAATCCTTTTCATCTTATTATTGATGATAGCAAAGGCTTGCTAGCAATGAAATTAGGCGTAGATGGCGCGCCAGAAACGTATTTCGTCGATGCGAACGGTATTATTCGTTATCGCTATTCAGGGCCATTGAATAAGCAAATTTGGCAGAAAGAATTTCAGCCTTTATGGCAAAAATTCGTACAAAATGCACCGCACTTATCTTTACAAGCGATGAGTCAAAAGGAAGGTAAAGAATGAAGAAATGGTGGTTTGCAATTATCACACTGGTTACAATCCTTCCGCTGGCTCAGGCAGAAATGGTAGATACCTTTGAATTCTCTCACCCCGAGGAACGCACAAGAGCTGTCGCACTGGCGAAATCCTTGCGTTGCCCACAATGTCAAAATCAAAACTTGGTGGAATCCAATTCCCCTATTGCCTATGATTTGCGTATTGAAGTTTATAAAATGGTGGAAGCAGGTAAGAGTAATGAGCAAATTATTGAAACGATGACAAATCGCTTTGGTGATTTTGTTCGTTATAATCCCCCCGTAAAATCCACTACCGCTTTACTATGGGGGTTACCATTCTTATTGTTACTGTTTGGCGCAGTAGCTATGTGGCGAATGTTGCGTGTGAAACAATCACAGCAAAGTGTAGCATTCAGTACAGAGCAACAGGACGCACTAAAGCATTTATTAGCAAAAACGGATAAATCAGAATGACTTTTTTTATCGGTGTTACCCTTTTATTATTGATTAGTCTTGGGCTTTGGTTACCTTTAGGACAAAGAATAAATTGGCAGAAAAATTATCGCCAACAGCAAAATATTGCCCTTTATCAGCAACAAACAAAAGGTAAGCTTGATCCAGAATTGTTACAAGAATTTGCCCAACGGCTACTTGATGATGAAAAACAGCGAGAAAAACAACCGCACTTTGTTATTTCTTCCAAGACAAAAGCACGCCCTTATTTTGTGGGATTAAATTTATTATTGATTGGCTTGCCGATAGGCTATTATTTTTCCCTTGATCGCTTTTCTACTGAACTGCAATATCAACAGCAAGTGCAGGCTAAACAACCGTTTGTAGATCCCTTAACCGCCCCTTTTACGGAACAACCTACGGGACAAAAAAATGAATCCTATGTGGAAAAAATTCAGCAGCGCTTGCGGCAAAACTCTAATAACAGTGAGGCTTGGATCGAATTAGGGCAGGCTTATATGCAAAATAATGAATTTGATAATGCACTGCTGGCTTATTCTTATGCCGATCGTTTAACGGGCGGTAAACCGGCTATTTTAGGTCTAGCCGCGAATGCGTTGTATCAACAGGCAGGGCAAAAAATCACCCCACAAGTGCAGGCAATGCTTGATCAAGCCTTACAGCAAGATCCGAAAGAGGCATCAAGTTTATCGTTATTAGCGGGAGAATCCTTTATGAAAACGGATTATTCCAATGCGATTGCACTTTGGCAACGTCTGTTGGATTCGGATAAATCGGGAATCGATCGTCGCACGATCATTCAACGTATGCAAATGGCAGAAATGCTACAAAACGCCAAAAATGGAGCAAAGTAAAGAATGACACAATGGGTTTCTGATACGCTAATTCTTGGCGCAGGTGCAGCAGGGCTATTTTGTGCTGGACAACTTGGTAAACAAGGTAAACAGGTAACAGTTCTTGATAGCGGTAAAAAAGCGGGGCGGAAAATTTTAATGTCAGGCGGTGGATTTTGTAATTTCACTAATTTAGAGGTTACGCCACAGCATTATCTTTCGCACAATCCACATTTTGTTAAATCTGCATTGGCTCGTTTTACTCAATGGGATTTTATCGCTTTAGTCGCAGAATACGGCATTGCTTATCACGAAAAAGAACTCGGGCAATTGTTTTGTGATGAAAGTTCACAACAGATTGTGGATTTGTTACTCGCAGAATGTAAGAAATATCAGGTTAATATTCAGCTACGCCAGCACATTGAGCAAGTTTCTAAGTCAGAAAAAGGCGGTTTTACTGTGCAAGCCAATGGGCAAACTTGGTATTGTAATCAGCTGGTCGTGGCAACGGGAGGGCTTTCAATGCCAGCTTTAGGTGCATCGCCATTAGGTTATCAAATTGCTGAACAGTTTGGATTGGCAGTGATCTCACCGCGAGCTTCCCTTGTACCGTTTCGTTGGCGAGAAACAGAACAATTTTACACCGCACTTGCCGGCGTTTCTTTGCCTGTTCGAGTCAGTGCAGAAAATGGGCAATCTTTTATCAACCAATTGTTATTTACTCATCGTGGTATTTCGGGGCCGGCGATTTTACAAATTTCTAACTATTGGCAGCCCAATGAATGGGTAGAAGTTGATCTATTACCCAACCAATCTATTGGTGATTATTTACTTGAATTACGCCAAACTTCGCCGAAGTTGCAGTTAAAAACCGCATTATCACGTATTTTGCCAAATAAATTGGTAGAGCTTTGGCAAACCAGAGAGAGCATTCCAATAGAAACATTGGCGAATTTAACCAAAGGGCAGTTGGAACAGTTAGATAATGTTATTCATCACTGGCAAATTTTCCCTAATGGTACAGAAGGTTATCGCACGGCAGAGGTTACAATGGGTGGGGTAGATACGCACGAAATTTCATCAAAAACAATGGAAAGTACGAAAGTCAAAGGATTGTATTTTATCGGCGAAGTGCTAGATGTAACAGGCTGGCTTGGTGGCTATAACTTTCAATGGGCGTGGAGTTCAGCTTACGCTTGTGCCAGCCATATTGCTCGTTTATAAGCCCATTTCCCATTTTGATTGCCTGCAAAAAGAGATTTGATCCGAGTGAAAATCTCGTTAAAATGGCAGGCTAATTTCCCTTTTCATCTAATCAACGGCAACAATAACAAGGATTTTTTATGTCAGAACCGCGTTTCGTACATTTGCGTGTGCATAGCGATTTTTCAATGATTAACGGTATTGCTAAAGTCAAACCATTAGTCAAAGCCTGCGTGGAAAACGAAATGGTGGCAATGGCATTGACAGATTTCACCAATTTTTGTGGTTTAGTCCGTTTTTATGGAGAAGCATTATCTTCAGGTATAAAACCTATTGTGGGTGCTGATGTATTAGTGAAAAGTGATTTGCTTGGAGATGAACACTTTGAGCTGACGTTACTCGCCAAAAATAATACGGGCTATCATAATATTACCTTATTATTATCCAAAGCTTATGAACGAGGTTACACGGATTTACCTTATATCGATCAACAATGGCTAGTGGAACACCGCGAAGGCTTAATTATTCTTTCTGGCGGACGCAATGGTGATATTGGAAAAAAATTGTTGAAGAATAACCCGGCTGATATAGAAAGTGCGGTGCATTTTTATCAAGAATTTTTTCCCAATCATTTTTATTTAAGCCTTTGCCGTACAGGTCGCCCTGAAGAAGAGCGTTATATCCAAGCCGCCTTAAAATTGGCTGAAAAACATCATATCCCTCTTGTGGCAACCAATGATGTATGTTTTTTGTCTTCGCAAGATTTTGAGGCACACGAGATCCGCGTGGCAATTCACGATAGCTACACCTTAGATGACCCTAAACGTCCGAAATTATATAGCGATCAGCAATATTTCCGCACTGAGCAGGAAATGTGTGAATTATTTGCAGATATTCCCAGCGCTCTGGCAAATACCGTACAAATTGCTAAGCGTTGTAATGTAACCATTCGTTTGGGGGAATATTTTTTACCTAAATTTCCCACCGGGGATCTTAGTACAGAAGATTATTTGGTACAAAAATCCCGTGAAGGCTTGGAGGAGCGTCTCGCCTTTTTATTCCCCGATGAAAACGAACGGGCAGAAAAACGTAAAGAATATGACGAACGCTTGCAAGTTGAACTAGACGTGATTAACCAAATGGGTTTCCCAGGTTACTTCTTAATCGTGATGGAGTTTATCCAGTGGTCGAAAGATAACGATATTCCTGTTGGCCCAGGGCGTGGCTCTGGGGCAGGATCATTGGTGGCTTATGCGTTGAAAATTACTGATCTTGATCCCCTTGAATTTGATTTGCTGTTTGAGCGTTTTTTAAATCCAGAACGGGTATCAATGCCCGATTTTGACGTGGATTTCTGTATGGACGGGCGAGATCGCGTGATTGAACACGTGGCGGAAACCTATGGACGCGGTGCGGTGTCGCAGATTATCACCTTTGGTACAATGGCGGCCAAAGCGGTTATCCGTGATGTAGGACGGGTGCTGGGGCATCCTTACAGCTTTGTGGATCGCATTTCTAAATTAGTGCCGCCTGATCCGGGAATGACCTTAGCCAAAGCCTTTGAAGCAGAACCTCGTTTGCCTGAAATTTATGAAAGCGATGAAGAAGTTAAAGCATTAATTGATATGGCGCGCAAGCTCGAGGGGGTAACGCGTAACGCAGGGAAACACGCAGGGGGCGTGGTGATTTCGCCGGGGCTGATTACTGATTTTTCGCCCTTATATTGTGATAGCGAAGGCAAACACCCAGTTACCCATTTTGATAAAAATGATGTGGAATATGCCGGGCTGGTGAAGTTTGACTTCTTAGGATTGCGTACGCTGACCATTATTAAATGGGCATTGGATATGATTAATACGCGTCTGGCTAAAGAAGGCAAGCCGTTAGTGGATATTAATCGTATCCCACTTGATGATGCGCAATCTTTCCAAGTGTTACTCAATGCAGAAACTACCGCGGTATTCCAGCTAGAATCGCGTGGAATGAAGGATTTGATTAAGCGCCTGAAACCAGACTGTTTTGAAGATATTATTGCGTTGGTTGCATTGTTCCGTCCGGGGCCGTTGCAATCAGGAATGGTGGATAATTTTATTCGCCGTAAACACGGCGAAGAGGAAATTTCTTACCCTGATGCAGAATATCAGCACATTTCACTCAAACCGATTTTAGAGCCAACCTACGGTATCATTTTATATCAAGAACAAGTGATGCAAATTGCGCAGGTGCTGGCAGGTTACACCCTTGGTGGGGCAGATTTATTACGTCGGGCAATGGGGAAAAAGAAACCCGAAGAAATGGCAAAACAACGCTCTGTATTTGAAGAAGGGGCAATTAAAAACGGGATTGACGGTAACCTTGCAATGAAAATTTTCGATTTAGTAGAAAAATTTGCAGGTTACGGATTTAATAAATCGCACTCCGCAGCTTATGCCTTGGTTTCTTACCAAACATTATGGCTAAAAGCGCATTATCCCGCAGAATTTATGGCAGCCGTAATGACGTCTGAAATGGATAACACCGAAAAAATCGTTGGGCTATACGATGAATGTTTGCGTATGGGCTTAAAGGTTACCCCACCAGATATTAATACAGGAAAACATCATTTCAGCGTGAATGATAATGGGGAAATCGTCTATGGTATTGGGGCAATCAAAGGTGTGGGAGAAGGGCCGATTGAAGCCTTAATTGCTGCCCGTGAACAAGGTGGTATTTTCAAAGATTTATTTGATCTTTGTGCTAGAGTGGATTTAAAGAAAATCAACCGTCGCACCTTTGAAAGCCTCATAATGTCAGGGGCATTCGATAAATTAGGTCCACATCGTGCAGCGCTAGCAAAAAATTTAGAAGATGCCTTAAAAGCCTCAGATCAATATGCCAAAAATGAGGCGATAGGACAGGCGGATATGTTTGGCGTACTAACAGAAACGCCAGAAGAAGTAGAGCAGGCTTATGCGAAAACACCACGTTGGAGCGAAAAACAAATTTTAGATGGTGAACGAGAAACCCTTGGACTGTATTTAAGTAGTCACCCGATTAGTCCTTATTTAAAGGAAATTGCCCATTACAGCTCGACAAGATTAAAAGATCTTGTACCAAATTATCGAGGACAAATCAGCACCACTTGTGGCTTGGTCGTGAGTTCTCGGGTAGCGATAACAAAAAAAGGCAACCGCTTAGGCATTGCCACCTTAGATGACCGCTCGGGGCGTTTAGATCTCACGTTATTCGGTGAAAGCCTCGATCGTTTTGGTGAAAAATTGCAGAAAGACACCATTGTAATTGCTTCAGGGCAAGTGAGTTTTGATGATTTTTCGCAAGGCTTAAAAATGTCCGTGCGAGAATTAATGACCCTTGAAGAAGCACGCAGTCGTTACGCCAAAAGTCTGGCAATTTGCTTAACGCAAGAACAGCTTTCGCCACATTTTATTAAGCAATTTAAAGATACCCTTAGCCCATATAGTGGCGGTGCGTTACCCATTAATATTTATTACCAAAGCCCACAAGGACGCGCGTTAGTGAAACTTGGCGTGCAGTGGTCAGTGAATCCAAGTGATGAATTGATTAATACGCTAGTGGAAATGCTCGGGGAAAGTGCGGTGGAAATTGAGTTTAAATAATTGAAATATAAAAATAAAATAAGGCGGAACAAACCGCCTTATTTTTTTGCTGCAAATTTTAGGTGCAAACCACTTTGATTGCCAAACCACCTTGCGAGGTTTCGCGGTATTTGGCGTTCATATCTTTGCCAGTTTCGTACATTGTTTCGATCACTTTATCCAAGCTCACGCGTGGGTTAGAGGTGCGTTGCAATGCCATTCGGCTAGCGTTAATGGCTTTGACGGAGGCTATGGCGTTGCGTTCAATGCAAGGCACTTGCACTTGACCGCCCACAGGATCGCAAGTCAGCCCCAGATTATGTTCCATCGCAATTTCAGCGGCCATACAAACTTGTTCAGGGCTACCGCCCAAAATTTCTGTTAAGCCAGCCGCTGCCATTGAGCAAGCCACCCCCACTTCGCCTTGACAGCCCACTTCTGCCCCTGAAATGGACGCATTCATTTTGTAAAGTGAGCCGATCATTCCGCAAGCAAGCAAATAGCGTTCCACAATTTCATCGGTAATTGGCGAAATGAATTTTTCATAATAAGACAGCACCGCAGGCACAATACCGCAAGCACCGTTGGTTGGCGCAGTAACCACACGTCCGCCTGCGGCATTTTCTTCATTAACCGCAAGCGCATACATATTGACCCAATCGATCACTTTCATTGGATCGTTGGAAAGCCCATTGTTGGATTGCAGTAAACGATGTAAAGTCGCCGCACGGCGAACCACTTTAAGCGGGCCGGGTAATAACCCTTCCGTAGCCAAGCCGTGTTCGATACATTCTTTCATCGTTTGCCAAATGCGTTTTAGGTGCGTTTGCGTGGCTTCTTTTCCGTGTAAGGCAATTTCATTTTGTAACATCACGCTCGATAAGGCTAAACCATTTTCTTTGCAATGATGCAAAATATCTGCCGCACTTTGATAAGGGAAAGGCACGCTGATGTCGGCTTCTTCCTGCTGATTGAAATGGGCTTCATCAACAATAAATCCGCCGCCAATAGAATAATAGGTTTGCTGATAAAGCAAGTTGTCATTTTCATAGGCGGACAGCGTCATTCCGTTTTCGTGTAAAGGCAGAAAGGTTTGATGAAAGACCATATCGCTTTCATAATCAAACTTCGCCACTTGCTGCCCTTGCGCTAATGGCAAAAGTGCGGTGCTTTTTACATCAGAAATAAATTTAGGAATTAAATCAATATCCACATCGTGCGGTAAATAGCCTGCTAAGCCCATAATAATGGCAATATCGGTATTATGCCCACGCCCTGTCATTGAAAGTGAGCCATAAACATCGACTTTAACTTGGGTTACCTTGGTGAGTAAATTTTTCACCACTAAATCATCGACAAATTGCTTACCCGCTTTCATTGGCCCAACGGTATGAGAGCTAGAAGGTCCAATGCCGATTTTAAACATATCAAAAACACTAATCATCGTTTTCTCGAAGTCTGGCAGGGCATTTCGCCCTGCTTAAGGTTATTATTATAAAAGGTGCGTATTCTATCTTAATTAATAAAATAATCCATACACCACTGCTGAGATTGCAATCATTCCCATCACGGTAACGAAAACATTGCTAGCATAGCCTTGATAACGTGCCATCGCAGGCACTTTACGAACCGCATACATTGGCATTAAAAAGAGAATAGCGGCGATAATTGGTCCGCCAATAGATTCAATTAAGCCAAGAATGCTTGGATTGATAATTGCCACCGCCCATAGCGTCAATAAAAAGAAAAGTGCGGTGAAAAAATTCAATTTTTTTCGATTTGTAATGCCTTGTTTGCCTGAAAATTTCAGATACAGCCCCTGAATGCCTTCTCTCGCACCTAAATAATGACCAAAGAAAGAGCTGGTAATGGCAAGGAATGCCACTAAAGGCCCAAAGTAAGAGATATAAGGGTTATCAAACTTATTGGCTAAAAAGGAAAGAATACTGATATTTTGTGCTTTCGCTTGGACTAAATCTTCAGGAGTCAGGGTTAGCACACAGCTAAAGACGAAAAACATAACAAAAAATAACAGTAAGGTTGAGGTGTTTTTTAATGCTCGGCTTGCGTGGCGTTCGGTCAGCTCTGGTGATTGGTATTCCCGTTGTTGCGATTGAGAAAAGCAAGAAATGGCCGGGGAATGATTAAAAGAAAACACTAATACAGGAATGGTGATCCAAAGCGTGCCAATGAAGCTGGCTGCATCGGGCATTTGGTGCAGCATTGCGGTATTCCATTGAGGAATTAAATAAATGGAAAGAGAAAATAAAATAAATACAAGGGGATACACCAACAACTCGGTCATTTTTAACATTATTTTTTCGCTCATCAGCATCACTGAAATCAGGCTGGCAATCAACACGAAAGAAAGTAGGATTCGGTTTGGCGCGTTTAATCCTAACTGATTGATTATAAAGGATTCCACTGTATTGGTAATGCCATTGCCATAAATCAATAAAATAGGGAAAATCGCGAAAAAGTAAAGTAATGTGATGATTTTTCCTGCCCCCTGCCCAAAATGCTCTTCCACCACTTCGGTAATATCGCTCCCCGGTTTGGAAGATGACAACACAAAACGAGATAACGCACGGTGTGAAAAATAAGTCATCGGCCCAACTAATAGCATAATCGCAATTAACGGCCAAAATCCGCCCATTCCTGCATTAATGGGCAAAAACAGTACGCCAGCTCCCACTGCCGTACCGAATAAATTTAATGTCCAAAGTAAATCGAATTTATTTGTTATAGTTGTTTTTAGCATTGCCGAACTCCGTTATATAAACTTGGATTAGCGTATGATGAATACCTAATCTAACCAGCGCAGATGATATAGCGATTGCGGATATGAAACAGGATAAAAGGTGTGATTTGTGATAATGATCGATTTTTTCTTGAATAATTGGTTAGAAAATAGAGAAATGTTTACGTCTTTTTAACATTTTATCTTTTTATACTTTCGATTTCGCACTGTTTTATTTCGACAAAAAACAAAATTGAGTATTTTATCTTTATTGATAATGGGTTACCAAAAATTAAAGCAGTTTCGTTTTATGGAATAATCCGAACAATAACAGAAAAAGGTTGGACATAGTTAAATCAAAAAGCACTTTTAATGGCACAATAAAAGTGCTTCTAACGAGAGTGTGATCAGGCGGCTTTCGCATTGCCTAATGTGCCATCATCAATAGCTTCCCTTGGGGTGCCAAGGACTTCGTAAACTTTATCGCCATCTTTGAAAAACACAAAACCACCGTGTTCCATTTTTGTCCAGGTCTCATTTTTAGTCAGCGGAAAGGTAGTAATGATGGTAACTTTATCTTTTTCTGTGGTATGTTGGCGAAAGTCGATCACCCCGTCATCATCAATACGTTGTGCTGTACCAAAAGGCGCTTTACGGGTGAGGTAATGCAAATTGGTAGAGCAGTGAGCAATCATCCATTCGCCGTTTGAAAGAATGAAATTAAATGTGCCGCCTTGTGCCAATTCTTTACTAATTTCTTGAATTACTTGGAAAATCTGTTCTTCGGTGGGCTTTTTGCGAAAGCGATTTTTTAACTGTTCAGCCATATAACAGAAGGCGGCTTCTGAATCTGTTGAGCCAATAGGTTGGCAGAAATTTTCTGACATATCAGGTAATTGGGTCAGATTACCGTTGTGTGCAAATACCCAGTTTTCGCCCCAAATTTCACGAATAAATGGGTGTGTATTTTCAATCGTTACCGCCCCTTGCGTGGCTTTACGGATGTGTGCAATGACGTTGAACGATTTGATGTGGTATTGTTTTACACAATCTGCAATGGGGGAACTATGCCCTGCTTGGTTATCGCGGAAAATGCGAACGCCCTTGCCTTCAAAAAAGGCAATACCAAAACCATCTGAATGGCTATCGGTAAGCCCTGCGCGACGGCGAAACCCTTCAAAAGAAAACACAATATCCGTTGGGGTATTGCAATTCATTCCTAATAGCTGACACATAACTAAACCTTAAACGACTTTTTATCTTATAAATTTGATTTAACAAAAAAACGAACAAAAATTCAACCGCACTTTTAGATCAAAGGCGCATATCACATAACTTAGCGTTATTTCTTTATTGCACCACCATTAAGCCTAAGCAACCTTTATCCGCTGCGAGCAAATCCGTTGCACCAAAGGTGAAAGGATGACTGTTAGAAGAAGGGTGTTGAAAGCGAACTAAAATCTGCATTTGACCTTCAATCCACAGGCTATCTTTCCAAGCGAGATCGCTTTCTGCAACGGGCTTATCATTGATACGTTCAAGGATAAATTTTGCCCCTTGAATTTTAAACCCAGTAGGTTCGTTGGCGGTGAGAATCCAGCGCTCAGTGCTGTTTAATTCAGCATTTACATCAATCCGTCTTGGATCAAAACGTTGTTGATTGAGCAGTCCATTATTGGCATCAAGCTGGAAATGGCGCTCACGACGAATTTTCGCCTTTAATGCTTGTAGTGCATCAGTATTAAACTGCATTGTATGATTTTGTGCAAACGCACTGCTTAAACCTTGTG
This sequence comes from Avibacterium sp. 20-129, assembly GCF_026226845.1. Taxonomy (NCBI): domain Bacteria; kingdom Pseudomonadati; phylum Pseudomonadota; class Gammaproteobacteria; order Pasteurellales; family Pasteurellaceae; genus Avibacterium; species Avibacterium sp. 20-129. Next base: position 862,089 of record NZ_JAKKOE010000001.1, on the reverse strand, counting down.
GGCGTAGCTCAACAACGGTGTTATCAAGCAATTCTTCATTACTGCCGAAAAAGCCCATTAGTTTGCTGAAAAAATTCCGTTTTTTTCCTGCGATTAAGGTGGCATTTTCGCCTTCGTTTAGATTGACAAGTATTTCTGCGCGTTCACTCGGTGCAAGAAACAGCACCTTAGTTGTTTTCGCTTGTGGTAAAAAGCCTTGATCGAGGGCGATAAGTTGGAAATCGCGTTCATCATCAAAGCGTAATTCATAGCGACGCGAAAGGGAGGCGTTAAGTAAACGTAACCGCACAACACCACGCGGTACGGCTAAATAGGGGGCTTCTTGCCCATTTACCAATAAACGATTACCGAAAAAGTGCGGTCGATTTTGTTGGAATAATTGCACACCTTCATCATTTAATTGCATATCTTGCAAAATTAAAGGAATATCGTTTACGCCATATTTTTGTGGCAAGCTGGATTTACGACTTTCGTTATCTTCAATAATGCACAGTCCGAGCAGCCCACGATAAGTTTGATAAGCCGAATGCCCGAGGGTACAAGCACTATACCAGCAGGTGCAGGCAGCTTGGGTGATGGGAAGAATTGGCGACCAGCTTTGTCCTTGCGTAAAAGGATGCGCAACACCACCGAGTGATTCAGCGCTTACTTGTAGCCCTTGAATGGCTAAGGCAACCATTTGTGTTAAGTTATTGCGATAATTCAGCTTGGCGAAATCCCCTTGGCGCATTTTGAGTGTTGGACCTAAATAATTACCGTTAAATCCCCAAACTTCGCTGGTTTTTCCCCGTTCTAATTGCGCTTGTGCGCTGTTCATTTCTAAAAAAACAGGTTTACCACGACGTGTTTCCATTAGTGGTGGAACGCGCAAAGGTTGGCGTTCGGCAGCCCATAATGGCGCAGGAATAGCAGAAAATGCCCCCGCTGTGAGGGCTGTTTTGAAAAATTGACGGCGCGAAAAATGATTCATCTTATTTTGTTGGGCTTGGTTGAGCAGCAATTTCTGCATCAAGTTCATTGATTCGTTGTTGCATTAGTGAATGGCAATAGCTCGCCAATTCACGCACATTATCTTTGCTATAAGCGGAGGTATCCACAGGGGGTAGCATTTCGCAGATCACCTTGCCATTATGCCAGCGATTAAGATTGATTTTATTTTGTGTGGTAGAACAAACCACAGGGACAATCGGCACGCCAGCGGCAATCGCAGCGTGAAATGCCCCTGTTTTAAACGGCAGTAAACCACGCCCACGGCTGCGTGTACCTTCAGGGAACATCCAAATAGAAAGATTATCGCGGTTAATGCGTTCAGCCAGTTGAGTCATTGTATTGTGCGCTTTGGAACGATTATCGCGATCTAAAAAAATGTTGCCCGATGCCCAATATAAAATGCCGAAAAAAGGGATCCAAATCAGGCTTTTTTTCCCTACGCTCACGGTGCGTGGCATCACCATATAAGAAATGGTGACCATATCGTAGTTATTTTGGTGATTGCCAATATAAATGCAAGGCCCAATATTTTTTGCCTTTGCAGGGAAACGATGTTCCACTTGCAAACCGAAAAGCGGATATAAACGCCCAAACCAGCGAGCGATATCTCCTACATTGCTTGGATTTCTGAAACGAATAAGAGAATAGATTGTGCCAAGTAAACAAATCAAAATACAGCAGAACACAATCACAATAATGCGAAGAAGTTTTAGCATAACGACATACCCTGAAAAAAATTTGCACAAGTATAGCGAAAATCCGTAAATATTTGTATCAATCCGCTAAAAAAATGCTAGGCTATCAAACAATTTCATTCTTTAAAAAGACATTCAAAATGGCAACGACCTATTTTATTGCTGATTTACATTTAAGCGAAAATCGTCCAGATTTAACCGCCCTTTTTGTGGATTTTATGCAAAATCAAGCCCAAGATGCTGAAAGTTTGTATATTTTAGGCGATCTTTTTGATTTTTGGATTGGTGACGATGAACATTCTCCGTTGATCGATTTAGTGACACTGCAAATTCGCACCTTAACGGAAAAAGGCGTGAAATGCTATTTTATGCACGGCAATCGCGATTTCCTCATCGGCGAAAAATTTGCCCAATCTTGCGGCTTAACCCTGTTACCCACCTATCAGGTGATTGATTTGTATGGCACTCCCACATTGCTTTGCCACGGCGATACACTCTGTATTGATGATATGGCTTACCAACGCTATCGTAAAAAAGTGCATCAAAAATGGCGTCAATGGCTTTTTTTACATCTTCCTTTAAAAGTGCGGTTAAAAATTGCTGAGAAAATTCGTGCCAAAAGCAAACAGGATAAGCAGCATAAATCCTCTCAAATTATGGACGTAAATGCCGATTTTGTGTTGCAAACAATGCAACAATTTAATGTGCCACAGCTTATTCACGGGCATACCCATCGGCAAAATTGGCACAAAATTCCACCGCACTTTGAACGCATTGTTCTCGGTGATTGGGGGGCAACGTCGTCGGTGTTAGCGGTGTCAGCGAAAACAATGACATTTATTAACCATTCGTTAAATCAACAGGTTAGCGTTGAGCAGGAATGATCACCGCAGGATCATCTGGCGCAGAGATATTTTCAATTTTTTCTTTTAAGCCATAATCTGGCTGTGGTGTCTCATCAAAAAGATCCATATTGGCGTCAATATTCGCATTGCGAATGCCTATCCAATTGGCTAATCCTTCCGTAAAGTTCAAGCCAGACTTTGCCACGTTTTTCTCGTGACGTTGCTGATCATCACTGGAAATTTTAAACAATGGAATATCGTAATGGCGTTTGCTTTTACCATTGCTATTATGAATGGCAATATAGTTGTCGCTGATTTGATGAGCTAAACCGTGATCAGCAAAGTAAATCATCGAAAAAGTGCGGTGGTTTTTTTGCTGATTTTCTACCAGAAGCTGATAAATTTTGCTGAGTATTTCATCGGTTTTTTTGATCGAACTAATATAGCAGTTTACTTCTTGATATTTTTTATCAATTTTTGTGTCGTCAAAAATCTTTTTATAATCAGCCACGCGTTCGCAAGCTAAAGGATGTGAGCCATATAGATGGACAACGATAAAACGTTTGTTCTCGCTAGGTTTTTGCAGTAGCTGGTCAAATTTTGCGATTAATTTAAAATCACTCACATCACTGCTAAGAGAATCACCTGATTTTAAAAAGAGTTTTTCATCACTTTTATTGGCAATCGCAGAAATGGGCGTGTCGTATTGCCCCAAATAGCCTTGATTAGAAAGCCAGTAGGTTTTGAGACCTGCTGACTTAATTAAGTCAATGAAATTTAAGCGATAATTACCTTCCCACGTTTTTTTGTTAGGTTTTGTAAACATTAGTTTTAACGAAGCGATAGTATTGGTTCCCCCTGCAGTTAAGCCATTAATTAATGTGCCTTTGGCGTTGGAAAGAAAAGGCGTATTAGCAATAGGATAACCATAAGCGTGGTGATAATCTTTTCTTGCACTTTCGCCGATAACTAAAATGTAGTCATCATAATGGGAACGGCTATCCAGTTGGCTTTCTCCCCATTCACTTGGCACATTAAAGCGATTAAGCAAACGCAGTTCTTCGATCACTTTTTTCCCGGCTAAATAGCTTTCTTGCAGAGGTTGGAAAGGAATTTGTCCCCAAAATGCATTGATAAAAATGAGTGCCAATAGCCCTTTATTTTTATAAAAAGCCACGTGGAATTTTTGACTTAACTTGCGATAAAGCAAGGCTCCGCCAAGAATAACAAGGGGATAACCATAGTGACGTAGAGGAATTTGGGCGAAAAATTCTTTGCCTTCTTGTAAGTCGGTGGCAAAAACAGAGGCAATATACTGATAAGAAGGCGCGCCAAAATTCACCCCAATAGGCGCATAGCAGGCATAAATGAATAAAATAGGGAGCGCAATAAAATAAAAGTATTTTTGGGAGCTAGAAAAAATAATAATGAAAGACATAAAAAGGGCAATTTGTTGCCAGTTTGGCTGTGGAAAATAACCCGAGCCTTGTAATGCCAACAGGCTGATTACATAAAGTAGCGCAAAACATACCGCACTTGCGAGTAAGGATGAAAGATGAAATGTTCCTTTTTTGTTCTTTTCTGTCACAACATTATTCCTTATTTTTGACTTCCTCTCATTTTACTTAATTTTTTTCGAGGGTTCTATGCGATTTTTTTTCTAAGCTATTTTCAGGGTAAAGATGTTGCTCTATAATATGCAGAATTTTGTACCCAACTTTTGTGAGGAAAAAATGAGCAAACCCGTATATAAAAGAATCCTGCTTAAATTAAGCGGTGAAGCTTTACAAGGTGAGGAAGGTTTTGGAATTGATCCTTCAATTTTAGACAGAATGGCGCTCGAAATTAAAGAATTACTAGAAATGGGCGTAGAAGTCGGGGTTGTGTTAGGGGGCGGAAATTTATTCCGTGGTGCGAAACTGGCGAAAGCAGGAATGAACCGTGTGGTTGGCGATCATATGGGAATGCTTGCCACCGTAATGAACGGCTTAGCAATGCGTGATGCCTTACACCGTGCTGATGTCAATGCAAAATTGATGTCCGCCTTCCAACTCAATGGTATTTGTGATACTTATAACTGGTCTGAAGCAATTAAAATGCTACGTGAAGGACGCGTGGTCATTTTCTCGGCAGGAACAGGTAGCCCATTTTTTACTACCGATTCAGCCGCTTGCTTGCGCGGTATTGAAATTGAAGCCGATGTTGTACTCAAAGCCACAAAAGTGGATGGCGTGTATGATTGCGATCCTGCCAAAAATCCAGAAGCAGTGATGTATGAAAAACTCACTTATGCTGATGTGATTGACAAAGAATTGCAAGTGATGGACTTAGCCGCCTTTACGTTAGCACGAGATCACGGAATGCCAATTCGCGTGTTTAATATGAGCAAGCCGGGGGCATTACGCAATGTTATTTTAGGTGAGCGTGAAGGGACGCTTATTTGTAACTAATTGATTAAACTTAAATAAAAGGAATATTTGTGATTAACGAAATTAAACAAGATACGCAAACGCGTATGGAAAAAAGCCTTGAAACATTCAAACATCATATTGCGAAAGTCAGAACAGGACGCGCACAGCCTAGCTTACTTGATGGTATTCAAGTGGAATACTATGGCGCATTAACGCCATTACGTCAGTTAGCTAATGTTGTCGCTGAAGATGCACGCACACTTGCAGTAACTGTGTTTGATCGTAGTTTAATCGGGGCAGTAGAAAAAGCCATCTTAACCTCTGATTTAGGTTTAAACCCATCATCAGCAGGCACAACCATTCGCGTTCCACTTCCACCATTAACGGAAGAACGCCGTCGTGATTTAATCAAAATCGTAAAAGCGGAGGCCGAGCAAGGCAAAGTTGCTGTACGTAATGTACGCCGTGATGCTAACGATCAAATCAAAGCGTTGTTGAAGGAAAAAGAAATCAGCGAAGATGAAGAACGCAAAGCACAAGATGAAATCCAAAAAATCACCGATCTTTATGTGAAAAAAGTGGATGAAGTGTTAGCGGACAAAGAGAAAGAATTATTAGATTTCTAATCATTTGAAATAATGAAGCAATAAAGGGCGAGCCAAAGGTTCGCCCTCTTTTTTCTTGCTGAACGGCTGGCTTTTGAGTATATTCACCACAATTTTAGCAAACTTACTTCTTTTTATAGTGCGGTCAAAAATTTATGCAAAAACAACAAAAACTCGTCATTCTTGGTTCAACCGGCTCAATCGGCACTAGCACCCTTTCTGTAATAGCACATAATCCAGAAAAATATCAAGCGTTCGCTTTAGTAGGGGGGCGTAATGTGCAGTTAATGCTTGAGCAATGCGTTAAATTTCACCCGACTTTTGCCGCATTAGATGATGAAAGTGCGGCGAAAAATTTGAAAGAAAAATTGACCGCACTTGGTATGAAAACGCAAGTGTTAAGCGGACAACAAGCTATTTGTGAATTAGCAGCACACCCTGAGGCTGATCAAGTGATGGCTGCCATTGTTGGTGCAGCCGGCTTGCTACCAACCCTTGCAGCGGTGCAAGCGGGTAAACGGGTGTTGCTAGCCAACAAGGAAAGCTTGGTGACTTGTGGGCAACTCTTTATTGATGAAGTGAAGAAAAGCCACGCACAGCTTCTGCCAGTGGACAGTGAACACAATGCGATTTTCCAATCTTTACCGCCTCAAGCACAAGAAAAAATCGGTTTTTGTCCGCTACAAGAATTAGGCATTAGTAAAATTGTCTTAACGGGATCGGGCGGGCCTTTCCGCTATACGGATCTTACTGAATTTGAACACATCACACCAGAACAAGCTGTGGCACACCCCAATTGGTCAATGGGCAAAAAGATTTCGGTCGATTCAGCTACAATGATGAACAAAGGCTTAGAATATATTGAGGCTCGTTGGTTATTTAATGCGACAGCTGATGAAATGGAAGTGATTATTCACCCTCAATCCATTATTCATTCTATGGTGCGTTATATTGATGGCTCGGTCATTGCGCAGATGGGTAACCCTGATATGCGTACGCCAATTGCTGAAACAATGGCTTATCCACAGCGTACCTTTGCGGGGGTTGCGCCATTGGATTTTTATCAGCTTAATGGGCTGACTTTCTTACAACCAGATTATCAGCGTTACCCTTGTTTAAAACTCGCCATAGATGCTTTCGCAGCAGGGCAGTATGCAACAACAGCGATGAACGCGGCGAACGAAATTTCTGTCGAGGCGTTTTTAAACCGTCAAATTAAATTTACCGACATTGCCTTTGTGAATCAGCAGGTTGTAGAAAACATCACGCCGCAACAGATTCAATCCATTGATGATGTGTTAGAGGTGGATAAAAAAGCACGTGGGTTGGCGTGGAAAATCATTCAATCAAAATAACATTTTGTTTTTATTATAAATAACTCAGAGCGGGCGAAAGTTCGCTTTGATTTTTTACATATAATTCTGTGCGTTTTCATAGTAAGTAAGATCATATTATGATATATTCAGCCATTAATTTTGTAACTAGAAAATCCTTGATGAATGACAGAGATTGATTCAAATAATATTCCTCAACACGTTGCGATTATTATGGATGGCAATGGTCGTTGGGCAAAACAGCAAGGAAAAATGCGTATTTTCGGGCATAAAAATGGTGTCGCGGCAGTGCGCCAAGCGGTTTCCTATGCACTAAAAATTGGTGTGAATGTTCTCACACTTTATGCCTTTAGCAGTGAAAATTGGTCTCGTCCCGAAAGTGAAGTGAGTGCATTAATGACATTATTTATGCAAGCACTTGATTTAGAAGTGAAAAAATTGCATAAAAATAATATTCGGTTAAAAATTATCGGCGATAAATCGCGTTTTAATGCAAAATTACAGCAAAAAATCGAAAACGCAGAAAAATTAACCGAAAATAACACCGCACTTACCTTAAATATTGCGGCAAATTACGGGGGCTATTGGGATATTGTGCAGGCTACAAAACAGCTTGCCAGCTTAGTGAAAAATCAGCAGATGACCGTTGATGAGATCACCGCAGAACGTTTTCAGCAATATTTGGTTACCCAAAATCAGCCAATGGTTGATTTGCTCATTCGGACAAGTGGGGAGCAACGTGTGAGTAATTTTTTGCTATGGCAGATTGCTTATGCAGAATTTTATTTTTCCGATGTGTTATGGCCAGATTTTAACGAACAAGAATTTAATCAAGCTATTTTAGCTTATCAACAACGAAATCGCCGTTTTGGTGGAGCAGAACAAGAGGACTAAACTGTGCTTAAACAACGTGTCATTTCCGCAATAATTTTAATTGCTATTGTCTGTGCTGCGTTATTTTTATTTTCTCCTTTTTATTTTGCCTTAGCGTTAGGTGCCGTGGTGGGCTTAGGCATTTGGGAATGGACACAATTTGCCCAGGTTAAAAATAAATTTTGGCGTGTTGTCGTGGCTGGATTAGCAAGTGCGGTGCTTTTTTTATGGATTTTAAGCGAAGCCAATTATCTCAATGCTGGGCGTGTGTTTGAACATTATGCCGAACCGATTTTATTAAGTGCCGTGATTTGGTGGATTATCGCCCTTGGTCTGGTAGTGAATTATCCCAATTCAGCGAAATTTTGGGCAAAATCCGTGGTGTTGCAAGGAGTTTTCGCCATTGTAACTTTAGTGCCTTTTATTGTTGGTGTGTTAAAACTGCGTTTAGATAGTTACGTTGCTAATCCCTATCACGGCTTAATGTTGCTCTTTTATGTCTTTATTCTTGTATGGGCAGCTGATTCAGGGGCGTATTTTGCCGGCCGCCAATTTGGAAAGCATAAACTTGCAGCAAAAGTTTCCCCGGGTAAAACTTGGCAAGGGGTATTTGGTGGTTTACTCACGGCTGGCGTGTTAGCAGCCATTTTTATGCAAGTTGCTCCGCAAGATCTATTCAATGTGCCAACAGCGCCTTTCATCCTGTTATCCGTTGCGACAGTGGCGATTTCTGTACTCGGTGATTTGACGGAAAGTATGTTTAAGCGTGAAAGCGGTATTAAAGACAGCAGTCAGTTAATTCCCGGACACGGTGGGATTTTAGATCGTATTGATAGCTTAACTGCTGCTGTTCCATTCTTTGCCTATTTCTATTTTTATGTCTTATAGGAAACAGATATGTCTTTTTTGTGGTCGCTAGGTTCATTTTTGGTTGCCATTTGTGTACTGGTTTTTGTACACGAATACGGACACTTTTGGGCTGCGAGAAAGTGCGGTATAAAAGTTGAGCGTTTTTCTATTGGTTTCGGTAAAGTATTGTGGTCATTTCTTGATAAAAAAGGGACAGCCTTTTCTATTTCACTGATTCCTTTAGGTGGCTATGTGAAAATGCTTGATGAGCGTAACGAAGCGGTACCAGAAGAATTAAAATCACAAGCCTTTAATAATAAATCTGTTGCACAACGTGCCTTTGTCATTGCAGCAGGGCCTATTGCGAATTTTATTTTTGCTATATTGGCGTATTGGTTGGTGTATTCCATTGGTATTCCTAGTGTGAAACCTGTTATCGCAGAGGTTCGACCTCAATCTATTGCGGCACAAGCACAGATCCAACCAGATTCACAAATTATCGCCATTGATGGCACAGCAACGCCAGATTGGGAAACCATTAATATGGTACTTGCCACCAAAATGGGCAATCCAAATGTAGAAATCACGCTTTCTCCTTTTACCTCTAACGTGAAGCAACAGCGTACCTTAGACTTAACAAATTGGCGTTTTGATCCCGAAAAAGAAAGTGCTTTTGGCGCATTAGGTATGATTCCTGTGCGAACTAAAGTGGAAATGACCTTGTCTAAAGTGGCAGCAGATTCCCCTGCACAAAAAACAGGTTTGCTTGTTGGTGATAAACTTTATACCAATACCGGTGAACCAATGAATTGGCAAGATTTTATTCACGATGTGCAAAAGGGGCTGCCTTTCACGTTGCGCATTGAGCGGGCGGGGGAAACGCTATATAAAACCTTAACGCCGATACTAAACGAAAAAGGGAAATGGTTTGTTGGCGTCTCGCCAACCATTAAACCATTAGATGAAAAATATCGCACGGAATTAAAATATGGTCTTTTTGACGCGTTACAAAAAGGCATAGAAAAAACGAAAGATTTAATGCTACTGACTGTAAAAGTGATCGGTAAATTAATTACTGGCGATCTTTCTTTAAATAATTTAAGCGGGCCTATTTCTATTGCAAAGGGGGCGGGTGTTTCTTCTGAAATTGGCTTCGTTTATTATTTAAGTTTTATGGCATTAATTAGTGTGAATTTAGGTATTATGAATTTGTTCCCATTACCAGTATTAGATGGGGGACATTTAGTTTTTCTTGCCGCCGAGGCGATAAAAGGCAAACCACTTTCACAAAAAGTGCAAGATGCGGCTTATAAAATTGGCGCAATATGCTTATTAGCTTTAACAGCATTTGCTTTGTTTAACGATTTCTTACGTTTATAACTCTTTCTTTTACAAGGATAAAAGTAACAATGAAAAAACTTTTAATCGCAAGTTTATTATTGGGTTCAACCACGGTGATGGCTGCACCTTTTATTGTGCAAGATATTCGTGTTGATGGCGTTCAGGCTGGCACGGAAGGCAAAATTCTTGCGAATTTACCCGTTAGAGTTGGGCAACGGGCGACAGATAAAGATATTGCTAATGTAGTAAGAACCTTGTTCTTACAGGGATATGAGGGGGTTAAAGCGGCTCGAGAAGGCAATACCCTAGTGATTTCTGTACAGCAACGCCCAATTATTGCCGATGTTATTCTTGACGGGAATAGCTCAATTCCAAGTGAAGCCTTGAAAGATAATCTAGACGCTAATGGCTTTGCGGTTGGCGATGCGTTGAACCTTGATAAATTAGAGGCTTTTCGCCAAAGTTTATTAGATCATTACCGTAGCGTAGGGCGTTATAACGCAAAAGTGGAAACCATCGTTACGCCATTGCCAAATAATCGTGCGGAAGTCAAAATCCAAATTAAAGAAAATGATATCGCACTGTTGAAAGGGGTTACCTTTGAAGGAAATCACGCGTTTAGTTCAAGCAAGTTGCAAGAACAAATGGAATTACAACCTGATGCGTGGTGGAAGCTTTTTGGCAATAAATTCGATTCCGTACAGTTTGGTAAAGATCTAGATACATTACGCGAGTTTTACCTTGATCACGGCTATGCCAAAATGCAAATCACTAAAACAGATGTGCAGTTAAATGATGCACAGACTGAGGCAAAAGTTTCTATTGATGTTAATGAAGGTGAGAAATATACCGTTAAGAGCGCGCGTATTGTGGGTAATGTTGCGGGAATGGGCGATGAGCTTTCCGGATTATTAAAACAAATTCGGGTGGGGGAAACCTTCCGTCGTAGTGATGTGGTTGCGGTAGAAAATGCCATTAAAACGACCTTAGGTGAGCAGGGATACGCAAACCCTCAAGTGAATGTTAGCCCAGCGTTTGACGATCAACATCACACTATTGCATTAACTTATGTGGTTGATGCAGGTCGTCGTTATTCCGTGCGTCAAATTCGTTTTGAAGGCAATAACGTCAGTGCAGATAGCACATTACGCCAAGAAATGCGTCAGCAAGAAGGAACTTGGTTATCTTCTCAATTAGTTGAACTAGGTAAAGTGCGGTTAGAACGTACAGGATTTTTTGAGACTGTAGAATCGCGTACTGAGAATGTGCCAAACACGGACGATGAACTTGATGTGATCTATAAAGTGAAAGAACGTAATACGGGTAGCATTAACTTTGGTATTGGTTATGGTACAGAAAGTGGCTTAAGCTATCAGGCAAGTATTAAACAAGATAACTTTTTGGGAATGGGATCTTCAATCAGTTTAGGTGGTTCGCGTAATGATTACAGTACCAGTGTGAATTTAGGCTATACAGAACCTTATTTCACAAAAGACGGCGTAAGTCTTGGTGGGAATGTATTCTTTGAAAAATACGATAACTCAAAAAACGACACGTCAGCCTCTTATAGCCGTACAACTTACGGGGTGAACGGTACGCTTGGTTTCCCCGTCAATGAGAATAACTCATACTATGTTGGGTTAGGCTATGTTTACAACAAATTAAAAGATGTACGCCCTGAATATAACCGTAACCTCTATCGTGAATCAATGAATGTGAGTGATTGGACATTCAAATCTCACGATTTTGAATTCTCTATGGGTTGGAACTATAACAATCTGAACCGCGGCTATTTCCCAACGTCAGGAATGCGCGCCTCGATCGGCGGAAAAGTGACTATTCCAGGTTCAGATAATAAATATTACAAATTGTCCGCAGATGTCCAAGGCTTCTATCCGTTAGATCGTGATCATAGCTGGGTCATTTCAGCAAAAGCTTCCGCAGCTTACGCGAATGGTTTTGGTGGTAAACGTTTACCGTTCTATCAAACTTACAGTGCAGGTGGTATGGGAAGTTTGCGTGGTTTTGCTTATGGTGCAGTAGGCCCACAAGCTATTTATCGAGATGAAAAAAATTGTGCAACGACACCGGATAAATATTGTAAGAAAGGGGTAAATGGCGACATTGTCGGTGGTAATGCAATGGTCACCGCAAGTGCGGAATTAATTGTACCAACACCTTTTGTGGCGGACAAAAATCAACGTTCAGTAAGAACCTCAGTTTTTGTTGATGCAGCAAGTGTATGGAATACAAAATGGAAAACAGACGGAAAAGCACGTTTCACCAATTTACCGGATTACGGCGATCCGAGCCGTGTTCGCTCCTCAGCGGGTGTCGCTTTCCAATGGCAATCACCGATTGGACCTTTGGTGTTCTCTTATGCCAAACCAATCAAAAAATATAAAGGTGATGAAATTGAACAATTCCAATTTAGTATCGGTGGTACATTCTAATTGGAACTTCTTTCATTCTTATTAGTCTAAGTGAAAGCTTGGAAAGCTAATGGGAGCTTGCTCCCATTGGTATTGAATTTAAAAATTAATTTATTTTAAGGAAACTCAAAAATGAAAAAAGCTGTAAAATTAACCGCACTTTCTTTAGCGTTAGCATTAGGTTCATCCATTGCAATGGCGGAAGATAATATTGCCTTTGTAAATGTCGATTATTTATTTGCACATCATCCAGCACGTCAAGTTGAATTTAAAAAATTAGATGAGCAATTCAAAGCACCATCTGAAAAATTACAAGTTGAAGATAAAGCACTGCAAGATAAAAAAGCAGCATTTGAAAAAGAAATTGATGGTAAAGTGAAAGCATTAGATAAAGATGCACCAAAATTACGTCAAGCTGATATTAAAAAGCGTCAGGATGAAATTGCAAAATTAGCGCAAAAACGTGATGAAGAGTTTAAAAAATTAGTACAACAGCACCAAGAAAATATTGCTAAATTCCGTCAGGAAACACAAAAAGCAGAAATGGAAGTTGAACGTAAATTATTAACTGACATTCAAACTGCGACGACAACGGTGGCAAAAGCAAAAAACTACAGCGCCGTGCTTGATGAAAAAGTGGCAGTGTATGCAGCTGATGGCAAAAATATCACCGAAGAAGTATTAAAAGCAATTCCAGCTCCAGCACAGGCTAAATAATGCAAAAGTCTTATTCTCTTAAAGAATTAGCACAACAAATTGGCGCTACCATTCGTGGTAACGCCAATGTGCTTATTGATAGTATTGCTCCTCTTGACAAAGCACAGTCAAACCAACTCACCTTTATTTCAAATATTAAATTCCGTGATTTGCTTGCCCAATCCCACGCAGGGGTTTTAGTCGTGAGTCAAAATGATGTGGAGTTTTGTTCGCCTGAAAGCAATCTGCTTATTGTCAATGATCCTTATGTTGCTTATGCTGTGTTAGCGCAATATATGGATTCTACCCCTAAAGCCGCCACAGGTATTGCTGAAAGTGCGGTGATTTCATCCTCGGCAAAATTAGGTGAAAATGTTTCCATTGGCGCTAATGCGGTGATTGAAGATGAAGTTGAATTAGGTGATAACGTGGTTATCGGTGCAGGTTGCTTTATTGGCAAGGGCGCAAAAATTGGTGCAAACACCCAACTTTGGGCGAATGTAAACATCTATCACCAAGTACAAATTGGTGAACATTGCTTAATTCAATCTGGTGCAGTTATTGGCAGTGATGGTTTTGGCTATGCAAATGATAAAGGCCGCTGGATCAAGATCCCACAAACTGGCACAGTGATTATTGGTAACCACGTTGAAATTGGTGCTTGTACCTGTATTGACCGCGGCGCATTAGATGCCACGGTAATTGAAGATAATGTGATTATTGATAACCTTTGTCAAATTGCCCATAACGTACATATCGGCACTGGCACAGCGGTAGCAGGCGGTGTGATTATGGCGGGCAGCCTGAAAGTGGGACGCTATTGTCTCATTGGTGGCGCAAGTGTAATCAATGGTCATATGGAAATTGCAGACAAAGTGACCGTTACAGGAATGGGAATGGTAATGCGCCCAATTACCGAACCTGGTGTTTATTCTTCCGGCATTCCGTTACAGCCAAATAAAGAATGGCGAAAAACCGCTGCATTAACCTTAGACATTGATAAAATGAATAAGCGTTTAAAAGCGCTAGAAAAAAAGCTGAATAATGCTTAACTCATCTTTCAAACGTGCCACTTTATGTGGTGCGTTTTGTATTAAACGGTGAAATATCGTATAATCTGCGCCAATTTTATTTTCTATTATTTTTAAATTAAAAAGGTACGATTGTGACAACAGAACAAACCGCAAAAGTCATTGAAGCAAAAGAAATTATGACCTTACTTCCACACCGCTATCCCTTTTTATTAGTGGATCGTGTGACCGATTTTGAAGAAGGGAAATGGTTAAAAGCGATTAAAAACATCAGCGTTAATGAACCTTGTTTTACAGGGCATTTCCCGGGAGAACCAATTTTACCCGGCGTGTTAATTTTAGAAGCATTGGCACAGTCAATGGGCATTTTAGCGTTTAAAACTCACGAATTACAAGGTGGAGAATTGTTCTATTTCGCAGGTATTGATGATGCACGTTTTAAACGTCCAGTTTTACCGGGTGATCAAATGGAACTTTATGTTGAAGTGATCAAAGAACGCCGTGGTATTACGGCATTTACTGGTATCGCAACAGTAAATGGTGAAGTGGCTTGTGAAGCAAAATTAATGTGCGCTCGCAGATAACAAAATCAAGAAATTAAGAGGTCAATATGATCCATCCAAGTGCAAAAATTCACCCTTCAGCCATTATTGAGGAAGGCGCTAAAATTGGCGAAAACGTCGTCATTGGCCCATTTTGTATTATTGGTTCTGACGTTGAAATTGGCAGAGGCACAGTACTACATTCACATATTGTTGTGAATGGCGTCACTCAGATTGGTGAAGAGAATGAAATTTTCCAGTTTGCGAGCATTGGTGAGAAAAACCAAGATCTAAAATATCAAAATGAGCCAACCAAAACCATTATTGGTCATCGTAACCGCATCCGTGAAAGTGTTACTATTCATCGTGGCACAGTACAAGGTGGGGGCGTAACCCGTGTTGGTGATGATAACTTATTTATGATCAACGCCCATATTGCACACGATTGTAAAATCAAAAATCGTTGTATTCTTGCTAATAATGCCACCCTTGCAGGACACGTGGAACTAGATGATTTCGTGATTGTCGGTGGAATGTCAGCCATTCACCAATTTGTCATCATTGGCGCACACGTTATGCTTGGCGGTGGTTCAATGGTGAGCCAAGATGTTCCCCCTTATGTGATGGCACAAGGCAACCACGCACAGCCCTTTGGTGTGAATATTGAAGGCTTGAAACGCCGTGGCTTTGATAAGCCGACATTACACGCCATTCGTAATGTGTATAAATTGATTTATCGCAGTGGAAAAACCTTAGAAGAAGTGATGCCAGAAATTGAGCATTACGCCAAAACGGAAAGTGCGATTAGCTTTTTCCTTGATTTCTTCAAGCGTTCAACCCGTGGCATTATTCGCTAATTAAACGAACGATACCACCTATAAAAAGGTTAAAATTTTTTACCGCACTTTACTTATTGCCTAAGGTTTGCAATATAAAGTGCGGTTGTTTTTTATGAGAAAAGTATTAATGGAACAAGCAAAAGCATTTCCTACCATTGGCATTGTAGCAGGCGAAGTCTCTGGTGATATTTTGGGGGCAGGGTTAATACGCAGCCTGAAAATCCGTTATCCTAACGCACGTTTTATCGGCATTGCTGGCAAACAAATGTTGGCAGAAGGTTGTGAAACCTTGGTGGATATGGAAGAAATTGCTGTAATGGGCTTAGCCGAAGTAGTGAAACATTTACCACGCTTGCTGAAAATTCGCCGTCAGGTTATCAACAAAATGTTGCAAGAAAAACCCGATGTATTTATCGGCATTGATGCCCCTGACTTCAATCTTGACATTGAACTCAAACTCAAAGAACAAGGTATCAAAACCATTCATTATGTTAGCCCATCAGTATGGGCGTGGCGACAAAACCGCATTCACAAAATTGCACAAGCGACCAACCTTGTTCTCGCCTTCTTGCCTTTTGAAAAAGCCTTTTATGACCGCTTCAATGTACCTTGCCGTTTTATTGGACACACAATGGCAGATGCCATCGCCTTAAAACCTGATCGTCTTGTGGCTTGTCAAATGCTTAATATTGATCCACAGCAACGTTATCTGGCGATCCTTGTTGGCAGTCGTGGCGCGGAAGTGGAATTTCTTGCCGAACCGTTCTTACAAACGGCATTATTGCTGAAAGAACAGTATCCAGATGTACAATTTCTTGTTCCTTTAGTGAATGAAAAACGTCGCCAACAATTTGAACAAATTAAGGCGAAAGTCGCCCCTGATTTAGAAATGAGATTACTTGATGGACAAGCCCGTCAAGCAATGATCGCGGCACAAGCTACCTTATTAGCGTCAGGAACGGCAGCATTGGAGTGTATGCTATGTAAATCACCTATGGTCGTGGGCTACAAAATGAAGCCGATGACGTATATGCTAGCAAAACGTTTAGTGAAAACCCCTTATATTTCTTTACCTAACTTGTTAGCCAATGAAATGTTTGTACCAGAAATGATCCAGCAAGATTGCACGGCGGAAAAGCTGGTGGAAAAGCTAATCCCTTATTTTTCTACAGAAGAAAGTGCGGTACAAAATCGCCACAGTTTAGTGCAACATTTTATTGATCTACATAAAATAATCCAATGCGATGCGGACAAACAAGCTGCTGACGCGGTGATTGAATTATTGCAGGAGAATAAATAATGAGCGAATTTGTCTATCCTGATTACGAACTTATCGCAGGTGTCGATGAAGTGGGGCGTGGACCTTTAGTTGGCGCAGTGGTAACGGCTGCGGTGATTTTAGATCCTAATAATCCCATTGAAGGCTTAACCGACAGCAAGAAACTCTCTCATAAAAAACGTCTTGCCTTAGCGGAAGAAATTAAACAAAAAGCCAAAGCGTGGGCGCTAGGGCGGGCAGAACCAGAAGAAATTGATGAACTTAATATTTTGCACGCCACGATGTTGGCAATGCAACGTGCGGTAAATCAGCTTAATATTACACCGCACTTTGTATTAGTGGACGGCAACCGTATTCCCTCATTACCAATGCCCGCCCAAGCGGTGGTAAAAGGTGATAGTCTCGTGGCAGAAATCAGTGCGGCTTCCATTCTTGCCAAAGTTGCCCGTGATTTAGAAATGGAGGAACTGGATAAACGTTATCCTCAATATGCCTTTGCACAACATAAAGGCTATCCAACAAAATTACACTTAGAAAAACTCGCAGAACACGGCGTTTTACCCGAACACCGCCGAAGTTTTGCACCAGTAAGAAAACTTATTTTAGAATAAAAAGTTCGGTAGTTTTCAAAAAATAAAAAAATACTACCGCACTTTAAATTCCATTTAATACAAAATAGATTATGAACCATCGGACAATCCCCTTGTAAATTGTCCGAATGGAAATAAAATTTTTAGAAAAGTAACGCCTGAACACGGCATAGCAAGTATGGGCTTACTTTTTGTTAAGAAAATTTTATTGGAATGAGGAAAAGCAATTTAGCTGGGACGCTTTTCTTTGCTTACTTTCTTCTGCGGAAGGAAGAGAAAGTAAATCGCTCAACGCGCGAAACACGTTATATCAACAAAGAAAAACACAATCAGCTAAATAACTAAATATAATCAAAAAAACATTTATAAAAAACCTTAACCACGGAGATCTTGATGCCCACAATTACTAATATGCCACTTGCTAGCGTTGTGATCTTTCTCGCAATTGCTGTACTCTTGTTTATCCACAATAAAATCCGTATGGACGTCATTGCCCTATTAGTGATGCTCGCTTTTTGCTTAAGTGGTATTTTAACGGTGCAAGAAGTATTTGCAGGGTTTAGCGATCCAAATATTATTTTGATTGCATTACTTTTTATTGTTGGTGAAGCATTAGTTAGAACGGGCGTGGCGTATCAAGTCAGCGAGTGGTTGATGAAAGCGGCCAAAAATAGTGAAACTCGTGTGTTGATCTTAGTAATGTTAGCGGTAACCGGGTTAGGATCTTTTATGAGTTCCGTTGGTATTGTGGCGATTTTTATTCCTGTGGTGTTGGTGATTTGTCAGCAAATGAATATTTCCCCAAAACGTCTTATGATGCCTCTCAGTATGGCGGGGCTAATTAGTGGAATGATGACCTTAATCGCCACTGCCCCTAACTTGGTGATTAATGCCGAATTAATAAACTTAACCCACCAACGCTTTAATTTTTTCTCTTTTACACCGATTGGTATTGTGATTTTATTATTAGGCATTGTCTATATGCTTGTTGCACGTCATTGGTTAGGAACCTCTGAACAGGATGAAGAGGAAGGAGGAAGTCGTCATTCTATTCAAGATTTAATTAATGATTACCAACTGCATAACCGCACAAAACGTTTTGTCGTGAAAACAGGCTCGGATTTTATTGGGCAACCGTTGGAATCTTTACACTTACGTTCTAATTATGCATTAAATGTGCTAGCTATTGAGCGTTGGAAACGTTTTCGCCCAAGATTTCTTGCAGATTCATTAGGTAAAATTGAAATTCGTGAAAAAGATATTTTACTGATTGATTGCGCCGATCCTGAGTTAGATATCAATGAATTCTGCCAACAACATCAGTTAGAAGCCACAGAACTTCGCCCTTACTATTTTGAACAACAAGCAAAATTTATGGGAATGGTGGAAATTACCCCTATTCCAGATGGTGATTATCTAGGCAAAACAGTCGCCGATGTGGGTTTTCGTTCCCGTTTTGGTTTAAATGTGGTTGGCATTAAACGGAATAATGAGATTTTGACGGGAAGTTTGATCGAACAGCCATTAAAGATCGGAGATTTGCTGTTGGTGGTAGGATCGTGGAAATTGATCCACGCGATGCGTAATAAAACGAAAAGTTTTTTTGTATTGGATTACCCCGCAGAAATTGAGCGTGCAGCGCCCGCACAAAGCCAAGCACCCTATGCCATTTTATCTATTGTAACAATGGTAGCATTAATGGTAACAGGGCTTGTACCGAATGTGGTCGCGGCATTAATTGCTTGTTTAATGTTAGCGAAGTTCCGTTGCGTTGATGCGAAAAGTGCTTATGCTTCTATTCATTGGTCGAGCTTAATTTTAATTGTTGGAATGATGCCATTTTCTACCGCACTGCAAAAAACAGGTGGGATAAATTTAATCGTGGAGTTTATGATTAATACCGTAGGCGGAATGGGGAAACATTGGATTTTAATCAGCTTGTTTACGCTTACCGCCGTGATTGGTCTATTTATTTCCAATACGGCGACAGCCATTCTTATGGCGCCTATTGCGATTACTATGGCACAGCATTTACAGCTTTCACCATTACCTTTTGCAATGACGGTGGCGATTGCTTCTTCTGCTGCGTTTATGACCCCTATTTCTTCACCTGTCAATACGATGGTATTAGGGGCAGCGAAGTATAAGTTTGGTGATTTCGTAAAAATTGGTGTACCCTTTACGTTGTTGATTATGCTGACAAGTGTATTTTTAATTCCATTGTTATTTCCATTTTAAGAAGGAGAAATGATGAGTATTTATGATTTAAAGCCTCGATTTCAAAATTTATTGCGACCAAGTGTGATTAAATTGGAACAAAAAGGCGTCACAGCAAATCAAATTACCCTATTGGCTTGTGCTATTTCAATAATTTTAGGTCTATTTTTGACCGCACTTTCAACCGTAAATTGGTTATTCATTTTGCTTCCGATTTGGCTTTTTATTCGTATGGCATTTAATGCAATTGATGGAATGTTAGCCAGAGAATTTCAGCAAAAATCTCGTTTGGGTGGGTATTTGAATGAAATTACGGATGTGATTTCCGATGCCGCATTATATTTACCCTTTGCTTTTATTTCTCCTTTTGATCCTTTTGTGATTGGAATCATTATTTGGCTTGCTGCACTCACGGAATTTTGTGGAGTATTGGGGCAGATACATGGTAAAACACGCCGTTATGATGGACCTCTAGGCAAAAGTGATCGTGCATTCTTATTTGGTGGATTAGGTTTGATTTACACTTTTATGCCAACATTACCAAGTTGGTTTTATGGTATTGCTTGGCTTGTCGTTATCGGATTAATTTTAACCTGTGTGAAACGTGTAAAAGCGGGGCTTAATGAGGGAGCAAAATCAACACAAGATGATGAAAAGGAAAGAGCGGTGCAATTTCCGATAGAAAATAACGAAGTAGAAACACAGGAGAACAATAATGTTAGCTAAATTGATTGATTTTCTGTTATGCCGTTTAACCTCATTTCTTACCGGAGTACGTCCGGCAAAGAATATTGCTCTGCAATCTGTGGGTAAACCTCGATTGTATTATGCAAACCATAATAGCCACGGCGATTTTATTTTGGGTTTCTTTGCCTTATGAAGTCAGAAAAAACACCCGTCCAGTTGCGGGAGCTGATTATTGGCAAAAAGGGAGCATTCGTTCTTTTCTGGCGAAAAAAGTATTCAATATGCTCTTGATCGAACGCAATGGCAATGATCCTAAGGCAGTAACAGAGCAAATAAGCCAAGCATTAAAAAAGGATTCGCTGATTATCTTTCCTGAGGGAACGAGAAAAACAGATGATGATATGCTTATTCAGCCTTTTAAAAGCGGGCTATATTATTTGGCTAAAGATAACCCTGATGTAGATTTCATCCCTGTTTGGATAAGTAATACACATAATTTATTACCTAAAGGGTTTATTGTTCCAGTACCATTATTGTGCGATCTTTATTTAGGTGATCCTATCCATATTCAGCCAGAAGAAGATAAAACACACTTTTTATCCCGTGCTGAGCAAGCATTAGTTAATTTAAACCCAAAATATCAAGGAGAATAAAATGGAAATGTGGCATTTATTCTGGGGACTTATAGGCACCTTGCTTCTTGCTTCTGCAATTGGTTATAGTTTGAAGTGGAAAGTGGGTTTTTCTACCCCCCATACAGTCATTGATAACCTTAATCATCGTATTAATGCCTGGTGGGTAATGATTTTAATTATTTTTGCTGCCGCTTATTTAGGATTTTACGCCGTTTTACTGCTCTTCTTCCTTATCTCATTTACTGCATTACGTGAATTTTTATCCCTTATTGATATTCGGCGTGGTGATCATTTTGCGTTAGTTGCTTGTTTTTATCTGATTTTACCATTGCAATATTATTTCATTGCCATAGACTGGTTTAGTATGTTTACTATTTTTATTCCCGTGTATGGATTTCTATTTTTACCGATTTTATCTGCTTTATTAGGTGATCCATCAAAATTTCTAGACCGCTCAAGTAAAGTGCAATGGGCCGTTATGATTGCTATATTCTGTATTTCTCACATACCAGCCATATTAACCTTGAATATTGAAGGTTTTGAAGGAAAAAGTTTATTGTTAATGATTTTCTTAATTCTTATTGTGCAAGCCAGCGATGTATTACAATATATATGGGGAAAATTATGTGGTAAACATAAAATCGCCCCCACGTTATCACCTTCTAAAACAGTTGAAGGCTTTGTGGGTGGTGTATTTAGTGCCTCAATTTTAGGTGGCTTACTGGCTTGGCTCACCCCATTTACCGTAGTACAAGCGGTATTGATTAGTTTCATTATTTGTCTAATGGGATTTTTAGGTGGATTAGTGATGTCGGCAATGAAACGCAGTATGGGCGTGAAGGACTGGGGAAATATGATTAGTGGACACGGCGGAATGTTGGATCGTATGGATAGCCTTTGTTTTGCAGCCCCTGTCTTTTTCCATATTGTGAGATATTATTGGATTTAATAAAAGAAAAAAGAGGAAAAAATGACCGCACTTTTAAAAATTGGTTTAGTCTCCGTCTCTGATCGAGCATCGCAAGGGGTTTATACGGATCAAGGTATTCCTGAATTAAAGAAATGGCTAGAGCAAGCATTGGTTGAGCCTTTTGGGGTAGAAACTCGTTTAATTCCTGATGAACAGCCAATTATTGAACAGACATTATGTGAATTAGTGGATAAGCATCATTGTCATCTTGTATTAACCACAGGGGGAACCGGTCCTGCTAAACGTGATGTTACCCCTGATGCCACACTGGCAATAGCCGATCGTGAAATGCCGGGATTCGGTGAACAAATGCGCCAAGTGAGCTTGCATTTTGTCCCGACCGCGATTTTATCGCGACAAGTTGGCGTAATTCGTAAAAATAGTTTAATTTTAAACTTACCGGGACAACCGAAAGCCATCAAAGAAACCCTTGAGGGAGTGAAAGATGAGCAAGGTAATGTATTAGTGAAAGGCATTTTTTCCGCAGTGCCATATTGTTTACAATTAATTGATGGTATTTATATTGAGACAAAACCTGAAATTATTACCAGTTTTAGACCTAAATCCGCACGACGCGAAAAATAATTAAGTGAGGTAACTTATGAAAAAAATTGAAGCAATTATCAAACCATTCAAACTCGATGATGTCCGTGAAGCCTTATCAGATATTGGCATTACAGGAATGACAGTAACAGAAGTACGTGGTTTTGGACGACAAAAAGGGCATACCGAGCTTTATCGAGGTGCGGAATATATGGTGGATTTTCTGCCAAAAGTAAAAATGGAAATGGTCATTTCTGATGACGTAGTGGAGCAGTGTATTCAGGCGATTATGGAAACCGCACAAACAGGCAAAATTGGTGATGGTAAAATTTTTGTCTATGACGTAGAGCGCGTAATCCGAATTCGCACGGGTGAGGAAAACGAGGAAGCCGTATAATGGATAAGCGTTTGCCGATCAGCCAATTATTAATGGCATTGTCTGCCTTGGTAGTCATTCTGGCTGGGGTGAAATTGGCAGGGGAAATTGTTGTCCCATTTTTACTTTCCTTATTTATCGCCATTATTTGCTCACCTGTGGTGAAGTTTATGACCAAACGTAAACTACCACATTGGTTGGCGCTAAGTTTACTGTTTTTAATGATTTTGACAGTGTTTTTCTTTCTTGTTAGCTTAATTAATAGTACAGCGAGAGAATTCACTCAATCGATCCCACAATACCGCGTATTACTTTCACAACGACTCAACGATCTTGCGACAATCACGCAAGGTTTACATTTACCTGTGAGAGATTTACAGCAACAAATTATGGATCATTTTGATCCCGCAATGATAATGAACTTTGCCAGCGGATTTTTGCTGAGTTTCTCAGGCGTAGTAACCAACGTATTTGTGCTATTTTTAGTGGTACTGTTTATGTTGTTAGAAGCCCCCACGGCTAAACATAAATTTGCAGTGGCATTTAGCAAACCTAACCAAGTGGCACAATACGAAGGTTATATTGATCGCATTTTGCAAGGCGTAATGGATTATCTTGGTGTGAAAACCTTTACCAGCTTTTTAACGGGCTTAAGCGTATTTATTTTGCTGAAAATTTTTGGCGTGCAATATGCCATTTTATGGGCAACACTCAGCTTTCTACTTAATTATGTGCCAAATATTGGCTCAATTATTGCAGCCATTCCCATTATTGTACAAGCGTTATTACTCAATGGCTTTTTCGCGGGAATTGGCGTTACCATTGGGGTTATCAGCCTAAATATGATCATCGGCAATGTGCTTGAACCAAGAATGATGGGGAAAACTCTCGGGCTTTCTACCCTTGTCGTGTTTCTCTCCCTTTTATTCTGGGGCTGGTTGCTGGGCTCAGTGGGAATGTTCCTTTCTGTTCCCCTCACAATGGTACTAAAAATCGCCCTCGAAGCCAGCCCAGATACGGTGAAGTATGCTGCGTTACTTGGGGAAACGAAGTAATTCAACTAAATATTTTATAGGTTATCAATATGAATGATGCTAAGAAAGTTTTTGATGAAGGATTAAATTTTTATAAAAATAAAAATTTAGAAGCTGCAATAAAGGCTTGGTCAAGTATCACTCGTGAAGATGATAAGAAAGTTTATGCAGTGAGTCGTTTTAATTTAGGTTCTTTATATAAAGAAACTAATAAAAAAGATGAAGCAATAAAGGCTTGGTCAAGTATCACTCGTGAAGATGATAAGAAAGTTTATGCAATGAGTCGTTTTAATTTAGGTGATTTATATGAAGAAACTAATAAAAAAGATGAAGCAATAAAGGCTTGGTCAAGTATCACTCGTGAAGATGATAAGGAAGCTTATGCGAAGAGCCGTTTTAATTTAGGTAATTTATATAAAAATAATAATGAGGATAAAAAAGCGATAGCGACTTGGTCAAGTATAAATCTTGACGATGATAATCGAATTTATACCAAAAGTCAGTTTTTTCTTGGGAAACTGTATCAAGAAAATAAGGAAGATAAAGAAGCAAAAGAATGTTATAAAAATGTAATTAAACTTGGGAATAGTGCGTTTATTTATCAAGCTAATATACTTTTAAGAGTTCTAGAAATAAGTTCTAGTAATAATCAAGAGGAACTTAAAGACTTATTTGAAAAAATAGATTCGATACTTCAAAATTTGTTTGTATATCCAAATAGTGGGTTAGCAGATTGTTCAGAAGTTGCTCATTATACTCGTGCTTCGACAGCACTTCTTTTATTGGAAAGAGATAAGGAAAAAGTTAGTTATTTTCGATTAAATTCAATTAGAGGAGTAAATGATCCAAAAGAAGGAATGGTACTATATGAATATTTAAATTTAGATAATCTTAGTGGGCAGCGAGAGTTTATTTCTTTTATTAGCTGTTTTACTTTTAATCATGATAGCCTTAATCAGTTTAGGCTTTATGGTAAAGAAAATAATAGAGAAGCATCAGGCGTTAGTTTGGTTTTTAATGTGAATAAATTTTTTAGCTCTGAATATTTAGATAGATTTTCATCTTTTTTAACATTGAATAAGAATTTAGAAGCTAGAAATGATATTCCTGAAGAAAATAAGTTACTTCTTTATCGTTGTATTTATATTGATCCTAAAAGTAATTATCTATCTATTGCTAAAAGAAGTAAGATTACTTTCTTTAGGCAGTATAAGGATGGGCGAAATGAATGGAAAAAATATAAAATTGCTTTAAAAAATATAGAAGATAAGGTAAGGGAAGAATTTGAATCAATTAAGGAAACTGTGAAAGAAATTGATGCTAGTGATGATATAGTTAAAGGCTTATTACATGATATATTAATGCCTCTACAGTATTTAGTTAAGCATTATGCTTTTGAAGAAGAACAAGAGTGTAGAATGGTAAACATACGTTCTTTAACAAAAGATCCGAGAATAAACGTTGATGAACAGTTTAATTCTATGTATATAGAATATCCTATTAGCGTTAGAGATGCCGTGGAAAAAGTTTATCTTTCTATTGGTGCTAGAGATAAAGAACATTTTTTCATTAGAAAATTAGGCGATCATAGCAAAGTTGTCCTTTCAGAAAACCCATTCAGACAAAAGTAAACAGTGAAAAATTCCCAAAAATCCCACAGCACTTTGTTTTTTGGATTTTCTGTATTCTCTAAAATTTTTGCGATCTTGATCGCAAAAAAGTGCGGTGGTTTTTTCTTTTATTTTTCTGTTGGCTAAAATAGCGTTCAGGTTAGGCTGAAATTGCTAGATTAATCAAACATAACTCTGTACAATCGCAACTCATTTTTTAAGCGGTAGAAATTTTCTTAATTTATAGCTTGCAAACTTATGCTGAAAAAGAAAAAAGTTTAGCTATATCAATGCCGTAATGTGTAACAACGAGGCTTTATGTTAGAACAGAATACAATTCAACAAGAAGGCAACCAGCTTTCAGCAGAACCTAAGAAGAAAATTAATTTAATGAATTTAACACGCCAACAAATGCGTGAATTTTTTCAAGAATTAGGGGAAAAACCGTTTCGTGCGGATCAATTAGTCAAATGGATTTACCATTTTGGTGAAGATAATTTTGACAATATGACGAATATTAACAAGAAGTTACGCGAAAAACTAAAAGCAGTAGCAGAAATTAAAGCACCAGAAGTAGCGGTAGAGCAACGTTCGGCAGACGGCACGATCAAATGGGCGATGCAAGTGGGTGATCAGCAGGTTGAAACCGTGTATATTCCCGAAGCTGATCGTGCGACCCTTTGTGTGTCTTCCCAAGTGGGCTGTGCGTTGGCTTGTACTTTTTGTTCCACTGCACAACAAGGGTTTAACCGCAATTTAACCGTGTCTGAAATTATCGGACAAGTGTGGCGTGCCTCAAAAATTATTGGCAATTTTGGGGTAACGGGTGTACGCCCTATCACGAATGTGGTGATGATGGGAATGGGCGAGCCTTTGCTCAATGTGGCAAATGTGGTACCAGCAATGGAAATTATGCTCGATGATTTTGCTTATGGCTTATCAAAACGCCGTGTAACCCTATCTACTTCTGGGGTTGTGCCTGCATTGGATAAATTAAGTGAAATGATTGATGTGGCATTAGCGATTTCTTTGCACGCGCCAAATGATGAATTACGTGATGAAATTGTGCCATTAAACAAAAAATATAATATCAAAACGCTAATTGATTCAGTGAATCGTTACTTATCGGTTTCTAATGCCAATCACGGTAAGGTTACCATTGAGTATGTGATGCTGGATCACGTTAATGACAGTGTAGAACACGCTCATCAGTTAGCGGAAGTATTAAAAAATACGCCTTGTAAGATCAATTTGATCCCTTGGAATCCGTTCCCTGAAGCACCTTATGCGAAAAGTTCTAACACACGTATTGATCGCTTCCAAAAAACCTTGATGGAATATGGCTTTACGGTGATTGTTCGCAAGACCCGTGGTGATGATATTGATGCCGCCTGTGGACAGTTAGCGGGGGACGTGATTGACCGTACTAAACGTACGGCACAGAAAAAGCGTTTTGGTGAACAAATCAACGCGGTGCAAGTACAATAAACAAAAATAATCAATCGTATCAGCAAAAAGGAGAGAAAAAATGAAAATACGTTATTGTCTGGTTACGCTTTTTTCTCTCTTGCTGTGTGCTTGCGTTTCCTCGCAGACAAACCAAGAGGATTTCGATAAGCAACAAGCCGCGAAAGCGAGGGTAGAGCTTGCGATTGGCTATTTAGAACAGCGAGAACTCCGCTTAGCCAAACAAAATCTAGATAAGGCTTTGGCTTATGCACCCAACGATTATTTAGTCCATTCTGCATTAGCCTATTTTTATCAATTACAAGGCGATACTGAGCGTGCGGAAAATGCCTATTTAAACGCCTTAAAATTAGAGGCTAAACAAGGCGATGTGTTGAATAATTATGCGGTCTTTCTATGTGAGCAAGGGCGTTTTGCGCAAGCCTATCAACAATTCCAACAAGCCTTAAATTCACCTAATTATTATCAACAAGCGGATACCTACGAAAATCTTGCCCTTTGTGCTTTGGCTGAAAAAAACAGCGCACTTTATCAGCAGTATCGGGACTTATTAGAAAAAGTTGCACCAACACGTGCCAATTCACTGCCCGCAAACGTAATCCAACACTAACGTTTTCTTTTCAAATTGTGAAAATTGAAGGCATTTTCCCTTGATGAGTTGAATAGGCTGATTTTCTTTGTTAATTCGTCAGAAATTCATTGATTAATGGTTGCAAAACCGAGATGACAACTTTAAACTTTAGCTTTTGAATTTTAACGCTGAGTGCCTTGATTTTCGCATTTTGCTAAAGTGTCGCGCTGAGTGAAATCCTACAATTAAATTTTAAGAGAATTCCTTATGGCAACCTCAAATGAGAACCAAGAAACCATTCAACAAAGTTTAGGTGAACATTTTCGCCAAGCGCGAGAAGCATTAAATTTATCGTTAGATGATGTCTCTAAACAACTCAATTTACGCCCTTCAATTTTACAACGTTTGGAAAATAATGAGTTTACACATAGCTCTATTTCAGCAACTTACATCAAAGGCTATATCCGCAATTATGCAAAATATTTACGTTTACCTGAAAGTCTTTGGTCATCCGTGGTAAATTCCCTTGAGGAAACAACAAAAAATGATTTAACTCGTGGTGTGCGTGCGACTCAAGCAGTGAATGAATATTCTTCACATAATCGTTGGATCGGATGGGTATCAGCGGTTGTGGTTATCGCTTTATTAGCTGTAACGGCACTTTGGTGGTGGGAAAACTATCAAAAATCGAATGCAGAACGTGATGATTTAGTGCAAAACTATGTGGAAACACAGCAAGAAAACAGTACGCAAAATAGTGCAACTTCACAAGAAAACGTGATTGCGCTTACACCTAAAGCGATTGATGCTGAAAAAACAGCGCAAAATTCTACCGCACTTTCTCAACCTGTTACGGTAGAGCAAATTGCGCCAGTGGAAGAAAATAACACAAATGCAAAAGCGAGCGTAGAAAATGCGCAGCCACAGGTGGCAGCAGTTCAATCTGTGAGTGCAGAAAATACTTATCGCCAAGTGCAATCTGAAACTTCAGCGCAGCTATTACAATCAGAAATGAATAAAATTAATGCGGGTGAAAATCGCAGTACAATGGAAAGTGCGGTGGAAAATCCCGCTGTTTCTATACCAACTAGTGATGCTGTACTGCGTATTGAAATTACGGGTGCGAGCTGTTGGGTTCGGGTACGTGATGCCAATCGCAAGGTGCTAGCTGAAAAACTTTACAAACAAGGTGAAGTGTTGAATTTTGATCAAAATACCGCTTATGATCTGACAATTGGCGCACCAAGCAACGTAAAAATTACTTATAAAGGCGCGGTTTATCCGCTTAAAGTGGATGGTCGTGTCGCTAAATTCAAATTGCAATAAGCAAAGAGATTACAATGTCGTCATTTAAACCGAATATTAAACGTCGTCAATCGACAAAAATTTATGTGGGTAATGTGCCAGTAGGGGGCGATGCGCCGATTGCTGTGCAGTCTATGACTAATACGCGCACCACAGATGTAGAGGCTACGGTAGCACAAATCAAAGCGCTTGAACGTGTAGGCGCAGATATCGTGCGTGTTTCTGTGCCAACAATGGATGCAGCCGAAGCCTTCAAATTGATTAAGCAACAAGTGAATGTGCCATTAGTGGCGGATATTCACTTTGATTATCGTATCGCCTTAAAAGTAGCAGAATATGGCGTGGATTGTTTGCGTATTAACCCGGGTAATATTGGACGCGAAGATCGTATTCGTGCGGTAGTGGATTGTGCGAAAGATAAAAATATTCCAATTCGTATCGGGGTGAACGCAGGCTCATTAGAACGTGATATTCAAGAGAAATTTGGCGAGCCTACGCCTGAAGCCTTGCTTGAAAGTGCGTTACGTCACGTTGAGATTCTAGATCGTCTGAATTTTGATCAGTTTAAAGTAAGTGTTAAGGCGTCAGATGTCTTCCTTGCCGTGGAAAGCTATCGCTTATTAGCAAAAGCCATCAAGCAACCATTACATTTAGGGATCACTGAAGCGGGGGGCGCCAGAGCTGGCGCAGTAAAATCAGCAGTAGGATTGGGAATGCTCTTGGCGGAAGGCATTGGTGATACGTTGCGCGTTTCTTTAGCCGCTGATCCAGTAGAGGAAATTAAAGTGGGATTTGATATTTTGAAGTCCCTACGTATTCGTTCACGTGGTATTAATTTTATTGCTTGCCCAACCTGTTCCCGTCAAGAATTTGACGTTATTGGCACAGTAAATGCCCTTGAACAACGCCTTGAAGATATTATTACGCCAATGGATGTGTCTATTATTGGCTGTGTGGTTAATGGACCGGGAGAGGCACTTGTGTCTGATTTGGGCGTAACTGGTGGTAATAAGAAAAGCGGTTATTATGTTGATGGTGAACGCCAAAAAGAACGTTTTGATAACGAAGATTTAATTAACCAATTAGAAGCAAAGATCCGTGCCAAAGTTGCACAGCAAGATCCCAAAAATCGAATTATTTAAGGAAAATATTGTGGCAAAAACAATTCAAGCAATTCGCGGAATGAATGATTGCTCCCCAACGGAAAGCCCTTTGTGGCAATGGGTGGAAAGTAAAGTACGCAACGTTCTACAAAGTTATGGATATTCTGAAGTACGTATGCCGATTGTGGAAAGTACGCCACTTTTCGCGCGTGCAATTGGCGAAGTAACCGATGTTGTTTCAAAAGAAATGTACACTTTTTGGGATAATGATGAACAGCTTACGCTTCGTCCTGAAGGAACGGCTGGTTGTGTACGTGCAGCCATAGAACACGGCTGGATTTATAATAACGAACAACGTTTGTGGTATATGGGGCCAATGTTCCGCCACGAACGTCCACAAAAAGGGCGTTATCGTCAGTTTCACCAAGCTGGGGTAGAAATATTTGGTATTGCTAACCCTGAAATTGATGCCGAATTAATTTTACTCACTGCGCGTTTATGGAAAGAATTAGGTATCGAACAGCACGTCAGCTTACAGCTTAATTCCATTGGCTCGTTAGAAGCGCGCAAAAATTATCGTTCTGCTTTGGTTGAATTTTTGCAACAACATATTGATTTATTAAGTGATGAAGAAAAAGAGCGGCTAGAAAAAAATCCATTGCGGATTTTGGACAGCAAAAATCAAGCGCTGCAAGAGGTGCTTAATGGCGCACCAAAATTACTCGATTATTTAGATGAAGAAAGCCGTGTACATTTTGCTCAGCTTTGTACTTTGCTAGATCAAATGGACATTGCTTATGAGGTTAATCCAAAATTAGTACGAGGTTTGGATTATTACAACAAAACCGTGTTTGAATGGGTAACGAACGCACTGGGAGCGCAAGGCACAGTATGTGGTGGTGGTCGTTATGATGGTTTAGTTGAACAGCTTGGCGGACACGCAACAACGGGGGTTGGTTTTGCAATGGGCTTAGAACGCTTAGTGCTATTAGTGCAGGAGGTGAATCATCAAATTGCATTACCAAGAGCGGTGGATATTTATATGGTTTACTCTGGGGAAGGCACAACCTTACCCGCGTTTCAATTAGCTGAAAAATTGCGTGAAAATTTACCGCACTTACGTATTATGACCCATTGCAGTGGGGGGAATTTTAAAAAGCAATTTAAGCGTGCTGATAAAGTCGGTGCAAACTTTGCCCTTGTGATTGGTGAAACTGAGGCAGCAGCTCAGCAAGTTGTGGTGAAAGATCTGCTTGCGGGAACTCAGCAAGTCTTATCATTAGATAATGTCGTAGATTATTTACAAAAAGCATTTTAATAAGGAAACATTATGGCTTATACCATTGAAGAAGAACAAGAACTGAATGAAATAAAAAATTGGTGGAAAGAAAATGGCAAATTGGTTGTGGCTATTTTTGTACTAACGCTCGCTGGAGTTTTTGGCTGGCGTTATTGGCAATCTCATCAAATTGCGCAAAATCAACAACGTTCAGTGCAATATGAACAACTTGCCAGTCAATTCCAAGCAGATAAAGTAAACGTGGATAGCGTAGAACAATTTGCACAAAGTAATGATAAAACAGCTTATGCCGTGTTTGCTTTATTGGATGCAGCAAATGTTTCTGTGCAAAAACAGGATTATGCTCAAGCAGAAAATTTATTAAAACAAGCGGTAACTAATGCCAATGATGACATTTTGCGTTCTGTGAGTGCATTACGTTTAGCGGCAGTACAATTCCAACAACAGCAATTCGATAATGCGTTGGCCTCGCTTGATCTCATTAAAGGAGAGGCGTGGAACAGCGCAGCTTTCTTATTAAAAGGGGATATTCAACTCGCTAAAGGCGATAAACAAAACGCCAAAGCCAGTTTTGAACAAGGGCTAAAAAACGCCAGCCCAGTGGAAACAGATTTAATCCAAGTGCGGTTAAATAATCTCTAATTTTTTCAAGGCTTGCCAAGTGCAAGCCTTTTTCTTATAGCTAACTTTTGCCAAATATTAAAAGTGTATGTAATGTGTATGGAATCAACACAATAGAACGATGCAAAAAAGAAAAATATTCCCTATATATAGCCATTTCAAATAGAAATAATACGCTCTTGCCAGCTCCTTATGTATTACTTGTACACCGAGGTTATTGTTGCCTTGTGTTATTTTCATTTTAAACGACTATAATGAATGAGTAGTCTGATGGCTAAAGTGATAAATAAGCCATTATTAGTGGATGAGCAGTATTTAGCGTTCTTTAGTGATACTTAATGTTCATAGGATTGTGGGAAAGCTGAAAATCCACATCAGTTAGATGTGGATTATGGTCTTGGTGCAGAGGAAAAAGAAAAGTCGTATATAAAGGGCAAACTTTATATTTTAACTTACTCTTCCATATATCCTAGACTACGCAATGCTCTTTCATCATCAGCCCAGCCGGATTTTACTTTTACCCAAAGTTCTAGATGCACTTTGTTGTCAAATAAACGTTCCATATCAGCACGCGCTTCTGTGCCAATGACTTTGATTTTTTGTCCCTTATTTCCAATCACCATTTTTTTCTGACCTTCTCGCTCAACGAGGATGAGTCCATTGATTTCATAAGTGCCGCGTTCATTTGTTTTGAATTGTTCAATTTCTACCGTAACCGAATAAGGGAGTTCTTCGCCCATAAAACGCATTAATTTTTCACGAATGATTTCTGATGCCATAAAGCGTTGCGAGCGGTCGGTAACGTAATCTTCAGGGAAGTGATGAACCCCTTGACGTAATGATTGGCGTACAATTTTCTCTAGTTCTTGTACGTTATTGCCACGTTGTGCAGAAATAGGAATAATGGCTTTAAAGTCAAATTTTTGGCTGATTTCTGTGATGAAAGGCAATAAGGCTTCTTTATCTTTGATGTTGTCAATTTTGTTTATCGCTAACACCACGGGTGCTTTGGCTCGGCGAAGTTTATTCAATACCATTTCATCATCGTCGTTCCAGTGCGTGCCATCTACCACAAAGATAATTAAATCCACATCGCCAATTGCACTGCTTGCTGCTCGGTTCATTAAGCGGTTAATTGCACGTTTTTCTTCAATATGTAATCCGGGGGTATCAACATAGATAGCTTGATAAGCGCCTTCAGTGTGAATTCCCACAATACGATGACGTGTTGTTTGTGCTTTTCTTGAAGTAATGGAAATCTTTTGCCCTAAGATTTTATTTAATAAGGTTGATTTTCCAACATTTGGGCGCCCTACGATAGCAATAAATCCACAATAAGTGGGATGTTCGTACTGATGTTCTGTTATTTGTGTCATTTTATATCCAATATTTTTAAGATTTGTTGCGCGGCGGCTTGTTCGGCTTTGCGACGGCTAGAACCAACGCCAATAAAAGTGCGGTCAATTTTTTTTACGTTTTCCACACGGCATTCAACGGTGAAAGTTTGATTATGTGCTTCACCTCTGATATTGACGACATTGTAGCTAGGAAGTGGCAGATGATCTGCTTGCAAATATTCTTGTAAACGAGTTTTCGGATCTTTCTGATTTTCCCCCGGCTTAATCTCGCGTAATAACCGTTGATACCATAAGCGTGTTACTTCGGTACTTGTGGCAAGATCGCGATCGAGTGAAATTGCGCCAATAATCGCTTCCATACAATCAGCAAGGATAGAGGCTCGACGAAAACCGCCGCTTTTTAACTCGCCAGAGCCTAATAGCATATACTCGCCTAATTCAAATTCTTTGGCGAGTTGAGCCAACGTTGGTTCGCGCACAAGGGTTGCACGCATACGTGTGAGTTCGCCTTCATTGCATTGAGGAAATTGTTGATATAAAGCATTGGCGATAGTGTAGTTCAAAATTGCATCACCTAAAAATTCCAAGCGTTCATTATGGTTTTTTGCGGCACTTCGGTGAGTCAGTGCTTGTTTGAGCCAATTGATATCTTGGAATTGATAGCCGATGTTACGCTGTAAGCGATCTAAGTTTTTTGTCATTGTGTTGATTATTCAATTTTTTATTTAATTGTGCTAAACATTCTGTCAAAACGCAGACCCGTTGGCCATTCGCCTTGTTTTTTATCAAGGCTTAACCAAATATATTTTGCTTTGCCTACAATATTTTTTTCTGGCACAAAACCCCAAAAACGGCTGTCTGCACTGTGATTACGGTTATCTCCCATTACAAAATATTCGCCTTGTGGCACAACCCATTCTGTAATGTAATTTTGTTGCTTGTCATAGCCTTGATATAAATAAGTCGCATTCGGTGGCTGTGGATCCCAATGAATTTGATGTGTAACATCGCCTGTTTCGGTTACTTTCAATGGGTGCATATCGCTATATATCGGTTTACCTTGACGGTCTTGCCCAATAATAATGTTGAAATCTGTATCGGGCTGCGGTTCGTTATAGGTAAATTCTTTTGTTACGCAATTTTCTGTACATTCTTTGCCATCTTTGCCATAAGTAATTGTGATGTGGCGATCGACTTCATTATATTTAATGCGATCCCCAGGAATGCCAACAATGCGTTTAATGTAATCTACGCTCGGCTCTGGCGGGGCTTTAAACACGATAATATCACCACGTTGCGGTTTGCCTGTTTCAATCAAGGTGTTTTGAAAAACAGGATCTTTAATACCGTAAGCATATTTTTCTACCAGTAGAAAATCGCCAACTCGTAAAGTCGGCTCCATAGAACCCGATGGAATTTGGAATGGCTCAAATAAGAAAGAGCGTAAAATTAAGACAAATGCGAGTACTGGAAAAAGTGAAGCTAAAAATTCACCGCCTTCTGAAATCGGTTCAATGCTGGCTTTTTCTTCCTCAGTTAAAGGTTTTCCACTACGTTGCTCTGCACGGGTAATTTGGCGGAGACGTTTTGGCAAAACAGCAAAACGGTAATAGCACCATAAGATCCCGCAAACTGCAGTGAATAAAATAAGTACAATGGTGAACGTATTCGGTAAGGCTAAATGTTCTAAATATCGCCAAATACCATAACCGACTGCGACAAGTAGCACAAAAAATAAATTTGATTTTGACATAATGCTTCCTTATTAGTCTTTACCAACGTGTAAGATAGCTAAAAATGCTTCTTGTGGCACTTCAACGTTACCTAAAGACTTCATTCGTTTTTTACCTTCTTTTTGTTTCTGCAACAATTTTTTCTTACGACTGACATCGCCACCGTAACATTTAGCTAGGACGTTTTTACGTAATTGTTTCACCGTTGAACGTGCGATAATGTGGTTACCAATAGCCGCTTGAATGGCAATATCAAATTGCTGACGTGGAATGAGTTCACGCATTTTTTCAACCAATTCACGACCACGATAAGGGGCGTTATCTTTGTGTACAATTAACGCAAGGGCATCAACACGCTCACCATTGATCATAATATCCACACGTACCATTTCTGAGGCTTGGAAACGTTTGAAACCATAATCTAATGATGCATAGCCACGAGACGTAGATTTAAGACGATCAAAGAAATCAAGCACCACTTCTCCCATTGGGATTTCATAAGTCAGCGCTACTTGGTTGCCGTGATAGACCATATTGGTCTGCACACCTCGTTTTTCAACACAGAGCGTGATGACATTACCTAAATAAGTTTGTGGCAAGAGCATATTACATTCTGCAATCGGCTCACGAATTTCACTAATATTATTAAGTGGTGGCAATTTTGATGGACTGTCCACATAAATCACTTCACCATTGGTTTGCAACACTTCATACACTACTGTTGGGGCAGTGGTAATTAAATCAAGATTATATTCACGTTCTAAACGCTCTTGAATAATTTCCATATGCAATAAGCCTAAGAATCCGCAACGGAAACCAAAGCCCAGAGCGGTAGAATTTTCTGGCTCATAGAATAGAGAGGCATCATTTAGGCTCAATTTGCCTAAGGCATCACGGAATGCTTCATAATCATCTGAACTAATTGGGAATAAGCCCGCATAAACCTGCGGTTTGACTTTTTTAAAGCCCGGTAACGCGGTGCTTGCTGGATTATTATGTAGGGTTAAGGTATCCCCTACTGGCGCGCCTAAAATATCTTTAATCGCACACACAACCCAACCAACTTCACCACAATTTAATACTTGAGTATCCACTTGTTTCGGGGTGAAAATGCCTAAGCGATCTACATTGTAAGATTGTCCTGTGGACATCACTTTAATCTTATCGCCTTTGCGTAAAGTACCGTTTTTAATACGTACAAGAGAAACCACGCCAAGGTAATTATCGAACCAAGAATCAATAATTAAGGCTTGTAGTGGGGCATTAGGGTCGCCTTCAGGTGCGGGGATTTTTTTTACGATTTCTTCTAGTACATCTTCAATGCCTTGCCCGGTTTTGGCAGAACAACGTACCGCATCCAGCGCATCAATACCAACAATATCTTCAATCTCTTCCGCAACACGCTCTGGCTCAGCCGCAGGCAAGTCAATCTTATTGAGAATTGGTACGACTTCCAAATCCATTTCAATGGCGGTATAACAGTTTGCCAAGGTTTGGGCTTCCACGCCTTGTCCCGCATCAACCACTAACAATGCCCCTTCACAAGCCGCAAGAGAACGCGATACCTCGTAAGAAAAATCCACGTGTCCCGGCGTATCAATAAAATTCAGCTGATAGGTTTCGCCATCTTTCGCTTTATAATTGAGCGTGACGCTTTGCGCTTTAATGGTGATCCCACGCTCACGCTCTAAATCCATTGAATCTAACACTTGCTCTGCCATTTCACGGTCAGACAGCCCCCCACAGGTCTGAATTAAACGATCTGAAAGGGTTGATTTCCCGTGGTCAATATGCGCAATGATTGAAAAGTTACGAATGTTTTTCATATTATTCTAAATAAACTAAACTCTAAAATTTGACAAAATTTAACTGGTCGATTGTACCTGAATATCGGTTTTTACGCTATATAAAAGGGAAAGTATTTGTGCGTTTAGAAGAGTTGTTAAAGAAAGCACCAATGTTATTGTTTAATGAAATTTATTTTTTTGTTTTAAATAAAAAAAATCAAGAAATTACAAGAACTTTCTGGGTTATTGCTATTCTAACAAGCACATACTTTTTCTTTTTAAGGGCTATTATGAACAGTCTTAAAAAACGGCTTAGTGCATTTTTTCCCATTTTTATTTTTTTCTGTATTAATCTCATTATCTTATCTATTAGCCGAGTCGCCCTTGGGATATGGCAAGCCGATCGAATTTCTGCCGTTAATGGCTGGTTTTCGTTATTCTTACAAGGCGTTAGGATTGATGTTGCAAGTCTATGCTGGTTATTTTCTTTTCCTATTTTGCTTACTTGTTTTTTTGCTGGCAACTGTTTGATTGGGCGAGTAGTAAACGGATTTGTGCGTTTATGGCTTGTGCTAAGTAGTGTGTTTATTATTTTTATGGAAATTGTTACGCCAGCTTTTATTGAAACCTATGATTTTCGTCCAAATCGTTTGTTTGTGGAATATTTAGTTCATCCGAAAGAAGTGTTTACAATGCTGGCAAACGGGCATTTTGTGGTGTTAATTTTAACGCTAATTTTGACCGCACTTTTTGCTTATAGCTTTTGGCGTTTGTCTGTGAATTTATGGAAAAATTTATCTTATCCTAAATGGTATTGGCGTCCTGTCGTTTTCTTGCTTATTGGGGCAATGACCTTTATCGGAGCAAGATCGAGCTTTCAGCACCGCGGTATTAACCCAGCAATGGTAGCATTTTCTTCCGATCCTTTGGTGAATTCTTTGGTATTGAATTCCAGTTATTCCGTGCTATTTGCCGTTCAACAAATGAAAGATGAAGATCATTCTTCAGAAATTTACGGCAAAATGCCGTTAGATGAAGTTGTGGCAATCCTTAAACAGGCGAGAGGACGACCAGCAAGTGACTATATTTCTGATATTTTGCCAACAATGACACACAATGTGGCGAGTTATCAAGGTAAAGCAAAAAATTTAGTCATTATTTTGGAAGAAAGTTTTGGGGCGCAATTTGTCCAAACCTTAGGGGGGAAACCACTTTCCCCTTATTTTGATGCATTGGCGAAAGAAGGCTGGCTATTTGAAAATCTTTATGCCACAGGGACACGTTCTGTGCGTGGTATTGAAGCAATAACGGCAGGTTTTACGCCAACACCCGCGCGCTCGGTGGTGAAATTATCAGGTTCACAAACTAATTTCTTTACCATTGCGGATTTTCTTAAGAAACAAGGCTATCACACCTCTTTCATCTATGGTGGAGAAAAACATTTCGACAATATGGCGAGCTTTTTCTATGGTAATGGTTTTGAAACCATTATTGATGAAAAAGATTATAAACACCCCCACTTTACTGCGACTTGGGGGGTAAGCGATGAAGATCTTTTTGCCGAAGCCAATGAACAATTTACCCGATGGCAAGAAAGCGGAAAGCCATTTTTCAGCCTTGTGTTTAGTTCCAGCAATCACGATCCTTTTGAATTTCCAGATGGCAAAATTGAACTTTATGAGCAACCAAAACAAACCCGTAACAATGCGGCGAAATATGCTGATTATGCGTTGGGTTATTTTTTCCAATTAGCGAAAAAATCTAATTATTGGCAAGATACCGTGTTTTTAGTGATTGCAGATCACGATTCGAGGGTAAATGGGAGTGCCTTAGTGCCAATCAAGCATTTCCATATTCCAGCTCTAATTTTAGGAGAGGGGATTACACCGCGCCGTGATAACCGTTTAGTGAGCCAAATTGATATGCCTACTACCTTGCTTTCTTTAATTGGTGCAAGTGGTAATTATCCAATGTTAGGTTATGATTTAACCCAACCGCAAGATCCTAATCGTGCGTTAATGCAATTTGACCGTACAATGGCGTATCGCAAAGGTAACGATGTTGCAATTTTACAGCAAAATCAACCCATTCAAGGTTTTCATTATGATACGCAAGCTGGTAAATTAACCCCTACAGAGATTCCTGAATTAATCAAAAAAGAAGCCTTAGCTTATGCATTATGGGGTAGTTATGCCTATAAACAAAAGCTGTATCGCCCAGAATCTCCTGTAAAAGAGCAATAAACAAAGTGCGGTACTTTTTTGTCGTATTTCATTTTTTTGAGGGTAAGGAAAATCTTCATAATCGCTTGCCCCGTAGTTAAGTTTTGATATGATAGTGCGGACATATTTTGATTAAACCTCCCTCAATTAACGATAAGAGAGAACAAAATGACCGATGATAGCCAAAATACTGGCTTAGAAACCACAAATAAAAAGAATTTTTTGCAATCCCTATTTGGGCGATTTTTCCAAGGTGAGTTGAAAAACCGTGAGGAATTAGTGGAAGTGATCCGTGATTCCGAACAAAATGAATTAATTGATCAAGATACCCGTGAAATGATTGAAGGGGTAATGGAAATCGCTGAATTACGTGTGCGTGATATTATGATCCCGCGTTCGCAAATTGTGTTTATTGAAGCCGATCAGGATCTGGATGCTTGCTTGGAAACCATTATTGAAAGTGCGCATTCACGTTTTCCAGTGATTACCGATGAAAAAGACAATATCGCTGGGATTTTACACGCGAAAGACTTGCTAAAATTTTTGCGTTCTAATGCGGAAGAATTTGATTTACTTTCTCTGCTTCGCCCAGTGGTCATCGTGCCGGAAAGTAAGCGTGTAGATAGAATGTTAAAAGATTTCCGTTCTGAGCGCTTTCATATGGCGATTGTGGTTGATGAATTTGGCGCGGTGTCAGGATTAGTAACTATTGAAGATATTTTAGAGCAAATTGTTGGTGATATTGAAGATGAATTTGATGAAGAAGATGTGGCAGATATTCGTCAGCTTTCTCGTCATACTTACGCTGTGCGTGCATTAACGGATATTGAAGATTTCAACCAGCAATTCCACACGCATTTTACGGATGAAGAAGTGGATACGGTGGGTGGTGTGGTAATGCAAGCCTTCGGTCATTTACCAAAACGGGGGGAAGAGATTACCCTTGAAAACTTACACTTTAAAGTGACTTCCGCAGACAGTCGTCGCATTATTCAGTTGCGTGTTACCGTGCCTGATGAATGTTTGGAAGAAATAGCAACTCACGAAGAAAATTACAATAGCGCGCAATGAAATCACAATTAATTTATCTTATTGCTTTATTATCTGGGGGATTAGGTGTTTTTGCTTTTTCTCCTTTTGATTTTTGGGGCCTCGCCTATCTTTCCCTATTAGGGTTATTATGGGTGGCAAAAACAGCGAAAAAAAGCACCGCACTTTGTGGTGCATTTTTATGGGGCCTGAGCTTTTTTAGCTTTGGCGTGAATTGGCTACACGTGAGCATTCACCAATTTGGAGGCTCACCGTTGTGGCTCAGCTATGTGTTAGTGGTATTGCTGGCGGCGTATCTTGCCTTATTTCCAACACTGTTTGCCTATTTTATTCAACGCTTTAAGGTGAATAATCTCGCACTGTATCCTGTGCTTTGGACATTCACAGAGTTTTTACGCGGTTGGTTATTTACCGGTTTTCCGTGGCTACAATTGGGTTACACACAAATTGACAGTCCATTTTCAGGACTTGCGCCAATTTTTGGTGTACAGGGGCTAACTTTCTTTGTTATGTGGGTAAGTGCGGTGCTTTTTTCACTGATTTCTCACTTATTACAGAAAGATAAAAAATGGTTAATGATTGCTTCACAATCGGTGTTATGTCTGATTATTAGCGGTTTAGCAATGTGGCCATCTTCCGCGAATTATGTGCAGGAAAAGCCAGAGAAAGCCTTAACCATCACCCTTGTGCAAGGGAATATTGAGCAAAACTTGAAGTGGGAACCACATTATCTTAGCCAAACCTTAGGAATTTATGGGCGTCTTATTGCTCAGTATTTAGGTAAAACAGATCTTATCATTTTGCCTGAGGCCGCATTACCAACTTTAGAAAATGATATTCAGCGATTTTTACTTTCCTTACAGCAAGCAACCAAAGATACAGGGACGCAAGTGATGATTGGAACCATTTATCAAGATTGGCAAAAAGGAAAATTATTTAATTCTATCATAAACTTAGGTGATCCTGATTTACCTTATAGCGAGCAAACTCACAACCGCTATAATAAACATCATCTTGTCCCATTTGGTGAATATGTGCCATTGGAAAACCTCTTGCGTCCGCTGGGTTCGGTGTTTAATTTACCGATGTCGGCATTCCAATCAGGGGAAGAAGTACAAAAGCCATTTTTAGCTAAACAACGGAAATTTACCCCAGCAATTTGCTATGAAATTATTTTTGGTTCACAAGTGCAGAAAAATCTGAACGTGGAAACCGATTTCTTGCTGACCATTTCCAATGACGCGTGGTTTGGCAACAGCATCGGTCCTTGGCAACATTTACAAATGGCAAGAATGCGTGCTTTAGAATTTGGGAAACCTGAAATTCGCGCCACCAATACTGGAATCACCGCCTTTATTAATGCGAAAGGTGAGGTGATCGCTCAAGCTCCACAGTTTGTGGAAACCACTTTAACACAACGTATTGCACCAACAGTAGGTAAAACGCCTTATGCTCAATTAGGTGATATGCCTTTGTATTTCTTATGCTTTTTACTAATGCTATTGCGTGGCGTGAACCTATTATTATGGCGAATACTAAAACGAACAGCGGTGTAAATTTAACGGATTTTTTCCTTTGGTAAAAGAAAGTGAGCAAGTGAATTAATGCTTGCTTTCTAAACGAAAAAGCGTATTATAGCCGTCTAGACGCAAAAACATCTAAAATTTAATTTTAATCTTTTAAGGAAAGCTATGTCATCTTATTTATTTACTTCCGAATCAGTGTCAGAAGGGCATCCAGATAAAATTGCTGACCAAATTTCTGATGCGGTATTAGACGAAATTCTCAAACAAGATCCCAAAGCTCGTGTGGCGTGTGAGACCTATGTGAAAACAGGTATGGCACTTGTAGGGGGGGAAATCACCACCTCTGCTTGGGTGGATATTGAAAATCTAACACGCCAAGTAATTTGTGATATTGGTTACAAACATTCTGATATGGGGTTTGATGGCCATTCTTGTGCGGTGTTAAATGCTATTGGAAAACAATCTTCCGACATTAATCAAGGGGTGGATCGTGAAAGCCCATTAGATCAAGGTGCAGGCGACCAAGGTATTATGTTTGGCTATGCCACCAATGAAACTGATGTATTAATGCCGGCAGCGATTACTTATGCACATCGCTTAATGGAACGCCAAGCACAAGTACGTAAAGACGGCACCTTGCCTTGGTTACGTCCAGATGCGAAAAGCCAAGTTACCCTAAA
Source organism: Avibacterium sp. 20-129 (assembly GCF_026226845.1). Classification (NCBI taxonomy): domain Bacteria; kingdom Pseudomonadati; phylum Pseudomonadota; class Gammaproteobacteria; order Pasteurellales; family Pasteurellaceae; genus Avibacterium; species Avibacterium sp. 20-129. The sequence continues at coordinate 819,942 of NZ_JAKKOE010000001.1, read as the reverse complement.
ATATGAAAATGATAAAATTGTTGGCATTGATGCAGTGGTGCTTTCTACTCAACACGCAGATAGCGTGAGCCAACAAGACATCTATGACGGTGTAATGGAAGAAATTATTAAACCAGTCTTACCAACTGAATGGTTTGGCAAAGATACCAAGTATTTCATTAACCCAACAGGGCGTTTTGTAATTGGTGGTCCAATGGGAGATTGTGGGCTAACTGGACGTAAGATCATTGTTGATACCTATGGTGGCGCTGCTCGTCACGGTGGGGGGGCATTTTCGGGCAAAGATCCTTCAAAAGTGGATCGCTCTGCCGCTTATGCCGCACGTTATGTAGCAAAAAATATTGTTGCCGCCGGTTTAGCTGATCGTTGTGAAATTCAGCTTTCTTATGCCATCGGTGTGGCTGAGCCGACTTCCATTATGGTGGAAACCTTTGGCACGGGCAAAGTGAGCAATGCATTATTGGTAAATTTAGTGCGTGAGTTTTTTGATTTACGCCCTTATGGATTAATTAAAATGCTTGATCTCATTCAACCAATCTACCGCCAAACCGCAGCTTATGGGCATTTTGGACGTGAGCAATTCCCTTGGGAAAAAACGGATCGTGCTGAAGAATTGAGAGTTGCTGCAGGCATAAATTAAGATAGTCTGAAAAAGCGCTATTGCAATGATGTGTGATCTGCACCCCAAAAGTTGGACTAAACAACTAACTGATTAAGGTGCAGATTTTTTATGACGAAATATACTTAAAGTTTCAAACAACAAGTGCTTTGGGTCAGATCAGTGTAGTAGTGCTTTTTATTACTTAGGCTGGCTAAAAATAAGCGATAAAAATGTAAATAAGGCAATATGTGAGCTGGCGGAGAGTTTTGTTAAATTTAGTTTATTTTTATTTTCTTAGCAATTTTTTTATGATTGATTTTTGGTCAGTTATTTTTTATTCATTTTATTTATGTATAGATAAAACCTCGTAGCTATTATTTATAGCTATATTTAACCTACTTACTAGGTCTTGATATAAGGGAATATAACTTGAAAATTGAGAAATATTTATTGAAATGGTAAAAAGATTGGCGGAACGGACGGGACTCGAACCCGCGACCCCCTGCGTGACAGGCAGGTATTCTAACCAGCTGAACTACCGCTCCGAATCTAGGATGCTAAATTGGCGGAATGGACGGGACTCGAACCCGCGACCCCCTGCGTGACAGGCAGGTATTCTAACCAGCTGAACTACCACTCCGCATTAGCGAGAGGCATAATAATAGTGAACGAAAAGTTCGTCAAGCAATTTTTATGCCTCACTGTTTAACTGATTAATGAATGAGCGTTAATGTAAGGTTTCGTCCTCAGTTCGCTTCATCCATAGGCAATTATCTTTGCTTTTTTTGTTAATCAATTTTAAATAATCTAAATGTGCTTGCTCTTCTGCATCGTCAGGGGTAATCACCGTGAAATCTTGCGAAAAAAGCACCGCACTTTCAATTTGTACCTCTTCCTCAATTTGTTGTATTGGCTCTTCGGTTTCTGCTTCGTCAAATAAACTCGTTTGCCCACCGGTCATGGCTAAATAGACATCACCCAGGATCTCCGCATCAAGCAACGCCCCGTGTAAGGTACGTTTGCTATTATCAATGTGAAGGCGATCACAAAGGGCATCTAAGCTATTGCGTTTGCCGGGATATTGTTGGCGAGCCATTTGTAAGGTATCGGTAACGGTACAAATATCGCTGGTTTTCACATTGCATTTATGCTTTTGAAATTCATAATCCATAAACCCGACATCGAAGGGCGCGTTATGAATAAGCAATTCAGCCCCTTGGATAAAATCAATAAATTCCTGCGCAATTTCAGAAAAATTTGGTTTATCAGCCAACATTTCATCGGTAATCCCGTGAACTTTAATTGCCTCGGGATCAACGGGGCGATCTGGTTTGATGTATAAATGCAGTTTTCGCCCTGTGTATTTGCGATTGATTAATTCAACCGCACCAATCTCAATAATGCAATGTCCTTCATAGTGCGCACCAAATTGGTTCATCCCCGTAGTTTCGGTATCCAGTACAATTTGACGTTCAGGAAGAAGTGGCGTTGTCATAGTTTTCCTATCTCTTTACTCAATTTTGCGGTATTATCGCCCCATTTGAAAAAAAATTATAGCTAAATTTATTTGAATTTATGTTAAAGCATATTGACGTTTTCACTGATGGTTCGTGTTTAGGCAATCCCGGCAGGGGGGGCATTGGTATTCTATTGCGCTACAAACAGCACGAAAAACAAATTTCACAAGGTTATTTCAAAACAACAAATAACCGAATGGAACTGCGAGCCGTCATAGCGGCTTTAGCGAGCTTAAAAGAACCTTGTCAGGTAACGCTACATAGCGATAGTCAATATATGAAAAATGGTATGACTAAGTGGATTTTTAATTGGAAAAAAAATAATTGGAAATCTAGCACGGGTAAACCTGTGAAAAATCAAGATTTATGGCTATTGCTCGATAATGAAACACAACGACACCAAATTCATTGGCAGTGGGTGAAAGGACATAGTGGACATCGAGAAAATGAAATTTGTGATCAACTTGCAAAACAAGGTGCAGAAAATCCAACGTTGGAAGATGTGGGCTATGAATCTTAAAAATATAAAGCGGTGAAGGAAAGTTCACCGCTTTTTCTTGATGTAAGGAGCATTATAATTGTGTTGGTAACCTCGCAATCACAGCGTAGCCTTCTTCAATTCCTGTTATTGAATATTCAGAGTCTGCGCTGATAAAGGTGGATTGACCTTGTTTTAAGTGAAGTGCGGTGGAATTTTCGCTAATTTTTAATTCGCCACGCATTACTAATAAAATTTCTGCACTTTGTGAATGTAAACGATGTTGTTCACCTTGTTGATAGCTCACTTGAGTGAGGGCAAAGTCTTTTGCGGGTGTTTGGTAAGTAAAAACTGGCTCATTTTTTGGTGCAATAGGGATAATTTGCGGTATGACTTCTCGGTAGTCAATAACTTTCAACAATTCAGCAATATCAACGTGTTTTGGGGTTAAACCACCACGAATAACATTGTCGGAGCAAGCCATTAATTCAATATTTTGACCGCGTAAATAGGCGTGTGGAATCCCCGCATCTTGGAAAATACCTTCACCTTTTTTTACTTCGACAATATTAAATAAGTAGAAGCAAATCAGTCCTACATCAAGTTTTTCAGGTGGAATTTGCATCGCTTCCATCGTGTAAAGTACCCAATAATCAGGATTATCAAGGCTAAGTTGCTGTTGTGAATAAGCCGTTTGATTAGCTTGAATAATCGGATTAAGCCACATAGCGAGTGCTTGTTGCTCTGCTTGCATCAGATCAGCATAAAAATCCGCTAAAGATTGTTGTGCAAGTTTTTCAGCAAGCGGTACAAGAGACGGGCGAGCTTGTAGTGTTTCGATAATTGCTTGCTTGGTTTTGAAGCCGTGTAAGAGCCAGAAATCGGACAGTGCGATCATCATTTCCGGCTTATGATTATTATCTTTATAAGTTCGCGTTGGATCGTTAAGTGCAATACCGAGGGCATTTTCTTTAGCAAACCCCGCTTCTGCTTGTGCTTTTGTTGGGTGAAGCTGAATTGAGAGGGGCTGTTTTACATCTAAAATTTTGAGTAAATAAGGTAAGCTGCGACCAAATTGAGCTTGGCTTGCTGCGCCAAGTGCGGTGGGATTTTTGGCTAAAAATGCGTTTAATGGTTGTGATGTACCATTTTCTTCAATGATCGATGGCGCAGAATTGTGATCGCCTAACCACCATTCGGCGTAATATTGATTTTGTTGCACTGGAATGCCCAGAAATTCCGGTAAAAATTGCTGTCCGCCCCAAACATAATGCTGAAGCTTGCCGTTTAATGGGTAAAGCATAGTTATTTTCCTTTTTTATTTTGTTTTTCGCTGTGATGTGCGGTAGATTTTTGTTTTGCTTGCTCTACAGCATTTTGAGCTTGTGAAATGCGTCCGCTATCAGTGAGATATTGCAAAATTTTTTCCACATCTTTAGGATTTTGTGCGGCTAAAGGCACGGCTTTTCCATTTTTTAGCACTAACTGCAAGAAACCATTTTCACCAATATTAATGGTATTAATGTAAGCATATTGCAAATAAAGATTATTTAAGAAAAAGCCTTCTTTTTTCAAAATAAAGACAGGGTAGCGGATAAAGAAATGATAAATCATTAAAATGCCAAACATTACCAATAAAAACATTGTGTAGGGTTCAATGCCTTGTGGTAAGGCTTGATAAATCGCGATACCAACTAGCGCAAGCATAATAATGCCTTCAATTTTTGATTTACGACGTAAACGCACATTTAAGACCGTTTCACCAAAGCGTTTTTCCATAAGGAATTGATCGTAGAAAGCATATAAAAAATAAAGAATGATAAAGACTAATAAAGCGGTATTGATCATAACAACGTCCGTATTCTGATTATGTAAAAAATAAACTCTCCACGAAAGTTCGAGGAGAGTTTAATTTTATCATTATTCTGTCTTTAAGTAACGATTAAGCGAGAATACCTGTTGCAGCACCGATGATACCGATGACAAAAATACCCACGATAATCCATAACGCATTGACACGATTGCGTAATAGCCACATACAAGCAAAGGTAAATAGCAATGGCAGTAAACCCGGCATCAAGCTATCAAGGATAGATTGCACGGTGGTAACCTCAATTGTACCATCTTGTTTTTCAATGGTAGAAACCACCAGAGGTACATTAATGCTTGTCCATTTTTGTACCAGCGCCCCCATTATAAAGAGACCGAGAATAGATGCACCTTCGGTCAGTTTTTGCAATAATCCGCCACTCATATCTTGTACAACATCAAGCCCTTTCTTATAGCCATAAACCACACCGTAATAGCGGGTTGCTAAACGTACAAGGTTGAATAAAAAGAAGAATAATAATGGACCAAGAATGCTTCCACTTAGTGCTAAACCTGCGCCGAGTGCAGCAAATACAGGGCGTGCTGTTCCCCAGAAAATCGGATCACCCACACCAGCTAGAGGCCCCATTAGCCCTACTTTAATCCCGTTGATTGCTGCATCATCAATTTCTTTCCCATTGGCTCGCTCTTCTTCCATCGCAATGGTTACACCAAGAACAGGTGCTGCAACAAAGGGTTGAGTATTGAAAAACTCTAAATGGCGTTTGATTGCATCTTTACGTTCTTGTGAATTCGCATCAGGGTATAAGCGTTTAATCACGGGAACCATTGAATAAGCAAAACCGAGCGCTTGCATACGTTCAAAGTTCCAAGAGCCTTGAAAAAGGTTAGAACGCATTACGACTTTATTTAAATCACTTTGGGTTACTTTTTTCATTTCTGTTGTCATTTTTCTTACCCCATTAATCTAATCTGTTATCAAGATCATTGTTACCATTAGAAACCACTTGCACCACTTGTTTACTTTGGTTGTATTTTGGGTGAAGTTGGATATAAAGTGCTGCCATAATTGCACCTAGCACACCTAAGGCAACAAGGTTGAAATTCGTAAAGGCGGCAACCACAAAACCTGCGTAGAAAAATGGCATTAAATGCCCCGCACGCATCATATTAATCACCATTGCATAACCTACCACGGCGATAATTCCACCGGCAATTTTTAGACCTGTTGTAACTACTGGCGGAATCGCATTTAGCATTGATTGTACAGCGTCTGTTCCTGCGGTTAAGGCAACAATCAAGGCTGGAATAGCGATACGCATTGCTTGTAAAATTAAGGCACTGCAATGAATCCAGTCTAAGCGGTTTAAATTACCGTCTTCAATGGATTTATCGGCAGCGTGTTGGAAACCAACAGTGATGGCGCGCACAACATAAGTTAGTACTTGACCTGCGGCAGCAAGTGGGATCGCCAAGGCGATTGCGGTGGTAATTTCTTGACCGCCAACAATCACAAGGATCGTAGAAACGACAGAAGCAAGGGCGGCATCTGGCGCAAGTGCTGCACCAATATTCATCCAACCCAGAGCGAGTAATTCTAACGAACCACCAACGATAATCCCTGTTTTAATATCACCGAGGACTAAACCAACAAGCGTACAAGCAATTAATGGGCGGTGAGTTTGGAATTCATCAAGGATTGATCCCATACCTGAAATACAGGCAACAATAAAGACAAGAATAATTTGTAGTGTTGAAATTTCCATTATAGTCATCCCTTATACAAGATTGTTTTTCTTTAATAAATCCATCATATATTGACGGCTATCATTTGATACTTTGCGCACATCAAGTTCCACACCCATTGCGTCAATGGCTTTGAATGCGTCAATATCTTTATCATCAACGGATACGGCACTGGTAATCATTTTTTTACCATCTTTGTATGCCATACCACCAATATTGATCGATTTCATATCAAATCCTGCTTCAAGCAGTTTTAGCACATCGGTTGGATTAGTAAATAACAGCATCATACGCTCGCCAGCATATTCTGGGTTATTATAAACGCGGATCATTTTTTCTACGCCTACAACGTGTGCTGTTACCCCGGGAGGGGCAACGCTTTTCAGCATTGTGGAACGAACGCTATCTTTTGCTACATCGTCATTGACGACAACAATGCGAGAAACCTTGCTTTCTTTTGTCCAGCGAGTGGCAACTTGACCGTGAATTAATCGGTCATCAATACGCGCAAGCCCAATAACGAGATGTCCCTCTTTATTTGGCGTTACGACTTCTGGTTGGCTTGGTGCTGGTGCGGCTTGAGCAACGGCTTGTGGTGCTTGCTCTGGCTCTTCTTCCACATATCTTAAGGCACGGACACCTGTTCGTCCTGTTTCTAAGGCAATTGCCACCAATTCTTGCAAACTAGGGCCATCATCGCGAGCCATAAAGGTTTCTACCAACATTGGCACGTTTACCCCAGTAACAATATCCATATTGTCTTTTCCTTCTGATACTCGGTTTGCCGCATTAAACGGACTACCACCCCAAGTATCGACAAGGAATAACACTTCATCACAATGCGCAAGGGTTGTGCTGAGTTTTTCCTGATATTTTGCCATAATCGTTTCAGCATTTTCGCCGGGAACAAAATCGATCGTGGCAACATTTTCTTGTTCACCAATCAACATTTCGGTCGTTTTGAGCAGTTGTTCTGCCGCCACGCCGTGTGTTGCGATGATGATCGCAATAGCCATAAGGACTCCTTATACAAGTGGTTATGGTTTAAGTACTATAAAATCAGGCACGCATTCTAAACTAAAATGCTCCAAAATAATGTGATGAAGATCACGGATTTTGCACTGTATTAAATAAAAATTGTGATTCATCTCATCTTTTTTATTATGTGGTTAAAAAACACACTTTTTTTGATGAATTATTTCAAGACTTTTTGGAGTGAAATTTTATAAATTCTTATCTTATTGAATTTTCTCAACAAAAAATGCTTAATAAAGTAGCAGAATATTTTTAATCTGCAAGATGACTATTTATTTTTGCGATCTTGATCGTAAAAATAAAGTGCGGTGGTTTTTTTGTGGATTTTTTGGGATAGGCTAAACATAGCGACTGCGGATAAATGAATGAAGGAATAATGAAACTGTTTAATTGGCAAGCCTATAATTTTTTACAACAAAAACAACAAGGAATGATCGTGGCTGAGAATGTTGAAATGGCACGACAAGCTTTGTTTCAGCGACAGTTGCAAAATATCAAACTGCAGCGCAACTGGCAATTGCCGCGCAAGCCAAAAGCAAATGAGTTATACGAATTGATTAACCAGCTCGCATTATTGCTAAAATCTGCGGTGCCGATGAAGCAAAGTTTGCAGTTATTAGCACAGAATTGTACGGTCATTTCCTTAAATCTTTGGCTTGGGCAATTGATTAATGATCTTGAAAGTGGATTAAGTTTTTCACAAGGGATTGAAAAACAAGGAAAATATTTTTCACAGCAAGAACAGCAACTCATTCAAGTTGGCGAAATGACAGGCAAGCTCGCACAGGTGTGTGAGCAAATCGCCCAACATCGTCAGCGATCTTTAATTTTGCAACGGAAAATCCAAAAAATTTTACTTTACCCAATGCTGGTGCTAGGTATTTCCCTGCTTTTAACGTTGTTACTGCTAATTTTTATCGTGCCACAATTTGCCGAGATGTACGCGAATAATGGTGCCAATTTGCCTGTATTTACCACGTTTTTATTGCATCTTTCAGAAGGACTACAACAACATTTTTGGCAACTAGGTTGTTTGTTTATACTTACTTTGGTCTTTATTCGTTTTCGTTTAAAACGCTCATCAAGGTTAATCAAATGGAAAAATCAATGTCTCAGTAAAATGCCAATTTTAGGCAAGATCACGCAATTAGCGCGCTTGATTCGATTTAGTCAAGCGCTTGCGTTAATGTTGCGTTCCGGTGTGCCGTTAAATGTGGCACTACAATCTTTTTTGCCAAAACGGCAAAGTTGGCAAGTAGAAAAAAATGATGTGGCAGATCAGGTGTTAAATCAAGCCGTAGAAACGGCGTTATATTGGCTTAATCAGGGCTATAAACTTTCTGACAGCGTAGCCAGTGATTTTTTTCCAATGACTGCGCAACAAATGCTAAAAATTGGTGAAGAAAGCGGACAGGTCGCCCAAATGCTACAACATATTGCTGATAAATATCAGCAAGATCTCAATCATCAAGTGGATCTCCTCTCTCAATTGCTTGAACCACTTTTGATGCTGATTATTGGTGGCCTGATCGGGGCTGTTTTATTCGGAATGTATTTACCAATTTTCAATATGGGATCAATGATTCAATGATAGATGTTGCGACATTTTTGTTTGGTGGATTAGTGGGGCTACTGATTTTTATATTTGTTGCTACATTTGCTCAACGATTAAAGCAAAGCGTGTGGCACGATTATTGTACACTTTTTCAACCACAGCAAAAAGAAACACCTATGCCACATTCCTTGTGGCAAAATAAAAAGTGCGGTGGTTTTTTGTATTATATTTTTGCCTTTGCGGGGCTATTTGTATTGTGTCGCAAGCTAAATGCTGATCCTTATATCGCATTATGGTGGGCAATTTGGCTCAGTTTTGTTATTTTAATCAGTATTATTGATTGGCTTTACCGATTAATTTCTCCGTTGTTATGTATTTGGCTGTTCTTATGGACCTTGCTAGGCGTACATTGGCAAATTGTATCTGTATCGTTAGCGCAAGGTTTAACAAGTGCGGTGATAATTTTGCTTATTTTTTATGGAATTTGTAGCATAAGTCAAATAATGTTGCATAAAACAATGTTAGGCGAAGGCGATGCTTGGCTTGCCTTTGCGCTTGGAGCGGGAATAGCCTTACCACAATTGCCCCACTTTGTTTTTCTTGCTTCTTTTTATGGGCTTCTTTTTTGTAGCATACAAAAATTACGTAAGCGTGATTATCAACAAATTCCTTTTGCACCTTTTTTAAATCTTTCGGCATTTAGCCTCTTATTGCTTCAGTAAATAAGAGCGCGTATGATTTAAGCAAAATAAGACAAGGGTAGAAAAGAATGAGCTATATTGTTGGCGTAACGGGTGGCATTGGCAGTGGTAAAAGTACCATTGTGGATTTATTTGCCGAGTTAGGGGTAGAAATTATTGATGCAGATATTGTAGCACGAGAGGTTGTGGCGAAAGGCTCTCCGTTACTGGAGAAAATTGCTGAGCATTTTGGCGCGGGAATTTTATTGGATTCGGGGGAATTAAACCGCCAAGCCTTACGCCAAATTGTCTTTGAGTGTCCACAGGAAAAAGTTTGGCTGAACAATTTACTTCACCCAGCAATTCGTCGTGAAATGTTGCATCAGCTCGCTCAAAGTCAATCTCTTTATGTGTTGTGGGTTGTGCCGTTGTTGATCGAAAATGATCTCACTGCATTTTGTGATCGCGTGCTAGTTATTGATGTGTTGCCAGAAACCCAGTTGTTGCGTGCTGCGAAGCGAGATCAAAATAAAATGGTCTTGATTAAAAAGATTATGGCATCACAAGTAAGCCGAGAAAAACGCTTATCTGTTGCAGATGATGTGGTGAATAACGAGCCAGAATTAAGCCAAAATCTGCCTTATTTGAGGCAAAAAGTGTTAGAATTGCACCATCAATATTTACAATTTGCGAAGGAAAAAACAAGAAATAATGCGTGAAGAAATTTTTGAAGTACCTTGTCCAGTGTGTCAAAAAGCCGTACCTTGGACGCCAGAAAGTCAGTATCGTCCTTTTTGTAGCAAGCGTTGCCAGCTTATTGATTTAGGTGAATGGGCAAATGAAGAAAAAGCCATTCCTTGTGAAACAGCGGATTTTGCCACCAATGCGAATTTCGATGAAGATTGGCGTGGCTAGTTAAAAAATATAGCAAATAAGGAAAAAAATGAATATTCAACATCAACAAAATCAACAAGATGGTGAGTTTTTTGTGCTTGATGATCAAGGGCAGAAAGTGGCAAAACTCACTTATTACTTTATTGACACCCATAGCATTAATGCCAATCACACGTATGTATCGGAGCGTTTACGTGGGCAAGGGGTGGCAGATAAACTTTATCAAGCGTTGGTGCAATTTGTGCGAGAACATCAATTAAATTTAGTACCAAGTTGTAGCTATATCGAAAGAAAATGGCTGCGTGAAACCCGTTAATCTCTTACCCCCTCCAAATTTTCACTGGAAATTCATCTATTTTGCGTAGTAATGGTGTGTTATTAAAACAGCATTACTACCATTTTCTATACATTGCTGTCAATTCTCGCAAAAGGATTGAGAAATGAAAATTATCTTGCTAAAATCCACCGCACTTTTTTATAAAAGTATGTTCGGACGAAGGTAGCTGGAGAGTAGGGAATTAACCCTGCACCGACGAGGAAAAATCTTTCAGGTGCTATTAAGTTAGCGAGGACTGTTACTGGACGAACCCTTGGAGAGATCCATTGCATAGGCAAATGGACGCCGAAGGCGCAAAAGAGCGGTGTAAATTTTCATCGTTTTTCAAACGCTCAGGCAAAAGGACAGGGGCAAGAGATTATTTCAGGTGATATAACGCAAGGCTTTGCGTTGTCTTTTTTCTATTCGCCAAACTCTTTTCGCCTCCTTGTAAACCGCAATTTTTTTACGAGGAACATTCAATGTCAATGACACAATTATTATCATCAATTAACGCCTTTATTTGGGGACCGCCCTTATTAATTTTATTGTCTGGCGTAGGGCTTTATTTCACCTTTCGTTTAGGGTTTATTCAAGTTTTTCAATTGCCGAGAGCGTTAAGTTATTTATTTAAACGTGAAAAAGGGGCGCAAAAAGGAAAAGGTGATGTTTCCGCCTTCGCAGCTTTAAGTACGGCATTAGCGGCTACCATTGGAACGGGAAATATTGTTGGGGTAGCAACTGCCGTGCAGGCTGGTGGTCCCGGGGCAATTTTTTGGATGTGGTTAGTGGCATTGTTTGGTATGGCAACGAAATACGCAGAATGTTTGCTGGCGGTGAAATATCGCATTATTGATAAACGTGGTTTTGTTGCTGGTGGCCCGATGTACTACATTGAACGTGGGCTAGGTATAAAATGGCTTGCAAAAATATTTGCAATTTGTGGTATTTTGGTGGCCTTTTTCGGTATTGGGACGTTTCCGCAGGTGCAAGCCATTACGCACGCAATGCAGAATAGCTTTCATATTCCTGTGGAAATAATGGCACCAATTATCACCTTGTTGGTTGCCGCGATCATTTTAGGTGGCATTAAACGCATTTCTTCTGTGGCGGCCATCATTGTACCTTTTATGGCCGTGCTTTATGTCGCGATTTCTATCGTCATTATCACCTTGAACTGGCAGCAAGTCCCTGCCGCAGTAGGATTAATTATTGAAAGTGCGTTCAATCCACAATCTGCCTTAGGGGGAGCATTAGGCTATACCGTAATGAAAGCGATTCAATCGGGTGTGGCACGAGGCATTTTCTCAAATGAATCAGGCTTAGGAAGTGCGCCAATTGCAGCCGCTGCTGCACAAACCAAAGAACCTGCACGTCAAGGTTTGATTTCAATGACGGGAACATTCTTAGATACCCTTATCGTTTGTACGATGACGGGCATTGTCATTGTGCTAACAGGTGCTTGGCAATCACCAGAAGCCGGTGCAGCAGTAACCAATCTTGCCTTTTCGGAAGGTCTGGGAACAGCAGCAGGTGGTACGATTGTAACCCTTGGATTATTATTCTTTGCATTCACCACGATTTTAGGCTGGTGTTATTATGGTGAACGTTGTTTTGTGTATCTTGCCGGTGTTAAAGGGGTAAAAGCGTACCGTTTTATCTTTATTATTATGGTGGCTTGTGGGGCGTTTATTCATCTTGAAACCATTTGGATTTTGGCAGATATTGTAAACGGACTAATGGCATTCCCAAATCTTATTGCGTTAATTGGTTTACGCAAAGTCGTACTTGACGAAACAAGAAGCTATTTTGAACGTTTAAGCATTGCACATCAAGATGCAGACGATTAGAAAACGTTAAATAAACATTGGTCATTCATTGAAGCACAGTAGAAAATCGCCTTTTACTGTGCTTTTTGCTATTTTGAAAGAGAGAACCGGAAATTGATTGAACACATTGTTCAACGTTTATTTAGCGAATTGGCACTTAAAAGAGAAGCTATTTATGAATATGAACCTAGGAATAATAACAACTTTTCCATAAAATGAAAGTCTCTTTTTTGAAATCTTCTACTTAGATCATAAATTTACATTTTTCTTTTTTATTCTTAAATAAAGCCCTTGAAAAGTTCCTCTAACGGGACTATGTTGTAGGTATGAGATTTCACACAAGTAGAAATACTTACAATCAAAAGAGAGGTAAATGCTATGACTCTAAATATCACAAGTAAACAAATGGACATCACCCCAGCAATCCGCGCTCATATTGAAGAAAGACTTGCTAAATTAGGAAAATGGCAAACTCAACTGATTAATCCTCATTTTATTTTGAATAAAGTACCAAAAGGCTTTGCGGTGGAAGCCTCTATCGGCACACCATTTGGTGATTTATTTGCAAGTAGTGAAGCTGATGATATGTATAAGGCGATTAATGAAGTGGAAGAGAAACTTGAACGTCAGCTGAATAAATTACAACATAAAAATGAATCTCGCCGTGCAGAGGAACGTTTAAAAGATTCGTTTAATTAAAAACTTTTCTATTTTAGCCCGCACTTTTGCGGGCTTTTTCTTTGCCTCATTTCCCCTTTGTTGTACAATATCGCCCTTATTTCGTGGCTAGATAAAATCTAGCTGTACCCGTGGTTCGCAACCCTCCCACGCAAAAAAACTAGGAAATTTTATGACAACATTCAAAAATCACAACCGTAAAGCGGTTGTTATCTTTTCTGGTGGGCAAGATTCCACCACCTGTTTAATTCAAGCTATTGCGGATTATGGTGTTGAAAATGTGGAAACCGTCACTTTCCACTACGGACAACGCCACGCCATAGAGTTAGAAAAGGCGAAATGGATCGCACAAGATCTTGGTGTAAAACAAACCTTCATTGATACCTCCGTGATTAAAGCGATCACAACAAATGCATTAATGAACAAAGACGCAGAAATCAAGCAAGAAAAAGATCAACTGCCCAACACCTTTGTAGATGGACGCAACGCATTATTTCTGCTTTACACCGCCATTTATGCAAAAGGACAAGGCATTTCTGACATTATCACGGGCGTGTGTGAAACCGATTTCAGTGGTTATCCTGATTGCCGTGATGTATTTATCAAGTCGATGAATGTAACGCTTAACTTAGCGATGGATTACCATTTTAATCTTCGCACACCGTTGATGTATCTTACCAAAGCACAAACTTGGGCATTGGCAGATAGCCTAGGTGCATTGGATTATATTCGCAACCATACTCACACCTGTTATATGGGCGTGGAAGGTGGTTGTGGCGAATGCCCGAGCTGTGTATTGCGCAATAAAGGCTTAAGCGAATATTTACAACAAAAAAGTGCGGGGCAAAATGTTTAAAGTTTCTAAAGAATTCAGTTTTGATATGGCACATTTGTTAGATGGACACGATGGCAAATGTCAAAATCTGCACGGGCATACTTATAAATTGCAAGTAGAGGTGCAGGGGGAGCTACACGCCAGCGGCGCAAAAAAAGGAATGGTGATGGATTTTTCTGATCTAAAACAGATCGTAAAAGAACAGATTCTTAGCCCAATGGATCACGCCTTTATTTATGATGAAACGAGCGAACGAGAAAGCAAAATTGCACGATTGTTACAAGATCTTAATTCCAAAACCTTTGCTATGCCAACCCGAACCACCGCAGAAGAAATGGCTCGCTTTATTTTTCAACGCTTGAGCGAACACTTGCCGATTAGTGCCATTCGTTTGTGGGAAACGCCCACTTCATTTTGTGAATATCGGGAAGAGTAATGGTGGAATTGATCTCTAATCCAAGCTATCCCATTGTAGAAATTTTCCAGAGTTTGCAAGGAGAAGGGGCGAATACAGGAATGCCTTGTATTTTTATCCGCTTTGGAAAGTGTAATTTAGCTTGTCCTTGGTGCGATACGCCCTACAATGATTTTGAGCCGTGGTCGTTACAGCAAATCTTAGCGAAAGTGCGGTCGTTTTCTGCGAAAAATATTATTATCACAGGAGGAGAGCCGACGATTCAACCGCAACTTAGCTTACTGCTTGAACAGCTTAAGGCGGACGGTTATTTTCTTGCCATTGAAACCAATGGATTAAAACCGGTTCCCGCACAAATTGATTATATCGCCACCAGCCCTAAGCGTGCTTATGTTGAGAAATACCGCCAACGCTGTATTGCTCAAGCCAATGAAGTTCGCATTGTGGCAGATGCAGATGTACAGGAATTTTGTGCATTAATTGAAAAGCAAATTGAGGCAGAGCATTATTACCTTTCACCTTGCGAAACCAATGGCGAAATGAATTTGCTCCACACGATTACCCAATTAGGCTTACTAAACCAACGCCCGAATAAACCAAAATGGCAATTAAGTCTTCAAACACATAAGCTGATTGGGATTGAATAAAATCTAAGAAAAAACCACCGCACTTTAGAAAGTGCGGTGGTTTTTTACAAATTTTATCCCCTTGGGTGATATCTTTCGTGTAAGTGTTTTAAACGTTCTTTGGCAACGTGGGTGTAGATTTGTGTTGTGGAGAGATCGCTGTGGCCTAATAGTATTTGTACGACACGCAGATCGGCACCGTGATTCACTAAGTGGGTGGCGAAAGCGTGGCGTAAGACGTGTGGGGAGAGGGCTTCGCTGTCGATATTCGCTAAAATCGCATAATGTTTAATGCGATGCCAGAACGTTTGCCTTGTCATTTGTGTACCACGGCGGCTGGGGAATAACACATCTGAGCGTAATCCATCAAGTAATGCCATTCTGCCATAAAGGATAAATTGTTTTACCCAATAGGTTGCTTCTTCGCCGATGGGGACAATGCGTTCCTTGTTACCTTTACCAATAACACGCACAACGCCTTGTTGTACGCTGATGTTATCAAGGGTCAGTGAAACCAGCTCGGTAACCCGTAAGCCTGTGGCATAAAGCAATTCTAACATCGCTTTATCGCGTAATTCTAAGGGGACTTCCACACAAGGGGTGTTAAGTAAATCCGTAACCTGTTGTTCCGTTAAGTATTTGGGTAATCGGCTCGGTAATTTTGGTGAAGTTAAGAGGACACTTGGATCGTCCGCACGGTATTTTTCTCGATATAAATATTGAAAGAATTTTCGCAATGCACTCAATAATCTTGCGGTGCTTGTGGCTTTGTAACCCGCCTCCAATCGCTCTCCAAGAAAACCTTGTAAATCAATGGCGTCTAAGCTTTCAAAGGTGAGATTTTGTTTTTCCAGCCAATTTGCTACCGCACTGAGATCTAAGCGGTAGGATTGAATGGTATTCTCTGAAAGTCCTTTCTCTAGCCATTGTTCGTTAAGAAAAAGATCGATTAATGCACTGTCTTTCATTACGAATCCTATTCTACTCTTCGCACTAAAAAGGCTTCCACTTTACGTGGAATAATGGGTAGGGCAAGTAAGGCAAAAATCATCATTGAAGTAAAGGCCATTTGTGGCGAAATCGGGTATAACACGCCAGCCAACGCGGTGAGCAAGGCAATCACCGCCGAACCTGAAATACCATTATAAAGCCCTTGTAATTTAGCCATCGTATTTTGTGGTTGCGTGGTGATGTAACGCACCATTGCGTAATGACCAAGGGCATAAGTTAAGCTATGCAATAATTGCACTAAGGCAATTAACCAAAGGCTTGTCGCACTGCCTAACACACCCCAACGCACCACACAGGCTATCGCAGCCACATAAAATAAACTGCTCACTTTCCAGCAACGGAATAATTTGGTGGAAAAGAAAAAGAGCAAAATTTCCGCCACCACGCTTAATCCCCACAGTAAACTGGTTGTCTGCACAGAAATGCCGATGCTTTGCCAATACAGCACGCTATAAGCATAATAAGCGGCGTGCGACCCTTGAATAAGAGAAATGGCAATAATTAAACGTAACGTACATTTATTTTTTAATAACTGCAAAAATCCAACGGAATTTTCCACCGCACTTGTCTGCGTATCTTGTGGCAAAATCTTTGGCGTGGTCATTTGCATTATGGCATAAAGGGCTAACAATGCGGTTAAAATCCACACCGTATAATTTTCACCAATAAAGCCAATAACATTGCCAAACAGGGTAACGCCCACCACAAACGCGGCGGAACCAATCAATCGCGCTTTGCCATAATCCAAATTAATTTGCTGTTGCCAAGTGGTCGCAAGGGTGTCGCTTAACGGCATTCCCGCCGCATTAATCATGGCAAATAAGGCGATGCCAAGGCAAAGCAAGGGGAAGCTTTCCGCCACAAAGCTCATATAGAGCATTACGCCACAACTTGCCCAAGCGAGATAGCGCAAGGCATTGAGTAAATGCCCTGCTTTTTTGATCATTGCGGAAAAGCCGATTCCACCTAAAAAGCGGAAAACATAAGAACTGGCGATAATAAAGCCGATAATTTCTTCGTTGTAAGATTGCGATTTCAACCACGCAGGAAAAAATGGCACAAACACGCCATAGGCGCAGTAATAGCCGAAAAAGCTCAAGGCTAACCAATTAAAAGGGCTGATTTTCATCAAAATAATTTTTCCATTTCTTGTGAACGTTGCACGCAGGCTTCAATGGCTTGCTGTACAGTTTGGGATAATTGTTGTTGCTGAAAAACATTTAGCGCTGCCGCCGTTGTGCCGCCTTTCGATGTTACATTTTCACGCAAGGTAGAAATGGCCACATCAGGCTGTTGTTGCACCATTTTGGCTGCCCCTAGGGCGGATTGTTGCACCAGAATTCGTGCGGTTTGTGCATCTAAATTGAGCGCTTTCAGTGCGTTTTCCATCGCTTCCATAAATAAGAAAAAATACGCAGGGCTGCTGCCAGAACCTGCGGTAATCAAGTGCATTTCATCTTCTTGATCAACCCAGCAAACTTGCCCTACGGCACTCATTAAATCTTGTGCGAAGGCTTTGAGATCGGCTGGCACATTGTGTTCCGCAAATAAACCTGCCATTCCTTCCGATACCAAGGCTGGCGTATTCGGCATTACGCGGATAATATGGCGCGCGCTAGGCAAAAGTGCGGTCAGTTTTTGCACAGAAATTGCCGCAGCAATGGAGATCACTAATTTTTCAGAAAAATCCACCGCACTTAAAGGTTGGCATACTTCTACAAGAGCTTGTGGTTTCACAGCTAACACCACCACTTCAGCATTTTGTACCGCTTGCACATTATCTTGCGAAATATTCACTTGACGCTCAGCAAACAACGCCAATTTATCCGCATTCGGATCGCTAACGGTAATTTTTTGCGCAGGATACCCCTGTTTCAATAAACCAAACACAATGGCTTGCGCCATATTTCCGCCACCGATGAAAGTAATTAATTTCTGTTGCATAGTTTTGTTTAAGATCAGTTACAATAGGTTTTTCGTTGGCACATTTTACCCGAATAAAGAAGGAATGCCTATGTGGTTTAAGAACGTTATGACCTATCGTTTAACTAAAGAATTAGATTGGTCAGCTGAGCAGTTGCAAGCACAGCTTGCGCAATGTGAGTTTCACCCTTGTGGTCAAGGGGATATGCAGAAATTTGGTTGGGTTTCACCGTTGAAAACCAGTGAATTGTTACACTTTTCGGTGGGCAAACAGATTTTATTAATGGCTCGCAAAGAAGAAAAGATCCTGCCTGCTCACGTTGTAAAACGCGAATTAGATCAGCGGATTGCTGATTTAGAGCAAAAAGAAAATCGCAAATTGAAGAAAGTGGAAAAGCAAGCGCTGAAAGACGATGTGGTGGCAATGTTGCTACCGCGTGCCTTTAGTAAATATCAGCAAACGGCAATTTGGGTGGATAGTGAAAATCAACTCGTTTATGTTGATGCAGCTTCAAGTAAGCGTGCTGAGGACGCCCTTGCGCTATTGCGTAAATCCTTAGGCTCTCTGCCTGTTGTGCCGCTGGCTTTTGTCAATGATCCAAGTTTAGTAATGAGCCATTGGGTGAGCAATGATGCCACGCCAGATTGGTTGATTGCATTGGAAGATGCCGAATTACGCGGCAGTGAAGATAACGCCGTGATCCGTTGCAAACAGCAAGCCTTAGATGCTGAAGAAATTCTGTCGCTATTGCAATCTGGCAAAACCATCACTAAATTGGCTTTGGAATGGGAAGCGCATCTCACCTTTGTATTAAATGAAGACGGCACCTTAAAACGCTTGAAGTTTGCCGATGAAGTGCGGGAAAAAAATGACGATATTTTGAAAGAAGATGTGGCGCAACGCTTTGATGCTGATTTTGTGTTGATGACAGGGATTCTTGCTAAATTAACATCCAATTTATTGGACGATTTCGGCGGAGAGAAAGTGCGGTTGTAATTTTTGTCGTTTTTGTCAGAAATAAAAAATGGCGGGAAATTAAATTCCGCCATTTTTGTTTCTTTCAACAGTTTATTTTTTTACGGTTTATTTTTTATACTGATAAGTGCCATTAGCCTGACGAATAAAGGTGCTGCCATTTGCTAAGCGAAGTTGTTCCACACGCCCTTGTGAATTGACTGAAATCTGTACTTTATCACCAGGTTTAAAGCTGCTTAAGGCATTGCCAGCGCCATTTGCTTTTGTCATCGCATTCACATCTGAAATATTCAGGTTGTTATCACGGAATACCTGCATAAGTGATACACCTTGTGGAATGGTCAGGGTTTTGCTCGTACCAGTTGTTTTGCTTGTCGCTGGTTTTGCTTCAACCACAGGCACTTTTTTCTCCACTTTCGCTTCCACTTTTTTCACGGTTTGTGCTTTGTTTTCCGCTTTTGGCTTACTGGTATTGGTTGTTTGTGTTGTTGCTTTTGCCACCGGTTTAGGCTGTGCTTTTGGTGTGGTTTGTGCAGCAGGTTTGCTTACGGTTTTTGCTGTATCTACCACTGGTTTTGGCTCAACGGAGGTTGGTTGTGGTTTCACCGCTGGCACAGGTTGCTCTGTTTGAGCGCTTGGTTGCGCAACAGGTTCAGGGCTTGTAGCTGGATTGCTTTGCGCATTATCTACATTATTTTCTGCACTTGCGGTTGTTGCTGTTTGGGCATTCTCATTGTTGTTTTGTGTGTTTTGTGTATCTGCTTGCTGTGCCGGTTGTTGCCCTTGGTTTAAGTTATCCAACACATTATTTTCCAAAGGTTGTTCTTGATTAAGTGATTGGAACTGGGTTGGAATGCTGTTTGATGGCTGTTCAAAAGCATTTACGGTATCCGCACTTGGTTTTAGCCAAGAGATAATCAATAAAATGATCACCGCAAGTAATAAAACAATAAAAATACGGCGGTATTTTGCTGGAATAAAGCCTAAAATTGCCCAACGTTCGGGTTTGTTTATTTTGCTAATAGGAGCTGGTTCATTTTGTGTTTGGGTGTTTTCTTCTGCAAGGCTTTCTTCAACATTATTCTGCTCGTTGCCCGTGGTTGTTTCTGCAATCACGGGTTCAGCCTGTTCAGTTGCTTGTTCTTTTTTTCCTAACCCTTCCATCAGCGCTTTGGCTTTATCAAGTAAAGAGGGTTCGTGAGTAATGTGTTTTTTCGGCGTGATAGGCTCCATTTGATTAAATTCTAAATTTAATTCATTTTGAGCCGTGTTATCTGTGGTATTTTGAGGTTTATGTTGTTCAGTCACAGTGATTCCTTAATATTAATTAAAAGCACTTAGCGTAAGTGCGGTGTAAATTTCGCTTATTTTAAAGGATATTTTGTCATTGTTCTATGCCGAATTACGCGGAATATAATGTTTTATTTGGTTCATTGGCAATTTCGCGTGCTAATTTAGGCACTAAATAGCCTGACGTGAGTGTTTGTAATTCTTTGTAAATTTTTACCGCACTTTCATCATCAAGATAAAAATGGCTTGCCCCTTCCACTTTATCAAACAAATGTAAGTAATAAGGCAAAATACCAATGCGAAAAAGTTGCTCACCTAAGGTTTTAAGAGTGTGGGCGTTGTCATTAATCTTTTTCAGTATGACCGCTTGGTTAAGCAAAGTGATACCGGATTTTTTCAGCTTCGCCATTGCTTGTGCTAAATTTTCATCAATTTCATTGGGGTGATTGATGTGGGTAACCAGCACCGTTTGTAAGCGAGATTGTGCCAGCAACGCACAAAGTGTGGTGGTAATCCGCTGTGGAATAACCACCGGCAAGCGACTGTGAATACGTAAACGTTGTAAGTGTGGAATTTTTTCTAATTGTTTTATGAGCCACTCTAGCTCGTGATCTTTCGCCATAAGTGGATCGCCACCTGAAAAAATCACCTCATCAATTTCTGAATGTTGCGCAATATAATCTAGGGCTTTTTGCCAATTTTTTTTATCTCCCTTGTTTTCAGCATAAGGAAAGTGGCGGCGAAAACAATAGCGACAATTAATTGCACAGCTATTTTTTACCATAAATAACAAACGATTATGGTATTTATGCAAAATATTGGGCGCGGGTGTATGCTGTTCATCTAATGGATCTTTGCTAAATCCTTCTGCCTGCACAAATTCTAAATGGGAAGTCATCGCCTGTAAAAAGAGCGGATCGTTTGGGTTACCTTTTTCCATTCGCGCTACAAAAGGCAAAGGAACACGCAAAGGAAACAGCTTGCGTGCGGCAAAATCTTTTTCAAAAAGAGAAAGAGGAAGGTTTAATTGTTCCAACAAGATTTTTGGATCTGAAATGGCATTGGCGAGATGATCAGCCCAATTTTCTACTTCTCTAATGGGGATATTTCGGGTTAAAATACGCACTTTTAAAAACAATCTCTTTTTATTTGAGGATAATATGGCTACATATACTACCACTGACTTCAAACCAGGTCTAAAATTTATGCAAGATGGTGAACCTTGCGTTATTGTTGAAAATGAATTTGTAAAACCGGGTAAAGGTCAGGCATTTACTCGCACTCGTATTCGTAAATTAATTTCAGGTAAAGTGTTAGATGTCAACTTTAAATCGGGTACTTCCGTAGAAGCCGCAGATGTGATGGATCTTAACTTAACCTATTCTTACAAAGATGATGCGTTCTGGTATTTTATGCACCCAGAAACATTTGAACAATATTCTGCCGATGCAAAAGCAGTCGGCGATGCAGAAAAATGGTTATTAGATCAAGCAGATTGTATCGTTACTTTATGGAACGGTGCGCCAATTTCTGTTACCCCACCAAACTTCGTTGAATTAGAAATTGTAGAAACAGATCCGGGCTTAAAAGGTGATACAGCAGGTACAGGCGGTAAACCAGCGACATTAAGCACCGGTGCAGTAGTGCGTGTTCCATTATTCGTACAAACAGGCGAAGTCATCAAAGTAGATACCCGTTCAGGCGAATATGTTTCGCGTGTGAAATAATTTTTCAGACGTAAATCAAACATAAAAATCCGTGCTTTTCAGTGCGGATTTTTTTATAGCGATATATTGTTATTTTAGCTAAATGTTTTTTCCTATTTTGCGGTTCTCATTTTTTTAATTGAAAAACAGTCAAATATTTTCTTTGTTTTTATCAGTAAATCAATGAGTAAAAAATTTTGATATTTTTAAAGATTTTCCTTGCAAATCGTTTTTTTTTTTTAGAATAGGGAAGTTTTTATTGATGATTAGTAAAAACAAAGAAACTGAATCGGGCTTTAATTTATAGGAGAAATTCAATGAATATTAAATTGATAACTTTATCTATTTTAAGTGCTTTAGCAATAACAGCTTGTAGTAGTGGTGGCGGAAGTGGTGACAGTGCTAATGCTAGCAATTCTTATTATGCAATCGGAGATGTTCGTAAGAGCGCTGATGGTGAGGGGCATTTCGACGATGCTCGCCATAAAATTGTACAAGCAACAGATGATAGCCAAAAAACTTATAAAAAAGTGTATGACATTTTGATGACGGCTAATAATTCTGAGAAACAAAATTATACGGTATATGGCTATCATAATATGGGATCTGATTCGGAAAAAGATATGCGTGTTGTTTTCTCAGCCAGAGAAATGCCAGAAACATTACCAGATACATTGCATGCGAGTTATACAGGTAAAGCAACTATTGAAGATCCAACACAACAAAATCAATTTTTACCTGGAACATTGAGCTTGGATATTGAAAATGAAGCGGTTACTGGCTCAATTAGATTAGATGATAATAATGGGGCATTATCTCTAGCTGGTATATATGGTTATATGAATGGTCGTTTAAATCCAGAGGATTCTCGTAACTTTAGTCTTTTTGGTAGTGTTACAGGATCGGTAAAAGGAAATGATGTACAAGATGGTGGGTTCTACGGCTTTGTTGCTGGACCGCATCAAGAGGAGGTTGTTGGTGCAGTTGCTGGTGAGCTGAGTAACGGTCAAGAATTACAAGGTGCTTTTGTTGGTAAAAAACAGTAATAAATAAGAAAAAATGCTCGCTTTATTAATAAGCGAGTATTTTTTATAACCTTCCCCAAAATGAAAAAACTAATATTAATTCCTTTTGTCTTTTATTGCAGTATAGTACAAGCAGAAAATACTCCTGCATTGAATTTAAAGCAAGAATGGAATAATCAAGAAAATTATTTTGATAAATTTAAACAAAGTGAATTGCTGACTCGTCAAGCATTGCAGCTTGCTATTCGACAAAGAAATAGTGCGTTAATTCAGCAGTTTTTACCTATTTATCAACAATTTAAAGAAAAAGATCCCGCTATTGTTCAATTTTCACAATTTATCTTAGCAAAAGAGCGGAAAAATAATAGTGAAGCAATTAATATTTTATATGCGCTTTTAGAAAAATATCCTAATTCCATATCGATTCGATTAGAGTTAGCTATTTTATTGTTTTGGGATCAGCAATTAAATCTTGCAAAACAACAATTTAAATTGTTAAAGCACGGAGCTAACTCTACGCTTACTAAGATTATTGATAGTTATCTTACTAATATTACAGAGAAAGAAAGCCTGCATAGCGATTTTAATTTTTATTATTTAAGAACTAAGAATATAAATAAGGTTTCTTCAGCTAGTAATATTGAAAATACGAGATTAATCAAGAAAGAGAAAATGTTACCACAATCTGCACACGGAATAGGGATGAATGGGTATTTAAGTCAAGATAAGAATATCGTTAAGCATCATTATTTGGCATTTAAAGATCAATTTTTTTATAAGTATTACTGGGATAGAAAAGAATACAATGATGCAATTAATCGACTTTCTTTAGGGTATAAGTATAAAGAAATGGTAGCGCAATGGCAGGTATTTCCTTTTTATGAATTGCGTTGGGTTGGTAATAAAAGATATCAAAGAACCATTGGAGCAAATATAAGCTGGGAGAATTGGCTGACAAATACAGCTCAAATCAGAACTGAATTAGAGTATAGCAAGAATGATTATGTGCAAGATGCTAATTATTTAGATGGACATAATAAATTCTTGGCGATTTCTTTCTCTTGGTTACCCCAAAAGACTCGATTACTTTCATTAGGTTTAAGTTTTAGAAAAGAGAAAACACAGCTTCGTTATTATGACAATGATACAAAAGCAATTAGATTTGATTGGTTAGAAAACTGGAAAAAATCTATTTCTTCCCAAATAAATTTTTCTTATTCTTATCGGCGCTATAAAGATAAAATGATTTTTGCAAGAATATTACCACTAAATAAAATAAGAAAAGATCATATCTACAGTTTAAATCTTTTGCTATGGAAAAGAGATTTGAAATTACTCGGATTTATTCCCAAAATTCAATTTTCTTGGGTAAAACAGCAAAGTAATTTACCCACTCTTTATAGTTATTCTGAAAAAAATATTAATATTTTTTTCGAGAAAGGTTTTTAGATAACTTAAAGTGCGGTGCAAATTTTTCTGATTTTTGCACCGCACTTTCGTATTTATTCATCATCTTGCAAGAAATGATAAATTGGTACAATAGCGGCACCAATGGAAATATCTTCAAATTTTATCTTTGATGCGCTCAGTTGTGCTGAGGTACGGTTGATATTTTGTAGTTGTTCTGCATTTTTAACGTAATCAATCAGTTGGTTGATTAAGGTTTGAGGCAACATTCCGGTTAGGGCGATGACTTTGGGGTCAAGCCACGCAATGGCGGAGAGAATGAGAGACAGCACTTGGGGCTGGCTATGTGCTAGCCAAGTTTTTACCGCTGTGTTGTCTAATAAGTTTGTTTGATGATTATCTTCGCCAAGTTTTTCGGTGAGATCTTTCCAACTTGGTCTAGGCGAGTTATAGGGGAATAATAAGCCGATTTCTCCCGCGTTACCAAACCCACCACGGATCAGTTTACCTTGTGAAATAATGCCTGCACCAATACCAAAATCAAGGCTGATAACCACCATATCGTCAATATCATTCCATAAACCTGAATAATATTCACCTAAGGCTACGGTGTTGATGTTGTTTTCAATATAACAAGGGTAGCCCAATTTTTCGCTCAATACTGCGGCTAAATTAGGAATATTTTGTAATAAAGGAAACCAAGGGGAGGAAATTGATTTGTCTTCCAAGAGATAGCCAGAAAGGGAGAAACCAATACCAAGGATTTTGGCTTCAGACAAAAATTTCTTTTCAAGCAATTGCGTAACAGCACTATGAATTTTTTGGCATAATTCATCAAATTGTACGATATTGTCATATGCATAGCGTTCATTCGCAATTTTATTACCAACAAAATCCACAATCGCCAGCTGAAATGCGTGATCAGAAAAGGTAACCCCAATAGAGCAGCAGGCATTGGGATTTAAGGTTAAATGAAAAGAAGGCGTTCCCCGTTTTTTTACCATTTTTTCCGTTTCTTTGATTAAGCCAAGAAACAAGAGTTTGCGACAATATTGTGTTACTGCCCCTGCGGTTAAGCCTGATAATGTACTGAGTTCCTTGCGTGAAGGGGCATATTGGCGAATAAGGCGTAATAACAATTTTTCGCTAGATTTTAAATTGAATACGGAATTATCTTTTTTCATTTTTCTGTCTTTATGAAATAAAAGCCTCACTTTGGCGATCAGAGAGGCTTCTCAGTCAATTTTACCTTAATTTACACAGATAAAAGTGCGGTATTATTTTAATGCATTTTCAACGGCTTGATAAAAATCAGCCATTTTACATAAACCTTGCGCATTGGTTGGGCAATCTTCTAGCTGTAAGGTAATACGATTTGGTGGATTAGTCAAAGTGAGTTTCGTGCCATTACGTAATTGGTCAATGGTTTGATAAACGTATTCTACTTTCATAAAGGCTTCGCCACTTGGCGCGACCCATTTTTCAAAGGCAACTTTGCCATTAACTTGATTTTGTTGGAACAATAATCAAAAAAAGAGAGAAAAAAATGAGTTAAGGTAGAACCTTAACTCATTAACAATGTTATTTGGCGATCACTTCTTTGGTGAAATCTGCAATCGCGGCTTTGCTCCAATCTAATGGGAAGAATGGAATATCCGCTTCGCCGACTTCCGCATTTAATGGGCGAATACCAAAATGAGCGGCTAATTTTTGTTGGGTTTCTGGGGAGACTAGCCAGTTGGCGAACACCAAACTTGCTGCTGGGTGTAGCGCATTTTGTGCGACAACGACGACATTCCCACCGCCCGGCATACCAAATTTTGGCACATAGAATTTCAATCTTGGGGTAACCGCACCTTGTTTTTGTAAGCTAAATAAATGATCTTGCCACGCAGAAACAATATCTAATTCCCCATCATTTAAGCGTGTTAAGCTATCTGCGTTAGAGGCGGTACGAACCATATTTTGTTTGTTTTGGTTAAACCAATCCCACGTGCTTTGCCAGTTTTTCGTTTGAGAAGCATCAAATGGCGTGTTTTGATAATCATATTGACCGCTTACATTAAGTAAGGCTTGGAAAATAAACGCTTTACCTGAAGCCCCTCCATTTGGATCGGCATAACCGAATTTTTTCGGGTGAGTTTGAATGTAGGTAACGGTTTCTTGCCAACTTTGTGGTAATTGATCTTCTGAAACGCGTAATGGATCATAAGCAAAGCCTGTTTGATTGCCCCAAAATCCCATTGCTTGATTGGCAAATTTTACCCCTTGTAAGGCGTGGTTAGCTTGGGCGAAATTTGGCAATTTATCGAGATTTCTTAATACCTCATTTTTCTGCACAATCGGGTAGTTATCCGCCGCAATGGCGATCACATCCATTTTGCCTTTGCTTAGTGATTTTTCAGCAATGAGTTTGTTCATATTGCCATCTAGCGTTCCTTCTGGGATTTTCACTTTGATGCCATAGGTTTTTTCAAATTCTTTCACAAAAAGACGGAATTGTGGTTGTAAATACCATACGCTAAAGGTGACTGCGCCTTCTTGTTTGGCTTGTGCCACAATATCTTCCCAGCTTTTTTGGCTGAGGTCTTGGGAAGCCGATACGGATAAGGCGGTGGTTAGCCCTAAACTGATTAATGCGGTTTTGATAAGACGAGTTTTCATCATTGTGTTCTCCTATGATTTACAAGGCTATGGTTTACAAAATTAGGCTTTACCTGTGGATTGAGATAAATAGTTACCTTTTAATAAACGTTCAATAATTAACAATAAGATCACGTTTGGAATTAATAAGATGATTGAGACCACGGCGGCATTTGGGCGAATGAAAGAATAGCCCAAGAAAGAATAAAGTATGGTTGGCACGGTGATAAAATCTGGCGAACCGATAACAAAGGAAATACTAAATTCTTCAATACTTTTGACTAAACAGAAAATAATGGACGCCAAAAATGCGGGTTTTAGCATTGGCAAGTACACATCTTTAAAGGTCGTAAATTTTGATGCGCCAAGATCGCGACTTGCATCAATCAGATCTTGCGGAACGGCTGAAAATCCTGAAGACAAAATACGAATAGCGTAGGGTAACGTCATTACCGTATGTCCGATAATAATACCGATCATTGGATTGTTAATATTTAACTGAATTAACACCGCACTAAAGAATAAGGCAATGATCATTCCCGGAATTACTAAGGGAATAAGGGTAATCAGTTCGGCAATTTTTTTACCGCGGAATTCCATTCGACCAAAAGCATAAGCGGTTGGCAAGGCGAGAGTGATGGCGATTAAAGAAACAATCGGCGCGATGGTGTAGCTATTAAACATCGCTTCTTTAAGTGCGGTGTTTTCCCATACATAACTCCAGCGTTCAAAAGAAAGCACGGGTGGAAAAATATCAGGGTAGCTCCAAGGGTGTTGTGGATCAACAAGCGACCATAAGCCCGCCATTAAGAAAGGCAAAACAAGCCAAACAAAATTCACCACCACAAAAAAGATCAGCACAATGCGGTTAATTAAACGTGTGTTTTTGCTTTGTATTTTGTTCATTTTACCGCTCCTCGTTTAACAGATAATGGACGAATAATCAGCGTAATTAAAATTGAAGCAAGTGCAGAAGTGAGCATTATCACCATTGCGAGTACCGCACTTTGATTCCATTCTTCAAATTCATAAGCACTCATTTGCATAAAGCGAGCTAAAGAATAGGTATCACGTGGGCCTGCAATGCTATAAAAGGCGAAATCACCTAATGCACCGATAAAAATCAAAATAAACGAAACTTGTACCGCACTGAGAGTGAGTGGGAAAATCACATAAATAAAACGTTGCCAACTGTTTGAACCTAGGTTTGAAGCGGCATCAAAGAGATCGCTTTTTAACGAATTGACTGCACCGCCAACAAGAATTAAGGCGAATGGAATATTTTTCCACATTTGCAAAATTACAATTCCCCAACCAAAGCTGTCATTTTGCAAGGATTTTGGTTGTTCCCAAATGCCTAACCAAACTAAGGTTTCGTTCAGAATACCGTGGTAGGAAATCATATTCATAAATAAGAATGCCGCCACTAATCCCGGCACAAGCATTGGCATACGGAAAAAGGTAACGATAAATTCTTTGCCCTTAATTGGATTGCGTAACCATAATGCAATGGGGTAAGCCACTAAAATGGAAAATACCGCACCCAGAAAAGAAACTCGCACCGAATACCAAAATGATTTATGAAAGATAGGGTTGCTTAACACTTCTTGCCAATAATCAAACGTGAAGTGGGACGGTTCACCATACATATTCTGTAAGCCAAAGCTTTGTGCAACCACTAAATAAAAGGTCGAACCCATTAATAATAAAATGGTGCCAAGCCCTGTTCCAAGCAGTAGCCAGGCTTTGAGATCTTGTTTTAAGGATTTCATACCGCCTCCAAGAAACGAATGGCATCACGAGCAAGGGTGAAATGTAATTGTTCTGACTGATTTAATAACGGTGAAAACTTGGTTAATTGCAACCGCACTTTCTCATTTGGCAAGCCAGAGGTAACCAAGCCTTGCACCTCAGTCATATTCCCCATAAAGGCGGTTTGTAGAATCTTGACACTAAATTTATTTTCTACATTGCTATCAGCTTCACAAGGGATCGCATCTTCAGGACGGAAACAAATATAAATATTCTCAGCCACGGGTTTATGTGCCGATTGCACAACGAATTTGCCCCATAAGGAATCCACCTGATAGAGATCCTCTTGCCAGTGTTTTACGTTTGCTTTGGTGATATTTGCGACACCAATGAAATCAGCAATAAAGCGGTTGTTCGGTTGATAATAAATTTCTTGTGGTGTTCCCACTTGCTCAATTGATCCCTTATTTAGCACGATAATTTTATCTGACATTGACAAGGCTTCCGCCTGATCGTGGGTAACATAAATACTGGTCAGATTATATTGATGAGAAAGTTGCTTAATTTCAAAGCGTACGCTTTCACGCAGTTTGGCATCAAGATTAGAGAGCGGTTCATCGAATAAAATCACATCAGGGCGGGTAACCATTGCACGGGCAAGGGCAACACGCTGTTGCTGACCACCTGAAAGCTCAGAAGGTAATTTTAGTTTCTGGGTTTCTAAATCCATTTGTTTTAATGCCACATTTAAGCGTGCGATTTGTTCATCAATAGGAATTTTCTTTTGTTTCAAGCCATAACAAATATTGTGAGAAACATTTAAGTGAGGAAAAAGCGCATAGGATTGAAAACACATTGCGGTATTCCGTTTTTCTGGTGGAATGTCATTGACTTGACGATCGCCAATGACAATTTCCCCCTCATCGGCACGGTGAAAGCCTGCAATTAATTTAAGCAAAGAGGTTTTTCCGCAGCCACTAGGACCGAGTAGCGTAACGAATTCCCCTTCTTCAGCAGTAAAAGAGATGTTATTTGCTGCATAGAAATCACCAAATTTTTTAGTGATATTGCGTAATTCTAGTTTTGCCATAATCGATTTCTCCTCGATGATAATTTCGTGAATACTCTAAACTAGAAGATAAAGCGCGATCAATTACAATTTAAAAAATAAACTCATTTAAGTTTGTTTTTGTGAGTTTGATCACGAAAATTAGATATTTTCTCCCTTTGGTTGCAATAGTGTTTGCGTGATATTTCTATTGTCTCTAAAATGAGTTTAGTTTTTAAATTGAATGTAAGAGAGAGGTTAAAAATGGCATTTGAATTTAATGTAACAGAGAAAGGAATCATTCTCGCAAATAGCCACCGTGGTTATAGTGCCAAGTATCCAGAAAATACAATGCCTGCCTTTATTGGCGCATTAGAAGCGGGGACACATAGCATTGAACTGGATATTGCAATGACAAAAGATGAAAAAATTGTGGTTATTCACGATTTTTCTATTGAGCGTGTTTCTAATGGTGAAGGATATGTGGAACAAATGACACTTGCTGAATTACAGCAGTATGATTTCGGTGAGAAATTTTCCCCCGCTTTCAAAGGCACGCACATTGTAGAGTTAGAAACCGTTTTAAAATGGGCGCAAGAAAATAATGTAGGGTTAATTGTAGAAGCTAAACAACGTCGCAATCATCAGCGTTTTGCGGAAGTCTTAGCTGAGATTTTGCAACGTACCAATACAGTGGATCAAATTTTATTATTAGGCTTTGATCACGTTTTAATTAATAAAGTGAAAGCTTTATTGCCAGCCTTGCGGTTGCAAGTGGTTACCCTTGCGCGCTATAACGATCAACTTAGTGCAGTATTGGGATCAAATGCCAGCAGTGTTTGTGTGGAATATCACTATGTAGGCAAAGAAGATTTAATTGCTTACAAAAAAGCAGGGCTGTCAGTGAGAATGTATTTACACGAATCCAAAGAAATCCCTGTGTTAGAAATGTACAATCAAAAATATGGTTACGATACTGAAAGTGAAATCATTCAATGGCTAAGCGAAGGCCTGATCGATATGCTAAGCCACGATGATATTCCCTATCTCAAATCATTAATCGAAAAAGCAGGCAAAACGCCTTATTGATGATTGAGTGGAGAATTATTTGCATCAAATTTAATCTGACAGCCTTCCATTTAAAACTGGCACCTGTCAGATTAATTTGAGTTTAAAAGTCTTTTTCTATTAACATCTGCACATATTTTTCTGAATAGGAAAACATTGAGGGAATATTGCTATTCTGCTTTTTCCAGCGGAATTGTACTTTTGGCACAAAACCCAAATACTGCCAATCTTGTTTCCATAATGTCAGATTTAGTGAATAGATCTTATCACGGCGGATTTTATCTAACGGCAAAATATTACCTAGCGAAGCAAAATCTTTATATTGTCTCAATGCTATTGATCCATTTATTTGGCTTGCTATTGCATACCCCCAATTTTGTCGCCAACCTAATCGTAACGCTTTCATATCATTGCTATATTGTTTAAGTTGCGTATTTTCACGAATAAAATCCGTTCCTAAATAATAATAGCCTTTTCCAGTAGGTTGCCAAATGAGTGTGGCAGAGGCCAGTTTAATCGTACCGCTTCGTTCAGTCTGTGTGAAATAACGTGGTTGGCTAAACTCTAATGCGGTCGAAATTTGCCAATGTTTTGAAAAGTTCAAACCATACTCAACTCTTAACCCATTCGCCCAGTTATAACGATGTCCACCAAACCATTGGCGTTCATAAAAGGGTTTTAGGTCAAATTGATATTTAGCATTTTGATATTTATAGCCGAAATAAGTGCGGTTGGCGATTTCATCATAATCGTGATTATCCCAATAATTTTTCCCATAAAGATTATTGGTAAAATAGAGATAGTGAGATCCTATGATATTCCAATTTTTTTGTGCATCAAAATAATAAGTAAAACCGTGAGCCGACTGTGGCAACATATCATCATTTTTTACAAAACCTGTATTTTCAATATGTCGTTCGTTAGACGTATTATTGACATTCTTGGTTTGTAGATAATTTGCACCTAAAGAAAATTGCCAGCTTTCGCGATTTTTAATTGCTTGTAAATAATCTTGAATAAGCAACTGTTCTTCATCAGTTAAATTGTTTTGCTCTTGTAATGTTTCAAAGGCTTTCCTTGCATTGTCATTTTGATAATCTAAAAATAGCACTCTTGCTTGTTTAATTTTTGCGTAATTCACTAATCTTGGACTATGCTCAGAAAAATTTTGATAGATAGGCAATAGGCGTTCCACCAAATCCATTCGCTCAATATTTAACATATCTGAAAGTAGTTTTTCGGTCAGAGCTTGATCGTGTTTTAATTGT
Organism: Avibacterium sp. 20-129; assembly: GCF_026226845.1. Lineage (NCBI taxonomy): Bacteria > Pseudomonadati > Pseudomonadota > Gammaproteobacteria > Pasteurellales > Pasteurellaceae > Avibacterium > Avibacterium sp. 20-129. Next base: position 787,790 of record NZ_JAKKOE010000001.1, on the reverse strand, counting down.
GAAATAGAGTAGGTTGTTTCACTTGCAATAACAATGCTACTAAATAAATAAGATAAGAAAAAAAAATTATATTTCATATTTAAGAAATCCCACAATCAAAAAATTGTGGGAATATAATTACTGTCTATTTAAATCAGTTCCTGCGGAGTTATATCCACCAACAAATCCGTCACTATAATCTAAAGCACCTTCTTTTATTATACGATTTGAATCTTTTTCTGATGTTACTTTATATCCTGTACTCATTTCAGAGAATGGACTAGAGCTTCCATAAATGATACCAGCATATTGACCTGAGAATTTTTCTTGATTATGTGTGGCAGAAGCATTTCCTTTAAATTCATACATTTCATTATAGCTAGAGTAATGACCGTTGATATATCTAATAGTTCCTTTATACAGTGTTGTATTATTTAACGAAACATTCACATTCTTATCATCAATTTTCCCTACGGCACTACCTGAAATAGTTCTTTTATCAAAATCTGCATCTAATCTAATTGTGCTATTGGCAGATGCATAAGTCGCTTTACCTGTTGCATAGCCATCAGCCCCGACTTTAAATGTTGATGGAGTGATTGAAGGAACCGTAACTGTTGTATTAGGCTGAGTTGGGTTAGCTGAGTTATTTTCTGTGTTAGAATTATTCGTATCAACATTTGGCACAGTAATTGAAGTAGTACTATTCTGGTTTGAAGTTGTTGATTCATTTGAACCACCGCCACCACCTGAACCACAAGCAGTTAATCCTACCATTACAGTTGTTGTTAATAATGCTTTTGAGAGTGTTAATTTCATAATAAGCCTCTTATTGCTAGTTAATATTGTTGTTTATGTAAAGTGATCAAAAATTCCATTAAAACGGTAGTTTGATTAAAGATAAAATCAATCTCAATGCTTTCAAAACAAGCATTATGCTTGACATTTTCATTTTGATATTTCGTGAAAAAATCAAAGATAGTTGAAATATAAAGATTTTTAACTTCTACATTAATCTTATATTTATCTAAGAAATCACCTAATTCAGATTTCAAATTTTCTAATGATTTTTTTGTTCTAAGAATGCTATTAATCAAAGATTCAAAAGAATAACGCAAGTCATCAAGTAAGTTTCTCTCATAGATTTTGTTATTCTTTTTTTCAAATGCACTTTCATAATGCTTCTTTGTCTCAGGGTAATCATCTAACCAATGTCTAACTTGATTAACATTTTCTAAAATTTGCTCTGCGATCTTCTGTGGAGCTAAATGAGAATAACTTTTCACTAAAGCCAGCTTTAGCTCTTGTACTTTTGAATTATTGATAAATTTCTCTAAATCGCATAAATCCTGAATAATGACAAATTGTTCCTTCGGTTCAAAACAAGCTAGATTAGTTTCCAGTGCTTGTGCTTTGTTGATGCTTGATGTGCCTTTTTTAAAAGGTTGCTGTGTATATGTAATTGATTTTTCGTATCTAACAGCATATTGAACACAAAACTTGCAAATTTCTGAACCACTCAATCCTTCATTTGTATCAGCTAAAATACTAGCTGCATAGATTAAAAATTCATTATTAATCACCAATAATCCCATAAAGTTTTGGATAAACTCGGTGCAAATGTTATACTGCACCTCAAATTTCTACCACAAACCACCAGTATCAAAAACTCATCTGATACTGTTTAAAACTGCACTTTAAGGAAGTAAAATGGAAGTCCACGAAAAAATTCGCGTTATGAGAGAAATCAATCAATGGTCGCAGGAAGAAATGGCAGAGAAACTTTCTATGTCGCCGAATGGCTATGCCAAAATTGAACGTGGACAAAGCAGTATTAATTTAGATAAATTACAGCAAATCGCGAATGTTTTTAATATTGATATGGGGGAGTTAATTACGAGTAAGGATAGATCAATTTTTTTTGCAGTGGGTGGTGATAATTCTAATAACTTAACAAATAGCTATTTTGGCACAAATGAAGCGTTAACTATTGAAAATGAAAAGTTAAACAGTTTGCTGGAAATGAAAGATACTTTATTGGCTCAAAAGGATGAATTATTATCTCAAAAAGATGCAGAAATTATTGCTCTAAAAGAAATTATTGAATTGTTAAAATCAAGAAATAGTTAAATAATCTGTGAGTTAGATATTTTTCTAATCAAATTCCACATCACACATATGAGTATCTTTACGAATGTCTGCAAGAATTTGATCGAAATCTTCAATGTTTTTATCGCTAACACTTGTTGCAGGTTGTCCAAATAGCTCTTCAAAACTGGGTTCTGATCGTGCTTTGCGATAATCCTGATAGTTCGACAACACACTGACAATCTTTCCCCATTTGGTAATAAAAACAGGCTGGGTTTCAGAGAGTTTCAATACATAGCTAGCACGTTGATTAAATTCTTTTGAGGTAACAGTAATCGCCATATTGTCCTCCTTATTAAAATTGTAGTTATTTTACTACCTTTTGAACGTTTGACAGGCAAGTGTTTTTTACAAAAAGAACAATGCACATATTATAGAGTTTGATCTGTTCCAAATTAAAAGTGCGGTGGAATTTTTCAAAATTTTCCACCGCACTTTTATTTTAGGACTTTGTTTTGTAGTTAAGCGTTGGTAATTGCTACGGCTTCACGTACTAAACGGCCGATTTCTTCCCAGTTATGGCTGTTGATAAGGGATTTTTCTACGAACCACGAGCCACCGCACGCTACGACATTTGGAATGGCGAGATAGTCTTTAATATTGTTTACGCTAATTCCGCCGGTTGGCATAATTTGTAATTGCGCATAAGGGCCAAGTAAGGCTTTGATCATTTTCACTCCACCAGAGGCTTCGGCTGGGAAGAATTTCACTGCGGTTACGCCTAGTTCTAATGCCGCTTCAATCGACATCGGGTTGTTCACCCCCGGCATAACGGGGATATTCAATTCTTGGCAAAGTTTGACAATTTTTGGATTGAAGCCCGGTGTAACAATGCAATCGGCACCTGCATTTTTGGCTTGAACAACTTGTTCACTGGTCAGTACCGTACCTGCCGCAATCAGAATATTCGGGTTATGTTGGCGAATTAAACGAATGGCTTCTTCGGCAGCTGCTGAGCGGAAAGTGATTTCCACAACGGGTAACCCATTATTGGCGAGGGTTTCCGCAAGTGGGATAATATCCTGTGCGTTGTCTAAGGCAATGACAGGAATGACTTTTAATTGACGAAGTTTTTCAACGATTTGCGTAGTATTCATTTTATCTTCCTTAGTTAAATTGATGAATGAGATGTTCGGTGGCGGTTTTATCAATAATCGCTCCCTTATGCTGAATGACGATACCCGCCACTTGATTACCTTGTTGGCAGCATTGTTGTGCAGGCTTATTACGCAGGTAGCCATTTAAAAAGCCGGCATTGAACGCATCACCTGCCGAAGTGGTATCAACCACATTGGTAACAGGCGTGGTACTTACATTCTGTTCGTTACCTTGTTCATCGCAGAATAATGCACCTTCTTTACCTTGCTTCAGGACAATATTTTTTACCCCAAGTTGTTTTAAACGTTGTATTGATTGTGCAGGTTGTTCATCTCCCCAGAGTGCTTGTTCATCATCAAAGGTAACTAATGCAAGATGAATGCACGGATAAAGTGCGGTGTAAATTTCTTGTGTTTTTTGTACGGATTCCCAAAGTTTTGGGCGGTAGTTACTGTCAAAAGCAATTTTTACCCCTTGTTTAGCCAGTTGTTGAAGCTGGCTAATGAGGGTATTACGATCCGCATCAGGTAAAATTGCAAGAGAGATTCCGCTCAAATAAATCATATCCATTTCAGCAAGGCTGTTTTGTACTTGAGGATAATCAGGGTGTTGGAGTAAATAACGTGCGGCAGATTCAGAACGCCAGTAAAGGAAAGTGCGTTCGCCAAATTTATCTAACTGGATTAAATAAAGCCCCGCTTGGCGTGAGGGATCAATCAGCACATTTTCCGTATGAATGTGATCTTGTTGCCAATGTTGGATCATTTGTTGGCTGAGTTTGTCATTACCCATTGCGGAAATATAGTGAACTTCGATGTCGTGAGGGGAACTAATGCGAGAGAGATAAGTGGCGGTGTTTAAGGTATCACCTCCATAGGTTTGCCACATATTCCCGAAGGGTTCACCGTTGAGTTCGATCATACATTCGCCGATAATTGCAATTTTTTTCACTGTTTTTCCTCCTTTTGTGATCAGGCAAGTGAAAATAAATAAATTATACGAGGATTTATTTTTTCTTTCAATAAAATTGAAATATAGTTTCATTTTGTTTTGTGACTTTTCAAAATTATAGCTTGTGTTAATATATTGAGGACAATTGACTAAATTTTGAGATGTTACAGAAATATGGAAAAAGATACTCAACCCGATGTGGTTTCCTCCGTGCTAAAAGTATTTGGCATTGTGGATGCACTCAGCGAGAAAAAAGAAATTGGTGTAACAGAGTTGGCTCAGCGTTTGATGATGTCCAAAAGCACCATTTACCGCTTTCTACAAACGATGAAATCCCTTGGTATTGTGGCACAGGAAGGGGATACAGATAAATATCGCCTCACTCTGAAATTGTTTGAAATTAGTGCAAGGGCGTTAGAATATGTGGATCTGATTGAGCTTGCCAATAAAGAAATGGAAGTGATTTCAAAGCAAACAGGCGAAACCTTGCATTTAGGTGCATTAGATGGCAATGAAATTGTTTATTTGCATAAAATTGATTCTACTTATAGCCTAAGAATGTATTCTCGTGTGGGGCGTAGAAATCCCACTTATAGTACGGCGATTGGAAAAGTATTGCTTTCGGCGCTGACGGACGAGGAAGTGGAAACCTTGCTGGAAAATGTTGAGTTTGTTCAACATACCGCAAACACGTTACCGAATGTTGAAGCGCTTAAACAAGAACTGGCGTTAGTACGCGAACAGCACTATGCAGAAGATAAAGAGGAGCAGGAAGTTGGCTTACATTGTGTTGCCGCACCTATTTATGATCGTCTAGGGCATATTGTTGCCGCGATTTCTCTCTCTTTACCGCTAGTTCGTTTTGAAAAAGAAAACCTTGCCCAGCTGGTGGAGATGCTTCATCAAGCAGGCAGAAATGTGTCTAAACAGTTAGGGTATCAGCATTATCCTGTCGCGGAATAGCATTGCAAAATTGGTTAAGGCGGATTATTCCGCCTTATTTTTTGCTAATTTATCCTTCGCATAAAACTGTTGCATAGAAAAGTGCGGTGGTTTTTTTGTTATTTTTTCTCTTTATTGGAAAGATAAAGGGAGAGTTTTGATGAAAATGTCGTTACCCCTTTTCGTAGTAAATTATTTTTGCCTCGAGTGGAACGCCCACAAAGCCATTCTATGATCTTCATTCGTCCATTTTGCTGTTGTAAACAGGCTTGTTGGAACGGCAAATTGGGATATTGTTGATGCTGAAATTGGGCGATAATTTCTTGGGTTGCTTGTGTACCAATAATACGTAAATTAATCGCTGGGATTTGAATATCATAATCCTGTTTTTCAATGGCAAGTGGCTGTTCGGCAGTTTGCCAGAAATGAATCTTTTGACCAGCATAAAGTAATAAAATAAAAGGACGTAACGACCACAACCCACTTGCCGCACCGCTGTAAGGATCAACCAGTCGCCTATCTGTTTCAAAGAGTCCTTGGGTAACATTGCCTTGTTGAATAGCGCGCTGTTGAATCAAAAAATGGGTGAGTTGGGATAGGATGCGTTTTCCTTGTCCATTCGTTTTTTCTTGCTGAATCATTGTGCTGATTAACGCCGTCGGTGCAGCAAAACGGTAAGGCAGGCTACGCCCAAAAAAAGCAAAGCCTTGTGGCGCGAATAAATAATGAAAATCTTGACAAAATTGCACCGCACTTTGTTGAATAAAAGCGCGGTCAAAATCTGGAGCGATTTGATCGAGCCAAAATAACCCATAGTGAAAGCCCCAAGAATTGTAGTAATCGAAATTACCTTTCTCGCCATCTCTAAACCAGCCATTGCCAACATAAAATTCTTTAATGCGTTGATAACGTTCTTGATTGATTTCATCAATGCCAGCAAGATCTTTGACGACCAATTGCACTAATAAGATAAACAAATGCCAGTTATTGTCCACCGTTTGCACGTGATTGATTTGACGTAGCCAATCAATAATCTGTTGCTGTTGTGAAGCGTTGTAGTGTTGCCAAATATGGGCTTTACTCAGCCAAAGGGCAAGGGCGAAATCAGCACTTTCGCAGATCGTTTGCTGAAAACTTTTTAACTTTCCCCAGTAACCTGAATGATTGGGATTGGTTGCATTGAGAAAACCCGTTGATAAAGCCTGTTGAACTTGCTGAAAAAGGGGATGAGAGGGATCTGACTGATAATGTAAATAGGCGGCTAACAGAGGATAATTGCGTGCCGCCCCTTCAATAGAATCAGACACCATTCCTTGTTCTGATGGATAACCGTGATAATCGGCACGGGCATAGTCATCATTGGCATAATGAAAAAAGGAGCGAATAAAATATTCAACCAGTAATTCACACTTTTCTTGTGAAAAAGTGGAATCTTGCGTAAATGCCTGTTTTAGCTGTTTATCAATAAGAGGATCGGTTTTGCTAAAGCAGGCTTTTCGTTTTATTGAACGCTGCAATCTTTCCTTAAAGGCTCGCCAATAATCCTGAAATTGGGGATGTTCGTGAGCTAAATAAGGTCGTTCAGTAAAGCGAATTTTGGGATCTGTTGTCATTTATTTGCTCCTATATACTCTCACTGAAGACACAAATAGCTTCAGTGAGAGCAATTAGCAACGATTAAGCTTTTGGTGTAGCACAGCTTTCAAGTTGCTTTTTCATTTTTTTCGTTGGGCCAGTAATAAACTCAACGGGACGCCAAGAATCGCCCGTTTTTTCTAACCACGGGATTAATTCTTCTTTGATTAATTTTTGTACCAATTCAGGATTGCTTTCCGCAATATTCTTCATTTGGTATGGATCAGACACATTGTCAAAGAGTGTGTATTTAAGTGGTTCACCATCTTGACGGTCAATTTCTAAGGTGTGCGTTTTGGTCCGCACGCCACGACGACCAAATGATGGCTGACCATAAGGGACAAAGAGATAAAGTTGAGAAGTCGGGCTTTCCCCTTTATCGTGTAATACCTGTTCAGCAAGGCTAACGCCTTCTACACTATCAGGGATACTGCCTTTCAAACCAAGTAAATCTAAGATCGTTGGATAAATATCTGGCGCAGACATTAAGCTCTCATTGACACCCGCAGGGATTTTACCCGGTAAGCGGAACATCATTGGCACACGCATAGATTCTTCATAGATATTATTTTTGGTTGGTTTACCGTGAGATCCCATACAGCAACCGTGATCAGAGAAGAAGACCACTAATGTATTATCCGCTAAACCTTGTTTGTCTAATTCAGCAAGGATACGGCCGAATTGTTCATCGACGCCTGAAACCATTGCAAGATATTCTTTGAAATATTGAGGGCCATAGCCTTCTTGATATTTTTTATCCCAATCGACATTTGGACGGCTGTTGAGTTCTTTAGAGCTTTGTGGGTACATATCCAAATATTTTTGTGGGACTTGATCATAAGGAGAATGTGGCGGGTTCATTGAAACCACTAATGCAAATGGTTTGTTTGGATCACGATATTTATTTTCTTCATTACGAAGGTATTTAATCGCCATATCCGCTTCGTGTTCTGGCCCCCATTGATCTACATATTGAGGATATTCACGTGGTGTGTCATTTCCCCAGTACATTGGTTTTAAATGGAGATCATAAGTACCATAAGAATACCAGAAATCAAAACCGTGGCGGCGATCTGGTGGTGTCCAGTCGTTCCAGTAGCGCCCTTCCATTGGGTTGTTGTAGCTTTTAATGTACGGCTCTTGTGGCACATCTAAATGCCATTTACCGATGTAACCTAATGAATAGCCTTCCTCTTTTAATACATCAGACCAACATTTTGCATAAGGTGATAACTCAATACCGACTTTACCACCATAGTCGTGCGTATTCCCTGTTACGCCACTATGTTGTGGGTATTTACCGGTCATAAACATACCACGGAATGGAGAGCATAATGGATAGTTAGAAACCATTTGATCCATCACTTTTGCTGTTTGAGCAAAGGCATCTAAATGTGGTGTGATTGCAGGATCTTGCTTTTTGAATCCTTGTGCCATTGCACGCATTTCATCAGGAAACACGATTAATAGGTTAAGTGGGGGATTGTTAGATTTTTTTGCCGACTCTTTAGCATTATTATTGGCGACTGCATTCACCGCAGTGCTTGACAGCGCAGCTACCGCACCCGTTGTCGCAACACCTTTAATAAAATTACGACGTGAAATACTCATCTGATTACTCCTTATCTTTGATTAAGTTGCACTTTGCGCTACGTCTTAATGAAACAAAGTGCGGTTATTTTTTCATAAAAAAATGGTAATCTCCATATTTTAAAACGTCGTTTTAGAAAAATTATTTTATTTTGTGAATTAGATCACAGATTTCGATTTTGGTGTTTTTATGTTTTGATTGCTTTCATTATAATTCAGTTAAAGTAATACGAAAGCGTGATTTCTTTCATCTTTATTAAACGAAATTTGACCCACCTAAAAGGAAGTAAACAAAAATGAGTATATTGCTCAACCTTATTAAAAGACATAAAGCAGGTGAAGTTGTCGGAATTTATTCTGTTTGCTCTGCTCACCCGCTTGTTTTAGAAGCCGCTTTATTACAAGCCAAAGAAGATAATACCCCTTTGTTGATAGAGGCAACATCCAACCAAGTGGATCAATTTGGTGGTTATACAGGAATGACACCAGCAGATTTTCGTCATTTCGTTGAACAATTGGCAGATCAAGTGGGTTTTCCAAGAGTGCAATTAATTTTAGGTGGCGATCATTTAGGACCTAACCGCTGGCAAGGATTGCCGGCAGAGGAGGCTATGGCAAATGCAGAAAAATTAATTGAAGCTTATGTTGCTGCGGGGTTTGAAAAAATCCACTTAGATTGCAGTATGTCTTGTCAAGGTGATCCTATTCCTCTTTCAGATGACATTGTCGCAGAGCGTGCTGCGCGTTTAGCTGTAATAGCAGAACAAACCGCAGAGAAACAAGGATTAGCAAATCGTATCGTTTATATTGTTGGAACAGAAGTTCCTGTACCGGGTGGGGAAGCAGAAGAAATTGCAGAATTAGAGGTGACTTCGCCACAAGCTGCAAAAGCGACCATTAATACACATCAAGAAGCCTTTTCTCGCGTTGGCTTAGATCATATTTGGCCACGTGTTGTTGGCTTAGTGGTACAACCGGGGGTGGAATTTGACCATACTAAAGTGATTGATTTTGTTCCTGAGAAAGCACAAGCATTAAGCCAAGTGGTGAATGATTATGAAAATCTTGTGTTTGAAGCGCACTCCACCGATTATCAAACAGAAGAAGCTTATAAGGCGTTAGTTAAAAATCATTTTGCCATTTTGAAAGTAGGGCCAGCGCTCACCTTTGCTTTACGTGAAGGTTTATATGCACTGTGTGCAATGGAAGAATACTTATTCCCAGCCGCACAATGTTCAAATTTACGTACTGTATTAGAAGCACAAATGCTCGCGCACCCTGAAAACTGGAAAAAATATTATCACGGCAGCGAATTAGAACAGTGTTTTGCAAGAAGTTTTAGCTTTAGTGATCGTATTCGTTATTACTGGACGAATCCTGATATTGCTAAGGCAGTGGATAAATTATTTACCAATTTTGCTCAAATGGATATTCCACTTCCATTACTTAGCCAGTACTTACCAGAACAATATTTGGCTGTACGTGAAGGAAAAATATTGCCTAAAGCAAAAGATCTTGTGCTAGATAAAGTGCGTGCTGTGGTTAGACAATATGCCAAAGCCAGTTTTTTTAATCATTAAGGAAAGGATAGAAATATGACAACTTATTTAGGTATCTTGGAGAATGATTTAGTGGCAGGGAAAGCCATTATGACAGCAAAAGAGATCGAACAGCAGCCGCAAGCGTGGAAAGAAAGTTTGCAAATGTTGGATCAGCGCCGTCAAGAAATTCTCGATTTTATTGCCCCCGTAATAAATGCAGCAAATGGACGCATTATTTTTACCGGCGCTGGAACATCGGCTTTTGTCGGGCATTCTTTGCAACCTTTTGTACTTACAATGACGGATAAACGTGTTGAATCCATTGCGACAACGGATATTGTTTCTAACCCTTACCAATATTTCGCTCAAGATGTGCCAACATTACTTATTTCATTTGCTCGTTCTGGAAATAGTCCTGAAAGTGTGGCAGCAGTGGAGTTGGCAAATCAATGTTTAACGAATTGCTATCATTTATTTATTACTTGTAACGAGCAAGGGGCGTTATATCAAAATGCGCAAAAAAATGACCGCACTTTAGCATTGTTAATGCCACCTCAAACCAATGATGGTGGATTTGCAATGACATCTAGTTTTAGCTCAATGATGCTTTCTGCCTTATCCGTGTTTTTATTACCAAAAGGCTCAGTTACGGATCAATTAGGTTTCATTACAGATGCAACAGCAAAATTAATTCCACAGTATGTTGAAGTTGCTCGTCAGTTAGCCACAGTGGATATTGATCGCATTATTTACCTCGGTAGTGGTGGATTACAAGGATTAGCACAAGAATCAGCACTAAAAATTTTAGAATTAACTGCGGGACGTATTGTTGCCACTTATGATTCTTCCCTTGGGTTCCGTCACGGACCAAAATCTATTGTTAATAATAAAACAACAGTGGTTCAATTCCTTTCAAATCAACCTTATACACGTTTGTATGATATTGATTTATATAATGAATTATGCAGAGATGGTATTGCAACACGTATTGTGTGTTTAACCGCACAATCGGGCGTAGAAGGACGTGATGTGGTGAATATCGCAGGCTTTGCTGATGCACCAGATTATGCACTATTGTTCCCGTACATTGTCTTTGCACAAATTAATTCATTTTATAGTTCGTTTAGCCGTGGTATTACCACAGATAATCCTTGCCCAACAGGTGAAGTAAACCGTGTGGTTCAAGGCGTTATCATTCACCCATTTCATTCATAATTATTAAGGAGAGTTTTATGTCAACACCGAATATTGTATGGACGCGAATTGATGAACGTTTATTACACGGTCAAATTAAGATTACGTGGGGTAAGCATTCTGAAGCAAATTTAATTTTAGTCGCGAATGATGAAGCCGCAGAAGGTCCAAATGCCCCTTTTATGCAAGCAGGAATGAAAGCTTCAGCAGGTGGTGAATATGCAGTACGTTTTTTCACAATTCAAAAAACCATTGATGTGATTCATAAAGCCTCACCGCAACAGAAAATTTTCATTTTATGCAACAACCCAACAGATGTTGCTCGTTTAGTGGAAGGTGGGGTGCCAATCAAACACTGTAATATTGGGAATATGCACTATCACGAAGGCAAAAACCAAATTACTAAAACCGTTTCTGTTGATGAAAAAGATCTTGATGCTTTCCGTCGTATGGTGAATGCAGGAGTAACTTGCACCATCCAAAATACGCCAGATGCTCAAGAAATTGATATTAAACAGTATCTTTAATATTTGTAAGGAGCATTTATGTTAACTGAAGCATTATTAGTCGCCGTTTGGGCGTTCTTTTGCGGTATTGATAAATACGATGTCGCACTTAATATTCACCGTCCATTAATTACAGGCCCTGTTGTTGGCTTGATTATGGGAGATTTGCAACTAGGTCTTATTACAGGGGCAACATTAGAGTTAGCTTGGTTAGGTTTAGTGCCTAATGCAGGTGCGCAGCCACCTGATGTAACAATGGGGACGATTGCGGCGGTTGCCTTTGCGGTAATGACAGGACAAAGTGCCGAAGTGGCAATGGGGGTGGGTATGCCAATTGCCGTGCTTATGCAAATGTTAGTGATTGGTTTCTTTGCAGTCACTTCATTTACTATGGGTAAAGCTGATGAATATGCAGAGCAAGCAAATACAAAAGGGATTGATTTCTTACTAATTTCAACAATTTCATTACGTTCTTTACTCTATGCAATTGTTGCATTTATTACCGTTTACTTCGGTGAACACGCAGCAGATTGGATCAACAATAATTCACCAAAAGAAATTTTGGAAGGATTAGGTTTAGGCGCACGTTTAGTACCCGCTATCGGTTTTGCTATGTTATTGAAAATTATGTGGTCAAAACAAGTGGCAGGCGTATTTTTCATCGGTTTCGTTGCCACAACTTACTTAAAACTACCAATTATGGCGGTGGCAATTATCGGTGGATCAATCGCAGTACTTTATTTCTACTTCTCAGGTAATGGCAATAACAATAACCAATCTCAAGCACAGGAGTTCGAAGATGGAATCTAAAAATGTAAACAACCAAGTAGCAGAAAGCCTTGTTGATGATATTGATGCGTATCAAGATACGACTGTTCGTAAAGTGATCACAAAAGGTGATCTGTGGAAATGTGCAATTCGTGGTTTGTTCATGGAAGGAAACTTCAACTTTGAACGTATGCAAGCAGGTGGTTGGGCGTATTCAATCATTCCAGCATTGAAAAAAATCCACGGCAATAACAAATACGATTTAGCTAAATCATTGAAAAACCATCTTCAATTTTTCAATGCAAGTCCTAAGTTATTCACTTTCTTGCTCGGTACAGCGATTGCAATGGAAGAAAATAAAGAAAAACCTTCTACGATTAACGTAATGAAAGTAGCAGGTATGGGACCAACAGGTGGGATTGGTGATGGTATTGACCATATGACGATTATGCCATTAACCCTTGCACTAGGTTCATCTATTGCAATGGAAGGTTCAATTGCAGGTCCATTTGTCTTCTTTATCCTATATCAAATTATGCACTTCTTTGTATATTTCAGCTTAATGTTTATGGGATATAAAGCGGGTACAGCCGCAATGGTGAGTATGAGCGATTCTACGGAACGTTTAGCTAAAGCGGCAAATATTATGGGGATTTTCGTTATCGGGGCATTGTGTGCCACCTTTATACGATTTAAAACCACCGCAAGTATTGAGATGGGGGGAAAAGTGGTGGAATTACAGACCGCACTTTTCGATAAAATTATGCCAAATCTATTACCGCTTGCACTGGTCTTCCTAATGTTCAAATTAGTGAAAGGAACAGGCTTCTGGGCAAAACCACCCGTATTGATTTTCAGTACACTTGCCTTCGGGGTAATCGGACATTTAATAGGCATTATTTAATCCATTAATGATAAATTAAGGAAAATGAGGGAAACCTCATTTTCTTTCTAGAATAATATAGTCGTTTAGGTTTTGAAATGTTGCAAAACCAGATGATGATAAAAGACAAGAAGTAAGGACAGTTTATGTTAGGTATCGTAGTATCAGGTCATATCAATTTTGCCTCAGGTATGCGTTCTGCCGTAGAGGCGATAGTTGGGCAACAACCGCAATTAGAATTTGTCGATTTTTTGGAGTCAATGACAACAGATGATTTAGAGGCTCAACTTTTATCTGCAAAAGCGCGCGTGGATTCTGGTGATGGCGTATTGTTCCTTGTTGATCTTTATGGTGGCTCACCTTGTAATCGCGCGATCAATATCTTATTAAATGATCAAAATGTCGAAGTGATTGCAGGAACAAATTTATCAATGATTGTGAATGCTGCATTAGAACGTGAAGAGTTTTCACTGAAAGAATTAACCGAATGTTTGGCAAGAGGCGAATTTAGCCAAATAAAAGATTTACGTGAAGATATCAATAATCTTTCGCAAGATAATGATAGCGAAGAAGATGGGCTATAAATTAGCGCTAAATAAATTCAATTTAGAAAACAATAGCGTAAAAAAGAAAATATAAGGGGAAATAATATGACCGCTCAACAACAAACCCTTGCGGTAATGAAGAAAGTGTATCAATGGCAAGCGGCAAATCAAACCCGTACCGTGGTACGCCGTACAGGACGTATCCGTTTTATTAAAGATACAGATTGGGATAGAGCTGTATTTTGGGCGAGTGTGTCTAATGCGTGGAAAGTAACGGGCGAACAAGTTTTCTTAGATGGTGTGCTAAATTACACTTTGCATACCGGTTTCCGTACTGGACCACATGCACGTTTTGCAGATGATTTAGTATGCGCACAACCTTACCTTGATGTGTATCCATTATTTAACCAACCTGAAGCCTTAGAACCTACCATTAACTTTGTGGAAGATATGTTGGCGAATCCAAAACCGGGACGTGAAGATTGGTGGTGGTGTGATTCACTCTTTATGGCTCCACAAGTGTTTTTTACCCTTTCTACCTTAACAGGGGAAAGCAAATATCGTGATTATGCTAACCAAGCTTGGTGGGATTCGGTTGATCATCTACAAGATAAAGAAACAGGATTGTTCTATCGTGATTATCGCTATATTCCAGATGGAAAAGGGGGTGAATTACGTGAAGAAAATGGTGAGAAAGTCTTTTGGGGAAGAGGTGTAGGCTGGGTGATAGCTGCTATTCCTCGATTACTCCGTGATATGCCAGAAGATTTCCCTGAGCGTGAACGCTATCTTGATCTTTATCGTCAATTAGCGGAAATTGTATTGCCATTCCAACACGAAGATGGTTTCTGGCGAGCAAGTTTACTTGATCCACAAACATTCCCAGCGAAAGAAAGTAGTGCAACGGCACTTTTCTGCTATGCACTGGCTTGGGGAATTAATTCAGGCGTATTAGATCGTGCGACTTATCTTCCAGTGGTAGAAAAAGCGTGGGCTGGTTTAGTCAGCGTGGTCGATAATGACGGGAAATTAGGGTGGATTCAATTACCGGCCTTTAACCCTCGTGAAGTGAAAGCGGAAGATAATATTGATTATGGCGTAGGCGCATTTTTATTAGCCGGAGCCGAAATGTATCAATTACAAGCGAAATAAGCATAAATTTTTTTAATATAAAGGAAAGAAAAATGAAAATTGCATTAATGATGGAAAATAGCCAAGCGGCAAAAAACCCAATTATCTTAAATGAACTTAAAAATGTGGTTGAGCCAAAAGGACACAGTGTTTATAACGTAGGGATGAATAGTGAACAAGATCATCATCTTACTTATATCCACTTGGGTATTATGGCGAGTATTTTATTAAATTCTAAAGCAGTGGATTTTGTTGTTGCAGGTTGTGGTACGGGTCAAGGTGCATTAATGTCATTAAACCTTCATCCGGGGGTAGTATGTGGTTACTGCCTTGAACCAGCAGATGCGTTCTTATTCTCACAAATTAATAATGGGAATGCACTTTCATTAGCTTTTGCTAAAGGATTTGGTTGGGGCGCTGAACTCAATGTTCGCTATATGTTTGAAAAAGCATTTGAAGGTGAACGCGGTCAAGGTTACCCTGTGGAGCGCCGCGAACCACAAGTGCGTAATGCAGGGATTTTAAATCAAGTCAAAGCGGCTGTGGCAAAAGAGAATTACTTAGATACTTTACGAGCCATTGATCCTGAATTAGTCAAAACAGCAGTAAGCGGAGAACGTTTCCAACAATGTTTCTTTGATAACTGCCAAGATGATGAAATTCGTGCTTATGTTACGGAAGTTTTAAATAGCTAATCCGATAAAAAAGGGGGAAAGGAATTCCCCCTCTATTAATTTTTTTATTTAACGAATTTCGTTGTTCTGACTATAGCCATTAATATTTAAAATAATACAAAGTAACGAGCCAAAGATCATATCAGTAATATAGATTGATATAGAGAGGTGTAACTGCGATTATTTTAAAATTAAATGACGATAATTTCGCATTAGGAGGTGTTTATGCGTCAGTCCCCACCCGCTTATTTTCATATGATGGCAAAGCCGAGTAGCTTTCATTGTAATATCAAATGTGAATATTGCTTTTATTTAGAGAAAGAGCAGGTTCTAACGCATAATGTCCGCTTGATGTCAGAAGATACATTGAGAGATTACACCCGAAATTATATTCAATCCCACGCGGGCGATCAGGTTGATTTTGCTTGGCAAGGTGGTGAACCCACTTTATTAGGTTTGGATTTTTTTAAAAGAGCGGTGGATTTTCAGCAAGAATTTGCCAATGGGAAAACCATTACAAATAGTTTTCAGACAAATGGGATTGCATTAAATCGACAATGGGCAGAATTCTTTAAACAAAACAATTTTTTGATTGGTATCTCTGTAGATGGATTAAGTGATGTTCACGATCGCTATCGTATTTCCGTAAATGGACAACCGACCTTTGAGCGAGTAAAAAAAGCCATTGATCTCTTGAAAGAGTATGAAGTGGAATTTAATACCTTAACGGTTATCAACGATAAAAATTGGCATAAAGGACGTGAAACATACCAAGCATTAAAAGCGCTCGGTTCAACCTTTATGCAGTTTATTCCTATTGTTGAAGTCGCCAATTATTCTTTACAACGTAGCGATTATAATCCGGGTAAAAATTATAGAATGACAGGATTTTCCGTTCCGCCTGATGGTTATGGACGCTTTTTGCTTGATGTGTTTTCTGTGTGGGTAAGAGAAGATGTTGGGCAAATTTTTGTCCGTGAATTTGATAATTTATTAGGACAGTGGCTAGGTTATCCTTCAACGAGTTGTATCCAAACTGAAACTTGCGGTTCCGCATTAGTTCTGGAAGCAAATGGCGATGTTTATTCGTGCGATCACTATGTCTATCCTGATTATAGGATTGGTAATATCCACCATCAGCCATTATCAGAGATTGCACGTTCGCCAAAGCAACAAAAGTTCGGGCAGGCGAAAAAAGAAACCTTAACCAAAGCATGCGAGAAATGTGATGTACGAATGATTTGTCATGGCGGTTGCCCGAAACATCGTATTGTCAATTTAAAAGGTGAGAAATTTAAGCACAACTATTTGTGTCCATCTTATCAACTTTTCTTCCGTCAAACGGCACCTTTAATGCACCGAATGCGTGATATTATTCAACAAGGTGGGTTAGCGGCAGAGATTATGAAAATGATCAACTAGCATTTTTTGAGGAGGGCGTAATGAAACGTTCATTGCTTAGTACTTGTTTGTTATCTGCTATGGTGGCAGGTGTCAGTCAATTTTCTTTTGAGGCACAAGCGGCTGAACCAACCAGGCCAAATGTTTTAGTTATCGTTATGGATGACTTAGGTTCAGGGCAGTTAGATTTTGCGATAGATAGTTTAGACGCAGAGTCATTAAATCAGCGTCCAGTGGCAGCACGCTATCAAGGCGATATTAATAAAATGATTGAGGCGGCACAAAAAGCGATGCCAAACGTGTCTAAATTAGCCGAATCAGGTGTAAAAATGACAAATGCGTTTGTGGCACATCCTGTATGTGGGCCTTCTCGAGCAGGCATTTTTACTGGACGTTACCCTGCCTCTTTTGGTATTTACAGCAATGATGATTCCTTTAATGGCATTCCACTTGATGTGAAATTATTACCCGCATTATTCCAAGAAAATGGTTATGCCACAGCGAATATTGGTAAATACCATAATGCAAAAATAAACCGAGATCGTAAAATTGGCAGAATCACACAGCCAGAAGATCTCAAAACACGGGATTATCACGATAATTTTTCCTCAGTCCCAGAAAAAGGCTATTTCCCAACAGATCGTGGCTTTGATTACTCTTATAGTTATTTCGTTTCAGGGGCGGCGTTGTGGCATTCTCCTGCATTATGGCGTAATGACAAGCCTGTTGCCTCGCCGGGATATTTAACACACAACTTAACCAACGAAGCGCTACAATTTATTGATAAAGTCGGGGATAAACCTTTCTTTTTAAATTTAGCTTATAGTGTGCCACATATTCCTTTAGAAGAAGCTTCACCAGCAAAATATATGGATCGTTTTAATACAGGGAATGTTGAAGCAGATAAATATTTTGCTGCCATTAATGCAGCAGATGAAGGGATTGGCAAAATTATAGATAAATTAAAAGCAGAAGGAAAATTAGAGAATACCTTGATCTTCTTCCTTTCTGATAACGGTTCCGTACACGAAGCGCCAATGCCTTTAAATGGTATGGATAGAGGATTCAAAGGGCAGCTCTATAATGGCGGATTACGTGTTCCATTCATCGTATCGTGGCCGAATCATATTCCAGCCAATAGCCAAAATGATCAGCTTATTTCGGCAATAGATATTTTACCAACCGCACTTAAAGCGGCAAAAATTTCGTTGCCTGATTCGTTAAAATTAGATGGGAAAGATATTTTACCGATCTTATCAGGTAAAGAAACGGTCTCACCTCATCAATATCTCTATTGGGCAGGCCCCGGAGCCAAACATTATAGTGAAGAGAATCAGCAATTCTGGGCAGACTATTGGAAATATATTACCTACAACACCAACCAAGCACCGAAGAATCCACACTTAGAAAAATTATCAAAAAGTTCGTGGGCTATCCGTGATAAAGATTGGGCCTTGTATTTCTATAATGATGGTAGCAATCAATTACATTTGTATCACGACAAGGTGGATCCTGCTGAAAGCAAGGATGTAGCGAGCCAGTATCCAGAAAAAGTAAAAGAGCTACAAACAGCATTTCATCATTGGATTAGCAAACAACCTAAACCAATGGTATGGAATCCTGAAGAGTTTCAAGCGATTGAAGCATCAGCAGAAGTAAAATAATGTTATTTATCAGCCACCGCGAGCGTGGCTGATTTTTTTAGGAGGAATAATGGTAAAACTCACACTAAGTATTATCGATAAAGAGAATAACATTAAATTTTGTAAAAGTGCTTTTGATTTTTTAATGTTTACTTATAAGGGAGAATATCAAGAAGGCGATCGTATCTGCATTGAAACAGATACCACACCTTGCTATTTAAAGTGTCGCTTGGAGGACAGTTTAGAAAGTAGCCTTATCTATTTAACTGAACCACGGATTGAGTATCACATTCCTTTTGGTGATAACAGACGGTTATTTAATAGTGACAAAGCCTTTCAAGGAGGCATTCACTTTTTATGGATACGCGTTGCAAGAGAGTATGAGATACAACAATATACAAACCTTGCCTTTAATCCGTATTTCCAACCGCACCAGAGCGGAATGTACCCACGCATTAGTAGTAATATCAAACCAAGTAATATTCGTTTTGCCCCTTATAACGTGATTGACGGCATTTTTGATAGCAATGCCCACGGCTCGTATCCTTTTACTTCTTGGAGTAATGCACAAGATCCTAATGCAGAATTAAACATTGAATTTGGTCGAAACGTGGAAGTGGATTGCCTGATTTTAATACTCCGCGCAGATTTCCCCCATGATGCGTGGTGGCAGAATATAAGTGTTCGATTTTCTGATGGCTCAGAGGAAATATTGACATTAGCCAGAACAGGACAACCGCAGGTATTTCATTTTGATAAACGTTATTGTGATCACCTCATTTTGACAAATTTTGTAAAAGGCGTTGATCCTTCGCCATTTACTGCCTTAACTCAAATTGAAGTGTTGGGGCAAAATGCGTGAACAATAAAATGAAGATAAAAGGAAGAAATCGAAAGTGTAAATAAATATTTTACGGATTAAAATTAATCTTTTACCCTAAATTTTTATTTCGTTTTGTTTCATTTATCTTTATTTTACTCTATAATTTTTACACCAGATATTTCAATGAACGAAGATAAACAGATGAAAAGTGCAATAGAAAGACGTATGGAGATCGTTGCAATAGTCAATAAAAATTCTTCTGCCCGTGTAGAAGATTTGGCTGAAACCTTTTCTGTTTCTACCGTTACTATTCGCCAAGATCTCAATTTTTTAGAAAAAAATGGCTACATTGTTCGTTCTCATGGGGGCGCGATACCGAATAAAGGAATGATTTCCGAGCTGAGTAATTCGGAAAAAAGGCATCGAAATTTAGGCGCGAAAAATAAGATTGCAGAGGCGGCATTAAAGTTTATTAATGACAATGACATTATTATTTTAGATTCAGGCACCACAACCCGAGAAATTGCCACCGCATTGAAAAAATCAGCGATCAAAAATGTGCTTGTAATGACAAACGGGCTAGATATTGCTTCTGAATTAGCAGATGCTGAAAATGTTGAAATTTTAATGACTGGTGGAAAATTGCGTAAAAATGCAATGTCTTTTTCAGGGCCACAAGCCGATGCAAGTTTAGCAAATTATTGTTTTAGCAAGGTCTTTCTTGGTGTGGATGGGTTTGATATTCAAGCGGGCATCACCACACATAATGAACAAGAAGCGAATTTAAATCGTATTATGTGTGATATTTCCAGCCAAGTCATTGCCGTTACCGATTCCAGTAAATTTGATAAAAAAAGTTGCCACATTATCCGAAAATTTGCGGATATTGATGTGTTAATTACGGATTCTGGAATTTCTTCTGAATATTTAACCGCACTTCAAGAAAACAATATTGAAGTGATTATTGTCGATTAAGAGGAAAAACGAATGCGTTATGCGATTAAAGCCGAAAAAGTAATGACCGCATCAGGCGAATTACTGAATAACTATGTGGTGATAAATCAAGGTAAAATTGAACGTATCCAAGAAGACAAGCCCACAGATTGCGATGTGCATTATTATCCAGACAGCTATCTTTCAGCGGGATTTATTGATGTGCATATTCACGGACGCGCAGGGGCAGATGTGATGGATGAAAATAACACCGCACTTCAAACGATTGCCCAAGCTTTACCACAAACAGGCGTTACCGCGTGGGTAGGGACGACAGTTTCAGCCCCTTGGCAAACTATTCTTTCATCAATGCAACGAATGAAAGATTACATTCAACAAGGTCATCAATCTGGTGCAGAATTGTTGGGCAGTTTTATGGAAGGCCCTTATTTCACGGAACGTCATCGTGGTTCACACCCAACAGAATATTTAATGCCCCCAACCATTCCTCAACTTGAAGAATTATTGCAAATTTCCGACCGCACTTTATTACGCGTAGCCATCGCACCTGAAATAGAAAATGCCGAGCCAGCAATTAAATGGCTAGTGGAAAATGGCGTAAAAGTATCTGTGGCACACACTAACGCCACCTTTGAACAGGTTACCAAAGCCTATTATTTAGGCGCGGATTGTGGCGTACATTTATTCAACGGAATGAGTGCGTTACATCACCGTGAACCGGGGTGTACGGGCGCCGTGTTATATCATGATATGCTGGCAGAAATTATTGCAGACGGCATTCACGTTCACCCAGCGGTATTGAGTTTAGCGTATAAATTAAAAACTTATCGCCGAATGGTGTTGATTACAGACTGTATGCGTGCAGGCGGTTTACCTGATGGTGAATATACCTTAGGCGTACAAACGGTACGTGTACAAAATGGGCAAGCAAGAACCTTTGATGGCTCGCTTGCAGGTAGCACTTGCAGCTTAGATCAAGCGTTGCGCAATATGGTGTTTAAAGCCAATGTACCAGTATGGGAAGCCATTCAAATGGTTACCACCATTCCCGCCACTTATTTAGGCGTAGCAGATCGCATTGGCGATATCGCAGTAGGTAAAGAAGCCAATTTCACCTTATTAAACAAAGCATTACAAGTGCAAGCCACTTATATTCAAGGTAAGCCAGTATATCAGTGCGGTGAAAAAATTTAATATTTTTTATAGTTACAAAGATGGAGAGAAAATAATGTCAAATTTAAGAACTGAACGTTTAAAAAAATTATGTAGCCAAGACAATTTAATTGCCGCATTGGCAATTGACCAACGTGGCGCATTACGCCGTATGCTTGGTGAAGATGCCACAAATGCCCAATTAGCAGAATTTAAAGTTTTGGTTTCAGAGTATTTAACCCCTTATGCGTCATCTATTTTATTAGATCCTGAGGTGGGTTGGAATGCCGCACAAAAACGCGCAGAAAATGCCGGATTATTAATGGCATACGAAAAAACAGGTTATGACAAAACACAACCGGGTCGTTATCCTGATTTAATTGATGATGTATCCGTGCAACGCTTAAAAGCACAAGGCGCAGATGGTATTAAATTATTACTTTACATTGATATTGATGAAGGAAAAGAGGTTAATGACCGCAAAGAAGCCTTTGTTGAACGCGTTGCCTCAGAATGTAAAGCAGAAGAAATGCCATTTTTCCTTGAACTTGTAAGCTATGACGCAACTATTTCTGATCCAAAAGAATATGCGAAAGTTAAACCACGCAAAGTGATCGAAGCAATGAAACGCTTTTCCGAACCCCGTTTTGGCGTTGATGTGTTAAAAGTGGAAGTGCCAGTGGATATGAAATTTGTTGAAGGTTTTGCAGAACAAGAAGCTGTATATAGCCAAGAGCAAGCAAAAGCCTACTTCAAAGAACAAAGTGAGGCAACTTCTCTTCCATTTATTTTCCTCAGTGCAGGCGTGAGCGCACAGCTATTCCTAGATACCTTACGTTTTGCTAAAGCGGCTGGCTGTGATTTCAATGGCGTATTATGCGGACGTGCCACTTGGGCAGGGGCTGCTGAAATTTTTAAAGCCCAAGGTGCAGAAGCAGCAAAACAATGGCTACTTACTGAAGGTAAAGCCAATATTGAAGCATTGAATAGCGTATTAAAAGAAACAGCTCAGCCGTTAGACATTTAATCTTATCGTGTAATGAACAGAAAAGCGGTCTATTTTAGACCGCTTTTTATTTAAAACGTTGTTTTGAAAATTTTAGATCAAGATCACAAAATCAAAACTTGCTCATAGACTGAAACGTCATTCTAGTTTAGATTTGATTCGAATTCTGTTTAAACAGGAGAAATAGAATGAAAGTTTTGCATAATATGCATCCAGAAGATGCTAAACATTATGATTCTGAAAGATTGAGAAATACTTTTCTCTGCGAAAATTTATTCCAATCCAATAAGATTAATGTGGTATATAGTCACATCGATCGTTTAGTTGCTTTAGGGATAATGCCAAATGGTGTAGAGAAATTATTTTTAGATCAAGTGATTGATAAAAAATCTTTTGGAACTGATTTCTTTTTGCAACGCCGTGAGTTAGGGATTATTAACCTAGGTGGCACCGCCCTAATCGAAACTCAACGAGATAGTTATACCCTAGAACATTTTGATGCGCTGTATTTAGGTAAGGAAACTGAAAATATTCAATTTACTTCTCTTGATGAGAAAAATCCTGCTGTTCTATATGGATTAAGTGTACCAGCCCATCATATTTTCCCCAACAAATTAATTCCTTATGCCGATGCTAGAAAAGTGAAACTAGGCAGCTTAGAAAACAGTAATGCTCGGGTAATCAATCAATATTTACACCCTGATGTTTTAGATACCTGTCAGCTATGTATGGGAATGACTGAATTAGAAGTAGGTAGTGTATGGAATACAATGCCTGCACATACCCACGAACGCCGTATGGAAGCTTATTTATATTTCAATATTGCTCCTAATGAAGTGGTATTCCATTTTTTAGGTGAGCCAACAGAAACTCGTCATCTTGTTGTGCGTGATAAACAATTAGTTATTTCACCTAGTTGGTCAATTCATTCTGGTTGCGGTACACGAAATTATAATTTTGTATGGGGAATGGCAGGAGAAAACCAAACTTTTGATGATATGGATTTTGTCGCAATGGATGATCTACGATGATCGACTTTTTATATAAAAAATAGGAGAACATTCATGAAATTATCAAAAAAAATGTTGTTGTTAGCAAGCACGATTAGTGCTGTATTTTCGACTAATAGTGTTGCTGCAACAGAAGTAAAGGTGGCATTTAATCAGTCAGAAAAACATCCGCAATATCAAGCATTGCAGCTATTTGGTGAGGAGCTATCTAAAGCCACTGATGGGCGTTATAAAGTAACTATTTTTCCAAATGAATTATTAGGTGATCAGAGGGCATCTTTAGAGTTGGTTCAAAATGGGGCAATTCAGATGGCGGTAGTAGCTAACCCACTGGTTGAAAATTATGACAAAACATTTGCTGTTTTGGGGATTCCTTATGTTTATGCAAATACAGATCACCAAGAGAAAGTTTTTACTTCGGGCATTTTGGATGACCTTTTCGCATCAACTAAAAAATTTGGTTTTGAAGTATTAACAGCATATACAGCAGGCGCAAGAAGTCTGTATACCAAAGGTGCTGCTATTACAGATCAAGCAGGTTTAAAAGGTAAGAAAATCCGTGTATTACAATCAGATACAATGATAAAAATGCTTGCATGTATGGGAGGAACAGGCGTTCCTATGAATCAGGGGGAAGTTTATACGGCGATTCAGCAAGGTGTCTTAGATGGGGCAGAAAATAACGAGATTACGTATGCCGATCTTAAACAATATGAAGTTGCACCATTTTTTGCCCGTACTCAGCATCTACGTGTAGCTGATTTACTTGTTGTGAGTGAATTTTTCTTGTCATCTATGTCGTCAGAAGATCAAGCTGTATTGAAAAAGTTAGCGAAAGAAAGCACTAAAGTTGAATTTAAGCTTTGGAATGAAAAAATTAAATCTGCTGAAGCAATTGCTAAAGAAAATGGTGCAACGTTTGTCGAAGTTGATACCACAGCATATCAACAAAGTTGTAAACCTTTACAAGATGAATTAGTGCAAACCCCAGAACAAAAAGTTATTTTTGAGAAAATTGTGGCGTTAAAATAATGATATCAGGATAGGTAGGTAATACCTATCCTGTTTTATTAGGAGCTAAAAATGTTGCATTGTTTATTTGTTGTTAAGCGATTTTTAGA
The DNA here is from genome assembly GCF_026226845.1 of Avibacterium sp. 20-129. Lineage (NCBI taxonomy): Bacteria > Pseudomonadati > Pseudomonadota > Gammaproteobacteria > Pasteurellales > Pasteurellaceae > Avibacterium > Avibacterium sp. 20-129. Next base: position 763,095 of record NZ_JAKKOE010000001.1, on the reverse strand, counting down.
CAAATTGATCGAATGGGTATGTATTTTTATTGTTGGAGCAATGACCATTCTAATTACTTATCAAGTTATTTCTCGTTATATATTTAACAGTCCTAGTGCAGTTAGTGAAATTCTTTCTCGTTATTTCTTTGTTTGGCTGATTTTATTCGCCAGTGCTTATGTTTTTGGAAAACGGGAGCATATGGAAATTAATTTTCTTAAGAATAAATTACCTTCTTCATTAAAGCGTTTAGCTAATGTGATTGCAGAGATTGCTCTTTCTTGTTTTGCTATTGGTGTAATGATTATCGGTGGTTATAGTGCTAGCGTTAGACAAATGTTCCAGCTTGATTCGGCATTACAGATTCCGATGGGATTTATTTATTCAGCAATTCCTATTAGTGGCGCTATTATTGTTTTTTATTCACTGTGTAATATTTTAAGTTTTTATCAGTCGGGTAAAGAGTAAGATAAAAGGAGTAATATTGTGGAACTTGCAACAACTGCCGCATTAGTTATGTTTATTGGCACAGTTTTTTTTCTTATTATTGGTACACCAATTAGTATTAGTGTTGGGATCTCTTCTGTTGCAGCAATGCTAGTCATTCTTCCATTTCAAGGTGGAGTAGTAACTTCAGCACAACGTATTTTTGTCGGTCTAGATTCTTTTGCATTATTAGCTATTCCTTTTTTTATTCTTGCAGGAAATATTATGAATAGTGGGGGTATTGCTATTCGTTTGATTAATTTTGCAAAATTATTTAGTAGAGCCTTACCTGGTTCGCTTGCCCAGACGAATATTATTTCGAATATGTTATTCGGTTCTATTAGTGGTTCAGGGGTTGCCTCTGCTGCAGCGGTAGGAGGGATTATGACCCCCATTGAGAAAAAAGAAGGATATGATCCCCGTTATAGTGCCGCAGTAAATATTGCTTCAGCGCCAACAGGGATGTTAATTCCGCCAAGTAACACCATCATTGTGTATGCGACAGTTGCAGGAAGTGTTTCTGTTTCAGCTTTATTTATGGCAGGCTACATACCAGGAATTTTATGGGGATTAAGCGTAATGCTTATTGCTGGTGTTCTTGCTAAGAAAAAAGGATATATCACAACGGAAAAAATAAGTACTGAAGAAGGTTTAAAAGTGATATTGGCAGCTATCCCTAGTTTATCTTTAGTCTTGATTGTTATTGGTGGGATTTTAGCAGGAATTTTTACGGCTACAGAAGCATCAGCTATTGCAGTAGTTTATGCGATGATTTTAAGCGTATTTTATCGAACATTTTCCTTTAAAGCCTTACCGCAAATTTTCTTACAAACAGCAAAAATGTCCGCAATCGTTATTTTTATGCTGGCAACATCATCTATTATGTCTTGGGTAATGGCTTTTACACATATTCCAAATATGATTGCATCAGGATTGCTTTCGGTTACTGATAATCCGATCCTTATTTTACTGATTATTAATTTAATTTTGTTATTGGTCGGCACTTTTATGGATCCAACGCCGGCAGTGTTAATTTTTACCCCGATTTTTCTACCAATTTGTATTTCACTAGGAATGAGTCCAATCCAATTTGGTATTTTATTGGTCTTTAATCTTTCATTAGGAACAATCACCCCACCTGTTGGACCAATTTTATTTACAGGGTGTAAAGTAGGAGAGATTGAAATTGAACAGGTTATAAAATGGTTATTGCCATTTTTCCTAGCCATTTTTTTAACATTAATGCTAGTAACATATATTCCATCTATTTCCATGGGATTACCTGAGTTAATGGGATTAGTAAAATAAATAGGTGAGTATGTTTAAAGAAATAACGAATATTCCCCAATTACTTGGCATCTTAGCTTTTATACTCGGTGTGATTTGCTTTTATCAGAAAAATGATAGAAAGCTTAAGATTGTGATGTTAATTCAAAATATCACCTATATGAGTCATTTTATTCTGATGGGTGCTAATGTTGCAGCATTGAGTTCGTTACTTTCAACATTAAGAACTGCCGCATCTATTTATGTTAAGTCAAAATATGTTGCTTTCCTTTTTGTTATTGTTGGTATTGTATTTGGCTACATTATTGCCGATTCTATTTGGCAAATTTTTCCTATCATCGCCTCGACAGCTGGAACAATTGCTTTGTTTTTATTACAAGGGATTCCAATGCGATTATTTATGCTAATAGGTTCTTCTTGTTGGTTGATTAATAATCTTTTAGTGGGATCTTTAGGAGGGATTTTGCTGGAAAGTACAGTAATAGTGGTGAATACAATTACTATTTTTCGCTTAATGCGACAAAAACAGAGATAAATGTTTTATTTACTATAGGAGGAAATTGTTATGAAAAAATTATTACTTGCGACCCTTTGTACCGCGGCATTTTCAATGAATGTTGCAGCAGAAGGCCCAGCCAAAACCTATAATGTCGCATTTGAATCGCAAGCTCCCGTGTTAGATGGGAAATTGGATGATGCGGTATGGGGTAAAGTAAAAGGCGTTACTGATTTTGTGAATCCTTGGGAACAAGCGGAAATGCCAAAAACGGAGTTCAAAGCGTTTCACGATGATGAAAATTTCTATTTTTCATTTGATGTTGAAGATCCAAATGTGGTGGTTTATGACAGCACTGATCACGAATGGATGGTTGCCCGTGAAGATCGCGTAGAATTATTTATGGCCCCCGGTGAAATTGATAAACCCCAAGCTGACGGTAAATATCCAAAATATGTCGCATTAGAAATGGACTACAAAGGTCGTAGCTTATCTATGCTGCGTGATGTCGAAAAAAACATTAATGCAGAATGGGATCCTAAAACCTTACAAACCGTTGGGGTTCGTACTGAAAAAGGTTATACCCTAGAAGGTAAAATTGCGTTAAGTGAATTAAAAGAACATCATTTAATTCAAGGTAATAAAATTCGCGCAGGTGCTTATCGTGCAGAATTTTCTATTATTAAAGGGAAAGGCAAAGAACAAGCAAATTGGATTACTTGGGTTGATCCAAAAACAGAGAAACCAAATTTCCACATTAATTCTTCTTTTGGTGAATTTGTGTTAGAACCTAAAAAATAATAGATATTTATAAAAAAACGCCGTTGGAAAACGGCGTTTTTATTGTGCATTTGATTTTATTCAGCAAATGGGTCACGAAGAATCATTGTTTCGACACGATCTGGCCCAGTTGAAAGAATATCTACAGGCACACCAGTGACTTCTTCAATACGTTTGATGTAGTTACGTGTATTTTCAGGCAGTTTATTCACGTCTGTCACGCCAAAGGTGCTTTCTTTCCAGCCGGGTAATGTTTCATAAATAGGTTCAACGCCTTCCCAATCTTTTGCCGCCAGTGGCGCAAATTCAGCAATTTCCCCATTTGGCATTTTGTAACCGACACAGATTTTGATTTCATCAAAGCCATCTAATACATCCAGTTTTGTCATACAGAAACCGGAAATAGAGTTTACTTGGATCGCTCGACGCATTGCTACTGCATCAAACCAACCACAACGACGTGGACGACCTGTTACCGCACCAAATTCATTACCTTTACGTGCAATTTCAGCGCCAACTTCATCAAATAATTCTGTTGCAAATGGCCCACCTCCAACACGCGTACAGTAGGCTTTAATAATGCCTAAAACATAGTCAATATGGCGAGGCCCAAAGCCCGAACCTGTGGAAACACCGCCAGCGGTGGTATTTGAACTGGTTACATAAGGATAGGTACCTTGGTCAATATCAAGCATTGTACCTTGCGCACCTTCAAAAAGAATGTTATCACCATTTTTGCGCGCCACATCAAGAATGGCCGTAACATCAGCCACCATACCTGTAATAATCGGTGCAACAGCAATCACATCATCTAATGTTTTTTGATAATCAACAGGCTCTGCTTTGTAATAATGCACTAATTGGAAATTATAATAATCTAAGATTGCTTTAAGTTTTTCAGCAAAATTTTCTAGGTCAAATAAATCACCCACACGTAAACCACGGCGAGCGACTTTATCTTCATAGGCAGGACCAATACCACGTCCTGTTGTGCCGATCGCTTTTTTACCTAATGCGGCTTCACGTGCTTTATCCATTGCTACGTGATAAGGTAGGATTAATGGGCAAGCTTCAGAAATAAGTAAACGTTCACGAACATTAATGCCACGTCCTTCAAGTTCCCCCATTTCTTGCATTAATGCATTAGGAGCAAGCACCACACCATTACCAATTAAACAAGTTACATTATCACGTAAAATACCTGATGGAATAAGACGCAATACTGTTTTTTCGCCATTGATAATAAGGGTATGCCCTGCATTATGTCCGCCTTGATAACGAACAACATATTTTACGCGATCTGTTAATAGATCAACGATTTTACCCTTACCTTCATCGCCCCATTGAGCGCCTAAGATAACGACACTTTTTCCCATAAAATCCGCCTTAGCTGAGTTGTAATGAATGAAAAACAGTGAGCTACTTTACTATTTTATGCCCATAATCTCAACGTAAAATAACGATTTGTGATAGATTTTTTATCCAAAGTGCGGTTTAAAATTTATTCATTTTGGCGATTAGAAAAATCCTGCCTTATCAATGAAAATTGAAATGGGTGATTATTTATGCTTTAATTTAACTCTCTTTTGATAAGTCGTATTAAGGTTTAATCGATGTATTCAGGTTTCATTATTGGGCTAATATTAGGCTTTCTATTACAACGTGGGCAATTTTGCTTTGTCTCAGGTTTTCGCTCTCTCTATCAACAAAAAAATTTGCGTTTTTGTACCGCACTTTTAATCGCCATATCCATTCAATCGATCGGGATTTTTACCCTCGCTGAATTTAATTTAATTCATATTCCAACAAGCCAGCTTCCTGTCTTAGCTACGATACTAGGTGGGCTATGTTTTGGTGTTGGAATGACACTGGCAAATTGCTGTGCAAGTGGGGCATGGTTTCGTAGTGCAGAGGGGGCAGTCGGGAGTTATCTTGCTTTAATTAGTTTTACTTTAACAATGGCAGCAACACAGTCTGGTTTTTTAAAGCATATCATTAATCATTTTACCGCCGATCCTACCGCATGGGATAACATCTATCTTACATTGAACCTTTCTCCTTGGAGTTTGGTCAGTTTATTGATTTTTATCACCGCACTTTTGTATTACTACCAGTATAAAAATCCTCGCTATCATTTTCCGAAACCTCCGACACCAGCAAAGATTTTGCCCAATATTTTTGCACATTATTGGTCTCCCTTTTTTACCGCGGGAGCAATAGGCTTATTAGGTATTATTGCATGGTATTTTAGTTCTAAGAGTGGGCGTAACTTTGGTTTTGGTATTGCTGTGCCTTCTGCTAATGTGGTGCAGTATATTGTAACTGGGCAACAGCGTTATCTTAATTGGGGAATGTTATTTGTACTTGGTATTCCTATTGGCAGTTATCTGAGTGCTTGGCTAGCTGGGGATTTTAAATGGCAAATGCCTGAACCAAAAGGTGTTATGCAACGTGTTTTAGGTGGTGTAGCGATGGGAATAGGCGCCGCCCTTGCTGGTGGTTGTACGATCACTAATGCCTTTGTTTCTACGGCTTATTTCTCGTGGCAGGGGTGGCTTGCAACTTTAATGATTTTATTGGGTAGCTGGCTTGCCTCATTATTCACAAAACCTACACAATGTGGGATTTAATTTAACCTACAATAAAAAGGAAATCTTATGAAAATGAAACCAATCTTATTGGCGGTCGCTGTGAGCTTGGCATTATCTGCTTGTGATGATCGTGATATCAAAGTGATCGAAACATCAGCATTACTCAATCAACTTGATAATCCAAATTTTGTGATTATCGATACAAGGCAAGATAGTTTATATAACGGATTTAAAGATAAAAATGCCATACGAGGTGGGCATATTAAAGGGGCAGTGCAATTTCGCTGTGAATGGATTGAAAATATTCAACCCGAAAAATTTGTCTCTTTTGCCACAGGAAAAGGCATAACCAAAGAGAAAAAACTAGTATTTTATGATAGTGACCCAGAGAGTTTAGATTGTATTACCGCAGAATTTGCAGCTAAAGGTTATGATGTCTATCGCTTTAATGATTTTATCAATTACGCCAATGCAAATTATCCGCTTGAATCTTTTGAAAATTTTAAATATAGCGTTTCCCCACAATGGGTGAATGCTGCAATTAACGGAGAAAAGCCAGAAACCTTAGAGAATGAAAAGGTGATGCTTTTTGAAGTCTCTTGGGGAAGTTTAGAAAATGCTAAATCTTATACCCAACATATTTCAGGTGCTTATCATTTTAATACCGATTGGGTGGAAAATGATCCTGTCTGGAATTTATCCGCACCTGATATAATCGAGAAGAATTTACTGAAAAATGGCATAACAAAAGATAAAACAGTGATTCTATATTCTGATAACCAGCTCGCTGCTTACCGCATTTTTTGGGCATTAAAATGGGCAGGTGTGGAAGATGTACGTGTGCTAAACGGCAATCTCGAAACGTGGATGGATGCAGGTTTTTCAACAGAAACCAAAGTCAATATCCCTCAACCAGAAAGCCAATTTGGCACAAAAATCCCAGCTAACCCACAAATTGATATAGCTATGCCACAGGAAGTTATTAATGCACAAAAACAGGGATTAAAGCTAATTAGTAACCGTGCTTGGGACGAATACACAGGCAAGATTAGCGGTTATGATTACATTCCCGGAAAAGGGGAACCAGAGGGAGCAATTTGGGGCTTTGCTGGCACAGATTCTTCTAACCTAGCAGATTATTACGATCCCGATAATACCTTACGCAACCCAAATGAAATCTTTACATTATGGAAAACACAAGGTATTCACAAAGGAGATAAATTAGCCTTTTATTGTGGAACAGGTTGGCGGGCAGGCGTATCTTGGTTTATTACCCAATTAGCAGGCTGGCCAAATACGATGATTTATGATGGTGGCTGGAATGCGTGGCAAATGGATAGTCAATACCCAATACAAAAGGGCGCATCTCATCAACAAAATAAACCTGATAGCAAAAATGATTTTGGTAAAGTGATGAAAAAAGGCAATTCTTGCAAGAGCTAGGAGAAATCAAATATCAGAGGCGAATTAATATTCGCCTTTGTTAATTAGGGAGAGATTTTTGTGATTATTTAAGTTTAAAAGAAGATAACAAGCTGAAAAGAGTAAAAAAGCAATCGAAGAAGAGCGCAAAATGATCGTAGTGGCTCGTCTTTTCATACTATCTGTCTGTACACACTAAATTGAGCTATATTATTGAGCTATATTAGCTTATACCAAACTGGAACAATTCCATTTATTTTATTCATTCAGTTTCTCACTCTGAAACCTTTGAATTAATAACCAATTCCTCCGCCACCGCTTCTGCTTGTTTAAGTACAAATTCAATGGCTTCAGTGGCAAGATCGGGCGGATATTTATATTTTAATAATGTGCGTCTAATTAATACTCGCATTTTAGCGCGAACGGCCTCTTTTCGCTGCCAATCTATCGTAACGGAACGGCGTAGTTGATCGGTGATTTCTTTAGCAAGAAGAATCAAGGCGGAATCTTCCATTTTTTCCACCGCACTTTGGTTACGAATCAACGCATCGTAAAAAGCAAGTTCAGTATGAGTTAGCCCTAATTTCTCCCCTTTAGCGAGTTGATATTCAATTTCTTTAGCAAGCTCAACTAATTCACGGATGATTTCCATGACAGTCAAATTATGATTGTTATATTGGTTCATCATCTCTTTGAGTTTTTCCTCAAAGGTTTTTTGCATAGCAATATTGTTACTTGCCTTATTGCGAATTTCGCTTTTTAAATAGCCTTCCATTGCACAAGCCCATAGGGTAGGCGTGTTGCTATGTTTTACCATTCCAATAAAATCTTCAGAAAGAATTGAAAGATCAGGGCGTTCTTCCCCCATTAGCTCAAATAAATCAACCACGCCATCAGAATGAACAGCTTGATTAAGTAAACTGATTAATTTAATTTGCTTTTCCTTTGTGGAACTTGTGTGATTGCCTTGATTTTCTGCTTTCATAATGGTGGCACGTACGGCATCAAAAAAGGCGAGCTGTTGGCGATAAGGCTGAATATTTGGCATTGAACTACAAAGCATAAAGCCTTTTTTGGCTAAACGCACCGCTTGCAAAAAGGCTTTTTTACGTGGTGTATCGGTATGGTGAGAAAAATCTTGGGAAAATTCCACCGCACTTTGTGAATGATTTTTTTGATAATCTAAGGCTAAAATATGGTTTGCACCAAAGCGAATGGCATTGAGTAACGCAGTCGGATCATCTAATGTTAATACCTTAGCTAAATCAAAAGGGTTACCATTAACAGGTGTTGCAAATTGCCCACGAATAATATCAATATATTCAAGCATTTTTTGAAAGACTTGTTCAATATCGGTTTTAACCTGATCTTTACCCCCGGCATTTGTATATTGCTTGGTTGCTTGTTTTAATTCTTCGGCTAAACCCACATAATCCACAATTAAACCGCCATTATCACGGCTTTTATTGCGGAATACACGATTCACCCTCGCAATCGCCTGCATTAAATTATGCCCTTGCATTGGTTTATCAATATACATCGTATTACATACTGGGGCATCAAACCCCGTTAGCCACATATCTCGCACAATGACTATTTTTAGTGGATCATCAGGATCTTTAAAACGTTTTTCTAAGGTTTTACGATCTTGCGAAGTATAAATATGCTTTTGCATTGTTTCGGGATCGCTGGCATTACCCGTCATCATAATTTTAATCGCCCCTTGATTGATATCATCACTATGCCAATGAGGGCGTAATTTAATTATCTCATCATACAGTTTTACGCAAATTTTACGGCTCATTACCACTGCCATGGCTTTACCTTCTTCGAGTTCAGTCCGCCTTTCAAAATGCCGCACCAAATCTTCAGCTAATTTTGCGATTCTTTCATCTGTTCCCATTAACTGTTCACGCAAACGGAAAGAATAGCTTTCTTCGTCATCATCAAGTAAACGTTGCGCTTCTTGCACAGCGTGTCGAAAGGCTTGACTTTCTTGTAATGGAATTTGTCGTGCTTCATAAATAATCGGTACTGTGGCCCCATCTTGCACAGCATCTTGAATATCATAAATAGAAATATATCTACCGAACACTTCTTGTGTATCACGGTCTTCTAAGCTCACAGGCGTACCAGTAAAGCCGATAAAACTTGCATTGGGCAATGCCGTACGCAAATATTTTGCATAGCCCTCACGATAAGCCCCCTGTTGATTAATTTTCTGACTAAATCCATACTGCGAACGATGGGCCTCATCGCTAATCACAATAATATTATGGCGTTCATTTAATACAGGGTGTTGCAGCTCACCTTCACGTAAAGCAAATTTTTGAATGGTGGTAAAAATAATGCCGCCGCTTTCTCGTTTGGCCAATTCTGCCCGCAATGCTTCTCGATCATCTGCTTGAATGGGCGTTTGTCGTGTTATTTCCTGATCTTGGCTAAAGGTAGCAAAAAGCTGTCCATCTAAATCATTACGATCTGTTACCACCACAATAGTTGGGTTTTTTAATTCAGGCTGAGTAATCAGCTTACCCGCATAAAACAACATTGAAAGCGATTTCCCAGAACCTTGCGTATGCCACACCACACCTATTTTACGGCTATCACTTAACTGCGCAGCAATGGTGGCTTCGACAGCCGCATTCACCCCATAAAATTGATGATAAGCGGCAATTTTTTTCACCGTTGTTCCTTTATTATCCGCCTCAAACACAACGAAAGATTGCAGATAATCAAGCAATACCTGAGGCGAAAACAGCCCTTGTAATAAGCCTGAAAGCTCATTTTCAAAGTTTATACGCAGGCTGCCTTGGCTTTCATCCACCACACGCCAAGGCATAAAACGCTGAAAATCAGCCGTGAGCGATCCTACGCGTGCGATTGTACCGTCTGAAATCACCATTAATTGATTAAACACAAAGAGATCCGGCATTTCTCGTTTATAGGTTTGCAGTTGGTTAAATGCTTTATCCAAATCCGCACTCACATCAAGGGGATTTTTAAGCTCAAAGATAACCAATGGTAAGCCATTAATAAAACAGAGAATATCAGGGATACGCTTGCCTTTATCCCCTTCAATTTCCAATTGATTAACCACATAAAAGAGATTATTTTCAGGACATTTAAAATCGACCAATAACGCCACATCGTGCTTTTCTTGCCCATCTTCCTGATAATGTACTTTTATCCCTTGCTTTAACTGATGGTAAAACTGCTTGTTGCTTTCTTCTACTGAGAGAATATCAGGCTGTGTAATTTGCTGTACAACATTTTGCAAGACAGATTGAGGCAAGTGAGGATTAATCTGGCGTAAACTTTGTAATAAGTGAGGTATTATTACCACTTCCGTTAGACTTTCTCGCCAAGGGCAAGCCTGTTCAGCCAATACCTCCTTGCCATAGGCATATTGCCAACCGAGAGATTGCAATTGTTCAATGGCAAGATTTTCAATGGTGGATTCGTTGATGAGCATTGGAGATCCTTTGTTTTATAACTGTTATTTAAGGGACGAACCGATGTGTTCGTCCGTTTTTATATTTTCCCGTTTATTGTATGGGGAATGTTGTTTCGGGCGGACACATAGGTCCGCCCCTACAGGGTAATATGTGGTGAAAAAATGTGTGATTTTTTTACCGCACTTTTATAGTTAGTCTTTTGGGGGAAACTTTCCCTTATTTTTGTTTCTATTTATATTTAAAAATATCGTTCTGTATCTTTGTAGGGATGAACCTATGTGTTCGTCCGTTTTTATATTTTCCCGTTTATTGTATGGGGAATTTAGTTTCGGGCGGACACATCGGTCCGCCCCTACGGGGTAATATGTGTGAAAAAATCTATGATTTTTTTACCGCACTTTTATAGTTAGTCTTTTGGGGGAAACTTTCCCTTATTTTTGTTTCTATTTGTTATTTAAAAATATCGTTTTGTATCCTTGTAGGGACGAACCTATGTGTTCGTCCGTTTTTATATTTTCCCCGTTTATTGTATGGGGAATTTAGTTTCGGGCGGACACATTGGTCCGCCTCTACGGGTAATATATGGTGAAAAAATCTGTGATTTTTTATCGCACTTTTATAGTTTTTTTGGGGAAACTTTCCCTTATTTTTGTTTCTATTTGTTATTTAAAAATATTGTTCTGCATCCTTGTAGGGATGAACCGATGTGTTCGTCCGTTTTTATATTTTCCCGTTTATTATATGGGGAATGTTGTTTCGGTCGGACACATAGGTCCGCCCCTACGGGGTAATATGTGTGAATAAATCTGTGATTTTTTTACAGCACTTTTATTCTGTTTAGTAAAATTTACTCTTTGTAAAGAAGATACTTAAGATTTTTTATCTAATATTGTTTTATCTAATATTCTAGAAAGTAATTCTTCCATTGGAATTTTCTCTGATGTGGATTTATCTAATAAAAGAGCAGGGTTTAAGCCTAAGCTTTCAATCATTACTCTATTTAATGTTTTTAATGTTTCAAGATCTGTATCTTGAAGATTATTTTCTTTTATAAAGTTTAAATAAGTAACGAATGATTGCGCTACCGTTTGCTTATGCAAATAGGCTTGTTCTAGTTTTTTGTCTTCATTAATTCTTTTGGACAAGAATAATGCAGCCCAAGCTAATGGTAAAATGAGAGATAATCTTACTAATATTCCAGGAATAGTTTTAGGGATGCAAATTAAAGCTATGCAAAAAATAATGAATAAAATTACATAAAAAGAACAGGTTTGTTTTTTTATTTGCTTTGAGAAGTTCTTTTGGGAGATTTTAAAAATACTACTGATTACTCCATTGTTAAGCTCTACTTGTAGTAATTTCATTTCTTTATCTAGTAATTGTTTTTCTTTTGATATTTCTTGTTCTACTTTATTTATCATATAAGTTTTAATAGAATCTATTTTCCATAAACTAGACTGTCTAACAAATAAATTTTCTATTTCTGAAAGAATAGATAAAACTCTATCTTGTTCTTCCTTGGTAAATTCATTGTTGTTTTTGTCTTTTAATTCCTCCATTAGTGTTTGCAATATGTTATAAATGTTTTTTAGAACATTGTCTTCTAATATAGAAAGAGCCCTTTTGCTAAAATAAATATCTAGATATTTAGATAGCTCTATTATTTCATTAATTTTATGGTCACTAATTATTCCACTATGTTTTATATAAGGAAACGCTTCTTTTAAATAATTGTTGTAGATGAAATTCCAGGTTTTATATATATTGTTTATCATTTCATCTTGAATAATTTTAGTCATAATTTAATTTCTCCACTCAAAAGCCCAGGCAACAACAAATCTCTTGCGTTTGCTAATTTTTCGTTAGTATTCAAATTTAAAGCAATTTTTGAAAAGCTATTTTTCACTATATTGCCAAAAATTTCCGTTAATTCTTTAGGTGGAACAACAATTTGTTTGATTAAAAAATCAGGGAAATGACCTTTATATTCAACAAATCTTTGTTTTCCTAAAGTTGCTAAATATAGCCAGTAAATATTAACATCTTGACCTTTAAAGGCGAATACATTTTGTATTGCACTAAAGTCAAAGTGTATTAATCGCATATAGCAAGTATGGTTGGCAAATACAATGACGGGATCTTGAATACTCGCTTTAATGCCTGCGGCATTATTATGAAAACCAATAATGCCTGATTTTCCTTGATCTAAGACAGGAATATGACCTTCTGGAAACGTATTTTTTTGACTATACTTCTTGCCAACAGGAATTTTCTTTATTATTTGCTCTATTTTTAAACATTCCCACCCCCTCGGCACTTCCCTCATTTCCGTTTCCACAAACTCGCTTGGGAAAGCTGCGGTGATTTGTTGCAGTTGGTGGTAGGTGGTGGGATCTTGGGTTTTAAGTGCGGTGATTTTTTCCTCAGTTTTTCCGCTTAAACAAGCCATGGCGGCAAGCTCGGCATCTTCGGCACTGCCGCCTGCTGCCAACACTTCCACCTTGGCGTGTACGGGGGCAAAATCAATAAACCAATGTTTAAAAATTGCTTGGGCAATCGCTTCTAGGGTTTGATTGGTTTGGGTGTTGAGAGCGATTTTTTTATCAAGATTACCTAAGATAGCTGAAATTTTTTTCTGTTCCAATATACTTGGATATGAAATATCAATTTGATCAAATGTAGCTCTTGTAATTGTATCGAATACAGAGCCATGGGTCTTTTGTTTTAACTCATTTATATTATTTTTTAAAAAATAATATAAAAAATCATTATCTATAATTCCAGATATTCCGTTTAGACCATAACAAGATTGGTTAAATGCCATATCTTTGGATAATTGTGCAAGACACCCCACAGTTCCTCTAGCAGATATAATTATTTGTCCCTTTTTTAATAATTTTGTACTACTATTTTTGAGTCCTAATTCTGTAATTTTTTCAGCTGTATCTGATACAAATCTTAAGTCATTATTAAAATCAGCAACAGATAGCCAAGGAATATTGCCCTTCCAATAGCTAGGCTCGCTACGTTTAGGTGTTCCCCCTCCGATAATTTCAATCACATTAGATAGTGTGTCCGTGTTCTTCATATTCATAAAATCCTCACCAAGAAATCCCCAAACTCTTCTTAATCGCTTCTTCCAGCTCTCGTCCCTGTGCAAACTGTTCCGCCAGTTTTGCCGTTAGTTCTGCCATTTTTTCTTCAAAAGGGATGCCGTCATCTTCCTCTTCAGGTGTGCCGACATAACGCCCGGGGGTGAGAATGAAATCATTATTGGCGATTTCTTCAAGGCTTGCGGCATAGCAGAAGCCTTCTTGGTTCTCATAGTCGCTGCCCTTTTGCCATGCGTGGTAGGTATCGGCAATGCGGGCGATGTCGGCGGCGGTGAAATCACGCAAGGTGCGGTCTTTCATATAGCCCACTTGCCGTGCATCAATAAACAGTACTTCGCCTTTACGGGCTTTGGCTTTGTTGAAAAACCAAATACAAGCGGGAATCTGAACATTGGTAAAAAGCTGGCTAGGCAGGGCGACCATCGCCTCCACTAAATCCGCTTCAATTAAGCGGCGGCGGATCTCACCCTCGCCCCCTGTTTGGCTGCTCATTGAGCCGTTTGCCAGCACAATGCCCATTCGCCCTTGTGGCACAAGGTGGTAGAGCATATGCGAAATCCACGCAAAGTTGGCGTTGCCTTTTGGTGGCACACCGTATGCCCAGCGTGGATCGCCTTGTAGGGATTCGTCCCACCAGTCTTTCACGTTAAATGGCGGATTAGCCATTACAAAATCCATTTTCATATCAATATGTTGTGGATTAGTGAAGCTGTCGCCGCGGCTACCAAAGTTAAATTCAATGCCGCGGATTGCCATATTCATTGCAGCTAGCTTCCAAGTGGTCGGGTTGTATTCTTGTCCGTAGATAGAGACTTGGTTGATATTGCCTTGGTGCGCCGCGATAAATTTTTCTGTTTGCACAAAGAAACCACCCGATCCCATTGCTGGGTCATAAATACGCCCGTGGTAAGGTTCAAGCATTTCAACAATCAGGCTGACGATGGATTTTGGGGTAAAATATTCCCCCCCTTTTTGTCCTTCTTTCGCGGCAAATTCACCAAGGAAATATTCATATACGTGGCCAAGAATATCTTTTGCCGCCATTGAAATCGGTGCGCCGTTATAAGTAGGTTGGCTGAAATCGGTATCAGAAAAGGTGTTAAGCAAGCCGATCAGCGTTTTATCATTGATGTCGTAACCTGAAATACGTTGGATAATCCCCTTAAGTTTTGGATTTTCATTTTCAATGGCAGAAAATGCGTTATCAATAAGATTTGCCACGCCACGGAATGCGCCACCCCAAGGTAATTGGCTACCTTGATTGAGCGTTGCGATGTTGCGAATGGTTTCCCAACGAGCTTGTTGTGGTACCCAGAAGATATTTTCTGCGGTGTAGTTGTCTTGTAGCTCCATTTCACTGTTGAGGAGGTTTTGATATTCTTCAGTAGAATAACCATTTGGATTAAGATAAAGGGGGTCTTGTGGATCTTGTAGCTTGGTGTGAAGTTTTTTGCGAAATGTGGTGAAGCTATCAGAAACGTATTTTAAGAAAATTAAGCCTAGAACAATATGTTTATAATCAGAGGCGGAAAGTTGGCTACGCAGTTTATCTGCTGCTTGCCATAGACGGGCATCTAAATCATTTAAAAAGGCTTGCTGTTGTGCCAGGCTGGCACTACAATCTTGCTGTGCTGTGCTGTGCTGTGCTGTGCTGTGCTGTGCTGTGCTGTGCTGTGCTGTGCTGTGCTGTGCTGTGCTGTGCTGTGCTGTGCTGTGCTGTGCTGTGCTGTGCTGTGCTGTGCTGTGCTGTGCTGTTATTCATAAAACGTGAGTTCTCCTACTAATAGTGATTTTTGTAGCATTATATCATTCCACTTTTGAATGAAAAGGTGAATTTCCTTTAATCCTTTTTAGCCTATAAATGCTCACTTGAGTGTTGTTTTCGCTTTGGCATTAAGATGATAATCATTCGGTTTAATTGAGCTGTTGCACGAAAAGTGCGGTGCAATAAATGCGACTTTTTTGTGTAAATATAGAGGGAAATAAAAACCGCCGCGAGGTGAATCGCGGCGGTGATGAGGGGTTATTCAAATAGATTTTGATGTAATGCTCTTACCACATCATCTGCTTGTTCGCTTTGTACTAGCATACAGATATTATTCGTGCTTGCACCGTAGCTTATCATTCTTACATTATAGGCTTCTAAGGTATCAAAAATTTGTTTTGCGATACCACTGGTAATATGTAAGTTATTACCGACTAATGCCACTAAAGAAAGCCCTGTATCCACTTTCACACTTGACACTTCTCGGAGTTCAGCCAGTAATTCAGGGGAAAGCATTTCCGCACCTGATGAGGCAGAGCCGGTTTTGTCTAAGGTGAGAGCGACACTCACTTCTGATGTGGTGATGGTATCCACGGAAATTTTGTGTTTAGCGAGGATATTAAAAATATTCGCAAGGAAGCCTTGTGCGTGTAGCATACTGAGGCTTGAGAGGGTAACCAATGTTTGATCACGGCGTAATGCAATGGCACGGAATGTTGGGCGTGGTTGTGGATCTTTGGTTACCCAAGTACCACCATCTTGTGGGGCTTTGCTTGAGCCAACAAACACCGGAATGTTACTACGCACCGCTGGAAGTAGGGTAGCAGGGTGTAACACTTTCGCGCCGAACGTTGCCATTTCTGCGGCTTCAGCAAAGCTCATCGTATCAATGCGTTTTGCATTCGGTACAATGCGTGGATCGGTGGTGTAGATCCCTGCAACATCGGTCCAAATTAAGACATCTTTTGCATTTAGGACTTCAGCTAAGAGGGCGGCTGAATAATCACTACCGCCACGTCCTAAGGTGGTGGTTTTGCCTTGTGGATCACGTCCGATGAAGCCTTGTGTAATGATCATTGTGTCATTATCTTGCGCTAATAAAGGTTTTAATAAGGTGTCGCTATTTTTTTGTGTTTGCGCATCATCGGGTGCTGCCTTACCAAAGTGGCTGTTTGTGGCAACGATGGTACGCACATCAACCCAAGTGGCTTTCGCGCCAAGCTCTTTTAATACTTGAACAAAGAGTAGGGTGGACATCATTTCACCTTGGCAGATCAGTTCGTCTGTTAATGCTGGGGAAGTGGCAACACTGGCGGCATCGGCTAAGGTTTCGATATGGCTTAAAATCTCTTCGATTTTTGCCCGCACTTGGCTGTCGTCTTGCAGTTCAGCGAGGATATTTTCTTCAATTTGACGCACTTCTGCGATTAATTTTTTACGCTCTTCGGCTTCTTTACCATTAGCAAGCGCCACCAGTAAATTAGTGATCCCTGCTGAGGCTGAAAGGACAACCACGCGCGTATTCGGATCGGCGATGACAATGTTCGCACAGGCACTCATTGCGCTATGATTTGCAACACTGGTGCCACCAAATTTTGCTACCGATAGATGAGACATAATTCATTCCTTCTGATAAAAATAAAAGATGTTGTATTTAAAGCCTTAGAAATAACGATTTCACCAAACATTGTCAAATAATATTTTATGAAATCCAATAAAAAACGCCATTTCTAAAATGACGTTTCGATATTTTAAGATTTTACCCCTGAGAATCAAATAATTTTCAATTAAGGGCGAGAAAGGTAATCGCCAACGCCCACCCATTTATAGGAAGTGAGGGCTTCTAATCCCATTGGTCCACGAGAATGTAATTTTTGCGTACTCACCGCGACTTCTGCGCCAAGACCAAATTGTCCACCATCGGTAAAACGTGTGCTTGCATTGACATAAACCGCCGCACTATCGACTTGATTGATAAATTGTTGTGCTAAACGCTGTGAGCTGGTTAAGATCGCATCGGAATGTTGCGTACCATATTGATTAATAAAGGCGATAGCTTCATCAATATCGTTTACAATTACTACGTTAAGATCAGGCGATCCCCATTCTTGTTGTAATGCTTCGGTGTTTAATAGCTCAACCTCTGCCCCGGCTTTGCTTAATAAGGAAAGTGCGGTGCTATTTGCGTGAAATGTTATTTTCGCTTGGTTAAATTCAGCCAGCATCGGTAAAAATTGTTCGGCGATGCTTTCTTGTACTAAAAGTGTTTCCAGTGTGTTGCAGGTGCTTGGGCGTTGTGTTTTTGCATTATTAATCACGGCTAAGGCACGTTGTAAATCGGCACTTTCTTCCACAAACGTATGGCACACGCCAACACCGCCAATAATCACTGGAATGGTGGCGTTTTCTTTACAGAGTTGATGTAGCGTTGCACCACCTCTTGGAATAAGCATATCCACATAGCGATCTAATTTCATTAATTGCATTACAAGTTCACGGTTAGGATCGCGAATGGCTTGTACTGCATACTGCGGTAAATTAGCTTGTAATAGGGCTTGCTGTATCACTTCCACTAAGATGTTGTTAGAATGTTGGGTTTCTTTTCCACCGCGTAGAATCACGGCGTTACCTGTTTTTAAGCAAAGGCTTGCCACATCAATGGTAACATTCGGGCGTGCTTCATAGATGGTGGCAACAACACCAAGTGGGACACGAATACGTTCAATTTTTAACCCACTTTCTAGCGTACCGCCATCAATAATTTTGCCAACAGGATCGGGCAGAGAAATAATATGGCGAACATCTTGTGCAATAGCGTGCAAGCGTTCTGGGGTGAGCAATAGGCGGTCGATTAATGCGTCAGATAAGCCATTTTGCTTGGCAATTTGAATGTCTTTAGCATTTTCAGCCAGAATGCGATCGGCTTGCTGTTCTAACTGATCCGCAATGCACTGTAAGGCGTGATTTTTTTCTTTTTCGCTACATTGTGCCAGTGCAAAAGCCGCTTGTTTGGCTTGTTTTCCCATTTGTTCTAAATTCATTGTATTATCCTTCATTATTTTATTTTTTTCGGTAATTTGTCATTGCTATGCTTTTCTGCGATTTCTTGTTCTTGATAATCAAAGACGGGTAAATGCCATTCAAAACGAATTGCCAATAGCCGAATTGTAAAGCCACTGATGAGGGTAACAATTACAACAAGGCTATGATTAAGCATTAATTGGCTTAAACCAATATAAATACTTGCGGCAAATAATGCAACGCTGGCGTAGAGCTCTTTTTGGAACACAAGGGGGATTCGGTTGCATAACAGATCACGTAGTACGCCCCCAAATGCGCCCGTAATAATGGCGGCGATAATGGCAATGGTAAAGCTATGCCCCATATCTAATGCAATTTGCGTGCCAATAATGGAAAACACGATAAGCCCTAAGGCATCTAATACCAAGAAAATGGTGCGAAAATAACGCATAAAATGGCGAATAAACGGGGCAATAAATACAGTTAATACCGCCGCACTGGCAACAATTAAAAAATAATGAGGGTTTTTCACCCAGCCAAGTGGATAATGCCCAAGCAACACATCTCGCACCGAGCCACCGCCAATGGCGGTCATTGAAGCGATGATAATTACGCCAAAAATATCCATTTTTTCGCGTCCTGCGGCTAAAGCCCCTGTGATTGCTTCGGCAGTAATGCCGATAATATATAAAATGCTCAGTAGCATAATCGCCTTCATTAAAGTGCGGTGAAAATTTCTGTTATTTTAGAGGGGAATAGGCGGTGTAACAAGGATAAAAATACAGAGATTTTTGACCGCACTTTTAAATTTCTGCATAATGTGCCACTTATTACGATAGAAAGGAAAAATTATGTCAGAAAGTCGCTCTCAATCTTTGACCTTTATACTGAGTGCAATCCCACTTTGTTTGTTACTTTTACTGGATAACTTTGCCTTATATTTACAGGGACAGCCGAAAGCCATTTCTCATTTGAGCTTAGCGGTGCTTACGGCACAATTAGTCTGTTTACTGGTGTTTTATAAAGGGCAAATTTGTAATGGGCAACGAAGTCGATTAGTTGCAGTGAATGGCTATTTGTTCGTTTATTGGGGATATTGGCTACTGCTGAGTGTATGCTCAAATCATCATTATGTGCTGACTGATATGGTGAGTTTATGCGGTATTGGTCTTTCACTGGCAATCTGGTTTCAACCGGCGGATATGCAATTACGCAAAGCTATTTTAGTGTTTGCTAGCTTGTTTGGCGTGCTTGGTGTGGTGGTTTATGGCTTGATCTTTTTGCAACTACCTTGGCTTGCTTTGTTGCCTTACAATTTCTTTGGGCAATGCTTTATTGGGATCATTCTGGCAAATCTTTTTTTAGTGATTGCTAAAAATCGCTTACAAAGTTTTATTGCCTTATTGCCACTTGCGATGATGATTTTCTTATTATTAAATGGTGTGTTGTCCACGTTATTGATCTACTTTGCACATCAAAGTGCGGTGATTTTTCCGAATAAATTTGCCTTAGCGCTTTATTTTTTCTTGCATTTGGTTTTAGTAGCAATGATTGCATTGCCGATTTTGACGAAAACCAAGTTCAGTTATCAAACGCTGTTGTTGCTCTTTTTTATCGCCTTGAGTTTGCCTATTTGGGCGAATTTTAGTTTGATTGCAGGATAGAAAAATAGGGCAGAATGTTCTGCCCTAATTATTTATGGTTTATAGATGATTTCTACGCCTTCATCATCTTCTTCTGACCAATCGTCCCAATCCTCATCTTCATCATCAACTTGATGTTCAGACAGTTGTTCTTGGTGATAATCGTCCCATTTGAATTTTACTTCTTCTGGATTTTCAGGTTCTTTCTCTTCTTCCCTTGGATGGGCATCGAGATAATCCATAATATCACGACAAAGTGGCTCAACATTTTTACCAGTGGCGGCGGAAATTAGATAATAATCACCGTCCCAATCTAAGCGTTGCAGAATCTCTTTAGCACGCTCGTGCGCTTCTTCATCAGACATTGTGTCGATTTTGTTAAACACTAACCAGCGTGTTTTTTCTGCTAGTTTTTCGCTATATTGGAAAAGCTCACTTTCAATAATCGCAATGTTATCCGCAGGATCGCTACCGTCAATTGGATTGATATCTACGAGGTGAATCAGCACGCGACAACGCTCCAAATGTTTTAAGAAACGGATCCCTAAGCCCGCCCCCTCTGAAGCCCCTTCAATTAAGCCCGGAATATCAGCCACCACGAAGCTACGATGCGCATCAATACGTGCTACCCCTAAACTTGGTACAAGTGTGGTGAAAGGGTAGTCCGCCACTTTCGGTTTTGCCGCAGAAACGGCTCGGATAAAGGTGGATTTGCCCGCATTGGGTAAGCCGAGCATTCCCACATCGGCAAGTAACATTAGCTCTAATAAAAGATCCCGTTTTTCCCCCGGTGTGCCATTCGTTTTTTGGCGTGGCGCACGGTTTACTGAAGATTTAAAACGGGTGTTACCTAAGCCGTGATAGCCCCCTTTGGCAATGAGCATTTTTGCCCCGTGTTGGGTTAAATCGCCCAGAATCTCTTTGGTATCATTGTCTATGGCTCGTGTTCCTACCGGCACTCTTAAGGTAATATCTTTACCACGACGACCTGTACAATCTGAGCTACGACCATTTTCGCCCCGTTGTGCCGCAAAACGTTTTTCAAAACGGTAGTCAATCAGGGTGTTAAGGTTTTCATCGGCAATTAAATAAACATCGCCACCATCGCCACCATCACCGCCATCAGGGCCACCTTTCGGGATAAATTTTTCACGGCGAAAGCTCACGCAACCATTTCCGCCATCACCTGCCTCGACACGAATCAAGGCTTCATCAATAAATTTCATTTTTTCTCCTATTTCTTATTCTTTATAAACTTGTGTCCAATCGCTGAGAACATTGCACCAATCACCACTACAAATGCACCAATATAACTAAGCTGATTTAACTCTGGCTCAGCAAAGTGAGTGGGGCTAAGGTGATGTAAAAGATGGGAAAATACAATAGTAAACAAAGGAACAAGGGTAACCACAACGCTTACTTTGGCCACTTCCCAGCGATTTAAGGCTTCGGCATAAGCGCCATAGCCAATCAAGGTATTTAAACAGCAGTAAAGGAAACAAGCGAGGGTTAAACCACTTAATCCTTGCACTTGTGAAACCTGTGCAAAAGGGGTAAATACCATCGCACAACCAAAATAAAACATTAATAAAACTTGCTGGGCAGTAAATTGACGGAGGAGTAATTTCTGAGCAAGCCCATAAGCAACCCACACTAATGCGGCACAAATACTTAATGATACACCAATAAAATAGCTATTTAATTGTGCTAACTCGCCCAATTTGTTATTAAAGAATAAACCTAGCCCGATAATTAATACCGCTAGCCCAATTTTTTGGTGCAAACCTAACCGCTCTTTGAAAATAATGACACCGCAAATCAGCATTGCAAATGATGAAAGGTGGATAAAAATCTGTGCCACTGAGGGTTCAACAAACTTTAATGATGTATTAAGTAAAGAAAAATTGCCAGAAAGCCCAATCACCCCAAAAATAAATAGCCCAATATAATAGCGATTAAAGTTTGCTAATTTGGGTAGCTTTTTACTGATACCTAATAATAACAAGAGGACAACACTGGCGGTAACAAAACGATACCAAACAATAGTTTGTGGGTTCATCACATTTAATACTTGCTTTAATGCAATGGGTAATGATCCCCAAGCCATTGCTGTAATTAGGGCGAAGATAAAGCCTAATAGGGGTTGTTGTTGTTTCATTACGCTGCCTCCTTAATCGAAATCAGCCTTAACGCTTGAAATTGCTATGTGAAGCTATGTTTGTCATAGCTATCTTACTCGGTAATGTTTTGAGGTGGAATGTTTTATTTATAAATAATAAAAAAGCCCCACAAAACTGTGAGGCATTTTATTCTGTTTATTTGTAAGATTATTCAGCTACGATACTCACGTATTTACGATTTTTCTCGCCTTTAACTTCAAATTTTACTTTACCATCAGCAGTTGCGAATAAAGTGTGATCTCTACCCATTCCTACATTAGCACCAGCGTGGAATTTAGTACCACGTTGACGAACGATAATGCTACCTGCTAATACAGATTCGCCACCGAAGCGTTTCACACCAAGGCGTTTAGCTTCAGAATCACGACCGTTACGAGTTGAACCACCAGCTTTTTTAGTTGCCATCTACTTGATCTCCTCTGAAATTATGCTTGAATCCCAGTGATTTTCACTTCTGTGAACCACTGACGATGACCTTGTTGTTTACGACTGTGTTTACGACGACGGAATTTAACGATTTTTACTTTATCGCCACGACCGTGAGTTACAACTTCAGCCACTACTTTTGCGCCAGCAATAACTGGTGCACCGATTTTAACATCTTCACCATTAACGACCATTAACACTGAGTCGAATTCAACGCTTTCGCCAGTTGAAACTTCAAGTTTTTCTAAACGAACAACTTGACCTTCGCTTACTCGGTGTTGTTTACCGCCACTTTGGAAAACTGCGTACATAAATACTCCGCTATATATTGTGCTTTAATGTTAATTTCATTTCGCACATTAAAATTCATATAAATAGGTCGCAAATTCTACGGAAAAACAAATCTGATAGCAAGAACTTATTTACAATAAAATAAAAAAAGTTAGATTTTTGCTGGTTTGATTTCAGAAAGCCAAGAAAATCAGGTAAAATCAACCGCACTTTAGGCAATGGTAGATATTCACGATGACAGATAAACGCAATCTTATGGATATAAATGCAATCCAAATGTTAATTAATGAAGATATGCAGAAAGTGAATGCCAAAATTTTGGCACAGCTTAATTCTGAGGTTTCATTGATTAATCAGCTTGGTTATTACTTAATTCAAAGTGGTGGCAAGCGCATTCGCCCAATGCTTGCTGTATTGGCCGCGAATGCTTTGGGGTATCAAGGAGAGGGGCATATTAACTGTGCAACCTTTATTGAGTTTACTCACACAGCAACATTATTACATGATGATGTTGTTGATGAATCTGCTATGCGTCGCGGTAAGCCAACGGCAAATAGTGAATTTGGCAATGCGGCGAGCGTATTGGTTGGGGATTATATTTACACACGTTCTTTCCAATTAATGACACAAACCGATTCGCTACAAATTCTTAAAATAATGTCAGATGCCACCAATGTGATTGCCGAAGGGGAAGTTCAACAATTAATGAATATGAACGATCCCGATACCAGCGAAGAAAGTTATATGCAGGTGATTTACAGCAAAACAGCCCGTTTATTTGAAGCCGCAACCCAATGTGCTGCGATTATTGCTGGTGCTAATCAAGCGCAAGAGCTTGCCTTACAACAATACGGGCGTTATCTTGGCACCGCATTTCAATTAATAGATGATGTGTTAGATTATCAAGCCGATGCGCAAACGCTTGGCAAAAATATTGGTGATGATCTGGCGGAAGGCAAGCCAACCTTACCATTATTACACGCGATGCACAGCGGTGATGAAACGCAACGTCAATTAATTCGCAATGCCATTGAACAAGGTGGGCAACGTGAAATTTTAAATGACGTCTTAGCGATAATGGCACAATATGGTTCTATTGAATACACCATTGAACGCGCCCGTCAAGAGGCACAAAAAGCGGTGGATGCGATTGCCATTTTGCCACAAAGTGATTATAAACAAGCGTTAATTTCCCTTGCTTATTTATCTGTTGATAGAACAACCTAATTTTATTTTTTGCTATTATTTATTATGGAACAACAAACTAATCACGAAACAGACCAAAGTGCGGTGCAATTTTCGCAAAAATCTAACCGCTCTTCACGTAAAGCCAAAAAAGATCCTAATGCCCCTTTTGTGCGTGAAAAATTGAGTTTACCAAATGGGCATAACAAACTTTTATTACATTCTTGTTGCGCCCCTTGTTCAGGCGAGGTGATGGAAGCTATTCACGCCTCAGGCATTGAATTTACCATTTATTTCTACAACCCGAATATTCACCCATTGAAAGAATATTTAATCCGCAAAGAAGAAAATATCCGTTTTGCAGAAAAATGGGGAATTCCATTTATTGATGCCGATTATGATCGACAAAACTGGTTCGACCGAGCTAAAGGTATGGAAAATGAGCCAGAGCGAGGTATTCGTTGCACAATGTGTTTTGATATGCGTTTTGAAAAAGCAGCACAATATGCGCACGAAAACGGTTTTCCGGTATTTACTAGCTGTTTAGGTATTTCTCGTTGGAAAGATATGAACCAAATTAACGGCTGCGGACACCGTGCCGCAACGAAATATGATGATGTGGAATATTGGGACTACAACTGGCGTAAAGGGGGCGGATCACAACGAATGATTGAAATCAGCAAACGTGAACGCTTCTACCAACAAGAATATTGTGGATGCGTGTATTCCTTACGTGATACCAATAAATGGCGTGAAGCAAACGGAAGGCAGAAGATCGAAATTGGTAAGTTGTATTACACTAATGATTAATTAACAGTACAAGTAAAAAGGGAATGCTGAGCCATTCCCTTTTTGTTTAATCTCATTATTTTTTTACACGCTCAGCGTGTGCTTTTTTCTGTTCTTTCATTTTTGCGCTAATTTCACGGCGTTGTGTAGCAAGTTCTGCATTACGAATGCGGTAGTCATCAACACGACCATCATAGTCTTCACGCATATTTTCGATAATCACACGAATATCTTCCACACTCATATCATCACGGATATATTGATTAAGATTGTCTAATAATAGAACACGTTTTTGGTTGTCACGGATTTTGCGGTTATTGTCATCAATATCACGCAATAGTTTGTTTTTTAAACGATACATACGCACATACTCCAAGACATCTTGGAAAGACTGTTTATTGACTGTTTCCATAAGTTTCAACTCTCTAATAGATTAATAATAAATTCAATAAGATTTATCGATTGCATTGCGTTAATTAATGTAGTCTTTTTTACTTTTTTCGTCAAAGACTTCCGTGCTTTTTTGTGGATAAGATCAAAAATTTTTCTGAATTAAATAAAAGTCATTGATTCGCTTTCTTTGAGGTGATAAAACTAGCAGATTATTTTTACACAACAATCATCATTAGGAATGGAAAATGACACAGGTATTTAATTTTAGTGCGGGGCCAGCAATGATGCCTCGTGAGGTGTTAGAGCAAGCACAAGCAGAATTATTAAATTGGCAAGGTCAGCATACTTCTGTTATGGAAGTAAGCCATCGCGGTAAATTATTTATGGAATTAATCACTCAAGCTGAAAAAGATTTCCGTGAGCTGTATCACATTCCTGATAATTATAAAATCCTCTTTTTGCAAGGAGGTGCCCGTGGGCAATTTGCCGCCATACCGATGAATTTAATTGGTGAAAAAGGCAAAGCTTTATATTTAACCAGTGGGCATTGGTCTTCGACTGCCGCAAAAGAGGCACGTTTGTTTTGTGAAGTGGATGAAGTTAATATTTTATCGCAAGGTAATGAATTAAGCGTAGAACAGCTTGATTTCAGTGATATTGCGGAACAGTATGATTATGTACATTATTGCCCGAATGAAACCATTAGTGGGGTAGAAATTTTTGATGTGCCAAAAGTGGGGAAGGCGGTATTAGTGGCGGATATGTCTTCAAATATTCTTTCTCGTGAAGTGGATATTAACCAATTTGGGATTATTTATGCAGGAGCGCAGAAAAACCTAGGGCCTGCGGGCATTACTATTGTCATTGTGCGTGAAGATTTAATTGGTAAGGCACGCGAAGCCACACCATCTATTTGGAATTATGCCGTGCAAGCCAACAGTGATTCAATGATTAACACGCCACCTACGTTTGCTTGGTATCTCTGTTCTTTAGTCTTTAAGTATTTATTAGCAAAAGGGGGCGTGAAAGCGGCTGAAAAACGCAATCAAGAAAAAGCCCAGTTGCTTTATGATTATTTAGATCAAAGCGATTTCTATCACAATTCTGTGGCAAAAAACAACCGCTCTTTAATGAATGTTACTTTCAGCACAGGCAATGATGAACTCAATATGAAGTTTGTTACTGAAGCCACAGAAGTTGGCTTACAAGCATTAAAAGGGCATAAAGTGATTGGTGGAATGCGGGCGTCCATTTATAACGCAATGCCGATTGAAGGGGTAAAAGCCTTAATTGCGTTTATGGAAAAATTTGCTACTGAAAATCGTTAATTTTATTAATTATCAAAGGCTTGCTAATTGATATGGGCAAGCCTTCGCTGTATCAACATTAAACACAAGGAACAAAAATGCAATTTATTGATGTTGCGAATGAAGGGGTGAAATCCCTTTCCCCTTATCAAGCAGGTAAACCAATTGAAGAATTAGAACGTGAACTTGGCGTGCAAAATATTGTGAAATTAGCCTCTAATGAAAATCCTTTTGGCTTTCCACAAAGTGCCATTGATGCCATTCAAGCACAGTTGCCACATCTCACTCGTTACCCCGATGCCAACGGTTTTGAATTAAAAACCGTCATTGCTGAAAAATTTGGCGTTAAAGCAGAACAAATTACCCTTGGTAATGGATCAAACGATTTATTGGAATTATTCGCCCACACATTTGCCAGCGAAAAAGATGAAATTATTTATTCGCAATATGCTTTTATTGTTTATCCTTTAGTTACCAAAGCCATTAATGCAGTGGCAAGAGAAATTCCGGCAAAAAATTGGGGACACGATTTAGACGGCTTTTTGCAAGCCATTAATGACAAAACAAAACTTATCTTTATTGCTAACCCAAATAATCCAACAGGAAATTTTCTTACACAGCAAGAGCTTGAGCAATTTTTGGCTCAAGTACCAGCCCATATTATTGTTGTGCTAGATGAAGCTTATACCGAATTTACCCGTCCAGAAGAACGTATTGATTCTTTTGCATTAGCAAAAAAATATCCAAATTTAATTATTTCTCGCTCTCTTTCTAAAGCCTATGGATTAGCAGGATTACGTATTGGCTATGCGGTGTCTCACCCTGAAATTGCCGATTTATTAAACCGCGTGCGCCAGCCGTTTAACTGTAATGTACTGGCACTTTCTGCCGCGAGTGCTGTGTTGAAAGACGATGCTTTCGTAGAAAAAGTGGCAGCAAATAATCGCACTGAAATGCAACGCTATGAGCAATTTTGCCAGCAACATCAATTGGAATATATTCCGTCTAAAGGCAATTTCATTACCATTGATTTTAAACGTCCTGCTCAGCCTATTTATGAAGAATTATTGCGTGAGGGGGTGATCGTTCGCCCTATCGCAGGTTACGGAATGCCTAATCACTTGCGTGTGAGTATTGGTTTACCGGAAGAAAATGATAAATTTTTCACCGCACTTTTAAATGTATTAAATAAGGGCTAAAGAGAAGATGGAAAAATTAACACTACAACCTATTTCTTTGGTAGAGGGAGAAATTAACCTCCCGGGGTCAAAAAGTTTATCAAATCGTGCTTTGTTACTTGCGGCGCTTGCGAAAGGCACAACAAAAGTAACCAACTTACTTGATAGTGATGACATTCGCCATATGCTCAATGCCTTGCAAACCCTTGGGGTGAAATTTCAGCTTTCTGAAGATAAATCCGTGTGCGAAATTGAAGGCATTGGCGGTGCGTTTCAATGGCAAAGTGGCTTATCTCTTTATTTAGGCAACGCAGGTACAGCAATGCGCCCTTTGGCTGCAGCATTATGTTTAAAAGGCGAACAGCCTGCCGAAGTGGTTCTTACTGGCGAGCCTCGAATGAAAGAGCGTCCAATCAAACATTTGGTGGACGCATTACGCCAAGTCGGGGCGAATATTCGCTATTTAGAAAATGAAGGCTATCCCCCTGTTGCCATTCAAAATACAGGGTTAAAAGGCGGAAAAGTACGAATTGATGGTTCAATTTCATCGCAATTTTTGACCGCACTTTTAATGGCTGCCCCATTGGCAGAAGGGGATATGGAGATAGAGATTATCGGAGAGCTGGTTTCCAAACCTTATATTGACATCACGCTAGCAATGATGAAAGATTTTGGGGTAACTGTACGCAACGATAACTACCATACCTTTTTTGTGCAAGGTAACCAGTGCTATATCTCACCTAAACGCTATTTGGTGGAGGGCGATGCCTCTTCGGCTTCTTATTTTCTTGCTGCAGGCGCAATTAAAGGCAAGGTGAAAGTAACAGGCATTGGTAAACACTCCATTCAAGGCGATCGTTTATTTGCCGATGTGTTAGAAAAAATGGGCGCAAAAATTACCTGGGGAGAGGATTTTATTCAAGCCGAAAAAGGGCAATTAAAAGGCACTGATATGGATATGAATCATATCCCTGATGCCGCAATGACTATTGCAACGACAGCATTATTTGCCGAAGGTGAAACGGTTATCCGCAATATTTATAATTGGCGCGTCAAAGAAACAGATCGCTTAAGTGCAATGGCAACCGAACTGCGTAAAGTTGGCGCTGAAGTTGAAGAAGGCGAGGATTATATCCGTATCCAACCGCTCTCTTTAACAGATTTTAAGCACGCAGAAATTGAAACTTATAATGATCACCGAATGGCAATGTGCTTTGCACTTATCGCTCTTTCAAATACACCAGTTACTATCCTTGATCCGAAATGTACAGCAAAAACATTCCCCACTTTTTTTGAGGAGTTTGGGAAGATTGCGAGCTAAAATAGCTGAAACTGCTTAGGATATTATCGTAAGCAGTTTTCTATTTATGTTGCTCAAGAGATTTATGTTGGATGCTAACATTTTTCCCTTTTGCTTGAAAATATTCGCCAAGTTGTTGTGCTATATAGACTGAACGATGTTTCCCACCTGTACAGCCGATCGCAATGGTGAGGTAGCTACGGTTATTTTGTTCAAGCATTGGAAGCCAGGTTTCAATATAGTTTCGGGTAAGATAGATGAAATGATTTACCTCATTGTGTTTATTGAGAAAATCTATTACTGGCTGGTCTAATCCTGTCATTGGTCGAAGCTCTGGATTCCAATGGGGATTAGGGAGAAAGCGCACATCAAAAACGTAATCGGCATCAAGTGGTATGCCGTATTTAAAGCCAAAGGATTCTACAATAATTTTTAATTCTTTTTGTTTATGCCCGAGTAAAAACTCACGGAGGCGTTCTGCCAGTTCGTGGGTGGAAAGATGGGTGGTATCAATAATTAAATTGGCGGCATCAATGAGTGGGGTAAGATAGTGTTGTTCTGCATCAATCGCGGCTTCAAGAGAAAGTGAATCAGATGAAAGTGGGTGCAAACGACGTGAATCACTATAACGCTTAATCAAGGCGTTTCGTTCACTATCAAGGAAAATAATTTTTACTTGATAGGTCTGTTGCAGTTGCTCAAGGCTTTGTTCTAGCTCTGTTTGTGAGGAAGGAAGATTGCGAATATCAATACTAATGGCAACAGAAGATTGTTGCTTTGCCAAAATAGTAGCCAGTTCAGGAAGAAGTGTAACAGGGAGATTATCAACGCAATAGTAACCAATATCTTCTAAAGCCCGTAATGCAACAGATTTACCTGCACCAGAGCGTCCGCTAATAATGATGATTTCCATCTGATTTCTCCCCTGAATGATGATTACTGTTCAGTTTTTGTTTCTATCGCTTGTTCATTATTCTGATTTTCTTGTTCGTCATCAGAATGGTTATCGATATATTCAAAAATTTGCCAAATTTCTTCCGCACTTTGTGCTGCTCTTAATTGCTTACAAAGCGATTTATCCAACAATTTTTCGGCTAATTCAGGTAGAACAGATTGGGAAAATTCGCCACACACCTCGGAAGGAATAAGCAAGGCAAAAATTAAGTCCACATCACGGTGATCTGCCGCCTCATAATCAATAGGTGTGGCGAGCTGCAAAAATACGGCGATAGGTTTATCGCCTGTATGTAAACGCCCTTTTGGCATTGCAACACCATTTCCCAAACCAGAGTTACCTAATTTTTCTCGGTTAAATAAGCAATCAAAACTGCTATGCTCGGGATCTTCATCGCCTTGAATTTGATCTGCCACAATACGGCTGATTGTTTCAAACACACGTTTCTTGCTAGAACAAACCAGTCCTTGGCGAATATTTTCAAGACTCAGTAATTGTGTAAATTTAGTCATAAGTTATAGTTTAAATTCTTCACCCAGATAAACCCGTTTCACCTGTTCGTTATTCATCACTTCTTCAGGTGTACCAGTGGCGATCATTTTTCCTGCGCTTACAATGTAAGCACGCTCGCACACATCAAGGGTCTCACGTACGTTATGATCGGTTATTAATACACCTAATCCGCGATCACGTAAATCCATAATAATTTTTTTAATATCAATGACGGAAATGGGATCAACCCCTGCAAAGGGTTCATCAAGTAAAATGAACTTGGGATTGGCGGCTAAAGCACGAGCAATTTCCACACGGCGACGTTCCCCACCCGAAAGCGATTGACCTAGATTATCGCGGATATGACCAATGTTAAATTCTTCAATCAATTCTTCCGCACGTTGTTGCCGTTGCTGTTTATTTAAGTCTTTACGAATTTCAAGCACAGCCATTAAGTTATCATATACACTTAGGCGACGGAAAATCGACGCCTCTTGGGGTAAATAGCCCACGCCTTTTCTTGCTCGATCGTGCATTGGTAATAAGCTAATGTCTTCATCATCAATACGAATGTTGCCTTCATCTTGTTGCACCAAGCCGACAACCATATAGAATGTCGTGGTTTTGCCTGCACCATTAGGCCCAAGTAATCCCACAATTTCGTTGGATTTCACGTTTAAACTCACATCAGAAACCACGTTTCGGCTTTTGTAGCTTTTGGCTAAATGTTCTGCATAAAGCGTTGGCATAAGGGGATCCTATTTGTTTTTATTATTTAATTGTGCCGGAATTAATACGGTTTTCACGCGAGACTTACTGGAACCGGTGGCTTTTAGTTGTTGTTTTTTTACATCGTAAGTAATGCGTTGTCCCGTAATTTTACTGTCTAGTTGTTTTAATTCTGCATTTCCTGTGAGGGTTAAAAATTCAGTACCAAGATCGTAATGGACTTTATTCGCTTTGCCATCTACTGGCTTACCATCGTCTAATTGTTGATGGAACGTTACTGGGCGTCCATAAGCATCGACGGTTTCTTTTTTGTTACTATTCTCATCTGGACGAGTAATGACGACTTTATCGGCTTTAATTAAAATTGACCCTTGGGTGATCACAACGTTATCTGTAAAGGTAACGGTTTTATTTTCCATATCGAGTGCTTGGTTGTTTGATTCAATATTAATCGGTTGATTTGTATCATCTTTTAAAGCAAAAGCTGACATTGACGTCATCAGTGTGGCAAAAAATAAAAGCGATTTACTTGTTAATTTCATAGTGAGTTTTCACCTGTTCCTTTAAGGTTGCAATTTGTTGCTGTAAATTCCCAGTGAGTTGCGAACCACTGGAAGTAAAATTTAAGCCAGTAATGGTTGCCATTGTATCAGAGTGAATATCTTGCGTCTTTAGGTTTATTGTCGCGCGTTCTGTGCTAACACGCTGTAAACGGGAATCGCGCAATAGACTTTGTACCAATACATCACCGTCTAAATATAAAAGATTATCTTTGGTTAATTTGGCATTTTTAGCACTGATCTTCCAACTTTGTGAGCCTAAGGTTTCATCTTGTACATTATAGAGATAAACCACAGGATTCTGAAAATCGGTGTTTCCATTAGAGGCATAGTGTTCCACTTTGTCAGCGAGCGCAACATATTGCTTTTCTCCGGTCGGAGAATAAACCGTAGTTTGCATTTTCTCACCGATATACTCAGGGCTATCTTGCGATTTAATCAAGCCGGCAAGTTTTTCTGTATCCGTCTGTTGAAGGTTATAAAACCAAGCAAGTAATGCAAGGGCAATCACCGACAAAACAATATTCAAGCGAATATTCATAGTTTGAATGGCTCATTTCTTCAAGATTAATGTAAGTGCGAAATGATAGCATAATTTTGCCAAAAGCAAGAATAATTCCGCGTAAATCAAAGTGCGGTATAAATTTTTACAATTTTTTACAAAGTTTATTTTCAGCGAAATTCAGCTAAAAAGGACTAAGTTTGCATACTTTTATTGTATTTTAAGCTTAATTCACCGCAAAATGAATAAAGAAAATAGGAAAACAGACTTTGACATTCTGCTTGCATCGCATATCATTGCCACATTTTGAATAATACAGGTGAATAAACGTGCTATGGCTCGTTCTTTTGTAGAAGTAAAAAATCTCACTTTTAAACGCGGTGAGCGTATCATTTATGAACGCCTAAATTTACGCGTTGAACAAGGGAAAATTACCGCCATAATGGGGCCATCAGGGATTGGCAAGACGACATTATTGCGCCTTATTGGTGGACAGCTTTCGCCTGATAGCGGTGAAATTCTCGTTGATGGCAAAGATATTTGTCGAATGTCCCGTGCAGAGCTGTATAAATTACGTCAGCGTATTGGTATGTTATTTCAGTCTGGGGCATTATTTACCGATATGTCTACTTTTGATAATGTCGCTTTTCCGATTCGTGAACATACAACTCTGCCAGAGCAATTAATTCGAGAAATGGTATTAATGAAACTTGAAGCAGTTGGATTGCGAGGGGCGGCAGAGTTAATGCCCTCTGAGTTATCTGGCGGTATGGCAAGACGTGCCGCGTTAGCGAGAACCATTGCCCTTGATCCTGAATTAATTATGTATGATGAACCTTTTACTGGGCAAGATCCTATAAGTATGGGGGTAATTGTCAGCTTAATTAAACGATTAAATGAAGCGTTACAACTTACTTCTATTGTGGTTTCTCACGATGTACAAGAAGTATTAAGTATTGCTGATTATGCTTATATTATTGCGGATAAACGGGTGATTGCAGAAGGAAAACCTGAAGCCTTATTAGCAAGTCAAGATCCACAGGTACAGCAATTTATCCGCGGAGAGGCGGACGGTCCAGTACGTTTTCATTATCCTGCTGGAGATTATATTCAGGAGTTATTTAATGATAAGTGAGATGATTCGCGCACTCGGTCGTAGTGCAATTAATTTCTGTAAAGGGACTGGGCGTTCAGGGTTTATGCTGTGGGGCGCGCTGATTGGTACACCGCAATTGAGAAAACATTTTCCGTTACTTATCAAACAGCTATATGTTTTAGGTGTACAGTCTTTACTTATTATTATGCTTTCAGGCTTGTTTATTGGTATGGTGCTTGGACTACAAGGCTATGTGGTGTTAGTGGATTTTTCTGCTGAAACGAGCCTTGGGCAATTGGTAGCGCTTTCCTTATTGCGTGAATTAGGGCCTGTGGTTACTGCATTATTGTTTGCGGGACGAGCTGGCTCAGCGCTAACGGCTGAAATAGGGTTGATGAAAGCAACGGAGCAACTTTCAAGCCTTGAAATGATGGCAGTTGATCCTCTTCGCCGTGTGATTTCACCACGTTTTTGGGCGGGAGTGATTGCAATGCCAATTTTATCAATCATTTTTATCGCTGTTGGTATTTGGGGCGGTTCATTGGTTGGTGTGGATTGGAAAGGCGTTGATGCGGGGAGTTTTTGGTCGGTAATGCAAAACGCCGTAACTTGGAAAACGGATATTCTCAATGGTTTAATTAAGAGTATTTGTTTCGCTATTGCCGTGGTGTGGATTGCTTTATTTAATGGTTATGACAGTTTGCCAACGTCTGAAGGTATTAGCAAAGCGACTACCAAAACCGTGGTGAATGCGTCTTTGGTTGTGCTAGGGTTAGATTTTATTTTAACTGCAATGATGTTCGGTGGAAGTTAATTATTTGACTCACCGAACGATTTCGTTTCATTCAGAAAATCCGTACAATATTAAAGTGCGGTGTAAAATTAAGGTAGTTTTTATGCGACAAACAGCAAAGTATGAATTTTGGGTAGGGTTATTTTTATTGCTTGCCATTGGTGCCTTGGTCTTTTTAGGTTTAAAGGTAGCGAATGTGCAAGGATTTAGCCAAACAAAATCTTATCAAGTTAGTGCAACTTTTGACAATATCGGTGGACTAAAAGTGCGTGCGCCATTAAAAGTGGGCGGCGTGGTAATTGGGCGAGTGACCGATATTGAGCTTGATCCACAAACTTATTTGCCTGTGGTAAAGATAGCAATTAATCAAGAATATAATGAAATTCCTGATAATAGTTCATTATCAATTAAAACCTCAGGTTTATTAGGCGAACAGTATATTGCGTTAAGTATTGGATTTGACGATGGGGAAACAACAAAAATGCTCAAAGAAGGGAGCAAAATTGTGGATACCAAATCGGCAATGGTGTTAGAAGATTTAGTCGGACAATTCCTATATGGAGACAAGAATAAATCTGATGACAGCAAACCTGAAACGCAACAATAATTTCTTTTTTCGTTTTACGGAGGAATCGATGTTAAAACAAACAATGACAAACTGGTTAAGAAAAACATTAGTTATTTTCACCGCACTTTTTGCACTGCACGCAATGGCGGATGATACCCCATATGACTTAATGCAAAAAGCATCGGACAAATTGTTTAGCGATATTGCTAACAGCCAAAGTCAGATTAAGCAAAATCCAAATTATTTAAGAACTATTGTGCGTCAAGATTTAATGCCTTATGTACACGTGAATTATGCAGGTTCATTGGTGTTAGGGCAGTATTTTAAAACGACTACACCAGAACAGCGTACAAAATTTTTCGCTGCGTTTGATCAATTTATTGAGCAATCTTATGCACAAGTTTTAACGCTGTATAAAAACCAAAAAATTGACATTGAAAAACCGAAAAATGTTTCTGATAACCAAATGAGCATTCGGGTGAAAGTGGTACAAAATGGTAATGCGCAGCCGATTAATTTAAACTTCTTTTGGCGTAAAAATAGCAAAACAGGTCAATGGCAAGTCTATGATATGGCAGCTGAAGGCGTGAGTATGGTTAATACTAAAAAACAAGAATGGAGTGCGACTTTACGCAAAGATGGGATCGAAGCACTAACCCAACAAGTGCAAAAAGCGGCGAATGTGCCTGTTACATTGGGTAAATAATCAATGCACAACACATCAGGTTTAACCTCAAGTTTAACTTGGGCATTTGAACAAAATGATGATAAGATAACGCTCCGCTTGACTGGGGCGTTATCCAGAAAAACGTTGTTGCCGTTATGGGAACAACGTTATTCTTTTTTACCAGCAGATAAAATCGCGCGCCAGCAAGTTATTTGGGAACTTGCCGATTTAACGCGAATTGACAGCGCAGGTTTTGCATTATTATGTGATTTTCTTCATCATTGCCAAACGCAAGCACAGATGCAAATCATTCAAAATGCACCTGAGCAATTTCTCACGTTGGCTGATCTTTTGGGGTTATCAAAATGGATTGACCCGTTTTTACAACAGAATGGAAAAAATTAATGGAAACGCAAGAAATTGAACAAATTTTAAAAGAGGCTTTAGGGCTTGAAGAAATTTATGTACAAGGCGAGAATGCCCATTTTGGGGTGATTGTGATTGATGATGAAATTGCAGGATTATCAAGATTGAAGCAGCAACAAACCATTTATGCGCCGCTAATGCAATACTTTTCCTCAGGTGAAATTCACGCATTAACTATCAAAACCTTTACCCAAGAAAAGTGGAAGCGTGAGCGTTTACTTAATCCCATTAATTAATTTTTAGGACGTTGTTATGCAAAAATTTCGTGTTTATGGGCAATCTCGTTTAAACGGAGATGTCAAAATCTCAGGGGCAAAAAATGCCGCATTACCTATTTTATTTGCCGCTATTTTAGCGGAAGAACCCGTTACCTTAACCAATGTACCTGAATTAAAAGATATTGAAACCACACTAAAGATCTTGCGTCAGCTTGGTATGCAAGTAGAACAAAAAGACGGTGGTGTAGTACATTTAGACGGTTCAAAAATTAATCATTTTATTGCACCTTATGAATTGGTGAAAACAATGCGTGCCTCTATTTGGGCATTAGCACCGCTTGTTGCACGTTTCCATCAAGGACAGGTTTCACTTCCCGGTGGTTGTGCCATTGGCGCTCGCCCGGTGGATTTACATATCAGCGGTTTAGAACGCTTAGGGGCAGAGATTAAACTGGAAGACGGTTATGTAAAAGCACATACTAATGGGCGTTTGAGTGGAACACGCATTGTGATGGAAAAGGTTAGCGTAGGGGCAACCCTTTCTATTATGACCGCGGCAACATTGGCAACTGGGACAACAATTATTGAAAATGCCGCTCGTGAACCTGAGATTGTAGATACTGCCGTATTTTTAAATAAAATGGGGGCAAAAATTAGTGGGGCAGGCTCGGATACGATTACCATTGAAGGAGTTGAACGTCTTACAGGATGTGAACACGCCGTGGTTGCCGATCGCATTGAAACAGGTACTTTCCTTGTTGCTGGAGCTATTTCGGGTGGGCGTATTGTATGCCATAACACGAAAGCAGATACTTTAGATGCGGTGATCGATAAATTACGTGAAGCAGGTGCAGAAATTGAAATTACTGAAGATACCATCACGTTAGATATGAAAGGTAAACGCCCAAAAGCGGTTAATATTCGCACGATGCCACATCCCGGTTTCCCAACGGATATGCAAGCGCAATTCACTCTCTTAAATATGGTGGCAGAAGGGACAAGTAAAATTACGGAAACTATTTTTGAAAACCGTTTTATGCACATTCCAGAGCTTATCCGTATGGGCGGCAAGGCTGAGATTGAAGGCCATACGGCTATTTGCCACGGTGTAGAAAGCCTTTCAGGTGCGGAAGTAATGGCAACGGATTTACGCGCTTCAATCAGTTTAGTGCTTGCCGGCTGTATTGCCAGTGGCGAGACCATTGTAGATCGTATTTATCATATCGATCGCGGTTACGAGCATATTGAAGAGAAATTACGTGGGTTAGGCGCAAAAATTGAGCGTTTTACAGAAAAGGATATTTCAGAATAAAAAAGAAGTAAATATCCTGTAAGGATGACTTCTTTCCATTATCAAATTAATAAAATAGCCAACAATGCGTTGGCTATTTTTTTCCTCGATAAAAACTATTCTTTATAAATAATTCCTTTATTTGCCTCAAAATCAGCGGCTTTAATTGGTGAATGTTCTTGGAAGTATTCTTTTAAGCTATCTGCATCAACAAATCCTGTATTAACATAGGTTGGATTATCAGTAACGACAGGATAGCCATCTCCTCCAGCAGCACAATAACTTGGTAAAGAAACACGATACACTTTATTGAGATCGATTGGTTTTCCTTGAATTTTTACATCGGAGACTTTTTTGGCTTGGCGATCTACCGTCATTGTAATACCGTAAAACTGAGGGTAAGCACCAGAATCAACTTCTTTCAATGCCACGACATCAAGGTAATTGAGCAAATCTGTGCCTTTCATTTCAAAATAACTGATGATATTACCAAAAGGCTGTACAGTCAGAATATCTTTATAAGTTACATCACCACTATCAATAGAGGCACGAATTCCACCAGAATTCATAATACCAACATCCGCTTTTACACGTTCCGCTTGCGAGCGAGCAATAAGTTGCCCTAAATTTGTTTGATGGAAGCGTACAATATCGCGATCTCCCACTAAGCGATCATCTACTTTTCCCACCACTTGACCAAGCAATTTATCACCTTGATCTTGGTAAGTTTTAAGATGTGCCAGCAAGGCAGGATCGGCTGGAATTTCTTCTTGATATAACACATATTCACTAGTACCGTCTTCTTTTTTCACTTTCTTTTTCAAGTTAATTGGTATTAATTGATAGTTTTCTAAAGTGAGTTTGCCATCTTTAAAGGTAAAATCCGCTCGCCCTAAATATTTGCCCCATTCACCTGCTTGCATAATCCAAGTATTTTTCTCAAGTAAAGGTTTACAGCTATCGCCCGGTTTAAATTTATCATTAAATGAGCCATCTTCATTCATACAAAGAGTGTCGTGGGTATGTCCGCCAATAACAATATCAAATGCGCCAGCAGGTAATTCACGCACCATTGAAACATCGCCCGGGGCATTAGAACCATATTTCGCATTAGGATAAAATCCCATATGAGTCAGCGCAATTTTAAGATCGGGTTGTTCATTTTTGTCTAATTGTGCTAACACTTTTTTAGCACTTTCAGCAGGGCGTTCAAATTTCACGGCTGAAATAAACTCTGGATTTCCTAATTTCGCAGTATCTTCAGTCGTTAAACCAACAACCGCTACTTTTAAGCCTTGTTTGTCTAACATCGTGTAAGGATGAACAAGCGGATCTCCCGTTTTTTGATAAAAGACATTTGCAGCTAAAAATGGAAATTTTGCCCATTTTTCTTGCATCTCAAGTAATTGCAACGGGTTATCAAATTCGTGATTACCCAACGTTAATGCCTCATAGCCCATTAAATTTAATGCTTCAATATCGGGTTTTGCATTTTGCAAATCGGATTCAGGTACGCCTGTATTAAAATCTCCAGCATTCAATAAAATTACTGAGCCACCTTTTTTCTCTACTTCTGCACGAATACGATCAATCAACGTTTTCTGTGCTGCGAGACCATATTCACCATTCTTATTTTGCCAATAATGACCATGTAAGTCGTTCGTATGCAATACAGTAAAATGGTAAGTTTGATTAGGCTGATAAGCATAAGCAAAAGAAGATAGCGTAAATAGGGAGGTTAAAGCAGAACATTTAAATAATGAGGCTAATTTCATTGTCATTCTCCATTGTTGATTCATTAGCTAACATATTTTAGCGGAAGTTATAGAAAAAAGATCATTTATTTATAAATATAAAAGATAAAAATCTTAAGTGCGGTATTATTTTTTGTTATTTTTCGCTTATAAAAGGGCAATCACTTTCTAGATAAGTCTTGCCCTTATTAGATATGAAAGAGCTAATTAAATTCGCCCATAAAATCTTGTGCTTTTTCTACCATCTCTTTTGAGCCAATAAAAAGTGGTGAGCGTTGGTGTAATTCAGTTGGCTGAATATCTAAAATCCGACTTTCTCCATTCGTTGCCAAACCGCCTGCTTGTTCCGCTAAAAATGCCATTGGATTGCCTTCATAAAGTAAACGAAGTTTACCATTTGGATAATTTGTGGCACTTGGATAAATATAAATACCGCCTTTTAATAAATTACGGTGGAAATCAGAAACTAAAGAACCAATATAACGTGAAGCATAAGGACGTTGAGTGGCTTTATCTTCTTCTTGGCAGTATTTAATATACTTTTTCACACCTAATGGAAATTTAAGGTATTGCCCTTCATTGATTGAATAAATTTTTCCTGTTGGTGGCATTTGAATATTCTCATGTGAAAGGCAAAATACCCCTAATGAAGGATCGTAAGTAAAGCCATTAACGCCATTACCAGTGGTATAAACTAGCATTGTTGATGAACCATAAACAATATAGCCTGCCGCCACTTGGCGATGTCCGGGCTGTAAAAAATCTGCTAAGGTAACCGGTGAGCCAATGGGAGAGACGCGCTTATAGATAGAAAAAATCGTCCCAACGGCAACATTCACATCAATATTTGATGAGCCATCTAAAGGATCGGTTAAAATAACATATTTTGCATTCCGCCCTCGTTCCGTATCAAAAGCAACAAAATTTTCTTCTTCCTCAGAAGCAAAGCCCGCTACTTCTTCTCGTGCAATGAGAGCTTGTTTCATTGTGTTATGGGCAAATAAATCTAATTTCATTTGCACTTCACCTTGCACATTTTCAACTCCTGAATTACCAATAATATTATTGGTTAATCCTGCTTTATTAATGTCGCGATGAATAACCTTCGCAACCAAACGAATTGAAGAAAGAATACCTGAAAGCTCTCCTTTCGCATTAGGATATTCCGCTTGTTTCTCAACAATAAATTGCCCTAACGTTTTCATAATTTATTCCTATTTTTTAATGAATAAGTTGTACAGTCTAAAAAAGTTGATTTATTATAACTACCCTTTGAGCAAGAGAAATAATCTCTTATTGAGTTTGTGATCTCAGGCACATTTTATTTTCGTTTTTTGTATATAAGAGATAAAAAAAATGACACAAAAACATATTCATATTCTTGGAATTTGCGGTACTTTTATGGGCGGCGTGGCAATTATTGCCAAACAAATGGGATATAAAGTAACGGGATCGGATGTTAATGTGTATCCACCAATGAGTACCTTTTTGCAGGAAAATCAGATTGACATTATTCCCAATTACGATCCCGCTCAGCTTGAGCCAGCGCCAGATTTAGTTTTAATTGGAAATGCAATGAAACGGGGCAATCCTTGCGTAGAATATGTGCTTGAGAATGGTTTGCCTTATACCTCAGGCCCACAATGGTTACATGATAATTTATTACGTGATCGCTGGGTGCTTGCTGTTTCAGGTACGCACGGCAAAACGACAACAACTGGTATGCTCACTTGGATTTTAGAGAAAAACGGGTTAAACCCAGGCTTTTTAATCGGTGGTATTGCGGGCAATTTTGGCACTTCAGCGCGTCTAGGACAAAGCCCTTATTTTGTGATTGAAGCCGATGAATATGATACGGCATTTTTTGATAAACGTTCTAAATTTATTCATTACGCACCAAAAACATTAATTATTAATAATATCGGCTTTGACCACGCCGATATTTTTGATGATCTAAAAGCGATCCAGCGCCAATTTCATCATATGATTCGCACCATTCCGGCAAGCGGTCGTATTCTCTCTTTTGCCAACGAACAAAGCGTAAAAGAAACACTGGAAATGGGCTGTTGGTCTGAACAACAATTTTTAGGAGAAAACCAAGAATGGTATGCGGAACGTATTACCAATGATTGCACCGAATTTTCGGTGTATCATTTTGGTGAAAAAGTCGCAGAAGTGAAATGGAATATTGTTGGTCAGCATAATATGCATAATGCATTAATGGCGATTGCCGCTGCTTATCACGCAGGCGTATCTATTGAAAATGCTTGTAACGCTTTAGCAAGTTTCATTAATGCAAAACGCCGCTTAGAACTAAAAGGGGAAGTTAATGGCATTAGTGTTTATGACGATTTCGCCCATCACCCCGCAGAAATTCTTGCTACGCTAACCGCACTTCGCGATAAAGTTGGCGGTGGAGTGCGGATTTTGGCGGTATTAGAACCGCGCTCTAATACAATGAAAATGGGCGTACATAAAGATGAACTCGCGCCAGCACTGGTTCGTGCCGATCATATTTTTTTATTGCAGCCAGATAACATTCCATGGGATGTGGTAGAAATCGCAAACCAATGCGTCCAACCAGCTAGCTGGACTGGCAATTTAGACAAATTGGTTGATATGATTGTGGCAGAGGCAAAACCAAGCGATCATATTTTAGTAATGTCAAATGGCAGCTTTGGAGGCATTCATCAAAAATTACTCGATAAATTAGCCAATTAAAAAATAAATTGGATTTATTGCAAATAAAAGGTGCTATTTCATCGCGATGCTGTTAGTATGGCAACTGCTTTTTTAAGCAGTAGAGATAACAATTAATAATCTGTGGCTATATTTAAAGTTTTTTATTTTATCATCATAATATTATTACGTTATCTAAGATTAGATTTAACTTAGGATTTAAAATGTCTAGAAATAACGGAACCGTAAAATGGTTCAATGAAGC
This sequence comes from Avibacterium sp. 20-129, assembly GCF_026226845.1. NCBI lineage: Bacteria > Pseudomonadati > Pseudomonadota > Gammaproteobacteria > Pasteurellales > Pasteurellaceae > Avibacterium > Avibacterium sp. 20-129. The sequence goes on along the minus strand of NZ_JAKKOE010000001.1, from coordinate 721,009 downwards.
AAAAGGGTTTGGTTTTTTACAATCAGAAGGTGGCGAAGAAGTGTTTGTGCATTTCTCAGCAATTCAATCAAATGGATTTCGCACCTTAAAAGAAGGTCAAGCCGTCGCGTTTGATATTGTTGATGATAAAAGAGGAAAAAAAGCCGAAAACGTCAGTATCATTGCGTAATGCTTTTTAACAGAAACACCGCAACAAAAAGTGCGGTGTTTTTTTATGAAAATTATTTCTAAATCATCTGGTTGAAAAAAATTAAGGAAAAGCGAAATAAAAAAACCGCCGATAAAATCGACGGTTAAGCATTTGGTTGCGGGGGCTGGATTTGAACCAACGACCTTCGGGTTATGAGCCCGACGAGCTACCAAGCTGCTCCACCCCGCGTCTGTGGGAGCGTACTATACGCGATTTTATTTGTAATGCAAGCCTTAATCCTAAAAAAATGTGTTAACTGATATAAAAATCGGCAATTTGCTGTCTTTCAACGCAAAATGTACAAAATTTCTGCCGCACGTTTTTTATCAAAAGAAGAAAGAATATAAAAATTGCTATCACTTTAAGTGATTTTTTGTTATTTTACGCCGTTTCATTGCGAATTATTTTATTAAGGAATCCATTGCGAATGTCAGCAAAAATTTTCAAAAAATGCACCGCACTTTTAGCTATTACGGTGCTTTCGGCTTGTTCAAGTTCTAATCATTCCAACAAAATGGCAAATTCAAGTAATCACTTGGCAGATCCGAAAATCTTTGGGGCGAAATATGATGGACGCACTTATCAGCAACAATTCTTAATGCCTGTTTCCGCAGTAGAAAATCAAAGTGCGGTAATAAATCAAGGGGATTTTTTAACTCAACTTTCTAATGTACGTCAATATTCTTCTCGCTTAACCAATAAATTTGCGGTGAGTTACGGTAAAGTAACGAATTGGGTGTTATCTGGCGCTAATGTGAATGAATTAGCAAATTTTGGTATTCACCCAATGATAATGAAGGGGCAAGATGGTTATCAAAATGTCTTAATGACAGGATATTATTCCCCAGTAATCCACGCGCGTCGCACACCGCAAGGCAAATATAATCAACCAATTTATGCAATGCCAAGCCCTTCACAAAAACGTGTAAGCCGTGCGCAAATTTATGCAGGCGCACTAAAGGGGAAAGGCTTAGAATTAGCTTATAGCGATTCGATGATCGACAACTTCCTACTTGGTGTTCAAGGTAGTGGTTATGTGGATTTTGGCCACGGTGAGTTAAATTATTTCGCTTATGCTGGGCAAAATGGCTTAGATTATGTGGCAGTTGGCCGTTTGTTGGTAGAAGACGGTGAAATCGCCAAAGAAAAAATGTCTATTCAAGCTATTAAGGACTGGGCGAAATCCAATCCTTCTCGCTTACAAGCCTTGCTAGAACGTAATCCTTCTTACGTGTATTTTAAAAATGATCCAACTGGCAAAGTAAAGGGCTCGGCGGGCGTGCCACTTGTGCCAATGGCGTCGATTGCCTCTGATCGCTCTGTTATTCCTTCTGGTTCTATCGTTTTAGTCGAAGTCCCACAAATAGATAAACAAGGTAGATGGACGGGAGAGCATAAACTGCATTTGATGATTGCGTTAGATGTCGGAGGAGCGGTAAAAGGGCAACATTTCGATTTATATCGTGGCATCGGTGATGACGCTGGGCATATCGCAGGCTTATCCAAACATTACGGACGTGTGTGGTTATTACAATAATGAGTGAACGCATAGATAATTATGAACAGCGTTTCGGTGGCATTGGGCGACTTTATCGCCCAGCTGCCTTACAACGTTTACGCCAAGCACATATTTGCGTGATCGGCATTGGCGGGGTCGGTTCTTGGGCTGTTGAGGCGCTTGCTCGCTCCGGCATTGGCAAGATTACAATGATTGATATGGACGATATTTGTGTTACCAATATTAATCGCCAAATTCACGCTATTTCAGGCAATATCGGCAAGCTAAAAACAGAAGTGATGGCAGAACGTGTTGCTTTAATTAACCCAGATTGCCAAGTACATATTATTGATGACTTTCTTTCTAGCGAGAATTTAGCGGATTATATCACCGCGGATTACGATTATGTGATTGATGCCATTGATAGCGTCAAAACCAAGGCTGCACTTATTGCTTATTGTAAACGGCAGAAAATTAAAATTATCACTGTTGGTGGTGCGGGCGGACAGACCGATCCAAGCCAGATTCAAATTGCCGATTTAAGTCGAACAATTCAAGATCCTCTCGCAGCAAAAGTGCGGTCAATTTTACGTAAAGATTTTCATTTTAGTCAAAATCCTAAACGGAAATTTGGCGTAGATTGCGTGTTTTCCACGCAACCATTGATTTTCCCACAACAAGATGGAAATTGTGCGGTTTCTGCCACAATGAACTGCGCCAATGGCTTTGGCGCGGCAACAATGATTACTGCCACCTTTGGCTTTTTTGCGGTATCCCGTGTGATTGAAAAATTATTGGCATCTATAAAATAGCCATCTTATTTTTTAATAAAAAAAAAGATAGCTATTTTTAACAAAACGATCTAAGCTAAGTCATCGAATTATGATAATCATTCTTGATAATAGGAGTATATATGACGAAGTTAAACCCGTTTTTTAAACAAACTGCCATTGCAGCCGCATTGCTTTCTTTCTCTACACTAGCTTCTGCAAGTGTGGTTACTTCCATTAAACCATTAGGATTTATTGCCTCTTCTATTGCCGAGGGGGTAACAGATACGCAAGTATTAGTTCCAGCAGGGGCCTCTCCCCACGACTATAATTTGAAGCCATCAGATGTGCAGAAATTAAAAGCGGCTAATCTTGTTTTATGGGTTGGCGAAGATGCGGATGCCTTTCTAGCTTCTTCCTTGAAAAAATATATTGATCCAGAGAAAGTGGTTACTATCGCAACATTACCTGAAATTACGGCGGATATGCTAGAAAAAGGTGAACATCATCACCATCACCACCATCATGACGGCGAAGAACACGAACACGAACATGAGCATGAACACGATCACGAACATACCGCCGACAGTGATCATCACAAACATAACGATGTGCATGAACATGAACATGAACATCATCATGATAACGATGAAAATGCCCATTTAGAAACAAACTGGCATATTTGGTATTCGCCACAAATTAGCCAAGTTGTGGCAAAAGATTTTGCGGCAAAATTAATTCAACAATATCCTGATAAAAAAGCACTTATTGAGCAAAATCTTGCACAATTCGACCGCACTTTAACGGCGCAAAATGAAAAAATTAAACAACAACTTGCCCCCGTACAGAAAAAAGGATTTTATGTTTTCCATGATGCTTACACCTATTTTAATAAGGCTTACGGGTTAAATCAGGTGGGGGCATTTACGATTAATCCATTAGTTGCTCCGGGGGCGAAAAAATTGGCTCATATCAAAGAAGAAATTGAAGAACATAAAGTCGGTTGCTTATTTGCAGAGCCACAATTTACGCCAAAAGTGATTGAAACATTACATAAATCGACGGGCGTTAATGTGGGGCGTTTAGATCCGATGGGCGATGCGGTATCATTAGGTAAAGATTCTTATGCGAATTTCTTACAATATACCGCTGATAGTTATTATCGCTGTTTGAAATAAATTACCTTCCTACTCAGAGCGAACGTCTTGTTCGCTCTTTCTTTTAGATAAAAAACAGAATTAAAATCGACCGCACTTACTGGCTTTGCTATAATCTGCCCCATTACGCTTTGAAAGTATCAATGAATTTATGATGAAAAAATTATTTGCCACCACTGCGCGTGGCTTTGAAGAATTATTAAAAACCGAACTCCTCGAACTTGGCGCACAAGAATGTCAAATCGCACAGGGAGGCGTGCATTATTTAGCTGACGAGGAAACCCTTTACCGCACGCTCTTATGGTCAAGGCTCAGCTCACGTATTTTACTGCCTTTGGTACAAAGTAAAATTTATAGCGATTTAGATCTTTACTCTACGGTAATTGGGCAAAATTGGTTAGATATTTTTGATGAGCGTTGCCAATTTGTTGTGGATTTTAATGGCACTAACCGTGAAATTCGTCATACGCAATTTGGTGCAATGCGCGTGAAAGATGGCATTGTCGATTATTTTGAACGACAAGGCAGAGCGCGCCCAAGTGTGGATAAAGACAACCCTGATATTCGCATTCACGCCTATTTAAATCGTGACGATTTTATTCTTTCTCTTGATCTCAGTGGCAATGCCTTACATTTGCGTGGCTATCGTGAAGATACAGGGGCTGCGCCACTACGTGAAACCTTAGCCGCCGCCATTGTATTACGTTCAGGTTGGCAACAAGGCACGCCTTTGATTGATCCAATGTGTGGTTCAGGTACATTGCTCATTGAAGCCGCCCAAATGGAAGCCAAAATTGCACCGCAGTTACACCGCTTACATTGGGGGTTTGATTTCTGGAAAGGGCATAATCCGCAAGCTTGGGAAAAAGTGAAAGAGGAAGCCATCACCCTTGCCCAACAAGGTTCACAACAAGCTCAGCCCCATTTCTATGGTTTTGATTTAGATCACCGTGTATTACAAAAAGCACAACGCAATGCCCAAAATGCAGGTGTTGCTCATTTAATTCAATGGAAACAAGGGGATATTGCCACACTAAAAAATCCAACGGAAGAAAAAGGCACGCTTATTTGCAACCCACCTTATGGTGAGCGTTTAGGGACAACACCAGCATTAATTGCGCTTTACTCCGTGTTTGGGCAACGTTTAAAACAGCAATTTGGCGGTTGGAATGCCTCCGTTTTTAGTGGTGAACCCGCATTACTTGATTGCCTACGCTTACGTTCTCACCGTCAGTTTAAAGCAAAAAATGGCCCATTAGATTGCGTACAGAAAAATTATCAAATTGCTGAAACTGCCCAACAAGAAAGTGCGGTACAAAATCTGCAAGAATTTTGCCCTCAACATCAAGGCGTTGCACAAGACTTCGCCAATCGCTTACAAAAAAATATCAAGAAAATTGAAAAATGGGCAAAACAGCAAGGCATTAACGCTTATCGCTTATATGATGCGGATCTGCCAGAATATAATATTGCCGTAGATCGTTATGTCGATCATATTGTGGTGCAAGAATACGCAGCACCGAAAAATATTGATGAGAATAAAGCGCGTCAGCGTTTGCTTGATGCCGTAACCGCCACCCTTGCTGTAACAGGTGTGGAAACCAATAAACTCGTGTTAAAAGTTCGCCAAAAACAAAAAGGGACAAATCAATATGAGAAATTGGCGAACAAAGGGGATTACTTCTATGTTGAAGAATACGGCGCAAAATTGTGGGTCAATTTAACGGATTATTTAGATACGGGACTGTTTTTAGATCACCGCTTAACACGCAAAATGGTAGGTGAAATGGCAAAGGGCAAAGACTTTCTAAATTTGTTTGCTTACACAGGCTCCGCGACGGTTCACGCTGCCTTAGCGGGGGCGAAATCCACCACTACCGTAGATATGTCTAACACTTATCTGAACTGGGCAGAACAAAATTTAATGCTTAATGATATTGAAGGTAAACAGCATAAATTAATTCAAAGTGATTGTTTACAATGGTTAGAAAAATGCGATCGTCAATTTGATCTGATCTTTGTTGATCCACCCACTTTTTCCAATTCTAAACGAATGGAAAACAGCTGGGACGTGCAACGCGATCATCTTCAATTATTCACCCATTTAAAACGGATTTTACGTTCCAATGGCACAATTGTATTTTCTAACAATAAGCAAAAATTCAAGATGGATTTTGACGGTATGGCTGCACTCGGATTAAGTGCGGTAGAAATTTCTGCCAAAACTTTACCACTGGATTTTGAACGCAATAAACACATTCACAATTGTTGGTTAGTTACATTGACAAAATAAAGTTATTGAATATTGGCGTAGTACTGTATGGACTTGCCTTGCTTTATTTCAAACTTACATAGCAAAAAATCAAGCAATAATAAAAGACCTTTTCAATCGAAAAGGTCTTTTGTTTCTCTATCACAATGAATTTAAATATGCCATACAGCGAAAAGCGTCAGTAATGAAAATAATCCAGCAAGCCCATAAAAAATAAATCCAGCTGCAGGAATATGTACTTTAAAATCGTGTAAGCCTAGATGGACACGATGAATACCACACCACGCTGGGAAAATTAATAAGGCAAGAATAATTAATTTTCCGATCCAAGTTCCAGCAAATGCAATAATATTTTCTGGCGAAACTAACCCAAAAGGGAGTAAAAAGCCGAAAATCAGTACAAGAACGGGAAAGAATACAGCACTGATTGCGCCACCTGCACCAAATAATAGCCATACAGCAGGTTCATTCGAACGTTTTGGATTTTGTTTGTTCATATGCTCATTCCTATACTAAGATTAAGACAATAATACTCACCAATGCAGTGATCGCCCAGAAAATGCGAGAAAGTAATGTCGCATTGATACGCTCATTTTTTACAATGATATTTACCATCTGAGGAGCCATATTAAAAAATGTAAAGCTATTTAATAACACGGCACCAAGCGTGATGATGTTCAATATCACAACAACGGGATTTTGTAAAAAATGAATAAAGTTTGTAGCAAAGGTTCCATTTCCTAAGGAGATTAACCCATAGAATAGTTCTAAACAAAACCAAAGAGTAGGAACTGCAGTGCTTTCGCGTAATACATAAAATTTGTAAAAATCTAACTTTTTCCACCAAGTTGGTGTGATTTCACGCACATATTTTTTGCGTTTGCTTGCGGTTGCTGTCATTTTACTCCTCCTTAGTTTTGTGGTTTTAACATTGCCAAAACATAATCTTTTGCACTTTCGATTTTGCCTTGGTTAACAGCGGAGGCTGGATTAACGTGTTTTGGACAAACTTCTGAGCAGTAACCCACGAATGTACAGCTCCATACCCCATTATCCCCATTCAGAATTTTCATCCGTTCTGCTTTGCCGTGATCACGGTTATCAAGGTTATAACGATGAGCAAGTGTAATCGCAGCTGGACCTACAAATTCAGGATTTAAGCCAAATTGTGGGCAAGCTGCATAACATAGCCCGCAATTAATACACATTGAGAACTGGCGATATTTCTCTAATTGTGCGGGTGTTTGTTTAGTTCGACTTTTTGCCAATTCAGCAGATGGATGTGGATTACCATCTAGTGGTGGCGCTTCATTACCAATAATATAAGGTTTAATACTTTCTAGACTTTCAATAAAGTGGCTTAGATCAACAACAAGATCCCGCTCAATTGGGAAATTAGCCAATGGTTCAATACGCATATGTCCACTGTAATCGCGTAAAAATGTTTTACAAGCAAGTTTAGGTTTATTATTGACCATCATTCCGCAAGAACCACAAATTGCCATACGGCAAGACCAACGATAAGACAGTTCAGGCTCAAGTTTGTCTTTAATATAGCCAAGCGCATCAAGCAATGAAGTTTGGCTATCATAAGGCACTTGATAGGTTCTTAAATAAGGTTCTTTATCTTGCTCTGGGTTATAACGCAGAACTTCAACATTCATAATCGCTTGATTAGCCATTTGCTTGCTCCTTAGCTTTTGCAGCTGCTTCTTGAGCTTCTGCTTCCGCACCATAAACACGTTTTGCAGGTTGAGATTTTGTGATTTTTACTGGGCTATATTCAATGCGAGGCGCACCTTCTGCATTATAGAAAGCTAAGGTGTGTTTTAAATAATTCACATCATCACGTTCTGTATAGTCTAAACGTTGGTGAGCACCACGAGATTCTTTACGTTCAATCGCCGAATTAGCGATAGATTGTGCAACATCTAAAATATAGCCAAGTTCAACAGTATAAAGCACATTGGTGTTGAAGACACTTGAACGATCGGCAATACGAATCCGTTTATAACGTTCTTTTAGCTCTGCAATTTTATCAACCGTTTGTTGCATACTTTCTTGAGTACGATAAATACCGCAACCTTCTTCCATTGAATCGCCCATCTCATCACGAATTTGTGACCAAGATTCTGTGCCTTCTTGGTTATAAAGATCTTCTAAACGTTGTACCACATCTTGTGCTTGTGCATTGACTGTATTTTGGTTTGCAGGGCTTGCTTCACTTGCGCGTTGAGCAGCATATTCCCCAGCAACACGTCCTAGCACAACAAGTTCCGCTAATGAATTTGAACCTAAACGGTTCGCCCCATGCAAGCCTGAAGAAGCACATTCACCCACAGCAAATAAACCTTTAATGCGAGTTTCACTGTTGAAATCCACTTCAATCCCCCCCATTGTATAATGCACAACAGGACGCACGGGAATAGGGGCTTTAGCAGGATCAACGCCTTCATAAGCATTCGCGAGTTCACAAATAAATGGTAAACGTTCGTGCAAATATTTTTCACCTAAATGGCGTAAATCAAGGTGAACTACATCCACCCCTTTTTCCGTTTTTAAGGTATTGCCTTTACGCCATTCTTGCCAGAATGCTTGCGACACTTTATCACGCGGACCTAATTCCATATATTTATTTTCAGGTTTACCAATTGGCGTTTCAGGGCCTAAACCATAATCTTGCAAATAGCGATAGCCATCTTTATTGACTAAAATGCCCCCTTCACCACGGCATCCTTCAGTCATCAAAATCCCCGTATTTGGTAAACCTGTTGGGTGATATTGCACAAACTCCATATCACGCAATGGCACACCGTGACGATATGCCATTGATAATCCATCACCCGTTACAATACCGCCATTTGTATTAAAGCGGAACGCACGGCAACCACCACCAGTGGCGATAATCACAGCATTTGCATTGATTTGTACCAATGTGCCTTCCATCATATTCATTGCCACCATACCACGAGCATGGCCGTCATCAACCAGAATATCTAACACAAAATGTTCGTCAAAGCGTTGAATTTGTGGGAATTGCATTGAAGTTTGGAAGAGGGTATGTAACAAGTGGAAGCCTGTTTTGTCGGCAGCAAACCAAGTACGTTCAATTTTCATTCCACCGAAACGGCGCACATTCACATCACCGTCTTGTTTACGACTCCAAGGGCAGCCCCAGCGTTCTAACTGCGTCATCTCAACAGGGGAATGTTCTACAAAGTATTCCACCACATCTTGTTCACATAACCAATCGCCCCCGGCTACGGTATCGTGGAAATGTTTTTCATAAGAATCTTCTTCCTTGATCACGGCAGCCGCGCCTCCTTCGGCAGCGACAGTATGGCTACGCATAGGGTAAACTTTTGAAACTAAGGCAATTTTAAGATTTGGATTTGCCTGTGCTGCTGCAATTGCTGCTCGTAAACCACCGCCACCAGCGCCAACAATTGCAATATCGACATTAACAGTTTGCACGATTTCCTCCAATATAAAGTAGATGAAATTTATTAGGGTGAGTTTATTTTGCCACGCTTTTATAAAATAAATCAGACTTTTTTATCAAAAAATGTGAGCAAAGCTTCAAAGTGTGATCTAACTCAAAAAAGTTAGAGAGAATTCTCTAGCTTAATGAGAATTTTTCTCTTTTAGAATGAATACATTGCGTAAAAATAACTCATCTTGTTGAAAAATTTCAGGTAAAATAACCGCACTTTTCTCACAAAGGAATTGACTGAGGCACTTTATGACTGAAAATGAACAATGGCGACCAACAGCCAGTATTCAAAACTTATTAGCTCGCGCCAAAATTATGGCTGAAATTCGTCGCTTTTTTACTGACAGAGGATTGCTAGAAGTCGAAACACCAATTTTAAGTGAATTCGGTGTAACGGATGTGCATCTTGCCACCTTTAGCACAGAATTCACCTCACCGTTTAAACATCAATCAAAAACCTTATGGCTCTCAACTAGCCCAGAATACCCAATGAAACGCCTACTGGCTGCGGGAAGTGGGGCGATTTTTCAGCTTTGTAAAGTGTTCCGCAATGAAGAAACTGGCACAAAACATAACCCGGAGTTCACGATGTTGGAATGGTATCGTCCGCATTTTGATATGTACCGTCTTATCAATGAAGTGGATGATTTATTACAGCAAATTTTAGATTGCGCTCCCGCAGAAAGTATGACATATCAATTTGCCTTTCAAGAATATGTCGGGCTAGATCCGCTTTCTGCCTCTCGTGAAGAATTAATTGCCAAAGCGAAAGAATATCATCTGGAACAAGCAGAAAATGAAGAGAGAGATACCTTACTACAATTTTTATTCAGCGCTGTGGTTGAACCAAATATTGGACAAGAACGCCCCGTTGCCATTTATCATTTCCCCGCAACACAAGCAGCATTAGCACAAATTAGCTCAGAAGATCACCGTGTGGCAGAGCGTTTCGAGTTCTACTATAAAGGCATTGAATTGGCTAACGGCTTTAATGAACTTACTGATGCAAACGAACAACGCCATCGCTTTGAACAAGATAACCGCCAACGTGAACAATTAGGTTTACCAATCCGCCAACTTGATGAGCGTTTTCTCGCTGCACTCCAAGCTGGTGTGCCAAATTGTGCTGGCGTAGCCTTAGGCATAGATCGTTTAATTATGATTGCACTTGGTGCAAAAAATATCAGTGAAGTGGTTGCATTTAGTATAGAAAATGCTTAATTAAGAAAAATCATAAAAAATGACCGCACTTTGGTTTGAAGATCAAAGTGCGGTCATTTTTATTGAAGTTTTTCAAAGTAAAAAGAAAGCAACTCAGTACTTTGGGGAGTGGCGAAGAATGTCGCAAAACATAGTGCATTGTGTTTCTGAATTAGATGATAAATTGTGATCTGTTGCACATTATTAAATAAAACACCTATTTATTTTATTTTTTATGAAATGTTGTTTTATAAATATAATTGGAGTGGCTTTAATTGCTTGTTTATCAATATGTTAGGTTTATATATGCAGAGAAGAAAACGGATTTCGGTTAATAAAAGTGAGGCGGAGATCACATTTTTTCATTTGGTATATTTTTCTTATTTGTTTTAACTATATGTTTTTATTTCATATTTTTCATTTGTTTAAAAGTTCCCTGTTTTTGACAGAAAAAAATAACCTACCTATATTATTTCCAACCGAAATTATTTTTGGTTAATTAATATCGGATTGATAGAAATTGGGGTTTTATTCTGTCGGGTATAAAAGACCTTAAACAAAGGAAGTTCATTATGAAAAAGACACTTATCGCATTAGCTGTAACAGCAATGGTTTCAGCCACCGCAAATGCCACTGTAATCTATGAAAAAGAAGGAACAAAAATTGATTTAGATGGTCGTATGCACTTTGAATTGCGTAATGATTCAGAGCGACGCAATGATTTACGTGATATTGGTTCACGTGTGCGTGTAAGAGCATATCAAGATGTCGGGGCGGGTTTTCAAGTATTTGGTGGCGCAGAGCTTCGTTTTTCTAGCGGTAGTGGGGCAGCGGATGCCATTGGAAATAATTTAAGAACACATCGTTTATTTGTTGGTGTGAAACAAAATGATGTGGGTACTTTAACCTTTGGTCGTCAATTAAACTTAGGTGATAACATCCCTAAAGCAAATTATACTTATGATGGTGGCGGTAATATTTTCTTCGATGGGCATAAAAAAGCCGCAACATTTATGTCTAACAAATTTGCTGGTTTCCGTTTTGCCGCAGATTATTACTTTGGACAAGCGAATAAAGCGAACCAAACTTCAAGCGGTACAACTGGCTGGGATGAAGGTCAAGGTTATGGTGTAGGTGTATTCTATGATAATAGCTTTGGTGATTTTGATGTTCGTTTTGGTTCGGGTTATTCTGCGGTAACTCAATCTGAAGACAATACCAAAGCCAAAGAATTCAAACTTAAACGTGGTGGTGTTGGTTTTGATCTTACCTATAACAAACTTGTTACACTAGGCTTTGACTGGGCATTTGGTAAAGTGTCTAAAACAGGTGTTGAAAGTAGTAATATTGGTTTCCAAAAAGTCGCAGGTTATAAAGCAAGGTTGCATAAAAATAACCGTTTCTTAGTGGGCTTAAAAGTAATGGCAACGCCGCAAAATGCTGTTTATGGAGAATACTATTTTGCAACAGGTAAAAAAGCAGATCCAGCAGCGAAAGCGTTAAAAATGCGCGGTTGGATGTTAGGTGTAGATCATCGCTTTAATAAAAACCTTGTTGTGTATCTTGAGGGTGGTAAAGGTAAAGTTACACAAGATGGTAAAGTGTTGAACACAAAAGGAAAAGCAAACCATCGTGTAGCATTGGGTGCGCGTTTCTTATTCTAATATTAATAGTTTGATTTAAATTCCTACGATAAATAATGGGCCACCCTTAAATTAGTGTATTGTCTAAATTTAGGTGGCCTATTTGTTTTCGGCAAAAGCTTAATTCACGACCTGCCCAATAATACTCCGAGTTTCTTCTTTCACTTCGGTGAGTATCACTTGTATTTTGTCGCCAATTTTATAAGCTTTTTCACCTTTGATATAAAGGGCGATTTCGTCAGGGTTAACTTGTATTTCTTCCTTATTATTGTGAATGGTGGAAGCGGGGATAAACATTGACGCGCCATTTTCTAACAATAATACACGCAATCCGCTACGCATTACATCTTGAATTTCAGCGTCAAATTGCGGTTTGCTTTCTACTTTGTCGGCTAAATAACGGCAGTATAGCCAATCCGCAATATCACGCTCGATCAAACGATTTTGCCGGCGTGCCTCTTGTAAGCGTTGTAGTACTGCATCAGTCGGTTTTTGATATTGCTGCGTTGTTAGGCTTGCTTTGATGAGGCGGTGATTCACCATATCACAGTATTTACGAATTGGAGATGTCCAAGTCGCATAGCCTTCTAGCCCTAAACCAAAGTGCGGTGCTAATTCTGCTTTAAATTCCGCAAAGGTGAGGTAGCGGCGTAAGCGTAGCTCTAGATAATCTCCCTCAATCGGTTCAATATCGTGTCGCATACGACAATACCCCTCAAGTGTTGCGAGGTTTTCAGTGGAATAACGTGTTTTTAGTTCGGCTTCACTCTCTTCATTTGCTAACTGAGAAAGGAGAAACTGTTGTGCGGAAGTCAGGTTTTTGTTATCAAAGCCTGAATGGGTATTAAAAATACCACATTGTGCTGTTTCATTAAGATAATGCGCCGCACAGATATTCGCGAGGATCATTGCTTCTTCGACAATTTGATTGGCAATACGGCGATATTCGGCAACGATTGCCTCAACTTTTCCATTTTCAGCCAATTTAAAGCTGTAATCAGGCTTTTCTTTAAATAGCAAAGCATTGGTTTTACGCCATTGGATTCGTGCTAAGGTAAATTGATGAAGCAGATCGATTTGATTTTTGGTGGCTTCGTCATTTGGTTGCCAAGCATTGTTTTGCTGTTCTAAGTAATCCGACACATTATTATAGGCTAATTTCGCTTTTGACTGGATCTGAGCGAATTGGAAAAGAGGTTTGCTACGGAGATTGCCTTGTAAATCAATTTCAATATGACAAACTAATGCAGGACGCACTTCATTTTCCATCAGTGAACAGAGTTCATCTGAAAGCTCTCTCGGCAACATTGGAATGTTAAAACCCGGAAGGTAATTGGTGAAACAGCGTTGCTTGGCTTCTTGTTCAATGATTGAATTTTCATCAATATAAGCAGTAGGATCGGCAATGGCAACCACTAATTTCCAGCCGACTTGTTGTCCGTTTTCATCAAGCTGTTCAATATAAAGCGCATCATCCATATCTTGGGTGCTTTCGCTATCAATCGTAACAAAATGAAGTGCGGTCAAATCCTCACGTAGTTGTTTATCAAGCATTTCATAATGATCTTGTCCCTGAACAGGGTAGCGAGACTGTTGATGGCGCGCTAAGGTTACCCACCAAGGGGCAAATTCATCACGTTGTGAGCAAATAAATTGAGTGATTTGAGCAAATAAAAAACGGTCATCGCGTAATGGGTGGGTTTTCAATTCAGCCACCACCCAATCGCCTTCTTGTAAGTCTTCGGTAACCGCTTTAATTTTATTCGCACCAATAGGTTGATTGATTTGTGGATGATCCACCAAGACTTGCAATTTTTTGTCTTTATTGAACCGCACTTTAGCGATAAAACGAGTGAGCATTGGCTCGATCAGTTCTTCTGGCTCGGCTTGTTCTTTATCGCCGATCGTTTCAATGCGTGCTTTGATTTTATCGCCGTGCATCACTTTTTTCATTGCCGCAGGAGGAATGAAGTAGCTTTTTTTATCCGTTTCTAAAAAGCCAAATGCTTTGTCTGAACCGCGTACCACACCTTCAACGACAGGTTTGCTATCACGAATTTGTTGTTTTAATTGAGATAATAGGGGATTATTTTGAAACATATCATTTCTTCTTAATAAACGACAAAAGGCAGACGTTATAGGTCTGCCTTATTTTGTTCGAGGTTAAATTTATTCTGCACCTAATTCGCTCATTGCAGTAATGCTAAAGCCTGCATCAACGTGCAATACTTCGCCAGTTACTCCAGAAGCTAAATCAGAGCATAAGAAAGCGGCGGAATTACCTACATCTTCGATGGTTACTGTACGACGTAATGGCGCAGTGTTTTCAAAGGTTGCCAACATTTTCTTGAAGTTTTTAATGCCGGATGCTGCTAATGTGCGAATTGGACCGGCGGAAATCGCATTGACACGGATGCCGTCTTTACCTAGATCGGCTGCCATAACTCGGGTACTTGCTTCAAGAGAGGCTTTTGCTAAACACATCACATTATAGTTTGGAATAGCGCGCTCAGCGCCTAAGTAGGTGAGGGTAACCAAGCCTGAATTTGGATTAAGCATAGGGCGTGCTGCTTGTGCCATTGCGACAAAGCTGTATGCGCTGATATCGTGTGCAATGCGAAAGCCTTCACGTGTCGCCGCATTAACATAATCACCATCTAATTGATCGCCCGGTGCGAACGCGATTGCGTGGACAAAACCATCAAATTTTTCCCAGTGTTTACTTAATTCCGTAAAACAGTTGGTGATATTTTCATCGCTGGCAACATCAAGAGGAAGAATAATGTCTGAACCAAATTCTTTGGCAAATTCTTCCACGCGAGGTTTTAATTTGTCATTCAAATACGTGAATGCAAGCTCTGCACCTTCACGTTTCATTGCTGCAGCAATACCATAAGCGATAGAACGATTGCTCGCCAAACCTGTAATTAAAATACGTTTACCTGTTAAGAAACCCATTTTTTATTCCTTTTTATGAACCTAATGAATTAGGTATTGTGAAAAATTGTGCTTAGTATAAGGGAAAAGTTGCGCTTATACAAAGCTGACCTGAATTTTGGCAAAATTTACACCGCACTTTGCTTTTTTACTGGCGTTGATTTAGCGTTAATGTTGCCTTACTGAATACTATTCCCTTGAGATTAACTACGCTGGATTGTAAATATCTTTGAACGCCACATCAACATCGTAGTTTTTCGCCAGCCATTCTCCTAAGGCTTTGACACCATAACGCTCAGTACAATGATGCCCAGCGGCGAAGAAATTAATCCCTTGTTCTCGCGCTGAATGGATTGTTTGCTCCGAAACTTCACCCGTAATAAACGCATCAATGCCTTGTTGAGCGGCAAGATCAATATAGCCTTGACCGCCCCCCGTACAAATGCCCACCGTGTGAATGAAGTGCGGTGCATTTTCCAAACAAAAAAGTGGTTTGCGTTGTAATTGCTGTTCAATACGTTGTGCCAATTCTTCACCACTGATTGGTGTTTTTAACGTCCCGTAAACGGGAATGCTGAATCTCCCTTGTTCCAATGGTTGGAGATCCTCAATACCAAGCAAGGCGGCAAGTTGTGCGTTATTGCCAAGCTCAGGGTGAACATCAAGGGGTAAATGATAGGCATAAAGATTAATATCATTTTGCAATAATGCCTTAATTCGCTTACCTTTCATTCCTCGAATACAAGGATTTTCGCTTTTCCAAAAATAGCCGTGATGAACCAAAATGGCATCGGCATTTTGTTTAATCGCATAATCAATTAACGCTTGGCTTGCTGTTACGCCAGTGATGATCTTTTTAACTTCATCTTTACCTTGTATTTGTAAACCATTCGGTGCATAGTCGGTGATGCTAGTAGAATCTAGTTTTTGATTGATTAATTGTTCTAATGTTAAATTGTTCATTATTTATTATTCACTATGAAAAAGAAAAGACAGCCTTAAGCTATCTTTCCTTTATTAATTTATCTTTACCCTTTATGTTTCATTGCGGGGAAGAGAATTACATCACGGATTGATGGCGCATTGGCGAAGAGCATTGCTAAACGGTCAATGCCAAGACCCTCTCCAGCCGTTGGTGGCAAGCCGTGTTCAAGTGCGGTAACGAAATCGTCATCTTTAAACATCGCTTCGTCATCACCAGCTTCTTTTGCGGCAACCTGTGCATCAAAGCGTTCAGCTTGATCTTCGGCATCATTTAATTCTGAGAAACCGTTACCAATTTCACGTCCGCCAATAAATAATTCAAAACGATCGGTAACCTCTGGGTTTTCATCATTACGACGTGCTAATGGTGAAATTTCCGCTGGATGAGCCATTAAGAAAGTCGGTTGAATTAAGTGATGTTCTGCCACTTCTTCAAAAATTGCGTTTACGATAGAACCTAAGCCCCAAGATTTTTGTACTTCAATGCCAAGTTTAGTTGCCAATGCCTTAGCACGATCGAAATCATAAAGATCTTCTTTCTCAATGCCTTTATCCGCACCGTATTTTAAAATTGCTTCGTGCATAGTGATACGCTCGAATGGCTTACCGAAATCAAATTCATAGTCGCCATAAGGCACAATTGTGGTGCCGAGAATGTCTAGGGCGAGTTTGCGTAATAATTCTTCGGTGTTATCCATTAAATCGTGGTAATCCGCATAGGCTTGATAATATTCGATCATCGTAAATTCTGGATTATGACGTACAGAAACCCCTTCATTACGGAAGTTACGATTTAATTCAAATACACGTTCAAACCCACCTACAACAAGGCGTTTTAAATAAAGTTCTGGGGCAATACGTAGATACATATCAATATCTAATGCATTGTGATGGGTAACAAATGGACGGGCAGCAGCACCACCAGGGATCACTTGTAGCATAGGCGTTTCTACTTCAATAAACCCTTTGCTGATGAAATACTCACGCATTCCAGCAATCACTTTTGAGCGAATAATGAAAGTGCGGCGTGATTCTTCATTAGAAATGAGATCTAAGTAGCGTTGGCGATAACGCATTTCTTGATCGGCTAAACCGTGGAATTTATCGGGTAATGGGCGTAGTGCTTTGGTTAAAAGTTGCACTTCTGAGGCGCGAACGGTCAGTTCATTGGTTTTGGTTTTAAATAATGTGCCTTTAACCCCAACAATATCGCCTAAATCCCAGTTACCGACATCATCAGCATAGACGCCTTCTGGCAAATTATCACGAGCGATATAAAGTTGAATGCGTCCGCTCATATCTTGCAAGGTAACAAAGGTCGCTTTACCCATAATGCGACGTGTCATAATGCGCCCTGCCACTTTCACTTCCACATTTTGGGCTTTCAGTGCTTCGCCTTCTACTTCATCATATTGTTGATGCAAATCCTGTGCAAGCGCATCACGGCGGAAGGTATTGGGAAACGCATTGCCTTTTTTACGCAATGTGGCTAATTTTTCACGGCGAACTCGCATTTCACCATTTAAATCTAATTCTTGAGTTTGTTCTGTCATTTTGTTTTACCTTTAAATTTTATTGTTATCTACACAACCGTTTATGAGGCAAGGTTAAAATCGTTTAGTCAATCTATGGTTTGCGAATAATCAGATGTTTCTTTCTTTTTTATAAGAAAAACCTGAGCATTAGTGATGTCAGAAAAGATCTTGATTTTTTATCTAACGATTACAAACCAGCTTTTAAGCTTGCCTCAATAAATTTATCTAAATCACCATCTAACACGGCTTGCGTGTTGCGGTTTTCAACCCCTGTACGTAAATCTTTAATTCGTGCATCATCAAGCACATAAGAACGAATTTGGCTGCCCCAACCAATGTCGGATTTATTATCCTCCATAGCCTGTTTTTCGGCATTTTGTTTTTGCAATTCAAGTTCGTACAATTTGGCTTTAAGCTGTTTCATTGCTTGATCTTTATTCTTATGTTGTGAACGATCATTTTGACATTGCACCACAATACCACTTGGAATATGGGTAATTCGCACCGCACTTTCTGTTTTGTTCACGTGTTGTCCGCCAGCACCAGAGGCGCGATAGACATCAATGCGTAAATCCGCAGGATTGATATCAATATCAATGTTGTCATCAATTTCAGGATAAACAAAAGCGGCACTAAAAGAAGTGTGACGACGATTATTCGAATCAAATGGACTTTTACGTACGAGACGATGAATGCCCGTTTCTGTTCTAAGCCAGCCGAAAGCATATTCGCCAGAAACACGGATCGTTGCAGATTTTATCCCCGCGACATCACCGTCAGAAACCTCCATCAATTCGGTTTTAAAGCCTTTACTTTCAGCCCAACGTAAATACATACGCAATAACATTTCTGTCCAGTCTTGTGCTTCTGTTCCGCCAGAGCCTGCTTGAAGATCGACATAGCAATCTGCCGCATCATTTGCGCCACTAAACATACGGCGAAACTCAAGTGCGGCTAATTTTTGTTCTAATTCATCGAGTTCTGCCACCGCCTCATTGAAGGTGTCTTCATCTTCAGCTTCAATAGCAAGTTCTAACAAGCCCTCTACATCTTCCAAGCCTTGTGTTAAATGTTTAATGGTATCAACCACCGCCTCTAAGCTCGCACGTTCTTTGCCTAGCGCTTGGGCTTTTTCTGGCTCATTCCATACATCGGGCTGTTCTAGCTCCGCATTGACTTCTTCTAAACGTTCGATTTTGCTATCAACGTCAAAGATACCCCCTAAGGGTTGCCGTACGTTCAGCAAGATCGGCAATTTTATTTTTGATTGGGTTAATTTCAAACATAAATTCAGTTCTATATGATTTTTAATATAAGAGCCGAATTATATGCTATTTTAGCCCAATTTGGTAGGTCAATTATGTTGAAAGCCTTTTCCTATTAGCTTGTTAATAGGGCTTGTGATAAAATCTGCCGTTCGCAAGGAATGAATATCAGGAAATAAAAAATGAAGAAAATAATTACCGCACTTTCGTTAGCGACTTTGTCTGCTTATGCGCTGGCTAACGATGCTCAAATTGAAAGCCAATTAAAAAAATTGGGGATTTCGCAAATGGAGATCAAATCTTCTCCGCTTGCAGGAATTAAAACAGTCATCAGTAATGAAGGCATTTTTTATACCTCTGAAGATGGCAAATATGTGCTACAAGGGCAACTATACCAACTCACTGATAAAGGTCCAGTAGATTTAACAGGAAAATTTTTACTTGATAAATTAAACAGTTATAAAGATGAAATGATTGTTTATCCAGCAAAAAATGAAAAATATGCGGTAACCGTATTTATGGATATCACTTGCCATTATTGTCATTTATTGCATCAGCAAATTCAGCAATATAATGATTTAGGCATTACCGTGCGTTACCTCGCGTTTCCTCGTGGTGGATTGAATAATAACACGGCAAAACAAATGGAAGCCATTTGGCAGGCAAAAGATCCTGTGTATGCCTTAAATGAAGCAGAAAAAGGCAATTTGCCGAAAACCTTGAAGAATGCCGATAGAGTAAAAAAACACTATGAGCTTGGTGTACAATTTGGTGTGCGCGGTACGCCTAGCATTGTTACGCCGACAGGCGAGCTGATTGGGGGCTATTTACCACCAAAAGAATTATTAAACGCGTTGCAACAAGAATAAGCGCGGTAAAATTTTTTGTTGGGGGCTATGTATTCCCCCAAAATAGCGAGAGTGAAATCCATTAATTTGATATGAACAAAACAATCCAACGCCGTCCTATTAGCTCAGAACAGCCTATTAGCGATCATCCTTTGCTTGATCGCCTTTATCGTGCGCGTCAAATAAAAAATTCGCAACAATTAGACCGCACTTTAAATTCAATGCTTTCTCCTCATAGGTTATTTGGTATGCAACATGCGGTAAATGTGTTGGCACAGGCACGTGAAGCGCAAAAAAAGGTGGTCATCGTTGGGGATTTTGATGCGGATGGTGCAACCAGTACAGCATTAACCGTTGTGGCGTTACGTCAGCTTGGCTTTCAGCAAGTGGATTATCTTGTGCCGAACCGTTTTGAACAAGGTTATGGCTTAAGTGTTGAGGTGGCGAAATTAGCTTTGGAAAAACAGGTAGAGGTGCTTATCACCGTAGATAATGGCATTTCTTCCTTTGAAGGCGTTGCCTTTTTAAAAGCACAGGGCGTACAAGTGGTGGTAACCGATCACCATTTACCTAGCGAAACCTTGCCGGAAGCTGATGCCATTGTAAATCCCAATTTATCACAATGTGATTTTCCGTCTAAATCTTTAGCAGGCGTTGGAGTTGCTTTTTATGTGATGTTGGCGTTGCGCGCCAAGTTACGTGAACAAGGCATATTTGATAACAAAAGCCAACCCAATTTTACTGAGTTGCTTGATTTGGTGGCACTTGGCACCATTGCCGATGTGGTGCCATTAGATCAAAATAATCGTATTCTCGCTTATCAAGGCTTGCAACGTATTCGTGCAGGACGTTGTCGCTACGGTATCCAAGCCTTAGCAGAAGTGGCTAATCGTGATATGAGCCGATTTAGTGCGTCAGATTTAGGCTTTGCTATCGCGCCTCGTTTAAATGCAGCGGGTCGGTTAGATAATATGTCAGTCGGGGTAGAATTACTTTTAGCACAAGATATGCCTTCTGCACGGGCATTGGCATTAGAGTTAGACGGGCTTAACCAAACACGTAAAGAAATTGAACAAGGAATGAAATTAGAGGCGCTAGAAATTTGCCGAAAATTGACCGCACTTACTCCGCCATTGCCAACAGGTATCGTGCTTTATCAAGCGGATTGGCATCAAGGTGTGCTGGGCATTTTAGCGTCAAGACTAAAAGATCAGTTTCATCGCCCCGTGATTGCTTTTGCTCAAGATCAGGAAGGCATTCTTAAAGGCTCAGCGCGTTCTATTGAAGGATTACATATTCGCGATTTATTGGAGCGCTTACATTCTCGCCATCCAGATATGATTATCAAATTTGGCGGACACGCAATGGCCGCAGGGCTGAGCATTCAAGAAGAAAAATTTAGTGATTTCCAACGACTATTTAATGAAGTCGTAACGGAATGTTTAGATGAGAAAGATCTGCAAGGTGTCGTGTGGACGGACGGCGAACTTGAGCCACAATTTATGAATTTAGATACGGCAGAGCTACTCAAGCAATCAGGGCCTTGGGGGCAAGCTTTCCCTGAGCCTGTCTTTGATGGTGAATTTAAACTCTTACAACAGCGTTTAGTGGGCGAAAAGCATTTAAAAATGATGGTTGAGCCAATCAATGGTGGAGCTTTATTTGATGCCATTGCATTTAACGTAGATACTCGTTATTACCCTGATCTTTCATTAAAAAAAGTGAAACTCGCCTATAAATTAGATGTTAATGAATACCGTGGGCAGCGTAATATTCAGCTCTTGGTGGATTATATTGAGCCATTGGCAGATTGATGGTGTATAAAATGTGGCGGCTACTTTTTTTCTTTATGATGCTTGGTGTGAGCCAAATAAGTTGGGCTGAACCCCTTGAACAGCCTAAGTTACATATCAGCCAATTTGAAGAAGGGCGTGATTATTTTTCTTATCAGGAGCCATTAGTGATTCCTGCTCGTGCTGATCATAAGATTTTAATTCAATTTTTCTTTGATTATGATTGCCGTGTTTGTTCTGTGGCGCAGGATATTCTTAATTTATATAGCCAAATCAATCGTGATCATATTGTACTCACGGAGATTCCCGTTGCCACAACAAAAGCGAACTTAACGGCAAATATTTTTTACACCTTACAGCAAATGAACGCAGAGAATGTTTCTGATTTATTGTTGTTTGAAAGTTCTGAAAAAAAACGTTATACCGAATTAGCTCATTTTCCTACTTTCTTAAAATGGCTTGCACAACAACATATTGATACAGAAGAATTTACTAAATTGTATCATTCGGTTAATGTCCGTTTACAAGTAAAAGATGCCATTCAACTGACGGAAGAATATGGGGTATTTACTTATCCTTATGCCATCATTAATGGCCGTTATGTGCTGACCGCAAGCACCCTTTATAACGATGATTATAGCTTTGCCGTGTTAGATTTTTTAATTAACAAATTATTACAAGAGAAACAATGATGAAAATTGGAATTGTCGGTGCAATGGCACAAGAAGTGGCGTATTTATCTGCCCTAATGGAAAACCAAACGACAACGCAAATTGGTGGCGCAACCATTTATCAAGGTACAATTAATGGCAAAAACATTGCCTTATTGCAATCAGGTATAG
The DNA here is from genome assembly GCF_026226845.1 of Avibacterium sp. 20-129. Classification (NCBI taxonomy): domain Bacteria; kingdom Pseudomonadati; phylum Pseudomonadota; class Gammaproteobacteria; order Pasteurellales; family Pasteurellaceae; genus Avibacterium; species Avibacterium sp. 20-129. The sequence goes on along the minus strand of NZ_JAKKOE010000001.1, from coordinate 698,582 downwards.
GAAAAGTGGCAGCTGCAATGGGAACCACTGCGCTGTTGCAACTTGCTAACCCCGATGTGATTATCAACACAGGCTCGGCAGGTGGGGTTGCAGCGGGATTAAAGGTAGGCGATGTAGTGATTTCTACCCAAACAGCTCATCACGATGCGGACGTTACCGCATTTGGCTATGTCAAAGGTCAGCTACCTAATTGCCCCGCACGTTTTAATTCTGACGAAAATCTCACCGCACTTGCGGAAAAAGTGGCACTTGCGCAAGGGCAAAAAGTGCATAAAGGCTTAATTTGTTCAGGTGATAGTTTTATCCACGGCGGAGAGCCTCTCGCACAAATTAAACAACATTTTGCTGATGTAACAGCGGTAGAAATGGAAGCCGCCGCCATTGCCCAAGTGTGTCACGCTTTCAACGTGCCTTTTGTGGTGGTTCGTGCAATTTCTGATAGTGGCGATGGGGAAGCGAGTATGTCCTTTGAAGAATTCCTTCCCCTCGCCGCTAAGCAATCTTCCGCAATGGTTGTGGCGATGATTGATGAGTTGTCATCATTTAAGCCATAACAGAAAGACGACAGTAAGAAGCCTTAGTATTTTTATATGTTAAGGCTTTTTTAATTCTGTGCTTTTAAAAATGGCAAGAGTAATAAGGCAATAAGAAAGGCGCAGCAGGAAATCACCACAAAAAAACCGTTCCAATGAAAATGTTGCATAATAATGGCTAAAGGATAGCCTGATAATGCCGCCCCTAAATAAGCAAATAAACCGATAAATCCCGTAGCGGTGCCAGCCAGTTTCTTATGGGAGCATTCCGCTGCTGCCATTCCAATCAGCATTTGTGGACCAAATACAAAAAATCCGATAGAAAAAAACACCGCACTTTGCAAAATAAACTTTTCTTGCACCATTAACCACAATGCTAAAATAGAAAAGAAAATACCAATCGCAAATAACAGTGCCATAGGGCCACGATTGCTAGAAAATAATTTATCAGATCCCCAACCAGCAACTAACGAACCCAAAATACCGCCAATTTCAAATAGCGAAATAACACTGTTGGCAGACACCAAATCATAATGATATTTTTCAGTTAAATAAATATTTCCCCAGTCGTTAATGGCTGTTCTGACAATATAGACGAGGGTATAACTGAGTGCCAAAAGCCAAATATATTTATTTAACAAAACGTAGCGATATAATATTTGTTGCCAGCAAAGATCTTTTCCTTCTTGTTCTTGAATTAATTCTAATTGATCCTTTCGCCATTGCCCAATGCTAGGTAATCCAAGAGATTCAGGGCTACCTCGTAACCGCAGGGCAAGGAATAGGGCAATAAAAAGCGTGATGATCCCAGCAATAATGAATCCATAACGCCAACTATAATGCAAAGTAACATAGCCAATAATTAAAGGGATTAATGCGCCACCCACATTGTGTGCAGTGTTCCATACCGACCACCAAGCGCCCCGTTCTGTACGAGAATACCAAGTGGTGAGCAATTTAGAACAAGCAGGCCACCCCCAGCCTTGAAACCATGCATTGAGAATCCATAAGCTCATAAAAACGAAGAGTGAACTTGATAATCCAAAAAAGATATTTATAACGCCACTAAAAAAGAGACCGATTGCCATAAAATAGCGTGGATTAGTGCGATCAGAAAACATACCAGATAAAAATTTAGAAATGCCATAAGTAATATAAAAGGCGGTGGTCATCATTCCAATATCATTTTTATCAATGCCTAAATCAGAAATTAATGCGGGAACAGCATAGTTAAAACTTTTTCGAGTAAAATAAAAACCGGCATAGCCAATATACATCACAAACATTAAATGAATGCGCCAATATTGGTAACGTTGATTGATTTGTTGCGGTGTTTCTTTATTCATTAGTTAATCCAAGGTAATTCTACAAAAATACCTGTGCCACTTTGCTGGTGTTTTGTCCATTTTACAGAATGAATCTCAAATTTTCCGCCTAACATTGCAACACGTTCTTTCATTCCTTTTATACCTAATCCACTGTGGTTGATTTTAGATAAATCAAAACCAATGCCGTTGTCTTGAATATGTAATGTGATTTTTTCATCAATGTTCACATTAATAGTGATTTTTGTTGCACCCGCATATTTTTTTATATTATTTAATGCTTCTTGGCATAAACGATATAACGTAATTTCAAGTAAATGAGAAAGCACGCGATTTTTCGGATTATGACAATGCAAATAAATATGTGTATTTTGGCTTGCAAAATCTAATTCAATAAAAAGATTTTGTAAGGCTTCTTGTAAGTTGAGGTCATCTAAAATACGTGGACGGATTTTATTAATAAGCCCTTTAATACTATCGTAAATATTTAAGGATAATTGCTCAATAATCTGTGAGAGTTTTTCGTATTCTGGTGTTTTTCCTATCCGTTTTAAAATACTGGCTTGTGTTCTAATAGCCGTGATATTTTGTCCAATTTCATCGTGTAATTCTCGTGAGATTTCCTTCCTAATTTCTTCTTCACGATGAATTAATTGCTGGGTTAAATATTGGTTTCTCAGCAATTCTTGGCTTAAATGCTGATTTAAATCTCGTTGATGTTGAATACCTAAGCCAAGGAAAATGCCTGTAATGGTTTGGGCAGAAAGGGTGAGCAATAAATCCGTTAATTCTACATTAGAAAAATGGTGAGTTGTACTAATCAGCGCCAAACTATTTAATAAGATCCCTAGCAAAGCGCCTTGCCAGCCGTAACGAAAAGCCAGCAAAATAATGGGTATGGCTAAGAAAAAGAGTGAAAAACGATTAAAAGATTCAGGTAAATCAGTCTGGATATAAATATTTAAGAGGAATAATAACAAATAAATAATAATAGGTTTCGATCTTAAACTGATGGGTTTTCGGATAAGGCTTGAGGTTAAAGGTAACCATTTTATTTCAAAAAGAAAATAATAAATTAAATAACAAATTGGAATAATTAGCACCGCACTTGAGAAACTGACAAGAAAGGTGAAATAAAAATGCGCTGTACTTATAAAGTAGAGTGCGTTGATTAGGCTGAGTAAGGTAATTAATAAACCTTGTAATAATAAACAGCGTAATTGACTTCCAAAATAGTATTTCTTAAATATGAACAAGATAGGTATATTCAATAACCCTAGTAAGACAATAGAAATATAATTATTGGCAGGAAAAGCAATAGAGAGTAAGAGTAAAATGCTATATTCAGCAAGATAAATAGCAATCCAATATTTTAGTTGTATGTGAATGAGAATACCAATGCGTAACGCAAAAGGAAAAAATAAAAAAGACAGCAGTGGATCATCTAATAAATAATTAGAAATAATCCATAAGCAAAAATAGGCTGGGGCAACAAAAAACCAGCTATATATAAAAGAGAAAAGGGTATTCATTTTATCCTTTACTACGGAATAAATTGGCTAATTCAACATTATTTTTAACATTTAATTTACTCATCGCATTGGCACGATGAACGTGAACTGTTTTTATACTCAGGGATAAATAGATCGCAATATCTTTTACATTACGCCCCTCGGCAAGTAATTCACAGACTTGTTGTTCCCGTTTGGTCAAGTGTGCCAGAGGATGCTGAGTTGGCGTGGAGACCAGTTTCAAGGTTAATTCTGGCATTAAATATACCCCTCCAGCATAAACGGTGCGTACCGCTTGGATTAATTCGTCTGGGCTACAACGCTTGCTTAAATAGCCTTTTGCACCTAATTCAAGGGCTTTTTTAACAATCAATTCTGAATCATTGACGCTGAGCATAATGCAGTGAATGCCTTGTGGAATATCAGCTAATAATTCTAACCCGCCTTCATCAGGCATCGAAATATCCATAATGCACACATCAGGTTTGAGGCGTGGTAAATTTTGACGGGTTTCTTTTGCTGAACCAAATTCACCGACAATACGCATATCTGGTTCTAAAGAAAGCAGTTGCGAGAAGCCTGAACGCACCACGAGATGATCATCAACTAACACGATATTAATCATTTTGTATCCTAGCCATAAGGTATTAAGCAAAGCGGGAGAGCATTGTACTCCAATAAAAAAATTATGCAGTGAAAATTACACTGCATAATTAATATTGTTGTGAAAAGAGAAAGTGCGGTGAAAAATTATGCTATTTTTTTAAGCGACGAATTTTCTTCTCTTCTGCAATTGCCACAAAAGCAAGCAATACCATACATACAATCGCAGAGGTATTTAACGCGGCAAAGGTTCCTGCCCAACCGGTTAAACCAAAGATAGGGGTACCATCTGCGATCATGCCCAAACCAAGTTTTGCAAAGCTATCGCCAATCAGATAAGCAAAGGTACCTTTAACTCCATCCGCAACCGCAATCGCTTTTTTCGGCACAAAGCCGACCGCTGCAACGCCGATCAATAATTGCGGTCCAAATACCAAGAAACCAAGTACGAATAATGAGATTAAGTACATATATTCGTTGCTTGCAAATTGATAAAACTCAAGGGTAAAGACAATTAAAATCAACGCAATACAAGCAGTTAATCCACGTCTTCCATTAGCTAAATCAGATAAATATCCCCATAAAAATGTGCCGACTAATGCCCCCACTTCAAATAGGGCAAAACCAGAAATGGCGGCATCTTTTGAGAACCCTAATTCTTGGTAGGCATAAACAGGCGACCATTGATCGATACCAATGCGTACGATATAAAGGAAAATATTGGCAAAGCAAAGTAACCAAATCACCTTATTTTTTAAGATATAGCGCACGAAAATTTGCCATTTAGTGAGCTGTTGCGCTTCGGCATCACGATCTTCTTCACTGATTTCTTCGCCAAATAATTCTTCTGCTGTACCTAGTCCATAAGCTTCAGGAGAATCTGAACCATAGCGTAACCCTACAAATCCGACGATCAACGCAATCATAGAAGGGAAAATAAACATTCCGATAACGTGTCCATCAAATAACACGTTCGCCCCAAATAATGCCACCCCAGCGGCAGCAGCGCCCCCTACGTTGTGCGATAAATTCCAAAAACCAAGGAAAGAGCCACGTTTTTTACGCGGAGTCCATTTGGTAATGGTGGAATAACTTGAAGAGCCGCCTGTACTTTGGAAGAAGCCACTGAGTGCATAAAATGCAACCATTAAAAATAATGCGACACTACCCCCGCCCATACTCGCACTAAAGCCGATCATACAAAGCGCAGAAAGAATGAGCATAAAAGGAACAAATTGTTTTGTATTTTTGCCGTCCGCATAATAAGAAACAAGGGTTTTCCCAATCCCGTATGCCACAGAAAAACCTAACCCAATCATACCGAGTTCAGTTTTAGTTAGTCCGTAGGTTTCGATCATATCATTTTGTGCAACGTTAAAATTCTTACGAATCAAATACATTGCCATATAGCCAATAAAGACAACCAAATAAGATTGCATAAAGGGTTTAAACCACATTTTGCGGCGTTCTTCCACGGGAAGAGCGAGTACAGGTTTTCGTACCTGTTGTAAAAATTTGAACATAATTTCCTCAATATAAAGTAAAAAAGTGCGGTTAAATTTTAATAAGATTTTGCTTTTCTGCCTTGAGATGAGCGCTTAGATGAGTTAGGAAAATTTCTTAGTTTTACGCTGTTTTGAAGATTTTTGTGAGATAGATCACATTTTTATAAAAATTAAAAAATCTGACCGCACTTTATTTTGGAGGGAAAACAATAGGCTACGTATTGGCAGCCCATTGTGGGTTAAGCTTTTTTCAAAAACGCTGATTTTAATGAGAAACTTTGGCCGTCAATTTTGCAATCTACATCGTGATCGCCATCAACTAAGCGAATGTTTTTCGCTTTTGTGCCTTTTTTCAATACAATAGATGAGCCTTTCACTTTCAAATCTTTAATTAAAATGACACTATCGCCATCTTGTAGTGGATTGCCGTTGCTGTCTTTCACCACTTTTTGTTCGGTCTCATTTTCTTCATCGCCAGACCATTCATAAGCGCAGTCAGGGCAAACAAAATTTAAACCATCGTGATAAACATATTCACCTTGGCATTTTGGACAAGTTGTTTGTTCCATTTTTTCCTCTTATCTAAATTTCAATATAAACAATCAGTTACATTTTTTTGATTGAATAGTAGTAATGCGAGCGAAGTATAGCAAACAAATCTCTTTCACTGTAATGATTTTTAAAGATGCCATAAAAGAGAATTTCCGCTAAACTAGCGGCTTTTAGAGGGAAACAAGATGAAAAAAACAGTTTTATTACTTGGGGTTAGTGCATTACTAAGCAGTGCTTACAGCCAAGCCCATAACTTGCAACTTAATGCAACCCTACCAGTGGTAACCGTCGCAGATAAAGGTGAGCTTATCGTTAAAAATCAAGAGATTAGTGCAAAGCCTTGGCAATCTACCCAGCTTAAAGGTAAGGTTCGTGTATTGCAGCATATTGCAGGACGTAGCTCGGTAAAGGAGAAAAATTATCCTTTAATGGAAGCTATCAAAGCACAGCATTTTAATGGCGCACAATATCAAACCACAAATATTATTAATGCAGATGATGCGATTTTTGGCACGGGGGCTTTTGTGCGCAGTAGTGCGGAAAAGGCGAAAAAAGAAAATGCCCACAGCCAGATTGTGCTGGATAATCAAAGTGCGGTGAAAAATGCGTGGAAATTAAAAGAGAAAGAAAGTCTGATTGTGGTGTTGGATAAAGAGGCAAAAGTGAAGTTTGTTCACGAAGGGAAACTTTCTTCTGCACAAATCAATGAAATTTTAGCCTTAGTTAAGGATTTGCTATAAAACGTATCGTCTGAATAACAGAATGCGAAATATTCCAACCGAGTGATAAGGGAAGTGCCGAATAATCGGCACTTTTTTAATGGAAAAGCGCTTGATGTAAGGCGTCGATTTGTGCCTTTTCGCTTTCCAGTGAAAGTCCGTTTAGGGCATAATCTAAATCTATTTTTGCTTGTTTGAATGCAGCGTTACAAATGGTTTGATTATCTGATTGCCTCCACAGTATGGCGAGTGCTTTTTGTACTTTGATGTGAATTTCTAACATTGCACTTCCATCACGACAAATAGGAGTGAAGGATTGTAAAACAAGTTCTTGTTCGTTGAGATTTAACATTGCCAGACGATCATATTTCACTGCTTGCTTTTCTGCTTTGCTATCAAGTAGTAAGCGTAATAAAACGCTAATCACTTTAATTGCCGTGCCGGGATCGTTCACCGCTTGCGATAAGGCACGTTGCGCCACTTCGCTTAATACAATCAGACCAAATTTAGGATCTTGCGCATAAGAGCGGTTGTTTTCGATGATAAAATTTTCTTGCAGTTGAGCGATGTGTTCAATGGGCTTATTGACATAGGCGATTGGCATATTCGTATAAACCAATTTTCCGGGTTGAATGGCAATTTCAATTTCGCAGTCATTATTATCAGCAAAATCTTGCAAATTTTGCATATTTATATGGCTCAAATAGCCAGTTTTATGCGCGTGAATTGAGTAGGAAAATTGAATTTTCTCAAGGGATTTTGCCCCCATATTTGGCTGTTGCCAATAATTGTTTAAGGCTTGCTGTGAGGCAGTTTCAATCTTTTCTAAGGTATTATTTAATAACCCAAGCTGTGATAACGCACTCACCCACGTAATCAAGGTGGTAAATAAATGAGTACACAAATCGTCCCAATAAATAGCACAAATCGCCCCGCCTCGTTGTAATAACCCATTCCTAAGGTTATTTTGGCAATCACCGCATAAACAAAGGCTGAAATAAAACTGGAAATTGCAAGACGCGTGGTGTTATCTCCCATTACTAATTCGGTCGCTCTTGGCGTTGCCCCGTTAGAAGCAGAAGAAAAAGCCGAAACCATAATAGAAAGGGAAAAGGTACTCACCGCTAACATACTCGATGCCATAATGCTGAGAATGTCATTGAGTAATTCTTCGCTGATTGTAGGCATCATTGCCAATGGCAATGATTTATTTTTAATTAATGTTGAAATGAGCGTGAGGAATGTCGCAAAAAGCGCGCCTAAGACTGGTGTGATCCATAGCCCATTACTTGGTTTTTTTAACCACAAAATGAAAGTGAAAATTTTTTCTTTAAAATAGCCTAGCATTGATAACCTTATATATTTAAAAGCGAATTTCTATTAGCCCTATATTGATTAGAAGCTTTTACTAAAATTAAAATAAATATTGTGTTTATTATAGCTATAAAAAGGATTATTACTGTTCACCTTGTTATATTCCCACGTAATTTGTGGTGTAATACCAAAAAAGTTGAGATTTCGATGCCAAAGTGTTAGCTGTGGAGAATATTCGTGATCAACTTGTTTTTTCGCTAACATTCTTCCAGAAGCTAAATATCTTCTTTGAGCATAGCTAAGCACGAGACGAGTAGATAGCCCAAAATTCCATTCTTGTACCCAACCTATACGAATGCCAATGCGATTAAATGCGTCATCTTTATCGCGAGCATTGCTACGATAATAATTGGTACCAACAAACCAAAATTGAGTGCTTTTAGGAATATATAATAAACTTATATCAGTAAAATAGCGGTTACCATTTAGATGTTTGCGAGTTTTATAACGTATCTCGGAATATTCTAAAGTGTTGCTTAATTTCCACTGATTATTTAGCCAATAACTTGAGTTCAATCTTACACCACTATTTTGTGAAAATTGTTTTAAGCTATCGCTACCTGAGGCGCCACCACCGTACCAACGTTTACTTGTAAATGGCATTAAAAGGGTTTCAAAATAAGCACTATGATAGCCGATACCAAGACCTGTGCGAAATTCTACTTCATTATACTTTTTATTATCCCAGTAATAGCGACCGATGAGATCTAAATCAAGCTGGGTAAAATAGCCATTTTTTATTTCCCATAGCTTAGATGCGCCTAAATTATAGGAAAATCCTTCCGCACTTTCGGAATCCCAAGCTTTCCAGTTGCCTATGTAAGTATCTGATTTAGGAGCATTATTAATATTGTTATCTTTAACGTAGCTAATGCCACCATAGAAACGCCAGCTTTGTCTTTTTTTCAGGGCAGTAATATAGTTATCCACTACTTGATAGCTTTTGGAAGATAACGGTTCGGAACGTAATTTAGTAAACTGATCGAGTGCGGCTTCATTATCATAGTTTAAATACAATATTTGTGCTAATTGAAATCTGACAGGAGTAATTTGTGGATAATGACTGATGATTTCACGGTAAAAATCAATAGATTGACGATAGTTTTCTTCTTTTGCAGCAAGAATTGCTTTAGACCATAAAATTAGTGTGGGATCAGTATTAGTTTGCTGTTGATAAAGAGGAAAAAGTAACGCAACCGCATCACTATTATTTTGACTAACGGCAGGGATGAGCGCGCGTATAATTAAATCAGGGTGTTTAGATAATTCTTCCTTTGAAATAGATAACGTATTCTTTTGCTGTAAATCCTTGGAATGTGCAATTAATGGTTTAACGGGATCAATTTTTACCTCGGGGGTATTTTGTTGTTCACGTTGATCTAATCGATCATTTATCGGTAAAACTTGCTGATTTCCATTTGCCGAGATTGCTAGCGTTAATGTTAATATTGTAAAAGGAAGAGTTAGATAATGCTTCAACATAAAACCTCATTATGAAAAAAGCCATTCAAGCGAATGGCCTTTAGTAAGAAAATCTACCATATTATTTTATTTGCTTGCCGCAAAAATAACACCCCATTTTTCATTATGCGCGGTACCTGCTACCTCTTTAGCATTTTCTCCATAGAATTTTGCATTTAATGGTGCTGAGAATTGGGCATTGTTATCAATGTTAAGTACTTGTTTATTGTGTTCATCTTGGCGGGAAACACTGACTTCACCATTTATGATGGTATTTCCAACAATTTTCCCATTTTGAATATCAAAAACATTACCATCTTGATTATATAAAGTTCCTGATACGGCTTTATTATCAAAATCAGCATTAATATGAACGCTTAATTCATTTGTTAGTCCTTTATTATTTATGTCACCTAGAGGTTGAAATATTGCAGTATCCTCTCCTTTATATACAACTTGACCATTTGTAGGAATTTGATCTTCAGGTGTCGGTTTTCCTTGTATAAAGGTATATAGCGTTTTCTGATCTAATACCGCTCCTATTTTTACATCTTTAACATTTCCTAGAGCGCCACAACAAACGTAACTTTTTCCATCATTTACCCATAAGTATTTAATATTTACTGTGTTGCCAGAAATCCCTGTTAAGTTAGGAATAAGGGAATATGATTTCCCATTAACCACAAGAGTATCAATAGAATCTGAATTAATTATTGTTGTGCTACTAGGATTCGCAGGTTCTCCAAGTTTAGAATTGGAAGAGAAAGCATAACCAGAAAATTTAGACGTTGTATTATTGCTGGTAGAAGTTTCTGGTTGCGGAGTTGTATTATTACTAGTAGAAGTCTCAGGTTGGGGAGCTGTATTATTGCTGGTAGAAGTCTCTGGTTGCGGAGCTGTATTATTGTTAGTAGAAGTATCTGGTTGGGATGTCGCGTTATTATTAGTTGATGTATTTGGTTGAGATGTAGAAGGCGTTGTATTAGGTGACGTATTATTAGCCGCAGGCTCATCAGAAGAACCGCTACCGCCACTGCTACAAGCTGTTAATGCAGATAACATTAATGTTGCCAATGTAATTTTTACTGTCTGGTTCATAATTGTGATCCTTCAATTAGTTGGATAAACAAAAGTTAGAATAGCAAGTATTTTGCTTCATTTATCTTATATCAGTATATTGGATACGACAAGATTAAATTTCATTTAATAAGTGTTTTATAAAATAGGGGGAGAATTCCCCCCCTCTTGGAGATAACTAGTTAGAACTTATAAGACACCGATGCATTGATATTACGCTCTGCGCCATAGTAGCAGTAGTAATCACAGCCTGCGATATAACGGCGGTTGCCTACATTCTCAACATTTAATTGCGCGATCCAGTTGGAGTCAAACGTGTAACGTGCCATTAAATCTACCACGGTAGCAGATGGAACTTCCTTGCCTGAATAAAGTGAACCTTGAGAGGTAACACTTTTACCAATATAGCGAATACCCGCGCCCAGCGTTAACCCATTTAATGCACCGTTAGCAAAGGTGTAATCGGTTTTCATAGCGAAAGTATGTTTTGCAATTAACGGGTTACGCACATCGCCATTATCTGTACGAGTAATAGATTTTAAGTAAGTGTAAGCTAAGCCCATATTCCAGTTATTTATAATATTGACATCAGCTTGTACTTCGACACCTTTACGATAAATAGGATCGGCATTACTTACTGTTTTGCCCAATCCATTTGACACTAATGCCCCTTTATCTTTGGCTTTGAAAGCCGCAACAGTGATTGACCCATTTAACCAATCGGGCAAATATTTGATCCCCACTTCATATTGATGAGTGATATTTGGATCATAAAGTTTTTGATCGCCACTTAATCCCACTGGTAAGTTAAAGGATTCGCTGTAACTAATGTATGGATTTAAACCGAACGGGGCTTCATACATTAATGAGGCTGAATAGGACGTATTGCTGATTTTTTGTGAAGAAGTGTATTCATCTTGTTTCGCACGATCGTGTCGTACACCAAGGTTTAGTACAAGACTATCCATAAAACGGCTTTGATTTTGTAAATAAAGCCCAAGTTGGCGTGCGGTGATATAGGTATAAGGTGCATTAATCTTTTGTGCTTGATTATAGCCTGAACGAAGCTGTCTTAAATTCACCGTAGAAGTGCTACCAAATAAGGTATAGTAGGCTTTCACTTTTTGGTGGCGATAATCTGTTCCTAGCACTAAGGTATTTTTCAACCAATCATTGCCATATTTCCAACTGAAATGATTATCAAGCGTATGAGAAATGGATGTCCCATCATTAAATACGACGCCACGAGCTAGGTCATAATTTGCCGCACTTGGTGCTTTAGGTGACCAATCTGCATTATAAGCAGAAGGGTAGGCATAAGAACCTCGGTGATAATTATTGGCATAGGTATAACGATAGCTACTATCAAAACTTAAATTATCATCAAATTGATGGCTAAATTCATAGCCAATATTGTATTGACGGTTGTATTCCCGATCATTGACTGGATCGCCAAGGTTGGTGGAACGGCTAATATAACTGCCATCAGGGAAAGGTACAAGTGAACCTTCTTGTGGCAAGAAATTAGAACTTGGTACACCTTTATCAAATTGATAGCTGGTTAAAAGGGTTAAACGAGTACGGTCAGAAATATCCCATTCTAAAGTAGGGGCGAAATAAACGGTTTTATTTTTTGTGGCATCCCATTGCCCATTTTTAGAAGAAAATGCGCTGACTAAACGGTAACGGAGATCATCATTATTTCCAATGCGATCAGTATAATCAATTCCAATACCATATTGATGATGATTTCCCGCGTTAAGCTTAAATTCACCTTTGCCAATTTGATCTTTATGTGGACGTTTTGTGACATAGTTGAGTAAACCACCTGAATTGGCGGCACCAAATGTCATTGCATCAGCGCCTTTGGTGATTTCCACGGCTTCTAATGCAAATGTATTGACATAAGGGGTAAAAAATCCGTAAGACGTCAATGGTAAACCATTCAGCGCTTGAGTGACTTCAGCACCTCTTACTCGAAACCAGTTTGTATTTGTATCTTCACCAAAAACTTGGGTAGAAAACCCCGCTTGGTAGCGACCAATTTCATCAGCTTTGGTAATATTTTGTTGAGCTAGTTGTTCCGCATTCAGTGCCACTGCCGATTTTGCTTGATAAATAGGCACTTCACCCATACGGTACATTGAACCGCCATTAACTTGAATTTCTTCCAACTGTTCCACGTCGTCCGCGAAAGCCATTTGACTTGTAGCGAAAAGTGCGGTGGAAATTAGTGATAATTTAAAAAATTTTTTTGTCATAAAAGCTCCGAGTAAAAGGCTAGCAAGATGAGCTAGCCTGATCGTTTATTATTTAATACTAAATGTATAAGTGCTATACAATTTACGTTTTTGGCAGATTTTTTGATCTGGGTAATCCATTTCATAAATTGCCTTGATTTTCCAAGTGCCTTTTAGGGCTGGAATAAAATTCACTTTTCCTTGTGAATCCGTTTTACCTGAAAATGCTTGTGGTTCACGGTGATCATAAACCGCTTTTTCATCAAGTTTGGTAAATTCGTTTGTCGTTCCAATCACCGTAATGCCTTTGGCTGGTTGCCCTTTATATAGCACCTGTACAGGGAAAACTTCCATCGGACTTAAGGTGGTTGGATCAACTAAGGGAACAATTTCTAAATCTAACCCAACAGGTTTGATGGCAAAGTCGCTAACTTCAACCCCTGTATTCACATAGGTAGATGAAAACATACTGGATTCTTCACAGTAATTGGCATCTTTCATTTGACTGAGGTTTTCACGTTTCCAACCATTGTCATTTTTTGACCAGAAGGTTGGTTTGTAGCTACCTGAAATTTTGTATTCTGCTTTCGCCAATGGGCTGGTGGTAACATAATGGTAATTTTCGCCCTTTTGGGTTAGGGTTGTGCTTGTGCCGTCCGCACGGTGTAACACCAACGGATTTAAGATATTTAAACGTCCCTCGGCAATTTTTTCTCCTTCAGGAAAGTGATCGCCATAGCCAAGCACTGCAAGCAAATCTTTGCCCGCTTCGGCTTGTTGGGCATAAGCCCATAAATCGTGTGCTTGGCTGGCAAAAGGCAAAGCAAGTCCGCAAATTAAGGTAAGTTGTGTGAGTTTTTTCATTGGATTTCTCCTATCTTTATTATCAAAAAATTGGAATTTTTTGACCGCACTTTATAACGGCTTATTTTTAGTGCGGTATAAAATTCCTCCAAATTCGCACTTGGCGAGGGATTACTTAAGTAATGTACTTACTTAAGGGAGGAAAACTCCGTAACAACATCTTATGAATTTTCCGTAAAATTCGTTATATTTTTCTCATTAGCCATAAAAAATAGCTGCCACCGAGTAAGGTAGCAATCAAGCCTGCTGGAATTTCATAGGGAAATAGCAGCTGGCGTCCTAGCCAATCGGCAATAACCATAATGGTTCCGCCTAATAATCCTGCGGCGAGGAGTTGGTTTTTACTATGACGAAAGCCTAGGTGATAGGCTAAATGGGGCGCAAGCAAGCCGATAAAACTTAATGCACCAATGAGCAAGGTAGCAAATAGCGTGAGTAAAATCGCAAAAGCAAATAAAATACCGCGCGCCTTGAGTATATTTACCCCAAGAGATTGGGCAATGACGCTATTTAGTGCAAATAAATCTAGCCAACGGACGAAAATAAAGCTGAATAAAAAGAGGATAATCGCGATAAACAGCATTGGGATCGCCACATCATTTGTTGCGTAATAGGTTGAACCCGATCCCCAATTTAATAATTGCCAAGCTCGTGGATCGCCGCTTGCAACCAGTATTCGTTGTACCGCTTCAAATAAGGCTGAAATGCTTATTCCTGTGAGTAATACTTGATCGGGCTGTAAACCATTACGGCGATTGATTATCCAAATCAGCCAGACAATAAAACACGCTCCCAATCCTCCCCATAGTGCATATTGGCTGAGTAAGGTGGTGCCGGTGATAAAAATGGCAAGCAATACACCAAAGCTTACCCCAGAGGTAATGCCAAGCAATTCAGGGCTTGCCATTGGGTTGTGGCTTAGTCGTTGTAATAGGGTTCCAGCTACGGCAAGCATTATTCCCGTACAAAATGCATAGGCAATGCGAGGAAAACGCAAGGTAAACAGGTTATTGTCCAAATAGATTTGCCAGCCATCTATTCCTTGCGCTAGCCATAAGGAACAGGATAGTGCAGCCAGTAAAAGTAAAGGTAAATAAAGTGCGGTGCTTTTTTGCGGCGTATTTTTCCACGTTATGGCATTTTCTTGTACGCGTCCATATTGTTGGCGATGTTTAAAGACGAGCCATAATAATAACGGTGTGCCGAGCAGGGCGGTAATTGATCCTGTTGGTAAGGTCATCGTTTGCCATTTTTCGAGTAATTGCAGGCTGAGATCGGCGATAAGTAATAAACTGCTGGCAAAATAGGCACTTCGCCATAATAAGGTTTTAATGCGGTAATCTGGGAATTGGCGAGCAAGCGTAGTTGCGGCTAAGCCAATAAAGGCAAGCATACCAACACGGCTGACCACGATGGCGACCAAATAAGCCGCGAGTAAAATGCCAATAATGCGAATTTTTTTTACATTCACGCCTAAACTTTGTGCATTGCTTTCTTCGAGTTGTAATGCTTGTAAAGCGGGGCTAAGTAAGATGACAGCCAAAATAGCTGGCGCCAGTAATGGCAATAGAGTGAGGCTATCATACCAGCTTTCTTGAACTAATGAGCCACTTCCCCACAGGAGTAAACCACGACTTTCCTCAGGATAAAAAAGAATGAGTAAAGAGGAAAATGCGCCGAGATAAAAGTTCACGACAAGTCCAGCAAGGACAATCAACAAAGGGGAAACCATTTTTCGCCAAGCGAGGAGTAAGACTAAGCTGAGTGCAAATAATGCGCCGATAAAGGCAATGGGGGTTGAACCCCATTGTAATAGACTAGGGAAAAATAGTGTTACCACAAAAAGGCTAAATTGCGCCCCCGCACTGACGGCAAGTGTGCTGTCTGAAGCAAGTGAATTATTCATTATTTGTTGTAAGAGCAACGAAGCAATCCCTAAACTCACTCCAGATAAAACCGCCATTAACACTCTTGGCAAGGTAAAATTAAAGACGAGTAGCTGACTTGTGTCGCTTTGCCCGAGTTGTTGAAAAAGCACGAGAATAAATAAAATCACTACGATGACAGCAAGGCTTGGCATTAAACGGCGTGTTACCATTTTGCTTGTTCCCCTTGTGGTTGGCGTAACCCTTGGCTTAATGCAATGGCTAAACGCTGTGCAGATGGTAATGCACCGAATGTCCAAATGGCAGGAAGAATGAGTGGATCTTTCGCTAAAGGAAGCGTTTGCCATAGGCTATTATTCGCTAACTCTTTCGGAACATTTTGGGGATAAGGCTTGATGATCACCAGTTTAGCTTGCGCAAATTGAGCCAGTTGATTGAGGCTAATTAGGCTAAATCCCCATAAGTTTACCTGCCCTTGCCACGCATTTTGGAGACCGAGTTGTGTTAGAACGACACCCGGTAGGCTTTGTTTGCCATACACCCGCAGATGACGACCATCAATAAATTGTACGATTAATAAAGGACGATCTCGCACTTCTTGAAGTGCGGCTTTCTGGCTTGCAAACGTAGTTAATGTTTGCGTAATCAGGGCGGTGGGATCAACATTGATTACTTGTGCAAGTTGGCGTGTTGCTTGTAGTTGGTTTTGCCAAAAATCTCCTGTTTTATAGAAATTGACTAAGGGGATGTTATTGATATTGCGTAAATAAGGTAAATTAGCCTGTGCCGTCGCAAGATACATATCGCTATTAGGAAAGGCATTAATATCAAGTTGTGCAAGCAATTCTTTATTCGGTTGCAATCTTGTTCCTAAATCAATCGTTGTAGCAGGCAAGCTGGGTTCATTCACCCAATTTTGGTAACTTTGTTTATCACCAACCGCAGTCGGGGAAACACCTAGTCCTAATAGGGTTTCGGCAATGGTCCAGTCTAAGGTTGCTACTTTCGCACTAGCAAGCACAGGTGTTGTAAAAATAAGTAGAAAAATGTGTAAGAAATAAGCCAGTATTTTCACTATTTCCCCTTAAAAAAATGCAACAGGAATGTGATCAATGGGATGAGCTTGCACTTGTAAATGAATATGATAAATCTGTGCTAAGGCTTGTGGTGTCATTATGTTTTGTGGGGAGCCTTGCATTAATAATTTGCCCGACTGCAAGGCGATTAGCTCATCACAAAAACGTGCGGCAAGATTAATGTCGTGGATCACAATAATCACCCCTAGATTTAAGTTTTTCACCAGTTTTTGAATGAGTTGCATCACTTCCACTTGATGTGCAATATCCAATGCTGCTAACGGTTCATCTAATAATAAAAAACGGCTTTGTTGAGCCAGTAACATTGCAAGCCATACACGAGAACGTTCTCCCCCTGAAAGGGTATCGACAAATTGATCGGCGTAGTTTTGCATATTTGTCCATTCAAGCGCATTTTGAATGGCTTGTTCGTCTTGTTTGAGGTTACGCCCTAATAGTCCATTCCACGCATAACGCCCCATTTGTAGCAGCCCTCTGGTGGTTAGGTTATTTGCCTGTGGCAAATATTGTGGCAGATAGGCAACTTCGCGCGCAAAGGCTCTATGTTTCCATTGCTGAATGACACGTTGATTAAATTTGAGCTGCCCACTTGTCGGCATTTGTTGGCGAGCGAGAAGTTTGATTAAGGTTGATTTTCCCGATCCGTTTGGTCCAATAATGCCATAGATTTTTCCCGTGTTAAATTGCAGTGATATAGGGTGCAACAACACTTTTTCAGGCAAGGCGAACGACACTGCGTTTAATTCAAACACGATATTTCCTATGAGCGAATAAATAAAGGGGAGAGATTTTAATTGATAACCGTTATCATTTCAATAGGTCTATTCTTAAAAATAAACAGCTACCTTAAAAGACGATTAAGATTGTAAATTTTTCTTTCCATTTTTACGGAAAAGTTTACAATGTTTGCCAGTTTTATCAGAAAAATGGGATGGAAAGCCAGTAATGTCAGCAGAAAAAAATCTTTTTTCACAAGTGGTTACACAAAGTCGCAAAATGCAAGAGGTGGTGGAAAAAGCCAAAAAATTTGCTCTGCTTGATGCGCCTTTGCTTATTCAAGGTGAAACCGGTACGGGGAAAGATCTCATCGCTAAAGCTTGCCATTTTTCTAGTCAAAGAAGAGAAAATAAGTTTATTGCGGTCAATTGTGCCGGTTTACCGAGTGAAGATGCAGAAAGTGAAATGTTCGGGCGAGCTTATGGGGAAACGGTAAATCAAGGCTTTTTTGAATATGCGAATGGGGGTAGTGTATTATTAGATAGCGTGGCAGAGTTGCCACTTAGTTTACAAGCAAAATTATTACGTTTTTTAAATGATGGTACTTTTCGCCGTGTGGGCGAGGAAAAAGAGCATTATGCTAATGTTCGTGTGATTTGTACCTCACAAGTTCCCCTCAGTCATTATGTAGAAAAAGGCAAAATGCGTGAAGATTTATTTCATCGCCTAAATGTATTAAGTCTTAATATTCCAGCGCTACGTGAACGCAAAGAAGATATTCCACAACTTACCACATTATTTGTCCAACAAATTAGCCAACAGCTAGGGATTTCCGTCCCCCATTTTGATGGCGCATTTTTAAATTATCTTGCCCATTATACTTGGGCGGGGAATGTACGAGAATTGCACAATGCGTTATATCGAGCTTGTTCTTTGGCTGAGAATAATCAGCTTGCTATTGCGGATTTGCACTTAGTGGAACAGGAAATTGCATTACCAAGTATTGAGCAATTTGCTAATCAAACCCTTGATGAAATTATGAATAATTTTGAGGCAATGGTGTTGCAGAAATTTTATGAGGAATATCCTAGCACCAGAAAACTGGCTTCAAGATTAGGCGTTTCGCATACTGCCATCGCCAATAAATTAAAACAATATGGCATAGGAAAATAAGGGGGAAATACCGCAAAAGCAACTTTTATTCATCTTGGTAGTTTGCTAAGTGCGGTTGTTTTTTTAATAATTTTTGCCATTCGCTTTGCTCAATATTTACTTTGAGTAAAAATTCCCCTTGTTCACTGATTTTTTCTTCACGAATACAATCCATTTCATATAGCCAATGACGGATTTTGCCTGCTTGTGGTGGCAAACAAAGTTGTAATTGCACAATCCTTTTGCTTAATTTTTGTCGAATGGCTCCAAATAATAAGGGAATACCTTGTTGTAAATGGGCAGAAATATACACGCCCACTGGACGATTTTGATCATCATATTCAATATGTGGAACAAGGTTTTCCACTTGATCAATTTTGTTATAAACCAGTAATGTCGGGACTTGATTGGCTTGGATTTGTTGCAAAACCTCATTCACCGCATTGATATTTTCTCGTTTTCGTACATCAGCGCAATCCACAACGTGTAATAACAGGCTTGCCTCGCTGGTTTCTTGTAAGGTGGATTTGAACGCGGAAACCAAATCGTGTGGCAGATCACGAATAAAGCCTACCGTGTCTGCTAAAATTGTGCTGCCAATATCTGGAATGTTTAAACGGCGTAGGGTTGGATCAAGGGTAGCAAAAAGTTGATCCGCCGCATAAACCTCTGCCTTGGTGAGCAAATTAAACAAGGTGGATTTACCCGCATTGGTATAGCCAACCAATGAAATCGTGGCAATATCTGCTTTCTTTCTTGTCTGACGATTTTGATGACGTTGCTTTTCCACTTTATTTAAGCGATGTTGCAATTGTGCAATACGAACTTTAATCAATCGTCGATCGCTTTCTAATTGGGTTTCTCCCGGCCCTCGTAAGCCTACCGCGCCTTTTTGTTGATCCAAGCCTGTTTTGCGCCGAATTAAACGAGTGGCAAGATGTTTTAATTGGGCTAATTCGACTTGTAATTTCCCTTCGTGAGAGCGTGCGCGCTGGGCGAAAATATCTAAAATTAACCCTGTGCGATCTACGACACGACATTCACATAGGCTTTCTAAATTACGCGTTTGTGCGGGTGTCAAACAATGATTGATTAAAATCACATTGGCGTTGTGATCTTTTACTGCTTGGGCAATTTCTTCTGCTTTGCCTTGTCCAATGAAATACTTTGCTTGTGGCGTGGCACGGCTTGTGGTGATAATGGTGGCAATATCTACTTGCGCAGATTCAGCAAGCAACTGGAATTCAGTTAAGTCATCAAGATTTTTATCGGCAGAAAAAAAGGCTTGTACAATAATGCCTCGATCTTGCGAAATAGCCTGTTGCGAGTGGTTTTGTGATGATGAAAAAAGTGCGGTAGAAATTTCATCTGAATTTTTCACCGCACTTGGAAAAGCTAAATGATCCAAAATTATTCAGTCTGTGATTCTGCTGAGGTTTCTGTCGCCATTTCTTGCGTTGCGTTATGTTGTTGCTGGTGAGCTTGATTATTATGATGAGAAACTGCACGAGCAGGCACAACAGTTGAAATTGCGTGTTTGTAAACCATTTGATTTACAGTGTTTTTTAATAAAATGACGAATTGATCGAAAGACTCAATTTGTCCTTGTAATTTAATGCCATTGACTAAATAAATGGATACAGGAATACGTTCGCGACGTAATGCGTTTAAGTAAGGATCTTGTAATGATTGTCCTTTTGCCATTGTTATTTTCCTTCTTATATTAGTTATAGGGTTTTTTATGGGGAACAAAAATCGTCTCCGTGAGCCAATATAGCAATAATCTTGACAGATGTCATCACTATGCCTTAATTATTTTAACGTTTGCGCGATTTGCATAAAGGATTTGTCAGGGCTGAGACTGTCTAACCAAGTTATCGGTGATTTCCAGCCACGTAACCAAGTAAGCTGGCGCTTAGCCAGCTGGCGAGTTGCACAGATTCCACGAAATACCATTTCTTGATGATCATAATCACCCTGCAAATAATCCCACATTTGGCGGTAGCCAACACAGCGAATAGAAGGTAAATCAGTGTGTAAATCACCACGTTGATAAAGTTTTTCGACTTCTTGTTGAAAACCTTGTTCAATCATTTTATGAAAACGCAGTTCAATACGTTGGTGTAATACTTGGCGTTCTTGTGGGGCGATGGCAAATTGTGTGATGTCATAAGGCAGTGCCTCACCTTTTTGCTCAGTCAGTTCAGTGAGCGATTTTCCCGTGAGATAAAACACTTCTAACGCACGGTTGATCCGTTGGCTGTCATTCGGGTTAATACGTTGCGCAGAAATAGGATCGATTTTTGCTAACTCTTGATGTAAGCCATTCCAACCGATTTGCACTGCTTTTTGCTCAATTTCTTGGCGTAAACGTTCATCTGCCGAAGGTAATGGTGAAAGCCCTTCCAGCAAGGCTTTGTAATAGAGCATTGTGCCACCGACTAACAAGGGGATTTTACCCTGTTTACTGATGTTTTCCATTTCCAGTAAGGCATCGTGGCGAAAATTTGCCGCCGAATAGCTTTCACTGGGATCTTTTATATCAATTAAACGATGCGGAGCAAGAGCAAGTTCAGCCGCATTCGGTTTTGCAGTGCCAATATCCATTCCCCGATAAATTAAGGCAGAATCGACGCTGATGACTTCAACTGGGAAATGTTGGCGTAATTTGATCGCTAAGTCTGTTTTTCCTGAAGCAGTTGGTCCCATTAAGAAAATGGCTCGTGGCTTTGTGTGCATTAGCTATTTTCCTTCCCTAAATAGATTTGCCAATCAATAGGAATAAATAGCTGAGAAAGCGATTGATTTGGCTGTCGATGTAATAATTGTTCGGTTTCATTGAGTAAATTTACCGCATCTCCAAATACGTCTATCGTTTTATAATCAAGCTGTTGACAAAGTGCGGTCAAAAATTGGTGCATATTTTCGTTTTGTTGATTGAGTAAGTTCCCTACACATTGCTGTAAATTATGCTGGCGTAAGCAGGCAGGCACCTTAATCAGGCTAATTCGATGTTGAGTAAGATTTTCATTAAAGTGAAAACCGATTTGAGCGAAAAAGGTGTGTTGTTTTTCCCAAGCCGATTGCTGTTTTTCATCTAAACGGAAGAGTATAGGAATTAATAATGCTTGCTGGGCAATATCTTTTTCCTGCAAAGACAACATCGTTTGCATTTGTTGTAATTTTTTGATTGGTAATAAATAAAATTCCTGCTCTTGCTGTAAAAGTAGCGCTTGATTTTGTACTAAGGCTAATGCGCGTAACATTCGGCTAGTTGGCAGTGAACTTTCTTGCGTCGCTTGAACGATTAAAACTGGGTTTTCTCCCTGTGTCGGTGAGGCTGGGCGAAGTAATTCGCCATAAGCCTGACTTTCTGTTTTAGTGATTTCGCTTTTTGGCTTGCTATAACCTGCTGGTGGAATAGCGGGATGATTTGTCGCTTTTTCTTTATTTAGCGAGGGGGAAACAGAATAGTCCGTTGGTTGAAAAATATTTCTTCCTGCTGCACTACGATTAAGTTTTCCAACATTAGGCTGCCATACCCCGTCAGGTTCTTGCACTTGTGATGTGGCTTGTTCGCTGAGTTCAGACGAGAGCGGTTGTTGCGTTAGTTTATGTTCAGCATTAAGCATTTTTCCGCCGAGTTCTAGGCTTGTAAGCAGGGCATTTTGTATGCCTTGGTAGATAAAATCGTGAACAAGGCGAGCTTGCTGGAAGCGTACTTCGTGCTTTGTTGGGTGAACATTAACATCTACATCATTGGGATTAATATCAATAAAAAGAATATAAGCAGGATATTCATTGCTCTCTAAATGTTCAGCATAGGCTTGGCGTATGGCGTGAGTGATCACTTTATCGCGTACCATTCTGCCATTTACATAACAATAGTTTAAATCATTTTGGGTATGCTTAAAGAAAGGATCGGCAACCCAGCCTGAAAGATGGAGATCATCGTGTTTCCAATCAATATGTAAGGCGTGTTGAACAAATTCTTCCCCACAAATCGCTGCAATTCGTTTTAATTTTTGCGAAAAATCCCCCGCACTTTTGTATTGACGCACTGTTTTCCCATTATGGGTAAGCGTAAAGGCAATATGTGGTTTTGCTAAGGCGATACGACGGATCACTTCATCAATATGAGCAAATTCAGTTTTATCAGTGCGTAAAAATTTGCGTCTTGCTGGCGTATTAAAAAATAAATTAGCCACTTCAACCGTTGTTCCCACTGGGTGTGAAGCTGGTTTGATGGTGGTTTCCATATCTCGCCCTTGCGCATAAACCTGCCACGCTTCTTTTTGTTGTTCGGTACGAGAAGTCAGGGTCAGGCGAGAAACGGAACTAATACTTGCTAACGCCTCACCGCGGAAGCCTAAACTTAAAATGGCCTCTAAATCCTCAAGACTGGCGATTTTGCTCGTGGCGTGACGAGCAAGGGCTAAGGCGAGTTCATCTTTTGCGATACCGATACCATCGTCTCGAATACGAATTAAATTGGCACCGCCATTTTCAATATCTACCTGAATTTTCGTTGCGCCAGCATCAAGGCTGTTTTCTACCAGTTCTTTGACGACTGAGGCGGGACGTTCAACAACTTCACCAGCGGCGATTTGATTAGCAAGCTGAGGTGGCAGAATTTTTATTGGCATTGTTTTTCCTAATTCCTTAGCTGAATTTTTTGTCCTGTTTTTACTTTCCCATCTTTGAGTTTTGGGTTCAATTTCAATAAGGTAGGCACAGGAATATTATACTCACGAGAAATCGCATACAGGGTTTGGTCTTTTTTCACTGTATGGAATTTCGGTGTTGTTTTATCTTTTCCTTTATTCTCAGTTTTTGTATTTTTATTCGCCGTTTTATCTGTTTTTCTGCTATCTGTATTTGTACTGTTCGACTTGCTGTTTTCTGTTTTGCTATTTTTACCATTATCAGGGATTTTAATGGTTTCACCAATCCAAAGCTCACGGCGTTTAAGCTGATTTAATGCAATAATGTCATTCATTTTGACATTATATTTGTTTGCTAATCCCCCAAGACTTTCACCATTTTTCACTTTATGGCGAATACCGCTATCTTTTGGTAAGTCGCTAGTGGTTTCACGCGTATTTTTGACCGCACTTTCTGTACTAGGTGTTTTAGCCACATTGATTTCGGTTTTGACATTACGGCGACGAAAATCAACCAGACTATCATAAATAACACGGGCTAATTTTTTGCGATATGCAAGAGAATTAAGCTTTTTTTCTTCATCAGGGTTAGACAAAAACCCCGTTTCCACTAAGATCGAAGGAATATCTGGCGAACGCAATACCCCAAGGCTCGCGTGTTGTGGCGTGCTACGGCTTAACGTCGTGATTTGAGCAAAACGGCGTAACACAATCGAACCCAATTCATAGCCCACACGTTGGCTATGACCAAATTGTAAATCAAGCACCGTTTGATCTAAATATTTCTCTTTATGTGAAGCAAGCACTGAGCCTGCGCCACCTAATAGCTCGGAACGCTTTTCGTGATCTTCCAACCATTGCCCCATTTCACTGTTTGCACGACGATTAGACAGCACCCACACGGAAGCACCGCGTAAATCTGGTGAAACGGAGGAATCTGCGTGAATAGAAACCAAATAGTTTGCTTTGTATTTACGTGCAATTTCAGAACGTTCAGGAACAGAAATATAATAGTCGCCTTTGCGAGTGAGAACCGCACGGAAATTGGGATCTTTATCCAATAAGGCTTTTAGCTCTCTGGCAATAGAAAGCGTAACATTTTTCTCATAGATTTTCTGTGTACGGCTGATTGCTCCCGGATCTTTTCCACCGTGGCCGGGATCGATAGCAATAGTCCACGCAGCAGCAAATGCCGGTGTAGTGAGCAATACACAGGAACAAAGTGCGGTAAGAAATAAATAATATTTTTTCATCATTTTTATTTAACTGGGTGACGAAATAGTTTGTTTCATTAATTGTAAAATTTGTTTACCTTCTCTGGAGTTGGGAAGGAGTGCAACATTACGTGCATCATCAACATAGTCAATATTGATAATGAGATCGGCTGGCGGTAATAGACCTCGCCCTTTTTCCGACCATTCGATCAAGCAAATACTTTGCGCATTAAAATAATCACGAATGCCCATAAACTCCAATTCTTCGGGATCACTTAAACGATATAAATCAAAATGATAAATTGATTTTTCCGTTAAATGATATTCCTCAACTAACGTATAAGTGGGGCTTTTTACCTTGCCTGAATAACCTAGTCCTTGAATCATCCCACGGCTTAACGTGGTTTTGCCTGCCCCAAGATCGCCGTTTAAATAAATAATAATGCCGTTATCTGTCGGGATATTGCTTGCAATTTGCATTAATTTTGCCCCAAAACGACACATCGTGATTTCATCAGGAATATATTGATTAAATGCTTCCATTATTTTCTCGGCGATTGGTTAATTTTAGATAAAAATAAGTGCGGAATTGTACCGCACTTTTGTTTTGTTTTGTAGGGGAATGATGCGAGATAGTATTAATTTGTTATCCCAGTGCGTTCGATTTTTTCTTTAATGGCTTCGGCAACAAACGCATTAAGGCTGAGAGCTCCTGCTGCGAGCACAGCATTGCGATGCAGTTCCTCACTAACTCTCACATTAAATACCCCTTTGAACGGTTTATCTGGTGTTCGCCCAAGTTCTTGGCAGTCTTGCAAATATAGATCTACAGATGTTTGAAATTCTTTCTCTAACTGCGGTAATGTTTCTGCCTCGTAGGTAACCACATCTCGAATATATGCTAATTTTCCAAATAGCACATTATTTTCTAAATCTGCTTCTATCGTACCTACATAGCCTTTATATTTGAGTAATGTCATAGTAATCCTACTCCTTTTAATCCGTCTTTCACTGATTTTAACGCCCCACCTTTGATATAATTTTCTGGGTGAGGTTTATGTAACAAGATTAAGTGATTAAGCTCTGCGTGGTAAAATCTGACACGAGAGCCTGCCATTTCACGTTTTTCATAGCCTAATTGCGCTAACAAGGTAAGCAAGTCGCTCCAAATAAAGGTATTTTTAGCATTAGTTAATTTTTCTAATAGCTTTTTCGATTTTCCCATTGTTTTGCTCTTTTGGTACTAATTATAGTTACATAAATCTAAAAAAACAGATCTATTTTCTATTTTGTATAATTTACGTCAATTTTCTTTGGATAGCCCACTTGTAGTGCAAGCGGTCTATTTGTACGGATTAGGTTTTCTCTAGCACAAATAAAGAAGCGTGAAGTCATTGTTTTTTCACCTTGATTAAGAAAAATTTCAATCACCGAGCGATCAAAGAATATTTCCACTTGATGCAAGCCTTCTATACGGCAATAACGCGTGTCGCCAAAGGATTTCATCGAATCGGTTTGTTCAGTTTGGCGACGATCTAGACATAGCACTTTGCCATCATAACTTAGGGTTAAATGCTGATTTTGTGCATTAGTAAAAAAGTTTAATGTGAATGGCTGAGCTTCAGCATCAAATTTGATATAAGCACGATCTAAATTTGCAATAACAGTCTCTTTTTGAACGTGAGTAGATTGAAGTGCGGTAATATTTTTATAAATATTTTCAATGGGTTGCTGATAGATTTTACCGTTTTGTAAACGTAATTGGCGTGGCAATGAAAGCATTGAATGCCATTTGTAGCAATCCGTAGGGTAGCTTAAATCAGGTAATCCAACCCAGCCGAACAGCATCGTTTGCGTGCCAGAAAAGGTTTGTGGTGCATAGAAATCAAAGCCTTGATCCAATTCAGCAATGTGTTCGGCGTGGAATTGGCGATCGTTAATATTGCCCAGTGCATAGACGGCGTGATAATTATTTTGATATTGCTCGCTTTCACGGGCTTTGCCTTGGGGCGACCAGATAAACAGGGATTGATCGCCAATTTGCGATAAGTCAGGGCATTCCCACATAAATACGCCTTGATTATCAAAGTCAGGCAGGGCAAGTTCACCTAATAAACGTGGGGTATCGGCTAAATTATCCATTTCAAATACCAGTGCAGTACCCGTCAGATTTTCCCGTTGAGCGCCACAAATAAAGCGGATTTTGCCCTCTTTGGTTAGGAATGGTTTTGGATCGCGTACGTGTTCGGTATAACCTTTTGGTGCGTGGTCAATTAGGGGGCGTTTACTCAACAATTTTCCTGCTTTGCTGAAAATTGCAAGATTTTGGTAAGGCACACGCTGATTATCATTTGGGCGTCTGGTATTGCCCGTGTAGAACACGGCAATGTTGCCGTCAATTAATAGCGCACCACCAGAATAACAGCCGTGGCTTTCATACAATTCACAAGGTATAAGGAGATCGGATTGGGTGAATTGTTGAAAATCTTGTGTGGTAAAATGTTGCCAATGCTTCATTCCGTGAAGGGCATCAAAAGGATACCATTGATAAAAAAGATGATATTTTTCTCCGTCAAAAATCAAGCCATTTGGATCATTAAGTAATCCTGTTGGCGGAGCAAGATGATAAACTGGGCGAAAATCCTTATCTTGTGCGACCGTTTGAGCAATTTTTGCTAACTCACCTTGTTCGGCAGCATAGAGGCTTTTGTATTTTCCTTCGTTGAAAATTATCATCAGCATTCTCCTTATTGATTTAAAAAATGGATTAATTGCACTTGATTTGGAAGGGCAGACATTGCGCCTTTTGCGGTGGTTGCTAAAGCACCACAAGCATTGGCTTGACGTAAAATTTCTACTAATGTTGCATTATCTGTGTCCCAATTTGGTTTTTGCGAAAGCCCAGCCAGTAATCCGCCAACAAAGGCATCGCCTGCCCCCGTAGTATCAACAGGCTGTAAGGCTTTACCTGCAATAATTTCTTTTTTGCCATTGAAATGATAAAGTGCGCCTTCTTTGCCTAGCGTAACAATAATCAGCTTTTGTGGATAAAGTGCGGTGATTTTTTCAAAGGCTTTTTCAAGGCTGTCTGTTTCTGTTAGAAAGGTGAGTTCTTCTTCCGAAAATTTCAGCACATCAGCTAAAGCGACTGCTTGCATTACCACTTCACGCATTTCATCAAGGCTTTGCCATAGGCTTTCACGCAAATTGGGATCGAAAGAGACATAGCCTTTCGCCTGATGAATATTTTTCATTGCGGTGAAGGTCGCCGTGCGGGAAGGATCGTTAATTAACGCAATGGAACAGCAGTGTAGCCATTGTCCTTGAGTGAAAGTGGGAAGTTCAGAAACGTGCAAAAATTGATCCGCACTTGGGTTTACCATAAAGGTAAAACTACGTTCACCTTGATCTAAACCAACCACAACTGTTGAAGTGCGTTGTGTGGGATCTAAGTTCATAAACGTGGTGTCCACCTTTTCTTGTTGCAAGGTCTGTTGCATAAATTCACCAAGGGGATCTTTTCCTACCTTACCAATAAAACCACTTTCACCGCCTAAACGGGCGATACCGACAGCAACATTGGCTGGCGCACCACCAGCACAACGTAAATAATGTTGTTCGCCATCAGGGATTAAATCCACAACGGCATCACCTAATACCCAAACTTTTTCTGACATTTTTTCACCTTTCTTGTCTTATAAAATCTTGTTAATTTCATCCATAAATAACCTTGCCCAATATGTAGCACATATTACTAGCATAATGTTTTGCTATGAGGCGAAATGTTATTTGTCGGTGTTCAATTTTAAAATGAAAGATCGCTATTTACTGATAGCAAAATCCATTTAGCGGATTGATAAAAAAGAAGGCGTATTTTCATACGCCTAACATCTTGCCCTATTATTATTTTACCGTAATGCGTGCAAATTTGCGTTTACCCACTTGATATACAGCGCTGGAGGCATAAATAATGGCTTTAGCATTTTCTACCTTTTCACCATCAATTTTTACCCCACCTTGTTGCACCATACGCATCGCTTCAGAGGTGGAACTTACAAGCCCTGCCTCTTTTAATAAATTGGCTAAACCAATTTCGCCCTCAAAGGTAAATTCAGGCATTTCATCAGGTATTGCCCCCTTTTGGAAACGGTTAATAAATGCTTGTTCTGCGAGGTCGGCGTCGGCTTCAGAATGGAAACGCGCGGTAATTTCTTTTGCCAGTAATACTTTAATATCACGTGGATTACGTCCGTCAGCCACATCTTGCTTAAATTGTGCAATTTCGCTTAATGGGCGGAAAGAAAGCAAATCATACCAATCCCACATTAATTCATCGGAAATAGACATCACTTTACCGAACATTTCATTTGGTGCTTCGTTTACTCCAATGTAGTTGCCGAGTGATTTTGACATTTTTTTCTCACCGTCTAAGCCCACGAGTAACGGAAGTGTGATCGCCACTTGTGGTTTTTGCCCATCTGATTTTTGCAATTCACGCCCAATTAGCAAGTTAAAGGTTTGGTCTGTCCCGCCTAATTCCACATCGGCTTTCAAATGGACCGAGTCATAACCTTGCAATAATGGGTAGATAAATTCGTGAATGGCAATAGGTTGGTTATTACTAAAACGTTTTTTGAAATCATCACGTTCTAACATTCGAGCTACCGTATAATTTGAGGCTAAACGGATCATTCCAACCGTACCTAATTCACCTAACCAATCAGAATTGAACACAATTTCAGTTTTTTCTGGATCTAAAATTTTGAAAATTTGTTCTTTATAGGTTTCCGCATTGCGTAGTACATCTTCACGAGAAAGCGGTGGACGCGTTGCGTTTTTACCTGATGGATCGCCCACTGTGGCGGTGAAATCGCCGATTAAAAACATCACGTGATGGCCAAAGTTCTGGAATTGGCGTAATTTATTTAGCACCACGGTATGCCCCAAGTGAATATCTGGTGCAGTAGGATCTGCCCCCAATTTTACGCGTAAAGGACGATTTTCTTTAAGTTTTTCAATTAAATCTTGTTCTGAAAAAATTTGATCCGTGCCGCGTTTCAGCTCAGCCAGTTGAGTTGTGAGATCTGTCATTGATGTATCCTATAATAAATAATCCTGTAATGTGTGGGTTATTATAGATAATATTAGCCAAATGAAAAGGCAATATTGGTGAGAAATTTTGAAGAAAAAAGAATACGATGGCAAATTTTCGCGATATTTAAAGTGCGGTCATTTTTTATGATGTTTTTTTCAACGGAATAACGCGCTGGTTTATCGTTTTTTCTGTTGAGTTAAAGAAAAACTGTCTTGAATACATTCCCATAATAATGAAGGGGAAATTTCCGCTAAATGGAGACTCATCCAATGTTCTTTATTCATATGATAGGCGGGATAAACCCCTTTTATCATACGTAACGCACCAATCATTTCAGGCTGGGCTTTAACATTTATAATCCAAATGGTTTCTGTATGAGACAAGCCAATTTTATTGCCGGGGATATTCATTAAAATGGCAAACCATTTACCGCTATTTAGGTGGCGAAAAACCGCATACTCAGGAAATTTTGCCCACAAATAGGCGGGATTAACCTGATAATGTTTGGCAATGTATTGGATAATCTGGCTTGGCGTTATCATTAAATGTCCTTGTAAAAATGGTGAAAAATCTGACCGCACTTGTATTTTATGTTATTTTTTATGCAAGATATATGCAATTTTATAGGGAGAAAATAATGCCGCTTAATCATCTCAATCAGCCTATTGGAGAGCCTATTGTCGATTTTACGCGGGGGGAATTGCCAAATATTCAGCTAATAGAAGGGCAATATTGTTGTTTGCAACGCCTTTGTGTCGATCGTCATTTTAAGGATATTTATAAGTTTATTGGGCCAGATAGCCCAGAAAGCCAATGGACTTATCTGCCTATTTCCGCACAACCTAATGAGCAAGCCGCACAACAGCTTCTGCAAGAATGGGCGAACAGTGCTGATCCTTATTATTTAGCGATTATTGATAAGGCGAGCCAAAAGGTAGTGGGAATATTTTCTTTAATGCGCATTGACCCACAAAATCGCACTATCGAAATGGGCTGGGTGATTTATTCTAACTTGTTAAAACATTCTCGCATGGCAACGGAAGCACAATATCTCGCAATGCAATATGTGTTTGATAAACTCAAATATCGTCGTTATGAATGGAAATGTGATAGTTTAAATCAAGCCTCGTTTAATGCGGCAAAACGCCTTGGTTTTCAGTTTGAAGGGATTTTTAGACGTGCTGCAGTTTATAAAGAGCGTAATCGTGATACCGCGTGGTTTTCAATGCTAAAAGAAGAATGGCAGAGAATGAAACCGAAATTTGAACGTTGGCTTGCAGCGGATAATTTTGATGATGAAGGAAAGCAATTACGTTCATTAAATGATTGCTAAGATAGGGGGGAGATTTACGACTAAGGCGTGGGATAAAAAAAGTGCCTCTTTCTGTGGGGGGAGAGGCACTAAAATGTTGGAGTGATTATCTATTATTGTTTGAATGGATTAAATGATAATTGTTCTCAAATGTAAAGTCAATACATAAATGCAAATAATTCTCAATAAATTGTTTATTCAATATAAGGCACTAAATGTGTAAGTGAAAGTGCGGTAGGAATGTGATGAGAAAATTCGAATTCTCCCGCATAGGCATACACCTCAACCCCTTCTTTTATAGCTTGACGAAGTAGTTTCGCGTATTCAGGATCAATATATTCCGCGACTTTGAAACAATCAAAACCGTTGTGTAATCCAGCGAAAAAAATGACCGCTCTATGGCCAAGTTTTTTCATCGCCATTAGCTCTCGCAAATGTTTTTGTCCTCTGGTGGTTACCGCATCAGGAAACATTCCCAGATTGCCTTTTACTAAGGTAACGGATTTTACTTCCACATAGCAATCCGGTAAGCCTTTCTCTTTAAGCAGGAAATCAATTCGGCTATTTTCTTCACCATATTTCATTTCAGGCAGAATTTCGCTGTATGCCGCTAATTCTTTGATTTGCTTATTTTGCAGTGCTTCAAAGGTGAGTTGATTGGAACGGTGTGTGTTAATACATACCATTTGCCCATTTTGAAGTTGGGTAAGTTCCCAAGAATGAGGGTATTTTCGGGTTTTACTGTCAGAGGTTGAATACCAAATGGTATCCCCTTTTTCACCACAACCTGTCATCGCCCCCGTATTTGCGCAGTGAATCGTGAGTATTTCACCATTGGCAAGTTCGACATCAGCAAGAAAGCGTTTATAACGGCGGAGTAGGGTGGCAGATTGAAGAGCGGGTAACTGCATTATTTATTCCTATATAACTAAAAACGGCAGTGTATCATTTTGTGTTGTGGGTAAAAAGAAAAGTGCGGTGCTTTTTATTGATTTTTTTATCATTATTTCATCAGCTAAATTTTTAGATAATTTTTAATCTATTTATTCATAGGTAAATTTTTTCAATGAAATTTGTAAAATCTTTTTGTACCTCTTTTGTAATAAATGATACAGTTAGGACGATTCGACTTTTGTCATTTATGGGCTGGGAAGTGATTTCCAGATTGTATCATCAACCAATTTGAAGGAAACATTATGTTAATTGGTGTACCTAGAGAACGGCTTGATAATGAAACACGTGTAGCAGCAACGCCAAAAACAATACAGCAAATTTTAAAGCTGGGTTTTGAGGTGATTGTTGAACACGATGCAGGATTTAAAGCAAGTTTTGAAGATCAAGCATTTGTGCAAGCTGGCGCAAAAATTGGCACAACACAAGAAGTGTGGAATGCTGATGTAATTATGAAAGTAAACCCTCCTAATGATGAGGAAATTGCCTTAATTAAAGAAGGGGCAACCTTAATTAGCTTTATTTGGCCTGCGCAAAATGAAGCATTAATGGAAAAATTATCTGCGAAAAAAATTAATGTCTTAGCGATGGATGCTGTGCCACGTATTTCACGTGCGCAGTCTTTAGACGCACTTTCATCAATGGCAAATATTTCTGGTTATCGTGCTGTGGTGGAAGCGGCAAATGCATTCGGTAGTTTTTTCACTGGGCAAATCACTGCGGCAGGTAAAGTACCGCCAGCGAAAGTGTTAGTGATTGGGGCAGGTGTGGCCGGTTTGGCTGCGATTGGTACAGCAAATAGCCTTGGTGCGATAGTGCGTGCTTTTGATTCTCGCCCTGAAGTAAAAGAGCAAGTGCAATCAATGGGTGCAGACTTCTTAGAAATTGATTTTGAAGAAGAAGGTGGCTCAGGTGATGGTTATGCAAAAGTGATGTCGGAAGAGTTTAATCGCCGAGCGATGGAACTTTATGCCGCACAAGCCAAAGAAGTGGATATTATCATCACGACCGCTGCTATTCCGGGTAAACCTGCACCACGTTTAATTACCAAAGAAATGGTGGATTCAATGAAACCGGGTTCTGTTATTGTGGATTTAGCCGCATTAACGGGAGGAAACTGTGAATACACCAAACCGGGTGAAATTTTCGTGACAGATAATCAAGTGAAAATCATTGGTTATACGGATTTCCCAGCACGTTTGCCAACGCAATCTTCTCAGCTTTATGGCACAAACTTAGTGAATTTGCTGAAGTTATTATGTAAAGAGAAAGACGGTACGATCAATATTGATTTTGATGATGTTGTGTTACGTGGTGTAACAGTCATTCGTGATGGTGAAATCACTTGGCCTGCACCACCAATTCAAGTTTCTGCCCAACCACAACAAAAAACTGAGGTTGTGGTTGAGAAGAAAGAACAAAAACCACAAGATCCGCGTATCAAATACGGTATTATGGGAGCAATTGGCGTGCTGTTCTTATGGCTAGGTTCAGTAATGCCTGCGGCATTCTTATCACATTTCACCGTGTTCGTACTTGCTTGTGTGGTGGGATACTATGTGGTTTGGAATGTGAGCCACGCCTTACATACCCCATTAATGGCAGTAACTAATGCCATTTCAGGCATTATCATTGTGGGTGCGTTATTGCAAATTGCCCAAGGCAGTTTCTTTATCAGCCTACTCGCATTTATTGCAATTTTAGTCGCAAGTATCAATATCTTTGGTGGCTTTAAAGTGACCCAACGTATGCTTGCAATGTTTAGAAAAGGTTAAGGAGAAAAAGCAATGTCAGAAGGTTTAGTACAGGCTGCATATATTGTAGCGGCATTACTTTTCATTATGAGCTTAGCAGGGCTTTCTAAACACGAAACTGCTAAAGCAGGTTGTTGGTATGGTATCGTGGGGATGACTATTGCCCTTATCGCAACCATTTTCGGGCCACAAACGTCAGGACAAATTTGGATTTTAATTGCAATGGCAATTGGCGCGGTGATAGGTATCCAACGTGCATTGAAAGTGGAAATGACCGAAATGCCAGAGCTTGTAGCTATTTTACATAGCTTTGTTGGTCTTGCTGCTGTGTTGGTCGGCTTTAACAGCTTTGGCTTACACGTTACCCCTGAATTTGTTGCACCAGAAGGTACAGCATTTATCAGTGAAGCGGCATTAGAAAATGCGAAAGCAGCATTTAATGCGGAACAAGCGACTTTAGCAACTATCCATAATGTTGAAGTGTTCTTAGGCATCTTCATCGGGGCAGTAACTTTCACAGGGTCTGTGGTCGCATTCGGTAAACTACGCGGTATTATTAATTCTAAAGCCTTAATGTTACCGCATCGCCATAAATTAAATTTAGCGGCGTTAGTGGTTTCGGCGTTATTAATGATCGCATTTTTAAGCTCGCCAGAAAATATCTTCCCAGTGCTATTAATGACTATCATTGCTCTTGCCTTTGGTTGGCATTTAGTGGCATCAATTGGTGGTGCAGATATGCCTGTGGTGGTATCAATGCTGAACTCTTATTCAGGTTGGGCAGCGGCAGCAGCAGGCTTTATGCTTAATAATGATCTCTTGATCGTAACTGGGGCATTAGTAGGCTCTTCAGGGGCGATTCTTTCTTACATTATGTGTAAAGCAATGAACCGTTCATTTATCAGCGTTATCGCTGGCGGTTTTGGTAATGATGTGGTTGCAAGTGGTGATCAAGAACAAGGCGAACACCGTGAAACAAGCGCGGAAGAAGTGGCGGAAATGCTGAAAAATGCAAGCTCTGTGATCATTACACCGGGCTATGGAATGGCGGTGGCACAAGCTCAGTATCCCGTGGCTGAAATTACACAAAAATTACGTGATCGTGGTGTGAATGTACGTTTTGGTATTCACCCAGTAGCAGGGCGTTTACCGGGTCATATGAACGTGTTACTCGCTGAAGCCAAAGTGCCTTATGACGTGGTATTAGAAATGGACGAAATCAACGATGATTTTGCTGATACCGATGTCGTCTTAGTTATTGGCGCAAATGACACCGTAAACCCTGCGGCAATGGATGATCCAAACAGCCCAATCGCAGGAATGCCTGTGCTAGAAGTGTGGAAAGCCGCTAATGTGGTGGTATTCAAACGCTCAATGGCAGTAGGCTACGCCGGCGTACAAAACCCATTATTCTTCAAAGAAAACACACAAATGCTCTTCGGTGATGCAAAAGAGCGCGTGGATGACATATTAAAAGCATTATAAGATAAATTTTGCTGAAAAAAAGCACCGCACTTTTGAAAGAAAGTGCGGTTTTTTTTACAGTTATAGAAATGTTTAAGTTTGAAGTAGAGAATGCGCTCTACAAACCGTCTAGGAATAGGCTACCTGATCTCATTCCTTAATTTTAAAATAGAACAACCCACGTTATTTTATTTCACCTTATTGATCATCTCCTAAACTTTTAATTGCCTCAATGACTAAATGCCAAAATTTTTCTCTGTTAAGGGTTGTTGCAACTTGGGTGTTGCAAGGTTTTGGAGGATAACGAAAATCTGCAACGGTCATTCCTAACGTATGGGTTCCCGTTAATTCAATATGAATAGGAACTTGTTGCGTTTTTATTAAAGAGGGATCGATGACATAAGCAACAGCACAAGGATCGTGCACTGGTGGCGCATCAAAACCTTGAGATTTTTTATACATTTTGCCAAAGAATTCCAGCAATTCGACGACAAATTGAGCTGGTTTTGTTCCTATTTCCGCAATACGCTGTATCACGTCCGGCGTGGCTAAGGCTTGGTGAGTCAGATCTAAACCTACCATTGTTACTTTCCAACCGGCACTAAATACAATATGGGCAGCTTCAGGATCTATTTTTATATTAAATTCAGCCACCGCACTCCAATTCCCCGTGTGATAACCGCCTCCCATCAATACGACTTCTTTTACTCGATTGATAATTTTAGGTTCTAATCTTGCGGCAAGGGCAATATTGGTTAGCCCACCCGTTGGTACTAAGGTGATCGTATTAGGTGGGTAAGACATAATTAAGTCAATGATTAACTGAACAGCGTGTGAAGGATGAAAGGTTTGCGTTGGTGTTGGTAAAATGGGGCCATCTAACCCTGAATCACCGTGGATAGCGGGGGCCGTTTCAATTTCTCTAACCAACGGGCGTTCAGCCCCTTTGGCAATGGGAATATTTTTAATTTTCGCAATTTCAGCAACAGCTAACGCATTATGCGAGACTTTTTCAAGGGTTTGGTTGCCAACAACGGTCGTAATGGCGAGCAATTCGATATTGGGATTACCATGGGCGAGTAATATGGCAATGGCATCATCATGGCCGGGATCACAGTCTAAAATAATTTTTTTACGCATAATTATCTCCTTTTCTTTCTTACATTACCCTTTTTTATAGAGATTAAAACGAAAATTCTTTTATTTTTTGATCAACTTCACAAATTTTAAAAATAGTCATTTTAAAACTTATAAGAATTGTTTAGTCTTATCGAAACGTTTCGATATTTTTTTGAGAGGGAAATATGAAAAAAACAGGTATTCTTAATGCGCCACTTTCATATCAAATTGCCCGTCTTGGGCATACAGATTTTTTGACAATTTGTGATGCAGGATTGCCTATTCCTTCATCGATAGATTGTGTCGATTTAGCTTTATCAGAGGGCGTGCCAAGTTTTTTATCTGTTTTTGAGGCTGTAACAACAGAGTGCTTTGTGGAGAGAGTGATTTTAGCGCAAGAGATTGAGCTGCATAATGCACAACTTCATCAAACCTTATTACAACGCATCGCGCAGTTAGCTCAGCAACAACATAATGACATCGTTGTAGATTACGTCTGTCACGAGGAATTTAAGGCATTGAGCCAAGAAAGTAAAGCCATTGTCCGTTCAGGGGAATGTTCGCCTTATGCCAATATTATCCTTGTATCAGGTGTACCGTTTTAGGGGGAAACCATGGAACCCATTTTAAAATTAAACAACATTTGTAAGTCTTTTCCGGGTGTGCGTGCGTTACATAATGCAAATTTATCTGTTTACGCTGGACGAGTCATGGCATTAATGGGGGAAAATGGCGCAGGGAAATCGACGCTGATGAAAATTCTTACCGGAATTTATCAGCAAGATAGTGGGGATATTTATTTTAATGGCGAAAAAGTGCGGTATAAAAATCCCAAATTTTCTCAGTTAGCTGGTATCAGTATTATTCATCAAGAACTTAATATTATCCCTAATTTAACGATTGCAGAAAATATTTTCTTAGGGCGAGAGTTTACCCATAAATTGGGTGGGATTGACTGGACGAAAATGATTGAAGAATCGAAAAAATTATTGCAACGTTTAAAAATTAAACACCATCCTTCGACCCCTGTTGAACAATTATCGCTTGGTGAATTGCAAATGATTGAGATCGCGAAGGCACTGAGTTTTAAAGCGAAAGTGATTATTATGGATGAGCCTACCGATGCCTTGACTGACGCCGAAACGAAAGCCTTGTTTGACGTAATTAGAGAGCTGAAAACAGAAGGTTGCGGGATCGTATTTATTTCCCACCGAATGCAAGATATTTTTACGATTTGTGATGATGTGACGATTTTACGTGATGGTGAATTTATTGCGGAAAGTACAATTTCTGAGATAGATGAAGCACAGCTCATTGAATTAATGGTGGGAAGAAAATTAGAAGAACAGTACCCACATATTGATGTTCCTATTGGAGAACCTGTATTAAAGGTTGAAAATTTAACCGGTCAGGGCGTAAATAAGGTTTCTTTTCATCTCAATCGTGGGGAAATTCTTGGTGTTTCAGGATTAATGGGCGCAGGACGAACCGAATTAATGAAACTCATTTATGGCGCATTAGTTAAAGAGAGCGGTGAAATTTTCGTACGAAATCGACCTGTATCTATTGAAACACCGCAAGATGGGTTGAAAAACGGTATCGTTTATATTTCTGAAGATCGCAAAGGTGATGGGTTAGTCCTCAGTATGTCGATTAAGGAGAATATGACCTTAACTGCACTGGATCAACTTTCACCAAAAGGTGCGATTGATCACCAAGCAGAAAAAATGACGGTAAATGATTTTATCCTGATGTTTAATGTAAAAACCCCTTCAATGGATCAAACAATAGGCTTGCTTTCTGGAGGGAATCAACAAAAGGTTGCCATTGCAAAAGGCTTAATGACACGTCCTGATATTTTGATTCTTGATGAACCTACTAGAGGCATTGATGTGGGGGCGAAAAAAGAAATTTATCAGCTCATTAATAAGTTTAAAGAAGAAGGTATGAGCATTATTTTAGTCTCATCAGATATGCCAGAAATTATCGGAATGAGTGATCGTATATTGGTAATGAATAATGGTGAAATTCGCGGTGAGTTTTTACGCCGAGATGTTAGCCAAGAAAAATTATTAACTGCCGCAATTACTCAACAGCATTAGAAGGACAAATTATGACAGCAACAAAATTAAAAAATTTTCTTATTGAACAACGTTCGATTTTAGCTTTACTTGTCTTAATTGCCATTGTTTCTAGTATTAATCCTCATTTTTTTACAATGGATAATTTACTCAATATTTTACGCCAAACTTCAGTCAATGCGATTATTGCGGTAGGAATGACGTTTGTGATTTTAACCGCTGGGATCGATCTTTCTGTTGGCTCAGTACTTGCATTAACAGGTGCAATTGCGGCTTCTTTAGTCAATCTAGATTTATCTATGTTTATTGTTATTCCGCTGGTTTTATTATGCGGTACGGTACTTGGGGGAATCAGTGGCGTGATTATTGCAAAAGGCAAAGTGCAAGCTTTTATTGCTACCCTTGTAACAATGACATTATTACGTGGCGTTACAATGGTTTATACCGATGGGAGGCCGATTAGTTTAGGTTTTTCTGATGTCGCCGATCATTTTTCTTTTCTTGGCACAGGCTATTTATTTGGTATCCCTTTCCCTATTTGGTTAATGGCAACTATTTTTCTTGTGGCGTGGTATATCTTAAAACATACCCCTATGGGGCGATATATTTATGCGCTTGGTGGTAATGAAGCTGCAACCCGCTTATCGGGTATAAACGTGGATAAAGTCAAAATTTTTGTTTATGCGGTAAGTGGTTTTCTTGCAACCGTGGCAGGATTAATTGTTACCTCAAGGCTTTCTTCGGCACAACCAACCGCGGGTGTTTCTTATGAACTTGATGCAATCGCTGCAGTCGTGGTGGGCGGAACAAGTTTAATGGGAGGAAAAGGGCGTATTTTAGGCACATTAATTGGGGCATTGATTATTGGTTTTTTAAATAATGCGTTGAATCTACTTGATATATCCTCGTATTACCAAATGATTGCGAAATCTATTGTTATTCTTGCAGCTGTACTCACCGATCATTTTTTCAGTCGAAAAAATGGGTAATCTTAATCCATCTAACTTAAGGAGATGTATATGAAAAAATTGACTTTACTCGCTTCCGCAATGCTTCTTGGCTCAGTGGTGAGTCAAAGTGCTATGGCAAAAGAAACGATCGCATTAGCCATTTCTACGCTGGATAATCCGTTCTTTGTTACCTTAAAAGAGGGCGCGCAAAAAGAGGCGGATAAACTAGGCTATAATTTGGTTGTACTTGATTCACAAAATGATCCAGCCAAAGAATTAGCGAATGTTGAAGACGTTACAGTTCGTGG
Source organism: Avibacterium sp. 20-129 (assembly GCF_026226845.1). Taxonomy (NCBI): domain Bacteria; kingdom Pseudomonadati; phylum Pseudomonadota; class Gammaproteobacteria; order Pasteurellales; family Pasteurellaceae; genus Avibacterium; species Avibacterium sp. 20-129. The sequence continues at coordinate 659,054 of NZ_JAKKOE010000001.1, read as the reverse complement.
TGCAAAAGTATTACTGATTAACCCAACTGATTCCACTGCTGTTGCGAGTGCGGTACGTATGGCAAATCAAAAAAATATTCCTGTCATTACTTTAGACCGTGGAGCAGCACAAGGGAAAGTGGTAAGTCATATTGCCTCTGATAATATTGCAGGCGGAAAAATGGCAGGTGATTTTATTGCCCAAAAATTAGGTGATAATGCGAAGGTTATCCAATTAGAAGGTATTGCCGGCACTTCGGCAGCACGCGAACGTGGGGAAGGATTTAAGCAAGCCGTTGAGGCACATCACTTTGCTTTATTAGCAAGCCAACCCGCAGATTTTGATCGCACTAAAGGCTTGAATGTGATGGAAAATTTATTAACCGCTCAACCCAATGTCCAAGCTGTCTTTGCCCAAAATGATGAAATGGCGTTAGGGGCAATTCGTGCAACTCAAGCCGCGAATAAGCCTCTAGTCATTGTTGGATTTGATGGCACAGATGATGGCATTAAAGCAGTAAAAAGTGGCAAATTAGCCGCAACTATCGCACAACAGCCTGACTTAATCGGGGCATTAGGTGTACAGACAGCGGATAAAGTGATTAAAGGAGAAACGGTTGAAATACAGATTCCCGTTCCATTAAAAGTAATCAGTCAGTAATAAAGAAAATCCAAGACAGAACATACTGCCTTGATAATTTCTTTTCGCTAAATTTAATCTTATTAATCGTCGTTTATGTTTAAAATAGGCAATGAGCAAATACCGTAATAAACCATACTGTCGGTGATACGACGTTGTATTCTGTTTAAACTAAACGACGATAAAAGCAAAGTGCGGTGGTTTTTTTTTATTGATTTTGATTGAGGAATGGTTATGCATAATAAAACATTAACGGTGCTTGGTAGTGTGAATGTGGATCATTTGATCCAAGTTGCGCATTTCCCACAACCGGGGGAAACCTTATTAGGGCATCATTATCAGCTGGTTTATGGCGGAAAGGGGGCAAATCAAGCGGTAGCCGCCACAAGGCTTGGGGCTAAGGTGAATTTTATTGCTTGTATCGGGAATGATGATGTTGGTCAGCAAATAAAGCAGGCTTTTATTCAGCAAGGAATGAATACCGAAGCCATTTCGAGCATTGATGGTGAATCAACAGGCATTGCAATGATCCAAGTAGCAGAAAGTGGTGAAAATAGCATTGTCATTTCTGCTGGTGCGAATGCACACTTAACCGCACAACGTGTGGAATCCTTTACGCATATTATTCAACAAAGCGATGCATTGCTTATGCAATTAGAAACGCCCTTAGAGGGGATATGTTATGCGGCCAAATTAGCCAAAACACAAGGAAAACAAGTTATTCTTAATCCCGCGCCAGCACAACCTCTTTCTGATGAGTTACTCTCTCAGCTCACGATGATTACCCCAAATGAGACAGAGGCGGAAATTTTGACGGGGATTAAAGTGGTGGATTATCAAAGTGCGGTCAAAGCGGCGCAAATTTTTCATCAAAAAGGGGTTGAAATTGTATTGATTACCTTAGGGGCAAGGGGCGTTTTTGTCAGTCATCAACAGCAACAGGAAATAATTCAAGGTTTTAGCGTTCAAGCAAAAGATACGACGGCAGCAGGCGACACGTTCAATGGGGCATTAATCACTGCGTTATTAGAGGGGAAAACACTCAATGAGGCTATTCATTTTGCCCAAGCAGCGGCGGCGATTAGTGTAACCCGTTTAGGCGCGCAAACCTCAATTCCTACGCGACAAGAGACAGATGATTTTTTAGCCGAAAGGAAATAGAATGGCGGGTAGTGATTGACTGAAGTGAGAATAATTTATGGCAACGATGAAAGATATTGCACGGATTGCGCAGGTATCAACCTCAACGGTTTCCCACGTGATTAATAATACGGGATATGTGAGTGAGGCGATGCGAGCAAGAGTAATGAATGTCGTGGAATCACTCAATTATCGTCCTTCAGCCCTAGCAAGAAGTTTAAAGGTTAAACAAACGAATACCTTAGGTATGTTAGTCAGTGCGACGAATAACCCCTTTTTTGCTGAAGTTGTGAGTGGGGTTGAGCAGTATTGTAATCAACATCAGTACAATCTCATTATTTCTAGCATTGATGGCGCTGAAAATCGTTTAGAACAAAATATTCAAACACTTATTCAGAAACAAGTAGATGGGTTGTTATTAATGTATTCGGATAGCCAATATGCGGATCTGAAACAGTTGAATATTTCATTACCCGTGGTTGTAATGGACTGGTGGCCAACCGCACTTAATGCCGATAAAATTTATGAAAATTCAGAACTTGGTGCTTATCTTGCCACGCAATATCTCATTCAACAGGGGCATCGAGAGATTGCCATTATTACCGGAAATTTGCAAAAATCATTAGCCCAAAATCGTTTGCAAGGGTATAAAAAAGCATTACAAGAAGCACAATTGCCCCTTAATCCTGAATGGATTATTGAAAGCCATTTTGATTTTGAGGGGGGCGTAATTGGAATGAAAAAGTTGCTACAAGCAAAAAAACGTCCGAGCGCCGTGTTTGCTTGTAGTGATACCATTGCTGTCGGTGTTTATCAAGTTGCGTGGCAGCAAGGGTTAAATATACCACAAGATCTTTCGGTAATTGGCTATGATGATATTATGTTGGCGCAATATCTCTCACCGCCATTAAGCACGATTCATCAACCTAAGGCTGAATTAGGTAAGCTTGCGGTAGAAACCTTATTAAAACGGATAAAAACCCCAGAAAAACCTTATCAATCGTTGTTACTTGAGCCTAAATTAGTCGTACGAGAATCAATTGGTAAGCGTTAAGTCATATGAGGAAAAGAAAGACAATATCCTGATCGCTGATACCACCTCTAAGCAATTAGCCTAACAATCAATATTATTGAATATAGAAGATCTTTGTTATAATCCTCTTTCTTTATAAAATAGATAAAAAATCAACCGCACTTTAACTTTTAAATGCATTTTTTGGCGTACTTATGATGGAATACCTCTTACTCTCTCTTTTCACCCTTGCTTCGGTAATTTTTATTGTCAATTCTCATTACCGTTGGACCTATTTCTTTGCCATTGCACAGTTTGTGTTATTTTTTAGCTTGATGTTTAGTATTACAGGGCAATGGCAGCGTGGGCTGAATTTTGCTGCCGTGTTGTTCGTGGTGTTAATGCTTTTTCATCGCTTAAAGATTCATTTTTATAAACAGCCTTTGTTAGTATCTGATTTCTTTTTAGTTTTCGATTGGCGAAATTGGGAAACCTTGTTGCATTATCGCTCAGCAATCTTTGCGATTGGTGGCTTGATCGGGTTAATGGTTTATGCCGTAATGGGCTGGTCTTCAGCCACAGTGGCAAGTGTTGAATGGCGAATTTTTGCAAGTGCGGTGCTTTTTTTCACCATTTTTGCTATCTGTCATTACAGTAAAAATAAATCAGCTATCAAACAGTGGCTTGATTCCTTACCTGATGACGGACGAGATGTGTTTTTAAATTTACCGATGTCTTGCCGAGGTGTCTTTTTCAAACCACCTGTTTTTGATGGCGATGCAGATTATTTTCTTAAACAAAAACAACAGGTTGAAGATTATCCGCTAACGGTCGAAGCAGAAAAGCCAGATATTGTTGTATGGCTTCAGGAATCTACCCTAAATCCTCACAGTTTTGTGTTTGAGAAAGCGAATATTCCGCCAATAACAATGTATGAAAATCAAGCGGATACCAAATTTAACAGTCATTTGCGTGTGCATACTTTAGGCGGAGCAACGTGGAAATCGGAGTTTGCTTTCCTATCTGGTTTGCCCTCAACGGATTTCGGCGCGATGGCGAATGCCGTGTTTTATTCTGTTGTACCTCATTTACAATACAGTTTTGTGCAGAATTTAAAAGCGCAAGGATATTATTGCGTTGCATTATCGCCTTTCACCAAAGGGAATTACAATGCCAAACCCGCTTATGATCACTTTGGTTTTGATCTGATGTTACAACCGCAAGAACTTGGTTATCCTGCGCCGTTAAGTAAGAATTTATGGACGATTGGTAGTGATGAAATGAGCCAGTATGTGCAGAAAATTTTGCAAAAACAAGGTATTCCTGCGCTTGAAAAAGTCAGCCAACCTTTATTTGTTTATGTGCTTACAATGCGTGAACACGGTCCTTATCACGATGTGGGGAATCTGTTTGAATTGCAAAATCAAGGGTTCACTCCGAAAGGCACGGGCGAATTGAATGATTATATTCAGAGAATTGTAAAGCTCAATGATGTCATCGAAGATTTCAACCGCTATATGCAAAATCGTCAGAAGCCTTATGTATTAGCTTATTTTGGCGATCATCAAATTTCCATTAGTGGGGCGCAACCTGCTTATCACTTTGATTACCCGCACCCCAACTATATTACTCAGTTTGTTGTGCGGAGTAATATGCAAAATACGTTTAAACAACAACAGAATTTCCTTGATTTGGCACAGGCGGGCGGTTTGATTTTAGAAATAGCAGGATTGCCAGCCGATGAATTTATGCAAGCGAATATTGCAATGCGTAAATTAAGTCAGGGTAAATTGCAAGATTGCCAAGATCAGGCATTGCTTCGTGGTTATCAAAATTACTTATATCAACAATTAAAGGTTGCAAAATAAGGGCGAACAATGAGCCAACAGATTGAAACACACCCATTTGCTGCGATATTGCCACCACACGCCACCGTTATGATGATGGGAAGTTTTCCACCCAAAGCGGAAAAGCGTTGTATGGAATTTCATTATCCCAATTTCCAAAATGATATGTGGCGAGTGTATGGCGCAGTATTTTTTGGCCAAGCCGATTATTTCCAAGTACCGAATGAAAAACGCTTTGATGCTGAACGAATTAAACATTTTTTATGGGATAAAGGCATTGCATTATGCCCAACTGTGCGTAAAGCCATTCGTGAACAAGATAACGCATCGGATAAATTTCTGAGGGTGGTAGAAACAGTCAATCTGGCTGAAGTATTGCCTCAAGTCCCCCAATGCCACTGGATTTTTACAACTGGAGGCAAAGCCACAGAGATTCTGCTTTCCTTATTGCCAGAAAAAGTCAATGCCCCAAAAACTAACAGTTTTATTCCTTATCCCTATCCTGATTTTGCACTCAATTTATATCGCCTGCCTTCAACTTCAAGGGCTTATCCACTTGCCTTTGAGAAAAAGGTTGCTGCATATCGTCAGTTTTTTGAAATGGCGGGGCTGGTTTAAAGAATGCGTTGATTGGATTATCAGCAAATCATTGTGTTATTTTTAACGAATAAGAAAAAGTGATTTTCATTATTATGAATTGTGTAGGCAATGCAATTCCGTTATGATACGCGCTCTTTCACTCCTGTTGGAGTAAGATTATTTTTTAAAGGAAACATTATGAATTCATTAAATAAAATTAGCCCTTATGCACTCGGATTATTACGCATTATTGCAGGCTATATGTTTTTATTACACGGCACATCAAAATTCTTTGAATACCCAGTTTCAATGACGGGTGGAAATGGTGCAGTGGAACTTTTTTCAATGATGGGCATTGGCGGTGTATTAGAAATCGTGGGTGGCGCATTATTAATTTTAGGGCTGTTTACCCGTCCCGTAGCATTCATTCTTTCTGGTATGATGGCAGTCGCGTATTTTCAAATTCACGCTTCTTTAGATAACGTGTTATTGCCGATCGTCAATAAAGGTGAGCTTGCAGCATTATATTCTTTAGTTTTCTTAAACTTTGTTTTCTTAGGTGCAGGCGCTTTTGCATTAGACAACAGAGCCAGTAAGAAAAGTTAATTTGTCTTTTTCTTTCAGCGTTATTGAATTAAACCCGCATTAAGCGGGTTTTTTTATTGTTTCAGAAAAATAATTAAAAAACGCACCGCACTTTAGGATCTAGGTATTATGCATTGTTGGTTTTTTGTTAAGAAATTTGATTTCGTGCTATATAAAAGCAAACGATTGCGTTATAATGCGGAGGTTTTTTCATTTCATTAAATTAAAGGAAATCTTAATGCAACCAAATCGCCCTATTCGTCAGGCTTTACTCAGTGTTTCAGACAAAGCAGGTATTGTGGAATTTGCTCAAGGCTTAGTGCAACGCGGAGTGAAATTGCTTTCCACAGGTGGTACTGCGAAATTGTTAATGGAAAAGGGATTACCCGTTATCGAAGTCTCTGATTACACCGGTTTTCCAGAAATGATGGACGGACGAGTGAAAACCTTACACCCAAAAGTGCACGGCGGTATTTTAGGACGCCGCGGCGTGGATGATGAAGTGATGGTTAAGCACCACATTGAGCCGATTGATATGGTGGTGGTGAACCTTTATCCTTTTGCGCAAACTGTGGCAAAAGCGGATTGTACCCTTGAAGATGCCGTAGAAAATATTGATATTGGTGGGCCAACAATGGTGCGCTCTGCAGCGAAAAATCATAAAGATGTTGCAATTGTGGTAAATAATCAAGATTTTTCTGCTGTTTTGGCTGAAATGGATCAAAATCAAAATAGTTTAACTTTAGAAACACGTTTTGATTTAGCGATTAAAGCTTTTGAGCATACCGCACAATATGATGCGATGATTGCCAATTATTTTGGTAAATTGGTGAAACCTTACTTTGCCGCTGAGGAAGAAGAACAGAATGCCTTGTGCGGACAATTCCCACGCACCTTAAATTTGAATTTTATCCGCAAACAAACGATGCGTTATGGTGAAAATGGTCATCAAAATGCCGCATTTTATGTGGAAAAAGAACAAAAAGACGCAAGTGTGTCCACGGCAAAACAACTACAAGGTAAAGCCCTCTCTTATAACAATATTGCGGATACTGATGCTGCCTTGGAATGCGTGAAAAGTTTTAATGAACCCGCTTGCGTGATTGTGAAACACGCAAATCCTTGTGGCGTAGCGTTAGGCGCTGATATTTTAGACGCCTATAACCGAGCCTATCAAACGGATCCAACCTCGGCTTTCGGTGGCATTATTGCTTTCAACCGTCCATTAGATGCGGCAACCGCACAGGCGATTATTGATCGTCAATTTGTCGAAGTGATTATCGCACCAGTGGTTCAAGAAGAGGCGAAAGTGGTGCTAAAAGTCAAGAAAAATGTGCGTGTGTTAGAATGTGGCGAATGGCATAGCGAAGCACCGCAACGCTTGGATTTCAAACGTGTTAATGGCGGTTTATTAGTACAAGACAGCGATTTAGGTATGGTAGATCTTGCCGATTTGCAAGTCGTGAGCAAACGTAAGCCAACGGAAAAAGAACTACAAGATTTGCTATTTTGCTGGAAAGTGGCGAAATTTGTTAAATCTAACGCCATTGTCTATGCGAAAAATAATCAAACTATCGGCATTGGTGCAGGACAAATGAGCCGTGTTTATTCTGCTAAGATCGCTGGTATTAAAGCACAGGACGAGGGGTTAGAAGTAAAAGGTTGCGTAATGGCATCTGATGCCTTCTTCCCATTCCGTGATGGCATTGATGCCGCCGCTAAAGTTGGCATTGAGTGCGTGATTCACCCCGGTGGTTCTATGCGTGATCAAGAAGTGATTGATGCCGCAGATGAACATAATATGGTGATGGTGCTAACAGGAATGCGTCATTTCCGTCATTAATTCAAAGTGGGGTAGAAAAAAATGAATATTTTAATTATCGGAAACGGTGGGCGTGAACACGCCCTTGCGTGGAAAGCTGCACAATCCCCTTTAGCCAGTAAAGTGTTTGTTGCACCGGGAAATGCTGGCACTGCACGGGAAAGTGGCGTGGGCAGAAGTGCGGTGGAAAATGTGGCAATTTCTGCGACGGATATTCCAGCATTAGTCAAATTCGCACAAGAAAATCAAGTTGGCTTAACCATTGTTGGCCCGGAAGCTCCTTTGGTGGTAGGGGTAGTCGATGCTTTTGAACAAGCAGATTTAACGATTTTCGGCCCAAGCCAATCGGCAGCACAGTTGGAGGGATCAAAAGCATTCACTAAAGATTTCTTAGCTCGTCATCAAATTCCAACGGCAGAATATCAAAACTTTACCGATATTGAGCAAGCCCTTGCTTATGTTCGACAAAAAGGTGCGCCGATAGTGATTAAAGCCGATGGCTTGGCGGCTGGAAAAGGCGTGATTGTGGCAATGACATTAGCGGAAGCGGAAGATGCCATTAAGGATATGCTTTCAGGCAATGCTTTTGGTGATGCAGGTTCTCGCGTCGTGATTGAAGAGTTTTTAGAAGGTGAAGAAGCCAGTTTCATCGTGATGGTGGACGGTAAAAATGTCGAACCAATGGCAACTAGCCAAGATCACAAACGCGTGGGGGAAGGGGATAAAGGCTTAAATACGGGCGGAATGGGCGCTTATTCGCCAGCGCCAGTTGTTACCCCTGAAATTCACCAACGTGTGATGCAGCAAATTATTTATCCAACTGTGCAAGGAATGGCGGCTGAAGGGAATGTTTATAAAGGTTTTTTATATGCTGGTCTGATGATCGATAAAAATGGTCAGCCAAAAGTCATTGAATTTAACTGCCGTTTTGGCGATCCTGAAACACAACCGATTATGATGCGGATGGATTCTGATCTGGTAGCACTTTGCCTAAAAGCCTGTGAAGGGAAATTGGATCAAGTTCAATCGCAATGGAAAAAACAAGCCGCGCTAGGCATTGTGCTTGCCGCAGAAGGCTATCCTGCGGATTATCGTAAAGGTGATGAAATCCAAGGCTTACCAACATCTGAGCAACGTGATGAAAAAGTTTTCCTTGCTGGTGTGAACGAAGAAAATGGCAAGTTAGTCACCAATGGTGGTCGCGTTCTCTGTGCCACCGCATTGGGCGACAGCGTGCTTGATGCTCAACAGAAAGCATTAAAACTCGCAGAACAAATTCAGTGGAACGGTCGTTTCTTCCGCCGTGATATTGGCTGGAGAGCTATTGCGCGCGAGAAATCATAATAGAGGATTAATCATAAAAAGGAGCAATATGTATCAAGATAAATCACGTTGTCGCGTGAGAGCCATAAGCCTATTTTTATCTCTAACTAAAGATAAAACACAATGGCAACAGCAGCTACAAATGGCGAAAGCGGAATTTGATTTGCTTATTCCCGCTATTCAGCAAAAAGGGTATGAAATTCAGTCTATCCGTATTATCACTAATCCTTTTGGTGAATATTTGGATTTGAGTAGCATTGACACGGCAAAACGTGATTTAGCCTTGCTTAAAACCTTGCTGAGTAAATTGAATGAGAGCGGGTTGCGTATTCGTTTTGCAATTGGGGAAGCAAAAACGACACAAGAGATCGCGTTATTGCCTGAATTAATCGCAGACTATGGGGATTTATGTAATGCTTGCGTAAATGTGGAACGTGATGAAAATGGTTTTCTAGATTATGCGTTGTTGTTAAATTGTGCAAGTGCGGTGCAAAAAATTGCAGAATTAACTCCTCGTGGTGAAGGTAATTTTAATTTCACCGTGAATTTTAACTGTAAACCGTTTATTCCTTATTTCCCAGCAGGTTATCATCGCAGTGAGCTAGATAATGCGGTGGTAATCGGTTTAGAAACGCCAGATTTATTGGTTGATGTGCTAGAAAATTTGCCTATTAATGAAAATCGCCAGCGGTTCTTTCATCAAGCCAGTGTGGCAATGTCCCAAGCATTGCAATATCACATTGATGAAATACAAAACGCGATAAAATCTGCATTATCAGGTAATTTCAGATTAGCTGGTTTTGATAGCTCAGCAGCCCCATCTAAAAACTGCCATTCAATGACAAAGGTTTATGAATTACTCGGTGTACCTTATTTCGGTGCAGCGGGTACAGTAGAAGTTTCCGAATTACTCACTCGTGTGTTCAAATCAGTGAAAAATGTCGATTTAGTCGGTTTTTCTGGTTTGATGTTAGCAGTAACTGAAGATTTGGGTTTAGCGGAAGGCACCAAAACATCTCAATTTGATATTCGTGCTTTACTCACTTATAGTGCTGTATGTGGCATTGGTTTAGATACTGTGCCAATTTCAGGTGAGGCAACCATTGAACAAATCGCAGGATTAATGAGTGATACTGGCACAATGGCATTTCGTTTAAATAAACCCCTTACCGTCAGATTATTCCCAATTCCAAATAAATCTGCAGGAGAAATGACCGAATTTGAAAGCGATGATTTATGTAACTGCCGTATTTTAGCGGTGCCATAGTTTATGATATGCAAAGGAAAAATTGGCCCTCACGAAGGAATAGAGCTTGAGTTAATGTTATCGGAAAAGAAAATGTTAGCACTTTTCTTTAATGATATGGGCGTTCCAGGTGCGTTTTTACCTTATATAGAACGGGGTGTTTTTCGTTGTAATTATCTTGTTTTAGTTCCTCAAAATAAGCAGACTCCAATAGAGTTGGGAGCCTTTATTCTATTTAGACCTGTTCATCAAAAATATGCAGAACAGCTAGAGCAACTATTGAAGAAAAGTATAGGACACTTTGATTCTATGGTAGAACGAGAAATTGGTAAATTGCTTGGTTACCAAGAAGAGGATATCTCGCTTTATATTAATAATTGTAAAAAGGGATTGCGATAACCATAGGATATGAATAATATTCATAATCGCAATGAAAATTTTGAACCTAATTTTTCATTACAAGATAGTGAAAAAAAAGCTAAACTAGTTAAATCTTAAATAATCATATTTATAAGAGGACAAACACAATGTTAAAAAGAAGTATGAACATCGCTGATTACGATCCCGTATTATGGCAGGCGATTCAAGATGAAAATCGTCGTCAAGAAGAACATATTGAATTAATTGCATCAGAAAACTATGCTAGCCCACGTGTGATGGAAGCACAGGGTTCTCAATTCACCAATAAATATGCAGAAGGTTACCCAGGTAAACGCTATTATGGTGGTTGTGAGTATGCCGATATTGTTGAGCAACTTGCCATTGACCGTGCGAAAGAATTATTTGGTGCAGATTATGCGAATGTGCAACCACATTCTGGTTCGCAAGCTAATGCAGCGGTTTATATGGCACTGCTAAACCCGGGTGATACCATTTTAGGTATGAGCTTGGCACACGGTGGCCATTTAACTCACGGTGCATCAGTGAGCTTTTCAGGCAAAATTTATCACGCAGAACAATATGGCATCACCGATGAAGGCGTAATTGATTATAACGCATTGCGTGAACAAGCGTTACGCGTTAAGCCAAAAATGATCGTGGGTGGTTTTTCTGCCTATTCTCAAGTGGTCGATTGGGCGAAAATGCGTGAAATTGCTGATGAAGTTGGTGCCTATTTATTCGTAGATATGGCACACGTTGCCGGCTTGATTGCCGCTGGGGTTTACCCAAATCCATTACCGCACGCTCACGTTGTGACAACCACAACACACAAAACTTTAGGTGGTCCACGTGGTGGCTTGATTTTAGCAAAAGGTGGCGATGAAGAGCTTTATAAAAAATTAAACAGTGCCGTATTCCCCGCAGGTCAAGGTGGTCCATTGGTTCACGTGATTGCAGCGAAAGCGGTATGTTTTAAAGAAGCGCTTGAGCCTGAGTTTAAAGCTTATCAGCAACAAGTGGTGAAAAACGCGAAAGCAATGGTGGACGTGTTTAAACAACGTGGTTATAACGTGGTTTCTAATGGCACGGAAAACCATTTATTCTTAGTTGATTTAGTTAGCCACGGTTTAACAGGGAAAGCGGCCGATGCGGCATTAGGCAAGGCGAATATTACAGTAAATAAAAATGCTGTGCCAAATGATCCACAAAAACCATTTATCACCTCGGGTATCCGTGTAGGAACCCCTTCTGTGACTCGTCGTGGTTTCAAAGAAGCGGAAGTGAAAGAGTTAGCTGGTTGGATGTGCGATGTGCTTGATGCTGTGGGTAAAGAAAGCGAAGCAGAAGTGATTGCTGCAACAAAAGAAAAAGTGCTAGCTATTTGTAAGCGTTTGCCGGTTTATCCTGCGTAATGTTTTAGTATTACATTAAGCAGGCTGGATATGCTATCCAGCCTGTTTTTTATGCTCATAAATGCTATAAAATTAGGTGAGTGCAAGGGGCTTTATTACAAAAATTTTGTAAAAAAACACCGCACTTTATTTTATGACAGTTATCTGAATGCCCAAGATTCATCGGTCAGCAATTGTCCAAAATGGCTTTCTACAAGGCGTTTGGTAATCTCATTTTGTGGGGCGGTGAAGACATCGTGAGTGGTGCCATATTCAATCATTTTGCCTTCATCCATCACCAATACATCATCAGAAATATGTTTAATAATTCCTAAGTGTTGTCCCACGTAAATATAAGCAATACCGAGTTTTTCTTGGATTTCAAGCATTAAATTCATCAGTTGTGTTTTTACGGTGGCGTCAAGTGAGCCAAGGGCATCATCGGTGATGATGATTTCAGGTTCAAGGATCAAGGCACGGGCAAGAGCGACACGCTGTTTCTGGCTCATTGACATTGTGTTGATTTTAATGTTGGCGTGATCAGGGTAAAGCCCTACCAGTTTGAGCGTCGAAAAGATTTTTTCATCACGTTCGGTTTCACTTAAATGTGTAGCAAGACGCAGTGGGGTATCTAAAATCTGCCCAACGTTGAGTTTGGGGTTGAAGGCGCTATTGGGATCTTGGAAAACCATTCGAATATGTTGCGAACGAGAGTGATAATCGCCAAATTGAAGTGGCGTATTATTAAATAAAATTTCCCCCGAACTTGGCGCGAGAATTCCTACGATCATTTTTACCAAGGTTGATTTGCCTGAGCCATTTTTACCAATAATCGCTAAGGTTTTTTTGCGTTCTAATTGGAAACTGACATTTTCCACAGCAACGAATTGGCTAGATGAGAAAATACCGACATTATCATCAAAGGATTTGGATAAATGTTCAATTTTTAATAAGGCACTCATTCGATTTTCCTATTCTGTGTTATTTTCATCCGTATTAATGATAAGTGGGGTTGCCATTTCTTCTTTTTCTTTTCGCTGATTTTCGCGTAAATTAAGTGGAAAATGGCAAGCAAATTCGTGATGTTTAATTCGTCTTGTCGGTGGCTTATTGATACATTTCTTTTGGGCAAACGGGCAACGTGGTCCCAGACGACAGCCAATAGGCAGTTGATCCAACAGTGGAACGGTACCACGCAATGTGCCTAGACGGCTTTTGAATGGCAAAGGCTGTTTAAAATCAGGAATGGAATGCAGTAAGGCATTGGTGTAAGGGTGATGTGGCGTGTTCAGCACGCTTTCTTTTGGCCCTGATTCTGCATTTTGTCCGCAATAAAGTACGCTGAAACTATCACACCATTCACTGATGCTATTTATATCATTGCTTGCCAGTAAGATAGAGGTACCTTGGTTTTGGTTCATACTCAATAACAGGCGGAAAATTTGCACCTTAGTGATAGATTCCAAGGAATTCGTCGGTTCATCGGCAATTAATAAGCGGGGTTGATTGGCAACCGCGGCAGCAATCATCACTTTTTGTCCTTCCCCTTCGGTGATTTCGTCGGGATAGCTGTTCATTATATCTTTATGATCTTTAATGCCTACACGGTGTAATAGTTCAATGGCACGGCGTTTTTTCCAGCCAAACCATTGCCACCAGCGTCCTTTGAATGTCCACGAAGGGATATTTTGAATAAGCTGTTTGCCAATTTTGGTGCTAGGATCTAAATTTGTAAGCGGTTCTTGGAAGATCATTGAGATTTCTTTGCCGACTAATTTCCGTCTTTTATGTGGGCTAAGTTTAAGTAACTCTACCTCATTAAAACGAAAGCGGTCAGCGCTAACAATCCACGAATCTTTAATGGTGTTACAAATGACTTTTGCAATGAGGCTTTTGCCTGAACCCGATTCCCCGACTAAACCGCAAATTTCCCCTTCATTTAAGGTGAGATTGACGTTATCGACAATTTTTACTCGACCATTTGGCGTTTTTATTTCTATGCAAAGATTACGAATATCAAGTAGTGCCATTGGAATCCTTATTCATAATATTTTTCAATCGCTTTGTTAATGCCATTGCCGAGTAATAAGGCAACGAGAATGACCGCCATAATTGCAAGTCCCGGTAAGATGACAGTCCAAGGCGCGAGATAAATTAGCTCTAGAGAATCTTTAATCATTACACCCCACTCAGGCATTGGGCTTTGCGCCCCAAGGGAAATAAAACTTAATGCACTAATATCCAAAATTGCGATGGTAAACGCGCGAGTAATTTCTTGGATATATTTCACCGAAATATTAGGGAAAATGGCTTCTTTGAGTAAAAGCCAATTTGATGCGCCTTCAAGACGAAGCATTAAAATGTATTCCTTTTTCAGTTCTTTTTGAATAGCTTGGTAAATTTCGTGAATAAAGTGTGGTAATAATGCCAATGTAATGGCAAGCATTGCGTTAATCAGGCTAGGCTGCATTAAGGTCGCTATAATAATGGCAATCAGCAAAATTGGGGTGGAAAGGAAGGCATCCAGAAAATGCCCGAGTACACGAGATTTGATCCCTTGCGACATTCCCGCCCAAACGCCGAGAATTCCACCTAATATTGCGGTAAAAACCACCACAATTAAGGCTGAACCTAGGGTGTAAGTTGTTCCTGTGATTAAGCGACTTAGAACATCGCGCCCAATATCATCTGTACCAAAAAAATAGGCAATTTTTCCGCCATTTACCCAAGAGGGGGGCATTAGTTCAAAACCGATAAACTGCGTTTCAGCGGGATAAGGGGCAATGAACGTGCTAAAAAGTGCGGTCAAAATAAACAGCAAAAACAGATAAAAACTGGCAAGTGCCACTTTATCTTGGCGGAATAATTTCCAAATGGTGGTTAATGTTTCTGTATGGCGAAATTCCGCCAGATCTTTATCTTGCATACCAACCTTTCTTATTTAACGGATCTAACACGAAGGTGAGTGTTTCTACCAATAAATTTACTACGATAATGCATAACCCAATCACGATAATGCCTGCGGAAATACTGTTGTAATCTTGTTGGGCAACGGCATTAATCAACCAACGCCCAATGCCAGACCAACCAAATGTGCCTTCAACTAACATACATTGTGCGATAACGAGCGTGAATAAGCGTGTCATTTGTGGCACAAGAAGAGGCAAGGTGTTGCGTAAAATATGGGTATATAAAATTTTGTACATAGACCAGCCTCTTGTCATTGAAATTTTGATATAAGGTTGTTCAAACAAATAGGCTGCTCGTTCTTGCACGATGCGGATAATCTCCATTGTAGGCCAAATCATTAGCACCAATGTAGGCAAAATCAGGTGTTGTAGCACATTTTGGATCACCTTAATGCGATAAGGGGCGTCAATAAACCATACATCAATAATAGGAAAGCCCGTGATTGGCTGAATTTCATAGAGTAAATTATATTGCCCAATTGCCGCAATTTCCCAACCATAAATGGCGGCGGCATAAAGCAATAGGGGCGCAAGCCAAAATACGGGTAAAGAAAGTCCTATCACAGATAAAGTGCGGATGATTTTTCCTAATAATTTTTTACGGTAAACCGCTCCGATAAGTCCTAAAGGAATACCAAAGAGCAACGCCAGTAAAATGGCGGTAAAGCAAAGTTCAAGGGTTGGGGGGAGTACCGTGAGAACTAAATCACTTAAGGAATCACCGCCATTGTAGCTAATCCCCAAATCCCCATTGAGCAAATTTTGCACATAGAAAAAATAGCCTGAATAAAAATGTGGTGTTGCCAAGACTTCATTTAGGGGATCACGCATTAACACGGCATAGCTAATTATAGACAGAATGACTAAGGTGATCACCAATAGGATCAGATGCCGAAAAAAAGATAGGATCATTTTCCTTCTCCTTGCTGATAGGATAGCGTTGTGAAGTTAATGCTACCAAAGGGGGCTAACTCCAAGCCTTTCACGCGGGAATTTGCAATTAACATTCGTTTGACATTAGCCACAGGAATAATGGGTAACTCGGATAAAATAATTTCTTGCGCGATATTATAATAATTAGCACGTGAACGTAACTGCGTGGTGTTTAAAGCACGGTTCATCGCATCTTCAAAAGGGGCATAGCACCAGTTGGATAAATTGGTAATGTCATTGACTGTACCACAACTTAAAATAGGGCGCATAAAGCTATCAGGATCTAAATTTCCCGCGAGCCAGCCAGTGAGAATTAAATCATAATCTTCTGAGCCATTTCGGAGCTGCTCAATTAAATAAGTTCGCGTAACAGGGCGAATCACTAATTCCACCCCTACCTGTGCTAAATCCCATTTTATTAATTCAGCCATTTTGATTGGTGAAGGGTTATAAACTTGTTCTTCATTTAGCACCCACATTGTTAATTTGAGCTGCTTATCTTGTAAAAAGGCTTTCGCCGCGTTGGGGTTGTAATCATAGGCAAAGTCAGGGGTATTTACCGTTGCTGCCCAAGAAATATTTGGAATAATATTATTCGCGACACTTGCTGTATTATGATATATACGATGAATAATACGTTCTCGATCAATGCCTTGCGAGATTGCACGGCGTAGATCTAAATCTTTCATTGCCGGTTTAAGAAAATTAAATGCCAAATACGACAAATTCATTCCTTCGGTGGATTTTAAATAATATCGCTCATTAAATTGTTTCAAAATTCCCAGTTGGCTCACGTCAGGGCTAGAGGTAATCTGACATTCGCCATTTAAGAATTTAATCAAACGCCCCGTTTTGTCTGTTGAAAGGTCGATAATAATATGTTCAATTTCCCCTTTTTTACGCCAATAATCTTCATTTCTCACTAAACGAACATATTGATTACGCACGAAATTTTGCACTTTATAAGGGCCAGTTCCGACAGGCAAGGTGTCTAGCTGAGAAAGGTTATCGTCAGCGTTGAGTTGTAAGGCGTATTCTTGCGAGAAAATAATGGCATATTGACTGGCAAGATGGGAAAGAATCGACGCATCAGGCTGAAAGAGTTGGATTTGCACTTGATAAGGCGAGGTGGCGACCACAGACTCAATTTTTTCGCGTAATTTAATGCTTTCAAAATAGGGAAAACGTACTTTGCGTGCTTGTTCGTGAAAAATTCGATATTGCGGATTTTTGTAATCCACTAAGATTTCTAAGGTAGGTAAATCCGTATTATGCCCTAGCACACGATTAAGTGAAAACACCACATCTTCTGCATTGAAATTGCGTGTTGGAGTAAACCAATCCGTTTGATGAAATTTAATCCCTTTGCGTAAATTAATGGTAATGGTTTTGCCGTCAGCAGACAGGCTATAACTTTGTGCCAGTACTGGTTCAACCGTGGCACTGTTATTTTTGATTTCAAATAATTTATTATAAATTTGCTCGGTAACCACGTTCATACTGGTTCCCGCATCACTGGTTTGCGGATTAAAGGATAAACCGTTTGCTTGGGTGCAATAAATAAGTCCATTTTGCGTAAGGCTTTTTGGCACTTTAGGCGCTGCGTAACTCGGCAAGCTGATTAGGCTGGCACTCAGCAAAATAGCAGAAACAACGATTTTTCTTATAAACATAACAGGCATATTTGTGATAAATTATGGCGAAATTTTAAAGTATATTAGCGAAATTTAGAAATAAAATGTTTGATTATATTCAAAAAGAGCTGGATAACCTCATTGACCGTGGATTTGACCGCACTTTGCGTTTAGCCGTAACTGGACTAAGCCGTAGCGGAAAAACGGCATTTATTACCAGTCTTGTGAACCAACTTTTACATATTAATACGCTGGATAACCCCCATTTATCCTTATTTTATGCGGCGCGAGAGAAACGGATTTTAGCGGTAAAACCCATTGAACAACGCACGATGCACATTCCTCGTTTTGAATATGAAAAGAACTTGGAATGTTTGACAGACACCCCCGCACGCTGGCCTGATTCTACCCGCGGAGTGAGCGAAACACGCTTGGCAATTCGTTATCAACAGCGTGGCTTGTGGCGTCATTTAAAAGAAACCGGCACACTTTATCTTGATATTTTTGATTATCCGGGGGAATGGCTATTAGATTTGCCGTTGCTTGAATTAGATTTCCAACAATGGAGCGAGCAACAGCGCGAACTTATGCAAGGGAAACGCCTTGAATTAGCGCAAAAATGGCAAGAAAACGTAGCGAAAATCGATTTATTCGCCAAAGCCGATGCCGCTGTTTTGGTGCAACTGGCAAAGGATTACACAGAATACTTATTAGCTTGTAAAGCACAGGGCTTGCATTTTATTCAGCCGGGGCGTTTTGTCTTAGCGGGGGAATTGGAAGGTGCGCCTGCGATGCAATTTTTCCCTTTGGTTCATATTAATAAGGCGCAATGGCAAGCCCTAAAAAAAGCGGATAACGACAGCTATTTTGCTGTTTTGACAGATCGTTACGATTATTATTGCCAACATATCGTCAAAGGTTTTTATCGTGATTATTTTTCTACCTTTGATCGTCAAGTGATCTTGGCGGATTGCCTTACCCCCCTTAATCATAGCCAACGCGCTTTTTTAGATATGCAAGAAGGTTTACAAGCCCTGTTTAAAAGTTTTCATTATGGCAAACGCACCTTTCTCAACCGCTTGTTTTCACCAAAAATTGACAAATTGATGTTTCTTGCGACCAAAGCGGATCACATCACCAGAGAGCAACACCATAATTTAATTAGCTTACTACGCCAGTTAGTACAAGAAGGGGGGCGTTATGTGGCGTATGAAGGCATTAAAACCACATACGATGCGATTGCTGCGATTCGTGCGACACAACAAGTTAAGGTGAATCAAAATGGAAAATTTTACGCCGCGATACAAGGCATTCGGCAAAAAGATCAGCAAAAAATCACCCTTTATCCCGGGGATGTGCCAAGCCGTTTGCCAAACGCACAATTTTGGCAAACACAAGGATTTGAATTTGATCAATTTGAACCGCAGCCCCTTGAACCGGGCAGTGCAATTCCTCATTTAAGAATGGACGCTGTATTGCAATTTTTGTTAGCGGATAAACTGGATTGATCGCAAGAGAGAAAGATAACAATGGAAAAACAAATTTTTCACACCGCACTTGAAGATCGAGAACAACAAGCTTTTGCACCGAAACAAACCTTTTCACAAGAGAATTTAATCATAGAAACGGATGTAGAAGATGAATCGGGCGATCTCGCACCACAATTTGAGCAAGCACTCCAACCTAAACCCCGTTGGTGGAAAAAATGGCTGGCAAGTTCAGCGATCTTTTTTACTGGCGCGCTGATTGCACAGTCGATACAGTGGTTGATTGATACGTGGCAACATCACCAATGGATTTATTTTTCTTTTGCGCTGGCAAGTTGCTTTTTTGTGGTGTTGGGAATTGGTGCAATGGTGAACGAATGGCGTAAGCTCGTACACTTAAAAAAACGAATGGCATTGCAAGAGAAAAGCCAATTTTTATTAAACAAAAGTGCGGGGGATTTTCAGCAAGATTTTTCTGTACAAGAAAGCGAAAAAGTGCAGCAGCTCTGTCAAGACATTATCAAAGCGATGGATATTTCACCGCAATCACCAGAAGTTATCCAATGGCAAAAGCAATCTAATGAAGGACATTCTGCTAGCGAACGTGCCGATCTGTTCAGTCAAACCGTATTAAAACCGATTGATAAACAAGCACAAAAACTGATTAGTAAAAATGCCATTGAAGCGGCGGTAGTTGTTGCAGTGAGTCCTTTAGCGGTGGTGGATATGTTTTTTGTTGCGTGGCGAAATATTCGTTTAATCAACCAATTAGCTAAACTTTATCATATTGAACTGGGGTATTTTAGCCGTTTGCGTTTATTGCGAATGGTCTTGTTGAATATGGCTTTTGCGGGGGCAACGGAAGTGGTCAAAGAAATTGGAATGGACTGGCTTTCGCAAGATGTGACGGCAAAATTTTCCGCCCGTATCGCACAAGGTGTTGGGGTTGGGCTGCTTACCGCAAGGCTTGGTATTAAAGCGATGGAATTTTGTCGCCCGCTTGCTTTTAAACAGGAGGAACGTCCACGTTTAAAACATATTCAAAAAGACGTATTAGCGCATTTAAAAGCGCTACTCTTGCCAAGTAAAAAAGCTTAATCATTGATAAAAACATTGCCCTAAGCATTAATGTGCGAGGGCAATGTTGATTATTGCCAATGGCTTAATGGTCTGAAAATCCCAAAATCTAGCAAAACTCAGTGAAATGGCTTGAAAAAATTCTCTCCATTCTCCCACAATTTGCCTTATTTTGTGGACAAGGTGGTCTAGTTTTAACCACATTATCCCAATAGCGATCCGCTAATAGAATCGCTGCTTAGCCATTTTCTTTTGAATTTTTATCTTGTGGTAGCACCAAGTTTAAAATCAAAGCTAATAATGATCCCACGGTAATGCCAGAGCCAAGGACTTCTTTAAAAAAGTGTGGGAGTTTTTCGAGCAATTCTGGACGAGTAGTAACGGCTAAGCCGCAACCAATGGAAATCGCGATGATTAATCCGTTGCGTTTGCTGCGTTCAATGCGATCTAACATTTGAATTCCCGCTGCAATAATCATTGCAAACATCATCAAACCCGCGCCACCAAGCACTGGAAGTGGAATGGAAACAATTAATGCACCGAATACAGGGAATAATCCTGCTAGCACTAATAATGCTCCTGTTATGGCGACCACATAACGGCTCGCTACGCCCGTGAGAGAAATCACCCCAATATTTTGTGAGAAAGAGGAAAACGGCGTGGTGGACATTATCGCAGCAAGGGCTGAACCTAAGCCATCACATAACACGCCACCGCGTAAATGTTTACCCGTGATTTCCGTTTTAGTGGCGTTACCTAAAGCTAAGAAGTTACCACTTGATTCCACAATGGTTACCAAATAGGCGATAGACATCCCAATAATGCCGGAGAGTGGGAAGGCTAAACCAAAATGTAACGGTTGCGGTACGGCAAAAATTTGTGCGTGTTTAACCCCATCAAAATTCACCCAACCTAGAGCAAGCGCCACTATATAGCCTGTCATCATTCCAATAACAATGGCGGCAGCGGAAAAAATGCCTTTGCCCCATTGAACTAAAATGACCACAATGACCAACACAAAGCTCGCCATCAGCAGATTTTCTGGTGTGGCATAGTTGGGATCAGTGCGTTGTCCACCGGCAAACCAATCTACGGCAACAGGAATCAGGCTAAGACCAATCATCATCACTACCGTTCCGGTTACCACTGGTGGAAATAATTTACGGATATAGGGCATAAAGAAACTGCCGATGATCATCACCAGCGATCCCACGAGGGAAGCGCCTAAAATCCCTGCAACGCCATCTTCACTAAAGCCAATGGCAAGTGCGGCAGCAACAAAGGTGAAACTTGTTCCCATTACGCTTGGTAAACGAATGCCAATTGGGCCTAAGCCACGGCATTGGATAATGGTAACCACACCGGAGATAAGTAAAGCGGCATTGACTAAGGTGATGGTATCCGCGGTAGGTAGCTTGAGTACATTACCAATCACCAATGGCACAGCGATAATACCACCTAATGCGGCAAGTAAATGTTGAGCGGCTAATAATAGACTTAACCCAAAAGGTGGTTTGTCTTCAACGGAATAGAGTAGATTGTTGTTCATAAGGCTTTCCTAGTCGATAAAAAATAGGGCGAATTATACTGTATATTTTATTTTAAGCAATCGTTTGCTTTTTGGCGGTGAAAACATTGTAAAATGACACCGCAACTTTATTTTGTCCTATTTTTTATTGTGATGAAAAAAAGCAGATCGATATGATCTGCTTTTTAGATAACTTAGAATTCAAAATTTATCAGTACGTTAATTGCCCAAATAAAGAGTAATGCAAAAAGGACAATCAGGGCTTTTTCAGCGTGGTTTAAATTGAATTTGCCTTGCGATTGGTGGCGAGAATATAGGAATAGCGCAATACCGGGTACATATAACGCCACAGAAATCAGCAGATAATCAAGTCCTGCGGCATATAAAATCCATAGCCCATAAAGTGTGGCAATAAATCCCGTGAGTTTAATATACCAAGCACAATGTTGCTGAAAGGCTAATTTTAGCAAGTAAGCGCCAATCAGTAAGTAAGGCACTAAGATCATTGAAGTTGAAATCAGTAGTAATGCTTCATAGGTCTTGCCTGTGAGTAAAACCAAAATAAGGCATAGCTGTACCACAAAGCCGGTAAACCATAAGGAGTTAATCGGCACATCATTGTCATTGAGTTTATTCAGAATTTGTGGAAATGCCCCATTTTTAGCACCTCGATAAGGGACTTCTGCCGAATACATCGTCCAGCTAATGTAAGAAGCGAGTACAGAAATAATTAAGCAGACGGTAATGAGAACTTTGCCACTTTTGCCGATCATTAATTCTAATAGTCCAGCCATAGAAGGATTTGCCATTTGGGCAATAGTTTCTCTTGGTAAAAGACCTAAAGAAAGCACCGTAATTGCAATATAGAGTAATAACGCAATAATGATGCCTAATACGGTTGCAATGCCCACATCGCTGCGTTTTTTGGAATGAGCGGAGAGTACGGCTGCCCCTTCAACCCCAGTAAAAACCCACAAAGTGATGAGCATTGTATTTTTCACCTGATCACTCACTGTATTATTTAATGCGATTCCTTTTATATCGCTATTAAAGGTTTCTGGAGAGAAAAAGCAAAAGGCGAGCGCAATAAATAAAATAAGCGGAAAGACTTTAACGAGGGTGGCGATTAAATTAACAGAAGCGGCTTCTTTGACCCCTCTTGCAATCAAAAGATGAACAAGCCACACCACCAGTGAAGAACCGATAAAAGAGGCGAGGGTATTGCCTTGCCCAAAAATAACGACATTTTCGCTATCTGTAAAGGTACCAATACCTTCAAAAGCGACAACTAAGTAGCCCACAATCCCGATGGTTGCACAGAGCCAGTAACCCCAAGCGGATAAAAATCCCATTAATTCACCAAAACCTTCGCGTGCGTAAGTATAAATCCCACCGTCTAATTCAGGTTTAAGGCGTGAAATAAAAAAGAAAGATAATCCAAGAAAAATAATCCCAATGCCAGTAATCAGCCAGCCAATCAGTAGGGCTTCTGATCCCGCAACAGCAGCCATATTTTGCGGTAAGCTGAAAATTCCTGAGCCAATCATCGAACTCAGCACGAGGGCGGTAAGAGAAATTAAACCAATTTTTTTATTTGACATCCTGTATTTCCCTATTTTTTGAAATAATCTGAAAGTGCTTGAATATGCTCTAAGCCAATACCACAGCAACCGCCAATAATGCTTGCGCCAGCACGTTGCCATTTTTTCGCCCAAACTAAATAGGCTTGGGGATCAAGATCTTTACGTACTTCGTCTAATCCTTCATTGGCGGTGGCTTCTTTGGTTTGTGGTGCAAAGGCGTTGGCATAAGCCCCTGTGGCAATGTGTTCAGCCTGATGTTTTTGTAGTACCTGTTGGGTTACTTGTAAGGCTTGTTCAATCACTTCTGGCTGACAGCAGTTAAATAAAATGGCACTCACGCCTAATTCAATCATTTTTTCTACCGCACTTTGTACTGATTCCCCTGAACGTAGGCTCGCTGGAAGATGCGGGTTTTCATCTTGCAAGGTAAAGGAAACCCACAGAGGACGATCATCGGGTAATAAAGGTTTGATTGAGACAGGCTCAATAATGGCGCTTTGGGTTTCGCATAACCAAAGATCAACGTAAGGGGCAAGCCCATTGATGAGTGGCAGAGCAATCTCTTTAACACGCTCAGCTTGAAATAAATCAGGTCGATAAGAGCCAAATAAGGGAGGCAGAGAACCCGCAATTTTAATGGCTTTTCCGCTATTTTTCACCGCATTTTTAGCCAGACGACCAGCGAGATCGGCAAGCATTTTGCCATCAGCAACAAAACGTTGTTCACCAATGTGAAAAGGCACAACCGCATAACTATTCGTGGTAATCACTTCTGCACCATGGGTAATAAAGTTCTGATGAACCTGTTCAATAGCTTGCGGTTTTTCATAAAGTGAAAGTGCCGACCATTCTGGTTGGCGAAATGGTGCGTTTAAACGCATTAATTCACGGCTCATTCCACCGTCAAGAATTGTGATTGTCATTTTTGCTTCCTATAAAGTAAAAAATAAGATGATATTAATCTGTCATTTGATGAGGGTATTTTAATCTACACTCATTTAATGAAAAGAACACGTCCGTTTACATTAAAAATAAAACAGTGAACTGACCTTTCTATCATAAAGAGGTAGTAACGCTGTATTATTTTAAGCTGGAACAACAGTAATTAAAAAAATACCGCACTTTTTCTAAAGTGCGGTAATATTTTTATCTATTTTTTAGATCAAAATAGCATAAGCTAGAATGAATTAGACATTAAAACGGAAATGCATTACATCGCCATCTTGAACAATATAATCTTTCCCTTCTAAACGCCATTTTCCTGCTTCTTTTGCTCCGTTTTCGCCTTTGTACTGAATGAAATCAGTATAAGAAATGACTTCGGCGCGAATAAAACCTTTTTCAAAATCAGTGTGGATGACCGCAGCGGCTTTTGGTGCTGTGGCGCCGACGGAAACTGTCCACGCACGAACTTCTTTAACGCCAGCAGTGAAATAAGTTTGTAAATTTAATAGGGCATAACCTGCACGAATAACACGGTTTAAACCCGGTTCATCAATGCCTAGATCTTGCAGAAATTCCACTTTTTCTTCATCATCCAGTTCCGCAATTTCAGATTCAATTGCCGCACAAACAGGCACAACCACCGCCCCTTCTTTTTCCGCAATTTCACGTACACGATCTAAATAAGGATTATTTTCAAAGCCATCTTCATTCACATTGGCAATATACATTGTTGGTTTTAATGTAAGGAAGTTATAGCTCTTAATGGCGTGTAATTCGTCTTTATCTAATCCGACAGAACGAATCATTCCGGCATTTTCTAACACAGGGAGGATTTTTTCCATAATGGATAATTCAAATTTTGCCTCTTTATCGCCACCTTTGGCACGTTTAGTTAAACGTTGAATGGCGCGCTCACAACTGTCTAAATCAGCGAGGGCAAGTTCTGTGTTAATGGTGTCGATGTCTTCAGCGGGATCAATTTTTCCGGCAACGTGAACAATGTCATCATTTTCAAAACAACGTACAACGTGGCCAATCGCATCGGTTTCACGAATATTAGCAAGGAATTTGTTACCTAATCCTTCCCCTTTGCTTGCGCCAGCAACAAGACCGGCGATATCCACAAATTCCATTGTAGTTGGTAAGACGCGTTCAGGTTTAACGATTTCCGCTAACGCGTCTAGACGTGGATCTGGCATTGGCACAACGCCAGTGTTTGGTTCAATGGTACAGAACGGGTAATTTGCCGCTTCAATACCTGCTTTTGTTAATGCGTTAAAAAGGGTGGATTTGCCCACGTTTGGTAAACCTACAATACCACATTTAAATCCCATAATATTTCCTTAATGTTTAATTTGATGCTTTAAAGCTATTGAGTCGATTTGTTGCTTTGTTAATGCCTTCTTTGATGAGAATTTCCACGCACACAGTGGCTTCATCTAAGGCTTTATCAATCAGTTGCCAATCTGTTGGTGAGGGTTTACCTAGCACATAGGCGGAAACCAGATTTTTATCACCCGGGTGTCCAATCCCCACACGCAGACGATAGAAATTTTTATTATTACCTAGCTGAGCAATGCTATCACGCAAACCGTTATGTCCACCGTGTCCGCCCCCTTGCTTAATTTTGGCAACACCGGGAGGAAGATCAAGCTCATCGTGAATAATCAGCATTTCTTCTGGTTTAATGCGGTAAAAATTGGCTAATGCACTCACCGCTTTACCGCTTAAGTTCATAAAAGTAGTGGGGACGAGAAAACGAATTTCTTCGCCAAAAATCACCGCTCTTGCGGTTTTACCGAAAAATTTACTTTCTTCTTTCAGTTGAAAATTAAATTGACGGGCAAGGCGGTTAATTAACCATTCCCCCGCATTATGGCGAGTTTCGGCATATTTATCCCCCGGGTTAGCCAGCCCAACAATGAGTTTAATTTCTGACATACTTTCTTTAACTGGACAAAAATAGTGGGTTATTGTAGCGAAAAACAGTTATAACGCCAAGACCAATACACCCGCTAAAATTAAAATTGAACCGATAATGAGTTTTAAGCTGATGGCTTCGCCTAATATTACCACCCCTAACACAATGGCGATAACCACGCTAAGTTTATCAATGGGGGCGACCCAAGAGGCGGGAGCAAGCTGTAATGCACGATAATAGCAAAGCCAAGAAAGCCCCGTAGCAACGCCTGATAAAAGTAGGAAAATAAAGGGCTTTGCGGCGATATGTTGGGGGAGTTGCCATTCGTTACGCAGCGTAATAATACCACCAGCCACAACCAATACCACAAGGGTGCGAATGAACGTAGCAAGATTGCTATTTATCCCCTCCACGCCAAGTTTGCCCAAAATGGCGGTGAGTCCGGCGAAAAATGCTGATCCAATGGCGAAAATGACCCAATTCATCGTTTTTCCTTATTTTTTCGTGCGTTTATCACCGCACTTTTGTTTGATATTCGCTATAATAGCAAAGTTTTTTTAGAGAAAAATAGAAATAAAAATGCCAAGAGTTAATCAAAGTGCCTTAGTGCCTTACAGTGCCAAACAAATGTATGATTTGGTGAATAATTATGAACGTTATCCGGAATTTGTGCCGGGCTGTGTGGAAAGCCGAACGTTAAGTCGTGAGCAAAATCAGCTTACCGCAGAATTAGTCATCAGCAAAGCGGGCATTCGTCAGCGTTTTACCACACAAAATACAATGCTGGAAAATCAGCATATTCAAATGCAGTTGGTGGAAGGCCCGTTTAAATTTTTGCAAGGGGAATGGCAGTTTGTGGAAATTGATGAGCAGTGTTGCAAAATTGCCTTAACACTGGAATTTGAATTTTCCAATCCGATTATTGCAATGGCGTTTGGGCAGATTTTTACTCATTTAACCAGCAAAATGATCGATGCGTTTAAGCAGCGTGCCAAGGAGGTTTACGCCTAATGTCTAAATTAAAAATTGAAATTGCTTATGCTTTGCCTGATCGTTATTTTTTGAAAACCTTGCATATGGAACAAGGCACAACCGTGCAAACCGCAATTTTGCAATCAGGTATTTTACATCAGTTTAGCGAAATTGATTTGCGTGAAAATAAAATTGGAATTTTCAGCCGTCCAGCAAAATTAACTGATCTTGTAGAAGACGGGGATCGCATCGAAATTTACCGCCCTTTACTTGCAGATCCCAAAGAAATCCGCCGTAAGCGAGCGGCACAACAGTTACAAGAGCAGCAAGCACAAAAGCAAGCAGAAAAAGAAGCAAAAAAACGTGCAAAACAGTTAGCCCAAGATCAACGATCTGCAAACGAGCAAGAGGAACAAGGCGATGATTAAATTTTGTTTACCTGAACACATTAGCCCAGAACAATTTTTACAAGAATATTGGCAAAAGAAACCGTTATTAATTCGCAACGGTCTTCCACAAATTGTGGGACAGTTTGAGCCACAAGATATTATTGAACTTTCGCAAGGCGAAGAGGTTACCGCGCGCCTAATCAAGCAACATAGCGATGAAAATTGGGCGCTGAAAACCAGCCCTTTATCTGAGCAAGATTTTGCTGATGTACCCGCACAATGGACGGTACTCGTACAAAATATGGAGCAGTGGTCGCCTGAATTGGGACAATTATGGAATGCGTTTGGTTTTATTCCACAGTGGCAACGAGATGATATTATGGTGTCTTATGCACCACAAGGTGGTTCGGTAGGGCGACATTATGATGAATATGACGTGTTCCTTGTGCAAGGGTATGGGCATCGTCGTTGGCAACTCGGTAAATGGTGCGATCCTAGCACAGAATTTAAGCCTAACCAGCCGATCCGTATTTTTGATGATATGGGCGAATTGTTACTTGATGAAGTGCTTGCCCCCGGTGATGTGCTTTATGTGCCTTCCCGTTTATCCCATTATGGTGTGGCGCAAGATGATTGCCTGACGTTTTCTTTCGGCTTACGTTATCCTAATTTAGCGGATATTTTTGAAAATGTGGCAAAAGCCTTTAATCAACCTAGCTTAGAATTAGATCTCAGTGAATTTTTAATTCCTCTCCGTCTTCACCCTGATCAGCAACCAACAGGGTTATTGGCACAGCAAAATATCACCACAATAAAGCAACAGTTCCTTGCTAGCCTTGCACAAAGCCCACAATTTGATGCATTATTCAAACAAGCCTTAGCAAGTACAGTGAGTAGCAGACGCTACGAATTATTACCAACGGAAGGGGAGTACGATCCTGAAGAAGTGCGATCGCTTTTGGAAGAAGGGGGCTTGCTTTCACAAGATAATAATTGCAAATTGCTTTATACCGAACAGCCATTGCGTCTTTATGCCAACGGTGAATGGCTAGATGAACTCAACCCGTTAGAAGCCCAAATTTTAAAACGGTTATCTGATGGAGAAAGCCTGAATTTAGCGGATTTATGCGAGTTAATGCGTGATATGCAAGACAAAGAAAGTGTAATGGAACTCTTGTTAGACAGCCTATGCAACTGGCTTGATGATGGTTGGGTGTTATTGGATTAACTATGGAAAATAGTGCAATTTATTCTGTTTCGCAACTCAATCAGCAGGCTCGCCAATTATTGGAAGGGCAGCTTGGTCTTGTGTGGCTCACAGGCGAAATTTCTAATTTCACTCAACCGGTTTCGGGGCATTGGTATCTCACTCTGAAAGATGAAAATGCTCAAGTGCGTTGTGCAATGTTCCGAATGAAAAATCTGCGTGTCTCATTTCGCCCACAAAATGGTATGCAAGTCCTCGTTAGGGCAAGTGTCAGCCTATATGAGCCACGAGGGGATTATCAGCTTATTATTGACACAATGCAGCCAGCAGGTGAGGGATTACTGCAACAGCAATTTGAAGCCTTAAAAATGAAATTGGCGGCGGAAGGATTGTTTGCCCAAAATCTGAAAAAAAACCTACCGCACTTTAGTCGCAAAGTGGGCGTGGTTACTTCGCCGACAGGGGCAGCATTACAAGATATTTTGCATATTTTACAACGTAGAGATCCTAGTCTAGCGGTGGTGATTTATCCTACTGCCGTTCAAGGTAAAGAAGCCACGGCTGAAATTGTGCAAATGATCGAGCTTGCCAACCGTCGCCAAGAAGTGGATGTATTGATTGTTGGGCGTGGCGGTGGTTCATTAGAAGATTTATGGTGTTTTAATGAAGAAGCCGTAGTGCGAGCAATTTTTAATTCCGTCATTCCTGTGATCAGTGCGGTAGGACACGAAACCGACATAACCATTGCTGATTTTGTTGCAGATGTGCGTGCGCCTACCCCATCGGCGGCGGCAGAATTGGTAAGCCGTGATCAGCAAGAATTATTGCAACAGCTTGGCTATAAACGCCAGCATTTAGAAATGGCGTTAGATCGATGTTTTAATGAAAAACGCCAAGCATTAAATCAGCTCGTGTGGCGTTTGCAAAATCGCCATCCGCAAATTCAGTTTAATCAACAAAAGGCA
Source organism: Avibacterium sp. 20-129 (assembly GCF_026226845.1). NCBI lineage: Bacteria > Pseudomonadati > Pseudomonadota > Gammaproteobacteria > Pasteurellales > Pasteurellaceae > Avibacterium > Avibacterium sp. 20-129. Next base: position 629,499 of record NZ_JAKKOE010000001.1, on the reverse strand, counting down.
CAGCTAGAACAGCTTGCTTACCGTTTACAGTTTGCAATGCAACGTGAAGTGGAAAAATCGCAACAACAGATTGCCGTGCAACATCAACGTTTGCATTTAGCCATAGCGCGAAACCTTGCTACAAAAAAAGAATATTCACAAGAACTTCGCCAACGTTTGCAACATTGTCATCCACAAACACAGCTCAATCAGCGAAAAGCACACATTCAACAGCTAGGTTATGGCTTAAAACTTGCAATACAAGGTTATTTCACGAAAAAACAACAAAATTTCACCGCACTTAATGAACGGTTGCACAATAATCCATTACCTTATCGCTTGCAAAAGCAGGCTCAACATTTGCAACAATTAAATGTGCGGTTAGCTTTTTCCACGGAAAAACAACTGGCAAACAAACAAGGGCATTTTGCGACGTTGTGCCAACAATTAGACGGATTAAGCCCATTGAAAATTCTTTCCCGTGGTTATTCCATCTCTGAAAACGAACAAGGCATTGCAATTACCCAAAGTCGCCAAGTGAAAGTGGGTGAGCGTGTGAAAACACAGTTAATGAATGGCATAATTTATAGCCGTGTTGAACAAATAGAAAAATAGTCACTTAATTTTGAAAATAAGATAGCGTTGGTTCGCCTTATTTTTGTACGAGTTATGTTGAACCGTATTGCCTTATTCCAACTTTAAACAGAGATAATTCCTGATATCTAAAAAAGATAACAATAATTTTTCTTTTTGAAGAAAACGCCTTCTTTTTTTTAAGATAGATGAAAAAAATAAAAATTTTAAGATTTTTCACGATTTTAGTTGCATTTCGTTTTTTTTTTTTACAATAGGGAGGATTTATCTTGATTTTATTGAGATAAAGCTAAACGAAATATTTTATTCATCTTTGTGGTTAAGGCGACTTAACCACTTTTTTTGTTTTTAAAATGGGCGACTGCATTTACTTTCCCCCTTAAAAAAGTGAAGTGCGGTAAAAAATAGTAAAATTCTCTACCGCACTTTATAAATAAGGAAGGTTTTCTATCGCTATCGCCTTGATGCCTTACTGGCGAGCCAATGGTGTATTGTTATCTTGCTTTATTTGCAAACATAAAAGAATTTCCCTCACTTTAGGGAAAAAAATAAAAATTTTAAAATTTTTCACGATTTTAGTTGCATTTCGTTTTTTTTTTTACAATAGGGAGGATTTATCTTGATTTTATTGAGATAAAGCTAAACGAAATATTTTATTCATCTTTGTGGTTAAGGCGACTTAACCACTTTTTTTTGTTTTTAAAATGGGCGATTGTATTTACTTTCCCCCTTAAAAAAGTGAAGTGCGGTAAAAAATAGTAAAATTTTCTACCGCACTTTATAAATAAGAAAGGTTTTCTATTGCTATCGCGTTGATAGTTTACTAGCGAGCCAATGGTGGTTTTTACCCTGCTTCATTTGGAAACATAAAAGGATTTAATCCACTACGCGAAAGACCTTTTTCTTCCATTTCAATATCAAGATAGATACTTGCCAAATCATCAGCGATGGCTTCGACATAAGGGTCTTTCTCTTGATACATCATTTTCAGATAGCTATGGCAATCGCCGCAGCTTTCGGCTTTAACGGGGGCTGATTCGCTGTCAATTGACCAATAATCTAGTTTTCCCGTGTGATTACAATTGGTGCATTTGCTACGCACGACATTCCATTCACTTTCACATAGGGAGCAATGTACATAACGTAAACCTTGCTCTGAGCCAAAATGCACCACGCTGGCGGTCGGTGAGGCATTACATACTGGGCAAAGATGAAGGTGTTCACCGCTTTCCATTTTGCTATTTTGTGGCAACTGCTGAGCAAGCTGAATCCAATAAAGGGAAAGTGCCGCCCAAATAAAGAGGGCTTTGTCGCTACTGACTTCTGAAAATTGTTGCGCGAGTAATTTGTCAGCAAGCTGTTCAAGCTCGTTGTCGGAGGTTTTTTCTAAATTCTCAATGGTAGCTTGAACGTTTTCGGTTCCATTATTTTTCATTTTATTGAGCAATGCGTGAAATAAGGTTCGCCATTGTGGAGCGCGCTGCCATTGGGTGAGATTAAGTGGAACGCTTGTTTCCGCATTAATTTCAATTTTTTGCGTAACAGGCTGTTCGTTTAGTAGAGCGAGTTGGCAATCTACAATATTTGCCGCGAAGTTAAGGTAATCCGCCATTGGGTGATTTTTCGCCAGAGAACGTAAGCGTTCAGCTCGGCGTTGGTAAAGATTTTTGGGGTTGGAAAATAAGAGAACAGGGTGATGAAAAGAGCTAGCAGCTTGTACAATTTCATCTTTTGGTAGGATTTTGATACTCATAATTTTTCATCAGCTTTTGTCAATAAAGAAAGTGCGGTGTAAATTTGCAAAATTTTGCAAAAAATCACCGCACTTTGCCATCGTTAATTAGTTAGTGTGCTTTTCTTTCGCTTTTTCTGCGGCTTCTTTTTCAAGTTCAGGCAGAATGTCTTCACGGAACCAGCGTGGGTGATGTTTTTTCGCCCAGCGTACCGTTACCCAACCTTCAACCATTCCTCGAATAGAACCTTTCACCCAAAATGCCATATACATATGCACCATAATGCCGGTAAAGAGCATAAAGGCACTGGCAGAGTGGAGTAAAATTGCAATGCGAATTACCGGAATTGGGAAATTATGGGAGAAATATTGTCGCCACATAATAATCCCTGTTGCCAGTAATGTGAACATTGCTAGAATAAGCGTCCAAAACAGCATTTTTTGCCCTAAATTATATTTTCCGTTGTCTGAAACGGCGTGTTCGTTGCCTTTTAAGACTTCTTTAATATTTTTGAGCCATACCCAGTCATTTTTCTCCGGAATGTTATGACGCCAATAAATCAAGCAAAGATTAATAAACGCCACAAACATCACTAAGCCTGTGAATGGGTGGATAAAACGGGCAATTCTTGGATTACCTAAAATTTCCGTTAGCCAAGCAAAATCAGGGAAGAAAAAGGCAAGCCCTGATAAGCCAGTGGTGAAGAAACAAATTACAAGTAGCCAATGGCTTAAACGCGCAGGAAATTTATGGCGAACAACTCGTTGATCGTTGCTGATCTTAAATTTACTCATTTTCGCCTCCTTTCTGGGTTTGATTGTCTTCTGGTCTGACTTCGTCGTGTTCTTCAAGCTCTTCCGTATTTGGCCCTACTGCAAGGTAGTGCGCAATTTCAGAAAGCACTAAGCCGCCCATTGCTACCGCTGCAACTGGTTTCAAGACGTCTTTCCATAATTTCACGCTAACGTCAATGTGTGGATCTTTTGGTAAACCTGAGTAAAGTTCTGGCTTATCGGCGTGATGTAAAACATACATCACGTGTGTGCCACCAACACCTTCAGGATCATAAAGCCCAGCATTTTCGTAACCACGGGATTTGAGATCGGCAATACGGGTTTCTGCATAGTGTTTCATTTCTTCTTTTGTACCGAAATGAATTGCCCCTGTTGGGCAGGTTTTAACACAAGCCGGTTCTTGACCCACGGTTACGCGATCTACGCAAAGTGTACATTTGTACACGCGGTTATCTTCAGGGTTCATTCTTGGAATATTGAATGGACAGCCAGCGATACAGTAGCCACAACCGATACATTTATCTGATTGGAAATCTACAATTCCGTTTGCGTATTGAATTATTGCACCCGGTGAAGGGCAGGATTTTAAACAGCCCGGTTCACTACAGTGCATACAGCCATCTTTACGAATTAGCCATTCTAAACGATCATTTTCTTCAACTTCGTTGAATTTCATCACCGTCCACGCTTTGGCATTGAGATCGATTGGGTTATCGTATGAGCCGATACATTTTTCTGGCTCAGCACGAAGATCATTCCATTCGGAACAGGCCACTTGACAGGCTTTACAGCCAATACAAGTGGTAACATCAATCAGTTTTGCCACTTCAAGCTGATGATCGCGTGCGTGAGGTGGTGGTGTTAATCCCGATGTTGCAGAGGCTTTAATAATATCTTGTGATTGAACATTTCCCATATTATGCCCCCACTTTCTCAATATTTACCAACATACATTTTGATTCTGGGGTTTGTGTATTTGCATCACCTGCACGAATCGTTAGGTTGTTGGCAAAGAAGCCTTTTTTGCTTACCCCTGAGAATCCCCAGTGAATTGGAATACCTACGGTATGCACCGGTTTTCCATCGGCCATTAATGGACGGATACGTTTTGTAACTACGGCGACAGCTTTAATATAGCCACGTTTTGAGCTAACTTTAACGTAATCCCCGTTATTAATGCCTTTCTCTTTTGCGAGTGCTTCACCAATTTCAACAAATTGCTCTGGCTGTGCAATCACATTAAGTAGCACATTTTTTGTCCAGAAGTGGAAATGCTCGGTGAGGCGATAAGTGGTGCCGACATAAGGGAATTCCGCAGAAGTACCAATGTCTGCTTTATCACTTTCTAAGATGCGCGCCACAGGGTTGGAGACCACATTTGGATGCAATGGGTTTGTGCCAATTGGTGTTTCAATCGGTTCATAATGCTCTGGGAACGGGCCATCAGCCATACGTTCACGGACGAATAAACCACTCACCCCTTCTGGTTGCATAATAAATGGTAGGGTAGGACTGTTCGGTGGAGCTGTGCCAAAGTCAGCCACGTCCACATAGTTCCAGTTTTTGCCATTCCATTTAATTAGCTGGCGTTTTGGATTCCAAGGTTTACCGGATAAATCCGCACTTGCACGGTTATAGATAATTCGACGGTTCATCGGCCACGCAAAGCCCCAACCTAGGGTATTACCTAAGTTAGATGGATCTGCGTTATCGCGATTCGCCATTTGGTTCCCTTTTTGTGTCCATTGACCCGTATAAATCCAGCACGCACCAGAGGTGCTACCGTCATCACGCATTTGCGCGAAACTTGATAGTAGATCGCCTTTTTTCAAGATGACATTACCGTTGGCATCAAGCAGATCTTGTAAGGCGTAGCCGTTCATTTCTTTTGCCACTTCTTCTGCTTTTGGCTCAAGTGGGTTGTCATACTGCCAGCTCATTGCCTCAAGGCTATCAAGGGATACGCCACCTTCTTTGTGGTAAAGCTCGATTAATGCCGCTCTTAATTCAGAAAGAATCTCGCCATCACTTTTTGCTTCAAATGGTGGTTCAACAGCTTTCCAGTGCCACTGTAACCAACGCCCAGAGTTAGCGATTGAACCGTGTTCTTCCACGAAACAAGTTGTTGGTAAGCGGAATACTTCGGTTTGAATTTCTTCTGTTTTCACGTCATTAAATTCACCGTAGTTTTTCCAGAATTCAGAGGTATCCGTGATTAACGGATCCATAATCACTAAGTATTTTAACTTACTTAAGGCTTTAATGATTTTGCCTGAATTTGGATAAGAGGCAACAGGGTTCATCCCTTGGCAGAAATAACCATTTACGCGCCCTTGATACATTTCTTCAATGTAACGGAACTGATCCATACCGCCTTTCGGTAATTTTGGTAAATAATGATAGCCAAATTCATTTTCTTTGGTTGCTTTTTCACCAAAGAAGGTTTTGAGCATACTTACCATAAATTTCGGCGTATTTTGCCAGTAATTGACCTGATCTTTCATCATTGTTTTCGGCGTAATACGGTTTAGGAAACTTTCTAAACTGGTATCCGCTTCGGTTGGCAATGGAATATAGCCGGGCAACATATGTGGGAATAAACCTAAATCGGTGATGCCTTGTACATTTGAGTGACCACGCAATGCATTCACGCCTCCACCTGAAACGCCGATGTTACCGAGTAATAGCTGGATCATCGCCATAGTACGAATATTTTGTGAACCCACCGTATGTTGTGTCCAACCTAATGCGTACATAAAGGTTGCCGCTTTGTCAGGCGCAGAGGTTTTCGCAATTTCTTCACAGAATTGTAAGAAACTTTTTTGTGGTGTGCCGGTGATGCGTTCTACCATCTCAGGCGTATAGCGAGAAACGTGATCTTTTAACAGATTAATTACGCAACGCGGGTGTTGTAAGGTGAGATCACGAATTGGCTGACCTTCCGCATCAAATTGATAACGCCAAGTTGAACGATCATATTTACGCGTTTCAGGATCATAACCTGAGAATAAACCGTCTTCAAAGGTGAAGTTTTCATCAACAAGGAAGGCTGCATTCGTATAATGTCTAACGTATTCGTGCTGAATTTGATCTTTTTCTAATAAATAACGAATAACGCCAGATAAAAATGCAATATCTGTACCAGAACGGAGTGGCATATAAATATCGGCAACTGAAGCTGTACGGTTAAAGCGTGGATCAACCACCATTAACTTCGCACCATTTTGTTTTTTTGCTTCAATCGCCCAACGGAACCCAACAGGGTGAGCTTCCGCTGCGTTACCGCCCATTACAATGACTAAATCGGAATTTTTAATATCAACCCAGTGGTTGGTCATCGCACCGCGACCAAATGATGGAGCAAGACTTGCTACCGTTGGTCCGTGTCAGATACTCGCTTGGTTGTCGGTATAAATCATCCCGAGTGAACGAACAAATTTTTGCGTTAAGATACCTGTTTCATTGCTACAAGCCGATCCGGCTAAGAAACCCGCGGTCATCCAACGATTAACAGGGGTACCATTTTCATTGTTTAACACAAAGTTAGCATCGCGGTCTGCTTTCATATGTTTAGCGATACGTTCAATGGCTTCTTCCCAAGATATACGTTTCCACTCCGTTGAGCCTGCTTCACGCACTTCAGGGTATTTCACACGACGAGGGCTGTTTACATAATCTAATGCGCCAGCCCCTTTAGGACAAAGCGCGCCACGGCTCACTGGATGATCGGGGTCACCTTCAATATGATAAAGTTTACCCACGCTATTTTTTGCGCCATCACCTAAGCTGTATAACAACATACCACAGCCTACGGCACAATAGGTGCAGGTATTACGGGTTTCTTTACCGCGTAATAACTTGTATTCGCGAGGTGCTGCTAAAGCGGTTGCTGGGGCAAAGCCCAACATCGCCGCAGACGTCCCTGCCATACCACCTGCACAGATCTTAAAGAACTTTCTTCTTGTGACCTGCATAGAGATGCTCCTTAACCAACAAAATTGTTGTGTTATTGTGTAGTAGATTTGTTTTTATAGATATTCGTTTGGGCTAACTGAATTGTTCACATTTTTTATTTACCAAATAAACAACGGTAAGTCGCACATTTTCACCGATGAAATAATTCAGTTACAGTATAGTTTGTTGTCAAATTGTATTACAATTAGCACAACATAATACTGTGGCTAGGATACGCCTTTTCACACCTAAAATCTATAAGTAATCTTGATTAGAAAGGAAAAATTCTTGAGCTGGATCACAAAATTAACAGTTAATTTTTTCAAAAAATTAACAAATAATAAACATTCTCAACACATACCAATTTGGCAAGAAAAAGAAGAAATACTTGCAATAGAAACCCCTGTCGCCTTGGTTTATAACGGCATTAGCCACACAGTAATGATGTGTTCCCCGCAAGATTTAGTGGATTTTGCCCTTGGGTTTTCCTTAACCGAAGGCATTATCGAAAAGCCCGCGGATATTTATGGAATTGATGTTGAAGAAACCTGCAATGGCATTGAAGTACAGATAGAAATTGCCACACGTTGTTTTGTCGCACTCAAAGCGCGTCGCCGCACCTTAGCCGGGAGAACGGGCTGTGGCATTTGTGGCACAGAACAGCTTGATCAAATTCATAAAAATTTCCCTATTTTACACCGCACTTATGTTTTGGATATTTATCGCCTTGATGATTGTCTGAAAAAATTACATTCAGCCCAACAGCTTGGGCAACAAACAGGCTCAACGCACGCGGCTGCTTTTTTTGATTTACAAGGTAACTTGCTTGCTATTCGGGAAGATGTTGGTCGTCACGTGGCTTTAGACAAATTGCTAGGTTGGCACTCGAAACAGCCAAAGCAACAAGGTTTTGTCTTAATTTCTAGCCGAGCTAGCTATGAAATGGTGCAGAAAGTTGTGAGTGCAGGCATTGAATGCTTAGTTGCTATCTCAGCCGCAACAGCACTTGCTGTACAACAAGCTCAACAAAGCCACCTGACTTTAATTGGTTTTGCCCGAGAGGGCAGGGCGACCGTTTACACTGGTAAAGAGCGGGTGGATTTTGCAGAGAATTGACTTTTAAAGGGAATGACAGAGCCTTGACTCTAACCCTATGTTAAGGTTTATGCTACAACCAAATTTTTACCAGAAGGACAAAATGATGAAAAAAACTGTTTTAGCATTAAGTGATTTATCCTGCCAGCATTGCGTGAAATCTGTACAAAAAACGTTAGATAATATTGCAGGTGTGCAACGTGCAGAGGTGAGTTTGGATAGCGCCGTTGTAGAGGGTGAGGTTGATCCACAAGTGTTGATTGATGCCATTGTTGAAGCAGGTTATCAAGCACGCCTTGCCGATACGCCAGCAAAGTAAGTTCACTACCCGAATCTTCCACAGACATTTCCCCCCCTGATCCTGTGGTAGTGGGCGAGCATCAGGATCAGGTTACGCTTTTACTTGATGGCTTAAGTTGTGCCGCTTGTGTGATGAAAGTACAAAACGCCTTACAAGCTGTGCCACAGGTTGTGCAAGTGCAAGTCAATTTAGCGGAACAAACCGCCTTAGTCAGTGGTAATGCCACGCCACAGTCTCTCGTTACTGCCGTACAACAAGCAGGTTATGGCGCGGAAGTGGTGAATGATGATGCGGTGCGAGCGGAAAAACAGCAATGTAAAACTACGCAAGAAGTGAACCGGCGTAAATGGCAAGGCATTATCGCCCTTGGCTTAGGGGCGATATTAATGCTTTGGGGGTTACTTGGCGGCACAATGAGCGTTAGCCAAAACAATCGTGCCTATTGGTTGGTTGTGGGAGTGCTGGTTTTGCTGATAATGATTGTTACAGGCAAACATTTCTATCAAAAGGCTTGGCAAAATCTCTTTCATCGTACCGCTACAATGGATACCCTTGTAGCATTGGGAACGGGGACGGCTTGGCTTTATTCAATGGTTGTTTGTGTTAAGCCCGATTTTTTCCCGGAGAATGCACGCCATTTATATTTTGAAGCGGCGGCGATGATTATCGGTTTTATCAATTTAGGTAAAATGTTTGAAGCAAAAGCGAAACAACATTCTTCGCAGGCATTGGCACGCTTGCTTGATCTGACGCCTAAAACGGTGCATTTGATGACATCACAAGGCACGCAAGACATTCCCCTTGCGGCGGTGAAAGAAGGAATGTTATTACGCTTGCAAACAGGCGAACGTGTTGCCGTGGATGGAACAGTTACCGAAGGGGAAGGCTGGTTTGATGAAAGTATGCTGACCGGCGAACCTCTCTCAGTGCAAAAGCACGTTGGGGATAAAATTAGTGCTGGCACGCTGATTTCAGATGGCACGGTGATTTATCGCGCAGAACAAATTGGTGAGCAAACGACGCTGGCAAATATCATCAAATTAGTGCGTCAAGCACAGAGTAGCAAACCGAAAATAGGGCAACTTGCCGATAAGATTGCCGGTATTTTTGTCCCGATTGTGATGGGCATTGCGTTACTGGCAGGCTTGATTTGGTATGTTTTCGGACCTGCCCCACAATTTTCTTATAGTTTGGTGATCTTTACTACTGTACTTATCATTGCTTGCCCTTGTGCTTTAGGGTTAGCTACGCCAATGTCGGTTATTTCAGGGATTGGGCGTGCGGCAGAATTAGGGATTTTAGTGCGTGATGCCGATGCCTTACAAAAAGCCGCCTGCGCCGATACGATTGTGTTTGATAAAACAGGCACGCTGACAAAAGGTTCGCCAAAAATCACCGCACTTTATTGTTTTAATGATTATTCAGAAAAACAAGTTAGCCACCTTGCAGCAAGTTTAGAGCAAGGATCAAATCACCCGTTAGCAAAAGGCATTGTGCAGTTTAATGAAGAAAAACAAGGTGAGATCAAACCACTCAACGCCTTTACTACGTTGCAAGGTTTAGGTGTGCGTGGGAAAGTGGAAACATTTGAATTATTACTTGGTAATCAAGCCTTAATGATACAGCAAGGGGTGGATATTCAACCTGCAATGGCGATATGGCAACAGCAAATAGCAAGCGGAGCAACGGTGGTGTTTTTCGCGATAAATCAGCAATTAGCTGGGGTGTTTGTAATAAGCGATCCGCTAAGAGAAGATTCAGTTCAAGCGTTACAACGTTTGCATAAACAAGGTTATTATTTGGTGATGCTTACGGGGGATCAAGAGAAAACAGCCCGTTCTTTGGCACAAGGTACAGCGATTGATAAGGTAATCGCTGGCGTTTTGCCTGCTCAAAAAGCCCATATCATCAAAGCATTACAACAAGAAGGGCGTAAGGTTGTAATGGTCGGGGACGGCATTAATGATGCCCCCGCCCTTGCACAGGCAGATGTGAGTATTGCAATGGGAAGCGGCTCAGATATTGCCATTGAAACCGCAGAATTAACCTTAATGCGACATCATATTTCTGCGGTGGCAGATGCACTTTGTCTTTCTAAAGGCATTTTACGCAATATGAAGCAAAATCTGTTTGGTGCATTTATTTACAACCTCTTAGGCATACCCATTGCGGCTGGTTTGTTGTATCCCTTGTTTGGTATTCTGCTTAACCCAATGATCGGTGGGCTTGCTATGGCGTTATCTTCTATTACTGTGGTGAGTAATGCCAACCGTTTACTTACCTTTAAGGTAGAATAAAAACGGCACATAATGAACTTTATTTTTGTGAATTAGACAAAGAAAAAGCGTATAATTCTGCCATCTTAGGCACACTAAAAGTGCGGTGCTTTTTTTGAATTTTTGAGGCAATGATGACATTACAATTTAACGCAATCGCCTTGCTATTGGTGATTTTGATTTTACTTGGTGTGTTAGGTAACAACAGCTCAATCACCATTTCGGCAACGATTTTGCTATTAATGCAGCAAACCTTTTTAGCCAAATATATCCCCTTTATGGAAAAATATGGTCTAAATATCGGCATTATTATTCTTACTATTGGCGTGCTTAGCCCAATTATTTCAGGCAAAATTCCCTTACCAAGTTTTACTGAACTGTTGAACTGGAAAATGTTTTTAGCCATTGCGGTGGGGGTGCTGGTTGCGTGGTTTGGTGGTCGAGGGGTAAATCTAATGGGCGCACAACCCACCTTGCTCACAGGCTTATTAGTTGGCACGATTTTAGGGGTTGCCTTTGTTGGCGGTATTCCAGTGGGGCCATTGATCGCAGCGGGGATTTTGTCGTTGCTTTTAGGGAAAACGGGGTGAAGATAACTTCTTAAATAAAAAAATTAGCCCCTGTTTTGACAAGGGCTAATTCAAAAATTCGCTAATTTCTCACCGCACTTATATTATCGAAGTGACATTAATTTCGCATCGCATTTTTCATAATACGATCTTTCGCCACTTGCCATTCGCGATCTTTAATATCGTTACGTTTATCCACCTGTTTTTTCCCTTTCGCCACGCCGATTTTAATTTTCGCCCAAGGGCCTTTCCAATAAAGAGAAAGGGCAACAATGGTAAACCCATCACGATTTGCTTTGCCGAATAATGACGCTAATTCTCGTTCTTTTAGCAATAATTTACGAGTACGCGTTGGATCGCACACAATATGCGTTGATGCCACACTTAAGGGCTGAATCGTTGCCCCGAATAGATAGGCTTCACCGTCTTTGAAAATAATATAGCTATCGCTAATATTGGCTTTGCCTGCACGCATTGATTTCACTTCCCAGCCTTGCAAGGAAAGCCCCGCTTCGATTTCATCTTCAATAAAATACTCGTGTCTTGCACGTTTATTTAGGGCAATGGTATTTGATGTTTGTTTTGTTTTTTTCTTTGTCATTTTTATACATTTATTCTGATAAAATTGTCGCCCATTCTACCCAATCTAGGGAAAAATCGCAAAAGCACTTGCGTTGCAAAGCAATCTTTATAACAATGATGCCACAATTTTTGCATTGAGTAAGCATTGATGAAATATAAGAATTTACGCGATTTTTTGCAGCTGTTAGAAGAACAAGGTGAATTAAAACGCATTTCGCAAGAAATCGATCCTTATTTGGAAATGACCGAAATTTCCGACCGCACTTTGCGTGCAGGAGGGCCTGCCTTATTATTTGAAAATCCAAAAGGGTTTGCGATGCCCGTATTGTGTAACTTATTCGGTACGGCAAAGCGTGTGGCGCTTGGAATGGGGCAGAATGATGTGTCAGCGTTGCGTGAGGTGGGCAAATTACTTGCTTTCCTTAAAGAACCAGAACCGCCGAAAGGGTTTAAAGATTTATGGGCAACGTTGCCACAATACAAACAAGTGCTAAATATGCCCGCAAAAGTGCTAAATAAAGCCCCTTGTCAGGATATTGTCCTCCGTGGTGATGAAGTCGATTTATATCGTTTACCAATTATGCAATGTTGGAAGGAAGACGTTGCCCCTCTTATCACTTGGGGATTGACTATCACCAAAGGTCCCAACAAAAAACGACAGAATTTGGGAATTTACCGCCAACAGCTTATCGGCAAGAATAAATTGATTATGCGCTGGCTTTCGCATCGTGGTGGCGCATTAGATTTCCAAGAATGGAAAGAACAACATCCTGATAAGCCTTTTCCAGTGTCTGTGGCATTGGGGGCTGATCCTGCGACAATTTTAGCCGCGGTAACCCCTGTTCCAGATAGCCTGTCTGAATATGCCTTTGCAGGATTATTGCGTGGTAATAAAACCGAAGTGGTGAAATCAGTGAGTAATGATCTTGATGTGCCAGCCAGTGCGGAAATTGTCTTGGAAGGTTATATCGAACCGAATGAAACCGCGTTAGAGGGGCCATACGGCGATCACACGGGATACTATAACGAGCAAGAATATTTCCCTGTGTTTACTGTTACTCACATTACAATGCGGCAAAACCCGATTTATCACTCCACTTATACAGGACGACCACCTGATGAACCAGCGATTTTAGGCGAGGCATTAAATGAAGTGTTTATCCCTATTTTGCAAAAGCAATTTCCTGAAATTGTGGATTTTTATTTACCTCCCGAAGGCTGCTCCTACCGTCTTGCCGTGGTGACAATGAAAAAGCAATACGCAGGACACGCCAAGCGCGTAATGATGGGGGTTTGGTCTTTCTTACGTCAATTTATGTACACCAAGTTTGTCATCGTGTGTGATGATGATATTAATGCAAGAGATTGGAAAGATGTGATCTGGGCGATTACCACTCGCAGCGATCCAGCACGAGATTGCACCATTGTGGAAAATACCCCAATCGATTATTTAGATTTTGCTTCGCCGATTGCCGGACTAGGCTCTAAAATGGGGATTGATGCCACAAATAAATGGGCAGGTGAAACGGATCGCGAGTGGGGAGTACCAATTAAAAAAGATCCTGAAGTGGTCAAGCGAGTGGACGAAATTTGGCAAAGCCTAGGTATTTTCGATTAGTGATTGATTAAGGCTTATTAATTTTTAATAAAACAAAAGTGCGGTGCTTTTTTGAAAAATTTTGTCAAAAAGCACCGCACTTATTTTTCTTTGTTAGATTTTTAATTTCCGCTCTGCTTCTTTGGCTTTTATCAAGAATTGCTTGCGTTCCGCCGTGGACATTTGGCTACTTGTGCCAGGTAGTTTCACGGTGAGGGGATTAACGGGGCGACCATTAATGTGAAATTCATAATGTAAATGAGGCCCAGTAGAACGCCCTGTATTGCCCGATAATGCAATACGCTCACCCCGTTTCACACTTTGTCCCGCTCTGACTAATGGACGGCTTAGGTGCATATAAACGGTTTGGTATTCACGTCCGTGGCGAATCATAATATACCGACCCGCACCATTGGCTTGGTAGGCGACTTTTTCCACAACGCCGTCAGCAGGTGCGATAACCGGGGTACCGATAGCCATTGAGAAATCCACACCGTTATGTGGACGAATTCGTCCTGTAACAGGGTGACGTCTAGCTGGATTAAATGGCGAGGAGACGCGTGCTTGGCGTTGCATTGGATAACGCGCAAACCCTTTACCCAGCGTTTCCCCTTGACGGTTATAATAACGTCCATTGCTAGACTGAATGGCATAATAGCTTTTTCCGCCAGAGCTGATATGGATTGCTTCCACATTGCCTTGCCCAGTGAGTTTGTTATCCAAATATTCACGGGAAACCAATACGGCAAATTTATCCCCTTGTTTGAGTTTTTTCATACTAATTTGCCATTGCAACGCGCTACCTAATTGAGCAATTTGTTTTGAATTCAGTCCTTGAGCTTTTAAGCTGCTAGAAAATGAGCCTTTAATTTGACCTTTTAGTACCTCTTTTTTCCATACACTTTTTTTCTGCAAGATTTGGCGTTTAAATTTGCCTTCAGCAGTACGTTCATAAATACGTTCTTCTTTTTCTGAAACCAGCCAGTTGAGGTATTCTAATTCACCGTCTTTATCTAAAATCCAATAGAATTGTTGCCCTGCTTTAAGATTTTTTAGCTCTGGATAAGCCGTAATAAGAGTTTTGCTCGTTTCATCTTCTAACCCTGATTGTTCTAATACATCTTTCAAGGTATCACCTTTTACGACGGTATAGCTAAATTGATCTTTGATACGAATAGCTTGATCAGCAATATCAAGCAAATCATTGACCGCATTTTTAGCATCTTCCGGTAAATCGGCAAATTCATCTTTTTCATCAAGATTGACTTGTTCTACTTCGTCATCTTTACCTTGCAGATCATCGTCATAAGAGGTGGCTTCATCGCTATTTGATTTTTCTGTGTTTGCAGTATCTGGTTCAGCACTTTGCGAATTTTCGGTGAGATTTTCATTAGCTTGAATATCCTTGAATTCGCTATTCATTTGAGTATCTTGAGTTTCATTGAGCGGCTTGTATTGTACTTCATCAGAAGATACTGCAAGGGGATCGGTTTTTGCATTGTCTTTGACGCTTAATACAATGCCAATGAAAATAGATAATATCGCCAAAAGGAAGACTGCCGCTTTAATTCGCGACTTTCTTTTTCGTCTATCCCTTGCTAGTTTAACGTGTTGCACTATCTATTTCCTTTCATATGTTGATTAAAACTTGCATTCTAGTATGACCCATAAAGTGCCAAAAAATTCCTTAGCACGTGTTGAAAAGGATTTAACTGAATAAATTCTAAGCATCTCAACGAGAAACTTGTTAAATCGAATAAAATGGGCTATTTTAAGCAAATTTTTCATAATGTATAGAGATAAAATGCAGATTCACGCCATTAAACAGCCATTAATTGAGTTAAAACACATTAATGTGCAATTTGAACAACGAAATGTTTTACAAAACATTAACTTATCTCTTTATGCTGATTCTGTTCTTACTATTGTAGGTCCGAACGGGGGAGGTAAATCCACCTTGCTGAAAGTGTTGCTTAAATTAATTAAGCCAAGTTCAGGAAAAGTGATTTATCACAACAATGTGCGTATCGGTTATGTGCCTCAGAAAATTCATCTTGATCATAGTTTGCCCATAACAGTAGAAAAATTTCTTTCTCTTAAACAGGGAACAACCAAGCAAAGTATTCAAGAAACGCTTGATTTACTTTCTATTTCTCATTTACGACAGAACGCGATGCAGAAATTATCTGGTGGCGAAATGCAACGTGTTTTGTTGGCAAGGGCTATTCTGACTAAGCCTAATCTCTTAGTGCTTGATGAACCAACGCAAGGTGTGGACATTTCAGGTCAAGCCGAATTGTATCAATTAATCCATAAAATGCGGCAAAAATTAAATTGTGCGATTTTAATGGTATCGCACGATCTGCATATTGTGATGGCAGATACCAATGAAGTGTTGTGTATTAATCAGCATATTTGCTGTGCAGGAACACCTGAAATTGTTTCAAACGATCCAACATTTAGGCATTATTTTGGCAACCAATTTTCACAAAATATTGCGCTTTATACACACCACCATAACCATAAACATAACCTACACGGTGAGGTGTGTTGTGGTAAAAATTTTCAGTTAGCGCAATGCACGCATAAAACGCAGAATTAAGGAACATCAATGCTTGAAATTTTACTTCCAGCTTGGCTAACAGGTATTTTGTTATCTTTTATTACCGCACCATTAGGGGCATTTGTTGTATGGCGCAGAATGGCTTATTTTGGCGATACGCTTTCTCATTCTGCCTTGCTTGGTGTGGCAATTGGTATCTTTTTACATCTTGACCCTTATTTAGCCATTTTAATTATCACGTTAATTTTAGCCATCGGAATGGTATGGTTAGAAAGCCGAACTCAATTCTCGGTCGATACCTTGCTTGGGATCATTGCGCATAGTTGCCTTTCTCTAGGCGTCGTCACAGTGGGGCTGCTACAAAATGTTAGAGTGGATTTAATGAATTACCTATTCGGAGATCTCCTCGCCATTAGCTATGAAGATCTTTACCTTATCGCCATTGGGGTACTCGTGGTCGTTGGCTGTTTATGCTATTACTGGAAACCGTTACTTTCCACCACTGTTAGCCCAGAACTTGCCCAAGTCGAAGGTATTAACATTCGTAAAATGCGTTTTGTCTTGATGATTCTCACCGCCTTAACTATTGCGTTAAGTATGAAATTTGTTGGTGCTTTAATTATTACTTCACTTTTGATTATTCCAGCCGCTACCGCACGCCGTTTTGCTCGCACCCCAGAAGCGATGGTGGCTATCGGCGTGCTTATTAGCATTCTCGCTGTATCTTTGGGCTTAATGCTCTCCGCTTTCTACAACACCGCCGCTGGTCCTTCAGTGGTCATTAGTGCCACTTTTTTATTCTTGCTTTCTTTATTTAAGAGAGAAAATGGTTAAAAAACAGACCGCACTTTTGTATTGCTAAAACGGAAGTGTGGTCAAAATCACGTTTATTTGTTCCTTGCAAAGCTAACAGGTCAATAGAGCAAAAAAATTTCCACCTCCCCCCCTTGAAATTTATTTTCTTGCCAAAATTTATTAGCCATCAGAACATTGGACTGAAAAGATCAAAAATTTTCACCGCACTTTAATTTGGTTGTGAAGAGAAAAATGCAAAAAAATTAAAATGTGCCACTTGAAATCATCAAAGTAAGCCCAATTTAATCAAGCGTAAACGAATTTAATCGAATTTTATTAGGAGAAAACATATTATGGGAAAAATTATTGGTATTGACTTAGGTACGACAAACTCTTGTGTGGCAGTAATGGAAGGGGATAAACCTCGTGTCATTGAAAATGCAGAAGGTGATCGCACAACCCCGTCAATTATTGCGTATACAAATGATGGTGAAACATTAGTAGGTCAACCAGCAAAACGTCAAGCAGTAACAAATCCAAAAAATACATTATTTGCAATTAAACGTTTAATTGGTCGTCGTTTTGAAGATCAAGAAGTACAACGTGATGTAAGCATTATGCCATTTAGCATTGTGAAAGCGGATAATGGTGATGCGTGGGTGGAAGTAAAAGATGAAAAAATGGCACCACCGCAAATTTCTGCCGAAGTATTGAAAAAAATGAAGAAAACCGCAGAGGATTTCTTAGGTGAGCCAGTAACAGAAGCGGTAATTACTGTACCTGCTTACTTTAACGATGCACAACGCCAAGCAACCAAAGATGCGGGTCGTATTGCAGGTTTAGATGTAAAACGTATTATTAATGAACCAACAGCAGCCGCATTAGCTTACGGTTTAGACAAAGGTAAAGGTAACCACACGATTGCAGTGTATGACTTAGGGGGCGGTACATTCGACTTATCTATTATCGAAATTGATGAAGTCGATGGAGAAAAAACCTTTGAAGTATTAGCAACCAATGGTGATACTCACTTAGGTGGTGAAGACTTCGATAATCGTGTCATTAATTACTTAGTGGATGAATTTAAGAAAGAGCAAGGTGTTGATTTACGCAACGACCCACTTGCAATGCAACGTTTGAAAGAAGCGGCTGAAAAAGCAAAAATTGAGCTTTCTTCTGCACAACAAACTGATGTGAACTTACCTTACATCACAGCAGATGCAACTGGTCCTAAACATTTAAACATTAAATTGACGCGTGCAAAATTAGAAGCATTAGTTGAAGATTTAGTGGCGCGTTCGTTAGAACCAGTAAAAGTGGCGCTTAAAGATGCGGGATTAAGCGTATCAGAGGTTGATGATGTCATCTTAGTAGGTGGTCAAACACGTATGCCATTAGTACAACAAAAAGTGGCAGAGTTCTTTGGCAAAGAACCTCGTAAAGATGTCAATCCTGATGAAGCAGTAGCTATTGGTGCGGCTGTGCAAGGTGGTGTATTAGCCGGTGATGTGAAAGACGTCTTGTTATTAGACGTAACCCCTCTTTCACTCGGTATCGAAACAATGGGGGGGGTAATGACGACCCTAATTGAGAAAAACACAACGATTCCAACGAAGAAATCCCAAGTGTTCTCAACCGCAGAAGATAACCAAAGTGCAGTAACCATTCACGTGTTACAAGGTGAACGTAAACAAGCTTCTGCAAACAAATCATTAGGTCAATTTAACCTTGAAGGCATTAACCCAGCACCACGTGGTATGCCACAAATTGAAGTAACCTTTGATATTGATGCGGATGGTATTATCCACGTTTCAGCAAAAGATAAAGGTACAGGTAAAGAACAGCAAATTACCATTAAGGCTTCATCTGGTTTAAGTGAAGATGAAATTCAACAAATGGTTCGTGATGCCGAAGCAAATGCAGATGCTGACCGTAAATTTGAAGAGTTAGTGCAAGCCCGTAACCAAGCTGATCACCTAGTTCATAGCACACGCAAACAATTAGGCGAAGTTGGCGATCAATTATCTGCCGATGACAAAGCCCAAATTGAAAACGCCGTGAACGAACTTGAAATGGCAGCGAAAGGTGAAGACAAAGCTGACATTGAAGCGAAAATTCAAGCACTTGTACAAGCTTCACAAAAATTAATGCAAGCGACAGCACAACAAGCACAAGCTGGTGAACAGCCACAGCAAAACAGCAATGATGATGTGGTAGATGCTGAATTTGAAGAAGTGAAAGATAATAAATAATTCACATTCAACAATAATCCAAAGGGCATAGCGATATGCCCTTTTAGCGTATAAAAAATAGGATAAAAATGGCAAAACGAGATTATTATGAAGTACTTGGCGTTGAGCGTGGTGCTGATGAAAAAGCGATTAAAAAAGCCTACAAACGCCTTGCAATGAAATTACACCCTGATCGTAATCAAGGGGATAAAGACGCTGCAGAAAAATTTAAAGAAGTGCAAGAAGCCTATGAAATTTTAGGTGATCAAGAAAAACGTGCCGCTTATGATCAATACGGACATCAAGCCTTTGAACAAGGTGGATTTGGCGGTGCTGGCGGTGGTTTCGGAGGCTTTAGCGGTGCTGATTTCAGTGATATTTTTGGCGATATGTTCGGCGATATTTTCGGTGGCGGACGTGGTCGTCAGCAGCGTGTTGTACGTGGTGAAGATTTACGCTATGACATTGAAATTAGCCTAGAAGAAGCAGTAAAAGGAACGAAAAAAGATATTCGTATCAACACACTTGCAGAATGTGATCACTGTCACGGTACAGGGGCAGAAAAAGATTCTAAAGTGGAAACCTGTCCAACTTGCCACGGTGCTGGACGCGTAAGACGCCAACAAGGATTTTTCGTAACGGAACAAGTATGCCCAACCTGTCATGGTACAGGGAAGAAAATTGAAAAACCTTGTAAAAAATGCCACGGTGAAGGACGTGTTCAGAAACAGAAGAACCTGTCAGTGAATATTCCAGCAGGCGTAGATACAGGAAATCAATTACGTTTAGCCGGTGAAGGCGCTGCAGGCGAATTTGGCGCACCTGCGGGGGATTTATATGTTGTTATCCACGTTAAACCGCATCATATTTTTGAACGTGATGGTAATAATTTATACTGTGAAGTACCAATCAGTTTTACAATGGCGGCCTTAGGTGGAGAAATTGACGTACCAACATTAGATGGACGCTTAAAAGTAAAAATTCCTGCTGAGACACAAACAGGCAAATTATTACGCTTACGTGGTAAGGGAATTGCTTCGCCACGCAATGGTTATACGGGCGATTTAATTTGCAAAGTTATTGTAGAAACCCCCGTTAAATTGAATGAAGAACAAAAAGAACTATTAAGAAAATTAGAAGCAAGTCTGGAAGGTGGAAAAAAACACCGCCCAAAATCATCTAGTTTCTTAGATGGTGTAAAAAAATTCTTTGATAATTTAGGTAAATAGCTTGTTAAATTCGCTGAGATAGTGAATTAAAACAGGATTATTTGAACTAAACCAGCCTTTAAATTAAAAACGATCGCATTTTATCAAGTGCGGTCGTTTTTTTGTATTTTTTGTGATAACGATCACGATTGTGTTTGAAATGAACTATTGCATAATAACTGTAAATACTATAGAATTTGCCCGTTTTTGCTTTAGATAAAGCAAGTGAAATTTCGTTCTTCTGCATTGCAGAAAATTGTTTTAATTATATAGAGGAATAAGATTATTAAAACCGTAAAAAAAGCACCAACAACAAATCGCCCTAATCGCATTAATGAAGAAATTCGGGCGAAGGAAGTTCGCTTGATTGACCAAGATGGTGAGCAAGCAGGAATTGTCAGTCTGCAAGAGGCTTTAAATAAAGCGGAAGAAGTAAATCTCGATCTCGTGGAAATCAGCCCAAATGCTGAGCCACCCGTTTGCCGTATTATGAATTACGGTAAATTCCTTTATGAAAAAGGTAAAGCAGCGAAAGAGCAGAAGAAAAAGCAAAAAGTTGTACAAGTGAAGGAAATTAAATTCCGTCCGGGTACTGATGAAGGGGATTACCAAGTTAAATTACGCAGTATCTTACGTTTCTTAGAAGATGGTGATAAAGTAAAAATTACAGTTCGTTTCCGCGGTCGTGAAATGGCTCACCAAGATATTGGATTAAATGTGCTAGAGCGTGTTAAGCAAGATACCTCAGAAATTGCAATGATTGAGTCAGCCCCGGGGAAACTAGAAGGTCGCCAAGCTGTAATGGTAATTGCACCGAAGAAAAAATAATTTTATTTCTTGCCTAAAACGGATGGATCTTATAGAATTCATCCGTTTTTCTTTGCGGAAAAACAAAGTGATAATCAGGTAAACTACGCAACCTGATTTCCTTATGTAGGATAGCCCTCGGCTAACTAAATCGAAATGATCAGTGCTTTACAAGTAATAAAATTTTTATTCGCCTGATCATTAAATTTAACTTAAACAATGCGGAGTTATTTAAACAATGCCTAAAATTAAAACAGTACGTGGTGCTGCGAAGCGTTTCAAAAAAACAGCTTCTGGCGGTTTCAAACGTAAACAATCTCACTTACGTCATATTTTGACTAAGAAAACCACTAAACGTAAACGTCATCTACGTCATAAATCAATGGTTGCGAAAGCAGACCAAGTTTTAGTTGTAGCCTGCTTGCCATACGCATAAGTGTAAACAAGTAAAGCGTACGTCAAGTGAATTTTAGTTAATAATATTGTATAGGAGATTAAATAATGGCTCGTGTAAAACGTGGTGTTATTGCAAGAGCTCGCCATAAGAAAATTCTTAAGGCAGCTAAAGGTTATTATGGTGCGCGTTCACGTGTTTATCGCGTTGCGTTCCAAGCTGTAATTAAAGCAGGTCAATATGCTTATCGCGACCGTCGCCAGCGTAAACGTCAATTCCGTCAATTATGGATTGCACGTATTAATGCTGCGGCTCGTCAAAATGGCTTATCTTACAGCAAATTTATCAACGGCTTGAAAAAAGCTTCTGTTGAAATCGATCGTAAGATCCTTGCTGATATTGCAGTATTCGACAAAGTTGCATTTGCAGCATTAGTTGAAAAAGCAAAATCTGCGCTTTAATTTTTAAAGACTGATTGTTAAGGGACGCTATATAGCGTCCTTTTTCTATAAGCTCATTTTGCCAAAATAAGCATAAGAATGATTTATCAAGATTTTTTATCCGATTAAAGTACGGTGAAATTTCAGCTATTTTTATCTTGCTAAAGGGCAGACCGTAGGGCTTACTTTAAGGCGTTTATGTGATTATAGAGGCGTAGAAATTGTAGAAGCTCAGGCAATGAAAGATCATATCCATATACCTGTAAAAATACTACCGAAATTAACAGTTTCAAGTTTTATGGGATATTTGAAAGGAAAATCATCATTGATGATTTTTGAAAAGTATACAAATCTAAAATATAAATATGGCAATAGACACTTTTGGGTAAAAGGCTAGTATGTAAGTACGGTAGGCTTAAATGCCAAGGTGGTAGAGAAATATATACGTAATCAAGAAAAAGAAGATATGGTACAAGATAATTTAAGTACAAAAGAATATGTGGACCTCTTTAAGGGGTAACCAAAGTAATCTCTAAACACAGTTGTCGGTCTTTTCACACATCCCTTGAGGGATGTGTGAAGTAAAGGCCCTTATAGGATAGCCTCAAAACCGCACGTTTCACGTGCGGATTGTTATTGTAAATATTAAAAGTGCGGTGGTTTTTCCGCACATTTTTTATTTCAGGTTCTCCATCCTTTTACGGCTAGCTTTTGCAAGATATTGTATTCATTCAATAAATGTATTTTAGCCATAATTTTGTTCCCCAAATACCTTCCAAAACGGCACAATCTCAATCACTTTGCCATCAGCAATCATTTTATCTTCCTGATCAAAGGTAACGATAACGCCTTGCTCCAATTTAAAGAAATTCATCGCATCAACTAAGCCGTCCCGTTCTCGGGCGATATTTTCGGCGTTTAGCTGCCAGCAGACTTGGATAAGCTGTGTTGGGGTGCTGTTTTGGCAGATCACAAAATCGCATTCTTTGTTGTTTTCATTGTAGTAATACAGCTCTGAATATTGTCGTCTAAGTTCCCAAAATACGGCATTTTCCAGTTTTCTGCCACGATCTTGGCTGAAAGATGGGCTAATTACACGCTGTAAGCCATTGTCGATAAAATAGACTTTTCGTGGGTTAGCGAGCTGGGTTTTGTAGGAATAGGCAAATTTTGGCAACAAATGGATCACATAGGCTTGCTCTAAATGCGAAAGATATTCCTGTACGGTGGAAGTGCTTTTTACTTCAAGGCTTTGTTTGAGTTTGTTTGCACTGATTAAATTGCCCACGTTACCGGCTAAAAAAAGCAACAGACGCTTCATCGCACGTTCATCGCGAATGCCGAAACGGACGATAATATCACGGTATAAAATATCGTTAATCAAGGCGTTTAAAATCTCATCTTCATTGAATTGTAGATATTGCGGAAAACCGCCGAGAGTCAAATACTCTGAGACCACCTCGGCATTTTTTGCCTTGCCGAAAAATTCGCAAAATTCCACAAAAGAGAAAGGAAAAAGCTCTTTGCTGATGTGCCTCCCTGTCAGTTTTGTGCCTAGCTCACGGCTAAGCAAAGAGGCATTAGATCCCGTTACTATCACTTGATAGCCCTGATCGAGCTTGCCACGCACATACACTTCCCAGCCGCCAATCACTTGGATTTCATCAAAATAGAGTGTTTGAATCTGTGGGTTTTCTGCAATGATTTCATCGAGTAAGGCAAAATCGCTAAACTCAAAATTAAAAAGTTGTGGGGTATCGAAGTTGAGAAAAAGATAATTATTTTCTGCTTGTTTCTTAATAAGTTGAGTGAGCAATGTGCTTTTTCCACTACGACGGATACCCGACACGACCAAAGCAAAATTAGGCAGAATTTTGATTTTTTCCAGTATCTTGCGTGGATAGCTCTGCTGCGATAATAACTGCTGTTGCTGGCTTGTAATCGCTTGGGTAATTTCTGATTTTAACAACATAAACTAACTCCTTATCAATCTGTTTGTTACTAACAAACAAAAGTATTTGATATCAATGGAAACTATTTTATGCTAAAAATAGAGAGAAAAGCAAAGTATTCGTTAGTATCGAACATTAGTATTTGATAGTAATAGATAGTTTTGTTTTTTTCAATTCTTTTGAGTTTTTCCTTTTTTAAATGAGAAAATGCTATATCACTACATTTTTTCTAAGGAAAACTATAACATAGCAATTTTTGATAATAAGGTGGACAAACACAATACGAAATTCTTAACGTTGCTGAATCTGAGTTATAAATCAGACTAAAAAAATGCCGTCGAAAAAATTTTTTAGACGGCATCAATTTAATTTTAATTACTAAGATGTTTTTTTATTTCAGCTTCTATTTCCGAAACATATTTTTCAATATTTTCTATTTTCGAGTTAAATTGATTTTGTTGAAATTTTCTCGTTTCTAATAAATTGTTAGCGAACTTATCGACTTCATTCCAATAGTCGAATTTTAATAGCTCTGGTTCCCTAACTGTTTCAAGAGAATGACCAAAACCTTGTGATGTTTTCATAGGCTTTATGTCATTTGCAATAGCATAAAGCTTGTTATCATTTGTTGCTAACCAATGCTCTGAAATAGTATATCCATCAGGTAATTTTTCTTTTTGAACCGTACCAAAACCTATACATCGAATCCAATATGTATCCATTGCTGCATTCATAGCTGATGCTTGTATCGATTCCAAAGTATTTTTTTCTTTGCAAAAATTATTCTTAATTAGTTTTCTGCGATTACGTATTTCTTCTGGTAATTGATGAATTTCTTTTTCTTCTATATCCCAAAAGGCATATTTAGCAACTTCCATTTCAAACCCAGAAATCATATCTAAATAGTAAGAAATACCCCATAAATATTTCTCAAATTTTTTAATCCCGGGCATAACAAAATCTGATTTGTAAATTTGCTGGATAAGTAAATAAGGTAGATAAAAAGATCCTAATGCTTTCTTTTCATTTAAGCTAAGATTCGAAAAGATAAATTTTCCTTCATTTTCAATAATACTCTTATCTGTTGCTAATGGATCATCTTGATATCCTCTCCAAAATTTTTCACAAAATAAATTATATGCTTTTTGAGCATTAGATACATAACAGGTAGGCATTTCCTGTACACCTAATGCAGCCATAGTTATCTTGGGGCATTCATTAAGCAATCTGTACAACGGATATAAACCAACATCTTTTACATCATCTAATGTGGATTGCTCGGTTAAACGCTCCATGCGTTGAATGGTACAGTTATCCAAATTTATTTGAATAGTCTCTTTACAACAGTTCTTTGATTTTACATAGCGAATTAAAAAATCAATATTATCGTTATTAAAGTTTGGCGTATATATTCTCATTTCATTACTAGACATATAGTAGCTCCTGTATGTATCAGATACTTTAATTTTAAATAGAACTAATTATTTATTTAATAATACTCCTGTCAAACGCCAATTCAAGTGGAAGATCGCGATACGTAAGATGTGTTCGGCAAATATATTTCTATTTATGACATTCAATGTGTACTGGATGATAGGGCGACTGTACCGATTTTCTATGAACTGTGTGAAATCCGCTTAAATGAAAGTGATAACTTTGGGCAAGTGGTGGAAGAAGCGCAAACAATACTTGATGACGACGAGAAGAGCTTCAGATAAAATACAAATAAGCACTGAATTAATATAATGCGCATAATTTAACGATGATCGAGGCGCTTAAAGAATTATTGAAGCTTACAAAAGAATTGCAAGATCAGCTCAGCAAAGAGCAAGAATTAGGCCTTAACACGGCGGAACAGGCGTTCTACGATGCCTTAAGCCAAGACCAAAGTGCGGTGCAAATTTTATTTATTTTTTGATTGTTTTTAGTAAACTTGCCCACAAATACATAACAAGAAAACCTTGAAAATCATTCACGCTATTGATTATTTTACGCTTGATAAAAGCTAGCGTGATCTCAGATATAAAACTAATGAAAAATACAAAACACAAACAACCATTTAACCCAGTACAAAAAGCCTTATTCACTCAATTAAGCGCGATAATGAACGTGGATTATCGCCGTTTGAAAGGGCGAATTAAAGGGTTACATCAAATCAAAAATGCCCAAACGCAAGAAAAAGTGGCGGCAGAAATCCAACTACAAATTCAGCAAGCACAGGCACGTTTACAGCAACGTCAAGAAGCGGTTGGGAAAATAGAATTTCCTCAAAATTTACCAGTCAGTCAGCGCAAAGATGAAATTTTAAATGCTATTAAGCAAAATCAAGTGGTGATTATTGCGGGGGAAACGGGATCAGGAAAAACCACACAATTACCTAAAATGTGTCTTGACTTAGGTTTGGGCAAAAAAGGGCTAATTGGGCATACCCAGCCCCGTCGTATTGCTGCTCGCAGTGTTGCAACGCGTATTGCAGAAGAATTACACTGTGAATTAGGCTCATTGGTGGGATATAAAGTGCGCTTTAATGATCAAATTAGCGATGAGACTCAAATTAAATTGATGACTGATGGGATCTTATTAGCCGAAATCCAAAGTGATCCTTTTTTAAATCAATATGATACCTTGATTATTGATGAAGCGCACGAACGCAGTTTGAACAATGATTTTATTCTTGGCTATCTGAAACAGCTATTACCAAAACGCCCTGATTTAAAAGTTATTATCACCTCAGCAACCATTGATGTAGAACGTTTTTCTCGCCATTTTAATAATGCCCCCATTATTGAAGTTTCAGGGCGAACTTACCCTGTTGAAGTGCGTTATCGTCCTGTGATTGAAACGGAAGAACAAGATCAAATTCAAGCTATTCTCAATGCGGTTGATGAACTGCAAGCAGAAGGGCGGGGCGATATTTTGATTTTCTTGAACGGTGAACGTGAAATTCGCGATACTGCTGAAGCATTAGAAAAGCAGCAACTAAAACATACTGAAATCTTACCGCTCTTTGCACGTTTGTCGGCACAAGAACAAAATAAAATTTTTCACCCAAGTGGCTTAAATCGTATTGTATTGGCAACGAATGTCGCTGAAACTTCACTGACCGTGCCAGGTATTAAATATGTGATTGATCCAGGAACTGCACGCATTTCTCGTTATAGCTATCGTACAAAGGTACAACGTCTTCCGATAGAACCTATTTCACAAGCCTCGGCTAATCAACGTAAAGGACGTTGTGGACGTGTATCAGAAGGGATTTGTATCCGCCTTTATTCAGAGGAGGATTTTAACCAACGTCCAGAATTTACTGATCCTGAAATTTTACGCACAAATTTAGCCTCGGTGATTTTGCAAATGACGGCACTCGGGCTAGATGATATTAGCGCATTTCCTTTTGTAGATGCCCCCGATAAACGCCATATCCAAGATGGCATTAAATTATTGGAAGAATTACAAGCTTTCCAAATCGTGAAAACCAAGCACGGCGAAAAACGCCAGCTTACACAAATTGGACGCCAGCTTGCTCAGCTACCTGTTGATCCACGCTTGGGAAAAATGTTGCTCAGTGCAGTAAATAGTAATGCCTTACACGAGGTAATGATCATTGTAGCCGCACTCTCTATTCAAGATCCTAGAGAGCGCCCACAAGAAAAACAACAAGCAGCAGATGAAAAACATCGCCGTTTTGCGGATAAAAAATCTGATTTTCTGGCTTTTTTAAATTTGTGGAATTATTTGCAAGAACAGCAAAAGGCACTGAGTAAAAATCAATTCCGCCGTTTATGTCAGAAAGATTATTTGAACTATATCCGTGTACGTGAATGGCAGGATATTTATCATCAAATTCGTTTAACCGTGCGTGAAATAGGTTTGCCGATTAATTCGCAAACAGCAGAATATACCCAAATTCACACCGCACTTTTGGCTGGCTTACTTTCTCATATTGGTATGAAAGAAGCGGAGAAGCAACAATATTTAGGCGCAAGAAATGCCCATTTTGCTATTTTTCCGAATTCTGTGCTATTTAAAAAACAGCCCAAATGGTGTATTGCCGCAGAATTAGTGGAAACCTCAAAACTATGGGGGAGAATGGTGGCAGAGATTGATCCTGAATGGATTGAGCCTTTAGCTCAACATTTAGTGAAAAAATCTTATGCTGAACCACGTTGGTCAAAAGCTAAAGGGGCAGTGATTGCCAATGAAAAAGTAACCCTTTATGGTGTGCCAATTGTGGCAAGTCGTCCAGTCAATTATGGACGAATAGATCCGATTGTCAGCCGAGAAATCTTTATTCAATCAGCATTAGTTGAAGGAAATTGGCACACTAAACACGCCTTTTTCTTACAAAATCAAAAGCTTATCCGCGAAGTGGAAGAATTGGAACATAAAAGCCGTCGTCGAGATATTTTAGTTGATGAACGCACATTATTTGACTTTTATGATCAACGCATTGGCACGGAAGTGGTGTCGCAAAAGCATTTTGATACTTGGTGGAAAAAAGCTCGCCAACAAGATCCAGAATTGCTTAATTTTGAAAAAGCCTTTCTTACCAATGACAATGCGAATGTCAGTGAGTTAGATTTTCCGAATTTCTGGCATCAGGGTAACGTAAAATTAAAACTGAGCTACCAATTTGAGCCGGGTATGGAAGCCGATGGGGTAACCGTGCATATTCCCTTGCCATTGCTGAATCAAGTAGAAATGCAAGGTTTTGACTGGCAAATTCCGGGGCTACGCAAAGAGCTGATTATTGCGCTGATTAAATCCCTGCCAAAAACCTTACGCCGCCATTTTGTGCCTGCGCCGAATTATGCGGAAGCCTTTCTTGGGCGGGTGAATGATTTAGATAAACCGTTGTTAGAAACCCTTTCTGCGGAATTGCGTAAAATAACAGGCGTTTATGTTGCCCCTGATGAATGGAATTCAAGCCAAATTTCACCGCACTTAACAATGACGTTTCGTGTCGTCAATGAGAAAGGGAAAAAAATTACTGAAAGTAAAAATTTAGATGAATTAAAAGTCCATTTAAAAGAGCAAGTGCAAGAAACGTTGTCAGCAGTTGCAGATGAAGGTATTGAACAAACTGGTATTCATTTATGGAATTTCGATCAGTTACCGCAATATTATGAACAGAAAAAACAAGGCTTTACCATCAAAGCCTATCCTGCCATTGTGGATGAAAAAGAGTCTGTGGGAATTAAATTGTTTGAAACAGAATTTGAACAAGCAGTGGCAATGGAACAGGGGCTACGCCGTTTATTATTACTCAATGTTCCATCACCAATAAAATATTTACACGAAAAACTGCCGAATAAATCAAAATTGGGACTCTATTTCACGCCCTTTGGTAAGGTACTGGAATTAATTGACGATTGTATTGCTTGTGCAGTGGATAAATTAGTGCAAGATTTTGGCGGTTTTGTATGGAATGAGCAGGATTTCGAGCGCTTAAAAGAGCATATTCGTGCAAATTTAAATGAAACCACGGTGGAAATTGCCAAACAAGTTGAAGAAATATTGACACGGGTCTTTGAAATCAATAAACGTTTAAAAGGCAAAATGGATTTCACCTTAGCTTTTGCACTTTCAGATATTAAAGCGCAAATTAATCATCTGATTTATCCAAATTTTGTACAGAAAACAGGCTATCAACGTTTACCCGATTTATTGCGTTATTTGCAAGCTATTGATAAACGTATGGATAAATTACTGCAAGATCCTAATCGTGATCGCGCCGCAA
Organism: Avibacterium sp. 20-129; assembly: GCF_026226845.1. NCBI lineage: Bacteria > Pseudomonadati > Pseudomonadota > Gammaproteobacteria > Pasteurellales > Pasteurellaceae > Avibacterium > Avibacterium sp. 20-129. Next base: position 599,895 of record NZ_JAKKOE010000001.1, on the reverse strand, counting down.
TGCTAAGAGTAGAAAACGTACAAAACGCGTATCAGCAGTTATTACTCAAACTGCCAAAATCGAAGCCAATCCCAGCAGAAGTGGCGGAAATTCCTTATATGATAGAAGAATTAAGAGTAAGTTTATTTGCTCAACAATTAGGGACGAAATATCCTATTTCAGATAAGCGGATTTTGAGTGTGATTAATACATTGGGGTAACAGTAAATTGCTAGAATAGAAATAATGACTTTTTTCTATCTCTTTTTGCTCTTTGAGCAACTAACTTTCTTTTGCTTACCCAAAAGAAAGTTAACAAAGAAAAGGGAACCCCGCTCAAACCGCTTTTTCCTCATTCCAATAAAATTTTCTTAACGAAAAGTAAGCCTGATGTTCGCTTCGCTCTCGCTCGGCGTGACTTTTCTAAAAATTTTATTGCCATTCGGGCGGTTTGGACGGGGAATGTGGTTGGCTTAAATTTAAAGTGCGGTGGAAATTTTGGATTTTTTAAAATTTATTGAAAAATCACCGCATTTTAGTTAAAAAATGGAAAAATAAAACTTACTTTCTATATTTGTATGAATTTTAAATAAAATGTAGAAGAAATAAAGAATTAATCTCCCGTGTAAATTGCCCGAATGGAAAGAAAATTTTTAGAAAAGTCACGCCGAGCGAGAGCGAAGCGAACATCAGGCTTACTTTTCGTTAAGAAAATTTTATTGGAATGAGGACAAGCAATTTAGTCGGGGGCTTTTTTCTTTGCCTACTTTCTTTTGAGCAAGCAAAAGAAAGTAGGTCGTTCAACGAGCGAAATTCGTGATTAATCCCAAAGAAAAAAGACATTTAAGGTAGAATAAAAAATCTTCTGCGATGTCAAATTTGCCTAACACACTTGCCCAACTGTTTGCCCCTTGTACATAATTTGGCTTTCATTTTTTGTATGGAAGTGTGCGTTAAATTGTCGATAACAAAAAATTAAAAATAGTTAAAAAAGTTAGTCGTAATTTTAACTTTTCATTAATAATTTAGCGGAAAAAATAAATCAAAGAAGTCATTTATTTGAATGGGATCACAGCAAATTCTAAGTAAATTCTTTATATTAAACAAGCGGAAATCAAACAGTTTGAGGTTTTATATGGGAATTAAACAATATTGGCAAGGAATGCAAACCTTTAATAATAAAAAATTTTTTTGCTTTCTTTTTTCTATTATTTTTGCCTTATTGCTTACCTTGCTTGCTTCTGATGCAAGTTTTACAAAAATTCAAAATTATGTGCTATTTCTACTCTTTTTTTCCATTAGTTTATGGGTAACAGAGGCCATTCCGCCTTTTTCCGTCAGTATTTTGATTGTAGGGTTTCTTGTACTGATAATGGGAAAAAGTGAGGCCTATGATGCAATGAAATATTTGCAGACGTGGTCAGATAGTGTGATTTGGCTATTTTTAGGTGGATTTTTCCTTGCGGAAGCAATGAAGAAAACCAAACTTGATGTAATGTTGTTAAAAGCTGTGCTACCAAAATTTGGCACAAATCCCCTTTATGTGCTGTGGGGGCTAATGCTCGTTACCGCGGTGATGTCAATGGTGATGAGTAACACCGCAACCACGGCAATGATGATCGCCACAATCAGCCCATTATTCTCGCGTTTATCTGAACAGGGGCATTTATCTAAAGCGTTACTATTAGGCATTCCTGCGGCAGCTTCGGTGGGGGGAATGGGGACAATTATTGGCTCTGCACCGAATGCTATTGCCGTGGGAGCATTAGAAAAATTGGGTTATCCTATTTCCTTTTTAGAGTGGATGATGGTCGGCGCGCCTTTAGCATTTTTATTGCTCTTTATTTTCTGGCGGGTATTAATTTATAAATACAAATTAAAACATCAGGCACCTTTGCGTTTTGATTTTTTAACCCAAGATGAAGAAGACACAACCAACCAAGAAAGATTACATAAAACGATCGTACTAATTATTTTAGCGATCACGCTATTTTGTTGGCTGACTTCTAAATGGATAGGCATTCCTGTTGCCGCAGCTTCCGGCATTCCCATCGTTGGCTTAACAATGACAGGCGTGCTAGAGGCAAAAGATATTCGCCGTTTACCTTGGGATACCTTAATGCTCGTTGCAGGTGGATTGGCGTTAGGGCTTGCGATTGAAGAACAGCAAATCGCCACACATTTTGTTGATAAAATTAGCCATATTCAAGTGAGTTTTGTCTTATTGCTGATTTTATTTGGTTTTATCACGGTGTTATTGTCGAATTTTATGAGTAATACCGCCGCAACAACGATTCTTATCCCGATGGGGGTATCATTACTTGCAATGGTAGGGGGTGAAGGTGCGAACCCAACGATTTTGCCTTTAGTGATCGGGTTAAGTGCGTCTTGCGCTTTGTTTTTACCCGTTTCCACACCGCCAAATGCCATTGCATTTAGTACGGGATTGATCAAACAATCTGAATTTCGTTTAGGCGGGGTAATCATTGGTTTACTGGGGCCTGCACTGACAATTGTGTGGATAATGTTATTGGCAACAGTTCATTTGGTTTAGAGAAAGGCAACGCTAAGATCGTTATGCTTTTTCGTGCGAAAAACCACAATAAAAAACCACCGCACTTTTAAAGTGCGGTGGTTTTTTATCTATTTTTTATTGAGCGAGTTCAGCGCGTAATTTCTTCGTCACATCAACCATCACTTCTAATTGTTGTAAGGTTTCTGTCCAACCACGGGTTTTTAAACCACAATCTGGATTCACCCATAAACGCTCTTTTGGTACAACATTCAACGCTTTACGTAGCAGATGCTCAATTTCTTCTGCTTTTGGTACGCGTGGACTGTGAATATCGTACACACCCGGGCCAATATCATTTGGATATTTGAAATCGGCGAAAGCGTTTAGCAATTCCATATCTGAACGTGAGGTTTCAATGGTAATCACGTCGGCATCAAGTGCGGCGATAGCCGGTAAAATATCGTTAAATTCGGAATAACACATATGTGTGTGAATTTGCGTATCATCTTGCACGCCCATTGAGCTTAAACGGAATGCCTCGCCTGCCCATTGAAGATAGGCGTCCCAATCCGCACGTTTAAGCGGTAAACCTTCACGGATAGCCGGCTCGTCAATTTGGATCACTTTAATGCCTGCTTTTTCTAAATCTAACACTTCGTCAGACAGGGCAACACCAATCTGTTTACACACTGTTGCGCGTGGAATATCGTTACGTACGAAAGACCATTGTAAAATGGTAACGGGGCCGGTGAGCATTCCTTTCATCACTTTGTTGGTGAGACTTTGGGCATATTGCGACCAGCGAACCGTCATTGGCACAGGGCGAACTACATCACCATAAATAATTGGTGGCTTAACGCAACGTGAACCGTAGCTTTGCACCCAACCAAATTTGGTAAACGCGAAGCCGTCTAATAATTCACCAAAATATTCCACCATATCGTTACGCTCTGCTTCACCGTGTACCAACACATCTAAGTCCAGACGCTCTTGCTCACGCACGACTAGCTCAATTTCTTTTTTCATTGCGGCTTCGTAGTCTTCAAGGCTTAATGTGCCTTTCTTAAATTGCGCACGGACTTGACGAATCTCACTGGTCTGTGGGAATGAACCGATATTAGTGGTTGGCAATAAAGGTAAATTTAACCACGCATTTTGTTTGGCAATACGCTCAGCAAATGGCGATTTACGTTGATCCGCTCCTTCTGGCAAATTGGCTAAACGTTCAGCGACTTCTGGGCGATGAATTTCTGTGCTGTTGGCTCGCGTATCAGCAGCAGCTTGACTGGCATCTAATTCTGCTTGAACGGCTGCACGACCTTGTTCAAGTGCGGTTTTAATGACCGATAATTCTTGTACTTTTTGTAACGTGAAAGCAAGCCAGCTATAAAGCGCAGGTTTGTTTTCTTTTAGTTGCACTTCCACAGATAAATCATAAGGGCTATGCAATAAAGAGCAGCTCGGGGCAATCCATAAACGTTCGCCTAATTGTGCTTTTAATGGCTCAAGCACATCTAATACTTGATTTAAATTAGCACGCCACACATTGCGTCCGTCGATTACGCCAGCGGATAGTACCTTATCATAATCGCTAAAGACGGCAAGCTGCTCAGGCGCACGCACTAAATCAATATGTAAACCGTCTACAGGGAGTGATTTCAATAAGTTCGCGTGTTCAGCCACCGAACCAAAATAGGTGGCTAAAAGTAATTTTACGTTTACTTTTTCGCTTAATTCAGCATAAACAGCCTGATAAGCGGCTACCCATTGTGCTGGTAAATCTACCGCAAGTGCAGGTTCATCAATTTGAATCCATTCCACGCCTTCTGCGGCTAAGGCATTTAGGATTTCTACATAAATAGGCACGAGTTTATTTAAGAGTGTAAAGCGATCAAATGCGTCGCCTTTTTCTTTACCTAAATGTAAGAAGGTTAATGGACCAACAATGGTTGGTTTCACCGTTAAGCCAAGCGCTTTTGCTTCACGAATTTGTTGTACATAATGAGCTGGATTGGCTTTAAATTCGGTGTTTTTGTGGAATTCTGGCACTAAATAGTGGTAGTTAGTGTCGAACCATTTTGTCATCTCAATGGCGAATTGCTCTTTGTTACCGCGTGCTAGTTGGAAATATTGATCAAGCGTTAATTGTTGGCTATCAAAACCGAAACGCGCAGGAATTGCCCCTGTTGCCACCTGTAGATCCAAAATATGATCGTAAAAGGTGAAATCTGCCACTGCCACATAATCTGCCTTTGCTGCCGCTTGGTGCTTCCAGTTAATTTCGCGTAGCGCTTTGGCGATATCCAATAAATCTTGCTCCGCAATCTCGCCACGCCAATAACGCTCTTGGGCAAATTTAAGCTCACGTTTTGCCCCAACACGAGGAAAACCTAAAAGATGAAATGTTGTCATAATCGAACTCCTGTTTTTATTATTAACCAAATAGACGTCTAAACGTCTTTCTTGCGTCTAATAATGCCGAAAGGCTCTATATTATGCAATATCATAATTTTCACAGTTTGTATGAATTAAATTAATGTAGGTGTTTATGTTGGAAAATTTACTTAAAAAAACACCGCACTTTGGTTAGCAGGCTTTATTTATATCACGCATTATGTTGTGCTACAATTTCGTTCATTTTAATCTGCTAGGATCATCAAAATGAAAAAAGCCTTATTTCTCATTGTGTTATACAGTGTGATATTACTTGTAAGTGAATTACTCTATCGTATTGTATTTTCTGTTCCAGTCTTGCCAGTTGGCAAATTAGCTGAGAATTATGCGTTTATTTTAGTCTTTGTTGCATTATTATATTTTGTTAAATCAAGAATAGTGCAGTACTTACTGCTTGCTTTCTTTGCAATGAGTTTCATTGGTAATAATATCCATTATGCTGCTTACCAGGGCTGGATTACACCAATGAATTTATATTTGCTTTTTAAAGAATGGCATGAAGTGGTAGGGGCGAGTAGCTCATTAATTGAAAAGACGTTATTTCCCGCATTATGGGGATTGCTAGAAGTGATTTTGATAAGCTCTATTTTATGTTTCCAACGTAAGCGTTCTTGGATTGCAGATGGGGCATTTTTTCTCTTAATCATATTCGGTCTTGCGCGTGTTGCTTTAGATGAAAGTAGAAGTATCATTTCTCCAAAACTTTCTTATAGCCGAATTAAAACAAACTATCTTAGTTTAAGTTCATTTGTAGGGCATACTTTACCCTATAAATTTTTGCATTTAAGTGTGGTGCCTGATTATCAAATGGCAGAGCCACAAGTCGCAAGTAAACCTAAAGTTCGTAATATTATTTTCTTACTTGGTGAGAGTGAAAGCGCTAAACACGTCAGTTACTTTGGCTATAATTTTGCAGACAGACAGACAGACAGACAGAGAGACAGACAGAGAGAGACAACGCCATTTTTAACGCGGTTTGCTCAATCTGATGCTCAACCTATTGTCAAAGAAACCTATTCAGCAGGATTACTTACTGCAATTGCACTTCCTTCTTTATTCAATGCTATTGAATACCCAAATGGATTATCCCAAATTTCTAAAGGTACAACGAATTTATTTCGTTTAGCTAAACAGCAAGGCTATCAAACTTATTTTTATACTGCACAATCTCAAGAGGATATGGATCTGCTTAATTTATTAGGTAAAACGTGGATTGATGAGCTGAAATATCCTACAGATCTTGGTTTTGGATTTAAACAACATATGTCCGATAGGGAATTATTACCCTTATTGAAAAAGATTAATTTACAGGAAGGTAATCATTTTATTATTTTACATCAGCGCGGTTCACATATGCCTTATGGCAAGATTTTAACTGCGGAGCAAAAAGTATTTGGCGATAAAACAGCAAATGATGAATATGACAATACTATTTATGCCACCGATCAGCTAATGAAAGCCATTATTCATTATTTAGAACAGCAATCAGCGCAAGATTGGCTGTTTGTTTATACTTCTGATCACGGGCAGTTTGTTACCCCCGAGCGTCATATTCAGGCAACAATGGACGAAGATAATTATCTTGTGCCGACAGTGTTATATACCCCTGACAGAGTGTTGCAACAGCAATTACATCAAGATTTTTCACAATGTGATCGCTTATTTCATCAACAAATTTCAACTTTATTACTCAATCTTTTTGGCTATAAGCAGGAGATCAGTTCGTGTAAGTTAGGGTATGTGAATAATAATGATCTAACTGGGGATCAAGGATATTTAAAGATTTCTCCTCCATATACAAATTTCGTTATGCCAACAATGATGAAAGATAAGAATTAATAAATTTTTAAATAAAAACCACCGCACTTTATATTAATCATTAAAGTGCGGTGCTTTTTTGTTGTATAATTTTCATTATCTTGTTTTATATCTATGAATCCATTTAATGAAACCCACATTTTTAGAAATTCGACATCTTAAAACACTGATTGCATTAAAAGAAACGGGGAGTGTTTCTTTAGCGGCGAAGCGTATTTATTTAACGCAATCAGCCCTTTCTCATCAGATAAAGTTATTGGAAGATCAATATGGTCTTGCGCTATTTGAGCGAAAAAGTCAGCCTTTACGCTTTACGGCGGCTGGCGAGCGTTTGATTAAATTAGCAAATGAAGTGTTACCACAAATTATTGAGGCCGAGCGAGATCTTTCACGAGTGAAGCAAGGGGAAGCGGGGGAGCTGCGCATTGCGGTAGAATGTCATACTTGCTTTGACTGGTTAATGCCCGCAATGGATAGTTTTCGCCAACATTGGCCTTTAGTGGAGTTAGATATTGTTTCTGGCTTTCATACTGATCCTGTTGGGCTATTATTAACCCATCGTGCAGATTGGGCGGTGGTTTCGGAGGTTGAAGAGACTGTCGGTATTACCTATAAACCGTTATTTTCTTATGAGATGGTGGGATTATGTGCGAAGGATCATTCTCTTGCCAATAAAGCGGTTTGGCAGGCGGAGGATTTTCTTGATCAAACATTAATTACCTATCCTGTTCCTGATGATATGTTAGATTTACTGAAAAAAGTGTTGCAGCCTGCGGGGATCAATCCTACTCGTAGAACAAGTGAATTGACCATTGCGATTATTCAGCTTGTAGCGAGTAAAAGAGGGGTGGCAGCATTACCTTTTTGGGCAGCAAAACCTTATTTAGATCGAGGCTATATTGTCGCGAGAAAGATCACTTCACAAGGGTTATATAGTAATCTTTATGGAGCATTTCGTGAAGCTGATACAGAGGTTGCCTTTGTTGAGGATTTTTATGAGACAGTGAAAGCCCAAAGTTTTTCAACCTTGCCCGGATTATCCATTTTAGAAGAGTAGCGAGATAAGTATGATTGCAACGCAAAATAAGATTTGGAAAAGCGCAAAAGCGGCATTTCCTTATTCTTTACCTATGTTGGTTGGTTTTTTATTTTTAGGGTTTGCATACGGGCTTTATATGAAAGGACTAGGTTTTAATGCTTGGTATCCTTTTTTAATGGCATTACTGATTTATGCAGGCTCTGTGGAGTTTATTGTTGCTGGGGCATTGATGGGGGTATTCACGCCCGTTTATGTTTTTTTATTAACCTTGATGGTGAGTTTACGTCAAATTTTTTATAGTATTTCTATGTTGGAGAAATATGGCAGTGGTGTAGGTAAAAAACGTTGGTATCTGATTAGTTCACTGGTTGATGAGAGTTTTTCACTGAATTATGTTGCGACTATTCCTTCGCATTTAGATAAAGGATGGTATATGTTTTTTGTCAGCCTTTATCTTCATATTTATTGGGTGTTAGGCGCACTGTTAGGAAATGTATTCGGCAATATTATTCCTTTTGATCTCAAAGGCATTGAGTTTGCAATGACCGCACTATTTTTAGTGATTTTTGCAGAAAATTGGCTTAAGGAAAAATCGCATAAGAGTTCGTTATTAGGTATTGGTGTGGCATCGTTGTGCTTGCTTGTTGTCGGTAAAAATTATTTTCTTCTTCCTACATTAGCGATTATTTGGTTACTTTTAACCTTATGGCGAGCAAAATTGAATGTAACCTTAGAACAGGTGGAAAAATGACATTAATCCAACAAATTATTACGATTTCTCTTGCTGTGTTAGCCGTTCAATTAACAAGATGGTTACCTTTTTGGATCTTTCCTGCTGAGCGTCCTATTCCTGAATATATTCGTTATTTAGGTAAAGTATTACCGCCAGCAATGTTCGGTATGCTTGTCGTATATTGTTATAAAAATATTGATATGAATACTGCCTATTTTGGCGCACCTGATTTTATTGCAGGGGGAATTGTATTAGCGTTACATTTTTGGAAAAAGAATATGTTTCTTTCCATCATTGCAGGAACAGTGATTTATATGTTTTTAGTACAGATGGTGTTTAAATAAAGAAACCACGCTGATTAGACGTGGTTTCTGCGAGTATTAAAATTTGATATTTAAACCTAAACTGGCATTTCTTCCCGCTAATGGAGCGAGAAATTTTAATGATGACGTATTAGAGCGCGCTTCTCTGTTCGTCATATTATTTACATTGAGATAAAGCTCAATTTCTGTTTGTTTCCAAGGATAGGTATAGCTGATGCCTAAATCAACAAGTGTGAAAGAAGGAACGGAAAGTTTTTCATCAATTTCATTGCTGACATTTTTTTGTGTTTTGTAATGAATAGCAGAAATAAATCCTTTCCATCGATCATATTCAATATTCAGATCGGCGCCAAATCGAGATGATGGTAAATTAGGTAAATAGTTTCCTAGCCCAGTTAGACGATGAGGGAGTTTCTGTTTGACTTGATCATAAAAAGTATGCCAATACCAAGTACCGAAATGAGCAGTTTCCATCGTATAAGTTAAATCTAATTCCCATCCAGTTAAGGTAAATGGGGTCTGACGCCATTCTTTTACCATTAAACCATTTCGTGCGACACCGGTATAACCTAAATAAGTAAAATGATCGAATTTTGTTTGATACCAGTTTAGGCTAATATCGAAAGGATCAGGGCTATATCCGAGAGAAAATTCCCACGTTTTACTCTTTTCTTTCGCAAGCCGAGCATCACCATTTTCTTCGATTAATAACGCATAGTGGTTATTATTCGCATATAATTCATTCATTTCTAAGGCGCGTTCAGCAAAGGTGCGTTGAATTCTGAGGTAGCTATTGTCAGTTGGATTAAATTGCAGAGCAAGATGACTATTTTGCAAATAAAATTGACGATCTTTCGCATAATAGCCACCTATCCCTCTTGCCGTGCCAGCAACATTCTCACCTAATTTATACCGCACTTTTTCAATACGATGTCCTGCTTCTAGCATAAATGGAGAAAGATCAAGGGTTTCAATACCATATACACTATAAGATTTTCTTGTTAAATGAGGCAAATAAGCATCTTCTCCATTTGGTTGTACGTGTTGATGAGAAAAATCAGTACCAATTGTGCCGATCAGGCGTCCAAATAAAGGTTGATGGCTTGCATAGAGGCGATAACTGTAATTTTTTGACTGAAATCCATTAGAAAGTACATCACCAAGGTATTCATTATCTTTAGCTTGTTGATAATTTACTTGTAAATCAATGGCATCGATACCAGTAAATGGTGTTTTCCAATGTGTTCGCCAGTCTAAGCGATGAGTTTTATTTTTCACATTGACTGGCGCATAACCATCTATGGTTTGGGTATTTAAATAAGCAAACCCCGGTACGCCATAATCCGCATCATAATAATGCCAAGCAATGCCTGAGTAACCAAAATCACTAATGTAACTCGTACCAAGCGTAAAGGTACGTGTTTGCGAGTGGCTATTCGGTATTTTTCCGTACGGATAAGAACGATATTCTTTCATTTCACCAAATTTCTCTGCATAGTAAGGGCTATTTGGTACATATAAAGGATTTGGTGGGTTTTGCACAAAAACATTACCACGGTTATTCGTATATTTATCTTCTTCAGTAAGACCTAAGCTCGTATCTTGATAATTATCTAAATAATATTGACTAATATATTTGAAATAGGCTGGATTAATTGTTGTTAATACAGGAATACTTACCTGACATTGACGCTGTAAATCTGTCCGAGATTGTAGATAGCTTTTATCATAGCAAACAGAAGATTTGGTTCGATGAGGTATTTTTACAGAAGAAATCTTACTGATACTTCCACTGATATGCCCTGCCCAATGTTCATCATTACTCAGATTGAGCTGAAATAGCCCTTGGTTTGGCGCATTAATTCCTTTATTTAGGGTTACTTGTCCGCTTATTTTTTGATGCGAAATTTTATTAGGGATTGAATTATCTAATACATTCACTGCACCACCAAGGCTACGTCCACCGTATAGAATACTGGCACTTCCTTTGTTGATTTCAATTTCTTTTGCATTTAATGGATCGACAGAAGTTGCAAGATTACCACTTACTATAGCTAAGTCATTGATCGGCATATTATTTTGTAAAACAGTAACACGCTGACCTGATAATCCTCGAATAATAGGACGACTTGCATTTGGTCCAAAAGAACTGCTTTGTACACCTGAGGTTTTATCTACGACTGAACCAATGGTTGTCGAATAGTTCTGTTTTAATTGCTGTTCGGTGATTTTATGTTGCGTATGCAAATAATGATCGGGTACCGCGGTTGGAGAAATGGTGGTTTCAACTAAAATCGGCGCTAATTGTTGGCTATTTTCTCCATTTTGCTCCGCATTTGATGGCATTGTACTCGCTGCTGCGATTAAAAATAATGAAATTTTATGAAATTCAAAAGATTGCATTTATACACCTTATTTTTTAATGAAAAATAAGTGGGAATGCTAACATAAAATGGCTAAAAGTAAATGGAGATAAAGAAACTTTATTATTTTTACAAAATAAGTGATAACATAATAGACACACCATCCATTTTTATGGTGTGCTATTTTTATCTAACGAGAGAGGAAATGATGAAAACATTAAACAAAATTTACTGTGCATTTTTAGCTGTAGGTCTTATCGGTTTATCAGGTTGCGAACAAGCCACAAAGACTGATACCGCTGCAACAAAAACAGATGTTGTTGAACAAGCTCAAGCTAAACAAGAGACTGAAAATACTCAGGCGTTTGTTCAACATTATGAAGGAAAAGTTACTGGCTATGATTTCCAAAGTTATCCTTTTGAAGGAAAAAAAGGGCAAACATTAATTGTTAAACTGGTTACCCAAGGGAATGTAGATGCTTTCTTATATGGATATGATGATTATTCTTATGGTGAAGCTTATACGCTACCAGAAACAGGACAATATGAATTACGAGTAGGTCAGCCTAGAGCAGCCTCCTATAAAGATAGGACTTCTAGCTATGAGTTAACGATTGAATTGAAATAGTATCAGCGTTAAATTTTAACTTATTCTTTGATAAACCTATTTTATCGCCGTTTAAATTTGGAATGAAACGAGATGGCACGTTACAGGCAATGCAATAAAGCAAGCCTATAACGTGCCATCTTATTTCAAAATTTGAAAAAATATACCGAAAATCGCAAAATCAAAATGAGGCAGGGCAGTTTGCTAAATAGGCTATTTAGCTAACACAATGCTAGTAGAGTGTGAGTAAAACGATTTGTTCAGGATCAATATAGCAAAAGAGTTTATCACCTTGTTGGAAAGAGGAATGTTCGTCAAGGCTAGCACAGCATTCTAATTGCTCATTTAGGGTGAGAATTGCTTCATTAGTGTGATTTTGATGGTTGATATAGGATAAAAGTGCGGTGAAAATATTACAGGTTTTTTGCGGTTTTTTAGCGAATAATTTTACCCAAGGCGCTTTGATCATTAGCATTACTTCTTTACCTAAATGAAGCTGTAAACGTACTGCACTTTGTGCGGTGATAAAGGCAATAATAGGCTGATCGAAATGGGGAAGTTGGATTTCCACAGCGCAATGATTGTTTTCTTGTGTTAGGCTTTTCACTGTACCAAAAAACTGATTTCTGGCACTACTTTGCAAAGAAAAACGCGCCGTAGCAGTCAGTAAACTATCAAGGGGAATTTGTTCATCTTGTAGAATTTGAAAGGCTTTTTGTTGTGTTTCTTGCAATAGATCGTAGAGTTTTAATAATCGCTTGGCATAATTTGTCAGTGTTGTACCGCCACCATTTTTTCCACCTGTATTACGTTCTAGCAAAGGCATCGGGCTGAGGCTATTCATTGCTTCAAGATGATCCCAAGCACTTTTATAACTCACGTTGGCGTTTTTTGCTGCTTGGCTGATAGAACCAGATTCGGCAATTTTACGTAATAAACGCATTCGTTTTGGATCAACAAAAAGCTGCTGTTGTAATTTTATACTGAGCAATACTTCACTATTTAACATTATTCCCCTCAAATCCCCAATAGAGTTTGTGCTAGCCCTGTTTATTTTGACACCGTTGAAATCAAGTAAAACTATTTTACGAGAAGTTCTCTTTTTTATGTAGCTTTTATTTTTTAAATCGTTATATAATTTATTTTATATTGATAACTAAGGAGTATCCCAATGCTAAAACTTAAAACATTTCTTTGTTCAACTTTATTGGCTTGTTCATTATTCTCTATTCCTGCGCAAGCGAAGCTGACTATTTTTGCCGCTGCTTCTATGACAAATGTATTAGAAGAGGTGAAAACGCAGTATTTAGCAACTCACCCTAAAGAAGAAATTGATTTTTCTTTTGCCTCTTCTTCTGTATTGGCGAGACAAATTTCACAGGGAGCGCCAGCGGATATTTTTATTTCTGCTAACCAAAAATGGATGGATTTTTTAGCGGAAAAAAATGTGATTGAACCAAAAAGTCGCGTGAATTTAGTGCAGAATAGTTTGGTTATGATTGCCCCGAAAAACAGCCGATTAGCGCAGATTGATGTGCAAAATGCTCAGTGGCAAGGTGAATTAAAAGGTAGCTATTTGGCAGTGGGGGATCCTGCGCACGTTCCTGCTGGGAAATATGCACAAGAAGCCTTAACAAGCTTAAATCAATGGCAGGCGGTTGAAAATAAACTTGCCAGAGCCAATAATGTGCGTGCTGCATTAGCCTTAGTTGAACAAGGTGAAGCCCCTCTTGGGATTGTATATGGCACAGATGCAGAGGCAAGCCAAAAAGTGAAAGTGGTGGCGGTTTTCCCTGAAAATTCTCACGCGGCGATTGAATATCCTGCGGCAATTGTGGTTGGGCATAGCAATCAGGAACGTGTTGATTTTCTTGCCTATTTGCAATCAGAAGAGGCGAAAAAGATCTTCCTGAAAGCTGGATTCGTGGTCAAATAAAAGGGTACGATGCAAATGGATTGGCAGGCCTTTTTTCATTTTTCCTCAGCTGAGTTGAATGCCATTGCATTAAGTGTCAAAGTGGCATTGGTGTCAGTGTTGGCTGGATTGCCTTGCGCAATTTTTGTGGCTTGGTTGCTGGCGCGCAAAGATTTCTGGGGAAAATCCTTGCTCAATGGCATTATCCATTTGCCTTTAGTTTTACCTCCTGTGGTGGTTGGTTATTTATTATTAATCGCAATGGGGCGAAATGGCATTATCGGGCGATACTTATTGCAATGGTTTGATTTTAGCTTTGGCTTTAGTTGGTATGGTGCCGCATTAGCTTCTGCCATTGTCTCTTTCCCACTAGTGGTACGCTCGATTCGTCTAGCTATTGAAAATGTGGATTTCAAACTTGAGCAAGCAGCACGCACTTTGGGATCATCAGCCTTGAAAACATTTTTCACGATCACCCTACCACTTGCTCTGCCGGGGATATTGGCAGGGATTGTGCTTGGTTTTGCTCGCTCATTAGGCGAATTTGGGGCAACCATCACCTTTGTTTCAAATATTCCAAAAGTAACCCAAACCATTCCTCTTGCAATGTTTTCTTTTATTGAAACACCGGGTGCAGAAAGTGCAGCAGCACGCTTATGTTTGATTGCTATTGTAATTGCCTTGATTTCTTTACTAATTTCGGAATGGTTAGCAAAATATACACAAAAACGCTTGGGACAATCTGATGTTAGAAATTAATGTACGCAAACAATTAGGCAAAATGACTTTTGCGGTAGATTTACAGTTGCCCACGCAAGGGGTTACCGCATTATTTGGCTTGTCTGGTTCAGGGAAAACCACACTGATTAATTTAGTGAGTGGTTTGTTACAACCTGATGAAGGCTATATTCGTTTGAATGGGCGAGATTTAGTTAATACAGAAACACAGCTTAATCTTCCACCTAATCATCGTAATGTGGGGTATGTTTTTCAGGAAGGCAGATTATTTCCTCATTATTCGGTAACAGGCAATTTACGTTATGGAATGAAACAGAAAAATACCGCAGAGTTTGATCGTATTGTGCAACTTTTGGGCATTGAACATTTACTCAAACGCTATCCGATCACCTTATCAGGCGGTGAAAAACAGCGTGTTGCGATTGGGCGCGCATTGCTCTGCCAACCTGAAATTTTGCTGATGGACGAACCCCTTTCCGCCCTTGATCTGCCACGTAAATTAGAGTTATTGGATTATCTAGATAAACTTGCACAAGAAATTGCGATTCCTATTTTATATGTTACTCATAGCCTTGAAGAATTAGCACGTTTAGCTCAACAAGTGGTGCTGTTAGATCAAGGTAAGGTAATCGCCTATGATCAATGGAAAAATTTGCGAGATAGCGCATTGTTTGCCCTTTGGCGAGAAAGAGAAAAATAAAAGGAGAGTAAAAAGAATGGGGATAAATAAAATGAGGTAGAAAACAAGTGCGGTGAAAAAATTCAAAAATTTCCACCGCACTTCTGGTGTTATGGCTTTTTCTTTTTATGGTTGGTTTATTTTTTCTTTGCCAACATTGTGACAAATTTCATTTTAATGCGGTTGCCATTTTCATCTGTTTTGTGAAGTTCGCCCATTTCTTCTTGATATTTAATCAATTCCCAATTTTGATAATAATTTTTCAGTTCACCTTCTTTGAAGGTGAAAGAGAATGGCATTGGGCAAGGGACATCATCAGTACTCATTGCAGCAACAATGAGATTATAACCGCCAGCATTTGTGTGCTTTTGCATATTCTCAATAATCGCAGGAATGGCATTGCGATCAAGGAACATAAATACCACCGTAGACAGAATAAAATCGTAATTTTCCTGAATATTGGCGTCATTGATATTATAAAGTGCGGTCTGAATATTGAGATTTTCTTTTTCCGCCGTACTGGTCAGAAAAGCAAGGCTATTTTCGTTGTGATCCCAAGAAGTCACATCATAGCCAAGCAGACTTAAAAAGAGCGAGTTGCGTCCTTGTCCGCAACCAAGATCTAAGACTTTGCAAGGCGGAATGATTTCCACCGCACTTTTTACCTCAGAATGCGTTGGGGTCATATTATATTTTTTGCTGAAATAATCTTCTTTTTTACAATAAAATGCTAAATAACATTCCAGATCATCTGAAGCGGCTTCCACGCGGTGCCATAGTTGCGGTTCAACAAAAGGCGTGTCATCTTGCGCAGTGAAAATATGCTCACTCACTACGTCGCCTTGTTCGGTTAAAACATAAAATTTTAGTTTGCCTTGTAGCACGGTAATTTTGCCCCAAGTGCCAATTTTCGTGTTATGTTTTTCTTGGAACATTTTTGGCAGACTTTCTTTGTTCCACACAGGCATTTTTTTGTAGCAAATTAATTCATTTTTCATTGTCTTTCTCCAAAGATAAAATAGTTGAGTAATATAGTAGGGAATTAATATATATAAGGCAATAAGACAACAAAAAAAGTTATAAAATACCTGCGTAAGATCATTTTTTGCCACATAAAGATCGTAAAAAAAGGTAAATTTTGCTACAATTTGAGCCTTTATAACAAAAATTTTATGCTGTTTTAGCCATTAAAATGGGAAATACCATTTAAAAAGGGGATTGAAAGAATTTATGCGTTGTCCTTTTTGTTCAACAGAAGAAACGAAAGTGATCGATAGTCGGTTGGTCTCCGATGGCTTTCAGGTTCGCCGCCGCCGTGAATGTGGGCATTGTCACGAACGTTTTACCACCTTTGAAATTATTGAACTCGTGATCCCAAAAATTATTAAAAGTGATCAATCGCGTGAACCTTTCGATGAAGAAAAACTTCGTCGTGGTATTCTGCACGCCTTAGAGAAACGTCCAGTAAGTTCTGATGATGTGGAAAAATCCATTAATCGCATTATTCATCAACTGCGTGCCACAGGGGAGCGAGAAGTGCCAAGCCATTTTGTCGGGCAGCTGGCAATGAATGAGTTAAAAAAATTGGATAAAGTCGCCTATATCCGTTTTGCCTCCGTTTATTTAAGTTTTGATGACATCGATCAATTTACCAAAGAAATCGAAAGCCTGAAGGATTAATATGCAACCATTTTCTCAGCAAGATCAGCAATTTATGCAAATGGCGTTGGATCTCGCCAAGCAAGGACGTTTTACTACCACGCCAAATCCTTCAGTGGGTTGTGTTTTGGTTAAAGAAGGCAAGGTGATCGGTAAAGGCTTCCACCTTAAAGCAGGGCAACCACACGCCGAAGTAATGGCATTGCGTGAAGCTGGAGAAAATGCGCGTGGTACAACGGCTTATGTTACCCTTGAGCCTTGTTCTCATTTTGGTCGCACGCCACCTTGCGCCAAAGGATTAATTGAGGCTGGGGTAATAAAAGTGATTGCCGCAATGACCGATCCCAATCCGCAAGTTGCTGGACGTGGCTTGAAAATGCTTGAACAAGCCGGCGTGCAAACGGAGGTCGGATTGTTGGCAGAGCAAGCAGCGTTGCTCAATCAAGGTTTTCTCACAAGAATGTGTCGCAATCGTCCTTTCGTACAACTGAAAATGGCGATGAGCATTGATGGACGGACCGCAATGGCAAGTGGCGAAAGTAAATGGATCACCGGTGCACTGGCACGCCAAGATGTGCAGCAATATCGGGCAGCAGCAAGTGCCATTCTTTCCACAAGTCAAACGGTATTAATGGATAATCCGATGTTAAATGTACGTTGGGAGCAACTTCCTTTAGCGATTCAACAACAATATCCTGATAGCGAACTTCGCCAGCCCGTGCGGGTTATTTTAGATAGCCAGCATCGAGTTACGCCAGAATATCAGTTATTTCAACAACCTACGCCTGTTTGGTTAGTCAGTTCAACGGCAAGAGATATGCAAGGTATGCCCGATTTCTGTCAGGCAATACATATTGAAAAAAAGGCAGATTTTTTCACCGCACTTTTAACTCAGTTAGCAGAACAACAAATTAATACCTTATGGGTTGAAGCGGGCGCACAATTAGCCGGTGCCTTGATTGAAGCAAAATTGGTGGATGAGCTGATTATTTATCTTGCACCTAAATTATTGGGCGATAAAGGGAAAGGACTTTGTCAATTACCGCATCTCCAAAAATTAGCTGATGCACCACAATGGCAATTACAATCGGCAACACCGATTGGTGAAGATTTAAAATTAATTTATCATCCAAAAAATTAAGTGAAAGTAAAGAAACCAGCAAATCATACAACGAATACGAAGAGAATAAGAATGTTAAGAAAGCTTATCCAATCGATTATCATCGGTTTACTTGCCGCAGGCGCAATTTTGTTAATCAGCCCTTTCCTAAAGCAAGATCAGCCTTTGTTTCAAAAAGCGATCCTTTCTTTTAAAGATGCGGTTAGGGTTGCCTCGCCTGCGGTCGTGAATGTGTACAGTCAATCTTTTACTTCGATGAGTGGACAGCCACAGATTACCAATCTTGGCTCGGGCGTGATAATGGTGAAAGACGGGCATATTCTCACCAATAAACACGTTATTCAAAATGCCGATCAAATCGTGGTGGCAATGCAAAATGGGCGAATTTTTGAAGCTAGTTTGATCGGCTCAGACAATCTTACCGATTTAGCGGTACTAAAAATCCGCGCAGATAATTTACCCACTATTCCTAATACCAAGCGTAAATTGCACGTAGGCGATGTGGTACTTGCCATTGGTAACCCTTATAACTTAGGGCAAAGCGTATCGCAAGGCATTATCAGTGCGTTGGGGCGCAATGCGGTAGGTGATTACATTGGGCGACAAAATTTTATCCAAACTGATGCATCCATTAATCGTGGTAATTCAGGTGGTGCATTGATTAATTCCCTTGGTGAATTGGTGGGCATTAGCACATTAAGCATTGGTAAAAATGCTAATGAAATTGCGGAAGGGTTGAATTTTGCCATTCCCATTGATCTTGCCAACGACGTAATGAAAAAAATTATCCGTGATGGACGTGTGATCCGCGGTTTTCTTGGTATTCAAACTGACGTCTTGCTTAGTGATGAAACGAGCAGTAAAGGTATTGAAATCACGAATGTGAAAGAAAACAGCCCTGCTGCCAAAGCAGGCTTACAAGCGGGGGATATTATGCTGCAATTTGGCGATATAAAAGCAGAATCACCGGCACAAATGATGAATGTGATTAGTAATACCAGGCCAAACACCACCGTGAATATGGTGATTTCTCGTCTTGGCAAAGTGATGACTTTGCCAGTTACCATTGAAGAATATACGGAGAACTAAATGTCCTTTGAACGCTTACAACCGAGCCACTTCTTTGCCTGTTTGGATCGCTTAAAGCTCATTCAGCGTTGGTCTTTAATGCGTAATATTGAAAAAGAGAATTTAGCGGAACATAGCCTACAAGTGGCGTTCGTGGCACATATGTTGGCTATCATCAAAAATAAATTTTATGCAGGTCAGCTAAATCCTGAACGTATTGCCGTATTGGCAATGTATCACGACAGTGCAGAAATTTTTACTGGCGATTTACCCACGCCAATTAAATATTTTAATGACAGCATTACCCAAGCCTATAAACAAATTGAAAGTGCCGCAGAATTTCATTTATTGAGTTTACTCCCCGAAGAATTGCAACCTGATTTTGCGCCTTATTTACATAGTGAACAATTTTCTGCTGAAGAAAAACACATTGTAAAACAAGCCGATTTACTTTGTGCTTACATCAAAGCGAAGTTTGAATTGGAACAAGGTAATCAAGAATTCTCTTCCGCGAAAGTACGGTTAGAAGCATTAATGGCGGAATGGCACAGTGAAGAAATGACATATTTTATTCAAGTGTTTATCCCAAGTTTTGGGCGTAGCCTTGACGAAATTGCGTTGTAAGAGTTCAGTCAAAGGTGCGGTAAAAAATTTAACAAAATTTCACCGCACTTTATTTTTATCCTAATGTGATGAACGTTTCTCGTTTTTGTGTTGGTTAAACCAAGCGAGATAATCAAACTGATCATAATAGCGTTTACCGCTCCAACCTGAATAAGCAAAAAGATCACCCACACAATCTTGTTGTTCAAAGCCTTGAATGTAAAAAGCGGAAGGAATTGCTGGGTAAGGTTTATGTGTAAATACCACTTTGTTTGGATAAGGCAGAGCATCAAAGGCGTTGAGATCTTGTTCTGTGCAGCCATCACGATCGGTCATAATAATAAAAAGATTTTCAAGATCAATCCGTTGTGAGCGCTGTTGCCATTTTTCTTGGGCTTGCTGTGTATTGGCATAATGCATAAAGTGAATTTTTATATCATCTAAATAAGCAATCGGGTAAGGTGATTGCGTTACAAATTGCAAGGTTTGTTGCTGATAATGTTCAATACGCTGTAAATAGCGAATAAAATCTTTGGGTTCAAGATATAAATTTACAAAAGGCGAATTAAACGGTTGTGCTAAATCGTGCAAAATAAATGCACCGTTACAATTACTGGCTATTACCGTCATTCCTTTATTTTTCAATTCATTACGCATTTTGGGATGAATGAACAGTTTGCGTAACAGGGCATTGTATTTGTTTTTGAGTAAAGAGAATCGCATAAAATAAAAATCGATTGAGATATTATGTTCTATGATTGAAATCATATCACGTTACATTACCTCATTCTATTTTAAACAATAAATGAAATAGGATCTTGGCAACGAATATTTGTGGAGAAAAGATGATGGCAGGTATGCCATCATCGAAACAAAGGGAAAAAGACCTTTTAGAATGTTTTTTCAAAATTTAAGAATACACGGTTTTTATGGTAACTATAAAGTGCGGGGAGATTACTATTCACTTTTGTCCAACTAAAATTAAGTTTTGGTGTAATACCCCATAGATGCCATTCACGATTCCATAAAGTAATGACACCATTGTATTCTTTATCTTTACGAATTTTATTAAAGAATAAATTCTTTTCTTTGAAAGTACGTTGTTCTATCCCAAATTGCAAACGGGTTGAAATGCCCCATTTCCATTCTTGCCCCCAGCCTAAACGAAAACCTAAGCGATCAGAGGAGAACATTTTATTTTGTGCTTTTTCACGTTGATAATCTAAACCACCATAGAAATAGGTTTTGGCATTAAATAAATGCAACAAAGTAGTGGAATAAAGTTGATTATTACTGTTAGCACCATCATTGGTTTTATACCTTGTTTTGCTCAGTTCTATTGCAGAACTTGTTTGCCATTTTGGCGATAACCAACGCTCATACTCAAAACGCAGCCCATAATTACGGCTATATTTTTTACCACCGAACCAACGATAAGTGTAGAAAGGTAAAATAGCAAATCGATTATTGATATCTTGATATTGATACCCCACGGTTGTGCGATTCAAAATATCATCATAGTCGTGATTATCCCAATAGCTTTTACCATATAGATTATTTTCTAAATAAAGTGAATGGCGACCAATTAAATTCATTTTTTTACTGAAATTTACCCCATATTGTAATCCGTGAGCGGATTGAGGCAATGAATCTTCACTTTTTTGGAAAGGGGTATTACCGATATAGACGACTTTGTCTTTCGCTGCATTATTAACGTTGTTATCTTGTAAATAAGATAACGAAGCACTAAATGACCAAGCTGATTGGCGTTTAATTGCCGCTAAATACTGATCAGAAATAAGCATTATTTCAGGTGGGAGATCAGGACTTGCACGCAATTTGTTAAATTGATCTTCAGCCGCTTCGCTTTGGTAATCCTCAAATAATGTTTGAGCGAGTGCAAAACGAACGGGGGAGAAGCTAGGATTTTCCGCAATAATATGACGGTATAAACGAATAGCATCAGTTAAATTGCCTTCTATTCGGTACAGCATTGCTTGAGCATAATCAATGAGAATAGGATCGGGATCGACCGTTTTTTTATAAATCGTGAGCAAATCAGGCAATAAATCCCAGCGATGAGTATCGATCACATAGTTTAATAATTTACGAGCCAATTCAGGATGTTGTTGTAAGTCTTCATCTGAAAGTTCAGTGCTGTTATCTGGCGTTGTTTCAGACGCTGATTGAGGCGCTTTTGGCACTGTATTAAAATCAGGTTGTGCTACATTAAGCGTCTCTTTCGGTTCATTTTTTATTTCCAGTGCCGTATTTGTTGGAATTGCTGCTGGGGCTGCCAGGCTATTTTGTGCAATGCTAAAAGAAAATAGCCCTAAACATAAAGAAGAAAGGGGAAATTGAGTAAGTATTTTTAATCGATTAGGCATAATGTCTTCTCAATAAAGCTAAAAGAAAGCCCTGCTAAGGCGAACTTAGCAGGGGAAAAAGGCTATTTGGATGTGCCACCAAAAATTTGTACATTAGTATCAGCAGAACCGATAATTTCACCAACCACTTCTTCGGCATTAGGGCCAACAAAGATCCCTTCATACTCACCATCAGATTGACGATTCATATCATAATGGCCATATTGGATTTTTCCTGAAAAGCCTACCTGAGTATCATTAGTACTGATGATAGGTGTTTTAATTAGCACAATATCTTGATTATTTTTATAATTAGTCCGGTTCGTCACTTTCCCTGAAACCGTTTTATCCGCAAAGTTCGCGGTTAAAGTGAGATCCCCTTGTGCTAGATGAGCTTTATATTCAGACACTAGATTTTCTCGCCAATAGCCTAGTACTTTGCCACGGTAGGTTACTTCCTCTTGCCCAGATGGACGTTGCCATACGCGGTTGTCTTGCGGCAGTTCCTTATAAACATACCCTGCTAACGGAAGAGACTGTAGATCATATTTATCAGTACTACTATTATAGCTCTTTGTAGATATACTAAAATAAGTAGAATAGGATTGATTGACAAAACGAGCTTGACCCACAGTTCGTTCAACCGTTGGGTTACATGCCTCTGCTGAAGCACAAGTTTGTGCCGTTAGCAATTCTGATTGAATTTTTTGTGGGTTAATTTCATATTTTGAAAAATCAATCTTTCTTGCATTGTCTTCTGCGAACCGA
The DNA here is from genome assembly GCF_026226845.1 of Avibacterium sp. 20-129. NCBI lineage: Bacteria > Pseudomonadati > Pseudomonadota > Gammaproteobacteria > Pasteurellales > Pasteurellaceae > Avibacterium > Avibacterium sp. 20-129. The sequence continues at coordinate 577,149 of NZ_JAKKOE010000001.1, read as the reverse complement.
CTTTCTTTGACTCCTGCACCATCTGGATGTGGCACCAGAATTTCAAATGTATTCGAACCATAATATCTCAGATTATTAGATATTGACGTTCTTTTTAAGGAGGAGGGGGAACCGCTCAGTATAATACTTCTCCATTTGTAGTTATCTCCCATATAGTTTTCTTCCCGTTTGGCTTCAACTATTTTGGTCTCATCTTTACTCAGGTTATCTAGCTGTGCTTTTTCTTTTTTAAGAGCAATTTCACTACTACTTATGCTAGCTCTTAGCTGTTCTAACTCAGTTTGTTTTTGTTTAACTTGAGTGGTTAACGCCTGTTGGGCTTTTTCTAAGGCAGACACATTTTTAGTTAAACTCTCAGCCTGTTTTTGGGCAAGTGTATATTGGCTTTGTGTGGTTTGTAATGTGGCATTGGCGTTTGCTAAATTTTGTTTAGCTTGAGCAAGCTTTTGTTGCACTTCCGCGCTGTTGCCTAATTTTTGCAATTGCGTGAGTTCATTCACTTGAGAGGTTAAACGGCTTACCTCTGCTTTTTGTTTATTCACTTGTGTGATAGCGGTGGTAAGCGTTGTGTTTACCGTAGCTAATTGCTGTTTTGCACTGTTTAATTCATTCGTGGTTTTTTGCAAGGATTGTTGATAGCTCGCTAGAGATTGTTGTTTATTCGCAAGCTCGCTTTGTGCTTGTTGTAATTTAGCTTTAGCATTGGCTAATTGTTGTTGCAATTGAATGGTATTGTCTGAATCATTATGAGATGTGCCTGTATTACTTGAAGTATCATCAGAATGAGAAGAGCCACAAGCCATTAACGTAGCACAAGCTAATGCAATGCTGCTTAATTGAAAAAATCGTTTTTGTTTCATATATGAATTCCTTAATTATTTTGTTACCTGTGTTCCACCAAATACAGAATCAGATTCATTTGGTAAGCCTTCTATTCTACCTACAACTTCTTCCATATTTTTACCTGCAAAGGTCCCATAAAAATTTGCGCCAGAAAGTGGTAAATTGTTAGGGTTATTCGTGGCGGGAACTATTGATCTTCCTGATTTACCAGAAAAACTGATTCCATTTCTATCTATGGAAATGACACCATTTTTTAAGAATAAATCTCGGGAATCTTGCACAGGATTAACCGTGCGATTCGTGATTTTGCCATTGATGGCATTGTTATTTAAATCAGCCGTGAGGGTAATATCACCAGATTTTCCACCTACATTAATCATTTGTCCACGATAGGTAATCACAGGGGTTTTTGCTTTTACCGCATCATAACGCTGCTGAGCTTGCTCTCGAATACTCGTTTCTTTCTGATAATCTGTACGCACAATAGCGGTAGTAAACTTATCACTATCATATTCTAAAAGAGAAAGAACTTCATGCATATCATCAGAACCAATGTAATCGTCTACAATAGCATTTATTGGTTGCCAAGCAACATAAGAGGAATAATGTTGATTCACAAAGAAAACTTTACCTACGGCTTTACCTTTATTTTCAGGAATTTCAGAACTAATTAGAACTTCATTAATTTTGGTTGGATCAGGTTTATATTGTGATAGTGGTAAAGTTGGTACTGGTCTAGAGATTACTTGAGGATTACCTAGTCCATCTGATGCTGATTCTAAGTGTCTATGCATACTATTACCTGATGTTCTTGCACTATGTTTTCCCGCAGTAGAAACTGGAGTAGAGTATTCAAAATGAATATCACGCCATCTAACCCCGTCGCTATCTAGTTCATATTTTTTCACCCATTCTCTGTCTTTATTATATTGGGCAATTTTATCCGCAACGGTTTTACGTTCTGCGGTAATTTGATTCAGTTTATTTTGTTGTTGCTGAAGTTGGGTGTTAAGACCGCTTAATTGCGTTTCTAATGGTTTGATTTTCGTTTTGAATTGCGCTACGGTTGCGGTCGATTGCTTAATTTGTTCATTCAGCTTATTTAATTGTGCTGTTTTATTTTGTACTTCCGCCTTGACCTGTTGTAACCGCGCTTCAGCACTGTCTTTTTGTTTAATTAAATTCGCGATATTCGGATCGGTATTCTTTTTTAAATCCGCAAGTTGTGTATTCAATGACTGAATTTTTGCTTCTAGTTTTGCTTTTTCGCTATTGCTTGCTTGCAAACTATTATTTAATGTATCACGCTCACTGCGTTGTCTCGCTAAATCTTGTTTCGCTTGCGTGATTTGACTTTGCAATGTGTTGATTTGTTGGCTTAACCCCTCCGTTGCTTTTTCTTTAGCTACAATTTCGTTATTTAATTTATTGATTTCCGTGAGAAATTGCTGTTTAGAAAGGGGGGCGGTCGCGGTATTGCTTTCGGTAGCAAAAGCACCATTTACTGCAATGGCATTACTGATACATAATGCAATGAAAGAAAATTTGATTGATTTTCTCATAACTGATCCTTAATTGTTATAAATTAAACCTGTACGAGCCTCGTACAGCCAAACTCACTACTATAAGAATGAATAGACGCTTACGCGTGAAATAGGAAATATACATAAAGTAAAAAATCAACCTCATAGAGGTGAGCTATGCTTTATTCAAAAGTAAGCTAAAAAACATCCTAGAATAATGCTTTATCGCAATAGCAATGATGGTGAGTTTTCAGTAAATTTTGAATAAATCTTCCGTATTCTAAAAAAAAAAAAAAAAATGCAAGCGATTGCGTGAAAATTTTAGAAAAAATTTTATAAAGAAAATAAGAGAGTTATAGAGCGGCAATAAGGATTTTTTCACTACAACGGAAAAAGTAGTAAGAAAGAAAAGTATGATTGTTTAAAGGCTGGAATGATAACCTTTTTTGGCTTGCTCAATGGCTTTTTGGCGGCGTTTGTTTAATTCTTCACGGATTTTTTCTTTTTCAAATCCATCTCTAATCACCTGTTGTACATCAACCTGAAGTGCGGCTTGATACAGTTTAAGTAGGAAATCCGCTTGTGGGTAATCCACCTGTTCAAAGCCCTTGCGACCTTTTGCATCTGCTTTACAAACAAGTAACAGGTGTTCAAAACGTTCTGCTTTACGCCATACGTCTAACTTATTGAATAATCCAAGAATAGTGGCTGGGCGTAAGTCAAACGCACGGTGAATATTGGTATGGGTTTCGCACACAAGACAAGCTAGTTCTTTGATGTAGCTGGGGACTTTTAAGCGATTACATAGGTTTCGGGTTGGTATTATTCCGTTGTGTTCGTGTCCAATATGACGGGGAAGCATATCTTTGGGGGTGAGGGCTTTGCCTAGATCGTGGCAAATTGCGGCAAAACGTACCGCACTTTTTTGTTGCTTGTTGCTCTTTGTCGTCAGTAAGCTTGCTTGGTGTAATACCATCATTGTATGGATAAAACTATCCACTTCGGGGTGATGTTGCACTGGGTTTGGCACACCGTAAAGGGCATTTAGCTCAGGGAAAAGCACCACTAATGCATTGATTTTTCTCAAAATCTCAAAATAAATTTCAGGATTTGGGGTTTGTAAGGCTTTTTCTGTTTCTAGCCATACGCGCTCTGTGGTGAGATGAGAAAGTTCACCTGAGAGCGTGATTTCTTTCATTAATTGAATGGTTTCAGGCGCAATTTGAAAGCCTAAATAATGGTAACGTGCGGCAAAACGCGCTACTCTTAACACCCGTAAAGGGTCTTCTGCAAACGCTGGGGAAATATGACGGAGTAGGCGATGATTCAAATCATTGACACCACCATAAGGATCGTGCAAATTGCCTTGGCTGTCTTGGGCAATGGCATTAATCGTCAGATCTCGGCGGATTAAATCTTGCTCGAGAGTTATTTCTGGGCTGAAATCGCAAATAAATCCCGTGTATCCTACACCTGTTTTTTTTTCTGTGCGTGCTAGCGCATATTCTTCTTTCTTTTTCGGATCAAGGAAGACGGGGAAATCTTTCCCGACTTGAATATAGCCTTGTTGCAGTAGCTCTTCGGGGGTTGCACCAATCACTACCCAATCTTTGTCTTTAACAGGGAGATTGAGCAGTTGATCGCGTACAGCACCGCCGACTAAATAAATTTCCATTTTGCTGAGGAATAAGGTTATGACCAGCCATCGCGGCGGCGACGTTTCGGCATAATGAAAGGAAGAATTAAGCCAAGTAGCAAACCTACGCCTAGCACTGAACCGCCGTAGATAAACCATTGAATGGCAATTTCTCGCTTACCTGCATCAAGCATTGCTTCTAAATCACGGTTTTTATTTTTGGTGATTTCAAGTTCACGGTTGAGCTGGGAGTTTTGTTCCAAGAGTTGGTTACTTTGTTGCTCAGCTTGTTTGGTTCGGCGTTGCATTTCACTCGTGCGTTGTTGCCAGTCTCCATCTAATTGATTGAGTTTTAAGGTTAATTCTTCAATTTTGGCTTTTAATTTGGGGTTTTCATCTTTGCTACTTGGTGTGCTAGAAAGCTCAGATGTTAAGATCCACGCTTCACGATTTTTACTATCACGAATGAGCGTGTAGCGATCTTTTTGGTTTAGCACGGTGACTGGCTCGCCAGAGCGGATTGCTCCGGCAATTTTAAATTGATCGCCAGCCCCTTTGCGTAAAAAAGTCGAAAGGTTTTCCGTTACATAACGTGTTTCTGCCTGTGCAAATGGCACAGAAAGAAAGAATAAAAATAAGATTTTAGTCATTTTTCGCATTACAGCACCTTAAAAACAAGACAATAAAAAAGTGCGGGAAATTGTACCGCACTTTGCTTTCATTCACAAAATCTTTGTCTTATTTTATGTGGGTTTACGCGACTTTACGTCAGTTAGATAAAAATGGCGTGTAACACATAGTAAATCAAAATGGCAAAGAATGCCCCCGCTGGCAAGGTGATCACCCAAGAGGCGATAATATTGCGAATTACCGTTAAATTCAACGCAGCGATACCTCGTGCAAAACCGATACCAAGAATTGCACCAACAAGGGTTTGCGTGGTAGAAATGGGTAACCCTGTTCCTGAGGCAAGCACTACCGTGGTTGCCGTGGCAAATTGGGCAGAGAAACCGCGGCTTGGTGTGAGATCGGTGATCCCTGTTCCAATGGTTGCCATTACTTTGTAGCCCATAATGATTAAACCTAGTGCGATCCCCGCAGCTCCTAAGGGAAGAATCCACCAAGCAAGCGGACTTTTCGCCATAATTTGACCGCCATTATCTACAATCGACACCACGGCAGACAAAGGTCCAATGGCATTTGCCACATCGTTTGAACCGTGCGCGAACGCCATTGCACAGGCGGTGAGTAGCATTAAAATGCTGAACACTTTTTCTACTGCACCAAAGGTGCCAGATTTTACGGTTTGATGGAATTTTTTGCTGCGGAAATAGAAATAGCTTGCCACCACAGAAATCGCACTAATAGCTAATGAAATAAAGAAGGTTTCGCCACCTGTTAAATGTAAACCAACGTGCTTTAAGCCTTTTATCATTGTGACGACGGACAAGATAAAGATAGTTAGCCCCATATAATATGGACCATATTTTTGTGCATTGCGTAACGGTTTTTCTGTATCGAAAATCAGTTTTTGAGTGCTGAAGAAAATACCATACGCCACCACACCAGCAATCACAGGGGTGATAAACCAACTGCCAACAATATTGCGGATAGCTGACCAGTCAATAGAATTTGGGCCAACAGTAATTAAACCGAAACCGATAATCGCACCGATAATGGTGTGCGTGGTGGAAACCGGCCAGCCCATTCGTGAGGCAATAAGCAGCCATATTCCTGAAGAAAAGAGGGCGGCCATCATACCTAACGCTAAAATTTCTGGCGTTGCGGTATATTCCATTGCATTGAGTACCCCACTTTTAATGGTTTCAGTCACTTCGCCACCTGCTAAATAGGCACCAGCACATTCAAAAATCATTGCAATAATAATGGCTTGCTTGGCGGTAATGGTGCCTGAACCTACGGATGTTCCCATTGCATTAGAAACATCATTTGCCCCCACACCAAATGCCATGAAAAAGCCGAAAGCAGCGGTGATGATCACTAATAAAGTGCCATAATGTTGAATAACTTCCATAGTATTATTCCTATGTTGCTTAAACAATTATGAACGAGCTAACATTAACTCAATTCGTGAACCTACGCGCTGGGCTTGATCAGCAAGCACGCCAATCCATTCCAGGATTTTGTATAAAAACATTGCGTCAATTGGGTTGAATTGATCTTCCATCGCACGCAAAATTAAGCGTAATTTAATTTGCATTTGATCCGTATCATCTTCAATCTCATCAAGAGTTTGGATCATTTTATTAACAAATTGCACTTCACGCCCTTTGAAACCCGTTTCAAGCAAGCCGTCCATTTCATCAATAACCAGATGAGCTTGCTCCGCCGCATCAATACTGCGTGCCACATATTTCATAAAATCTTCTTGCATTTCAGGTGGAAAAGCGCATTGACGCCCTACCATTCTGCCGGCAATATCTTTGGCATAATTAGCTAATTTATCTTGTTGTGTAACCAGTTCTAATAAATCAGTGCGTTCAATTGGCATAAACAAACCGCGTGGCAGCTTTAAGCGAATTTCGCGTTTCAAACTATCAGCTTGGCGTTCTGTCTCCGAAATTTTTTGGCGCAATTTCTCTGCATTTTCCCAATCACCTTGGAAAGTGTAGTCAAAAAAGGGAATGAGATATTTACAACAATCAGTTACCTTAGCAGAATGACGCGCTAAGGGCTTTAATGGGGAATGGGCAAATAATCCTAAAATATTATTTACAGCCATAAGATAACTCCTTCTAGGGGTTAGGTTGAAAAATTTTTATGCATTGCTCTCTTGTTTAAGCCTATGCGCGCGTAAAATACACTATATTTCATCGAAAAAACAAGGAATTTATTAGATAATATGAAAAAACTTGATTAAGATTGGAAGGAATAGACAAAATGAGTACAGAAATTGAATTAAAACTACTAATTCCGCCGTTTCGGTTAAATTCATTTAAGCAGAATTTGATGAAAAGTGAACCGTGCGCTCATCAGCACGCTTTTTTAGGGAATACCTATTACGACACCGCAGATAAATTTTTTGCTCAACACCAAATGGGCTTGCGTGTTCGCAAAGAAAATCAACAGGTTACCTTAACCTTGAAAACAAAAGGTAATACTATTGGTGGTTTACATATTCGCCCTGAATATAATTTGCCACAGCAAAATGAAAGCCCAAACTTCGCTCAATTAGTGGAAGATTATGATCTTGAACCAGGTTGGAAAAACCTTGCATTACAGCCGATTTTTGCGACAGATTTTGAGCGAGAAACTTTTTTAATTCGCACCGCACTTTCTGCAGGCATTGTCATAGAAATTGAAGTGGCAATCGATCAAGGCAAAATTATTGCAGGTGATAAGCAGGCAGAAATTTGCGAAGTGGAGTTTGAGTTAAAGCAAGGTAATATCGCGGATTTGCTTAATTATGTGCGTACCTTAGGATTAGAAAACGGTATGCGATTAAGTGCCATTAGCAAAGCACAACGGGGTTATGCATTGGCGGAAAATTATCAGCCTAAAGCACAAAATTGGCTAGATAAGTGGCGTGATTTTTTAAACTTCTCCCAAGGTGCGGGCAATTTTTCACAAAAATTAACCGCACTTTTTCAACTTGAACAAAATTTAATTGAAGAAACTTTTGCCTTAGGGCAAGCTTATTTTTCAGAAGATTTCTTGCGTACGGTGGAACGAATTGGTGCATTTTTTAACCTTTATCATTTTTATACAGAAAATGGTAAGTTATTGGAAAATGCCTTTAATCAACAAGGGTTAAACGACACCCTTAAAACTGACTGGCTAGCGTTGGTGGAAAGCAGTCAGCAATGTTTAGCAGAATGCAAACAGCTTATTACACAGCATAGTGAAAGGAAAAATAATGCTGAAGTCATCGCACAATTATTTGATTTCTTACAATCAGCATTTTATTTACAACGAATGTTAAATCTTATTTCGCTGACTTATCTTGAAACGCATTTTGCGGAAAATTTGGAGGAAAAGAATGGCTAAAGCTAAAACGGCTTTTGTATGTAATGATTGCGGTGCGGAATATGCACGTTGGCAAGGACAATGTAATGCGTGCAAATCTTGGAATACCATTACAGAAATACGCCTTGCGCCTGCAAAATCGAGCAGAGCCGATCGCTTTAGCGGTTATGCGGGAGAAACACAAGCCAAAATTCAAACTTTATCGGAAATCAGTTTACAAGAAGTCCCTCGTTTTCATAGTGGTTTTTATGAGCTTGATCGTGTATTAGGCGGAGGAATTGTGCCGGGAAGTGCGATCTTAATTGGCGGACACCCAGGGGCGGGGAAAAGTACACTCTTATTACAAGTGATGTGTGGTTTAGCACAAAATATGACCGCACTTTATGTGACAGGGGAAGAATCTTTACAACAAGTTGCAATGCGAGCCAATCGTCTTGGGCTACCGACAGATCGCTTAAAGATGTTATCCGAAACCTCGGTAGAACAAATTTGTCATCTTGCCGATCAACTTAAACCGCAAATCATTGTGGTGGATTCTATTCAAGTGATGCATCTAGCGGATATTCAATCCTCACCGGGAAGTGTTTCTCAAGTACGAGAATGTGCCGCTTTTCTTACGCGTTATGCCAAAACTCGCCAAGTTGCCATTATTATGGTGGGACACGTTACGAAAGACGGCACGCTTGCAGGACCAAAAGTCTTGGAACACGCCATTGACTGTTCACTTTTATTAGAGGGGGAGGCAGATAGTCGTTTTCGTACCTTACGTAGCCATAAAAATCGTTTTGGCGCGGTGAATGAACTCGGGGTTTTTGCAATGACAGAACAAGGCTTGCGTGAGGTGAAAAACCCCTCAGCCATTTTCTTAAGTCGTGGCGAAGAACAAACCGCAGGCAGTTCAGTGATGGTGCTATGGGAAGGAACTCGCCCTTTATTGGTTGAAATTCAAGCCTTGGTGGATCATTCAATGCTCGCCAATCCTCGCCGTGTTGCCGTGGGGTTAGAACAAAATCGCTTGGCATTATTACTGGCTGTATTGCATCGCCACGGCGGTTTGCAAATGTCTGATCAAGATGTTTTTGTTAATGTGGTTGGTGGGGTAAAAGTAACGGAAACCAGCGTCGATTTAGCCTTACTTCTTGCGCTTATTTCCAGCTTCCGCAATCAGCCATTACCACGCGATTTAGTGGTTTTCGGTGAAGTGGGATTAGCAGGAGAAATTCGCCCTGTACCAAGTGGGCAAGAACGGATTTCTGAGGCAGCTAAGCACGGATTTAGCCGCGCTATCGTTCCCTTTGCTAATAAACCTAAAAGTGCGGTGAAAAATATGCAAGTTTTTACCGTAAAAAAACTGAGTGACGCCTTGGCGATTCTAGATGACTTTGATTGAATGACGATGAAATCAGTGGGAAGAGGCGATTGAGGGCATTTTTTACAGATTAAATGGCTAATAATGATGTTGTTTAATAAATAATCTTGCTATACTTCGCCACCCTGATTTTAGCTATTTATAAAACCTGTTATTGTTGAATAAACTATTATGATGAAATTAACTCCTACTTTCTGTTTTCCTATCCCTTTCCGTTATTCCCGAATTGCACTTTTAATTGCTTCTTGTGCAACACCTTTTGCACAAGCGTCTGTTGTCCGTAGCGATATTGATTACCAATATTTTCGTGATTTTGCTGAAAATAAAGGCAAATTTATTGTGGGTGCGAGTAATATTGCGATTTTCAATAAAGAAGGGCAGGAAATTGGGGTAATGATGAAAGATATCCCAATGCCTGATTTGCGTACTGCAACTAGAAATTTGGGTGTTGCGACATTAATTGCGCCGCAATATATAACAAGTGTTGCGCATAATGGGGGCTACCAAAGTGTTCAATTTGGTGGAGAAGATGTTAATCCAGATTCTCATCATTATACTTATAGTCTTGTTGATAGAAATAATTATCCCTCTGGTGAGGCTCTCCATAAAGATTATCATGTTCCGCGTTTAAGTAAGTTAGTGACTGAGGTGGCACCTGCTGAAGTCAGTGATGCGGAGCAAACAAAAGCGGTTAATACGGATATGTCCCGTTTTCCTGTTTATGTTCGTGTGGGTTCTGGAACGCAGTATCTCCGACATTCTGATGAAAAAGGTGATTTGGAAAGAATTTCTGGCGCTTATTCCTATTTAACTGGTGGGGCATCTATGCCAATCAATGACGTAAAAGGTGGGAATACCGATACAGTTAGTTTTGCTAGTATTTTTAATGATAAGTATGGACCAATGGCGACTTATGGAAGAGCTGGAGATAGTGGTTCAGGCTTATATGCCTTTGATACGTCGAAAAATAAATGGGTACTGGTTGGGGTGCTTAACTTTGATTCTACCGATGATAATAATAAAAACATTTGGACATTGCCTCGCTTGCCTTTTATTAAAGAAAAAGAAAATGAAGATATTGCAGGAAATATTGTAAATCAACGTGCGGGGGAGATTTGGCACTGGCGTAAGGAAAATGATACTAATAATAGTACAATAAGTGATGCGACAAATTCCTTGTCTGTTCCTTTAAGAAATCAAAATGATACGAATGTTCAATCTGCCAATAATGCGGGAAAAACGGTAAATTTTTCTGGTGTTGATGGTGGTACTTTACTTTTAGAAAATAATATAGATCAAGGGGCAGGAGCGCTTTTTTTCAATAGCAATTTCACCGTTAAATCTGAAACAAATCAAACTTGGCTTGGTGCAGGCGTTTCTGTTGCTAAAGATAAAACTGTGACTTGGCAAGTTGCAAACCCACAGGGAGATCGCCTATCTAAAATTGGTGAAGGAACTTTATTTGTTAATGGTAGAGGTGAAAATTTAGGCGATATCAGTGTAGGAGATGGTACGGTTATTTTAGCTCAGGAGGCGGACGATAAAGACAAAAAACAGGCGTTTAACCAAGTGGGGATTACCAGTGGTCGTCCGACTGTCGTTTTGCAGAGTTCAGATCAAATTAACCCTGATAAATTGTATTTTGGATTTCGTGGTGGGCGTTTAGATTTAAATGGAAATGCTCTGACTTTCCAACGTATTCAGCATTCAGATGAAGGCGCGATGATAGTGAATCATCGTACCGATAAATCAGCTAGCCTTAACCTGACAGGTGTTACCTTTTCTGAACAAGATTTAACTTGGGGAAGTTGGATGAAAGCAGGTTATGATATTTATGAATATATTAATCAGCATGCAAATGGGCGTACAGATTATTTTGCGTTAAAAAACAGTCCTTATAGTTATTATCCGACTAATCAAACTAGTTCAACGGATTGGGAGTATTTGAGTAGCGATCGGAATGAGGCAGTCAAAAAGATCATAGATCGTAAAAATGCGCAGTTTCTATTTACTGCATTTACCGGTTATTTAGGGGAGAAAGCATCAGACAAAACGAATGGTGGATTAAACGTAAGTTATCAACCAGTAAGTGAGAAAGCCGTTTTATTATTGTCTGGTGGAATGAATTTAAATGGCGATCTTTCTATTCAAAAAGGGGAGGTCATTTTATCTGGTATGCCTACGCCACACGCGCGTGATGTTTTAAATAATCGTGAAGTTATTTTGGATGATGATTGGATTGATCGTCGCTATCAAGCTAATCATATTAATGTTGATCGAGCAACATTAACGGTAGGACGTAATGTTTCTTCTCTTTCAGCTGATATTAACGCAACAAATAATGCTGTATTAAATCTAGGCTACCAGCCAACGCAAAAAGTGTGTCTGCGTTCTGATTATACAGGAGAGGTAAGCTGTGATACGCCAACCTATAATGAGAACGTATTACATACCATTCCAAGAACTCAATTTACCGGTAATGTTACGCTGTCTGAGCAAAGTGCCTTAAATTTAGGAAAAACAGATTTCATTGGGGCGATTCAAAGCGAAAATACAAGCCAAACAGTATTATCAAAAGAGGCTCATTGGAAATTGACAAAAAATAGCACGCTAGGAAACTTAACGTTAGATGAAGGCGCTCAAATTACATTGAGCCAAGAAAATAAACCATTTAATACCTTAACGATTAATGGTGATTTAAGTGGAAAAGGGAAATTTTATTACCGCACTAAGTTTTCAACGCGAGAAAGCGATCAGGTTGTTGTTAATGGAGAAGCATCGGGAGAGCATACCTTAGTTGTCAATGATACGGGCAGTGAACCAGAACGTAGCAAAGCCCGCCTTACATTGCTGACAGCGAATGGTTTATCAGATAATTTATCTGTCACCTTGCAAAATAACTATGCTGATATAGGTACTTATCGTTATAACCTAATTAAAGAAGGCAATGCTTTCCGCCTATATAACCCAATTGTAGAAAAACAAATTGAGCAAGAAGAACGCCAAGCTGCGGAAGAGCAAGCGCGTCGTGAAGCAGAAGCAAAACGTTTAGAGGAAGCACGTAAAGCCGCCGCAGAAGAACAGGCTCGCCGTGAAGCAGAAGCAAAACGTTTAGAAGAAGAAAGTAAAGCTGCGGAAGAGCAAGCTCGCCGTGAAGCAGAAGCCAAACGTTTAGAAGAAGAACGTAAAGCTGAAGCGGAAGAGCAAGCGCGTCGTGAAGCAGAAGCCAAACGTTTAGAGGAAGAACGTAAAGCCGAAGCGGAAGAACAAGCGCGTCGTGAAGCAGAAGCAAAACGTTTAGAAGAAGAGCGTAAAGCAGCAGAAGAACAGGCACGTCGTGAAGCAGAAGCCAAACGTTTAGAAGAAGCACGTAAAGCCGTAGCGGAAGAGCAAGCGCGTCGTGAAGCAGAAGCAAAACGTTTAGAGGAAGAACGTAAAGCTGAAGCGGAAGAGCAAGCTCGCCGTGAAGCAGAAGTAAAACGTTTAGAGGAAGAACGTAAAGCTGAAGCGGAAGAGCAAGCGCGTCGTGAAGCAGAAGCAAAACGTTTAGAGGAAGAACGTAAAGCTGAAGCGGAAGAGCAAGCGCGTCGTGAAGCCGAAGCAAAACGTTTGGAAGAAGAACGTAAAGCCGAAGCGGAAGAGCAAGCCCGCCGTGAAGCCGAAGCAAAACGTTTGGAAGAAGAACGTAAAGCCGAAGCGGAAGAGCAAGCTCGCCGTGAAGCAGAAGCCAAACGTTTAGAAGAAGAACGTAAAGCCGCAGCGGAAGAGCAAGCGCGTCGTGAAGCAGAAGCAAAACGTTTAGAAGAAGAACGTAAAGCCGCGGCAGAAGAACAGGCTCTCCGTGAAGCAGAAGCCAAACGTTTAGAAGAAGAACGTAAAGCCGCAGCGGAAGAACAAGCTCGCCGTGAAGCAGAAGCAAAACGTTTAGAAGAAGAACGTAAAGCTGCAGCGGAAGAGCAAGCTCGTCGTGAAGCAGAAGCAAAACGTTTAGAGGAAGAACGTAAAGCCGCAGCGGAAGAGCAAGCTCGCCGTGAAACCGAAGCAAAACGGTTAAAGCAAGCTGAGTTAGTGAGCCGTGTATCAAATACTGGATTATCAGAGCTTTCGGCTCAAGTGAATGTGGTGCTTGAAAAAGATCAGCATTTAAATCAGCGCCTTTTCCAAGCTGGCAGCCAGCAAGCTCAACTATGGACAAATGTTGGTGTTCAAAGAGGTGATTATCAGTCCGATAATTATCGTCATTACGAACAATATAGTTCCTATACTGAATTAGGTGCAGAAAGTCCGTTGAATGAACAAGGTATAAGTGTCGGCGCTATGGTATCCCATACACGAGCTAATATGAATTATGATCAAGCAAGCGGTAAGCTTAGATACTCTCAAGCAACGCTCTATGGCAAAATTCAAAATAGTAAAGGCTTATTCGCCGCTATTGATTTGGGGTATGGACGTTCTAATAACAAGATTACGCTAGACAGCCATTCAATTAAATTTAAGCGTAATATATTTGCTGCGGGGATGAGTTTAGGCAAAAAATGGGATTTAGGATATATGGATCTTAATACCTTGTTAGGCTTAAGGTATCACCATTTTACAAAAGCACATTACACATTAGAGGATGCAAGCATTGATTCGCCATCATTAGATTTAGTGAACTATTATGCTGGAGCGGAATTGTCAAAAACTTGGTCTTGGGAAAGTATTTCGATTACGCCAAAATTGGCACTATATTATTTTGATGCGAGCCGTAAAACATTCGATCACGCAATAATGGTGAACAACAATCAGTTGGTGCAACAATTTAATCGTGGTTGGCAATATCAGACAGGGCTTGATTTCGGTGTTGGGGTATTCTCAATGGGAATGACATTTACCTATGAAAAAAGCCAAGAGGCGGCAAATAATAGATTAGTTGATTTGAAGGTGACTTATAAATTCTAGATAGATTAAACAATGCCCCTTTTGGGGCATTATTATTTTTAGCCTAATCTTTATAGTTGAACGAAATAGATAATAATCATAATGACTAAATAGCTCAATCCCAACCAAGCTAACCTTATTAGTATTGGATTAGGTGAGAGCTGTTTTGCTAGGCTGAGGTTTAGCCACGCAAAAATAGGGGCTGATAGGAAAGAAGCCGTCATTGCAAAAGGGATCATTTTACCGATAGCGCCACTAAAAAATTGAATAATAATGAAACTCGCAAAACAAGCCGCTAACATAAAATAACGTAATCCTTTTTCATTATTAACATCTGTTTGTGCGCCAAATTTGAGTAGCTGAATTGTTTGTTGATTGCAACGAGAATAGCCATCAACAGCAACAATTGTGGTGCCATAAATACACACAAATGCGATGAGCGCAATAAACCAACGGCTCCATTCCCCAATGCTTAGTGCATACATTTCTACAAATAAATGAATAAATTTGCCACCGCTAAGGGGGGGAATGGTATTACCATATTGAATTAATGCGCCAAGTGCCATAAACATTAAAGCTAACACAATGGTTGTGAGATAGCCGATATTAAAATCTAATTGATGATGTTTTTGATAATTTGGCGTTAATCGTCTTTTTTGTACCACCCATAATGAACTGGCAATACTGAGTTCCATTGGGGCAGGCATCCAGCCCATTAATGCAATTAAGAACGGTACGGCAGCGAGACTCCACGCATCAGGTGGAACAAAATCAGCCACTGGTGGCGATGTTTGTTTAGTAAAAGCAAGCACCAACGCAATGAGGGTGATTACGGAGAGAAGTAGCATAATGCTTTTTGATACTTTATCTAATCGCTGATATTGGCGATAAAATAAGATCACTAAAAAACTCACTAATACAATAATGTTAAGACTATTGAGATCAATAGAAAAAGGAAGCAACATAGCCAATAGTACGGCAGAAAGTAAGGTTCCACCTGCAATATTCACCACTGTTGCAAAGAGATTGAATAATAGAAATAACCATAAGTACCCTTTACCTTTTTCTGCATAGCCTTGCAATACGCTTTTATTTTGCGTTGCACTATAATCAAATGCAAAGCGGAAAAAGGGGTATTTAAGTAAATTTACTAAAATAATTAATCCAGCTAATTGATAGCCATAATATGCGCCAGCCTGTGTAGAGGCTATAATATGAGAGCCACCAACACAGGAGCAAGCCATAATCACACCCGGACCTAAATTACGTAATAGAGAAAGGTTTATTGTCATTTATTCACCTAGAATTGCTTTTACTGTTAATGCGACATCTTCCGCTTGCATAATGGTGGAGATCACGGCAACGCCATCTGCACCGTTTTGTAGAAGTGGTTTCACGTGAGGGGTTTTTATGCCACCAATGGCGACTAATGGCTTAGTAATTCCTTGCTCACGCAAATATTGAACAAAATTAATGCCGACATCTGGAGCCGCGTCAGATTTTGAAAAAGTTGGAAAAATAGGACCGCACCCATAATAATCAACGCCATTGAAATCATTATGTTGTTGTGCTTGTTGCAAGGTATTGACCGATAAACCGATCAGCATTTTGCCTTGAATTTGTTGAGCAAGCTTATCTACCGCAAAATCTTTTTGCCCAACGTGAATGCCGTCAGCCTTCAATTTTTCTGCGAGTGCAACATCATTATTCATAATAAAAGGCACATTATATTGTTGACATAATGCCTGACATTGGCGAGCAAGCTGTTCAATTTCCGTTGGATCTTGCAATGAAAATTGCCCTTTTTCACGAAATTGATAACAAGTAATACCAGCTTTTAACGCCTGTTCTAAACGATCTAACAAGGTTTGTTGTGGATTGTTGGCATATTGTGGTAGATGACGGCAATCTTGTGTGCCAGCCACCAAATAACAGCGTAAAATGTGTTTATTCATAATTTTTTTGCTCCTGTGAATAAGCCCAGTGATTCGTTGGACCGTGTCCGTGTCCGATATTTAAAGGGTGCGTTATGGCACTTGTGATAAACGCTTTGGCCGTTTTGCAGGCTTGCTCTAAAGATTGTCCTTTTGCGAGTTCAGCGGTTAAACAAGCGGAAAACGTGCAGCCTGTGCCGTGCGTGTGTGGCGTATTAAAACGCGGACTTTCCAAAATAAAAGATTGCGTTGGCGTGAAAATAAAATCTTGGCATACTGTGCTTTTTGAATCTTGTTGATGACCACCTTTTATGATCACTGTTTTTGCGCCCATTTGTTGTAAATGTTCAGCAATTTTCTGGATACTGTGCTGATCTTCTGCTTTCAATCCAGTTAATGCTTCTGCTTCGGGTAGGTTGGGGGTTAGCACATCGGCTAAGGGCAATAATTGCTCACGCATTGCATTGATTGCCGATTGTTCCAATAAACTAGCGCCTCCTTTAGCGATCATAACAGGATCTATCACAATATTAGGAATCGGGTGTACCTTTAAAAATGTGGCTACGGTGTGAATAATTTCCGCAGTGCCTAACATACCGAGTTTCACCGCATTGGGCGTGAAGTCTGCGATAATCGCATTCAGTTGCGCTTCAATAGTTTTAGGCGGAATTAAATGAATATCGGTTACCCCTAAGGTATTTTGTGCGGTAACCGCAGTAATCACACTCATACCAAATACATTCTGCATTTGAAAGGTTTTTAGATCTGCTTGAATACCCGCACCACCGCCACTATCTGAGCCGGCAATTGTAAGGGCTTGTGCAATATGAGCCATTTTTTCTCCTTATTTATGCTGATTTCTCTATGCTAACTCGTGCAAATTTTGCCACTTGCTGGTCATTCAATTCGCCAAGTGAATCTAAAAGTGCGGTGTAAAATTGCCCATATTTTGTTGGCGCAAGATGTTGTGCCGCTAATTCTCCTGCTACGGCATAAGCTGTACAAGCTTGTACGACGGCCTCAAAAGGAGAATGCGGTTTAACCGCCAAAAATGCGCCTAACACTGCGCCGAGTAAACAGCCCGATCCTGTGATTTTAGGAAACATTGCCGTTCCATTATGAATGGTGGTTAATTGCGTTCCATCACTAATATAATCCACCTCACCACTTACTGCGACAATACATTGATAACGTTGCGCAGCAAGCATTGCAATTTCGCCAATATTGCCATCACCTTGTCCCGCATCTACGCCTTTCGCCGACCAATTTACGCCAGCTAATTGAGCAATTTCGCCAGCATTGCCACGAATAGCAGTGAATTTTACCTTTTTAAGTAATTCAGCGATTACGTCCTTGCGATATTGCGTTGCGCCGACCCCGACAGGATCAAGCACAACGGGAATACCAGCTTGATTTGCAGCTTGTCCTGCCGCCAACATCGCTTTCACTTTAAAGGGATCGAGTGTACCAATATTAATAGACAAGGCAGCACTGAATTGAGCAAGATCGGCCATTTCTTCTTCCGCATCCGCCATAATCGGCGATGCACCTAAAGCGAGTAGCCCATTAGCCACATAATTTGCTACCACAATATTCGTAATGCTATGAATTAACGGGTTTTTTTGACGGATTTGTTCTAACAAATTGAATTGCATCATATTCTCCTATTATGCATAAGAAGGGAGTAAAAAATAAAATACCAATGATAAAAGTAGATTTTTATTCATTGATAGGAAATAAAAAGTAAGAAATTAGGGAATAAAACAGAAATAGGGTGCGGTATAAAATTAGACAAGTTTTCATAATAAGTTTCCTACGTCAGTGCTAACTGGATCAGGTTCAACGGGTATCATCTCAGCTACTTAACGTAGCACCCCGACTATTAATGCTTTTCACTCTACAAAGAAATGAGGAGAAAGACAATATTAATCGTCATAATTTTTTTGTTCTTTAAGAAATATTTTTAATTTTGCGAGCGAGATCGCAAAAATGATTTAAGGGCATTGCGAAAGGGCGGTGCTTTTTTCATAGTATTTTTATTTGTCATCGTAAATGTGAACCTTATGTTGGAATGAAATTTGCGCTCAAATTAGATGTGATTTTATGGCTGATTATTGGTGCTGGCTTGAGTTTACTTTATGTTCCGAAAGGCCTATTAATGAACTTACATTTAATGTTTTGGCTTGTGGGAAGTGGAGCATTGGCAGTCTTGATTGCCTATGCTTTTACTTATTACAACACGGCAAAATGCCTCATTTATGGGGTGATTTTTGTGTTGAGTTTAGGGTATTTTCATTTCCAAGCGAATCAGCTTTTGAGCCAAGCAGAACAGCTTGCCCGTGTAAATAACCACATCAGCACGCCAATCAAGATCGAGAAAATTTTACATCAGCAAGATTATCAAACGATTATTGCCACAGCGAAATTAGCAGAAAAGTTGCCCGAACAGCGTATTTATTTACAATGGCAAAGCAAGAATAACACCGTTTCAGATAGGAAAATTGAAGCGGTTAAAGTAGGGCAAATTTGGCAGGCAGAATTATTGCTTAAACCTTTAGCAAGCCGTTTAAATCAAGGCGGTTTTGAACGGCAAAAATGGTATTTTTCACAAGGCATTAGCGCCTATGGCAGAGTAAAAAGTGCGGTAAAAATTGCGGAGAATTTTTCTTGGCGCGAGCGATTATTGCAAGTCAGTTTTCAGCAGACCCAAGGTTTATCTATGCAAGGACTGTTACTGGCATTGGGTTTTGGCGAACGAGCGTGGCTTAACCCTGAACATTGGCAAATTTATCAGAAAACAAATACGGCACATCTCATCGCAATTTCTGGTTTGCATATTGGCTTGGCAATGTTACTCGGTTTTGCTCTCGCAAGAGTAATGCAGTTCTTTTTACCCACTCACCGAATAGGGGTGATTTGGCCATTATTATGTGGGATTTTCATTGCGTTAATTTATGCTCAGCTAGCTGGATTCTCTATTCCCACCTTAAGAGCATTGCTTGCCTTATGCTTGGTTTGTGTGATCCGAATGCTACGCTGTTATTATACCGCTTGGCAGTATTTTCAATGGGTGGTGGCATTGCTTATGCTATGGGATCCAATGATGTTACTTTCCGTCAGCTTTTGGCTTTCTGCGGGCGCGGTAGCGAGCTTGATTTTATGGTATCAGCTTGTTCCTTTAGATTGTATTAAGTGGCAAATTTATCCGATTAAAAATACGTGGGTGAAGAAACTAGTGCGCTGGATTTTTTCCTTATTTCATCTGCAATTGGGGTTGCTATGTTTATTTACCCCTATTCAGCTTTATTTTTTTCACGGAATGGCTTTATCGGGAATGATAGCAAATCTTTTCGCTGTGCCGTTGTTCAGTTTCTGTCTTGTCCCAATGGTGCTGTTTGCCGCATTGAGCCAAGGGGCATTGGGTTCGTGGCAAGGGGCAAATTGGCTTGCAGAATACCTCACCGAGTATCTGGCACAATGGCAAGGATATTGGTTGAATATATCTCATAAGCAAGGGCAATGGATTGTGATTCTATTACTTGGTTTAGGATTACTTTATGTTCACTTTTTGCAGTATTTTCAGCAAAATTCACAGCTAAAAGTAATGAAAAAACCGATCTTAGCGGTAAAAAAGAGCATTTCACTTAATGCAGAAAAATTGCCTAATCCGCGATTTCTGCAAAAAATGAAGTTTATTTTTATAGGCTTGCTTAGCATAATGCTGATAAATTTAGGGTGGCAAGGGATAAATACACCTAAATGGCGGTTAGAAACCCTTGATGTCGGGCAGGGCTTGGCTACCTTATTGGTGAAAAATCAGCGTGGCATTTTATATGACACTGGAGCGGCTTGGCGTAATGGCAGTATGGCTGAGTTAGAAATTTTGCCTTATTTGCAACGACAAGGCATTGTGCTAGACAAATTGATTTTGAGCCACGATGATAATGATCATTCAGGGGGGGCAGAAGCGATTTTACAGGCATTTCCAGAGGTTGAATTGATGGCGTCTTCTCGAAAAAATGCGTCAAAAAAACACCGCACTTTTTGTCTTCAAGGAAAACAATGGCAATGGCAAGGATTAACTATTACTGCGCTTTCACCGCAACAGATCCGAGATCGTGCAGAAAATCCAGACTCTTGCGTACTGTTGATTGATGATGGGCAATATAAGGTGCTTTTAACAGGGGATGCGGACAGTCAAACAGAGAGCCAATTTGCTGATTTAGCTGGAAAAATAGAGATATTGCAAGTGGGACATCACGGCAGCAAAACCTCTAGCAGTGAATATTTTATCAAAACAGTACAACCGAAAATTGCGTTGATTTCTAGTAGCCGTGGCAATCCGTGGCATTTTCCTCACTCAGTGGTTTTAGCACGTTTAAAGGCACAACAAAGTGCGGTGTATAATACCGCTGATTTTGGTCAGATTAGTCTATTGTTCTTCCCTGAGCAGATAAAAATTCATACCGCAAGATCGGAATTTTCCCCTTGGTATCGGGGATTAATTGGCTTGTTGGCAAAATAAAGGTAAAATGGCGAAGTTTTTTAACGGAAATGAATAAATTATGCAAGATAAAGACTTAACTACGCTGCAAACGTTCAAACGCTTATGGCCAATTATTGCGCCTTTTAAAGCAGGGTTAATTGCCGCTGCAATAACACTCGTATTTAACGCATTGGCTGATGCAACTTTAATTCAAATGCTTAAACCTTTATTAGATGATGGATTCGGTAAAGCGGATGTTGGCTTTTTGCGTTTAATGGCAGTGGTCGTCGTTTTAGTGATCATCGTAAGGGGGGTAACAAGTTTTATTTCTACTTATTGTTTAGCTTGGGTTTCAGGGAAAGTGGTGATGACAATTCGCCGCCGTTTATTTAAGCATTTAATGTATATGCCCGTTCCCTTTTTTGATCAAAATTCAGCAGGAAAATTACTTTCTCGTATTACTTACGATAGCGAACAAGTCGCCAATTCATCATCAGGTTCTTTAGTAACTATTGTGCGTGAAGGAGCGTATATTATCTCTTTGCTTTGCGTAATGATTTATACCAGTTGGCAGCTTTCCTTAGTGCTTTTTGTGATAGGACCGATTATTGCGGTGCTAATTCGTATGGTATCGAAAAAATTCCGCGAGTTAGGTAAAAATATGCAAAACTCAATGGGAGAGCTGACTTCTTCGGCAGAACAAATGCTAAAAGGACATCGAGTAGTACTTTCTTTCGGTGGACAAAAAATTGAAGAAGAACGCTTTAATAAAGTAAGTAATGATATGCGCCGTAAGGGAATGAAAGTGATGGTGGCAGATGCCATTTCTGATCCTGTGGTACAAATTATCGCCTCTTTTGCCTTGTCAGCGGTGCTTTATTTGGCAACCGTACCAGAAATTATGAGCCAAAACCTCACGGCGGGGTCTTTTACGGTGGTGTTTTCTTCAATGCTTGCAATGATGCGACCGTTGAAATCTTTAACTAACGTAAACGCCCAGTTCCAACGTGGTATGGCGGCTTGTCAAACCTTGTTCGCTATTTTGGATATGGCAACTGAGAAAGATAACGGTACTTACCAAGTAGAAAAAGCGAAAGGAAATATTGCATTTAAAGATGTTACGTTTAGCTATTCAGGCAAAGAGCATCCCGCATTAAATCATATTTCTTTTGACATTCCACAAGGTAAAACCGTGGCATTAGTTGGGCGTTCAGGCTCCGGGAAATCTACAATTGCTAATTTAGTTACCCGTTTTTATGAGATTGAACAAGGGGAAATCACCCTTGATGGCGTTAATATTCAAGATTACACCCTGAGTAATTTGCGTGAAAATTGTGCGGTGGTCTCACAACAAGTACATTTATTTAATGACACTATTGCCAATAACATTGCTTATGCCGCAGCAGATAAATACAGTCGTGAAGATATTATTAAAGCCGCCAAAGCAGCACACGCGATGGAATTTATTGAAAAGTTAGAAAATGGTTTAGATACCGTCATTGGCGAAAATGGGGCTAGTTTATCGGGCGGGCAACGTCAGCGTTTGGCGATTGCTCGTGCCTTGTTGCGCAATTCTCCCGTGTTAATTTTAGATGAAGCAACATCAGCCCTTGATACGGAATCTGAACGAGCGATTCAAGCAGCCCTTGAAGAATTACAAAAAGAGCGTACCGTTTTAGTTATTGCGCACCGTTTATCAACCATTGAAAAAGCTGATGAAATTTTGGTGATTGAACACGGTGAAATTAAAGAACGAGGCACGCATCAAGCGTTGCTTGCGTTGAATGGGGCTTATAAGCAGTTACATCAAATGCAGTTTAATCATTAATTTTGTATTGATGGACGAATTTTCAGCGTACATCAATTTCCCCATTTTAATGAGGTGATAATGAATTTTTGGTATCAATCGGATCTTTTCGCAAAAGCACTAAAGTGGTTATTATCACCTTTCGCCTTGTTATTTTTGCTCATTATCAGATTACGATCTTGGTTATACCAGCGTGGGATTTTGTCTTCTTACAAAGCCCCCGTTCCCGTAGTGATTGTGGGGAATTTATCTGTTGGAGGGAATGGCAAAACCCCTGTGGTGATTTGGCTCGTGCAACAATTACAGCAACAAGGCATTCAAGTGGGGGTGATTTCACGCGGTTATGGGAGTAAAGCAAAAGGTTATCCCCGTTTAGTAACCAGTCAAGATGATCCTGTGGAAACAGGTGATGAGCCATTATTGATTGCGAAACGCACTAATGCCCCTGTGTGTATTTCACCAAATCGTCAGCAGGCGATAGCGCATTTACTTGCGCATTTTCCTTGCCAAGTGATTATTAGCGATGACGGCTTACAGCATTATAAATTACAACGAGATAAAGAAATCGTGGTGCTAGATGCTCAGCGTCAATTTGGTAATAGTTTTGTTTTGCCAGCAGGTGCGTTACGAGAGCCAATCAGTCGTTTAAAAAACGTTGATTGGATTATCAATAACGGGGCGCCAACGCCTTTTAGTCAAACTGTAATGACTTTAATACCGCACTTTGCGATTCATTTGCAAACGGGGGAAAAGCGTCCATTGCGCGATTTTGCAGAACAACCTATTACCGCCATTGCAGGCATTGGTAACCCTCAGCGTTTTTTCACAATGTTGCAAACCCTGTCGATGAACGTGGTAACAAGCCAAGCCTTTCAAGATCATCAAGCTTATCATTTAGCCTTATTTGAAAAATTTGATCAAAACCAACCGCTCTTTATGACAGAAAAAGATGCGGTCAAATGTCAAAATTTTGCGCAGCCAAATTGGTGGTATGTGCCTGTTGAAGCGGAGATTACTTCACCACAAAGTAAGCAATTTATAAGCGAATTAATTCAAGAGATAAAAACAAGAGAAAAAAAGACCGCACTTTAGCTTTATTTACCTGCGTTTGATGACAGGGTTAAACATAACCTTCTGAAAAGCAGTGGAGAAATTTTAATGAACGAAAAACTACTCGACATTCTCGCTTGCCCCCTTTGTCAAGGGCGCTTGAAATATCAAAAAGAAAGCGAACAGCTCATTTGCCCTTTTGAGCAATTGGCATACCCGATAGAACAGGGTATTCCCGTGTTACTTGCGGAACGAGCAATACCGTTACAACAAGAAAAAGCTCAACAACAAGAAAAAGCCCAACAACAAGAAAAAGCCCAACAACAAGGGGAAGAATAATGACAACATTTACCGTAATTATTCCTGCACGTTTTGCCTCAAGTCGCTTACCCGGCAAGCCCTTAGCGGATATTGCTGGTAAACCAATGATTGCTCACGTTTGGCAGCAAGCACAACAATCAGGTGCAAGCCGAGTCGTGGTGGCAACGGATAATCAAGATGTTGCAACTGCGGTGCAAGCCTTTGGTGGCGAAGTGTGTATGACCTCAACGAATCATAATTCAGGCACGGAACGCTTGGCGGAAGTGGTGGAAAAATTAGCCCTAGCAGATGATGAAATTGTGGTCAATATTCAAGGTGATGAGCCGTTAATTCCCCCGGTGATCGTGCAACAAGTCGCGGATAACTTAGCCAATAATGCCGTGAATATGGCAACCCTTGCTGTCCCATTGAATGATGCTGAAGAATTATTTAACCCAAATGTGGTGAAAGCTGTAGCAGATAAATCAGGCAATGTCTTGTATTTTTCCCGTGCGCCAATTCCTTGGAATCGCGATCAATTTGCTGGGTTATCCGATGAACAAAAAACACAGCTTGTGCTACAAACCCCGTATTTACGCCACATTGGTATTTATGCTTATCGTGCAGGATTTATTAAGCAATATGTGCAATGGCAACCTTCTGCGTTAGAAGGTATTGAATCTTTAGAGCAGTTACGGGTGTTGTGGTATGGTGAAAAAATTCATATTGATCTTGCGAAAGAAGCCCCTGCTGTCGGTGTAGATACGCCGGAAGATTTAGAAAAAGTGCGGGCGATTTTAGGACATTATTAATTCCTCTTTCACTATTTATTCAAACTAAGGAAAAAAGATGTTAGACAAAATGTTAGGTTCAGTTTTAGGTTCGGTATTAGGGAACAATTCAGCGCCACAAGGGCAAGGTAATGTGGTGAGTGACGTGTTGCAACAGTTATTACGTTCACAAGGTGGTGTACAAGGTATTTTTGCTAAGTTACAACAAGATGGCTTAGGTGGATTGCTAGATAGCTGGATCGGCACGGGTTCAAACCAAACGATGACAAGAAATGAAGTCAGCCAAACTTTCGGGCAGAATACTATTGAAGATATTGCTCAACAAACAGGTATTAGCACTAATCAAACAGAAGATATTATTTCTCAGGTACTACCGAGTTTAATTGATATGCTAACACCGAATGGGCGTCAAGGCGGAGTGTCGGCAGATAATTTAACTCAATCAATGCAGGCTCACAACGATAATCCGCAAGATGTGCTAGGTTCTGTGCTAGGTGGCATTTTTGGTGGTTCATCAACCCAAGGTGAAACAAATGGCTCAGTTTTAGGTGATTTGTTTAAGCAAATTTTAAACACACCAACACAAACAAGCCAAACACAAGAAGAAAGCTCAAATGATGAGTTAGCGAAAGACATCAATGCGATCCTAAATAATTTCTTTAAATAATTTTTAGGGCGGATTCATTCCGCCCTGCTTAATCATTCATAACCAAAATGACCTTTGATGCCAAAAAGTTTCTCGCTAACGTAACCCACGATCCCGGTGTTTATCGTATGTATGACGATAAAGATCAGGTGATTTATGTGGGCAAAGCCAAAGATTTAAAAAAACGCTTATCTAGTTATTTTCGTACCAATTTATCGAGTAAAAAGACGGAAGCCCTCGTTGCAGCCATTCATCGTATTGAAACGACCATCACTTCAAGCGAAACAGAAGCGTTGCTGTTAGAACATAATTATATTAAAACCTATCAGCCACGCTATAACGTGCTATTGCGTGATGACAAATCTTATCCTTATATTTTGCTTACCAAAGAACGCCACCCAAGGATCACGGCGTATCGGGGGAGTAAAAAAATTCAAGGTGAATATTTTGGGCCTTATCCTAATGCGGGCGCCGTGCGTGAAACCCTTTCCTTATTGCAAAAGTTGTTTCCTGTGCGGCAATGTGAAAATTCGGTTTATCGCAACCGCTCACGTCCTTGCTTGCAATATCAAATTGGGCGTTGTTCTGCGCCCTGTGTTGCAGGCTATATTTCTGATGAAGATTATAACCAACAAGTGGATTTTGCTCGTCTTTTCTTACAAGGCAAAGATCAACAAGTGCTAGATCACCTTGTCGGCAAAATGGAGCAGGCAAGCCAAGCCCTAAATTTTGAAGATGCAGCACGCATACGAGATCAAATTCAAGCTGTGCGTGCCGTCATTGAAAAACAATTTGTCAGTAATGATCGCCTTGATGATATTGATATTATCGCCATTGCTTACCAACTTGGTATTGCTTGCGTACAAGTGTTGTTTATTCGACAAGGCAAAATTTTGGGCAACCGCAGTTATTTCCCGAAAGTGCCAGCCAATACGGATTTATCCGAACTCACCGCCACTTTCGTAGGGCAATTCTATTTGCAAGCACACCAAGGACGAACCGTGCCAAACACCATTATTGTGGATCATAAATTGGTAGAAAAAGCTCAATTAGAAACCTTGCTCGCTGAACAAGCTGGGCGTAAAGTGCAAATTCAAGACAGTGCCAAAGGGGATAAAAGTAAATATTTACAGCTTGCACAAATGAATGCGAAAGCTGCATTGGTTACGCAACTGAAGCAATCCACGCTTATTCAAGAACGCTACCAAGCCTTACAAGATTTACTTGGCATAGAAAAAATTCAGCGAATGGAATGTTTTGATATTAGTCATACGATGGGAGAACAAACCATTGCGTCTTGTGTGGTGTTTAATCAAGATGGACCGCTGAAATCCGATTACCGCCGTTTTAATATCACGGGCATTACTGGCGGTGATGATTATGCCGCGATGGAACAAGCCTTATTAAAACGTTACGATAAAGATCTGGAAAGTGAAAAAATTCCTGATGTGATCTTTATTGATGGCGGAAAAGGGCAGCTGAACCGTGCCTTGCAAGTGTTTGCACAACTCAAGGTAAAATGGGATAAAAAACGACCGCACTTGATTGGCGTGGCAAAAGGTGTGGATCGCCGTGCTGGCTTGGAAACCCTCATCATCAGCAAGCAAGATCGCGAAATCAATTTACCCCCAGATAGCCTTGCCTTACATTTAATTCAACATATTCGTGATGAAAGCCATAATCACGCGATTAGCGGACACAGAAAAAAACGTCAAAAAGCCTTTACTCAAAGTGGCTTAGAAACCATTGAAGGGGTTGGGGCAAAACGCCGCCAAGCCTTGCTTAAATACCTTGGAGGAATGCAAGGGGTGAAAAAAGCCACCCTTGACGAAATCGCCTCCGTACCGGGGATCTCAAAATCCTTAGCAGAGAAAATCTTTGAGGCGATGAGGGGGGAATAGAGGTGCTAATTAGACATTATTTGAGTAAAATTTGAGAAAAAATACCGCACTTATATTTTTTCTTGTAGAAACAAAAAAAGCAGTCAATAAAGACTGCTTATTTTTTGACGTGTAAAATCACATCTTCTCAACAGTTTTAATTCCCAGCAAATCTAATCCTTGCTTTAAGGTTTTCTCTGTGAGTAATGCCAGTTTCAAACGGCTGAGTTTTATTCCTTCATCTTCATTATTAAGAATTGGGCAATGTTCGTAGAAACTTGAGAAGACACCGGCTAATTCATAAAGATAGGCACAAAGAATATGTGGTGAACCTTCTTTTGCCACTTGTTGGATTGCTTCTTCAAATTGAAGTAATTTGAGGGCTAAGGTACGTTCTTTTTCATCAATGATGTTAATTGGCGCATCGGCAAGTTGTTCGCTGCTAATGCCTGCTTTATTGAAAATAGAACGGATACGTGTGTAAGCATATTGCATATAAGGGGCGGTGTTGCCTTCAAAGCTGAGCATATTATCCCAATCAAATACGTAATCTGTTGTGCGGTTTTTGGACAGATCGGCATATTTCACTGAACCAATTCCCACCGCTTCAACCACGGCCGCTTTTTCTTCTGCAGAAAGTGCGGTGCTTTTTTCGCTAATTAATTTATCGGCACGCTCAATGGCTTCATCTAGGAGGTCAGCTAATTTTACGGTTCCGCCAGTACGTGTTTTAAATGGCTTGCCATCTTTACCTAGCATCATACCGAAATTTTTATGTTCTAATTGGAAGCTATCTGGTACATAACCTGCCTTGCGTGTAATCAGCCACGCTTGTTGCATATGTTGGCTTTGGCGTGTATCTGAAAATACAAGTGCACGATCCGCTTTTAAGGTTTCATAGCGATATTTGGCGGCGGCAATGTCTGTGGTAGTGTATAAAAATCCGCCATCTTTTTTCTGCACGATCACACCCATTGGATCGCCATCTTTGTTTTTAAATTCATCAAGATAAACTACTAATGCGCCGTCATCTTCCACCGCAAGTCCTTGTGCTTTCAGATCTTCTACAATAGCAGGTAGCATTGGGTTATATAGGCTTTCGCCCATCACATCTTTTTCTGTGAGGGTAACGTTTAGGCGATCGTAATTGCGTTGGTTTTGTTGCATGGTAATATCAACCAACTTTTTCCACATTGTGCGGCAGTATTCATCGCCACTTTGTAATTTCACTACATAATTACGCGCTTTTTCAGCAAAGGCTTCATCGTTGTCGTAATGTTCTTTCGCCGCACGGTAAAAGGCCTCTAAATCGCTCAATTCCATTTCGCTGGCGTGTTCATTTTCCATTTTTTCTAAATAGGCGATAAGCATACCGAACTGCGTTCCCCAGTCGCCAACGTGATTAGCACGAATCACCTTATGCCCTAAAAATTCAAGGGTGCGCACTACCGAATCGCCAATAATGGTCGAACGCAAATGCCCGACGTGCATTTCTTTTGCTACATTTGGTGAAGAATAGTCGGCAACAATCGTTTCTTTCTTATCGGTGTGAATGCCTAGATGATCGTCTTTCAAGGCAACTTGCACATTATCCGCAAGCCAAGTTGGGGAAAGAAAAATGTTAATAAAGCCGGGGCCTGCAATTTCAATGTTGTTTGCAATAGGCTCGAGGTTAAGATGTTCTAGCACGTTTTGTGCAAATTCACGGGGATTTTGCCCCAATTTTTTTGCGGCAGCCATAATGCCGTTTGCTTGATAATCGCCAAATTGTGGTTTGTTGGATTGGCGCACAAGGGCTTCGCATTGTTCATCTGCCCCAGCTTGGATCATTGCGTGCTTAATTTTGTCAGATAAAATGGATTGAATATTCACGGTTTATCCTTAATTTTAAATTGTGAAAATAAAATAATCCGCTATGATACCGTTCTTTCTGGATTAAGACAAAGATAAAGCAGGAAAAAATGATAAGTCGCGAACAAAATTTTTCATTTTTTGACAACCCTTTCTTTTCCTACGATGAATTTGCCAAATTTGAGCAGCAGATTTTACGATTGGCGGAAAAAATGGCATTGCCGTTGCAAGATTATGTGATTGATCACCTTGCGGTGCGCGTGAACAGCGAGCAATCAGCACAACGTTGGCTCAGTGCGTTATTAACGTGCGGTGAAATTTTAAGTGATAATATCGTCAATGGGCGAAAAATCTATCTTATTCAATTAGATACGCCATTAACCTTTGCTAATCAGCAAGTACAGATCATTGAATTACCTTTCCCGAAAAATAAACATTATCCACAAGAAGGGTGGGAACATATTGAAGCGGTCATTCCTTTTTTGCCTAAAGAAACGACAAATGCGTGGGTTGAGCGTATAAATTCGCATTTTTTATGGAACAAAATGACAGATGTGAGCGTCAAAGTGAGTGAACCTAAGGTAGAGGGTGAAAGGCTCCCCAACCCTTCAATTGCAGTGAGTTGTGATCATTCCACTTGCATTAAGGTGCATCCTTATCATATTAAGACGATTGTGGCGTCTTGATAAGGGAATAAAGATAACAAGTTAAATAAAGGTGTATTTCTTATGAAAAAAATGAGTTTAGCATTAGCAATTTTAATGAGCATTGGCTTAGTAGGTTGTGCAAATCAGGATATTTACAGCGGTGATGTGTATTCTGGTGGACAAGCAAAAGAAGCGCGCTCAATCAGCTATGGTACGATTGTTTCTGTAAGAGCGGTGAAAATTCAAGCAGAAAATGAAGGTGTAATCGGTACTGTTGGTGGCGGTGTACTTGGCGGTATTGCGGGTTCTGGCATTGGTGGCGGTACAGGTCAAGCGATTGCAACGGCAGTTGGCGCAATTGCGGGTGCCGTGATTGGTAGCAAAGTAGAAGAAAAAGCAAGCCAAGTGAATGCGCAAGAATTGGTGATCAGAAAAAATGATGGTAAACAAATTGTGGTTGTACAAAAATACAATGAAAAATTTGTTCCGGGAGCAAAAGTTCAAATCGTAGGTGATTCAAAGCTTAATGTGTCGGTCATCTAATTTGATTGTCATAAAAAGTGCGGTAATTTTTACCGCACTTTTTTGTTATTGCGCCTAAGCGTATGTATTTCTCCCTTTTATTTTTATTGGGGGATTTTCGCTATTTCACTGTTCTTTTTCTTAATTCTCACCTCAATTTGGTATATGATAGGCATAAATTTTTATCATAATCAAAAACGGATTTATGGCGAAACAATACCCTTCAAACTCAAAAGATAAAAAAGTTGAGCAGATTAATATCCCCCCTCATTCCATTGAAGCAGAACAAGCCGTGATCGGCAGTATGTTGCTGACAGATGCCCATTGGGATGCGGTTTCTGAACGCATTATTGCTGAGGATTTTTATACCTTTGAGCATCGTTTGATTTTTCAACATATTATGAATTTGATCCGCAATAATAAACCCGTGGATCTTCTTACCTTAGATGAAACATTAAAAGCGGCAGGGGTGAGCGAAGAAGTGGGCGGTTTTGCCTATTTAGCAGAACTGTCAAAAAATACACCAAGTGCCGCGAACGTGCTGACTTATGCCGAGATTGTACGAGAAAAAGCGATTTTGCGTGAACTTATCGCGTCCAGTAATAAAATTGCTGAAATGAGCTATCAAACCAAAGGGCGAGATGTAAAAGAAATTCTTGATGATGCCGAACGTGAAGTGTTCAGCATTGCAGAAAAGCGTACCACGGCGAGTGAAGGGCCGCAAAATATCATTGATATTTTGGATAAAACCATTGATAAAATTGAAGTGCTAAGTATGAGCGAAACCCATAATGGGGTAACAGGGGTAACGACGGGCTTTATTGATTTAGACCGCAAAACCGCAGGCTTACAGCCTTCGGATTTAATTATTGTTGCCGCACGCCCTTCTATGGGGAAAACCACCTTTGCGATGAATTTATGTGAAAATGCTGCATTAGCCAGTGATAAACCTGTGTTGGTCTTTAGTTTAGAGATGCCTTCAGAGCAAATTATGATGCGTTCTTTGGCTTCTCTTTCCCGGGTGGATCAAACGAAAATTCGGACTGGACAAGGTCTAGATGAAGGGGATTGGGCGAAAATTGCCAGCACCTTAGGGATATTTAGGAAAAACCCCAATTTGTATATTGATGATTCTTCAGGGCTAACGCCAACTGAATTGCGTTCGCGTGCGAGACGCGTGTATCGCGAACACGGCGGGCTGAGCCTGATTATGGTGGATTATTTGCAGTTAATGCGTGCGCCCGCGTTTTCCGATAACCGTACCTTGGAAATTGCAGAAATTTCGCGTTCTTTGAAAGCCTTAGCAAAAGAGTTGGAAGTCCCCGTTATTGCCCTTTCGCAGCTTAACCGTACCTTGGAAAACCGTGCGGATAAACGCCCTGTAAACTCAGATTTGCGTGAGTCAGGATCTATTGAGCAGGATGCGGATTTGATTATGTTTATTTACCGCGATGAAGTGTATAACGATAATTCGGAAGAAAAAGGCATTGCAGAAATTATTATCGGTAAGCAACGTAATGGCCCGATTGGTAAAGTGCGGTTAAAATTTAACGGACAATTTTCTCGTTTTGACAACCTTAAAGATCAACCTGATTATTCTTACGAGTAGGCATTATGATTGATGTAAAACCCGCTACGGCAAAAATTAGCTCACAGGCATTAAAACATAATATTGGGGTGATCAAACAAAAAGCACCACATAGCAAAGTGATTGCCGTCGTAAAAGCTAATGCCTATGGACACGGTGTGGCGTTTGTCGCCTCTGTGTTGGAAGAATTTGTCGATTGTTTTGGCGTTGCGCGCTTAGAAGAAGCACTCACATTACGTTCAAATGGGATTACAAAGCCCATTTTATTATTAGAAGGCTTTTTCCGCGCGAAAGATCTACCGATTATTGCCGTCAATAATATCCAAACTATCGTGCATAACGAAGAGCAGTTAAATGCCTTACAGCAAGCCAATTTACCCAACCCAATTAACGTTTGGCTCAAAATAGACACGGGAATGCACCGCCTTGGTGTCGCTTTAGATGAAGTAGAGACATTTTGCCAAGCGCTTGAAAAATGTCCAAATATTGAACCGCACTTTGGTTTTGTGAGTCATTTTAGCCGTGCCGATGAAGTAAAATCAGATTACACCCAAAAGCAACTTAACGCATTTCTTAAAGCGACGAAAAATAGAGTAGGGGAGCGTAGTATTGCCGCTTCTGGGGGCATTTTATTTTGGCCTGAAGCGCATTTGGATTGGATTCGCCCCGGCATTATTTTATATGGCATTTCACCGAATAACGTACCAAGTCAAAAATACGGCTTAATGCCCGTGATGACACTCACTTCATCACTGATTGCCGTGCGTAATCATAAAAAAGGCGAACCCGTAGGATATGGTGGAAAATGGGTGAGCGAACAAGATACCAAAATTGGTGTTGTTGCCATTGGCTATGGAGATGGCTATCCAAGAGATATGCCACAAGGGACTCCGGTTTATCTTAATGGACGTCGTGTGCCAATTGTGGGCAGAGTATCAATGGATATGCTCACTGTGGATCTTGGTCAAGACAGCCAAGATCAAGTGGGGGACGAAGTAATCTTATGGGGTAAGGAATTACCTATTGAAGAAATCGCAGCAATAAGTGGCATTTTAAGTTATGAATTAATAACAAAACTCACCCCACGAGTTTTGACGGAATATATTGATTAATTTTTTAATTAAACTTAATAAAAGGAAACTCAAATGAAAAACATCAACCCAACTAGCACGCAAGCGTGGAAAGCCTTAGAACAACATAAAAACAATCTGGGCGAAACCACTATTCAACAATTATTTGCGCAAGAGCCTAACCGTTTTAAAGATTATTCTTTAACCTTTAATCAGGATATTTTAGTGGATTATTCAAAAAATAATCTTACTCAAGAAACCTTAGGGCTATTGCGTCAATTAGCGGAGGAATGTGGCTTGCAAGCCGCAACGGAAGCGATGTTCAGCGGGGAAAAAATTAACCGCACTGAAAACCGTGCTGTGCTACACACCGCATTGCGTAATCGCTCAAATACCCCTGTTTTGGTGGATGGTAAAGATGTGATGCCAGAAGTGAATGCGGTACTTGCTAAAATGAAATCGTTCTGCGATCGTGTTATTTCAGGGGAATGGAAAGGCTATACAGGCAAAGCCATTACTGATGTGATTAATATTGGTATCGGCGGTTCAGATTTAGGACCTTATATGGTTACCGAAGCCTTACGCCCTTACAAAAATCACCTGACAATGCACTTTGTCTCCAATGTAGATGGCACACATATCGCTGAAACATTGAAAAAAGTGAATCCAGAAACCACGCTGGTGCTAGTCGCATCAAAAACCTTCACTACGCAAGAAACAATGACCAACGCAAATTCTGCGCGTGATTGGTTCTTAGCCAGTGCGAAAGATGAAGCGCATATTGCAAAACATTTCGCCGCACTTTCAACTAACGCAAAAGAAGTAGAAAAGTTCGGCATTGATACGGCAAATATGTTTGAATTTTGGGATTGGGTTGGCGGACGCTATTCCTTATGGTCAGCGATTGGCTTATCTATCGCCCTTTCTATCGGCTTTGAAAACTTTGAAGCCTTGTTATCGGGGGCGCACGAAATGGATAAACATTTCCGCAATGCGCCACTTGCAGAAAATATTCCTGCAACATTAGCCTTAGTGGGCTTATGGAACACCAATTTCCTTGGCGCGCAAACAGAAGCTATTTTGCCTTATGACCAATATTTACACCGCTTTGCCGCCTATTTCCAACAAGGTAATATGGAATCAAACGGAAAATATGTAGGGCGTGATGGTAAAGTGGTCGATTACCAAACAGGTCCAATTATCTGGGGTGAACCGGGTACAAACGGACAACACGCGTTCTATCAATTAATTCACCAAGGTAAAATTTTAATTCCTTGTGATTTTATTGCCCCTGCACAAACTCATAATCCACTTTCAGATCATCATCTGAAATTATTGTCTAATTTCTTTGCACAAACGGAAGCACTGGCGTTTGGTAAAACAAAAGAAGAGGTCGAAGCAGAATTTGTGAAAGCGGGTAAATCCCTTGATGAAGTGAAAGAGATTGTGCCATTTAAAGTGTTTACTGGTAACAAACCAACCAACTCAATTTTATTGCAAAAAATCACGCCATTTAGCTTGGGGGCATTAATTGCAATGTATGAACACAAAATCTTCACTCAAGGCGTGATCTTCAACATTTTCAGCTTTGACCAATGGGGGGTAGAACTTGGCAAACAGCTCGCTAACCGCATTTTACCAGAGCTTGAAAACAACAACGAAATCACCAGCCACGACAGCTCAACCAATGGTTTAATCAACCAATATAAAGCGTGGCGTTAACTTTTTCCTAAAGGGTAAATAAAAGTGCGGTAATTTTTCACCGCACTTTTTTATTTCAACAAAATCTTTCTCAAAAGTAAAAACACCTTTTCTAATAATAGGTATCGCTATTTTTCCTCGTTTTATATAATCCGCTCGCTTTTTAACATCAAGAAGAACAATAGGAGAATAGAATGAAAAAACTAGCATTTGCTGGTGCATTATTTGTATTTGCGACAACTAGCGCAAATGCCATTGATGTGGTGAGTAAAGATGGGAAGGTGGATTTTGGTTCACATTTTGAAGCAACAGTATTAACCGATAAGGTTGATGGCGGTTGGGAGATGATCTGGGGGCCGAAAGAGCAACTTTGGCTAACAGAACGTGCAGGCAGAAATATCGTGAGCATTGATCCCAAAACGGGCGAGAAAAGCGTGTTGTACCATTTTGCCAATGCCTATGAGAAATTCCCACATCAAGGCGTGTTAGGGTTAGCCTTAGATCCAAATTTTGATGCAGGTGAACCTTATGCTTATGCGGTCTATACTTATGTTGATGGTGAGAAAAAATTCGCCCGTATTGTCCGTTTAACCTATGATGAGAAAGCCAACAAATTAGGTGATGAGAAAATTGTTATTGACCATATTATTGCAGGTGTCGATCACAATGCTGGACGTATTAAATTTGGTCCAGATGGCAAACTTTATTACACCACAGGTGATTTAGGCTATAACCAAGGTAAACACGTTTGCGATGAAATTACTTCACAAAAATTGCCGACAGCAGAACAGGTAAAAAACCACGACTACCAAGCTTATAACGGAAAAACCTTGCGCCTTAACAAAGACGGCTCAATTCCTGATGATAATCCTATCATTAAAGGGGTGAAAAGCCACGTTTATACCTACGGACACCGTAATCCACAAGGTTTAGTATGGGTAGGAAATCACCTTTATAGCACAGAGCAAGGCCCTTCAAGCGATGATGAATTGAACAAACTTGAAGCGGGTGGAAATTATGGCTGGCCACACATTGCGGGATTTAAAGATGATTTAGCTTATGTTTATGCGAATTATTCTGCCGCGGTAAATTGCCCGAGCGTGAAATATGATCCCAATGTGATTCCTGAAGGCGTGCCAACACAAAAAGAAACGGATTACAAAGAACCTGTGATTGATCCTGTCAAAACGTTCTTCACGGTGAATAATGACTACAATTACACTAACGCCACTTGTGGAAAACTGGCTTATATTTGCTGGCCAACAATTGCACCGGGTAATGCGGTATATTATCCGAAAGATGGCGTTATTCCAGAGTTCCGTAATTCATTATTATTAGCAACCTATAAGAGTGGGGCAATCTATCAAGTAAAAATGAATGAAGATGCGAGTAATGTGCAAGGGGATACGGCAAAATATTTCACCAGTGCAAACCGTTATCGCAATGCTTTAGTTAGCCCAGATACCCGTAAAATTTATGTGGTAACAGATAATATGGGAAATGGCCGTCAATTAGATGACACACCAACCTCAAAAATGGCAAATCCTGGTTCAATTATTGTCTTTGAATATATGGGGCAATAATGGCTGATCTGCACCTCAAATTAGGTATCCAGTTTTCGAGTACAGATCAGAGTGTGGTTAAATAGTAAAAGTGCGGTGATTTTTCACCGCACTTTTTATCGGGATTATTTTTTCCAAATAATATGATATTGACGATCTTCTTCTTGGTGGGAAATGAGGAACTTGGCAAAAATATCATCCATTTCATCTTGTGCATTAACTAAGCCGATCCAAACTTCAGCATATTCATCAGGATCAATCAATACGCCGATTTCTTCTTCCCAATTTTCTGCCGTTTCGACAAATTCAACCGCACCGCGTTCTTCAAATTGTAAATTGAAGAGAACAATATCCGCAGGATCAAGGTTCTCTCCGGCCATTTCAAGGAAGATGTCATAGGCAATATCAATAGCCGTATCAGGATCGAGTTTTTTTATTTGTTCTGTCATTGGTTTTTTTATTTGTTTGAAAAGAGTGCGTATCATAGCATAAGAATAATCAGGAAAGAAAAAGTGCGGTAATTTTTTACCGCACTTTGCCTTTTATCTTTTGGGCGATACTCGCGTTTAACCAGTATTACGCATTCCAGCGGCAATACCTGTAATGGTGATCATCAAGGCTTGCTCAACATCAGGATTTGGGTTTTCAGGGTTTTCACGCAAACGGCGTAATAATTCCACTTGTAATAAGTTGAGTGGATCAGTGTAAATATTACGCAAAGCGATAGATTCTGCAATCCAAGGGAGATCCGACATTAATTGATCTTCGTGCGATAAAGAGAGAATTGTTTGAATATCAGCCTTTAATTGTTCGCGTAAAGATTGCCCTAAATACCATAATTCAGGTTTCACAAGGTGTTGATCATAGTGTTCAGAAAGCCAAGTATCGGTTTTACTGAACACCATTTCTAACATACCAATCCGTGTTGAGAAAAATGGCCATTGTTTACACATTTCTTCAATAATATTGCCTTTACCTTGCTCAATAGCAAGCCGCACTGAAGCCCCTGCACCAAGCCAAGCTGGTAGCATTAAGCGGTTTTGCATCCAAGCGAAAATCCAAGGAATCGCACGCAGACTTTCTACGCCACCATTAGGATTGCGTTTCGCCGGGCGTGAACCCAATGGTAATTTTGATAGTTCTTGTTCTGGTGTCGCAGAGCGGAAATATGGCACAAAATCTTTATCGCCACGCACCACGCGACGATAAATATCGCAAGATGTGCGAGAAAGCTCATCCATTACTTCACGCCAAGCTCTTTTAGGTTCTGGTGGGGGTAATAAATTGGCTTCTAAGATAGCACTTGCGTAAAGATCTAAACTGCCTACTGCCACCGCAGAGAGACCAAGTTTAAAGCGGATCATTTCTCCTTGTTCGGTTACACGTAAACCATTTTTTAAGGAACGCGGCGGTTGAGAAAGAAGCGCCGCGTGTGCAGGTGCGCCCCCTCGTCCAATGGTACCGCCACGCCCGTGGAATAGGGTAAGTTCGATGCCTAATTCTTCACATAAATTGACGAGTTGTTCTTGCGCACGATATTGCGCCCAAGAAGCGGCCATCATTCCCGCATCTTTTGCACTGTCGGAATAGCCAATCATCACCATTTGTTTATTATTGATGACCCCACGATACCAGCCGATATTGAATAATTGACGCATCACCTCTTCGGAGGCGTCTAAATCATCTAATGTTTCAAATAACGGTACAACAGGTAAGTGGTAAGGTACACCAGCTTCTTTTAGCAATAAATGCACGGCAAGTACATCGGAAGCAGTACGCGCCATTGAAATAATATAGCAAGAAATCACGCCTTCGGATTGTTCTGCAATCACTTTACAGGTATCTAGCACTTCTTGCGTTTCTGCAGAAGGTTTCCAATCGCGCGGTAAGAGTGGACGGCGTGAACTGAGTTCACGAATTAAGAAAGCTTGTTTGTCATCTTCTGTCCATTGTGAATAATCACCTAAACCAATATAACGGGTGATTTCCGCAATGGCATCGCTATGTCTTGTGCTTTCTTGGCGAATATCAAGGCGAGAAAGCGATAAGCCAAAGCAACGAATACGGCGTAAGCAATCAAGTAATGCCCCATTTGCAATAATTCGCATACCGCATTGGTGGAGAGATTGATAGCAGTCATAAAGTGGTTCCCAAAGCTGTTCATCATCAGTTAAACATTCTTCTGACGCAACAGCAGGGATTTTGCCTTCTAGTTGATCGCCATAATAGGCCACCGTTTTGATCAATTTGCTACGCAATTGTTTGATGACAAATCGATAAGGCTCTAAGTGATCGCCATATTTAGCGCGAAATTCAGGCGTACATTGAATTACAGAAAGTTCATCGGCTAAGGCTTTGATATCTTCTAAAAATAACTCAGCTGCTTTCCAGCGATTCATTAGTAACACTTGGCGAGTCGTTTGGGCAGTCACAAATGGGTTACCATCACGATCTCCCCCCATCCAAGAAGAAAAACGCACTGGAGCAAGATCCACCGGCAATTGCACCGTAAAGTTTTTTTCTAAATGAAAATTAAATAGGCGACAAAATTCTGGCACCGCTTTCCATAGGCTATTTTCAATCACCGCCATTCCTGCTTTGGCTTCATCAACAGGGGTTGGGCGTTGGGTACGAATTTCATTCGTATGCCAAGCGAGGGCAATCAGCTGCATTAAACGGCGTTTAAGTTTGGTGGTTTCGGCTTCAGTTAAATCATCGTGTTCTAAACGGCTTAAGCAGCGGTTGATTTCGACGTGTTTATGCCCGAGTGAACGGCGTGTTACCTCGGTTGGGTGAGCGGTAAGCACCAATTCAATAATCAGTTTTTGTACCGCATCAAGTACTTTCTCAACGGGAACATTTTGTGCTTTTAAACGTTGAAATAAGGCTTCTAACGTGCGATCGGAAGATTCTTGGTCAATATGCTGACGAGAAATTGTTTGGTATTGTTCAGCAATATTGGTTAAGTTCAAAAAATGGCTGAAGGCTCTCGCGACAGGAATAATGTTTTCATCAGAAATTGTCGCAAGGGTATCAAGTAGCTGCTGGCGTGCTTTTTCATCACCCGCACGGGAATTGCGTGATAACACACGAATATTTTCAATTAAGTCAAGAATATCACTACCTTGTGCATCACTAATGGTTTCGCCCAAGAAATGCCCAAGCATATTGATGTTGTTACGCAGTGTTGTGTATTGTTGGATCATAAGCACCTCACAAAAAAATAAATTCGTTTTCTGTGATAGATATAATCAAAAATAGGGAGAAAGGTCAATTATTTAAAAGATAAAAAATAATATAAATCAAAAGTGCGGTGGTTTTTTTATGAATTTTTTATCTTTTTTTATATAAAATTTAATAATGTTAGTAATTTGTTAAAATTTAGTCTAAAAAATTGCCCGTTATAGTAACGGGCAGGAGATGAATTATAATTGTTTAACTGAACTGCGAACGACTAATTCAGGGTGCATTTCGATAATTTGGTGCTGACCGGATTTATCACTAATGCGTTGGAATAATAAATTCACCGCTTGTGCGCCTAAACGAGATTTAGACTGGTGTATTGTGGTAAGTGGCGGTGAATAAAAACGCGAGGCGTGAATATTGTCATAGCCAATAATAGAAATATCATCAGGCACTTTCAGTCCTTTTTCTCCAATGGCGGAGATTGCACCTAATGCCATTACATCATTGCAACAGAATACCGCGCTAGGTAAGTGTGCTTGCTTTAAGATTTTATTCATACATTCATAGCCATCTTCTGGCTCAAAAAAACCTTCCATTACCCAATCGGGATTAATTGGCAAATTAGCCTCTGTCATTGCTTTAACAAAACCTTCATAACGTGTTTTAGCCGTGGTTTTAATTAATTCACCTGCAATGATACCAATGGCTTTATGCCCATTATCAATCAGATATTTGGTTGCCATATAGCCACCTTCAAAGCTGTTGTCTTGAATAATATCTGTATTTTGATTATTTGGTCCCCAATCCATTACTACCATTGGAATATCGGTGAAATTTGCCAGCAGATCGAGGGAATCTTGCGTGTATTCTGCACACATCACTAACACCCCATCTACGCGTTTTTTAGCAAGCATTTCAAGGTGATTTTTAATTTTTTCTGGCTCATTTTGGGTATTGCATAAAAATAATGAATAGCCTTGGCGATAGCAATGCTCTTCAACGGCGTGAATAATTTCAGCAAAATAAGGGGCTTCACTGGTGGTTACGATCATACCAATTGATTTTGTGGTATTGACTTTCAAACTTCTCGCTACCGCACTGGGTGAATAATTGAGTGCTTGAATCGCCTCACGTACTTGCTTTTCTGTTTCAGGTGCAACAAAGCGCGTTTTATTAATTACGTGGGATACCGTCGTGGTGGACACGCCCGCCATTTTTGCCACATCTTTAATTGTTGCCATAATTCCTCCGAAAAAATTTTGGCTATTATAAAGGGCGAAATCGAATTGTTAAGGGTTATTGCGAAAAAATTTGCACTTCATCACAGCTTTTTCCTGTTTACTTAAGAAAGTTTCTTTTTTTCACAATTTTGCTATAATCCCGACAAGTTTTATCAACTTTTAGGAGTAAATTATGGGTACATTTGGTTATGCAATGATGATGGTTGTGCTATCTTTAGGCGTGATCCTAACGCTTGCCTCATCAATTTTTTAATGAGTTGATTTAAAAGAAAAAGCTAAGTTTAGAAAACTTAGCTTTTTTTATAACGCATTGTTTTTATAAAAGTTCCTTAGGTAAAGAGAACTCACCTTAGTGAGTTTCCAGTTCCTAAATTAAATTGAAAATAAAGCTAAACAAGTAATAGATTAAAGTTTATCTGCGTTTTGTTTTAAGTATTTTGCAACGCCTTCAGGGCTGCCGGTCATTCCTTCTTTGCCTTTTTCCCATTGTGCTGGGCAAACTTCACCGTGTTCTTCGTGGAATTGTAACGCATCAACCATACGGATCATTTCGTCAATGTTACGACCAAGTGGAAGATCGTTTACAACTTGGTGACGAACAACGCCATCTTTGTCAATTAAGAATGAAGCACGAAGTGCAACGCCTGCTTCAGGGTGTTCAATACCGTATGCTTGAGCAATCTCGTGTTTAACGTCAGCAACCATTGCAAATTGAACTTCACCGATACCGCCTGCATCAACAGAGGTTTTACGCCACGCATTGTGAGTGAATTGAGAGTCAATAGAAACACCAACCACTTCAACACCACGGTTTTTGAATTCTTGATAACGGTGATCGAATGCGATGATTTCAGATGGACATACAAAAGTGAAATCTAAAGGCCAGAAGAAGATAACTGCTGGTTTACCTTCGATGTGTTTTTTTAAGTTAAAATTATCAACAATTTCACCGTTGCCTAATACAGCGGATGCAGTAAAATCTGGTGCTTGACGAGTTACTAATACCATAGTAAAAATCTCCTATAAAAATTAATGATAGATATGCTTAAACAACAATAAGCGTAAATCAGGAAATATTCTAAAGAAAAGCACCGCACTTGAATAACTGTTTTTATCTATTAAATTGATTATTTTTACCTAAATTTAATAAAAGTAAGGAAAATGTATGAAAGCAAATACTACATCGAACACCACCTTTGTCCACGCTGGACGCAAAAAGAGAATGACGCAAGGCAGTGTGAATCCTGTGATTCAGCGTGCCTCTTCTTTAGTTTTTGATTGCTTAGCGGATAAAAAAGAAGCCGGCAAAAACCTCACTAAAGGCGCATTATATTATGGACGTCGCGGTACGCTCACTCATTTTGCCTTGCAAGATTTAATGTGTGAATTAGAAGGTGGGGCAGGCTGTTATCTTTACCCTTGTGGGGCTGCTGCGGTAACCAATACCATTCTTTCTTTTGTGGCAACTGGTGATCATATTTTGATGACAGGTGCGGCTTATGAGCCAACTCAAGTGTTCTGCAACGTAATTTTGCAAAAAATGGGGGTAAGTACCACCTATTATGATCCGCTGATGGGGGCTGAAATTGCCAACTTAATGCAGCCAAATACTAAAGTGGTGTTCTTAGAATCGCCAAGCTCACTGACAATGGAAGTGCCTGATATTCCTGCGATTGTAAAAGCTGTGCGTGCGGTTAATCCTGATGTCGTGATTATGATTGATAATACTTGGGCGGCGGGCGTGTTATTTAAGGCGCTGGAACACGATATTGATATTTCTATCCAAGCGGGGACGAAATATTTAGTAGGGCATTCTGATGCAATGATCGGCACTGCGGTATCTAACGCCCGTTGTTGGGATAAATTGCGTGAACATTCTTATTTAATGGGGCAAATGGTGGATGCAGATACCGCCTATGTTACCGCACGGGGTATTCGTACCTTAGCGGTTCGCCTAAAACAACATCAAGAAAACAGCATAAAAGTTGCGCAATGGTTAGCTCAACAGCCTGAAGTAAAAGCGGTCTATCACCCAGCTTTAGCAAGCTGTCCGGGACACGAAAACTTTAAGCGTGATTTCACGGGTGCCAGCGGGTTATTTTCTTTTGAACTAAAAGAGAAATTAACACAAGAACAATTAGAACGCTTTATGGATCATTTTGAACTGTTTTCAATGGCGTATTCTTGGGGAGGATTTGAGTCATTAATTTTATATAATCAACCAGAAGAGATTGCTAAAATTCGCCCTAATATTGATAGAAAACTGACTGGCACATTAATCCGTGTGCATATTGGTTTTGAAGAAGTTGAAGATTTAATCGCTGATTTGAAAGCGGGCTTTGAACGTTTGAAAGGTTAAAATGCCTGACCCCACATTAAAAGTGGGGTCATTTTTTTGCGAAAAGTTAATTTTCTTTTTTCAATTTAATTTCTTGCACCCATTTATTGACTAAGCGTTTGCCTTCTTCTGCCGAACCAAAACGGTCAAAATCAATATTGATCAGCTTCAAGGTTTTAGGATCAACTGATTTGGGTGAAGCTTGCGCATTCACATTAGTTGGAATTTGATAAACCCCAGCC
Source organism: Avibacterium sp. 20-129 (assembly GCF_026226845.1). NCBI lineage: Bacteria > Pseudomonadati > Pseudomonadota > Gammaproteobacteria > Pasteurellales > Pasteurellaceae > Avibacterium > Avibacterium sp. 20-129. The sequence goes on along the minus strand of NZ_JAKKOE010000001.1, from coordinate 534,029 downwards.
TCACGCCAAGGAATTTCTTGTGCCTCTTTAGATAATGCCCAATCTACAAATAATTTTGCGTTATCCAAGTTTCTTGCGCCTTTAATAATGCTTAATCCACCAAGGGAATAACTATCACCCTCACAAGGCAAAATGGCTTCCACTGGTGCGCCATTTTCTTTCTCGGTGGCATAACTATGCACGAACCCAACACTGACCGCACTTTCACCGCGTGCTAAATTACTGGTAACTTGATTGCTCTTCATATATTGAGAAACATTTTTATCTAACTGTTTTAGATAGGCAAAGGCTTTTTCTTCACCGAGTAATTCAATCAGCGTAACAATCGCTGTATAAGTCGTGCCGGAAAGTTGAGGATCTGGTACTTGAATTCGTCCTTTTAAGCGGGGATCAAGCAAATCTTTCCAACATTTTGGATAGTCTTTAATGCCTAGCTCAGCAAATTTTTCAGTATTTACACCAAAACCAAGTACGAGCATATATAAAATAGACGTCAGATCGCCTTTTTTATCTAACAATGCTTTAAATTGTGGCATTGTTTCAGCTTGCATTGGTGAACGATAAGGGCTGAGTAAACCCAGATCGCCAGCTTGATAATGTAATTCAATCGTACCGCCGTACCAAACATCCGCTTGCGGATTGTGTTGTTCTGCTTTTAACTTGGATAAGGTCGCCCCTGTACTATTACGTACAAATTGAGTTTGCACATGATACTTCTTACTAAAAGCCTGCGTGATTTTCTCACAAGTCGTACTTTGCACACTACAATAGACGGTGAGCTTGCCTTCGGCCTGAACGGCATTGGAAAACAGCGTTGCCGAGCCTAAACAAAGTGCGGTGTAAATTTTACTTAAATTTTTATTTAGAAAGTTCATTCTCACGCCCTATTCTTTTCCTTTTACATCAATAATAAACACTTCCGATTGCGATCCCAATCGCATTGGAATTCCCCAAAATCCATAACCTGAAGTAACGAAAAAATGCCCGTTGCCAATTTTCTCATAACCGTAATCTAAACGATATAACACCTTTGTGATTAAATTTGCTGGAAAGATTTGTCCTTTATGTGCGTGGCCTGAAACCTGAATATCAATAGGTAAGGTTGAATGTGCCATAATTTCTGTTGGACGGTGATCCAATAGAAAAATAGGTAAATGGGTATTTAAGCGATTAATTATATCTTTGGTTTTTGGACGCGCTTTAAATAAATCATCATTACGCCCAATCAGCACAAAACGATTATCTACTTGCACTGCTTGATCCATCAGAACCGTAATACCAGCTTGACGAATTTCGTTGGCAATCGCCTGCTGTTGTCCAAAGAAATCGTGGTTACCTAAGGTGGCATAAACGCCAAGCGGGGCGTGTAATTGAGCAAGATGCGGTCGCATTTTTTCTGCGACATAAGCGCGAATATTATCATCCATAATATCGCCCGGGAGTAAAATAATATCGACTTTTTGCTCGTTCATTATTTCAGCCAGCTTATCCAATTGTTTGCCACCAAATAATCGTCCAAGGTGAAAATCACTCGCCATTCCAATACGCAAGGGTTTGAAAGGTTTATCCAAGGTAATTTGATAATGAATGACTTGTGGCGTGTAAGCATTATAGACGCTCAATCCAATCAAACTGATTAAACCAACAGGATAAAGCCAAGCTAAGGTGCGGTGCAATTTTGGCTTAAATTTTTGTTTTCTAAAGATAAAGTAAATAGCTACACAGGCTAAGCTGACAAAGCTGGCAAAAAGCAAAAATGCCAAAATAAAAGCACTAGTGCGAAACATCGGGTAAATACGCGAGACAGTGAGCAAAATAATACTGTTTGCAGCGAGATAAGTACTCAGGGTGAAAATTTTACGACAAACAGGACTGGCATTTTGCAAATAAAGCCAAGAAAGGGTGCGGTTAAAAATATAAATAAAACATTGTAAGAAAATAATACAAATTGCGAAAATAATCTGGTATCGCATTATGAACAGCTTTCCTAACGTAAAAAATCATAAAGTGCGGTTATTTTTAACCGCACTTTATCCTTTGTCAATGTAAACTTACTTTAGTTTCACTTCTTCTATCCAACGTTTTATTAATCGTTTCCCTTCTTCGTCTGAGCCAAAGCGATCAAAATCAAAGTCAATGAGTTTTAAGGTTTTTGGATCGGTTGAATTTGGCGAGGCTTTGGCGTGAATATTGGTTGGAATTTGATACATTTTTTCTTCACGCCACGCAATTTCTTGTGCTTCTGGGGTTAATGCCCAATCCATAAATAATTTTGCATTGTCTAAATTTCTCGCCCCTTTCAAAATACTGATACCACCAAGCGAATAGCTATCCCCCTCACAAGGTAAAATTGCCTCTACTGGCGCGCCATTTTCTTTTTCTGTTTGATAACCATTAATAAAACCGATGGTTACCGCTGCATCCCCACGCGAGAGATTGGATTTCTCTGTGCCACTTTTTGCATATTGGGAAATGTTTTTATCTAAAGCTTTAAGATAACGAAAGGCTTCTTCCTCACCGAATAATTGCACGAGTGTTGCGATAAAGGTGTAGCCGGTACCTGTATTGCGCGGATCAGGCATTTGAATTTGATCTTTAAATTTGGGATCGGTTAAATCTTTCCAACATTTTGGGTAATCCTTAATGCCTAATTGTTTGAACTTTTCCGTGTTTACACCAATGCCTAACACAATAATATAGCCAATTGCGGTTACATCACCGTGCTTGTCGAGCAATGCTTTAAATTGTGGCATTGTTTCCGCTTGTAGGGGCGAACGATAAGGTTCGAGTAATCCTAATTGCGCAGCTTGAAAATGAGGCTCAATGGTACCGCCATACCAAATATCCGCTTGTGGCAAGGCTTGTTCTGCTTTGATTTTAGCTAAGGTTGCTCCTGTGCTATTACGCACAAATTTGGTGTCCACGTGATATTTTTTAGCAAAAATTTGAGCCATTTTTTCGCACACAGAATGTTGCACGCTGCAATAAATATTGAGTCGCCCTTCCGCGTTAGCATTGTAGCTAAATAAAAAGAATCCACCTAGCACAATAAAAATTAAGCCACATTTTGATAAAAATGATGAGAAAAAAGGTTTAAATTGCATTGTCATTTCCTTATTAATTAAATGATTAAAAAGTCATATTGACGAGCAAGGAAGAAATTAGAAAGGTAAAAAAGAATATTCTGCAACATAGCTATTTACAAGAATATGATCTAATTAGTTTCCTACGTCAGCATTAACTGAATCAGGTTCACGGGTATCATCTCAGCTTAAAAAGCACCCCGACTAATTCCCGTTTAGTATAGAAAGGGCAGGATATTGCTGTCAAATAGAAAAGGTTAAATGGCTATAATTAATGATGAAAAAAGGAAATAAAAATAAGCAAAAAAATAACCGCACTTCTTATCCGCAAAGAAATAACAAAATAAAGGCGTTTGGGTTTTCATAGAAAGAAAAGTGCAGTGAAATTTTCCTGATTTTTTCACCGCACTTTTGTGATTGAGGTTTTACTAAGCAGGGGCTTGGAAGATCACTTCCTGTGCTTTTTGCGTATATTGATTAAGTTGATCAAAATTCATATAGCGATAGGTGTCTTCCTTGTCTTGCTGTAAATCCGCCACATAGACTTGATATTCTTCTGGCGTTGGCAGTTTGCCGAGCAATGCAGCCACAGCGGCGAGTTCTGCTGATGCCAAATACACATTTGCCCCTTGCCCTAAGCGGTTTGGGAAATTGCGGGTTGAAGTGGAAACCACCGTGGCATTATTGGCGACACGCGCTTGATTGCCCATACAAAGTGAACAACCGGGGATTTCAATCCGTGCGCCACTTTTACCATAAATGCTGTAATAGCCTTCTTCTGTCAGTAGGCTGGCATCCATTTTAGTTGGTGGAGCGAGCCATAAGCGAGTTGGAATGACCTCTTTAAACTTGGCTAATAATTTTCCAGCAGCACGGAAATGGCCAATATTCGTCATACAAGAGCCGATAAACACTTCGTCAATTTTATCCCCTTGCACCTTAGAAAGAAGGCGAGCGTCATCAGGATCATTTGGCGCACATAAAATCGGTTCTTTGATTTCATTGAGATCGATTTCAATCACGGCAGCATATTCTGCATCAGGATCTGCGCTGAGTAATTGAGGATTTTCTAACCATTTTTCCATTGCGTTGATACGGCGTTCTAGCGTACGAGCGTCGCCATAACCTTCTGCAATCATCCATTTGAGTAATACAATGTTGGAATTCAGGTATTCAATGATTGGTGCTTTGTCTAATTTTATGGTACAAGCGGCGGCAGAGCGTTCTGCTGAGGCATCGGAAAGCTCAAAGGCTTGCTCCACTTTAAGATGCTCTAATCCTTCAATTTCTAAAATGCGACCAGAGAAAATATTTTTCTTGCCTTGTTTTTCTACCGTGAGCAGGCCTTGTTGAATGGCATAATAAGGAATGGCGTGGACTAAATCACGCAAGGTGATGCCCGGCTGCATTTCACCTTTGAAGCGAACAAGCACACTTTCCGGCATATCCAGTGGCATTACACCTGTGGCAGCAGCAAACGCCACCAAGCCTGAACCAGCAGGGAAAGAAATGCCAATCGGGAAGCGAGTGTGTGAATCTCCGCCTGTTCCTACGGTATCAGGCAATAACATACGATTTAGCCAAGAGTGGATAACGCCATCTCCGGGACGAAGCGATATACCGCCTCGGTTCATAATAAAATCAGGCAACGTGTGATGGGTGACCACATCTACCGGTTTAGGGTAGGCGGCGGTATGGCAGAAAGATTGCATCACAAGATCTGAGGAAAACCCTAAACAGGCGAGATCTTTTAGTTCATCACGGGTCATTGGGCCGGTGGTATCTTGTGAGCCGACAGAGGTCATTCTTGGTTCGCAATATTGTCCCGGACGAATACCTTCTACACCGCAGGCGCGCCCGACCATTTTTTGTGCGAGGGTAAACCCTTTATGGTTATCTGCTATTGCTTGTGGTTTGGCAAAAATATCATTTTCAGCTAAACCTAAACTTTGGCGTGCTTTATGTGTTAAGCCTCGTCCGATAATTAATGGAATACGTCCGCCAGCGCGTACTTCATCTAATAGTACATTGGTTTTTAACTGAAATTCGGCTAATACTTGATCGCTATTATGCTGGCAAATTTTGCCTTGATAAGGGTAAATATCAATCACATCACCCATATTGAGTTTGCTTACATCGACCTCAATCGGCAATGCTCCCGCATCTTCTAACGTATTAAAGAAAATAGGGGCAATTTTTCCGCCTAATACCACGCCACCTGCGCGTTTATTCGGAATATAAGGAATATCCTCGCCCATAAACCATAGCACCGAATTTGTCGCAGATTTGCGAGATGAACCTGTGCCTACAACGTCGCCCACATAAGCCAGTGGATAGCCTTTTTCTTTTAAGGCATTAATTTGTTGAATTGGCCCAATATTGCCGGCTTCATCTGGTTGAATGCCTTCTCGTTCATTTTTTAGCATTGCTAGAGCGTGCAAAGGAATATCTGGACGTGACCACGCATCTTGAGCAGGAGAAAGATCATCTGTGTTGGTTTCACCCGATACTTTAAATACGGTAACAGTGAGTTTTTCGTCTAATTTTGGACGTGATAAAAACCATTCTGCCTTTGCCCAAGATTGGAGAATTTGTTGTGCGTAAGCATTGCCTTGTTTGGCTCGTTGTTCTACATCGTAGAAATTATCGAACATTAATAACGTGGAAGAAAGGGCGGGGACGGCATAAGGGGCAAGGGTGTCATTATCAAGGGCTTGGAGCAGTGGTTCAATATTATAACCACCTTGCATTGTACCTAAAATTTGTACCGCACTTTCAGGACTAATTAAGGGGGAGTGGGCGCTACCATTGACAATGGCGGCAAGAAAAGAGGCTTTCACATAAGCGGCTTCATCCACTCCAGCAGGTACGCGGGTTTTAAAAAGCTCAAGAAGATATTCCGTTTGCTCTGCTGGGGGATGTTTTAATAATTCAATAAGCTGTGCGGTTTGTTCGGCATCTAATGGTTTTGGCACAACACCCTGTGCGGCACGTTCATCAATATGTTTTTGGTAATCGTGTAGAAAGTTTGACATTGTGTTTCCTCTTATTGTTTTTATCGTTAGGGATAGCACTTTTCTTTTTTCTCACTTGAGTTAACTAAAAGAAAAGTGCGGTGCTTTTTTTGAGTGTTTTTATTTAGAAAACTTTCTTAAATGGTTTGATGATGACTTCGCCATAAACCCCTGCTTCCACATAAGGATCTTGGCTTGCCCATTGTTGGGCGGCTTCAAGACTGTCAAATTGAGCAATAACCGTTGAACCGGTAAAGCCTGCCTCGCCGGGGTTTTCATCATCAATGGCTGGATTTGGCCCCGCGGTTAATAGACGATTTTCTGCTTGTAATTGTTTTAAACGAGCGAGGTGTTGCTCACGCACAGCAAGACGCTGAGCGAGTGTGTTGGGTTTATCTTGTGCGAAAATAACATAATACATTTTGTTGTCCTCCTTGATTAAGGTTGTGTCATTAATGCTAATGCTTTTTCTAATTCTGGGTTGTTTTCTCGCGGAATGGCACGAGATTTTCCTTTATTATCTACTGCAACGAAGGTAAAGATCGCTTCCGTCACACAATAACGTTCACCAATGGGTTCACTGGACACTTTTTTGGCCCATACTTCAATTTTTATTTGAATAGAAGAACGGCCGACTTTAACACATTGCCCATAACAGCATACCACATCGCCAACGGAGATTGGGCGGATAAAGGTCATACTATCAACGGCAACGGTAACGACACGCCCGTGTGCGATTTCTTTCGCTAAAATAGCGCCACCCATATCCATTTGCGACATAATCCAACCGCCGAAAATATCGCCGTTGGCGTTGGTATCAGAAGGCATCGCTAATGTACGAAGTAATAAACTACCTTGGGATTGTCGCCCCGTTTTGGTTTCAATAAAAACAGACATAATTTTTCCTATTGTTGTTCTTTATTATCCGTTTGTGGAAGATAACGATAAATATAAACGCCCGTTGCTACTGTTGCAATAAGGCTAAGCCCAATAATTCCAAACGTTTTGAAATCGACCCAAATATCGTCAGAGAAATATTGACTAATGATAATATTAATCACCATACAAAGCAGAAAGAAGCACGCCCAGCCCATATTTAATTTATACCAAACCGCATCAGGTAGCTGAATTTCTTTACCTAATAATTGCTGAATGAGCGGTTTGTTAAACATCACTTGGCTAATGATTAATGCCAAAGCGAACAAGGCATAAATCACCGTCACTTTCCATTTTAAAAATGCTAATTCGTTGAAATAGGCGGATAATGCACCAAAAAAAACCACCGCACTTCCCATAATGAGCTGCTGTTTTTCAATTTTACCGTATTTGACTTTTAGCACCACAAGCTGAATGACGGTGGCAATAATTAGGGCAATTGCGGCTTCACGAATCCCCACTAGTTTATACACAATAAAAAAGACGAGTAGGGGAATAAATTCTAAAATCTGTTTCATTATTGTTGATCCTTGCGCATAAATAAGCTGTAAAAGCGGTAGGTGAAAAGTAAAGAAAATACGCTCACTACGGCAGTTAAAAAGAGCATTAGGACATCGAAAATAAGATTGTCGCTTAATGCAGTGATACGTCTCAGTACAAAAGGCAGTACGACATAAATTAACAAACAATAAATCAATAACGGCGCAGTGCGTTTTACGCCGCTTAACCAGCTATTTTTCAATGCTTGCATAATGCTTACAGGGTTAATGAGATATTCCGTAGAAGCAAGGCTTAAGCGTACAAAAATAAAAAAGCCAAGCAAAATCGCGACCAAAGAAAGCATTGAAGGCGATTGCCCTTGTAAAATGGCGAACAGGCTTTCTACTACGCCAATCATCAGCGGAATAAATCCAATTAAGCTAATCATCACCACACCAACAAAACGTTGTAAAGTTAGCACCGCACTTTGATTTAATGGATTTTGTTGTTGAATACTAATGCGGTGAAAAGTGAGAATACCCCAAGAAGAAAGAAATAGGCTGACTAATTGTTGTGCGATGCCTAACAGTAAAAATTCAGCACTGATATTATTCGGTAAGGGTAAACTTTGTCCATTTGCCTGACTTATTTCGGGCATCGGTACGACCGTCGTTAAAAGAAAATAGAAAATTAGTGCGTTAATAAAAAAGAAAAAGATAAATTGCTGGGTAATCGTCCTTTGATTACGCATAAAATTCCAACAATCTTGAAAAATTTGAGTAAAATTAATGTTCATTCTTTATTTCCAGTAAAAAATCATTGCGACATTATACAATAACTTGCTAACCATTGCTTTTCCTTTAGTAGAAACCTCGTCTTGTTGTGAATAAGGATTTTTTGCGTTGTCATATTTGATTTTGGGTTAGATCAAATCTTCTCTATTGTTAAACAAAATGAAAAGTGCGGTAAATAAAATTTTTAAATTTTTTAACAAAATTTTAAAAACTTTGAACTGTATCACAAAATATGTAACTATTTTGTGGTATGTTTGTGATGTGTTAAATACACAGTATTTGTAAGGATATTAGTTTAAAGGTATTAACCATAGAGGTACTTTTTATGAAAAAAACACTGATTGTATCGGGTTTAGCGAGTCTTTTTATAGCCAGTTCTGCAAATGCACATCAAGCTGGAGAGATTATGCTTAGAGCGGGTGGGGTATTTGTGAGTGCAAATTCTGATTCTCACACCAAAACGCCAATAGAGGTAAATTTAAAAGTAAGTGATAATGCACAATTAGGGCTAACAGCAACTTATATGATTACCGATAATATTGGTGTGGAATTATTAGGTGCAACACCATTTTCACATAAGATCAAAGCAAATGTCCCTGCATTAAATCTCAATTTAGGCAATGTGGTTAAATTAAAACAACTTCCTCCGAGTTTGTATGTTCAATATTACTTCCTAGATAAAAATGCGGGGGCTCGTCCTTATGTAGGGGCAGGGCTGAATTACACCAGATTTTTTAATGCGAAATCAACTCATACCGCAGTGACGAACTTACAAGTGAAAAAACATTCTTTTGCCCCTGTCTTTAACTTAGGGATTGATATTAAAGTAGCTGATAATCTTTATTTAAATACAGCAATGTGGTACACACGAATCAAAACAACGGCAAGATTCAACGCATTAGGGGCAGCGCACGAAGTGGATGTAAAACTTAATCCGTTTGTGTTCTTTATGGGGTTGGGGTATCGCTTTTAATTTATTGATTTTTCTATCTTAAGCCTGTGTTGGGGCAGGCTTCTCTCATTTACAATTCTTTACACAAATCAGATTTTATTTTTGGTAGAATTATCGAAAATTTTTCAATGTAATTGATTATGAATAGTAATCTACTCGTTTTTTCTCGCGGAATTTTATCTATTCCATTCTTGCAAAGTTTTTTGCCCGAATATCATTTAGTTCCCTATAAAAGATTTACATTTAATCCGCCAATTGTACAAGGGGTAATTGGCTGGGGGCTACGACCTTCAACAATTAAAGCTCGCGCTTATGCGGATAAAAAAGGAGTCGACTATATTGCTTTGGAAGATGGTTTTTTACGTTCATTAGGATTGGGAGTGAATGGTTATCCCCCTTATTCTATTGTATTTGATGATCTAGGGATCTATTACGATACAACTAAAGTTTCTCGTTTAGAAAAACTTATTTTAAATAACCAAATTAATGTAGATACATTACAACAAGCTGAACGTGCATTAATGCTTATTAAAGAACATCAGCTTTCTAAATATAATCATTCGTTAGATTTTGCTCAGGAATATGATAAGGCGCGTCCTATAGTTTTAGTCATTGATCAAACTTATGGTGATATGGCGGTTAAATATGGTCAAGCTAAGCATATTGATTTTCAGAGAATGCTAGATTGTGCAATTAATGAAAATCCGCATAGTCAAATTTGGGTAAAAGTCCATCCTGATGTCATTAGTGGGAAAAAGAAAGGGTATCTGACTTCACTCGATAAATATGATGCTCGGATTAGATTATTTTCTGATGATGTTAATCCTATATCATTACTCAAGATTGCCGATAAAGTATATTGCGTTACCTCTCAAATGGGATTTGAAGCCTTATTATTAGGAAAAACAGTCGTTACATTCGGGCTGCCGTGGTATGCTGGTTGGGGGTTAACAGATGATCGCCATAACCAAATCCCAGTGTTAAAAAAAGACAAAAGACGCATTGATCGTACATTATTACAAGTATTTGCAGCAGCATATCTGCAATACAGCCGCTATATTAACCCATATACAGGAGAAAGTGGCACCATTTTTGATGTAATTAATTATTTAGTGTTAGAAAAAGAAAAAAATAAAATGCTAAGTGGACATCTTTATTGTGTTGGTATGTCTTTATGGAAGAGAAATGTGATTAAACCATTTTTTGATTATCCACAGTGCCATTTACATTTTATTCCTTCAATTGATAAATTAAAAAAGCAGTCGTTAAATAAAAATACTAAATTACTCGTTTGGGGGAATGGGAAGCAAGCTGTTCTAGAATATGCTAATCAAAAAGGTTTACCTGTATTAAGAATGGAAGATGGCTTTATTCGCTCTGTTGGATTAGGATCAAATCTAGTATCGCCTTTATCTCTAGTGATAGATGATATCGGCATTTATTTTAATGCAGAAATGCCATCGAGATTAGAAAATATTCTGCAAAATAAAAATTTTACTGAAGAGGATTTAATTTTAGCTAAGTCGCTACAATCAAAATTGATAAATCAGAATATAGGGAAATATAATGTAGGTAATTCAGAGATTAGTTTATTACAAACGTCTAAAAGAACAATTTTAGTTCCGGGACAAGTTGAGGATGATGCGTCAATTCGTTATGGTTCTCCAGTACTGAAAAAAAATTTAGATCTGCTAAAGCAGGTAAGAGAATTAAATCCTGATGCTTATATCTTTTACAAACCACATCCTGATGTAGAGAGTGGTAATAGGCAGGGGAAAATCTTAAAAAAAGATGCTTTGAAATATGCAGATGAGATTATAGAGAAAGCTAATATACTAAACTGTATTAATCAAGTTGATGAGATACATACAATGACATCCTTAGCTGGATTTGAAGCATTATTAAGAGGGAAAAAAGTTTATTGTTATGGCTTACCTTTCTATTCAAATTGGGGATTAACGAAAGATTTTGTTAATTTAGAGCGTCGAAAGAGAAAATTAACATTGTTAGAGTTAATTGCTGGAGTGTTAATTTATTACCCTCAATATAGGGATCAAGAATCTCAACGAATTATTAATGTTGAGCAAGCTATCAATATATTACAATATCAACGCAAATGCTTAGACAATGATGGTTTAAACCGTAGTTGGGGGGCTAAGCAATTTGGTAAGTTGCAACAATTATATAAAGTACTAAAGCAATAATGATTGAACATAACTTAGATATTTTACTTAGAACATCAAAAAATATTTTATTGCTACAAGGGCCTATTGGAGATTTCTTTTACCAGTTATCTTTATGGCTATCTTCTCAGAATAAAATGGTATTCAAAATTAATTTTAATGGTGGTGATGAAGCGTATTATCCGTCTTCTATACCTAATACATTTGATTTTTCATATCATTTTACTTTTTTATCTTCTTACCTAAGAAAATTTTGTCGAGAAAATAACATAGATACGATGGTTTGCTTTGGGGATAATCGACCGTGCCATAAGATAGCAAAGAAAATTTCACAAGAGCTTAATATGAAATTTTGGGTATTTGAAGAAGGTTATTTTAGACCTGATTATATTACCTTAGAAGAATATGGTGTTAATGCTTTTTCTAAAATACCAAAGAGACCTGATTTTTTTATACCTTTTTCTGACCTACCTGAAAAATCAACTCCAGTGAAAGTGTCTAAGGGATTTTGGTCAATCGCGTTGAGAGCCGTCAAGTATTATGTTAGTGCTAATTTAGCATATAAGAAATATCCAGATAATTTACATCATAGAATTTTTACACTGGATTATTATATTAAATTATGGGTAATATCGGGTTTTAAAAGATTATATTATTATTTAAATGATTACTTTTTTGCTAAGAAGGTAGAAAAAGGAACATTTGGCGAATTTTTTATTGTTCCTTTGCAAGTTTATGATGATAGCCAAGTTGTTGTTCATAGTGATTATAATAGTGTAAAAAGTTTTTTAGAGGAAGTATTAGTTTCATTTGCTAAATATTCACCTCAAAAAACAAATTTAATTATTAAACATCATCCAATGGATAGAGGGTTTATTGACTATGGTGATGTAATAAAAAGATATATAAAGGATTATCCAGTATTAAAAGGAAGGATTTGGTATATTCACGATGTTCCTATGCCTGTTTTCTTACGTGCAGGAAAAGGAATGATTACATTAAATAGTACAAGTGGTTTATCTGCATTATTGCATAATATGCCAGTAAAAACTTTAGGTAGGGCAAACTATGATTTTGCGGGATTAACTTATCAAGGGGAGTTAAATGATTTCTGGACGTCTGACTACAAACCAGATCCTGCATTATTTTCTACGTATAGAAAGTATCATCTATACAAAACACACTTAAATGGTAATTTCTATAATAAGGTAATTTTACGTAAAGACTATAACAAATAGAAGTGCGGTATTTTTTTATGCGATTCTTATTAGAAGAGAGCATATAAGCTCTCTTTTAAATGATTATTTTTGCGTTTGATTATAATATTTATAAGCTTCATCTATATTTTCAAAATGATGCATATAACCTTTTTCTAAAACCATTGCATTATCACAATACTCCTTTATTGCGGAGGGACTGTGTGAAACGAGAATAATTGAACGATCCTTTCTTTTCTCAAATAATTCGTGCTTACATTTAGCAGCAAATCTAGAATCACCAACCGCAATAACTTCATCAATAAGATAGCAATCAAATTCAACAGATAAAGATAAAGCAAAAGCCAAACGGGCTTTCATTCCCGATGAATATTTTTTTACAGGCTCGTAAAGATATTCGCCTAATTCTGAAAATTCCTCGGTAAAGTGTTTTACATAGTCAATATCTGCGTTATAAACACGACAGATAAAACGTAAATTATCCATTCCGGTTAAGCTACCTTGGAAAGCACCACTAAATGCAAGTGGCCAAGATATACTCATTCTTCTTTCTATAATTCCAGAAGATGGGAATTCAACGCCGCTCATTAATCGAATTAATGTTGATTTTCCTGCCCCATTTCTGCCTAATATGCCAACTTTTTCTCCTTTTTTTAGATCAAAGTTGATATTTGTGAGAACATTCTTTTTACCACTGCGTGTGTAATAATGTTTACTGACATTTTTTACACTGATCATCTTGGTTCAATTCCTTTACTGAAATTTCTAACTAATAATAATCCAATAAATAACATAATAATATCGCTTAGAATAAGAAGCCCAATATTTTCGTGAGTTATGACGCTATTACCAAAATAGCCATATCTAAACATTTCTGTACCATTAATCATAGGCACCCATTTAGCATAATTTTGTATTTGGCTGGGAAGATTATGAACAAAGAAAAATGCACCAGATAAGGGGAGCATTACAAAACTTAATGTACTCCATATTTTTCCAAACGCATCAAAATAGTAGGCAATAGAGCAGATGATTAGCCCTAATGAAATAGCAAATAGTGCCATTAATACCCAAGCTAATAGCATATAGAAAATATCATTTGGATAATCAATCCAGCCTAACATAATAAGCAATGCCATTAATAGAATTTGAGCAATGGTCGCACCTGAAATTTCTAATAGCATTCGAGCAAATATGGTATCTAATACTCTTACATTGCGATGATAGAGTAAGCTTAAGTTTGCAGATATTGATCCAATTGAACGGTTAGATACATTGCGCCACATCATTGCGATAGGATAGCCAGTAATAATGAATGCAATAATATTTAAAGTTGAAACCTTATCAATCCTAAAGTATTTCCACATTAATGTTATGCAGAGAGTTAATAGTAAAGGTTCAACAAATAGCCATAGGAATCCAATATTTTTGCGGCCATATCGAGTGATAATTTCACGCAACAGTAACGCGCCAATCACTCGCGATTGTATAGCGAGTGATTGACGAAAGGTTGTATTATCTCCGTATTGCATTTTAATTTTTATGCTCTCTGATGCTTGCAATAAGTAAACTGAAAATTCCGTATAAAATAAAGCCAATAATAAATGTGGCAAGAATATTATAAATTCTATACGGTTCTAAGGCTAAATCAGGTTTACTTGGTTGATGAATGACTTCTAAGTAAAGCTGTTGGCGATCTGCTTCTGATTTAGCATTTTGTAAAGAAGATATCGCGGTAGTTAATTGTTGCTGCGCGAGAGTATTGTCTAGCATTAAGCGTTGATATTCTGCCGTTTGAGTCGCAATAGAATTATTACCGCCGGTCAAATCATTCGATTGTTCATTAATTTCATTAATTAGACTATTTTCTCGATTTATTAAGACTTTCACTTGTGGGTTATTTGGTGAAATTGATTTTAACTGTGCAAGCTGGGATTGAACACTAATTAGCTCAGCTTTTAATTTAGATATTAACGTTAATTGTACTTCAGATTGTGCTGATAAATCGAAAATATTATTGTTAATTCGGTATTGGCTTAGTTCAAGTGCGGTTTGATTTACGCGATTTTCAGCATCTTTCACAGCTTGTTCAGCAAAGCGAATAGTATCCTTCCGCGCTCGCTCATTTAGGCGATTAATTAAAGATTCACCTTGTTTTAGTAGCTCAATATTAATTTTTTGTCCTTCTTCAGGATTAAAAGTTCGAATATACAAACTAGCAATGCCGGAAACTGAATCTAGGCTGACATTTAGATGTTTTTCAAAATATTGATAAAAAGCCTCTTGCTCATTATTGAAGCCTAAGACATTAAAGCGACTAAATAGATCGCCTTTATCTTCATAATATTGACGAACAGGCAAAGTCTTTTCTAGTTGTTCTAAAGCATTACGCGATTTAATATATTCTAATACCGTATAGGTATCATCTTGTGAACGCGAAAATCCAATACCTTGTAATAATGCTCCAACTCCGCTTAAAGACGCTTGATTTCGTGGAGAACGAACAACAAAACTTGATTCAGAAACATATACATCCGATGCAATGATACCGAAATAAACAGTAGAAAATATAGTTGGAAAAATAACAGTAATCCAAAATAATGGATTAAATTTTTTCCATATTTTTTTTGATAAATTCTTTTTTGTTTGGCTCACAATTTAAACCCTTTTACTTGAAATTTAAAGATTATTTACGCTATTTATTGTGCTTGTAACTGGCGATGTAATTGAAAAAATCATTCTTAAGAATTTTTGGAATTCAGCCAGTGGTGCATTAGAGACGTAGATAACATCTTTATCTTGGATCGGAAAACGTTGCAAGACAAATAATGATTTAGGCTTAAGTAAGTCAATTTGATAGACCGTTGGAACATCCATACCATTATCATATCCTCTAGAACGCCAAATATCCTGATCAACTAGGCTAAGTTTATTAAAAGGAGTATAGCGGAAGACAAACACACCACTAGGATCTGAGCGCGTATCAATTAACCCTCCCATTTGACCAATGGCTTCAGCTAAACTTAATCCTTTAGTTGAAAATTTAATTTGACGATTGGTACCGACCGCGCCTAACCCAGTAAAACTTAATGGGCTATTTAATAGAGTAAGCACATCACCCGAACGTAGAGGAATATTTTGGCTAGGGTCAGAAACAAGAGATTCAAAAGAAATAGATTTGACCTGCGTACCCCTAGTTAATTGGATGCTCACATCTTGAATGTCTGCTTGCACACCACCTACTGCAGCAATTGCATCTAAAACACGTTCTCCATGAGAGGTGAGAGGCATACGAATGCTATTACCTTGACGGATTACTGATACATTAGCAGAGTTGTTTTGAACAACTCGAACAATCGCTTGAGGGTGATTTGCCATTGAACTAAGGCGTCTAACGATTTCTGTTTGGATAACTTCAGGGGTTTTTCCTTTCACTGTAATTGAACCAATGAATGGGATTGTAATTCGCCCCCGTTTATTCACCATCTGTTCAGGTAGCTTTGTAAGTTTTGCACTACCATCAGATGTATCCGTCAATGTGCTACCAAATAGTACAGCTGGAGGAGCTTCCCAGATAGATATATCTAGGATATCACCAATATCAACCATACCATTATAACCTTGCTGACTATTTGAAAATTCAGAAAAGTTCTGCTTAATAAAATTTTGGTATAGAGGCATTACATTTTGAATATCTAGCTGAACAAGATTAACTTTTGGTGTTTTTTGATTATCCTCAATGCCTAAAACTTTACTTTTGCTTGGTCCTGATGTGGGTAAGGAAGAGCAAGAGGTTCCAATAATAACAGTGAGCATTGGGATACTTAATAATTTCAATTTCTTTTTAATGTTCATAATTTACTCATTTAAGTAATACGTTAAAGTGCATTTTTTAATTATAACCGAATAGACAATGATATGGAATAAGTTTATAATTATAACAAGTGGGGGATTGTAGAGTTTTATAGTAGCAATATTAAGTATGAATATAAGAATAGCGTTTTTAGTGTGGAACTCTTTTCAGCTTATTCACATAAAATCACTTTTAAAACAAATACCTAGTGCGGTATTAATTATTGAAAAAAGAAAAAAAAGCCAACCAATTCCTTCATCAATCTTATCTGAAGTATCTAATTCTATATTATATGTTGATTCTCAAGATGTTCATCATAAAGTTGAAGATTTTTTTGATATTCTTATTATACAGACTGTATTTGAAAAGATTTTTCTTTTAGAAAAAACAAAAATTGTAATGTTACAATACGGTTATGCAAAAGAACCGCATAACTATGGTGCTTGGAGAGCGTTAGCTGATCTGAATTTGGTGTATGGAAAATATGCTGCAGACAAAATTTCGTATTTCTCTCCAGTAGAAATTATCGGATATCCTAGAAGTATAGATTGGAATGATCCTAGTTTTAGAGAAAATGCTAGAAATAAATATAAGAAATATCTAGATTCTGATAAAAAAACTATTTTATATGCACCTAGTTGGGGAGAATTATCTAGCTTTGACTGCTATATAAAAAGTATAGTAGATTTACAAGATGAATATACTGTGTTGGTTAAATTACACCATAATACAGTGCTATTGAACTCAGAATATGAAAAAGATATAGAGGGATATGATAAAATTAAGTTTTTCTTCCAGAATGATGATATTTTAGAATTACTAGCTGTATCTGATATTGTTTTATCTGATTTTAGTGGGGCGATTTTTGATGCTATTTACTGTAATAAGCCCGTTTTTTTACTTTCTATTGAAAAACATAGTGAGAAATTAGATACATTTAGCATAGAAATATCACAGAGAGATATGTTGGGGTATATCGTTAATTCTCCTAGCGAGCTATCTACTCAGATAAAACATCATTTGGTATCGAATAGTTCAAATTATTTATATAATGATTTATTTTTTTATATTGATTCTAATAAGGCCTTTCTAAGCTCAATAGAAAATTTAATTTCAGGAAAGTATCAACTATCACAACATCAATTATATATCAGGAACTTCATAAAAAAAGCATTGTCTGAAATAAATGCCTTGAAGAGAAGAAAAACACTATTTGAAAAAATAGTAAGTTTCTTTAATAAAAAATAAGTACGTTTAAATATAGGAGAATTTATGAAAAAGGTATTAACATATGGAACATTCGATCTTTTACATCATGGACATATTCGCTTACTAGAGAGAGCTAAAGCATTAGGTGATCACCTAACCATAGCAGTATCAACTGATCAATTCAATCTTGGGAAAGGTAAGGTATGCGCATATACTTATGAGGAACGAGTTCATATATTAGAAGCCATTAAATATGTGGATCGTGTTATTCCAGAAACAAGTTGGGAACAAAAAATAGAAGATGTCAAAAAATACGATATAGATGTCTTTGTTATGGGAGATGATTGGGAAGGTAAATTTGATTTTCTAAAAGAATATTGTGAAGTTGTTTATTTACCAAGAACACCAGATATTTCAACTACAAAAGTAAAAAAAATGTTAGCAGAAAAGGATTTAGCCAAATCTCAAAAGCAAATTCATGAAAAGTAAAATAATTAATGTATTTTTAAAAAAATTCTTACCTATAAGAAGATTGTTAAGGGAAACTAATTTTAAGAATAATTTATTTGTGTATCTATATAGCTGCCTTATTACTCGTTATCTTTATAAAGGAGATCATAGTACAGTAAGAAAAATCTCTGATGCCTTAGTAAATAAGGGTGTTTATATTGCTAGGTTTTATACTGCACAGAGTTATTTTCTAGTCGGGGATTATCTTTCAGCTAAAGGTGAAATAGAGAAAATTCCTGATTACGATAGCCTTTCTGAAGTGGGATATTTATATTCTGATATATTGTCTGCATTAGAACAGAAACGAGAAGCTTGGTTATTCTTAGAAAAATTATTAGTGAATACCAAAAGAGAAAAAGTATGGGTTTATTTTTCAAATTTAGTAGAATCCCCTCAAGATTATTATAGGCTTCTGGAGCTTGTTGATAATAGATGGGAGAAATCTAAAGATAAATCATTAAGAAAAATATTAACTAACGCCGCATTAAGAGCTGGCTTGAATAGCGAAGCATTAGAATATTGGAATGAGAGTAACACTTCATCCTATACGACCGAAACGCAATCTAAATCTAAAAAAGTCAGTTTTAGTAAAAAAGATGCATCAATTGCATTAAAAGATTTGAAAAGAGTGTTAGATAAAAATAACATTCCTTTCTTTTTAATTAGTGGCACGTTACTTGGATGTATTAGGGAAAATGATTTACTTGGTCATGATAAAGATATTGATGTTGGTGTTTGGGATACTCATTCTTATGATGAACTCGCAAATATATTAGGAAGATCAGGCTTCTTTTATATTGTACCTAATCGTACAAAAACGCTTCTAGTTATCCGACATATAAATGGAATTATGATTGATGTTTTTATTCATTATCGTGAGAAAAATGATTATTGGCACGCAGGAGTAAAAATTAAATGGCATAATTCTCCATTTACATTAGAATCTGTATGTTTTTTAGGAGAACACTATTTAATTCCAAAGGATTATGATAAATACTTAACTGAGAATTATGGTGATTGGAGAACACCTAAAAAAGATTTTGACAGTGCGTTTGATACTCCTAATATGGAAGTTTTTAATTTAATTGAAATGCAAATTTATATTAAACAAAGGGATCATAAATGAAAAAGAAAATTAAATTATCTGCTATACCTAGCTTAATGAAAGCATTATATTTATACAAACATAAAAAATATCGAGATGCGCAAAATGTTTTTGCTAACCTCTTAGAAAGGCAGCCAAATAATGCTTATTTAAACTTTAAGTATGGAATGTCTTTATATAAAGATAAAAAATGGAATGAGGCTAACTTATATATCCAGAAAGCGGTAGATCTTGCTCCTGAAAAAACGTCTTGGAAAGTTCAATTAGCTACCACTGAAAGACATAAGGATAATGAAGTAAAAGTTAGAGTATTTGATGCTAAGAAAAATTTTATGGAAGATCCAAATAATCCGGATTATATATGGGAATACGCGATTTCTCTTATTTCAGATAAACAATATTGGCTAGCTAAATTTCAGTTAGAGAAATATATTCAGCTTAAACCTATGTCTGAAAAAGCATTTTTTGAATTAGGAAAAATTGCTGAAAAACTCTCGAATAATGAGGAGGCGATTTCATTTTTTCAACAGGCAGCAAAATTAGCTCCATTGAATCGAAATTATAAATACCGAATGGGCTATAATTTAGAGCTTATGGGGGAAAAAGAGCTTGCCAATGCTTGTTACGAATTAGTTATTAAGATGAGCGAGCCTGATGATGAGGTTATGTTATTTGGAATAGGGGCTTTACATGCAAGACGTGGATTATGGGATGCTGCTCTTTCCGCATATTTAAAACACCTAAAAAATACACAAATAAATAACCCGCACTTTTATTATAAGTTGGGTATTGCCTATGAAAGATTATATCAATGGAAAAATTCAGCGAAGTCATTTGAAAAAGCAATAGAGCTATCCGAAATTATTAATGCGGGTTGGTGCTATAAATGTGGTCAAGCTTATGAAAGGGCGGGGGAATATAAGAGTGCTGCGAATTTTTATGAACAAGCAGTAAAAAGAAGCGATAATTATAAAGATTATTGGTTTTATCGTTTGGCAACTGCATTAGATAAAATCGGAAAATATAAGGAGTCTTCTTACTATTTTCAACAATCCCGTCGTCGTCAATTTCCACACGCAGTGAATCCAAAAGATGTAATTAAGAATAAAGAAGAGGATTATCTGTCATATTATGCTGAATATTATGAAACCTTAGAGCTAGATGAAAAGCTTGTTTTATTAGAGAGTTTTTTTGGTGGAAATATTAGCTGTAATCCTTATGCTATCTTGTCCTATATGTTAGAGCATAACTATGATTTTACCTATATCGTCGTAATTAAAGATGGAACAGTTATTCCACATAACCTTAAATACAGAAAAAATATTATTTTCATTAAACGGGGAAGTGATGCCTATTTACGTTATTTATGTCAGGCTAAGTATTTAATTAATAATGTAAGTTTTCCTTATTATTTTATTAGAAAGGAAGGACAAATTTATTTAAATACTTGGCACGGTACTCCAATGAAAACGTTAGGAAAAGATATAAAGAGTCCATTCCAAGATCACGCCAATGTAAGCAGAAATTTCTTACAAGCAACCCATATTATCTCTCCAAACCGTCATACAACAGATATAATTTTGGATAAGTATGATATTAAGGATTTATTTTCAGGGAAAATTGCAGAAACAGGTTACCCACGGATTGATTTAAGTATTAACTTAGCTGAACAAAGAAAAATACAAATTGCGAATCAATTAGGTATTAATTTAGATAAACCAGTTGTGTTCTATGCCCCAACTTGGAGAGGAACATCACAGTCAAAAGACTTTGATATAACGAAGCTACAAAGTGATCTCAAAAAACTAAAATCAAATAAATATTATTTAGTCTTTAGAGGGCATCATTTAGTAGAAAGTTTGCTAGAGAAAGTAAACCTTGATGTTATCGTTGCACCTAAAGACATAGATAGTAATGAATTATTAGGTTTCTGTGATCTTCTTATTACTGACTATTCTAGTATTATTTATGATTTCTTAGCTCTAAATAAACCAGCGATTAGTTATATCTATGATTATGATGAATATCATCAAGAAAGAGGGCTATACTTAAAAGAAAGTGAAATGTCAGGGGACATTTGCGTTTCTATTTCAGATGTAAAAAGCACCATTTTGCTAAATATAGATAAAAAGGCAACCAATGTATCAGTACAGGATATTAAAAAATATTCTTACCTTGATGATGGAAATGCTACGAAACGCGTTGTAGATTTTATGTTTGATAGAGGGGATGAGTATATTTATGCTTATTCTAGAAAACCAACAAATCTATTCTTTAATGGTCCATTTATACCGAATGGTATATCTAGTTCTTTTAATAATTTAATTCATTCTATAAATGAAAATACAAATTCTCTTATAGTGATTAATGGTTACGATATTCATCAAGATCAGAAACGTTTAGATGAATTTTATAGATTGCCTAAAGAGCTAGCAGTATTTTCTAGAGCTGGCCGCATGCCTATGACATTAGAAGAGATTTGGGTAAGGAATAAATTTGAAGATAATTTTAAGTTTTACTCTAACTCATTTAAAAACGTATTATTAAGAGCATTTTCTAGGGAAGCTAAACGTTTATTTGGTGATTTTCAATTTGAGAATGTTATCCATTTTGAAGGATATTCTTTATTTTGGACTTTACTCTTATCTCAAGTGAAATCCAAAAATCATATAATATATCAGCATAATGATAAATTTAAAGAGTGGAAAGAAAAATATCCTTACTTAGAAGGAGTGTTCAGAGCATATAATTTGTATGATAATATTATATCAGTATCTGAAAAAACGATGATAAATAATAAGGGTAATTTATCAGCTCTCTTTAAGATTAGTGAGGATAAGTTTAAATATTGTAATAACCCTATAAATATCTCTAAGATAATTAATGGTTCTGCTGAACTATTAGATTTTGAGAAAGAATTTTCTGATTTTCAAGGCATAAAATTTATTAATATAGGAAGAATGTCTCATGAAAAAGATCAACTTAAACTAATAAATGCTTTTGCTGAAGTTAAAAAGCAGAAAGAGAACGTAAGATTGTTTATCTTAGGGGATGGTGTTCTTAAACAAGATTTAGTAAATCGTATTAAATTATTATCTTTGGAAAATGATGTCTTTTTATTGGGGCAGAAAAAAAATCCTTTTCCATACTTGAAGCAAGCAGATGTATTTGTTTTATCATCAAATCACGAAGGGCAACCAATGGTATTACTTGAAGCACTAACACTGGGAACCCCTATTATTGCAACTGATATTGTAGGTAACCGTAGTATATTAGGTGATAAGTATGGCTATCTTGTTAATAATAGTAAAGAAGGGCTAGTTGAAGGAATGCTCAAATACCTTTCTGTTGGAGGTAGAAAGGACAATTTTGATCCTTATCAATATCAAGATGAGGCAATTAATAAATTTTATTCATTACTTAAATAATATAGAAGGAATTGTTTATGATTGATTTTATAAATATTGAATTTACTGAGAAGACTAAATATAAAAATCTTAAATTAGATTTTGAAGTAGGTGAAATTTACATTGATAAATCAACAATTGGAAATAATGATAATGAAAAGCTGAATTATAATTTTTTAGCTGTTGGAAGAAAAAATAATGAGGCAAAAAAGTTAATTAGCCAACTATCAAACCATAGATTTTACCTTGTGGGTCATAAAAATGGTATTTCTTTATTTAAAAAATTTGTTGAACCGAATTCATTTTTAGCAAATTTTAAAGATAAAAATGTTAAAGTGTGGAATGATACCTTTTATACCCTAGAAGAACCTGAGGAAAAAGATATATCAGGAAATCGATTATTGGTTGTTTTCTCATCTATTGCAGATTTGCCATTTAATGCTTCTATAAAGCGTAGAATGTTTTTTACTAATTTTGATTCTGTCGCGAAATATATACCTAAAAATACTTATATTTTGCGTATTGCAGATATTGGTGGCGTTTTAGGTAGCTTTTATCTAAATAGCAACGCAGATATGCAGTTTGAAGAAAAAGTACAAAATTTAATTAGAAAAATTCAGTTGGACTATTCAATTATAGATGATTTTACCGTGCTTTATGGTACTTCTAAAGGTGCAACAGGGGCATTATATCACGGTATAACGATGGGATTAAAATCCTTAGTTGTAGATCCGATTATTTCAGATGAATTTTATATAAATAAATTTAATGATCTCCATTTTGTAAGAAATGTTTTCCCATATTCTAAGCAAGAAGTGTTTTCTAAGTTGTTCGAGAAATATAGAGAAAAAGATTTATTTAATATAAATCTTGTTACTTCTCCTAATTCAGAACAATTCCAATATGTTTCGGATATGATACTTATTCCAGAATTAAGGGTGTGTTCTTATGTATTTAATAACCCTAATATTAAGGGACACACGGATATGGGCAAACATACGTTGAATTTTGTCGTATCAATGCTGAACAATTTACTTTATGGAATTGAAGTGAAGAATAATCTTTTAACTTCATATTAATTTAATTAAAATGGAAAGTGTTTGGCTTTCCATTTTTTTATTAGAGAGAGTTGAAATTTTCACTTCACCTCTTTATAGTAAATGTTAAATTCTTGTTACATTCTATTAAAGAGGTATTGTATGTCTGCAACGCATTTAATTGATACATTAGCGCAAATTGTTACACCTAAATATCTGATTACCGATCCATTAAAAGCTGAAGAGTACAGCACGGGTTATCGTTTTGGGCAAGGCAAGGTGCTTGCGGTTGTTCGTCCTGGTTCATTATTGGAATATTGGAAGGTGTTAAAAGCCTGTGTGGCAGCCGATGTGATCGTGATTTCACAAGCAGCAAATACGGGGCTTACCGGTGGTTCAACGCCGGCAGGAAATGATTACGAGCGTGATATTGTTTTGATAAATACTATGCGAATGACAGGCATTCAACCCATTAATAATGCCGAGCAAGTGGTGTGCTTTGCAGGTTCGCGTTTAAATGATCTGGAGATGTTGCTGAAAGAATATAAACGTGAACCGCATTCTGTTATTGGTTCATCTTGTATTGGTGCTTCGGTGATTGGTGGAATTTGTAATAATTCTGGTGGTGCATTGGTTCAACGTGGTCCAGCTTATACGGAAATGGCGTTGTATGCACAGTTAGATGAGAATGGTGAATTACATCTGATCAATAATCTTGGTATTGATTTAGGCGAGACGCCAGAAGAAATTCTTACCAACTTACAAGCAGGAAGTTATCAGCGAAAAGATATTCATCTTGACTGTGGGAAAGGACACGATCACGATTATTGCAATCACGTTCGCCAAATTGATGCCGACACACCAGCACGTTTTAATGCCGATCCTAATCGTCATTATGAAGCTTCTGGCAGTGCGGGAAAATTAGGGGTGTTTGCTGTACGTTTGGATACGTTCCCACAAGATAAAGAAAGTGCGGTGTTTTATATTGGCACAAATGACACGCAAGTTTTAACGGATATTCGCCGTCATATTTTGGCAGAATTTAGCACCTTACCTGTATCGGGCGAATATATTCATCGTGATGCTTTTGATATTGCGGCAGAGTATGGAAAAGATACGTTCTGGGTGATTAAACGTTTTGGCACGCACCGTTTGCCAAAATTATTTGCGCTCAAAGCCAAAGCTGATCGCCTAATGAAAAAATTGACTTTTTTACCAAATCATATCAGCGACAAAATGTTGCAATTTGTTTCTAAATTGTTGCCACAGCATTTGCCACAACGCTTGAGAGATTATCGCGATCAATATGAACATCATTTAATCCTAAAAATGGGCGGGAATGGCGTGCAAGAAGCCAGAGAATATTTGCAGACACGCTTTGCTGATAAGTCCAAAGGGGCATATTTTGAATGCAGTGCAGAAGAAACACAAGCAGCGATGTTACATCGTTTTGCTGTGGCATCAGCGGCAATTCGTTATCGTGCGATTCACGAGCAAGAGGTGGAAGAAATCGTGGCATTGGATATTGCCTTGCGTCGTAATGATCAAGATTGGTTCGAGAAACTCCCAGTAGAGTTGGAAAATAAATTAATCCATAAACTGTATTACGGACATTTTATGTGCTATGTATTCCATCAAGATTATTTGGTGAAAAAAGGCTATGATTGGGAACAAATCGAACACGAAATGTTGGCATTGCTTGATCAGCGTGGGGCGCAATATCCAGCGGAACATAATGTCGGGCATTTATATGAAGCGAAACCTGAATTAAAAGCCTTTTACCAAAAATTAGATCCAACCAACAGCTTCAATCCGGGGATTGGTAAAACCTCTAAAAAGAAAAACTGGGCATAATTTATGTTTAGTCGCAGAACTAAAGTGCGGTCTAATTTTTAGAAAAATTCAGTAAAATGCCTAGACGTTCATCTAGGCATTTTTTCTATATTTTCTCTTTAATTAATTTCGCCATCATTTCGATATGGGCAGGTTCTGCGTTAAGGGCTGGGATATATTGGAAGGATTTTCCCCCATTCTGAAGAAAAATTTCGCGATTTTCTACTTCAATTTCTTCCAATGTTTCTAAACAATCTGCAGAAAAACCGGGGCAAATAACCGCAACTTTTTCGATACCTTGCTGGCGAGTTGCATTTTGTAAGAAATGATCCGTATAAGGCTGTAACCATTCTTCACGTCCAAAACGAGACTGAAAGCAGAGTTGCCATTGATTTTCTGTTAAACCTAGACGATCGACCACAGCGAGGGTGGTTTGTTTACAGTGTTCACGATAATAGTCGCCCTCTTGTTCATAACGCAATGGAATACCGTGATAGGAAAACAGTAAAAATTCATCCGATTTCATTTTTGCTTTAATAGCTTGCGCTAAGGCATCAATATAATGCGCATCAAGATGATAAGAATGGATAAATTCAAATGGGACAAGCCCTCGAATGGACTTTAATGCGTGAGCAAAACAATCCAAGACTGCCGCCGTTGTGGTGCTACTATATTGTGGGTAAAGCGGTAGTACAATAATTTTATCAACTTGATTTTTGAGTAAATTTTCTACCGCACTTTGCATAGAGGGATTGCCATAAGTCATTCCTATTTCAACAATGGTATTGATTCCTTGTTGCGTAAAATATTGCTGTAACTTTTGCTGCTGCTGTTTAGCAATGACCAATAAGGGAGAGCCTTGCTCCGTCCATACACGACGGTAAGTTTCAGCCACTCGTCTAGCACGTATTGGTAAGATGATGCCACGAAGCAAAGGATACCATTTCCAACGGGGCAAATCGACGACGCGAGGATCGGTCAGAAATTGCCATAAATAACTTGAAATAGCCTTGGGTTGAGGGGCATCTGGAGTGCCTAAATTGGCAAGAATAATGCCGATTTTTGGTTTTTTCATTGATTGACCACGCTTAATGTCAGTTTTGCAAAGCAGCATAGTTTATCGGCTTGATCTTTAATGTCAATTTGCCAAAATTGGGTGGTTTTTCCTAAGCGGATAGGGGTTGCTCTGGCGGTTACCACGCCTTCTCGAACTGGGCGAAGGTGGCTTGCGTTAATTTCTAATCCAACAACGGCTTGGTTTGTTTCGACACAGCAAAATCCAGCCATTGAACCTACGGTTTCGGCTAAGGCGGCAGAAATCCCACCGTGTAAAAAGCCCATTGGCTGGATGGTACGTTGATCGACAGGCATCGTGGCTTCCAACCAATCGTCCCCTTGGGCATGAAATTGAATGCCTAAATGTGCCACGGCACAATGGGCATTAAATTGATTAAGTTGCGCTAAAGTAAATGATTTTTTCCAAATTTTCATTGTGTTTTCTAACTGAGTAAGGTTAATAAGGCTTGTACAGGGTGTTTCGGCTGCCATTTTTCAAAACGTTTAACTTGGCTACGGCAAGAGTAGCCCGTGGCAAGGCAATAATCAGGATTTTTATCAGCAAGTTTTTCTTTCCAAGAACTGGCATAAATTGCTTTAGACATAGCAAAATGTTGCGTTTCGTGCCCAAATGTTCCCGCCATTCCGCAGCAGCCAACCGTTTCCACTTGCAAGGCTTGCCCAAAGGCTGCAAAGATTTCTTGCCATTCTTTCGGGCTATTCGGTAAGGCGGTGGATTCTGTACAGTGGGGGAATAAATGCCACTGTTGTCCTTCAGGTAAAGTGCGGTGGTTTTTTTGTGAATTTTTTATTCCTTGCGCTAATTGCTCAGAATGTAACTGATTTTTCAGCCATTGATGTGCGGTAAGCACTTGGAAATCACCACGTTCATCACCTAAAATTTCACGATATTCATCACGATAAGACAGCACAATGGCGGGATCTACGCCGACGAGGGGCAGATTTAACTGCGCCATTCGATTTAAAAATGCCGCCTGATTTTTGGCTGTTTTAGCAAAGCGAGCGAGAAAACCTTTGATATGCTGGGCTTTGCCATTAGGCTTGAAAGGCAACAAAATGGGGCGATAGCCCAATTTTTGGGTGAGTGCCACAAAATCTGCCACAACTTTGGCATCATAATAAGAAGTGAAAGGATCTTGTACGATAAGCAACATATTTTGCTTTTCGATTTCACTTAAGTGTTCTAATTGTTCTAAACTTAACCCTTGATAATTAAGGGCGACCAGTTGCTGTTGCAAATTCGGTTGGCTTAATAAGGGTAAATCCACCATTCCTAAGGCTTTTTTGGCTAGTGGCTGAGTGATTTTGGCTGCCGTGAAAAAGTTAAAAAATGTCGGTGCTTTTGCCATATAAGGGGCGATTAACTCCACATTAGACACCACATAGTCTTTAATTGGGCGAGTGTAACGTTGATGATAAAAATGTAAGAATTTCGCACGGAAACTTGGCACGTCAATTTTTATCGGACATTGGCTAGCACAGGCTTTGCACGAAAGACAGGTATCCATCGCCGCTTTCACTTCGTGAGAAAAATCATATTCACCGCGTAATTTTCCAAGGCTATGACGAATTTTGGCTACAAAATCGGTGAGTGTTATTTGGTTTTTGCGAAAATCTAATTGCTCAGGGGAAACGCTTTGGTTCGCCAGTAAACGTAGCCATTCACGCACCATTGCCGCACGTCCTTTCGGCGAAAATAAGCGATTTTTAGTTACTTTCATTGAAGGACACATTGCACTATGTACATCAAAATTAAAACATAATCCGTTACCGTTGCAATTCATTGCCCCAGCAAATTCCGTTTTCATCTGTATTGGAATTTGACGATCTTGATCCGCACGCATTGGCGATAGGATAGCGTAGAGTGTTTGAGTACTATCAAGTGCGGTGCAAATTTTGCCCGGATTTAGCCGATTGTGCGGATCAAACAGCGTTTTGATATAACGTAATTCTTGCCATAATTCAGGCGTGAAGAAGGTTTCACCATATTGTGAACGCATTCCTTTGCCGTGTTCGCCCCAAATTAATCCACCATATTTATGTGTCAGCTCTGCCACTTGATCGGAAATTTGTTTGAACAGTTTCACTTGTTCTTTATCGCATAAATCAAGAGCTGGGCGAACGTGCAAAACGCCCGCATCAACGTGGCCGAACATTCCATATTCAAGCTGGTGGCGATCTAATAACGCACGAAATTCACAAATGTAATCCGCTAAATGTTCTGGCGGAACGCAGGTATCTTCAACGAACGGAATCGGTTTTGCTTGACCTTTTGCATTGCCTAATAAACCGACGGCTTTTTTGCGCATTGCATAGATACGTTCAATAGAGGGTAAATCATTACAAACTTGATAACCGATAATATCATCTTGATTTTGCGAGATTTTTTCATCAAGTTGTAGGCAAAGTTGTGCTACTTGTTTTTCTATCAATGATTTACTATTGCCAGCATATTCTACGATATTCAAACCAAGAATGGGATTTTCTTGATCTTCGATAAGTAGATCGCTCACTGAATGCCAAATAATGTCTTGCTTGGCAAGGTTTAGCACTTTGCTATCTATGGTTTCTACCGAAAGTGCGTTGGCTTTTAGCATAAAGGGGGCATTACGTAACGCTGCATCAAAAGAGCGATACTTAATATTAATTAATGTGCGATATTGTGGAATAGGGGTGAGATCTAAGGTGGCTTCACAAATAAACGCAAGTGAACCTTCTGACCCCGTTAAAATGCGGGATAAATTAAATTCAGTTTCATCATTATTGAAGACATTCTTGAGATCATAGCCTGTTAAAAAGCGATTAAGCTGTGGTAAATCACGCAGGATTTCGTTACGCTTTTGCTGACAGCGCTGAAAAATTTCTTGATGCAGATGGCGACTACGCTGAGAAATAGGTTGTTGCTGTAATGATTGCTCAAAATCAGCAGTGTTGAGTGCATGAGTATCAATCACTTCGCCGTCTATTAATACTGCACGCAAGCCTAAAACGTGATCAGAGGTCTTGCCATAACGCAATGACCCCTGTCCTGAGGCATCAGTGTTGATCATTCCGCCTAACGTAGCACGGTTGCTGGTGGACAATTCTGGCGAGAAAAATAAGCCATAAGGTTTCAAAAATTGATTGAGTTGATCTTTTACCACGCCGGCTTGTACTTTTACCCAGCGTTCTTGCACATTGAGTTCAAGAATTTTGCTCATATAGCGTGAAAGATCCACAATAATATTGTTATTTAGGGATTGCCCATTCGTGCCAGTGCCACCACCACGTGGCGTAAAAGTGAGTGAAAGGTATTTTTCTTTTTGTGCTAATTTGGTTAGGCGAACCACATCAGCGGTATCTTTAGGAAACAAAATGGCTTGTGGCAGTTGCTGATACACACTGTTATCCGTTGCAAGGCTTAAGCGATCTGCATAGTTTGAAGCAATATCGCCAGTAAAATGTTGGCGTTTGAGTTCCTCCAAATAATCAGAAACTAAAGGGGAAAGCTGTGGGACATCAGATAAACGTGGTAGCATTTTATTACTCATACAATGATTAACATAATGAATGAAGTTTAGCATATTGTTATGATCCTTTCATCGAAAGAAAGGGATCAATTTTGTTTTTTCTGAAAGGTAAAGCGATAAAACTGCCTTATTTTTGCTCAAAAAATCATCTTGAATAGTAAGTGGTTGTATGAATTTTGAGCTAAAAAGAGAAAAATCGTTTGATTTTCTATTTTTTCAAGCTGATAATATATTCGCTTTGAATAGGTTCGATCTTAATTAGATTGAACGCATAAGCGAAGTAGAAATAGAGAAGCTATCGTTCTCTAAATACTTATAAGATTAAACTTAGCCATAAACTATGGGGCTATTTTATAAAAAAGTTTGTTTTTTTGTAAAAAAAGTTTAAGATCAACGTACACACATTATGTGTTTAGGTTTCATTTGGCAACTGATACTAAATGAAACTTTCATTTTAAATTTATTGATGACTAAATAGAGGATCATCCAAATGAAAAAAACTGCAATCGCATTAGCTATCGCTGGTTTAACTGCTGCATCAGTAGCACAAGCTGCACCACAAGCAAATACTTTCTATGCTGGTGCTAAAGCTGGTTGGGCATCTTTCCACGATGGTTATGGTCAAATTGAAGGTACTGGTTACGGTTATTTACGTAACTCTGTAACTTACGGTGTATTCGGTGGTTATCAAATCACTGATAACTTCGCTGTTGAGTTAGGTTACGATGATTTTGGTCGTGCTAAACTTCGTCAAGCTGGTAAAACAGTTGCTAAACATACTAACCACGGTGCGCACTTAAGCTTAAAAGCGAGCTACCCAGTATTAGAAGGTTTAGATGTTTATGGTCGTGTAGGTGCGGCATTAATCCGTTCTGACTATAAAAACAAAAAAGGTACAACAACCCTTATTGATGAAAATGCACACAGCTTAAAAGTATCTCCTGTATTCGCTGGTGGTTTAGAATATAACCTTCCATCATTACCAGAGTTAGCATTACGTGTTGAATATCAATGGGTACAAGGTGTTGGCCGCTTAGAACAAAATGGCAAACGTGTAGATTACACACCAAACATCGGTTCTGTAAACGCAGGTTTATCTTACCGTTTCGGTCAAGGTGCGCCAGTTGTAGCACCTAAAGTGGTTTCTAAAACTTTCGCATTAAGCTCTGATGTAACGTTTGCATTCGGTAAATCTAATTTACGTCCAGAAGCACAAAGCACATTAGATGGCATCTACGGTGAAATCGCACAATTAAAATCTGCAAACGTTGCAGTAGCGGGTTACACTGACCGTATCGGTTCAGAAGCTGCGAACTTAAAATTATCACAACGTCGTGCAGAAACTGTTGCAAACTACTTAGTATCTAAAGGTGTTTCTCAACAAGCTATTTCTGCAACTGGTTACGGCGAAGCAAACCCTGTAACTGGTGCTAAATGTGATTCAGTTAAAGGTCGTAAAGCATTAATCGCTTGTTTAGCTGATGACCGTCGTGTAGAAATCGCGGTTAAAGGTAACGAATAATTTTTCGTTAATACTTTAATACGTTTATAAAAAAGGCCTAAACGAAAGTTTAGGTCTTTTGTTATCTCATCATTTTATCGTTAAGGAAAAGAAAATGAAAAAGTGGATTATTGTGCTAATTGTCGCTGTGATCGCCGGTTTTACATTAATGACCAGCTACAATGGTTTAGTGCAAGCAGAAGAAAAAATTGATTCCGTATGGGCGAATGTTGAATCGCAATATCAACGCCGTGCAGATTTAATTCCCAATATCGTGAATACAGTAAAAGGTCAGGCTAACTTTGAGAAAGAAACCTTAACGGGGGTAATGGAAGCGCGTGCAAAAGCGAGCCAAACTAAAATTGATCCAAGTAATATGACAGAAGAGCAATTAGCGCAATTCCAACAGCAACAAAACTCTGTGGGATCGGCATTATCACGTTTATTAGTCACAGTAGAGAAATATCCAGATCTTAAAGCTCACGAAGGCTTTATGAATTTACAAGCCCAATTAGAAGGGACAGAAAACCGCATTAATGTTGCTCGTGATAAATTTAATGAGGCAGCGCGTGAATATAACCAAAAAATTCGCCAGTTCCCAACGAAATTAGCGGCAATGATTTTTGGTTTTAAAGAAAAACCTTACTTCAAATCTGCCGTGGGATCTGAAAACGCACCGGTTGTCAGTTTTAACTAAGATCGATCTATTATGGCGCTATTTTCAAGAATCCCTTTTAACAAAAAGCAAATTGAGGCGGCAATTGTTCGCCTCGAACAACAAACTTCCGCAGAGTTGCGTGTTTATATTGAACGCCACATTGCAAAATCATCAAGCTCGGTGATGGAACACGCCTTATCTGTTTTTCAAAAATTAGAAATGACAGCCACACAAGCGCGTAATGGCGTGTTGATTTATATTGCTTATAAGGATCATCAATGTGCCATTATTGGTGATGAAGGCATTCATCAGTATGTAGGTGAAAACTTTTGGCAAGCACAATGTGCTGAAATGACAACGCATTTTAAGCAAAAGGTTTATACTCAAGGCGTTGTTAATGCGATTAATAACATTGCTCAAGTGTTGGCACAGCATTTTCCTATTCAGCCAAATGATCGTAATGAGCTGGATAATGAGGTGATTATTAATGATTAAGCTTATGAAAAGTGCGGTCGTTTTTTTGCTTGTTTTTTGGAGTTTAACCGCGAATGCGGTCAATTTCCCACCATCGCCTAATCCTTTTCATTATGTCAATGACTATACTAAAACCCTTACTCCATCAGAAAAACAACGTTTGGAAAATAAGCTAGTTGCTTATTCTAAAGAAACCAGTTCACAAATTGCAGTGGTGTTAATTCCAAGTACGGGGAATTATGATATTGCACAATATAGCTTTGAATTGGGCGATAAATGGGGCATTGGTCGTAAACAGCTAAATAATGGCGTATTAATGTTGATTGCCATCAACGATCGTAAGATTTTTATTGCCACAGGACAAGGACTAGAAGGAGCGTTGCCTGATGCTTTCCTTTCTCGCGTCATACGTAATGTCATTACTCCCGCCTTTAAACAGGGGCATTATATGCTCGGGATTGATCGTGGATTGGATTACATCATTGCCGCAAGTAAAGGGGAATATGATGCTGCTGAGACGGAAGAGGATGATTGGACACAATATATTCCAATCATAATGATCAGTATTTTTGTCTTATTTGTACTGTTTGGCGAACTAAGTTGGCGTAGAACGCCTTATATCAGCCCCACCAATAATCACAATGGACAAATTTTCCGCCAACCACCTATTGGCAGACGCCGTAGCGGTGGTGTTGGAGGCGGTTTTGGCTCAGGAGGCGGCTTTGGTGGCGGTTCTGGCGGAGGCTTTGGCGGTGGCGGTTTTGGTGGCGGTGGTGCTGGCGGAAGTTGGTAATACTTGATTATTCTGCTCGGGTTATTGGTATCTCAAGCCCCTTATGCTACAATCTGCCCACTTAATTAAAAACGAGGACAATTATGGAAACCTTAGAACGTATTAAAAAACAAATTAGCGAGAACCCAATTCTGATTTATATGAAAGGTTCACCAAAATTCCCATCTTGCGGATTTTCGGCAAGAGCAGTAGAAGCCTTAATGAATTGCAAAGTGCCTTTTGGTTATGTGGATATTTTACAAAACCAAGATATTCGTGCAGAACTTCCTGCTTATGCGAATTGGCCAACTTTCCCACAATTATGGGTAGAGGGTGAATTAATTGGGGGCTGTGATATTATTCTGGAAATGTACCAACAAGGTGAATTACAAACCTTATTATCTGAAGTGGCTGAGCGTCATAAAGAAGAAAATTAATAAAATTTATACCGCACTTATACAAGTGCGGTTTTTTTATCTCAATTTTTTATTATTAAAACCGTGAATTACTTCACAAATTTAAATATTACTCTTTGCTTATTGGAAATGATTTGCATATTATTTGCACCATAATAAGTGCTATTTTAATAGCCTGTAATGGTCATATTTTGCTTTCCGAGTGTGCCTCTAATGAGGCACTTTTTTTATTTCTTATTTTACTTAAGCCAAGGTTTCACATATTCACTATTGAGTAAGTTAATTTCACTTTGTTTCCAGTATAAATCTAACGTCCTTTCCCCTTCCGCATAAGAATTAAGTGCATAAGGCGGATAAACGAAATGAATTCCTTCTTGATCGAAATAAAATTCAGGTGAAATATAGAAACCCTCTAAAGGAGTAAAAGGGACTTCCCCCGGCTCAAGCCCCTGTATGTAAATTTTCCATAGCGCATCGAGTAATTTGGGCTGATTTTCTGGAGAAATTAATTTTTCAAGGGTGATCAAGGCTTTTTGCTGAGCATCAAAATTGAGATAATGAGTCATACCAAACCCGTGCGCACCGCCCTCATAAGTATAGCTATCTATTCTAAATCCTAGCCAATTTTGGCGTTGTCCTAGGTAGTAGGAGGAAAGAGAGAATTCTTTTCCTATTGAGCCTTCGGCTAACATTTCTTTACGATATTCTTGATAAATTTGTGCAAATTTTTGACGGAGTTGATCTTTGTCGATTGTAGTCAGTGGTGGCGAATTTTCATTTTCTTCATTTGCGATATATTGCGCCCATTGTTGGCGAAGCAAAGCATCAAGCCATTCAATATGGGTTTCAGGCATCGTAACTGAAACATTGATATTTGCTTCACTTTCAGTGTTTTTGAGATTGAATGTTTCCTCTTTTTGGAAGAGCGGTGAAATTTCTACCTGCAATGCCGGAAATAAGGATTTTTGTGCATTGAGTTCATTTTTTAGTTGGGTGATTTCTTGCTGCTGGATTTGTTGGGCTGTTTCCGCTTGTTGCAATTTTTGCTGTAATTCAGCCACTTGTTTATCATCACAAGCAGAGAGTAAAAAAATCGTACAAAAACTTAACGCAAAAATGGTTTTGTTCATTTGGGGTTTCCTCTTGATTGTTTTGTCGTCAGTATAAGTGAATAATGCGTTTTACGCGACAAAATGTTTATATTTTGTTTGCATAAATATTTCGTTATAATTGACCGAATTTCGATGCAATATAAAAAATTATGAAGTTACAAGCTAATAATAAAACCCTTTCCTTATCACAGCCCCAAATTATGGGGATTTTAAATTTCACACCAGATTCTTTTTCAGATAGCGGCCTGTTTTTTGACCGCGACAAAGCCTTATTTCAAGTGGAAAAAATGCTTAATGAAGGGGCGACCATTATTGATATTGGGGGAGAATCCACCCGCCCAATGGCAGAAGAAGTGAGTCTTGAGCAAGAATTAGATCGCGTTGTACCTATGGTGGAAGCAGTGAGAAAACGCTTTGATTGTTGGATTTCTGTGGATACATCGAAGGCGCAAGTAATGGCAGAAAGTGCGAAAGTCGGAATGGATTTAATTAATGATATTCGTGCATTAACTGAACCCAATGCATTGCAAACTGCCGTACAATTAGGGTTACCCACCTGCATAATGCATATGCAAGGGCAGCCTCGAACAATGCAACAAAATCCGTATTATGAAAATGTGGTGCAAGAAGTATTAAATTTTCTGGAAAATCGCACCGCACTTTGTTTAGCCGCCGGAATGAAAAAAGAAAACATTATTTGGGATCTGGGCTTTGGGTTTGGGAAAACCGTACAACATAATTATCAATTGTTGCAACAGTTAGCGAAATTTACCCAAGATTATCCTGTCTTAGCCGGCGTTTCGCGTAAATCAATGATTGGCTCGGTATTAGATAAACCTGTTGATGAGCGTATTGTGGGTAGCGTTGCCGCCGTCTTAATTGCCGTCATAA
Organism: Avibacterium sp. 20-129; assembly: GCF_026226845.1. Lineage (NCBI taxonomy): Bacteria > Pseudomonadati > Pseudomonadota > Gammaproteobacteria > Pasteurellales > Pasteurellaceae > Avibacterium > Avibacterium sp. 20-129. The sequence continues at coordinate 498,006 of NZ_JAKKOE010000001.1, read as the reverse complement.
ATGGGGCAAAAATTGTGCGTGTCCACGATGTTGCACCCACTTCAGAGGCATTAAAAATTTGGCAAGCGACGCAAATGGCATAATCATAATAGTGTACAATGAATGTACGGATTTTTAACCATAAAAAATAAAAAGGAATACAAATGGCAGAACGCAAATATTTTGGTACTGATGGCGTGCGTGGAAAAGTTGGGACTTCACCGATTACCCCTGATTTTGTCCTTAAACTTGGTTGGGCAGCAGGAAAAGTGCTAGCAACGCAGGGTTACGGTACCGTATTAATTGGGAAAGACACCCGCATTTCAGGCTATATGTTGGAATCCGCCCTTGAGGCAGGTTTGGCGGCAGCAGGGCTTTCCGCCGCTTTTACCGGTCCAATGCCAACCCCTGCCATTGCTTATTTAACGCGCACTTTCCGAGCTGAAGCGGGCATCGTGATTTCAGCTTCTCATAATCCTTATTATGATAACGGGATCAAATTTTTCTCTACTCAAGGCACAAAATTACCCGATGATGTGGAAGAAGCGATTGAGGCAATGCTAGAACAGCCAATGGATTGCGTTGAATCCGCTCAACTCGGGCGCGCAAGCCGTATTAACGACGCAGCAGGGCGTTACATTGAATTTTGTAAAAGCACCTTTCCTGCGCATTTAAGCCTAGAAAATTACAAAATTGTGGTGGACTGTGCCAATGGCGCAACTTACCACATTGCGCCTAATGTAATGCGTGAATTGGGGGCGGAGGTGATCGAAATGGGGACGCAACCAAATGGAATGAACATCAATGAAAAATGTGGTGCGACCGATATTAAAGCCTTGCAGGACAAAGTGTTAGAAACCAAAGCCGATATTGGTTTAGCCTATGATGGTGATGGCGACCGCTTAATCTTAGTGGATCATCTTGGTAATAAAGTGGACGGCGACCAAGCCCTATTTATTATTGCACGCGAAGCCTTACGCGCGGGCAAATTAAAAGGCGGTGTGGTAGGAACATTAATGAGTAATATGCGCCTTGAACTCGCCTTAAAAGAATTAGCGATCCCATTTGTGCGCGCCAATGTGGGCGACCGTTATGTGTTAGAAAAAATGCAAGAAAATGGCTGGTTACTTGGCGGTGAAAACTCAGGTCATATCATTATTGCAGATAAAAATACCACGGGAGATGGCATAATCGCCTCACTGGCGGTATTAGCCGCCATGGTAGAACATCGTTTATCACTCAATGAATTGGCAAGTGCGGTGCAATTATTCCCACAAGTATTAATTAATGTGCGTTTCTCAGGTGGTAGTAATCCATTAGAAAGCGAACAAGTGAAAGCCGTTGCCGTTGAAGTGGAAAAACGCTTAGCAGGTAAGGGACGTATTTTATTAAGAAAATCAGGCACAGAGCCGTTAATTCGTGTAATGGTTGAATGTGAGGATGGCACACTTGCCCAACAATGTGCTGAAGAAATTGCAGAAGCGGTGCGCGCCAATTAACAGTGTGGTGTAAAAGAAGCGAGTTTTTCGCTTCTTTTCTTCTAATTAAATAGAGTAGTAGTATGAAAATTTTTGTAATGCGACACGGCGAGGCGCAGACCATCGCCCCTTCAGACAGCGCAAGACCTCTCACAGAAAAGGGCAAACAGCAAGCATATCAACAAGGGCAATGGTTACATTCTATGAATATTCAGCTGGATAAAGTCCTCGTTAGCCCTTATCTGCGTGCGCAACAAACCTTTGAGCAAGTGAATTTGGCGTATCAAAATCAGCTGCAAACTAAGTGCGAAACCTGGGAGGGGATCACACCCTATGGCGATGCAGGCCTAGTGCGAGATTATTTGAATGTGCTGTCGGAAGACGGTGTGAAAACCTTGCTGATTATTTCTCATTTACCTTTGGTAGGGGATATCGTACGTGAATTGTGCGGCAGAAATCCTGCCAATTTTTACCCAGCCACGCTTGTTGAAGTGGGCATCCATTGTGAAGACACAATAGGAAAAGTGGAAAGCGTCAATTATCCTAGATAGCCTATTGCGTGAGAAAAAGTGCGGTAAAAAATACCGCACTTTTTGTTTTTATTCCTTTTCTTACGGCGTGTAATAGGTTGCCCCTGCCTATAACGAATAATCCTGATTACGTAAGCTAATTTGATAGATCAAAATGGCATAAGATATGCCAAAAACGTCATTGAGCTACACAGATTATCTTATATATTATACTAATGATGATATAAATTAAGGAGTTACAATAATGTGGAGCTATCTTGCACTCAATTTAGCAATTTTTATCGGCTTGTTGATCGGCATAAAATGGTATTTTAATCAAAATCATACCTTATCACGTAGCGTGTTTTTAGGGTTAGTATTAGGGGGATTATTTGGCGGCGCATTGCATTTATTTTATGACGGTAATGTGCCAGTGATGAAAGAAACCCTGAATTGGATTGGCATTGTGGGCAGCGGTTATGTGCGATTATTGCAAATGATCGTAATGCCACTGGTCTTTGTTTCCATTCTCTCTGCGGTTGCACGTTTACAAGGAGCAAGCTCTTTAGGCAAGATTAGTGTCAGTGTTCTTTCTGTATTACTGTTCACCACCGCAATTGCAGCAGTGATAGGGATTACTATGGCAAATTTATTTGATCTCTCAGCCGAAGGGTTGGTGGCAGGTGAGCGTGAGCTTGCTGCACAAGATCGCGTTCTAGGACGCGCAGAAAAGGTGGCAGGTTTAAATGTGCCGACAATGTTGCTTTCTTTTATTCCGAAAAATCCTTTTGCAGAACTTACTGGGGCCAACCCAACTTCAATTATCAGTGTGGTGATTTTTGCCGCATTTCTAGGCGTGGCGATTCTGCGTATTCGTCGAGAGGATGAGGAATTAGCGGCACGATTATCACAAGGTGTTGAAAGTTTAAATAAATTAGTGATGAGCCTTGTTCGTGTGGTGATTCGCCTTACCCCTTATGGCGTTTTGGCCTTGATGACAAAAGTGGTTGCCAACTCAAATCTTGCTGATATTCTTAACTTGCTTGGCTTTATTGTTGCATCTTATTTGGCGATTTTCTTAATGTTCGTGGTACACGGTATTTTACTTGCTTTGGTGAAAGTAAATCCAGTTCGTTACTATCAACAGGCTTTCCCAACGTTACTTTTTGCTTTCACTTCCCGTTCCAGTGCTGCAACAATTCCAATGAATATTGAAACCCAAGTATCAAAATTGAATGTGCCGTCAGCCATTGCGAATTTTGCCGCATCTTTTGGTGCAACAATCGGGCAAAACGGCTGTGCCGGCATTTACCCAGCAATGCTCGCCGTAATGGTTGCGCCAACCGTGGGGATTGATCCAATGTCGTTAGAATTTTTGCTTACCCTTGTATTAGTGGTAACCCTTTCTTCATTCGGCATTGCTGGCGTTGGTGGAGGCGCAACGTTTGCAGCAATTATCGTGCTTTCTACGATGGGCTTACCCTTAGCATTAGTTGGTTTACTCATTTCCATTGAACCTCTCATTGATATGGGGCGCACAGCGTTAAACGTAAACGGGGCAATGACTGCAGGCGTGGTTTCAAGCAGAATTTTGCGTAAAGCTTAATTTTATAAAAAGAGAAGTGCGGTACTTTTTTAGAACTTTTTTCTCGCTTATCAAAAAGGCTAACTTGAGTTGATCTGCCCCCCAAAAGTTGGACTAAACAACCAACTGATTAAGGTGCAGATTTTTTATGATGAAATATACTCAAGATTTCAAACAACAATTGCTCGACTTTTATCTTCAAAATGGAAAAAATCGTTCGCTTACCCGCCAGTATTTTCAACCTACCCAAAGGACGTTAGCACGCCGGATTGCAACATTTAATCATAATGGAATCAATGGATTAGCCCTGTTAGGTAAAAACGCTGTTATTCTGTTGAATTTAAATTAGGGGCTGTCCCAGGTAACGACTAAAAACTCTATTTAGGTTAAAATGACCAAATGAGAAAAAGTCGCTTAAGTCAGCATAAACAAAATAAACTCATTGAGCTGTTTGTCGCAGGCGTTACTGCAAGAACAGCAGCTGAGCGAGTAAATGTAAACAAAACGACGGCAGCGTATTACTTTCATCGCTTACGATTACTTATTTATCAAAACAGCCCCCATTTGGAAATGTTCGATGGTGAAATTGAAGCTGATGAAAGCGATTTCTGTGGCATTCGCAAAGGCAAGCGGGGGTGAGGCGCAGCAGGTAAAACGGCTGTATTTGGGCTTTTAAAGCGCAATGGTAAGGTTTACACCGTCGCGGTGCCAAATACTCAATCTGCGACATTGTTGCCAATCATTCGTGAGCAAGTAAAGCCTGATAGTCTTGTTTACACTGATTTCTACCGAAGTTATGATGTACTTGACGTGAATGAATCTAACCGTTTTCGCATCAATCACAGTACACACTTTGCAGAAAAACAAAATCACATTAACGGAATTGAGAATTTCTGGAATCAAGCGAAACGCCATTTACGCAAATTTAACGGTATTCCTAAAGCGCATTTTGAGCTTTATTTGAAGGAATGCGAATGGCGTTTTAATAACAGTAACTTAAAATCTCAAATTTCTATTTTTAAAACAATTAGTTAAAGGGGATCTAGCCTAGTTATCTAGGGCAGATCCTATTTAATTATCAACCACAAAAGCGTACAAGCGATAATGCAACGCTTGGGGCTGAAAGGAAAAACTAAGCGGAAAAAATATTGTTCTTACCAAGGCGAAGTGGGACATTATTAAGCTTCAACAGCAGGAACTCATTCTGAAGAAAGAAGAACTTAGTGTTCGTAGAGAAGAAATTCAAGCGAATGAAAGATTCGCAAAGCCTCCATTGAAGCAAAACAACAAACCGATTTAAAACACGGTGATATTTTTACCCTTTTGCAAAAAGGGAAATTATGGCTTACTGCATTGATTGCCTCGTTTGTATTGATTATTGTTATTTATGCAATGTATTCTAATAATACAGGCTTTGCCTTGGAAATTCTTAAGATAGGCGGGGTGTTATTGACGGGTTACTTTGCTGGATTTGGACGAGGTAAAGCTGTCGTATTGGAGCGACAGCAGAAAGAAAATCAAGACGATTAATATTAGCCCAACAACAAATGTTGGGCTTTTTATTGCTCGCTAAATCTTAAGTGCTGGTACATTGCGATGTGATCCAGATCACTTTAAAACTCGCCTGATTTTGGTATGATTAACGTCTGTTTTTATTTAAAGTAAAGAGGTAATCTAATGAAATTATTTAAACTTGGCTTATTAACACTTAGTATTGGACTATTAGCAGCTTGTGGTTCTGGTGGTGGAAGTGGTGATAGCAGTGTACCTGCGGGCAATAATAGCAGTGTAAATGGGAATCCTACTACGGATGTGTCGGTTAAAACTGATACAAAATCTATTGATCTAGTCGCTGAACAATATAAAGAGCAAGTTAAAGAAGCGAAACGAATTCAGTTAGCAGATGGAACAGAATTAGAGCTTATTGATTATCCGGTTGGTGTGGTTCAAAAAGATGTAGCTGATGGAAAAGTTAAAGGGATCAACTTACCTTATTCTGTTGTTGGAGCGTGGTTGCCAGATAATGTTAAAGTGGATAAAGAAGGTGTCGTAATTGATCCTCGAGTAGATGAAGAGGATTTTGATATATTTGGTTTACCTACGACGAAAGATCAAATTCCAGTTAGCGGAGTAGCTCAGTATAATGGATATTCACTAGGTGCAATCACATCAGGTAAATTGCAATTAAATGTTGATTTTGGAAATAAAACTGTTGATGGTAAATTATACGAGCGTAAATTTGATAATGGTCAGAATTTACCAGATATTATCCTGACTAAAGGAGTTATAATTCAAGATGCTGAAAACATTGATAAAAAAGATGTTACAGTATTTGGTGGCGTAGCAACATATAAAGGAGTAAACGGCATTTATACTGGTGCATTTATGGGACCGAATGCAGAAGAGGTTGTAGGAGCTGTTGGTTCAGAAGAATACGATATTTATGAAGCCTTTGCTGGGCAAAGAGGCAATATTAAAAACTAATCTGAATATAAACCCTGTTGACCTCAACGGGTTTTCTTTTATATTTACTCCATAGGCGTCGAAACCTACAACCAAAGGCGGTAATCCGCACCCGACAGCATAGCAGTTTTTTTATGCGTAAAATTTATGTTTCTCCTATTTCTCATAACAAATTGAACGCACATATTACTCTATGCCGAGAGGGCGGATAATAAAACACGGCGTAGTAGATGAAATGGTTGCTAATAATTATTTTCTAATCTTTTTATTTAAAAAGAACCTGTATAAATATAATGCTACGTTTTTTTTCGTTAATCTGTTGTGATTATTTAATTTCCGCTTCAGTTCACTAAATAATCCTTCTATCCTATTTGTTGTTTTTTCTATATTTAATTCCAGATATTTCTCATAAGGAAATAAATACTTTTCATAACGTTTTAAACTCGCATAAGCTCCTCGAATATGTTGATGTTTATAAGGAAAATAAACTCGTTCATTTGCCTTTTCTGAACGCTCATTTAAAAATGCTTGACGTGCTAAATACCAATAATGTAATTGCCGATAAAATTCCGCTTTGTGACTACTCTTTAAGGTTTTCACTATCACTTTTAATGCCTTTCCTGCCTCGGATTGATGATTTTTCCTTAACTTTCTCATCACCATCGCTACCATATGAAATTGACACATTGGCGTTGGCGTATTGAGAAAATCTTTCAGTAACCCTCTTCGCCAAGCACACGCTATTTCTAAAAAATGCAAGCATACGAGAAGAAATCGAAAACTTGATTTTTAACAGCCCAAGAACAGAGCAAAGATCCACAAAAACGGTAAATTACTTACGTTAAAAATTCAATAAAAACTGACCGCACTTTAGTTTAAGTGCGGTTGTAATGGTGATGAATGAAATAACTTGACTGCCCGTGGGGATTTGGTAGATTGGAAAATAACATTTAAGAGGGGATATGTCAGATTTAATGTTTTTCATTCGAGGATTACTAGGCTTTTTTTGGTCGTTGATTATCTTGCCTCTGCTTTTTTTAATACCAATAGGTTTATTTATCGTAGGAATGGTTTATTTTGATATTAGCATTCCTTGGTGGGCGTTTTAATTGTAGGCTTGTTGGGTGGATTTTGTTTGGGCGCAATAATTAACACCGTTAAAATATTGCGTAATCAATAATATATCTATTTTAAGAAGAAAAACCTTTCTCTTATAGCAAGGTTTTTTTTATGGCTTGAATTTACAATCTAACTGCAACAAATAAAAAAGTGTGCATAAGGAAATCGACGATAATTTGTTTAGCACAAAACAAAATCACTGATGAGAACTTATGAATACCTACAAACATCTTACCCTTTATGAACGCGAAAAGATAATGGTTTTTCACGCATTAGGCAAAACAATAACCCAGATTGCTCAGCGATTACAGCGACATAAATCGACCATTTCACGAGAATTGAAGCGCTGTCAGGGCGAATATGCGGCATTATCAGCTCAAGAACACTATCAACAACGGGTAGAATGTAAAACCAAGCGAAAGTTAGCCGACCCGAGATTGTTTGATTTCGTCAAGCAAAAGTTCTTAGAAGAGAATTGGTCGCCAGAGCAGATTGCCTCTCGTTTGAAATACGAACAAAGCGTGCTTTCTATTAGCTTTATCAGTATTTACCGAGGGATTTATGCTGGGTGGTTTGATGAGAAAGGGTTATTGCACGGGGCAAGAGGGGCAATTCGGAAATTCCGTCATCGTGGAAAAAGGCGGCATACCAATGACTATGTAGAAAAACGCGGAAAAATCCCTATTAGTCATCATTTAATCGAACGACCAAGCGAAGCCGTTTAGGCGATTGGGAAGCTGATATGGTGTTGGGCGTAGCAGGCAAAGCCTATTTATTGACCTTGACGGATAGAAAAAGCCGTTTTCCCATCGTCAGAAAATTGCCCGCAAAGCGGGCAGAAAGTGTTGCCAAGGTAATGGCTGAAGCCTTGCACAATCTAACCTTTAGAAAGCATTTCCCCCGATAGAGGGAAGGAATTTGCAAAACATCAGCAGGTAACGGAACGACTTCAGGTTGAATTTTACTTTCCATTACCCATCAACCTTGGCAAAGAGGAAAAAAGTTTTCTTTATTGCACTAGCAAGTAGAAATTTGTTTTACCACGCAAAATATTTAATGCGATAGTAGAAGGTTTATCTTTAAGTGATTTACGTAGTTGATCCAAGTTTTCAACTGGTGTGCGGTTTATACCAATAATCACATCTCCGTCTTTTAAGCCTAAGCGTTGAGCAAGTGATTTATCTTTAATTTTGCTAATTTCAACGCCTTTTTGTCCTTTTGCATTGTAGTTACTTAACTCGGCACCTTCTAATGCAGGAAGAAGGTTTGTTGCACTGGCTTTTACTTCTTCATCTGGTTGTAGTGTGACGGAAGTTGTATGGGATTTGCCATCGCGTAAATAGGTTAATTCAACGCTTTTACCTGCCCCTGTCGTGGCGATTTTTGCACGCAATTCGGCGAAGCTAGACAGTTTTTGCCCGTTAATGGCGGTGATTACGTCGCCAGCTTGTAAGCCTGCTTTTTCAGCAGCAGAATCAGGTAACACTTCACTTATAAATGCCCCTTGTTGTGCATTTATTTTGAGTGCTTTAGCTAGCTCAGCATTGAGTTCAGCGCCTTTTATACCTAATAATCCACGGCGAACTTCACCAAATTCAAGGATTTGTTTCACAAGGCTGTTTGCCATATTACTTGGAATGGCGAAAGCGATTCCGGCATTTCCTCCACTTGGTGAGATAATTGCTGTATTGATACCAATTAATTCACCATTAAGATTGAGTAATGGCCCTCCTGAATTGCCTTGGTTTACTGCAGCATCAGTTTGAATGTAATTTTCATAGCTACCTTTTTCTGAACCTGTTGAACGCCCAAGAGCAGAGACAATGCCTGAAGTCACCGTCTGTCCTAGACCAAAGGGATTTCCAACAGCCACAGTGTAATCGCCAACACGTAGTTTATCAGAGTCAGCCATTTTGATCTCAGTAAGGTTTTTCGGATCTTCTAGTTGAATTAAAGCAATATCTGAAAGCTCATCAGCCCCCACTAATTTTGCGTTAAATTCACGTCCGTCTTGTAATTTCACCGTGATTTTATCTGCTTGATCAATCACGTGATTGTTCGTGAGTACATAACCTTTTTCGGCATTGATAATCACACCAGAACCAAGACCTTTGAAACTGCGCGGTGAGTTATTATTAAAAATTTCTGGCCCGAAGAAAAACTTGAACTCTTCAGGAATATCGTCATTTTGGAAACGGGTTTTTTGTTTTCCTTCCACTGCAATGGAAACGACGCTAGGTAGCACTTGCTCTAGCATTGGGGCTAAAGTAGGGGTGCTAGAAAGCGTGCTTGGAGGGGGCAATGTTGCCATTGAGTTTACAGAGGTACCAAGCACGGTTAAGCCAAGAGCGATACTGGTTAATAAAAAATGTTTTCTTTTCACTTTATTTCTCCATTTCGTTACTAAGTGTCATTTTAAAATAAGAACAGATCTCCATTTTTAAAGGAGTTCACGCTATTTTCTTTCATTGCTGAAAGTATGTTTATTGTGTTGCTTAAGACAAAGAAAATAAAAAATTGTTCGTAAAAATTGTATGATTTTTGAGAAATTACAAAAAAAGAGGTAAATGAGTAGATATTTTTAACTTAGCCCTCATTTATACTATTTTTTTATCTTTTTATAAAAGATAAAGTGCGGTGTAAATTTTTGGTGATTTCTGTATCACAGCTGATTAATAATACGAGCTATTAGATGAGAGAGGTAATCCGAGAATGCATAATGCAGTTATCGCTTGTTATTAATGTATTCAATCAATATTAGCCTTGATTGGATTGGTGCTAAAAGAAAAAGAGCTAGGAAAGCCTGCTCTTTTTTCTTTAAAAGACATTAAATTAATGTATCCACTTTTGCTTTTGCTTGTTCTTGCGATTTAGCGGCGACTTCTGCCCCCGATCCTACGCCTTCTACATAAACAAATTCCACATCATTAATGCCGATAAAACCAAGGAATGTTTTCAAATAGGGGGTGATAACATCCGTGACTTGCCCTTGGTGTACGCCGCCGAAAGAGGCTAATACAATGGCTTTTTTCCCTTTTACTAAGCCTTCAGGGCCATTTTCGGTATATTGGAAAGTGACACGTGGGCGAGCAATGAAATCAATGTAGCTTTTTAATTGGGTTGGAATATTAAAGTTGTACATTGGTGCATTGATAATAAGGGTATCAGCATTTTTTAATTCTGCGACCAATTCATCTGAAAGTGCCAGTAATGCTTTATCTTGTTCGGTTTTTGGTTCGCCACGCAAGGCATTGGCAGCAATACCATCAAAATGTGGCAATGGGTTCGCGCCTAAATCACGCTCAACCACTTCGGTGCCAGTAGGTAATTTTGATACAAGGTAGTCAGCAAGCTGATTTGTTTGTGAGTAATCGCCAAGAATACTTGATTTTAAAACAAGAACTTTCGACATAAGAAATCCTTAAATTGTGCTTATTATAAAGTGCGGTCATTATAGAGGGAATTTTTTCTAGAACAATGGAATAAAAGGAAAAAGATTTTTTCTTAATCGTAAATAATCAGCGAGAAATTGCACTTTGTCAGAAATGCTTTATGATCGCATTTTGATTTTTATTTAACAACAAGGACAGATTATGTGGTCAGAATTAGCAATGGGCTATGGCTTATTTATTTTAGAAATTCTTACAGTGTTATTGGTTATTACTGGCATTGTCGCGATGATTATGGCGTTTAAACAGAAAAAATCTCATCAAGCAGGGGAGTTGGTCATCACCGATTTATCGCAAGAATATGAAGAAAATGCCAAGCGTTTGGCGGAGTTTCATCTTTCTGAAGAAGCGTTAAAACAAGTAGAAAAAGCACGCAAAAAAGAGGATAAACAAAAAGCAAAAGCAGAAAAAGAAAAACGTAAAAAAGGTGAAAGTCCAGAAAATGAACGCAAGCCCCATTTATTTGTGTTGAACTTTAAAGGGGATATTTCTGCTTCAGAAACCACCGCACTTCGCGAGGAAGTGAGTGCTATTATCGCCGTAGCCAAACCAGAAGATGAAGTGCTGCTGCGTTTAGAAAGCCCCGGTGGTGTGGTTCACGGTTATGGGCTTGCGGCTTCCCAGTTAGCACGCTTAAAACAGCATCAGATTAAATTAACCGTGGCAGTGGATAAAGTAGCAGCCAGTGGAGGCTATATGATGGCGTGCGTGGCGGATAACATTATTGCCGCACCTTTCGCTATTATTGGTTCAGTAGGGGTGGTGGCACAAGTGCCGAATATTCATCGTTTACTGAAAAAACACGATGTGGATGTGGACGTGATGACCGCGGGAGAATATAAACGTACAGTCACTTTACTTGGTGAAAATACGGAAAAAGGGAAAGAAAAATTCCAGCAAGAATTAGAAGAAACCCATCAATTATTTAAACAATTTGTTGCACAGCATCGTCCACAGGTTGATATTGAGCAGGTAGCCACTGGAGAGCATTGGTTTGGGCAGCACGCGTTAGGATTAAACTTAGTTGATGAAATTGCCACCAGCGATGATGTGATCCTACGAGCGATTAAAGATAAATTTGTCGTTTCGGTGAAATACGCAATGAAAAAATCCCTTGTACAGAAATTAGGGAAACAAGCGGAAGAAAGTGCAGATAATGTGCTATTGGGGTGGTTAAAACGTAATGAGCGAACATTATTTTAAGAACTTGAATGTTCTTTACAAAAGATGACAAAAATTTTAGAACATCACTGCCGTTTATAGACTTTATTAATTTACTTTACGGCAGATTGCCATTAGTATATTGGATGTTAGATATAGGAAATCTTTCAGATATATTCTAAGCGTTTAGTTTTATAGAAATTAATCAATAAAATCAGATATTAAGGTACATAAAATGAAACTATCACATATTTTGTTTTCTGCAATTGCTGCGACAACCTTAGCGGCTTGTGGAAACTTAAGTAAAGTTAATGATGACGGTACATCAGATAACCTTGTGTGGCCAAAAATTGAGGATTCTACATTTAATCATAATGGTAGCCAGTATGGTTCTTGGCCAAATTGGGATAATGTGAGAATGATTGAGCGTGGTATGAATAAAGATCAAATTTATAATTTAATCGATCGTCCACATTTTGCAGAAGGGTTATTTGGTGTTCGTGAGTGGGATTATGTGTTTAATTACCGTGAAAATGGCGAGCATAAAATCTGTCAATACAAAATTTTATTTGACAAAGATATGAATGCACAAAGTTTCTTCTGGTATCCGAATGGTTGTAATGGCAGTTTATCTTTCAGTTTAAAAGGTGATGTCCTATTTAATTTTGATAAAGATCAGCTTTCATCAAAAGGATTAGAAGTGATTGATAATGTGGCTGCACAGCTTAAATCCGCTGGAGCAAAAGAAGTCAAAGTTTCAGGACATACCGATCGTTTAGGCTCGGCAGAATATAATTTGCAGCTTTCTAAACGTCGTGCAGAGCGTGTTAAGGCACGTTTAATTGAACAAGGCGTTCAGGCTAATATTGAAGCTATCGGTTATGGTAAGGAATATCAAGTTAAATCTTGTGATAACGTAACGGGTCAAGCATTAAAAGACTGCTTACGAGAAAATCGTCGTGTAGAAATTTCTTCGTCAGGAAAATTAGTAAAACAGCAAGAAAATTCAACGCAGGGTGGGCCTATTGGTCCAGCACCGCTTTATGCAAAATAATCTACTGTTTTAGCTGTTGAAATGAAAAAAGCTGAGCTCAATATTGAGGTCAGCTTTTTTATATGCTCATTTGGGGCTATTTGTCATTCGGTTTAATTGCCAATAAATTACAATTTAATTTGCTGATAACGTGTTCTGCGGTGTTTCCAAGAAAAGCTGCAGAAAGACCGGTTCTACCGATTGTGCCTAGCACCACCATTTCCGCCCCTAATTCTTTCGCCACTTCAGGGATAATATCTTCTGGGAAACCTTCTCTAACGTGGGTGTGATCTTCATCAATATTGAAATGTTGGCGTAGGGCTTTCATATTGAGCAAGTATTGTCCGCGAATACTATTACTGTAATCAGCCGCGCTAAATTCAGGTAAGTCGATTGCCATATTGATTGGTGTTGGTGGATAAGCGGTAACAAGGTGTACATTTCCGCGTTCTAAGCTATCGGCTAAATCAATACCTAGTGTCACTAATTCATTATTCAGTAAGCTATGATGCTCTTCGTCATCAGACACATTGACCGCAACTAAAATACGGCGTTGATGTTTCCAATCTCCGTCCTTTACGATCATTATTGGAGCGGGGCATTTACGTAATAATTGCCAATCCATCGGGGTAAAAATAAGTGATGTAATGCTTTCTTCTTCCTGTGTATATTTCACGACAAGATCGTAGTGATTTTTTTCCACTTCTTCCGCGATGGCTTCCGCTTCATTACTATGCCAAACAACCTTTGAATAAAATTCAATATTTGGATCGGCGTATTTTTCTAAATAAGGCTTAATGACTTTTTGGCGTTGTTCAATAACACCTTGGTGCATATTTTCACGTTCTTCTGAAGAAAGCAGCGCGGACATTTCGTAAGATAAATCATAAACCGTCATAAACGTGGTAATGTTTACTTTATTTTCACTTTTTTGTTCTTTGACTAAACGCACCGCACGAGCAAGGGCATATTGCTTTTCATTTTCAGGATTTAACACAACCAAGATATTTTTAAATTTCATAACAACCTCCAAATGTTGGCTAATTGGCTTATAGCATAGAAAAGATTGGCAAGAATAACAAGTTAGTGTGGAAAAAAACGTGATCTAGTGCAACATATTGTTGCACTAGTTGCGTGAAAGCCAATTAGCTGACCATTTGAATACGCGTTTTGGTTACTCCTGCTAATTGGGATAACTCTGCCATATTATTTATGGTTATATATTTTCCTTGAACCGAGAGCATTCCTGACTTTTGGAAACGTCCTAGCAAACGGCTAATGGTTTCAACGGTTAAACCTAAATAATTGCCAATATCGCCACGCGTCATCGTTAAACGGAACTCTCGTGCAGAGAAACCACGAGCCGAGTAACGACGAGAAAGGTTATGAATAAACGCCGCCAAGCGTTCTTCGGCATTCATTTTAGACAGTAAGAGAATCATTTCTTGATCACTTTTAATTTCATTACTCATTAAACGCATAATTTGTTGGCGTAATTTGGGCATTTTGCCTGATAAGTCATCTAAAATATCAAAAGGGATCTCGCAGACCATTGCGGTTTCTAAAGCCTGTGCAAAACTTGGATGTTGCATATTCATAATTGCGTCAAAGCCGACGAGATCACCGGGCAAATGGAAAGAGGTAATTTGTTCCTCACCTGTTTCACTAATCGTATAAGATTTAATCGTGCCAGAACGAATTGCATAGAGAGAATGAAGGGAGTCGCCTGCTTTAAATAAGACTTGAGATTTTTGGATCGGTTTTTTGCGTTCGATAATGTTATCAAGCTGGTCTAGTTCGTGTTCATTTAATGTGAAAGGAATACAGAGTTGGCTGATACTACAATCTTGGCAGTGAATGGCACAGCCGCCGGATTGAACACGACGCCCAATTTTACTGTCATTAGCTAAAATTTTCATTTAATCCTCAAATAACTCGGTAAAGCAGAAAAAATCATATAAAATTGATCTAACGCAAGAAATAATACCACTAAATGGTAAAATTAAGAAGTTTTAAATAGTTAAATAATTGTTAAGGAAATCCTAATGGCCACTGAAAAGCTAACAAAAAAACGTTTAATTCAAATTATTTTAATGCTTTGCATACTTCTTTCCGCCTTTTTCTACCGCACTTGTCATTATCAACAAATCCAAAGTGCGGTGGAAAATCAGCAAATTTTGGACAAAGAAAAAGCCAGCGAATAACTGGCTTTATACTGATAACTAAGCGTGATTAACTGCAAGTTTGGCAAGGTCTTTATCCACAAGGAACAGGCCTTTGCCGTCATCGCCGAGAAGATTCAGTTTATCTAAAATACCACTGAATAATTTTTCTTCTTCGTGTTGTTCTGCCACATACCATTGTAAGAAATTGAATGCAGAGAAGTCTTTTTCTTCAAAGGTTTTTCCAACTAATTCATTGATTTTACTGGTAATTAATTTTTCATGTTGGTAAGTGGTTTCAATCACTTGTTTTAATGAACTAAATTCGTGCGGTGGTGCATCAATTTCACTGATGATTGGCAATGCCCCTGTTTCAGTTAAATAAGTGAATAACTTACGCATATGTTGCATTTCTTCCGCTGCGTGAGCAGACAAAAATTGTGCTGCACCGTCAAAACCTTGTTGTTCGCACCAAGCGCTCATTTGTAAATATAAGTTTGAGGAATAAAATTCCAAATTCATTTGATCGTTTAATAATTTAATCACGTTGTTTGATAACATTTTTTTCTCCTTTTATTCTGATTATTCTAATGTAGCTAAATCGCGGTCGATGTAGTAAAGCGAGCGTCCGTCTTCACCAACCAAATTAAATTTATCAATAATGCTACTGAATAATTTTTCTTCTTCGTGTTGTTCTGCCACGTACCATTGCAAGAAATTGAAAGTAGAGTAGTCTTTATGCTCAAAGGTAACTTCCACCAGTTCATTGATTTTTGCGGTAACAAATTTTTCGTGTTCAAGCGTGATCTCAAAGACTTCTTTTAACGATTTGTAATCATTTTTTGGTGCTTCAATTTTGCCTAATAATGGCATACCGGTTGTTTCATTTACATAGGTGAATAATTTTTGCATATGCATCATTTCTTCATCTGCGTGGCGTAGCAAAAAGGCTGCTGCGCCTTCATAGCCATTTGCTGAGCACCAAGCGCTCATTTGTAAATACACATTGGAAGAATAAAATTCCAAATTAATTTGTTCGTTTAATTTCTTAATAATCGCGTCTTGTAACATAGCCACTCCTTTCCTTAATGATTAACTAGACTGGGCATAGTTTAACCAGTTTTTTCTTTTTTGCAACTAAAAATATTTATAAGTTATTAATTTTAAAAGGAAATTTTAATAATAATTATTCTATTTGAGAGAATCATTCTTATTGCTAAATATTAAAAAGAAAAGTGCGGTAGAAATTGAATGGATTTTTCAGCCTATATAGAAGATACAGGCTGAAAGTGAATAATTAAGCAAGTGGAATGCTGGAAAAAAATACTAACAAAATTGGCGGTACTATATTCGTTACAAAGCCGAAGCTAATCGCCAGTGGGACAACTTCAATGCCGCCAGAACGTTGAATAATGGGCAAGGTGCAATCTAATGCGGTTGCACCAGCCATTCCGACTGCGGTAGAGCGATACTTAAACATAAAGAAGGGAATAATAAATAAACTCAGAATTTCCCGTGAGAGATCATTAAAAAATGCGATACTGCCAAATACCGGCCCCCAAGCATCATTGATCACAACGCTAGAAAGGGAATACCAGCCAAACCCAGATGCAATGGCTAAACCTTGCGTCATTGGTAAATCAAGGACATAAGCGGAAATGATACCGCCTAGCAAGGAAGTAATAATAAAAACAATCCCCGTATAAATGCCACGCTTATTGAAGATCACCTCACGTAACGCAATACCATTATTACGCAGTTGAATGCCGACAAAAAAGATCAACAGAACCAAAGCATAAGTACTTGTACTAAAAGGAAAGGCGAGCCATTCTTTGGTCAAAATCCCCACCATAAAACCAATCAATACCATTGAGCAAAGTTTGGCACTATCCAATAATAATCGCCCACGGGAAGGTAAATCTTTGCCCAAACGTTTAAGTGGCAATGGGTAAAGTTTGTCATAGAGCATTAAGCCAATAATATTGCAACTTTGAATGATTAAAGCAAAGCTAAAGGCAGAAATGCCAATTAACGGTAACGTGTTGGCAAGATCGTCTAAATGCCCTAAAGATACGCCCATAATGAACAAAATGACATAAAGCAGAAGCATTACTATTTGGTTTATACGCTGTAAAAGTGCGGTGTTTTTTGTCTTAAAAAAATAGCCTAAACACATGGGTGCGAGGACGATAAGTAATCCTTCAAACACAGTTTTTTCCTTAAAATGATGAAATTATTATGCTATTTTACGCAAGTGAGATAAAAATACAAAGGAGCGATAATGTATTTGCGTCAATTAGATTTGGTGGGATTTCGTGGCATAAACCGCCTTTCGCTTACTTTACAACCGAATATGGTGTTGATTGGTGAAAATGCTTGGGGGAAATCCAGTTTATTGGCAGCGTTAAGTGTCATTTTTAATAACGAGCAACGCCTTTATCAATTCCAATCAACGGATTTTTATCAAGACGAAAAAAATGCCTCTACGGTGAAAGAAATTACCCTATTATTTACCTTTAGCCTTCACCGTGAAGCAAAATCCTTAGCGCATTTTCCTTATCCTCAACTTGCCGTTTTTGATGATGAACCTTATGCTAAAATTTATTTTCAGATTATGGGGGAAATGCGAGGCTCCGAGATTATCACCACCTACCATTTTTTAGATGGGGAAGGGAAAATACTTAGCGTAGAAGACCCAGAACAAATGGCAATGGCATTAATTGCACAACATCCTGTTTATCGTTTTCGTGATGCAAGACGTAATTCCCCCTCTGATGCTCAACCTCTCTCGGCATCACCTTGGTTGGGTGACCCTAAGCTTAATCGCGAAATTCAATCCACGTTGTGCTTACTGCAACATTATTTTCTCAATCGCATTATGTCAGCAGAATTAATGCAAGATACCACCGCACTTTGGAATGATGTGAAATCGCTTTGCCTGAAATTGCGCGAAAAACAGCATCATTCATTACGCCATATTTTATTTCAACAATTAAGCCAATTATTTGTTTCTGCCAATGAATTACGTGATCTTCATCGCTTACGGCCGATTATTTTATTTGAAGATCCAGACGCCCGTTTGCATCCTAGAATGGTGGCGATTATATGGGAATTAGTCAGTTATTTACCCATTCAACGTATTACCACTACAAATTCTGTGGAATTGCTCTCACAAATCCCTTTGCAGGCGATTTGCCGTTTAGTGAGGGGCAGTGAACGCACACAAGCTTTTCAGCTTTCACATCAATTAAATAAAGAGGAATTACGCCGTTTAAGCTTCCATATTCGTCATAACCGTAGTCTTGCATTATTTTCGCGAATGTGGCTGTTGGTGGAGGGAGAAACGGAAGTTTGGATTTTAACAGAATTGGCTGATCTACTTGGTATTGATCTTGCGATGGAAGGCATCAGGATCGTAGAATTTGCGCAGTGTGGATTGCGTGCTTTAATTCATTATGCCAAAGCGATGGGAATTGAATGGTATGTGCTAACCGATGGCGATGAGGCAGGTAAAAAATATTCAGCAACTACGAAAAGTCTCTTGAATGAGAATGAATCACCCGCAATGCGACTCACCTATTTACCGAAAAAAGATATTGAACATTTTTTCTATTATGCCGGGTTTGAGCGAGTGTTTATTCGATTAGCGCATTGGCAGGAAAGTTCACAGAAATATTTGGTTCATCGTATCATTCAACGTGCCATACAACGCACATCAAAGCCCGATCTTGCCGTGGCGTTATCTGATGAGATTAAGCAACGTGGTGTGGAATCCATTCCTCGTTTGTTTAAACAGCTTTTCACACGTGTATTAATTTTAGCACGTTCATCTTGAGGAATAGGTAAAAAATGGCAAGCAAATAAGTTAAGTGGAGAAAGAAAAGTAGAGAGAAAACGGGGAGAAAAAAGAGAGAAAAAATACACGGCAATGAATGCCGCGATATTTCACTTATTTATGCGAAACGGGAAGCTTAATTTCCCTCACTTTCATCGTAAAGCCATCAATCAGCAATAATCGTCCACATAAATTCTCGCCAATTTTCAACCGCACTTTGATTGCTTCAAGAGCTTGCATTGAGCCAATAATCCCCACCATCGGAGCAAGCACGCCGGTTTCCACACAACTTAGCGGCGCATTGCCAAAAAGTTGGCTGAGTTGGCGATAAGTCGGCGTGTTTTCTTCATAGGTGAAAACGGAAATTTGTCCTTCCATACGGATTGCTGCCCCCGAAATAAGTGGCGTTTTGCTTTGCTCACAACAACGATCTAGCTGATTCCGTGTTTCTACGTTATCGGTACAATCTAGCACCACATCGACATTTTGTAATAACGCAAGGAGCGCGTCATCCGTTAATTGTTGATTGATTGCGTCAAGATGCACGTGTGGATTTAAGCGTTGTAAACTGAGCTTAGCGGATTCCACTTTGGGCATTGCAAGACGGCTATCATCGTGTAGCACTTGGCGTTGTAAGTTAGACAAAGAGACGCGATCAAAATCCACTAAAATTAATTTGCCAACGCCCGCTACAGTTAAATATTGGCTTGCAGCACAGCCCAAGCCTCCCAAGCCCATAACAAGCATTGTGCTATCTTTCAATGTTTCTTGGCCATCAAAATCAATGGATTTCAGTACAATTTGGCGATTGTAACGCAGTTCTTCTTCCGCAGTGAGTTCGATCATAATTAGCCCAACAATTCATTAAAGGGTTCAATGGTAACCATTTCACCGGCTTGAACATTGCCTCGTTCTGCTTCTAATACAATAAAACAGTTGCTTTCAATAAACGCACTAAAGAGATGAGAACCTTGAAAACCAACGGCTTTGACTTCAAGTTGTCCTTGTTCATTGAGCCAATAAAAACCGCGTTGAAAATCTTTGCGACCGATGCCCTTTTTCAGATTTTCACTGGCTATCGCCTTGAGTTGTTGTGGCGCTTGCCATTGGCTATATCCACTGAGTTTTGCGATAGCAGGCTGTACTAACTGATAAAACGTAACGAATGCCGAAACGGGATTTCCCGGTAAGCCACAAAACCACGCTTTTTCGAGTTTACCGAATGCAAAAGGTTTGCCGGGTTTCATTGCGATTTTCCAGAAATTAACCTTGCCAAGTTTTTCTAAAATATTTTTTGTGAAATCTGCTTCACCGACAGAAACCCCACCGCTGGTAATGACTAAATCTGCTTGCTCTTGTGCTTGTAAAAAGGCTTTTTCAAATAACGCTTCATCATCAGGCAAAATGCCGAAATCTAAAATTTCACAAGGCAATTTTTCGAGCAATAATTTCACCGTAAAGCGATTAGTATCGTAAATTTTACCTTCATCTAATGGTTCGCCTACTGGCACTAATTCATCACCCGTAGAAAGAATAGCGACTTTTAAACGCGCAAATACAGTCACTTCAGCAATACCTAAAGATGCAAGTAAGGGTAAGGAAAGTGCGGTGAGTTTTTCGCCTGTTTTTAGTACCACATCGCCTTTTTTCACATCTTCACCAGCACGGCGAATATTTTGCCCTAATTTGGGGATTTCATTGAAGGTTACCGTGCCGTCTTCATTAAGTTGCACATTTTCTTGCATGACCACGGCATCGGTACCCGCTGGGATCATTGCGCCTGTCATAATTCGTATTGCACTTTGTGGCAACCACTCACCATTAAAAGGGTTACCCGCAAAGGCTTTGCCCGCAACGTTTAACGTATGTGATTGTGCAAGATCCGCAAGACGCACCGCATAACCGTCCATTGCAGAGTTATCAAAAGAAGGCACGTTAATTGGAGAGATAATATCGTCCGCACAAATACGTTGGCTCGCTTGCGATAAGGGGAGCGTTTCACATTGTTGTGGTAAAGGAAGTTGATCTAACATCTGTGTTAGCGCTTGTTCAAGGCTAAGCATAAATTGTCCTTTTGTCTGCTTAAATATTTTCTCATTCTACTCATTTTTTTCATATAAATTAACTATTATTCTCATTTTATTATTGTTTTAGACTTTGATAGAATAGCCTAATTTAAAATTTGGAGAGTAGTCAATGAATAAAATTTCACCTGAGGCAGAAAAAGTTCGTCAGGCATTAGTGAGCAAAGGGATAGAAACCCCGATGATTACCACACAACTTACAAAATCTCAACGTCGAGAAGGCATTGAGCAACATATGCGTGAGGTAATGAAATTGATCGGTCTGGATTTGCGTGATGATAGCCTTGAGGAAACCCCCGTTCGTTTAGCCAAAATGTTCATTGATGAAATTTTTAGTGGCTTGGATTACGCCAATTTCCCAAAAATCACTAATATTGAAAATCGAATGAAAGTGAGCGAAATGGTGTTGGTGAATGACGTTACGCTAACTAGCACTTGTGAACATCATTTTGTCACCATTGATGGAATGGTGTCCGTTGCGTACTATCCGAAAAAATGGGTAATTGGGTTATCAAAAATTAATCGTGTTGTGGCATTTTTTGCCCAACGCCCACAAGTACAAGAACGTTTAACTGAACAAATCTTACTGGCTTTCCAAACCATTTTAGAAACAGAAGATGTGGCAGTGTATGTTAAAGCAACCCACTTTTGCGTGAAATGTCGAGGTATTAAAGATACCAATAGTTATACTGTTACCTCTGCATTTGGTGGCGTATTCCTTGATGATCGAGAAACAAGGAAAGAGTTTTTGAGTTTAATTAATAAATAATTTTAGGGAAAAAATAGGGCGAAAGGATTTCGTCCTATTTTTAAGTACAATGACTTATCTTATTAATTCTTCAATCAAATCATCAATCGCTTTGCATAATAATGTGCGATCGTGGCGGTAGGTGACATCGTCTGCACGTAATCGTCTTGCAATAAGGGTTAAACCTTCATTTTTCTGTGCTGGTTCTAAGCCATTTTGAACAATTGCACCATCAATAATATTTTTTCCTACCGTTTCGTTAATCCAATTTATCCGATCTTGTAACGACAATGCCGCAGAAGGACTATGCTCAACTCCAAGATTATCAATGAAAATTTTCTTAGCTTGACTGTCTCTCAATGCATCGATGATTTCAGGTAATAAAATCGGTGGCATTATGCTAGTGAGAAAACTCCCCGGTCCAAATAAAATAATTTCAGCCTGTTGAATGGCTTGTATCGCTTCGGGCGTTGCACTGACAAGGGGAACAAGAAAAATAGAATTGGGGATTTCAGTTAAATCATCAATTTCGACTTCACCAACCACGCTTGAGCCAGAGGGAAGTGACGCAGCGAGGTGTACAGGGGTTTCAGACATAGGGATAATGAATGATTTTACATGTAAGAGATCGCGGATTAAATTCACCCCTTCAGTTGGGCGAATATGCATATTTTCTAACGCTTTAAGCATTAAATTGCCGAGATTATGACCTGCTAATTCCCCACTTCCTGAAAAGCGATATTCAAATAATGCAGAAGCAGTGCTAGGTTCTGTGATAATTTGATTTAAACAATTACGCAGATCACCCCAAGCAATCCCGCCTTGCTGCCGCCGAATTCTTCCTGTCGAACTGCCATTATCTGTGGTGGTAACGATACCAGTAAGGCGTTCTTTCATAAAACTCAAGGCCGACATTACGCGTCCAAGTCCGTGTCCTCCGCCAATAGCCACAATTTTATTTATTTTATCTAAGTTTTCATGACGGCTATGTGGTGTTAAATCACTCATTATTTTTCCTTAAATAGGTGAGGGTGAGACGGATGTTAAGTATAAACAAATTTAAACAAAAGTGCGGTGTAAATTTTATAAATTTTCGTTATATAAAATATTATATAATTGATTTATAAGTAAAAAAATATCCCCTTTTTTGATATAGATCTCATTCTAGGTATAGCTTAAATTCGCTTAAACCTTTAGAATAAAGAAAATTTTCGCATAACTCCGAGCTTGTTTGCCTACGTTTTATTTAACGATGAAATAAGGTAGCAATGCCAGTAATACAATGTTGTATTACTCAGGGATACGTTGGAAACGGCTTATCCTCTCTCATTTTAGAAAGGTGTCTAATGCAAACAATTCCCATAAAGCAGGTGGGAGAAACGCGTCTTATAGATGGGTTTGCTCGCCAATATTATTATCTGCGCTTATCTATTACAGATATGTGCAATTTTCGTTGTAACTATTGTTTACCCAATGGTTATCAGCCAGAGCCAAATAAACCGAGCTTTCTTACTCAAAGTGAAATTGTTCGCTTGGTGCGTGCTTTTGCTCATCTTGGTACGGAAAAAATTCGTATCACGGGCGGTGAGCCGACCTTACGCAGAGATTTCCTCTCAATTGTAGAACACATTCAGCAAGTTGAACATATTAAGCAAATTGCGCTCACAACAAATGGTTATCGTATGGCAAAAGAGGTATCAGCTTGGAAACAAGCAGGAATTACGTCCATAAATGTGAGTGTCGATAGCCTTGATGCTAAAATGTTTCAACGTATTACCGGGGTAGATAAATTTGCTGAAATTATGCAAGGCATTGATCGTGCTTTTGAGGTGGGATACCGTAAGGTAAAGGTAAATGCTGTATTAATGAAAAATCTGAATACCCAAGAATTTGGGGCGTTTCTCAATTGGATTAAAGATCGCCCCATTCAAATGCGATTTATTGAATTAATGCAGACGGGAGAAATGGATCAATTTTTTCAACGCTATCATCTATCTGGGCAAATTTTAGCTGATCAATTACTTGAGTCCGGTTGGCAATTACAACCGCGTGGTTATTTAGATGGCCCTGCTAAAGTGTTCAAACACCCCGACTATCAAGGGGAAATCGGTTTAATTATGCCTTATGAAAAGAATTTCTGTACAAGTTGCAACCGATTACGAGTGTCCGCAAAAGGTAAATTGCATTTATGTTTATTTGGTGAGGAAGGCATTGAATTACGTGATTTATTGCAGTATGACGAGCAACAGCCACAATTAGAAGCACGTATATTTTCAGCCTTACAAGGAAAACGGGAACATCATTTTTTACATAATGGTGATAGCGGAGTGCGTAATCATCTTGCCAGCATTGGCGGTTAATAAAGGAATAACGATGACCACATTTACTCATATTAATAACAATGGCGAAGCCAATATGGTGGACGTTTCGGGCAAACAAGAAACGGTTCGTGAAGCAAGAGCAGAAGCTTTAGTGACAATGTCACCCTCTACTTTGCAAATGATTTTGTCAGGCCAACACCACAAAGGTGATGTTTTTGCCACTGCGCGTATTGCTGGGATACAAGCGGCAAAACGGACTTGGGATTTAATTCCATTATGTCATCCTTTATTACTTTCAAAAGTGGAAGTCTCTTTAACTGCCTTACCTGAGTGCAACCAAGTGCGTATTGAAAGCCTATGCAAATTAACGGGCAAAACAGGCGTGGAAATGGAAGCACTTACCGCAGCAAGCGTGGCAGCCTTAACCATTTATGATATGTGTAAAGCGGTGCAAAAAGATATCGTGATTGAACATATTCGCCTTTTAGAAAAGTGCGGTGGAAAATCTGGCCATTTTTTAGCAGGAAAAACAGAATGATTAAAGTATTATTTTTCGCCCAAACACGAGAGTTAATTGGTGTTGATGAGATCGAAGTAACAGGAAAATTTGCCAATGCAGAAGCATTACGCCAACATTTAAGTGCCAAAGGGGATAAATGGGCATTAGCATTAGATAAAGAAAAACTTTTAGTTGCGATTAACCAAACATTGTCTAATCTTGAAAGTGCAGTACAAAATGGTGATGAAATTGCCTTTTTCCCACCAGTTACAGGAGGATAAGATGGCAGAAATCCAAATAGCTGTACAAACTGCACATTTTGATCAAAATGCAGTTTATCGTTGGGTGTCTGCGCCGAATAATGTTGGGGCTGCCGTGATTTTCGTAGGAAAAGTGCGAGAAATGAATTTAGGAGATAATGTATCCAGTTTGTTTCTAGAGCATTATCCTGCAATGACCGAAAAAGCGTTACGTGAAATCGTGGAAGAAGCCTGTTCCCGTTGGCAGTTATTGCGCGTGGCTGTCATTCATCGTGTTGGTTTATTGCATACGGGTGATGAAATCGTGCTTGTTGCAGTCAGTTCCCCTCACCGTGGTGAAGCCTACCAAGCAAATGAATTTATTATGGATTTTCTGAAAAGCAAAGCGCCTTTTTGGAAAAAAGAGCAGACAGATAAGGGCGAACGCTGGATTGAACATCGAGAGAGTGATCAGCAGGCGTTAGATAAGTGGTAAAAGCCGCATTTTTGATAAGTTTTTTATTTACTTAAGTTGTTCTAGTTAAGGCATTCTAGTAAAAATTTGTATTTTTTTACTATTTTTACAAAAAAACACTTGCAAAGATTTTCGAGATGTCTATAATACGCCGCACACAACGACGCGACGTTGTAGAACTGAAGATGATACAAATCGCGTCGTTCTTTTTTGCTCTTTAACAATCAATCAGACAATCTGTGTGGGCATTCGTTGATTTTCAAAAAGATTTAAAATTTAGAAATCAATGATGCTTAACTTGAAATTCGAAAAGAATATAACGTTATGTATTCATTGAGCGAGATTAAACTGAAGAGTTTGATCATGGCTCAGATTGAACGCTGGCGGCAGGCTTAACACATGCAAGTCGAACGGTAACGGGTTGAAAGCTTGCTTTCGATGCTGACGAGTGGCGGACGGGTGAGTAATGCTTGGGAATCTGTTTTATGGAGGGGGATAACCATTGGAAACGATGGCTAACACCGCGTAATATCTGAGGATTAAAGTAGTGGGACCGCAAGGCCACTAGCCATAAGGTGAGCCCAAGTGGGATTAGGTAGTTGGTGGGGTAAAGGCCTACCAAGCCTGCGATCTCTAGCTGGTCTGAGAGGATGACCAGCCACACTGGGACTGAGACACGGCCCAGACTCCTACGGGAGGCAGCAGTGGGGAATATTGCGCAATGGGGGGAACCCTGACGCAGCCATGCCGCGTGAATGAAGAAGGCCTTCGGGTTGTAAAGTTCTTTCGGTGATGAGGAAGGTGGACGTGTTAATAGCACGTTGATTTGACGTTAGTCACAGAAGAAGCACCGGCTAACTCCGTGCCAGCAGCCGCGGTAATACGGAGGGTGCGAGCGTTAATCGGAATAACTGGGCGTAAAGGGCACGCAGGCGGTAAATTAAGTGAGATGTGAAATCCCCGAGCTTAACTTGGGAATTGCATTTCAGACTGGTTTACTAGAGTACTCTAGGGAGGGGTAGAATTCCACGTGTAGCGGTGAAATGCGTAGAGATGTGGAGGAATACCGAAGGCGAAGGCAGCCCCTTGGGGAGATACTGACGCTCATGTGCGAAAGCGTGGGGAGCAAACAGGATTAGATACCCTGGTAGTCCACGCTGTAAACGCTGTCGATTTGGGGGTTGGGCTTTGAGCTTGGCGCCCGTAGCTAACGTGATAAATCGACCGCCTGGGGAGTACGGCCGCAAGGTTAAAACTCAAATGAATTGACGGGGGCCCGCACAAGCGGTGGAGCATGTGGTTTAATTCGATGCAACGCGAAGAACCTTACCTACTCTTGACATCCAAAGAAGGTCTTAGAGATAAGACTGTGCCTTCGGGAGCTTTGAGACAGGTGCTGCATGGCTGTCGTCAGCTCGTGTTGTGAAATGTTGGGTTAAGTCCCGCAACGAGCGCAACCCTTATCCTTTGTTGCCAGCATGTAGAGATGGGAACTCAAAGGAGACTGCCAGTGATAAACTGGAGGAAGGTGGGGATGACGTCAAGTCATCATGGCCCTTACGAGTAGGGCTACACACGTGCTACAATGGTGCATACAGAGGGAAGCGAGCCTGCGAGGGTGAGCGAATCTCAGAAAGTGCATCTAAGTCCGGATTGGAGTCTGCAACTCGACTCCATGAAGTCGGAATCGCTAGTAATCGCGAATCAGAATGTCGCGGTGAATACGTTCCCGGGCCTTGTACACACCGCCCGTCACACCATGGGAGTGGGTTGTACCAGAAGTAGATAGCTTAACCGAGAGGAGGGCGTTTACCACGGTATGATTCATGACTGGGGTGAAGTCGTAACAAGGTAACCGTAGGGGAACCTGCGGTTGGATCACCTCCTTACCGAAGAGAAGACGAATGTTCACACAGATTGGTTGATTGATGTTAGACAATGAGAAGCAAAGGAATACCCGAATCCTTGAGGGTCTGTAGCTCAGGTGGTTAGAGCGCACCCCTGATAAGGGTGAGGTCGGTGGTTCAAGTCCACTCAGACCCACCACTCAAGTGATGAAGAAGAAATGATTGGGGATATAGCTCAGCTGGGAGAGCGCCTGCCTTGCACGCAGGAGGTCAGCGGTTCGATCCCGCTTATCTCCACCAAATCATTTAATGAGATGTAAATCATTAGTAAGTTCTTTTAGATTGTCTTAAGTAAGTGTACTTAAGATAGATTTTAGTCAGAGAATTTAGTAATGATAGTACACAAAATCAGTATTATTGTATTTGCTCTTTAACAATGTAAAAACAAGCTGAAAACTGAAGAGACTTTCAAGCCGGTGATAATAAAGTTTATCACTGAATTGAAGAAGTCTGAGTAGAAGAAGACTTACTTGAACAAAAGCAAGTAAGCGATTCTCAACGAATGACGATGATAGCTTTAAGGAAAAAAATCCTTGAGGTTGTATAGTTAAGTGAGAAAGCGTACAGGGCGGATGCCTTGGCAATCAGAGGCGAAGAAGGACGTGCTAATCTGCGAAAAGCGTGGGTGAGTTGATAAGAAGCGTTTAACCCACGATGTCCGAATGGGGAAACCCGATAGGTGAAGAACCTATCATTGTTTACTGAATAAACTAGGTAAACAAGGCGAACCGGGAGAACTGAAACATCTAAGTACCCCGAGGAAAAGAAATCAACCGAGATTCTGTGAGTAGCGGCGAGCGAAAGCGGAGGAGCCAGTAAGTGATAGCGAGTGATTTAGGAGAATTGACTGGGAAGTCAAGCGAAACAGGGTGATAGCCCCGTATCTGAAAAATCGCGTGTGGTACTAAGCTTACGAGAAGTAGGGCGGGACACGAGGAATCCTGTTTGAAGATGGGGGGACCATCCTCCAAGGCTAAATACTCCTGATTGACCGATAGTGAACCAGTACTGTGAAGGAAAGGCGAAAAGAACCCCGGTGAGGGGAGTGAAATAGAACCTGAAACCCTGTACGTACAAGCAGTGGGAGCCCTTTGGGGTGACTGCGTACCTTTTGTATAATGGGTCAGCGACTTATATTTTGTAGCGAGGTTAACTGAATAAGGGAGCCGAAGGGAAACCGAGTCTTAACTGGGCGGCTAGTTGCAAGGTATAGACCCGAAACCCGGTGATCTAGCCATGGGCAGGTTGAAGGTTGGGTAACACTAACTGGAGGACCGAACCGACTAATGTTGAAAAATTAGCGGATGACCTGTGGCTGGGGGTGAAAGGCCAATCAAACCGGGAGATAGCTGGTTCTCCCCGAAATCTATTTAGGTAGAGCCTTGTGTGAATACCTTTGGGGGTAGAGCACTGTTTCGGCTAGGGGCCCATCCCGGGTTACCAAACCGATGCAAACTCCGAATACCAAAGAGTACTGCACAGGAGACACACGGCGGGTGCTAACGTCCGTCGTGGAGAGGGAAACAACCCAGACCGCCAGCTAAGGTCCCAAAATCTATATTAAGTGGGAAACGAAGTGGGAAGGCTTAGACAGCTAGGATGTTGGCTTAGAAGCAGCCACCATTTAAAGAAAGCGTAATAGCTCACTAGTCGAGTCGGCCTGCGCGGAAGATGTAACGGGGCTAAAATATAGTACCGAAGCTGCGGCATCAATCGAAAGATTGTTGGGTAGGGGAGCGTTGTGTAAGCGGAAGAAGGTGAATCGAGAGGTTTGCTGGACGTATCACAAGTGCGAATGCTGACATAAGTAACGATAAAACGGGTGAAAAACCCGTTCGCCGGAAGACCAAGGGTTCCTGTCCAACGTTAATCGGGGCAGGGTGAGTCGGCCCCTAAGGCGAGGCTGAAAAGCGTAGTCGATGGGAAACGGGTTAATATTCCCGTACTTGGTAAAGCTGCGATGTGGGGACGGAGAAGGTTAGGTTAGCGTACTGTTGGAGATGTACGTTTAAGTTGGTAGGTGGGTAGACTAGGCAAATCCGGTCTACTGTCAACACAGAGAGATGATGACGAGGCTCTAAGGAGCTGAAGTAACTGATACCACACTTCCAGGAAAAGCCACTAAGCTTCAGGCTTTACTAAACCGTACTGAAAACCGACACAGGTGGTCAGGTAGAGAATACTCAGGCGCTTGAGAGAACTCGGGTGAAGGAACTAGGCAAAATAGCACCGTAACTTCGGGAGAAGGTGCGCTGGCGTAGTGTGAAGTTCTTTGCGAATGGAGCATGAACCAGTCGAAGATACCAGCTGGCTGCAACTGTTTATTAAAAACACAGCACTCTGCAAACACGAAAGTGGACGTATAGGGTGTGATGCCTGCCCGGTGCTGGAAGGTTAATTGATGGTGTAATCGAAAGAGAAGCTCCTGATCGAAGCCCCAGTAAACGGCGGCCGTAACTATAACGGTCCTAAGGTAGCGAAATTCCTTGTCGGGTAAGTTCCGACCTGCACGAATGGCATAATGATGGCCAGGCTGTCTCCACCCGAGACTCAGTGAAATTGAAATCGCCGTGAAGATGCGGTGTACCCGCGGCTAGACGGAAAGACCCCGTGAACCTTTACTATAGCTTGACACTGAACCTTGAATTTTGATGTGTAGGATAGGTGGGAGACTATGAAGCGGTAACGCCAGTTATCGTGGAGTCGTTGTTGAAATACCACCCTTTAACGTTTGATGTTCTAACGAAGCGCCTGAAACGGGTGTTCGGACAGTGTCTGGTGGGTAGTTTGACTGGGGCGGTCTCCTCCCAAAGCGTAACGGAGGAGCACGAAGGTTTGCTAATGACGGTCGGACATCGTCAGGTTAGTGCAATGGTATAAGCAAGCTTAACTGCGAGACAGACAAGTCGAGCAGGTGCGAAAGCAGGTCATAGTGATCCGGTGGTTCTGAATGGAAGGGCCATCGCTCAACGGATAAAAGGTACTCCGGGGATAACAGGCTGATACCGCCCAAGAGTTCATATCGACGGCGGTGTTTGGCACCTCGATGTCGGCTCATCACATCCTGGGGCTGAAGTAGGTCCCAAGGGTATGGCTGTTCGCCATTTAAAGTGGTACGCGAGCTGGGTTTAGAACGTCGTGAGACAGTTCGGTCCCTATCTGCCGTGGGCGTTGGAGAATTGAGAGGGGCTGCTCCTAGTACGAGAGGACCGGAGTGGACGCATCACTGGTGTACCAGTTGTCTCGCCAGAGGCACTGCTGGGTAGCTAAATGCGGAAGAGATAAGTGCTGAAAGCATCTAAGCACGAAACTTGCCTTAAGATGAGTTCTCCCAGTCTATAAGGCTGTAAGGGTTGTTGGAGACTACGACGTAGATAGGCTGGGTGTGTAAGCGGTGTGAGCCGTTGAGCTAACCAGTACTAATTGCCCGAGAGGCTTAACTATACAACACTCAAGGGTTTTGGCTTGTTTTTGATTGAGAGAGTAGGGATTTTAGAGCGTAAGGCTTTGAAGTCTGTAGATAAGAGAGATAAGCTTTAGATAAGCGAAAGAATTATCTTGGCGGCGTTAGTGCAGTGGGTCCACCTAAATCCATGCCGAACTTAGAAGTGAAACGCTGTAACGCCGATGGTAGTGTGGGAGCTTCCCATGTGAGAGTAGGGCACCGCCAGGTTTTGAATAAGAGAAGAACGCCATTGAGGGAACTCAGTGGCGTTTTTCTATTTTGGGAGGGAGGAGGGATATTTTCACTCTATGGCTCAAAAGATAAAAGAGGCTTGAAATCTAAGTAGGCTATTAAATTTTTGAAATTCACTTTTTGCAAGGTCAAATAAAAATTTCTATTTTTATTCAAAATAAGAGAAAAGGATTTATATAGCTGCTAAATTATTTAGGATATCCAACTAAAATTTCATTCCAATCTGGCTGAGTAAATTGAATTGCCAGTTTATTTCCCTTTTTATTAAAAGAGCGGTGTAATTTAGTTAGATTTTGGGCTTTCCAACTATTACCTGATTTTTCTGTGCATTTCTAAGAGCCAATATTTTTGTTCTGGCGTGGCGAAATGTTGTACTAAAATAGTATGGGTGTTGAGGTTGGTGTGGCAAATTTGTCGATCATGTAATTGACGGATTAGTCGCAATACTCATTCAAACCCTGCTTCAAATAAACGCCTATCCATCGTAGCTGAATAAATCGTGAATGTAATTAAGCTATTTTGCTCTTTGATTTGAGCTGCAACAGATGATGTGCGCAGGTATCGTTTAGCACTTATTAGGCATAAAAGAGCGGTAATAAAAGGTATCCAATTCTGTTTCATCAATAAAATGGCTTGATATTCATCGTATTGTTCCAATGTATGTTGATAAGCGGCTACTTGCTCTGGTTTTTGCTCTCCTTTATAGCGGGCTGTCTTTTTTACGCGTAATACCCAAAATTCACTCAAATAAGTCATATTTGAGTGCTATTTTAAGTGCGGTGCTTTTTTGTTAATTATTTACTCGCCAAAATCATTGCTCTTTTGAGGATGAATATTTTGCTCAGTGGTATCAACAAATGCGCGATAATGTAGATAACCGCCCTTATTGGCAATATAGTGCCGTCAATGATGATCGCACCCGCCCAAGTTATAGCGCAATGAATGGTTTAGTATATGCCTATGATGCTCCATTCTGGCACACCTTTTACCCGCCTAATGGCTTTAATTGCCGTTGTACGGTGATTGCCCTTGCCGAGCGGGATATTAAGCGGCGTAATTTAACCGTGAGCCAAAGTGAAGGGCGATTGGTGGAATATGAGCGTAAAATTAACCAACGAGAAACCGAGAAAACCACGGCGTTTAAGGTCAATGAAGATCGTTGGGTGATTACTGACCGTGGCTTTGATTACAATGTAGGGCGCACAAGTTATAAACCCAATTTAGACCTGTACCCCGAAAAACTCGCTCACCAATTTACTAAACGGGAAATGAGTGGTACTGGCTTTAAATGGGATTTTAAGCAATTTGAAAAAGAGTTTAATACCGCTAAACAGGCATTAAAATTAGGTGATAAACCGAATAGCACGCAACTGACTGCCATCCGTAACCAGCTATGCCGTGAATATAAATTTACTGCTGGGGTGCTAAATGCAGAAGATAAAGCCAAACTCGCTAGCCAAACGGCAACCGTGTGGCTGTCTGATGATACTTTGATTAAGCAGTTTAGTAGTCGAGAGGGGCAAAACTTTGAGGCGGAAGAATATGCCGTATTGCCTGAATTAATCTATCAGCCAGATCTTATTAAGGAAGGAAAACAGAAGAAGCATTTTGAATTATATAAAACCATTGATGGTAAAAGCTATATAGCCGTAATTAAAGTGCTAGAAAAGGAAATCTTTGTGCAGTCATTTAGACGAGGAAAATTATAAATTAGCCACTAGGTAGGGCTCCCTACACCTACACACGCTCTCGCACATTTAAGTAGCTTTGAGGCTATTCAAACAGGCTGCGATCGGGAGATTCATCGCTTTTCTAGTGGCTATGATGACTATACCCCTTTTTATTTTTAATGACAATAGGAGATGCAATGGAAACATTACTTAACGACAAAAATTGGCAGGCTTACTTACCCTTAGCTTTGAGCCTACAGGAAAAAGATGAGATTAAAGCCGCATTGCTGAAAAACATAGCGCAAACCCCTGACAGTTTTACTGCGCTATGTGAATACTTAAGATGCTTACGCATTATTGAAGACTATCCGTTAAAAACAGAATAAGGCGATATAAACGAAATACACACGGGGTATTATGATCGAAATAAAAATCAACAACGAAAAAGAAGTGTTTGAGCTATTGGAACGCTTAAGCCAAGGTGTGCGTTATAACGCCCCTTTAATGCGTGTCATTGCGGGGACAATGCAATCGGCGGTAGATCAAAACTTTCAGGCAGGTGGGCGCCCCAAATGGTTGGGGGTAAAATCTCGCCCGAATGGTTCGCCTTTGATTGATAGTGGGGCGTTACGTAATAGTATTCGCGCCAGTTGGGATAATGATGAAGCTATTGTTGGCACGAATTTTGCTTATGCCGCTATTCATCAATTTGGCGGAAAAACCAAGCCCCATAAGATTAAGGCAGTAACCAAAAAAGCCTTGAGCTTTGGGGGCATTGTGCGAAAATCCGTTAATCACCCGGGGAGCAATATCCCAGCTCGTCCATTTCTGGTTTTAACCCCACAAGATGAAGCGGATATTTTAGAGGACGTACAAGCCTATTTTCAGCGTTTGATAAAATAATGCTATTTAGCCCCTAAATCGCACATTGTGCGATTTTTTCTTTTATGGGTACAATTTATCATTCCAAAATTTTTAAAACAAATTAAAGCGATTTAAAACGGTTTTAAAATGGGTTTGCTACTCTCTTTACCTTTTTATTTATTCTTTGCACTTAAATCTGTGCTGAACGTCAACACTTCTTTTCTCCTTTCTCTTTCTCGTTATGTTTGTCTTCATTGGATGAATGAGGACTTTTTAGGAAATTAGACTTATAACTGAGTGATAACGAAGAAAGTTTGAATATCTGTGCATACCATTTGTAATGAATATCTCAGTTAAGTAGCAAAAAATGAAGTAAGTGACGAAGAAACGACAATGCGAGAAAGTGGATTTAAATACAAAATAAATGTTCTAAAAATGCTCTGCACTTGAGGTATCAAGCACAGAGCAAAGAGCGGTAGTTTTTCTACAAATTTTTATTTTTGATAGAAATACAGTCCTTGGAACGGTTCAAGTGTGAACTGGCTTGTTACTTGAGGTTCAGTTACCTGAATATGGCTATTTTCAAGTAATATCCATTGCTGGTTTGCCAAGTTTTCCGGCAGTTTAATGTGTTGTGGCTCGTTACTTAAATTGGCTAAAACTAACAATTTTTCATCCGCACTTTCACGCAAATAAGTCCATAGGTTTGGTGAAGTTGGATTGAGATCTTGGTAGTTTCCTTCAATGAAAATTGGATATTGTTTGCGTAAGGCGATTAAGCGTTGATAAGTATAAAATACCGATTGTTCATCAGCCAAAGCCTGTTCTACGTTAATCTCTGTTTGTCCAACACCAATCCAAGGTTCAACTTGGCTGAACCCGCAGTAAGTGCCATTATTCCATTGCATTGGTGTGCGGCTATTATCGCGAGATTTTTGTGCCAGAATTTTTATTAATAGGTTTTCATCCATTCCTTGTTCACGCAGTTCAGCGAACATATTCAGGCTTTCTACATCACAATATTGCTCAATTTTCGAGAAGTTTGGATTAATCATTCCAATTTCTTCACCTTGATAAATATAAGGCGTGCCTTCCATTCCGTGTAATACCATTGCTAGCATTTTGGCTGATTGTTGATGCCATTTGCCTTCATCACCAAAACGCGAAACAATGCGTGGTTGATCGTGGTTACACCAAAATAGTGCATTCCACGCTTTGCCGTGCATTCCTTGTTGCCAATAATTAAAAATTTGTTTTAATTCCACAAAATCAGGTTTGGCGAGTGTCCATTTTTCACCATTTGGATAATCCACTTTCAAATGATGGAAATTAAAGGTCATTGATAATTCTGAACCTTGCTGATTGGCATATTGCTGACAATGCTCAAGGCGGGTGGAGGACATTTCACCCACTGTCATTAAGTTACGAGGTTGGAACACTTCGCGACTTAATTCTTGCATAAATTCGTGGATGCGTGGGCCATCGGTATAGAAACGACGTCCATCACCTTGATTATCATCAGGAAAATCTTGTTGCTTGGAAACCAGATTAATGACATCTAAACGTAACCCATCTACGCCTTTGTCTGCCCAAAAATGACAAATTTTTTGTAATTCTGACCGCACTTGTGGATTTTCCCAATTCAGATCTGCTTGCTCTGTGGCGAAAAGGTGTAAATAATGTTTGCCCACGCGTTCATTCCATTTCCATGCGTTGCCACCAAATTTAGAACGCCAGTTATTTGGTGGGGTAGTGGCATCATCCCCTCGCCAAATATAAAATTGGTGATAAGGGCTTTGTGGATCTTGTGCCGCTTTGAACCATTGATGTTCCGTTGAAGTGTGATTAAACACCATATCCATAATAATACGGATATGACGTTGATGCGCTTGAAAAACCAGTTGCTCAAAATCTTGCATTGTGCCGTAAATGGGATCGATGGCACAATAATCTGCCACATCATAGCCATTATCTACTTGAGGCGACACATAAATTGGCGTGATCCAAATGGCATCTATGCCCAGTTTTTGTAAATAATCTAAGCGCTGAATAATGCCTTGTAAATCACCAATGCCATTGCCGGTGGTATCTTGGAAACTTTTTGGATAAATTTGATAAATTACGCCGTTTTTCCACCATTGAGGGTGAGAAAGTGCGGTATTTTTTTCTATCATTTTTGCCTCGCTGTTATTGTGGAAGTGTGCCATTGGCAGCACGACGTTTATACACGATCATTGTTAAAATGAGTGGCACAACCACGGCAACCACCATCGCAAAGGCAAACACACCCCAGAATGGTAATTGAATGGAAAGAATGCCGGGTAAACCACCCACACCAATACTGTTTGCCAGCACGCCATTTAAGCCACAAATTAGACCTGCACAAGCTGAGCCGATCATTGCACAAAGCATAGGGAAACGGTATTTCAAGTTGATCCCATACATTGCAGGCTCGGTAACACCTAGGTAAGCAGAAATGGTTGCTGGCACAGAAATTTCACGTTCATTGGCTTTTTTGCTTACAATTACAATGGCTAACACCGCAGACGCTTGTGCGATATTTGAAAGGGCAATCATTGGCCATACGGGCGTGCCTCCAATATTTTGAATCATTTGCATATCAATGGCGAGGGTAGTTTGATGAACCCCCGTGATAACTAATGGAGCATAAAGAAAGCCAAATAACGTTGCACCGATTGGCGCGAAACTGCCTGTTAATCCTGCGCGGACGACATAAGCCACGCCATTACCGATTTCACGACCAATAGGGCCGATAATAGAATGCGCAAGGAATACGGTGATAATTAACGAGGTAACAGGCACAATCACTAAATTCAATGAAGCTGGCACAATGCGACGTAAGCGCGTTTCGATCCAGCCTAAGGCTAACCCCGCCATAATTGATGGAATAACTTGCGCTTGGTAACCCACTTTATCAATAGCGAACCAACCGAAATCCCACATTTCAGGAATTTTTGAGCCAAGTTCGTAAGAATTCATTAATTGTGGTGAAACCAAGGTTACCCCAAGCACGATCCCCAAAATGGGTGAGCCTCCCATTTTTTTTACGGTGGACCAACAAATTCCCACTGGTAAATAGAAGAAAATCGCCTCACCAATTAACCATAGGAAAGAATGGATAGTTGCCCACATTGGGTGTGTTTGCACCAAGGTTTTGCCGTCAAACATTGGAATATCCCCAATTACATTGCGGAAACCTAAAATCAACCCTCCGCTAATTAAGGCAGGTAAAAGAGGAATAAAGATCTCCGCAAAATGTGAGATAAATTGTTCATACCATTTCATATTTTGGCGTGCAGCGATTTTCGCTTGCTCTTTATTTGCCTCAGAAATTTGCGTTTGTTTGAGCAATTCTTGGTAATAAAGATCCACTTCAGGCCCAATCACCACTTGAAATTGCCCAGCATTGGTAAAGCAGCCTTTCACCATAGGCAACGCTTCAATGCCTTTCACATCAGCAATTTCAGGTTGATTTAACACGAAACGTAAACGCGTGATGCAATGGCTCGCTGTGGCAATATTCTCTTTCCCACCAATTAACTGGATTAATTGGGTAATATATTGAGGATGAATTTTCTTTGCCATAATTTTTCCTTTCGTCTAAAAAATGTTCGTGCGTATCTTACGCATTTTTATTTTTCTCTCAATGGGAACGTTCCCAATCTGTGATCTAAATCACAGATTTAGATGCAACGAAGGGGAATTAATGAATGAAACGGAGATTGAATACGCCAAATAGCGTGAAAATGCACTGTTTTAACCTTTTCTTTCGTATCAATTTGGCTATTGTTCATCTTGATCGTCTGTATTTCATTGTAATAAAAAGACATTATTTTACGGAAAAATGAGATATGGCAAATAGCGTAAAAAGATCTAAACCAACCCACAATCAATGCAATTCGCCTTAATTTCTTTGTGTTTCAGTAAATGAAAGAGTTGTTTGACTGCTTGTTTACCGGCAGTAGTAAAGCCGAGATCGACACTCAAAGTTTGAGGGAAGAGAAATCGTAATAGCGGATTGTTACCGATGCCAGCTACGCGAATGTGAGTAATTTGGTGTTCTTGCAACCATTTGACTACTCCGATTGCCAAGGTGTCGGTGGCACAGACAATGGCAGAAATTTGCGAAAAATCCACCGCACTTGCTAATTGATAAGCACTGTCATAGCTTAACTCACCTAGCACGGCATAAGGTGAAAGCTGATGAGCTTGACAAAAGCGAAGATAGGCTTGATGGCGCAAGTAACCTGTCGTCATATCGCTTTCTTGTACACCAAGATAAGCGATTTTTTGATGACCTTGTTGATGCAAGGTTTCAAGTAACAGGGTTACGGCACGTTGTTCATCATAGTACACACAAGAAAATTGCACATAATGGCGTGCAATAACCACTAATTTTTTTTCCCAACCTTGCAGATCTTGTTCTTCTAAACCTGAAAACGCAAACAAAATGACACCATCAACACGGCGTTGTTGAAAGAAGTTGAGATGTTCCTGCAAACGGTGCATTTCCATTTGGCTTTCTACAATAATGGGTTCACAGTTCGCCGCGTAGAGTAGAGGGAGCATTGCGGAAAGGGCTTGGTTTTCCGCATTAGACGTTAAACGCGTGACAATAATGCCGATCATTGGGTTGCCTTGCCCACGCATCGCCCGTGCAGATTGCGAAGGGGTAAAGTTATGTGCTTGAATAATCGCTTGAATTTTCTCGCGTGTTTCCTTACTCACGTTGCTATCTTGGTTTAATACGCGAGAAACTG
This sequence comes from Avibacterium sp. 20-129, assembly GCF_026226845.1. Lineage (NCBI taxonomy): Bacteria > Pseudomonadati > Pseudomonadota > Gammaproteobacteria > Pasteurellales > Pasteurellaceae > Avibacterium > Avibacterium sp. 20-129. The sequence goes on along the minus strand of NZ_JAKKOE010000001.1, from coordinate 459,948 downwards.
TTGATTTTCCTACGCCAGCTAAGGCAGCAATATCTTTAATCGTGAGTTTTTTTGCCATTATTCAATCCTATGCAGAGAAGGCGCTCTTTTTAAAGTGCGGTGCTTTTTTGCCGTATTTTCATTTCGTGATTACTGAAACCTTGTACGAGATCTACGATTTTTTTACCATCAGGCAAGATTAAATTAGGGGCAATATCATACAATGGCACGATAACAAATTCGCGATTCTGCATATCATAATGTGGGATCGTTAAGCGTTCAGATTGAATGATGTCGTCTCCGTAAAGCAGAATATCTAAATCTAAGGTGCGTTCACCCCAACGGCGTAAACGGACACGCCCTTGTTCTTGCTCAATACGTTGCAGCTCATCAAGTAATGCTAATGGGGATAATGCAGTGGCTAGGCAGGCTACCGCATTGACATAATCAGGTTGATCTTGTGGCCCTAAAGGCTTGCTTTGATAAAAATGGCTGACGCGCATTAATTGTGAGTGAGGCAGTTGCCCTAACGCGTGCAGTGCGTTTTCTAATTGTTGCACTGGGGTAGCTAAATTACTGCCTAAAGCGATATAAACCTGTTTCATTATATAACTTGCTCTTTCTGGGTTTTACGTCTTCTTGGACGATAACGTTTTTTCTTTGCGATTGGATGACGTTTTTGATGCGCTTTCAGCAACTCGTTACGTTGTGCGTCATTACTAAATTGATATTCGTGCCACCAAGTTGCCAATTCAATGGATTCCCCCCCTTCCACTTGTGCGCGCATTGCGAGCAAATCAAAGGCTGCGCGGAATTTAGGGTGCGCCATTACACGTATTGGGGCGTTACCATTACGTTTGAGCAATTGTAATTGTAAGAACCAAATATCACGAATCACCCCAGTATGGCGGCGCGGTGCAGCAAGGCTTGTGCAAAGCTGATCAAGAATGTCGTTGCTGGCTAAGGCGTAGGCATCGTGGTTATTTAAGCCACCTTCATTTTTCAGCATTTCCACTTTTTCTCTTAATGGATACCAGAAAAAGCAGGCAAATAAAAAGGCGGGGTTAATGCGTAATTTATCGGCAATGCGTTCATCGGTAGAGGTGAGCGCAGTCAAAATCATTCGCTCTGCAAAGCTATCTTGCTTTTCAGTGAAATAAGGCATTAGCGTTGGGAAAAGCTGATCAAACAAGGTGTATTGGCGCAGTAGATGATAGGTTTTTACGCCATTACCTGTTTGTAAGAGTTTTTGTGCCTCATCGTATAAGCGAGCTGGCGGAATATTGCGTAATAGGTGTGCCATTTGTTTGATTGGCGCTTCTGTCGGCTTTTCTAAAAACATATCCAATTTTGCTATAAAGCGAATGGCACGCAACATACGCACAGGATCTTCTTGATAGCGAATGACGGGATCACCAATTAAACGTAATTTGCCCGCTTTAATATCTTCAATGCCGTTGTAGAAATCACGCAGCGTGTTATCTTGCGGATTATAATAAAGGGCATTTACGCTGAAATCACGGCGTTCCGCATCTTGTTCTAGCGTGCCGTACACATTATCACGCAGTAACATTCCTTCATCGCTTTGCTTAGATTGGCGTTCGTTATTATGTTCAGAATGGCTAGCACGGAAAGTGGCGACTTCGATAATATCACGTCCAAACATCACGTGTGCCAAGCGAAAACGGCGACCGATCAAACGGCATTGGCGTTGAAAAATGGCTTGAATTTGTTCTGGACGGGCATTGGTTGCCACATCAAAATCTTTGGGTTTTTTATCCAGTAACAAATCTCGCAAACAGCCGCCTACCACATAGGCTTCATAACCGTGACGTTGTAATTTTTGCACCACCGTAAGTGCATTTTTACTGATCATTCTCGGTTGAATACCATATTGTGACGCATTAATAATATGTTTCTGAGAGCGATGAGCTGTTTTGCCTTGTGGTTTTTTTTCTCGTGACGTGGCATTTTCTACTAAAGCCACAGCAGGTCTAGCTTTGCTAGGGCTGGCTTTAATCTGTTTTTTATTTGCTCGTTTATGGGAAATTTTTTTCGAGCTCGTTTCTTGTGTTGCGTTATCTGTTTTCTTTTTAAACAGATTTTTAATTAAGGTTAAAATAGCGAACCCCTTGCTTAAAAAGCGAAATGACATTAATCAAAAGTGCGGTGAAAAATTACCGCACTTTGTAACTTAATAAACCTCTTTATGTCGGCGCATTAGCCGATCATCTGTTTCTCACGAATTTCAGATAAGGTTTTACAATCAATGCAAAGATCGGCGGTTGGGCGAGCTTCTAAGCGGCGAATACCAATTTCAATACCGCAGGAATCACAATAGCCGAAATCGCCACTGTCGATTTTTTTCAGTGTATGTTCAATTTTTTTCATTAATTTACGTTCACGATCGCGATTGCGTAATTCTAAGCTAAATTCCTCTTCCTGCGTGGCGCGATCTGCGGGATCAGGGAAGTTTGATGCTTCATCTTGCATATAAGCCACAGTGCGTGAGGTTTCTTCTTGAATTTGTGCGTGCCACGCTTCAAGGATTTTTCTAAAGTGAAGAATTTGATCATCATTCATATATTCTTCACCTTCTTTTGGTTGATAAGGCTCCACTCCGGCTAACGCTAATAAACTTAAAGAGGATTGAGTCATTGGTATCTCCTAATAGTAATTCATCCATTTTAACTTAGTATAACTGACCTCATTATCACCATAGGAATAGCAAAATTCAGCTATATTTTTGACCGCACTTTCGCGTTAAGTTAAGACTTTTTGAGGAGAGCCTATTTCCATCTCAAAATTAGGCTCTTTTTAAAGAGCGGTATAAATATCAGAACTTTGAGCAATTGGCAAATAAATTTACATAAGAAAAAATATTTTTACAAAATAAATCTCAATTTTGCGATCTAGCTAACAAAATGCCAGCATTCAAAATGGCTAATTGCGAGGAAAACATAAAAAAAGACTAGACAAGCTTTTAATTGCGCGAGTATCTTTTAAGCATCGTTTTTCAAAAAGAGAGAGACAAAATGCAAACATTTTCATTAATCAAAACAAAAGGCTATATTAATGGTGAATATGTCGAAAGTGCAAATGGGCAAACTTTTGCGGTGCTAAACCCTGCAACACAACAAGAAATTTGCCAAGTGGCCGATTTAGGTGTAGTAGAAACAGAACGTGCCATTTTAGCCGCGGAACAAGCACAGAAACAGTGGAAACAGACATTGCCGAAAGAGCGAGCGAAGATTTTAACCCATTGGTATGATTTGGTGTTGCAACATCAAGAAGCGCTTGCACAACTCATTAGTTTAGAACAAGGAAAACCGATTGCTGAAAGTCGTGGTGAAGTGCTTTATGGGGCAAGTTTTATCCAATGGTTTGCCGAAGAAGCAAAGCGAATTCAAGGGGATATGTTGCCGTCAGATAAAGGTCATCATCGTTTAATGGCAATAAAACAGCCTATTGGTGTGGTGGCTGCCATTACCCCTTGGAATTTTCCTAATGCTATGATTACCAGAAAAGCTGCACCTGCTTTGGCGGCTGGCTGTGCCGTGGTGCTAAAACCTGCACCTGAAACCCCATTATCTGCCTTAGCCCTCGCGGAATTAGCCAGCCAAGCGGGGTTGCCAAAAGGTTTGTTGAATGTCATTCCTACCACCCAAGCCGTAGAAGTTGGAAAAGTGCTTACAGCAAGCCCAATTATTCGCAAATTAACGTTCACCGGTTCAACCAAGGTGGGCAAACTATTAATGGCACAATCGGCGAGTACGGTGAAAAAATTATCCTTAGAACTGGGAGGCAATGCCCCAGCTTTGGTATTTGATGATGCGGATTTAGACACTGCCGTGGAAGGTGTGTTTGCGTCTAAATTCCGTAATGCAGGGCAAACTTGTATTTGTACGAATCGCATTTATGTACAATCGGGAATTTATGCGGCATTTTTGCAAAAATTCAGCGAAAAAGTACAACAAATTACCTTGGGTAAAGCCAATGAACCTAATGTAACAATGGGGCCATTAATCCGCCAAAGTGCTGTGGATAAAGTACAGCGTCACATTGATGATGCGTTACAAAAAGGGGCGAAACTTGTACTTGGCGGTAAACCTGCCAATCTTGGTGGCACATTTTTTCAACCCACTGTTTTAAAAGACGTTGACCAGACAATGTTAGTTGCTAAAGAAGAAACCTTTGCTCCTTTAGCACCAATTTTTAAGTTTGACACGGAAGAAGAGGGCATCGCAATGGCAAATGATACCGAATTTGGGCTAGCAGCTTACTTTTTCACACAAAATATTCATCGTATTTGGCGAGTCTCAGAAGCCTTAGAATATGGTATCGTGGGCATTAATGAAGGATTGGTTACGAATGAATTTGCCCCATTTGGTGGAGTGAAAGAATCAGGTATTGGGCGAGAAGGTTCTCGTTATGGTATAGATGAATTTTTAGAGCTAAAATACCTTTGTTTAGGCATAAAATAAAGTGCAAAAATAAGGGGCAAATGTTGCCCCTTTGTTGTGATGTTATGCCTCTAAATGTTGAATCAAAATCTTGGAACGACGCTGATAATTGTATTTTTCTCTTTTTTCTACGGGCAGATCTTCTACCTGAGCTAAGTAAAATCCTCGTTCTTGAAACCAATGTACTGTACGCGTGGTGAGGACAAATAATTTCTCAATTTGCTGTTCTTTTGCTCGTTTTTGAATGGCTTCTAATAAAATATCGCCGCGAGAAGAATTACGATAATCAGGGTGAACCGCAACGCACGCCATTTCTGCCATTTTTTCCTGTGGATAAATATTAAGTGCTGCACAAGCAATGATTACACCATCACGATCAATAATGGTGTAATTTGCAATCTCCATTTCAAGTTGCTCACGAGAACGTTTAACCAAGATGCCTTGCTGTTCCAATGGGTGGATAAGCTCCAATAATGCGGGAATATCCGCCACGTTGGCAAGGCGAATATGTTCTGAATTTTCCATTGAAAGCTGCGTTCCCACACCATCTCGAGTAAACAGTTCTTGTAGCAATGAACCATCTTCTTCATAACTTAATAAATGAGAACGTTTTACCCCCGCACGACAAACCTCAATCGCCGCCTGCAAGAAGCGGGCTTGCGAGCTGTGATATTGATTTTGGGAAATCAATTGAGTTAAATATTTTTCTGCCTCTTGGGGTAACAAATCGGCAATGGTTTCTTGCTGATCATTTAAAATACCTTGTGTATTAGAAAACGCGATCAGTTTTTCTGCTTTAAGTTTGATTGCCACTTGTGTTGCGATTTCTTCAAAAGGTAAATTAAAGGTTTCCCCTGTTACAGAAGGGGCGATGGGACCGAGTAGCACAATGGATCCCTGATCGAGTTGTTGCTGAATTTTTTCACTATCAATACGACGAATTTTTCCACTGAGTTGATAATCAACCCCCTCATCTACGCCAATCGGTTGTGCCAAAATAACATTGCTACTCACGACATTGATCACCGCTGAATGAGGTAAGCGTAAGGAAAGACGGGCGGCAATATCATAATTTAATTTACCTACTGCCTGTTTCACTACGTCAAGACTATGGGGATCGGTAATGCGAATATTTTTATGGTACGTTGGTGTAATGCCTTGTTGTTCAAGGAGATAATTAATTTGCAACCTTGCGCCAAACACAATAGCTAATTTAATGCCAAGGCTGTGGAGTAGGCTAATGTCATTGATAATATTGATGAAATTTGGGCTGGCAATGGTGTCGCCATCAAGCATAATCACAAAGGTTTTGCCTCTGTGCATATTTACATAGGGCGTGGATTGTCGAAACCACTGTACAAGTTCGGTGCTACGCATAACTTCCTTTTATAATTATTCATTTATCTTGAATTTATATTCATTTTTGAAAATATGCAAGGGAAATTTTGCTGAGATAAAAAATGCGGTGAAATTTCACCGCACTTTGTTTTTTAGCAATTAGTTTACTACGTTGAATTGTTCTTTCATTAATGCCGCAAAATCGGTGTAACCTCCTATTGGTTTTTCATCAATGAAAATTTGTGGTACGGTTTCGACCGGTTTACCTACGGAAGCAGATAAATCAGCTTTGCTGATACCTTCTGCGATAATATCCACATAACGATAGTCAAAATCGCTTAAGGTTTCTTTTAATTTGTCAGCAAGCTCTTTTGCACGTACGCAATAAGGGCAACCGGGGCGACCAAAAATAACAACGAACATAATGATTTCCTTCTGTTGAGGCTAAGCATATTGGCTAGATAAAAATTCAATAGAGACAAAATGCTTAGCAAGATAAAAAATTGTGTAAATTGTACTGATTATGGCAAAAAGAATAAAGGAGTTTTTTGGCATTGTTGTAATTGGTGTAATATATCAACATTGCACTCTGATAACGTCTATCTTGTAAAAGTAGGGAAAAATGAACTTATTAATGTTATGCCGTGAGCCTCGTCTTTATAGCTGTCAGCGTTTGAAAGAGGCGGCTGAAAGTTGTGGACATCAAATAGATATTCTTGATCCAAACCGTTTTGTGCTAAAACTTAGCGAAAATACACCGCACTTTGAATTGTATTATCAGCCAAATCGCGACACAGAACCTTATTTATTACCCGATTATGATGGGGTGTTGCCGCGATTTGGGGCGACTAGCACGCAGATGGGCTGTGCGGTGTTGCAACATTTTCAGGCAAAAGGTGTCGCCTGTTTAAATGATGTTGAGCCTTTTTTAAACGCGAGAGAAAAGTGGCGGAGCTTGCAAATTTTAGTCCAGCAAGGTATTGCTGTTCCGCCTTCTTTGCTGGCGGGTAATGAAACGCAGGCTAAACAAAGCCTTGAACTTATCGGCTCACCAACGATTTTGAAAACCTTAAGTGGATCACAAGGCATTGGTGTGATTTTAGCGGAAAGCCAAAGTAGTGCCAGCAGTATTGTAGAAACGCTTAATCACTCTGGCGTTCCCGTCTTAATGCAGCAATTTATTCGCGAGGCACAAGGTGGTGATGTACGTTGTTTTGTGGTTGGGGGTAAGGTGATTGCGACAATGGAGCGTAAAGGGCAAGCAGGCGAGTTTCGCGCGAATATCCACCGTGGAGGAACAGGTGAACAAGTGTGGCTAAGTGAGCAAGAAAAACAGATTGCCCTGTCAGCTACCCAAGCTTTAGGCTTAGATGTGGCTGGAGTGGATTTAATTCGCTCACAGCAAGGTTTGTTAGTGTTAGAGGTTAATGCTAGCCCGGGCTTAGAAATGATCGAAAAAACCAGCGGTTTGGATATTGCATTGCAAATGATTTTGCATTTGGAGCGAAAAAGCCAAGCCAGATCAAAAAATAATGAATAAATAGCAAGTGCGGTAGAAAAATCGCGTATTTTTTGTTTTAATAAAGCCGTTTTCTCGCAATTCTTGCGGTTTCTAACGGCATCCGCCCAATTTAACTAGGTGAGGTTTTTATGATTATTTATTTGCACGGTTTTGACTCTAATAGCCCGGGTAATCACGAAAAAATAATGCAGTTAAAATTTATTGATGACGATGTTCGCTTTATCAATTACAGCACCTTACACCCGCGTTATGATATGCAATTTTTACTCAATGAAGTGCATAAATTCGTGTCAGAAAGCAATGATAAAACCCCACTCATTTGCGGTGTTGGTCTTGGTGGCTATTGGGCGGAACGTATAGGCTTTTTATGTGGTATTAAGCAGGCAATCTTTAATCCAAATTTGTTTCCCTATGAAAATATGCAAGGCAGAATTGATCGCCCCGAAGAATATCAAGATATTGCAACAAAATGCGTTGAAAATTTCCGTTTAAAAAATAAAGGAAAATGCTTAGTATTTCTTGCTACGAAAGATGATGTGCTAGATGCGCAGCGTAGCGCGGAAACCCTTTCCCCTTTTTATGAAATAGTTTGGGATAAAAACGAAGGGCATAAATTCAAAAAAATTTCGCAACATTTACAACAAATTAAAGCCTTTAAAGCAGGATAAAAAATCGGGCGGGTTGGAATCCGCCCGATTTTATTTGTTATCTAACTGTCTTCCTGTGTTTGTTGTTGAAATTCAAATTGTGGAGGAAGTTGGGGTTTTAATTCATCTTCATCAATTTTTTCGACATCTGGGGTATTAAGTAAAGGTTCTTCTTTACTGTGAGTACTTTTTTCCTTGCCGATTAGCTGTGGTAAAATTTTGCTGTAACTGCCTTTTGGTGATAAAGCGCTGGTGATAAAAGCACGGTTAAAGGCATCACCAAATTCTTTGTCTAGCACGGTGTCGTTTAAAATAAAATAGCCCTTGTTTGGCAAGGCAATGTAGCTTAATACATCATTAGGGGAGAAATCGGGAAAGATTTTTTGCAATTCCGCGAGCCAATTATCCGTATCCCCTTCTATCTTGAGGGCATTGATTTCTTTGATTAAACTAATGGCGAAACTTTTGCCTTCCACGGGTTTATCAAAATTGAACGAGAGCATTAACGGGCGTTGATTTTCTTGATAATGACCTGTTTCAGAATAGAGGCTTAAGGTGTAAATTTGAAACGGCCCCCAGTTATAATCAGCATTGCCCACCATTTTCCAATCTGCCCAAAGGGCGCTGGAAAATAAGGTAGAAATTAAAAATGCGACAAGTTTCTTTTTCATTCTTTTTCCTGATAAATTGCTTGTGGCGATTATAGCAAGTTTTTTATTTTCGACAGATTTAATTTGTACAAGTTGCTAAATTTCGCACAATTTGTTCAATTTGTTTTAAACCATTTAAGCGAGAGTGGCTCAATCGTTGTGCGATCCCAAGTTCATCAAAATAAGCGGTTAAATCAAAAGATTGTAATTGTACTGCTGTTTTGCCGTTAATTTCTTGCAAAATCAGCCAAAGCAAGCCGTTAATAATGCGTGCTTCGCTGAAGGCATTAAATAGAAAAGTGCGGTCGTTTTTTTCTTCAAATTTGAACCAAACCTTGGCTTCACAGCCAGAAATAGGTTGCATTTGAGCAAGGGTTTGTTCATCTGGGCGAGAGAGCATTTTTCCGCTTTGAATGATGAAACGATAGCGATCTTCCCAGTTTTGGGCGTTTTTTATTTTTGTTCTCATTGCATTAATCTAACAGTGCTAAAGCCTTATTCAAGGCGTTAAAAAAGTGTTCAATATCTTGCTCATTATTATAAGGGGCAAGAGAAAGGCGTAATGTACCACGTTGTCCAAGCCTTGCCAAATAAGGTTGTGCGCAGTGTTCGCCTGCGCGTAAGGCAATATTTTGTTCGGCTAAAAGGGTAGCGAGATCAGAAAGATCAATATGCTTAAATAAAAAGCTAATAATTGGGCTGTGATCGTGATAAGCAAAAAGCTGACAAGTGGGATATTGTTGCAAGCGAGCGATGATTTTTTTACTTAATTGAGCCACATACTGATGTGCGGCATTTTTATCCCATTTTTCTAGCCATTCTAGCACCGCATTAAAGCCGATTACCCCAGCAATATTGGGCGTGCCAGCCTCTAGTTTATAAGGTAGTTCAGCAAATTCGGTATGCTGTGGGCTGACGTTCTGAACCATTTTTCCACCGAATAGCAAAGGCTGAAGTCGGTTAAGTGCGGTCAATTTTCCGGCTAAAACGCCAAGCCCTGTGGGGCCATAGATTTTATGTGCTGAGAAGGTGAGAAAATCCACATCAAGCTGTTGTAAATCAATCGGGAGATGATGAATGGCTTGTGCTGTATCAGCTAAGATTAACGCGTTACTTTGGCGGCGAATAATAGGGATGAGATCGGCTAAAGGCTGTACCACACCTGTTACATTCGACATCATATTTAATGCCACAATTTTGCAGGTTTTTTGCACCGCACTTTTTAATGCACGATCATCAATAACGCCGTTAGTCCGCAATGGGAGGACGATTAGTTTCGCGCCTGTTTTTTGGCTTAACTGTTGCCAGCTAACAAAATTGGCGTGGTGTTCCGCTTCGCTGATGATAATTTCATTTTGTGGCGTAAGCTGTGGTAATAAGCCGTTAGCCACCAAATTAATGGCGTGCGTGGTGCCTGATGTCCAAATAATGCTTTGTTCACTTTCCGCATTGAGCAGTTTTTTCACTCTAGAACGAGCCTGTTCATAGCGCGCGGTTTGTTGTTCATCATATTGGCTGCGATGTACCGAGCCGGCGGATTGATAGAAAGCAACCGTCGCATCAATCAAGGCTTGCGGTTTTAAGCTAGTGGCTGCGCTGTCGAAATAAACGGCTGCGTTAGGTTGTTGAAAATAAGGGAAATTTTTCCTAAATTCTGCGGGATTAAAAGCCATAGAATAATCCTTTCTCTTTTTGTTGGCGTTTTTGTTTACGCTGTTCACTTTGTATTTTTCGCCATTGTTCAGGTGGAATAGGTTGTGGATCTTGCCATAAGCCGATGCGTTGTGAGCGCGCCTGCTGTTGGGCGGTAAAATAGTGTTGATCTTTTGCATAACGAGCATACACCCACGCCATTCCTTGCTTTATCATCATAAGATTTACATTTTGACCTTGTTGGTTGAACACCGTCGCGAGTGTACGTTGATAGCGGTCATAGCCTGTAATTTGAAGCTGAACAAATTGTTTATAAATTAGGTTTGCTAACGCTTGACGCGATTTATTACCAAAAGGTTGTTTCTTTTCTGGGGCATCAATGCTGTCTAAACGGACTTTGATTTGTTTGTTATTTTCAAGCAAGCAACGGAAAGTATCGCCATCAGAAATCGCAACCACACGGCAAGGGATGATGCGTGTCGCATTGGCTTGGGGAAGCCCAAATAGTATCATAATAAAGAACAAGAAACGCTTTTTTAACATTCTGATCACATTGATTTTAAAAACTTTTGAAATTTTCCTTATTGTAACGAAAAGCCATAACAAAACGAATAAAATAAGAGTAGAATTATTGTGATTTTAATCAATTAACAAATTTGTAGCGGTATGAGCCAGAAGATTTTTCAGTTATTACGTTCTTTTGCTATTCTTTTTTTAATGCTTTTTCTCGGTGAGCAAATCGCTCGTTTTATTCCTATTGGCATACCGGGGAGTATTTGGGGATTGCTTTTATTATTCACCTGCTTAATGTTACAAGTGATTAAAGTGCATTGGATTTTTGCAGGTGCAAGCCTATTAATGCGTTATATGGCGGTGCTGTTTGTACCAGTAAGTGTCGGGATTATTCAATATTCTGATCTTTTACTCCGTCAGGCCAAGGTGCTATTAATTCCTAATGTGGTTGCGACAATTTTGACATTAGTGCTAAGTGGCATTTTGGCGGATTATCTTTTTTCCCAACAGTCTTTTGCTGGATTACGCAAAAAAGTCTTGAAAAAACGGGCTAAGGAGAGTAGATGATTTACGCCTATACTTTGCTCACCCTTGTGGTGTTTAGTGTTGCATTACAAATTAGTAAGCGTTTGAAATCAATTATTTTTAATAGTTTTATCCTTACCGTGGCAATGTTGATCAGTATTGTAGTTATGTTTGATGTACCTTATACCGATTATATGGCAGGTAATGCGCCGCTAAATCATTTATTAGGCGTGAGTGTGGTTGCCTTAGCCTTGCCCTTATATGAACAATTTCGCCAAATTAAAGAATATTGGAAAACGATCTTATTTATCACCGCACTTTCTTCGCTATTCTCTATGCTAGTGGGCGCGCTACTCGCCTTGTTATTAGGGGCAGAACCGGAAATTGTCGCGACCATTTTACCGAAATCAGTTACCACGCCCATTGCAATGGAAATCGCACAAAATATTGGTGGTATTCCTGCCGTTGCCGCGGCAGCCGTATTGATTGCAGGACTACAAGGCTCAATGTTTGGTTATTTAATTTTGAAAGTAATGAAAATAAAATATGCGGAATCCATTGGGCTTTCCATTGGTGCTGTTTCGCACGTTTTAGGTACAGTGAGCTGTATGGAAGTCGATCCTAAAGCGGGGAATTATAGCTCAATCGCCTTAGTGCTTTGTGGTATTCTAAGTTCCATTTTTGCCCCTTTTGTATTCAAATTCATTTATTTTTGGGTTGTGTAGAATGAAAAATGTAGTGAATAGCCTTTGGCACGAACGTTATATCCCAGATAACCCGCGAGAAAAAGATCATCGTCCACCATTTCGTCGAGATCGTGGACGTATTTTACACAGTGCAGCCTTTCGCTGCTTACAAGCCAAAACGCAAATTCACGCGGTGGGTGAAAATGATTTTTACCGCACACGTTTAACCCATTCTTTGGAAGTGGCGCAAATTGGTAGCAGCTTGGTCGCACAGCTTAAATTTACCGAAGCATTCGCTCATTTGTCCGAGCAATTAAAGATAGACAAAAGCCTTTTACAAAAACAGTTAAAGCCTTTATTACCTTCTAATGATCTGATTGAAAGCCTATGCTTTGCTCACGATATAGGGCATCCACCTTTTGGACACGGTGGTGAAGTGGCATTAAATTATATGATGCGAGATCACGGTGGTTTTGAAGGCAATGCACAAACTTTCCGCTTATTAACCAAGTTAGAGCCTTATACTGCAAATGCAGGAATGAATTTAACCCGCCGAACCTTACTTGGTGTGGTGAAGTATCCTGCCATTTTAGATTGTTCTTCACCACAGTATGGCGAAATTTTGCCGCAAGGGAGTGAAAATCCCTTATATGCCAAAATTGCGGATTGGAAGCCGGGAAAAGGGATATTTCGCGATGATGTTGAAATGTTTCACTGGCTATTAGCACCATTAAGTGAAAAAGATCGCCAGCTTTTTCAGCAATTTAGCAAACCAAGAACAATGCCGCAGCAAACACTAAAAACCTGCTATAAATCTTTAGATTGTAGCATTATGGAATTGGCGGATGATATTGCTTATGGCGTCCACGATTTGGAAGATGCCATTGTGGTTGGGGTGATTCATTTACATCAATGGCAAGATGCATTGTTGCAGCTTAAAAATAGCCCTTCTCAATGGATTAAGGCGAATATTGAAAGCCTGAGTGCAAAACTGTTTTCAGCCCACCATTATGAACGTAAAAATGCCATTGGGGCATTGGTAAATTATTTTATTACCAATGTGCGGTGGAAAATTCATCCTGAGTTTGATGACCCATTATTACGTTATAATGCGGAATTGCCAGAAGATGTAATTAGCGTGTTGAAAGTGTTTACTGATTTTGTGTGGCGATATGTGATTCGTGATGTTAATACGCAACGCATTGAATATAAAGGGCAGCGGATGCTAACAGAAATGTTTCAAATTTTTGAGAGCGATCCTGAACGCCTGTTACCCCGTAATACGGTAGCGCGTTGGAAAAATGCAGCGCCGAATCAGAAAAAACGGATTATTTGTGATTATATCGCGGGAATGTCAGATGCTTATGCTATCAAAGTATATCAGCAACTTTAATTCAACAAGGGAGGCTAAATACAGCCTCCACAACTTCCGCAACGCCAATCGTCTTTATTTACCGCTTGATAAAACCAGCGCATATAATTTTCTTCTAATGGAATATCCGCAGCAATAAACACATCACTTAGCCATTCAATATTAGCAAGAATCCAATCATCTTCATCAAGCCCCTCTAAGTAAAGTTCATCTGTGGGATCGATGAAATTATAAATTCCCCTTGTTCCCATATCGTGTTCGCGTTTTTGTTCTGGGATTTCAAGTGGCTTGTCTTGATAAAAAATTTCCCAATGCCCTAAACAAAGGGTGTTGCCTTGCGTACTCCAACGCGCAATGAATGGATTTTCCATAGTAAGTATGAGTTGTTATCAATCAGTGATTGAATTATTGATCCAATTAAAACAAAGCCGAATACCCAATTCACCTTATTTTTATAAGGGCATTATGTGAAAGTGCGGTGTGATTTTGAACGATTTTTCGTTTTTAAAGCCTGAAGTTTCCCTATAAAATTTTATAGAATAGTGTAAAATTAGTCGTTATTTCTATTTTAAGCGGTATTTTACCGTCGTTTACGGTGGAAAATTTTATGGAAAAAAAATTACCTAAAGCCCTTGATGCGATTGATATAAAAATTCTTAACGAATTACAACGTAATGGCAAAATTTCTAATATTGACCTTTCTAAGAAAGTCGGATTATCGCCAACCCCTTGTTTAGAGCGTGTAAAACGCTTAGAAAAACAAGGCGTGATTATGGGGTATCGTGCGTTGCTTAACCCTGAATTATTGGATTCGCCCTTGTTGGTGATTGTAGAAATTACCCTCGTACGCGGAAAACCCGATGTGTTTGAAGAGTTTAATGAAGCAGTGCAACAGCTTGACGAAATTCAAGAATGCCATTTGGTGTCGGGGGACTTTGACTATTTACTCAAAACGCGTGTAGCGGATATGGCAGCATACCGCAAATTGCTTGGCACAACCTTATTGCGTTTGCCCGGCGTGAATGATACCCGTACCTATGTGGTAATGGAAGAAGTGAAACAGACCAATTTTTTACAATTAAAATAAGATGATTAAACGAATTACAGCAAAACTCACACCAAAACAATATATTGCAGAATTGTGTTTAGGTGTCATTTCTTTATTTGGTTTGTATTTGATTATTGCTTGGTCAAGTTACAGCCCTTTTGATAACACGTGGGCGGTGTCTTCCTCACAGCCTGAAACCCTCAATAAAGCAGGGGCGTTGGGTGCTTGGCTCATCGGCTTATTTTTCACCTTGTTTGGACATATCGGCAATTTAATTCCTTTTATTTTATGCTTTGTGCCTATTTATTTATTCAAAACGAAAAAATTCACTCAGATCACTTGGATTAAAGCCATTCTTCGCACTTTCGGGGGCGTTTTACTCTTTAGTGGCTTAACTGCATTAGCGACGTTATTGCTCTCTAATACCAGCGCTTATCTGGCTGGTGGGGTGTTGGGTGGAAGCTTAGTGGTTGCGCTTTATCCTCTTTTGGGTAAAGCGGGCGTGATTTTATGTGCCTTATTGTCTGCAATCGCCGGGTTTATTTTATGTTCTGGTAAGGCGCTGATACAGCTTTTCATCAGATTTTACTATTGGCTTACAATGAATGAAGATAAAACCCCTGCGATGGCAATGCCAACTGAGCCGCAAGCAAACAGCGAATCTGAGCCTTTAGAAGAAATTATTATCCAAAAGCCAGTGCCAATTTCGTCATTACAAAATGAAAATGCAGAGCAAAGCGAAGCAAGCGAAGAGCAAAATAAAGATAACCAAACCTTTATTCAAATTAGTGGCTTACAAGAATTTGTTCAGCCAGAAGTGCCACTTGCACATAATCAAAGCCAAGCCGTTTCCAATAACCAAGAGTTTTTTGATCCGCGCCAAATGGAATCCCTTTCCAATTATGATGTAGGGCAAGAAGAGCCATTGCCGAATGTGCGTCTTCCTCAAGCAAGCACAGTAACAAGCCCAGCTACACAAATTGGCGTAAGCACAGAACAGACAATGGGTGAACCTGTTCAACCTGTTGTAGCACAGAAGAATTCAGCGGTGCAGACAGATTTACCAAATGTGGCTGATTTACCAAGTGCGGTGGATTTTTCCACTGAATTTTCTGCAATAACGCAAGAACCTGAATTAAAGGTATCCATTCCTGACTATTCCTCAGAAAACCATTCAGAAACAGAAAATTGGGCAGAGCAAGAGAATGAATTGGCACGTCAATTTGCAGAACAAGAACAACAACGTTTAGCGGAGATGGAACAGCGCGCAAAGGAAATCAATGCAGAGGAAGCCCTAACGCATATTCTTACCGAAAAATTACCAACAACGCATACTCAGCCGACGGAGAGTAAATCAGAGATCAGCCAGCCCGCTTACAAACCTTATGGGGATTCATTAATTCACCCTGCCTTTCAACAACAAGTGAAAAAAGCGGAAAAACCGACCACACCACTGCCAAGTTTAGATTTATTAGATAAGCGTGAAGTGGAAGAGCAAAATATCACCCGTGAGGAAATTTTGGATACCTCACAACGAATTGAACAACAATTACGCAATTTTAATGTGAAAGCAAGCGTAAAAGATGTGTTGGTAGGCCCCGTGGTAACGCGCTATGAATTGGAATTGCAGCCCGGAGTAAAGGCCTCAAAAGTGACCAATATTGATACGGATTTAGCTCGTGCGTTAATGTTTCGCTCAATTCGTGTTGCTGAAGTGATCCCGGGTAAGCCTTATATTGGCATTGAAACCCCGAATTTACACCGCCAAATGGTGCCACTGCGTGATGTGCTAGATAGCCCGGCTTTCCGCGAATCAAAATCCTTGCTTTCAATGGCATTAGGAAAAGACATCAGTGGCAATCCAGTGATTGTCGATTTAGCAAAAATGCCTCATTTATTGGTTGCCGGTTCAACGGGGTCAGGGAAATCCGTTGGGGTGAATACGATGATTTTAAGTTTACTCTTTAGAGTGAAACCTGAAGAAGTAAAATTTATTATGATTGACCCCAAAGTAGTGGAGCTTTCTATTTATAATGACATTCCTCACTTGCTTACCGAAGTCGTTACCGATATGAAAAAAGCAGCGAATGCATTGCGTTGGTGCGTGGACGAAATGGAACGTCGCTATCAATTATTATCCGCTTTGCGAGTGCGTAATATTGAAGGCTATAATGAAAAAATTGACGAATATAACGCAATGGGAATGCCTATTCCAAATCCAATTTGGCGTCCGGGTGATACGATGGATACAATGCCGCCAGCCTTAGAAAAACTCAGCTATATTGTGGTGATTGTGGATGAGTTTGCCGATCTTATGATGGTAGCAGGAAAACAAATTGAGGAGCTTATTGCTCGCCTTGCACAAAAAGCCCGTGCTATTGGAATTCATTTAATTTTGGCTACGCAACGTCCTTCAGTGGATGTCATTACGGGCTTAATTAAAGCCAATATTCCAAGTCGTATTGCCTTTACCGTGGCAAGTAAAATTGATTCTCGTACCATTCTTGATCAAGGCGGAGCAGAAACGCTGTTAGGTCGAGGAGATATGCTTTATTCAGGGCAAGGGTCGTCGGATTTAGTTCGTGTACACGGTGCCTTTATGAGTGATGATGAAGTGGCTCGAGTGGCTGATGATTGGCGAGCAAGGGGCAAACCTGATTATATTGATGGCATTTTAGACAGTGCTGATGAGGAAGAAGGGGAAGTCGCTCGCAGTGGTGATGAGGGCGATCTTGATGATCTTTTTGATGAAGTGATGAATTTTGTGATCGAAACAGGCACAACCTCTGCGTCATCAATTCAACGTCGTTTCCGTGTCGGCTTTAACCGTGCCGCACGCATTATGGATCAGCTTGAAGAACAGGGCATCGTATCACCATTGCAAAATGGAAAACGTGAAATTTTAGCTCGTCGCTCAGATTATTAGTTTAATCTTTCAGAAAATGACGTAAAAAATGCAACAAATGGGATATTTGATTGTCTGATTAACACAATGATTTCCCATTATTTTAGAATGTAAGGAACATTTATGAAAAAAATGGCAGCAAAAATGACCGCACTTATGTGTTTAGGATTAAGCCAATTGGCTTGGGCAGATGCGGTGAGTGAATTACAAATGCGTCTTAACAAAGTGGATGTATTAAGTGCCGATTATGTACAGAAAGTGAGTGATGTGAAAGGCAAAGAAATTCAACAAGGGCAAGGCAAACTTCGTATTAAACGCCCAAATTTATTTAGAATGGATAATCAATCTCCGCAAGAAAGCCAGATTGTATCAGACGGCAAAACCCTGTGGTTCTACGATCCTTTTGTGCAACAGGTTACTGCAAATTGGGTGTCTGACGCAGTGAATAATACGCCATTTGTGTTGCTTACTAGCAATGATCAGGCGCAATGGAAAAAATATACGGTGGCGCAATCTGCGGATACCTTTACTCTTAAACCGAAATCAGCGAAAAGCAATATTAAGCAATTCACTATTCGCATTGATACTGATGGCGTGCTGAAAAATTTCAGTACGACAGAGCGTGATGGGCAAACCAATTTATACTTATTGCGTAATATCACCAATCAACCGTTAGCGGATAATTTATTTAAATTTACTGTGCCGAAAGGGGCAGAATTAGACGATCAACGTAAGAAAAAATAACCGCACTTTATTCAAGGCTAAATTTCGATTTAGCCTTATTCTTTTTTAACTCGTTGAAAACCCAATATTATTTAGCTGAGAATATACCAATGTCGAATCTTGCTTTTGATTTTGCTGAAAATGATTTCCGTCCTCTTGCTGCGAGAATGCGTCCCACTCACTTAGACGAGTATTACGGACAAAGCCACTTAGTTGGTGCGGGTAAGCCATTACGTAAAGCCATTGAAGCAGGGCATATTCACTCAATGATTTTATGGGGGCCTCCCGGCACAGGCAAAACCACCTTAGCAGAAATTATCGCACAGCGAATTAATGCGGAAGTGGAGCGTATTTCTGCGGTAACGGGTGGGGTGAAGGAAATTCGTGAAGCGATTGAACGGGCGAAACAAAATCGCCTCGCTGGGCAACGCACGATTTTATTTGTGGACGAAGTACATCGTTTCAATAAAAGCCAGCAAGATGCTTTTCTGCCTTACATTGAAGATGGTACGGTAATTTTTATTGGTGCAACCACAGAAAATCCCTCTTTTGAACTCAATAATGCCTTGCTTTCAAGGGCGCGCGTGTATGTACTGAAATCATTAACCTCACAAGAAATTGTAGCGGTTTTACAGCGTGCCATTGAGGATAAAGAAAAAGGGCTGGGCAATCTGCATTTAACCTTAGAAGAAAATTTGTTGTCAATGTTGGCAGATTATGTCAATGGTGATGCTCGCCTTGCACTCAATAGCCTTGAATTAATGGTGGATATGGCGGAAGAAGAAAAAAATAGCAAATTTTTACACCGCACTTTATTAACGGAAGTGTTGGGCGAACGTCAAGCTCGGTTTGATAAACAAGGCGATCGTTTCTATGATCTGATTTCGGCATTGCATAAATCTGTGCGAGGTTCGGCACCTGATGCGGCGTTGTATTGGTTCGCACGGATTTTAACCGCAGGTGGCGATCCGCTATATGTTGCAAGACGTTTACTTGCCATTGCCTCTGAAGATATCGGCAATGCTGATCCTCGAGCAATGCAAGTGGCAATTGCTGCGTGGGATTGCTTCACGCGTGTTGGCGCGGCGGAAGGTGAAAGAGCCATTGCTCAAGCGATTGTCTATTTAGCCGTAGCGCCGAAAAGTAATGCCGTGTATCAAGCTTTCAAGGCAGCCAAAAAGCACGCCTTAGAAAGCCCTGATTATGATGTGCCAGAACATCTACGCAACGCGCCCACCCATTTGATGAAAACGCTAGGCTATGGAGCAGAATATCGCTATGCGCATAATGAAGAAAATGCTTATGCGGCAGGTGAAAACTATTTCCCTGAACCGTTAAAAGATACTCAGTATTATTTCCCAGTGGCAAGAGGAATGGAAATCCAAATTGGAGAAAAATTGGCACGATTACGTCAATTAGATCAACAAAGTACAAATATCCGTTATAAATCGAGTAAGTAGCCTAGTTTATTTTTCTTATCCGATCTAAAATAGAACCGTTTTTTGAGCATATTTATTTTCTAAAGGTAACAAAATGATCGATGCAAATTTATTACGCAATAATCTTGCCGAAGTGGCTGAAAAATTAAAACTAAGACGTGGTTTTGAGTTAGATGTTGCACGTATTACAGAATTAGAAGAACAACGCAAAGCCTTACAGGTTAAAACCGAAACCTTACAAGCGGAGCGTAATGCCCGTTCAAAAGCCATTGGAGCAGCCAAAGCTCGTGGTGAAGATATCGAGCCATTGTTGGCGGAAGTGGACAATATGGGCGTTGAATTAAGTATGGCAAAAAGCCAACTTGATGACGTGCAAGCGGATCTACAAGAAATTGCCCTCAGCATTCCTAATATTCCAGCTGATGAAGTACCACTTGGGCAGGATGAAAACGATAATGTGGAAATTGCTCGCTGGGGTGAGCCAAGAACCTTTGATTTTGAAGTGAAAGATCACGTTACCTTAGGTGAACATTTACAAGGGCTAGATTTTGCAGCGGGAGTAAAATTAAGCGGGGCGCGCTTTGTGGTGATGA
Source organism: Avibacterium sp. 20-129 (assembly GCF_026226845.1). Taxonomy (NCBI): domain Bacteria; kingdom Pseudomonadati; phylum Pseudomonadota; class Gammaproteobacteria; order Pasteurellales; family Pasteurellaceae; genus Avibacterium; species Avibacterium sp. 20-129. The sequence continues at coordinate 439,892 of NZ_JAKKOE010000001.1, read as the reverse complement.
AAGGACAGATCGCCAAAATGCACCGTGCGTTAGCACAATTTATGCTAGATTTACACACGGAACAACACGGTTATAGCGAAACCTATGTGCCTTATTTAGTGAATCACGCCACCCTCTATGGCACCGGGCAGTTACCAAAATTTGGTGAAGATTTATTCCACACCAACCCACTAGAAGGGGAGCAACCTTACGCCTTAATTCCAACTGCCGAAGTACCAGTAACCAATCTAGTGCGTGATGAGATTTTAGAACAAGCTCAATTACCCATTAAAATGACCGCTCATACCCCTTGCTTCCGTTCTGAAGCGGGATCTTACGGGCGTGATACACGCGGTTTGATCCGTATGCATCAATTCGACAAAGTAGAAATGGTGCAAATTGTTGAGCCTGAAAAATCAATGGAAGCCTTAGAAGAACTCACCAGCCACGCTGAAAAAGTGTTGCAGTTGTTAAATTTACCTTATCGTAAAGTCTTATTATGTACTGGTGATATGGGCTTTGGCTCAGCAAAAACCTATGATTTAGAAGTTTGGGTACCAGCCCAAAATACCTACCGCGAAATTTCTTCTTGCTCAAATATGTGGGATTTCCAAGCACGCCGTATGCAAGCACGTTATCGTGTGAAAGGGGAGAAAAAGCCACGTCTTGTTCACACCCTAAATGGTTCAGGCTTAGCTGTTGGTCGTACACTTGTTGCTGTGCTAGAAAACTACCAAAATGCTGATGGCAGCATCACTGTGCCAGAGGTGTTACGTCCATATATGGGCGGATTGGATGTGATTGGCAAATAATCTCACCCTAAAAAGACGACTTTACTAATCTGTATCTCAAACGCTGAGTTAAGCTCAAGAACTTGAGGTACAGATTTTTTATATTTAAACAAAGCCAATACTTAAATGCTCAAATTATTAAGTGCGGTGCAAAATGGGCAAATTTTTCTTTAGATATAAATACGCCGATCTTTGTTTATTGCTATAAATTTTAACCGAAATCGTGCTAGAATAGTCGCCGTTTTTTGTCAGTGGATTTTATAGGTTAACAAATGAAACCCTCTATTATCAGTAAATTAGATAGTTTAAATGAACGCCACGAAGAGTTAGAAGCCTTGCTTGGCGATGCCTCAGTAATTAGTGATCAAGAAAAATTTCGTGCTTATTCTAAAGAATATGCACAACTCGAAGATGTGGTGAAATGCTTTGCACGTTGGAAACAGTTAAACAGCAATATAGAAGAAGCAGAATTATTGCTTGATGATCCAAGTATGCGTGAAATGGCACAAGAAGAAATTGAAGAATGCCAAGCTGAAATCGAGCAAGTAGAAGCGCAATTGCAAATTTTATTACTACCAAAAGATCCGAACGATGAATACAACTGCTATTTAGAAATTCGCGCAGGAACAGGGGGCGATGAAGCTGGGATCTTTGCGGGTGATTTATTCCGTATGTATAGCCGCTATGCAGAAAGTAAACGTTGGCGTGTGGAAATGCTCAGTGCAAATGAAAGCGAACAGGGCGGTTATAAAGAAGTAATCGTAAAAATCAGTGGCGAAAACGTGTATGGTCAGCTTAAATTTGAATCTGGTGGGCATCGTGTACAACGTGTACCGAAAACTGAATCACAGGGTCGAATTCATACCTCTGCTTGTACAGTGGCAGTAATGCCAGAATTGCCAGAAAGTGAATTGCCAGAAATTAACCCAGCGGATTTACGTATTGATACTTATCGTTCATCAGGGGCTGGAGGACAGCACGTCAATACGACTGATTCAGCAGTACGAATCACCCATATTCCAACAGGTATCGTGGTGGAATGCCAAGACGAGCGTTCACAGCATAAAAACAAAGCCAAAGCAATGTCGGTGCTTGCTTCTCGTATTGTTCAAGTGGAACAAGAAAAATTAGCTGCAGAACAAGCGGATACAAGGCGTAATTTATTAGGTTCAGGAGATCGTTCCGATAAAATCCGTACCTATAACTACCCGCAAGGTCGTGTTACGGATCACCGTATTAACCTGACGATTTATCGTTTAGATGAAGTGATGAATGGCAAAATTGATGAATTGATTCAACCAATTATTACCGAATATCAAGCCGATCAGCTTGCAGCATTGTCAGATCAAGGCTAACTAGCGAAGCAAGAAAATACAAGTGCGGTGGGAAATGGCTATTTTTTCCACCGCATTTATTTTTTTAGGAAATAATTAAGCGCGATTTAATTCAACCAGTTGTTTTTTTGTTAATGCAAAAACGCCTAATCCGCCATTTTTTAGCGCTAACCACTGGAATGGTGCGTGAGGGAATTGCTCAATTAAATGGATCATACTATTTCCCACCTCACACACTAATACCCCGTCATCTGCCAGATAATCAGCGGCAGATTTTAAAATTTGTTTCGTAATCTCTAATCCATCAACGCCAGAGCCTAGTGCCATTTCTGGTTCGTGACGATATTCTTCAGGCATTTCATCAAGATCTTCTTTATCCACATAAGGTGGGTTGGTCACGATAAGATCGTATTTATCTTGAGGAAGATGAGTAAACAGATCGGATTGAATTGGGAAGACGCGATCACTGAGATTGTGGTGCATAATATTGATTTCTGCCACATCTAAGGCATCAGTGGAAAGATCAATCGCATCAACTTCTGCCTCTGGGAATTGGTTTGCGCAGGCAATTGCAATACAACCACTGCCTGTACACATATCCAAAATTCGTTGTGGGGCTTTGGTAAGCAACCCTGCAAAGCGTTCTTCAATTAAAGCGCTAATAGGGGAGCGAGGTACGATCACGCGTTCATCCACATAAAATTCTAATCCGCAAAACCACGCGCGGTTGGTTAAATAGGCAACAGGAATACGTTGCTCAATGCGTGCCAAAATCAGTTCTAACAAATTTGCTTTTTCGCTTTGTGTTAAACGGCTGTCATAAAGCTCCGTAGGTAAATCAGGCGGAAGCTGTAATGTGGTTAATACGAGTTGCTGTGCTTCGTCCCAGGCGTTGTCATAACCGTGTCCATAATATAAATCAGAGCGATTAAAGGTACTGTATGTCCAACGTAGGAAATCTTTTAGAGTGTGAAGTGAATGTGTCACGTTATCTGCAAGAATTTGTTGAATGAGTTCTTGGTTAAAGGCTGTCATCAATGTTTTCCAATTCAAAAAGAATAAATTTAAAGTGGTTAATGATACATTAATCAATGAGCTAAGTCAGCTGAAGAGAGCAAAGAAAATAGACGGCGTGACAGTAATAAAGTGCGGTGGGATTTCAGTTTGTTTTTGATTAAAAACGCGCAAAATTTTGACCGCACTTTTTTTGCATCTTAACCGCGCGGATCGGGGTTATCCAACACGGTTTGTGTTTGATTTTGACGGAATTGCTGTAAGCGTGTGGCAAGTTCAGGGTTAAAACGGGCTAAGATTTGTGCCGCTAATAACCCAGCATTCGCTGCCCCCGCCGCACCAATGGCTAATGTCCCAACAGGAATGCCTTTTGGCATTTGCACGATAGAGTAAAGACTATCCACGCCATTTAAGGTTGCACTTTTTACTGGAACGCCCAACACGGGAACAAGGGTTTTGGCGGCGATCATTCCCGGCAAATGAGCCGCACCGCCAGCCCCCGCAATAATCACTTTGTAACCATCCTTTTCGGCGTTTTCAGCAAATTGAAATAATCTATCTGGGGTACGGTGAGCTGAAACAATTTCAATATGATGAGGCACGTTAAGCTCTGTGAGAATTTGAGCGGCTTCTTGCATTGTCGCCCAATCACTTTTTGATCCCATTACAATTGCAATTTCAGCGATTTGGTTTGGCATAGTTTTTCCTATTCATAAAAAATTAACTGAACTAGGATAGCATAGCTTACGCTTTATAAGCAAACGATTGCCTTGTTTGCTTGATTGACCAAAAATTAGCAAGATAACCTGATTAAGTGAACATAGCGTGGCTTGTTTTCCTTGCAACTTTGGGCTAAAAATCTTATCCTAGCAACAATTTTTCTACCCTAATCTTAATAAAGATTTCATATTGGATAACCTTCTTAAAAACAAGCATACTAGGTGTCATATATGCAGACAAAAGCTAAATACAGAAAAGATTATCGCACGCCAGATTTTACCGTAACGGATATTTTCTTGGATTTTCAATTAGATCCAGAAAAAACTGTGGTAACAGCGAAAAGCCAATATCAGCGACTAAATTCGGCGGCAACACAATTACGTTTAGACGGGCATAGTTTTCAATTTGCAGAAATTCGTTTAAATGGTGAAGATTTTAAGAAATATCAGCAAGATAGTGAAGGGTTAAGCTTAGATCTGACGCATCTTAACGTTGAGCAATTTGAATTAGAAATTATTACCTATCTTAATCCAGCGGAAAACACTTCTTTACAGGGCTTATATCAGTCAGGAAATGCCCTTTGTACGCAATGCGAGGCTGAAGGATTTCGTCAAATTACCTATATGCTCGATCGTCCTGATGTGCTAGCGCGTTATACTACCAAAATCACTGCCGAGAAAGCAAAATACCCTTATTTATTATCTAATGGTAATCGTATTGCCAGCGGTGAGCTAGATAATGGTTTCCATTGGGTGGAATGGCAAGATCCTTTCCCTAAACCGAGCTATTTATTTGCCTTAGTGGCAGGGGATTTTGATGTTTTGCAAGATACCTTTACCACACAAAGCGGACGCGAAGTGAAACTTGAGCTTTATGTGGATCGGGGCAATTTAAACCGTGCCGATTGGGCAATGCAAAGCCTGAAAAAATCAATGAAATGGGATGAAGAGCGTTTCGGGCTAGAGTACGATTTAGATATTTATATGATCGTTGCGGTAGATTTCTTCAATATGGGGGCAATGGAAAACAAAGGCTTGAATATTTTCAATGATAAATTTGTATTGGCCAATCCACAAACCGCGACCGATGAAGATTATTTAGCCATTGAAAGCGTGATTGCTCACGAATATTTCCATAACTGGACGGGCAACCGTGTTACTTGTCGTGATTGGTTTCAGCTTAGCTTAAAAGAAGGTTTAACGGTATTTCGTGATCAAGAATTTTCCTCTGATACCGGCTCTCGGGCGGTAAATCGGATTAATAATGTGAAATTCTTGCGTACCGTGCAATTTGCTGAAGATGCAAGCCCTATGTCGCATCCAATTCGCCCAGAAAAAGTGATTGAAATGAATAATTTCTATACGGTAACCGTCTATGAAAAAGGGGCAGAAGTGATTCGTATGTTGCATACTTTGCTAGGGGAACAAGGTTTCCAAGCAGGAATGCGAGAATATATTTCACAAAATGATGGCAAAGCGGCGACTTGTGAAGATTTTGTGCAGGCAATGGAAAAAGCGAATGGCATCGATCTCAGTCAGTTCCGCCGTTGGTATAGTCAATCAGGCACGCCAGAACTCACTATTAGTGATAGCTATGATGAACGTTCGCATACCTATCGTTTGCAAGTATCACAACATACGCCAGCAACCGCCGATCAAATGGATAAAGTGAATTTACATATTCCATTGAAAATCGCCCTTTATGATGAGCAAGGAATTGCCCAATCTTTGCAATATTATGGTGAAGTCGTGAGTGATGTGTTAGATGTCACAGAACAGACGCAAACCTTTGAATTTCATAATATTTATTCACGCCCTGTGCCTGCCTTATTATGTGATTTTTCTGCGCCAGTGCGTTTAGATTATGATTACAGCACCAAACAGTTGATTACCTTATTGAAGTTTGCGAAAAATGATTTTATCCGTTGGGATGCAGCGCAAATGTTGTTTAGTAACGAGTTACGTCGTAACTTATCACAATATCAGCAAGGGCAACCACTTGAATTTTCAGAAGAAATTCTTACCGCACTAGGTCAAGTATTAGAAAACCATCAGAAAGATCCAGAATTAACCACGTTAATTCTTACCTTACCGAAAGAAACCGAATTTGCCGAGCTGTTTAAAACCATTGATCCTGAAGGCATTGCCGTAGTGCGTGAGTTTATGCTACGTACCTTAGCAGAATATTTGAAGTCAGAGTTATTCCGCATTTATCAGCATATTCATTTGGAAGATTATCGTGTGGTTCAGCAAGACATTGCCTTGCGTGCTTTGCGTAATCTCTGCCTAAATTATTTGGCATATACCCATTTAGGCAATAATTTGGTGTATAAGCACTATGTGAATGCAAATAATATGACAGATTGTTTGGCGGCGTTATCAGTAGCAACGAAAGCACAGCTACCTTGCCGTGATGAGTTATTGGCTGATTTTGAACAAAAATGGCAGCACGATGGCTTAGTGATGGATAAATGGTTTGCCTTGCAAGCAACACGACCTGATACTGATGTGCTACAAATTGTGGTGCAACTAATGGATCATCCAAGTTTTAACTTTAATAATCCAAATCGTGTGCGTGCTTTAGTGGGCAGTTTTGCAGGACAAAATCCACGTGCTTTCCATGCTGCAGATGGGGCAGGTTATCGTTTCTTAACGGATATTTTAATTCGTTTAAACGACACCAATCCACAAGTTGCCTCAAGATTAATTGAGCCATTGATTCGCTTTAAACGTTATGATGCACAGCGTCAAACCTTGATGAAACGCGCCTTAGAACGCTTGAGCGAAGTGGAAAACCTCTCTAAGGATTTATTTGAAAAAATCGAAAAAGCCTTACAATAATCCAACCAAAGTGCGGTTAAAATGACCGCACTTTTTTGCAGTTTAACTATCCAGTGAGATAAACGAGTGAATATGTATCCTTTAATCCGAAAAGCACTTTTCAGCCTTGATGCTGAAAATGCCCACAATTTAACGATCCAGCTATTAAAACTTGCTGGTAAACCTGCCTTATATCCGCTGGTTAAAGCGTTGTTCGTTTGCCCACAAGGTAATGAAAAAACGGTTATGGGGATTAAATTTAAAAATCCTATTGGGCTAGCCGCTGGCGCAGATAAAAATGCTGAAGCCATTGATGGCTTTGGCGCATTGGGATTTGGTTTTATTGAAGTCGGCACTGTTACCCCTTTAGGGCAAGAGGGCAATCCTAAACCTCGTCAATTTCGCTTAATTGAGGAAGAGGGCATTATTAATCGTAACGGCTTTAATAATCAGGGCATTGATGAGGTGATTGAAAATGTCAAGAAAGCACGCTTTGATGGCGTGATCGGGATTAATATTGGCAAAAATAAACGCACTCCCATTGAACGCGGTAAAGAAGATTATCTTTATTGTTTGAATAAAGCCTATAATTATGCCGACTATATTACGGTGAATATTTCCTCGCCCAACACGCCAGATTTACGCCAGTTACAATATGGTGAAGCGTTAGACGATTTATTGCAAAGCATTAAAGCCCGTCAGCATATTTTGGCAAACCAATATAATAAATATGTACCAATTGCGGTAAAAATTGCACCAGATTTAACCGAATCTGAATTGGTACAAATTGCAGACGCGTTACGACGTCACAAGATTGATGGGGTTATTGCAACGAACACCACCATTGCTCGCGACAGCGTGCAAGGTTCAAAAAATGCCAATGAAATTGGTGGGTTAAGTGGAAAGCCATTACAGCAAAAAAGTACCCAAATCATCGTTCGTTTATATCAAGAATTAAAAGATGATATTCCGATTATCGGCAGTGGTGGCATAAACAGTATTGCTAGCGCACAAGAAAAAATGGCGGCAGGTGCACAATTATTGCAGGTGTATTCAGGCTTGATTTATCAGGGCCCTACGTTAATTAAGGAATTGGTTAAGGTGCTCTAACCTTGAAAAAACAGAAATCATCACTGTATTAGTAACATTATATGAGGCATGTGATCCGCCTAAAAGTATGAGTCATATATAGCGATCTTGGTTGTAAGCAATCGTATTTATAGCTAATTTAAAAGCACACTGGATTTTATTAGTAAGTAGGAGATATATAGTAGCGTAAACATGTAGATTGGGAAATGGGGTACAGTCTAAATTAGACTAATCTGAATGTATGTTCAGGATCAATAGATATAGGGCTGTCCTAGATGACTAGGTTAAATTCCCTTTAACTAATTGTTTTAAAATAGAAATTTGAGATTTTAAGTTATTGTTATTAAAACGCCATTCGCATTCCTTCAAATAAAGCTCAAAATGCGCTTTAGGAATACCGTTAAACTTGCGTAAATGGCGTTTCGCTTGATTCCAAAAGTTCTCAATTCCGTTAATGTGATTTTGTTTTTCTGCAAAGTGTGTACTGTGATTGATGCGAAAATGGTTAAATTCACTCACGTCAAGTACATCATAACTTCGGTAGAAATCAGTGTAAACAATACTATCAGGCTTTACTTGCTCGCGAATGATTGGCAACAATGTCGCAGATTGGGTATATTTGGCACCGCGATGGTGTAAACCTTACCATGGCGCTTTAAAAGCCCAAATACAGCCGTTTTACCTGCTGCACCTCGCCCTCGTTTGCCTTTGCGAATGCCTCCGAAATAGCTTTCATCGGCTTCAATTTCGCCATCGAACATTTCCAAATGGGAGCTGTTTTGATAGATAAATAATCGTAAGCGATAAAAGTAATACGCGACCGTCGTTTTGTTTACATTTACTCGCTCAGCAGCTGTTCTTGCAGTAACACCTGCGACAAACAGCTCAATGAGTTTATTTTGTTTATGCTGACTTAAGTGACTTTTTCTCATTTAGTCATTTTAACCTAAATAGAGTTTTTAGTCGTTATCTAGGACAGCCCCTAGATATTTTATTGCTAAACTATGCTGTTCATTATCAAAATTCATTATTGAATTGTCTGCATGAACGGGGCAAAAATGGACATTGCTATATTCCGTGCAACATTCCATCCATTTATACGATCATGTTCAAAGGGGTTATGCAAACAAGAAGCGTTATACTTATCCGCTCACAGAGGAACAAATGATGCCATTTAATAGCCTATTAAACCGCAAATTTAGCCCAGATTCCCAGACCTCCATCTTGTGTGGTGATACCACTTATCTGAAGGTTAATGGCGAATGGCATTATCTTACAGTTGTGCTGAATTTAGCCCAACGTCAAGTCGTAGATTGGCGATTGCAAAGAAAGCATAATGCGGAGTTAGTCGTTGAGGCATTAAATCATGCGATGCTGACGACAGTAAGGACAAAGGAGATGATATTTCATTCAGACCAAGGAAGTGTTTATCGGAGTTATCCCTTTACGCAATGTGTGAAACGTCATGGATTAATCCAGAGTATGAGTCGTGGCAATTGTTGGGATAATGCACCGATGGAGCGTTGGTTTAGAAGTTTCAAATACGAATGGATGTTAAAAAAAAGGGGGGGATGCGTCATTGTCGGCTGCAAAGGAGGATATTAAGAATGATGTATTTTATTATAATACCGTTCGTCCTCATGCTTACAATCAAGGATTACCACCCACTTTAGCAAAACAACCTATCAGGGACTGTTAAATTAGTGGATCACTACAGAATTAAAAAATAGGTTCATGAAGTTTTCAAAGAAAAGTTTCCGAAGAATATTTATAATAATCGTGATTATTTTATTAATAATTGCACTAGCTCTCATTGATAAGCATTGATTGAAATTAGTGCTCAATATAAGGATAGATTTAAATGGTTACTCCTATTACTCCTCCTCTCGCAGTTCATTTTGTTTGGCATCCTGATGATAACGATAACATTCGTTCCATAATAATGGATTTCCGCCGATATTTGACAAGAGATATTGAACGTCCTTTTTCTAGAGAATTGAATATCCCAACATTTTTATATAGTTCAAAAAGCTTTAAATGCCTTCCTTCTAAGCCCGAAAAGCTTGCTAATAAAGATGTGATTTTTCTTTTTATAAGTTGTAATACTTTAATGGATTCTAATTGGGAGACCTATATAAATGAACTACCAGAAGACGACGACTATCATGTCATACCGATAGCAATTGAACAAGCAGGAATAAACCATACTTCATCGGGCCGTCTGAAAAACTACAATTGTATTAGAGCATTTGATTGGCCTGAGGAATTTAAAAAAGAATATGCCATCTTATTTCTCTCACATGAAATATATCGATTTGGCTTAAAAAATGCACAACCAGGCAGTCTTGGTATTTATCATTCTATTCGTTTATTTTTAAGCCATGCCAAAAAAGGTGATATAGGATTGAATCATGCGGAATCAATTAAACATTTTTTAGATAATTCAAATATGCAAAGATTTTTTGATGCAAATCAAATATCTCCTGGGTTTAAATTTGATCAAGAAATTGAAGGGCATATTAAAAATTCTACAATTATTGCTATTGCAAGTGATCATTACTCTTCTAGGTACTGGTGCCAGAGAGAAATTCTAAGTGCAAAAAAGGAAAGACGACCTATCATTCTTGTGAATAGTTTAGAAGAATATGAGGATAGAGTTTTTCCTGCAGCTTCAAATATTCCATGTGTGCATGTGACAGTAGAGCCTTTAAGAGAAATAGATATTTTAAAAATACTTATAGCAGCTTTATTGGAAACTATACGTTTTGAACATGCCCATAAATTATTACGTTACTATCAAGAACAGGGGTGGATAGATAGCTCCGCAGAGATCTTTGCTAGGCCACCGGAAATTCAGCAATTAATTGATAGTTTAAAGAAAAAGGAACGTTTGGCGGTTTGTTATCCTGAACCTCCTTTATATAAAGAAGAAATGGAATGGGTAAATCATTTTAATATTACTGTTTCTACCCCTTTATGGACATCGGCATATGAAAGAGATGATGATAAAAAATTCCGCATCGGACTATCTATTTCAGATTATCTTCCTGATGGTTATGAGAGCCAGCACCAAGATCTAGATGAACTTAAACGATTCTCTCAATCATTAGCGCGCCATTTATTAGCAAATAAACATACTCTTATTTATGGTGGTGATTTACGAGATGATGGGTTTACTCAATTTATTCTTGATGAAGCTGCAGTATTAAGAGATCGTTTACAAGTAGAAAAGTTATTTGTAGAAAATTATTTATCTTGGCCATTATATACAAAAAAGGAAAATATGAAATGGTATGCTAGTTATAAAACGGTTATAAATCCAATATCTGTAAATATTCCTAATGATATTGCAGGGATAATTAATGATTCAAACCTGTTTCTTGAGCCAAATTGTCCTGAAAATAAATATATTTGGTCTAGATGCCTTACTACAATGAGAGAGGAGTCAATTTTGTCTTCCGATGTACGAATTTTCGCAGGAGGGAAGTTTGAAAATTATTTAGGAAAAATGCCGGGGGTTTTAGAAGAGTTTTTGATTTCTTTAAGAAAAGAAAAACCTATTTTTTTAATCGGAGGATTAGGAGGGCTTACGAGTAAATTATGTAATTCAATTAAAAATAAGAGTATTGTAGAGGAGTTTACAGAAGAATGGCAAATTTCTCATAATACTTCTTATATAGAGCTGCAAAATATAGCAGTTCAAAATAATCATGGTGCTAATTATGAAGAGATTAAATTTGCAATTGAAAATATATCGATTGAAGTGCTTGCTCAACGAGTAGGATTATTAAGAGAAGATTATGAAAAGTTAATGATAACGCCCTTTATTGATGAGTGTGTTCATTTAATTATTAAAGGTATTAAAAATTTATCAAAAAGAGGCTGAATTATGATGGCTATACATAGAGTATTTATTAGTTAATCATCATGACAAAGATCAATGGGCTAAAGAATATTTACTTAAGCTTAATAATGAAAAAAATATCTTTATTGATGGCTCCATTGATATAGGAGATATTGATGAAACACTACCAGATAAAATAATTCGTGAAAAAATCCGAGATGAATATTTAAAAGATACTACTGTAACAATATTACTTGTTGGTGTTGAAACGAAAAATAGAAAGCATATTGATTGGGAGCTATATTCTAGCATGTATGATGGCAAGAAAAATAAAAAATCTGGTATTCTTATTATTCAATTACCTTCAATTAATCCTAAATATATTACAGCAGCTCACGGTGCAGAAGAAAAGAAACATATTTACCCCTCAATTCAAAACTGGATTTCTATTGATTCTAGAGAGGAATTCGAAAAACGATATCCTTATTTACCTGATAGAATCATAGATAACCTACTTAAAATGGAATCTAAAATATCAGTAGTAAAATGGAGTGAACTTACAGTCGATAGCTTAAGATTATTGATAGAGTTCACATTTAATGATAGAGAAAATTGCAAGTATGATATGAGCAGACCTATGAGAAAGAGTAATTCTTAAATTAGAGGAGATTGTATAATGGATAAATTAACATATATATTTAAAGGAAATTATTTTAATAGGAATAATGATAGGGATTTTATTTGTAGTATTGTGGGTGAATTTGATGAAAACCAAGTAACAGGGATTGGTGTAAAAGTAAATAATAACCCTTGGGGATTAGAGGTGTTTATATTCGTAACAATAGATACAGCTTATCTAAATAAGAACGAGTTTAATGATTGGTTGAAAAATAATCACGATGAGAGGGATGTTACCCATAACATATTTTTAGGTGAGATATCCATGAGTGGAAATATATTGACATTTGTTGATGAGTTTTCCTTATTCTTCTTTGATAATCTTTTTATTTTTCCCGAGAAAGTCGCTAGTTTTTTTTATGAATGTAACGATCTTTTAATGTCATCATCTAACTTGCGTTCTTGTTTTGAAAAAAAGTATCCTCAATATAAAACTACTAAGTATCAAACTCCTGCTGTTTTTATTAGTCATTCATCTTTTGATAAAACTTCAATTGCTTTGCCTTTAAGTGATTATTTATGTACTAAAGAAATACCTATCTGGTTAGATCGCAATGAAATTAACTTAGATGATAAGCATAATGATCAGCAATTATATGAAAAAATTTATAATGGCATCTCTCTGTGTAAGTTTGGCATTTTTATAGTAACTTCAAACTTTCTAGAAAAGAGTGACTGGGTAAAAAAGGAGATATCTATATGTCAAAAGCAGAATAAAAACATGCTATTCTTAACCTTTAATGATACTTCTTTGAAAAATAAATTAGAAAAACTAAAAGAGGAGTTTTACCTAAATGAAGCATCTTTTATTTCGATAAGTAATGATAATTATGATCCAGTAATAGAAATCCTTAAAGGCTGAATTTAAAATCGAACTGCAGCAAATAAAAAAGTGTTCATAAGGAAATCGACGATAATTTGTTTAGCACAACAAAATCACTGATGAGAACTTATGAACACCTACAAACATCTTACACTTTATGAGCGTGAAAAGATAATGGTTTTTCACGCATTAGGCAAAACAATCACCCAGATTGCTCAGCGATTACAACGACATAAATCGACCATTTCACGAGAATTGAGGCGCTGTCAGGGCGAATATGCGGCATTATCGGCTCAAGAACACTATCAACAACAACGGGTAGAATGTAAACCCAAGCGAAAGTTAGCCGACCCGAAATTGTTTGATTTTGTTAAGCGAAAGTTCTTACAAGAGAATTGGTCGCCAGAGCAGATTGCCTCTCGTTTGAAATACGAACAAAGCGTGCCTTCTATTAGCTTTGTCAGTATTTACCGAGGGATTTATGCAGGGTGGTTTGATGAGAAAGGGTTATTGCACGGGGCAAGAGGGGCTATTCGGAAATTCCGTCATCGTGGAAAAAGGCGGCATACCAATGACTATGTAGAAAAACGCGGAAAAATCCCTATTAGTCATCATTTAACCGAACGACCAAGCGAAGCCGTTTAGGCGATTGGGAAGCTGATACGGTGTTGGGCGCAGCAGGCAAAGCCTGTTTATTGACCTTGACGGATAGAAAAAGCCGTTTTTCCCTCGTCAGAAAATTGCCCGCAAAGCGAGCAGAAAGCGTTACTAAGGTAATGAGTGAAGCCTTGCACAATCAGCCTTTAGAGCGCATTACCCCAGATAGAGGGAAGGAGTTTGCAAAACATCAGCAGGTAACGGAACGACTTCAGGTTGAATTTTACTTTCCATTACCCCACCAACCTTGGCAAAGAGGAACAAATGAAAACACGAACGGTTTACTGAGGGAGTATTTTCCGAAAGGTCGAGACATTACACCCTTTTCGGAAGTACAAATACAAGCCGTGGTCGATAAATTAAATCACCGACCACGCAAATGTTTAAACTGGAAAACGCCTTATGAAGTTTATTTTGATAAAGTGTTACAGTTAGTTTGACAATTTACGTCTTTTTAACTTAAAGCGGAAAAATTACAAAAAAAGTACCGCACTTTTTTATTTAGGAACAACAATGCAAAAGATTTACGATTTACATTGTCATAGCACGGCATCCGATGGGGTATTAAGCCCTAAAGAGGTCGTACAACGTGCTTATGACAATCAGGTTTCCGTATTGGCATTAACTGATCACGATAGCGTTGCAGGTTTAACGGAGGCACAAGAACAGGCTGATTTATTAGGTATTACGCTGATTAATGGGGTGGAAATTTCGACGCAATGGGAAAATCGCGCTATTCATATTGTGGGATTGGATTTTGATAAAAATCACGAAAAAATGACCGCACTTTTGCAACAGCAAGCAGAAAAACGCTTAGCAAGAGCAATGGAAATTGGCGAGAAATTAGCAAAATTAGGAATAGAAAATGCTTTTGAAGGGGCAAAGCGCTTCACTCAAGGCGAAGTAACCCGCGCGCATTATGCTCGCTATTTAGTGGAAATTGGTAAGGTTTCTCATATTAATCAGGCTTTCAAACGCTATCTTGGGCAAGGCAAATCTGCTTATGTCAAAGCGGAATGGGTGGATATTCCTAGTGCGATTGAAATTATTCACCAAGCGGGCGGAATGGCGGTGTTGGCGCATCCTCTGCGTTATACTTTAACCACCAAATGGCTCAAAAAACTGATTACAGATTTTGCCCAAAGCGGCGGTGATGCAATTGAGGTTTCGGGTTGTGGGCAAACGAAAGATCAACGATTATTGCTGGCGCGTTGGGCGCTTGAACAAGGTTTACTTGGTTCTGTTGGGTCAGATTTCCATTTTCCTTGTGGCTGGATTGAATTAGGACGATCTCTTGAATTGCCGGAAAACGTGCCACCTATTTGGCAAAAATTTCGCACCATTTTGTAAATTTCGTGTAAAACAAGTTGAATTTCTCTTAGTTTAAGTGTAATTTATGCGTTACATATGTTGTATATAAAAATTTACACCCTGAGAGTGAGTAGGAAAGAAAAATGAACCACGTAAATCACAAAGATAGCATTCATAATGTGAATATTGTTAATGAAAAAGTGCTAATTACACCACACGAACTGAAAGAAAAATTGCCATTACCACAACATTTATCTCATCAAATTGAGCAATCGCGGGCGGATATTGCGAATATTATTCATAAAAAAGATAATCGTTTATTAGTGGTGATCGGACCCTGTTCCATTCACGATCCCATTTCTGCCTTGGATTATGCAAAACGATTGAAAGCCTTGTCAGATGAATTAAAAAATCAGCTTTACATTGTGATGCGTGTGTATTTTGAAAAACCACGTACGACTGTCGGCTGGAAAGGATTAATCAATGATCCGAAAATTGACGGTAGTTTTGATGTGGAACACGGATTGCATATTGCACGCCAATTATTGTTAGAGCTGGCAGAAATGGGCTTACCGCTTGCTACTGAAGCCCTTGATCCTATCACACCACAATATATGGCGGATTTATTTAGCTGGTCGGCTATTGGGGCAAGAACCACAGAATCACAAACACACCGTGAATTGGCATCAGGCTTGTCAATGGCGGTAGGTTTCAAAAATGGCACAGATGGTAGCATTGCAACAGCTATTAATGCAATGAATGCTTCGGCAATGGGGCATAGTTTTATTGGAATCAACCAACAAGGGCAGGTAAATTTGCTCAACACGGCAGGCAATCCAAACGGACATATTATTCTGCGTGGCGGTAAAGTGCCAAATTATCAAGCCGAATTTATTCAACAAGCCGAACAAGAATTGCAAAAAGCTGGCTTAGCACCGGCAATTATGGTGGATTGTAGTCACGGTAATTCCAATAAAGATTATCGTCGTCAGCCAATTGTGGCGCAAGACGTTACGCAGCAAATTGTCAATGGCAACCAATCAATTATAGGCGTGATGCTAGAAAGCCATATCAATGCAGGTAATCAAAGTGCGGAACAGCCGATAAGTGAAATGCAATACGGCGTATCCATTACCGATGCTTGTATTGATTGGGAAACGAGTGAAAAATTATTACGCCAAATGGCACAAGACTTGAGCGAGAAATAACCAAACTGTAAATAAGGACAACAATGTGGACGCCCTAAAAGCACTGCGTACAGAAATTGATACACTAGATCAAGAATTATTGCAATTATTCGCGAAACGGTTGGCATTGGTAAAAAAAGTGGGAGAAATAAAACATCAACAAGGTTTACCTATTTATGTACCAAATCGTGAAGCAGAAATGTTGCAAGCAAGACGACAAGAAGCAGAAAAACTTGGTGTACCGCCTGATTTAATCGAAGATGTACTACGTCGTTTAATGCGAGAATCTTACACCAGAGAAAATCAATTTGGTTTTAAAACCGTTAATCCAAACATTAAAAAAATTGTTATTGTTGGCGGAAACGGAAAGCTAGGCGGATTATTCGGGCGTTATCTACAGCTTTCTGGCTATCAAGTTGAAAATTTAGGGCGAAATGATTGGTGCCAAGCAGATGAGATTCTATCGGGTGCAGATGTAGTCATTGTCTCTGTACCCATCGTAAACACAGTAGAAACCATCGAACGCCTTGCCCCTTATTTAACCGAAAATATGCTACTCACCGATCTCACATCGGTGAAAAAAGCCCCGCTAGCTAAAATGCTAGAAGTGCATAAGGGGGCAGTAGTGGGCTTGCACCCAATGTTCGGGCCAGATATTGCAAGTATGGCAAAACAAGTTGTTGTGCGTTGTGATGGGCGTTATCCTGAGCGCTATCAATGGCTGTTAGATCAAATCAGCATTTGGGGCGCGAAGATTTATCAAGTGGATGCGGCAGAACACGATCAAAGTATGACTTATATTCAAGCTTTACGCCATTTTGCTACCTTCGCCAATGGGCTACATTTATCCAAACAACCCGTGGAATTAGCTAAATTATTAGCATTATCTTCCCCCATTTACCGCTTAGAATTAGCCATGATTGGGCGTCTATTCGCTCAAGATGGGGCATTATATGCCGATATTATTATGGATAAACCCGAAAACCTTGAAGTGATCGAAAGCCTAAAACAAAGTTATGAAGAAAGCCTCACTTTTTTTGAAAACGGCGATAAACAAGGTTTTATCAACGCATTTGAAAAAGTGCGTGATTGGTTTGGCGATTATTCAGAACAATTTCTTAAAGAAAGTCGTCAATTATTACAACAAGCGAATGACTATCGACATCAGTAAATTACAGATTTACATCGCATTATCGGCTTTCAACATTGACTTCTAATGAGCAGACGTTCTCTGCTCATTCTCATATTTAATCATCTTGCCAAATATTGTGGAATTTTCGGAACACGTGAGATCATAAGTGCGGTGTAAAATAAGGCCATTTTTTATTTTTAACCTGAGTGGTTAAGAAAAAACCAACTCCAACACTCAGGTCAAAAAGTTTTATCTTTTAACCATTTTTCTCCGATTCTTCCTCACCCCCTCAACACTCACCAAGAAAATCGCAAGCCATATTAGGGCAAAAGCGGCAAGTTTGGCACCGCCGACAGGTTCGTGATAGACAAAGACGGCAAGCATCAGCACAAGCGAGGGTGTGAGGTATTGCAGCATGGCAAGGGTGTTGAGCGGCAGGCGTAAGGCGGCAAGGTTAAAGGTGATGAGCGGCACCAAGGTCAGTACACCGCACAAAAAGAGCAAAAAGCCCGTTAAATCAAAAGCAAAATGGGTCGGATAATAGGCAAGATAGCCCAAGGCAAAGGGCAGCATCAGCGTGGTTTCCACCAGTAATCCTGCCATCGCCCCGACAGCGGCTTTTTTACGCAAAGTGGCGTAAAGTGCGGTAAAAACCGCCAAACAAACGGCAATCCACGGCAAGTTGCCTGCCAAAAAGATTTCTAGGGCAACGGCGAGAATAACCAGCACAAAGGCGGTTTTGCCCACAGGGCTTAAGCGTTCGCCAAACAGCCAAAAGCCCAGCACCATCTGCACAATGGGAGCGATGAAGTTGCCAAGGGCGGCATCGGCCATTCTGTCTGTAATGATGGCATAAATATAAATGCCCCAAGCAAGGGCAATGGTGCTGCCGCTCATCAAAAGCAGTAGCAGGCTGCGTTTGCTGCCGATAACGGTTTTGACGCTCTGCCACTGCCTGTTTAGGCTGATAAAAACAAGCAGCAGCAATAAAGAAAAGAGAATGCGAAAGACGATGATTTCTGCCGCCCCAACGCCTTGCAGCAGTTTAAAGACAAGCGGGGTTAAGCCCCAAATCAGCATGGTGATGAGGGCGTAGATTAGCCCTGCTTTTTGTTCGTTTAAAGGGTTCATTTTTTATCCTTGTGTTTTTATAAATTTATGGATGATTTTAGCATACTAGTGCTTTACTGATTAGCCCTGATTTTGGATAGGGTTTATCGAAATTTTGCGGTAATGGATTTGTTTTTATGGCAAAAGTCAAAGAATCAGGCTGCCTGAAAACGTCAAAATAGCGTTTTAAACCGCTCGATGCTTTGGCAAGTCTTAAAATCAGCAGAAAATAGCAGCCGTGCTGATTTTACCCAAGTTTTTCATCGTGATGATGGTGCCGATTATCTAAAAAGGCTTGACCGTGCTGATGAATTAAGGTACAATGCGTCTAAGTTTTTAAACCTATAAACAGAATATTATAGTCGCTTAAATTTAAACGAAAAAGTTGCCCATCTGCCCTATGTCAGCCCAAACCAAAGCCATCTTAAAACAATGTATCCCCACTTTTTCCATTTTGGCGGACGAAAACCGCCACGAGATTTTGGATTTATTGATTATTCACGGCAAATTAAATGTGAATGAGCTTACCGAAAAAATCCATTTATCCCGTCCTGCGGTGTCGCACCATTTAAAGCTTATGCTTCAGGCGGGGCTGGTGCAGGTTACGCAAGTGGGCAAGGAGCGTTATTATTTTGCGACTTTGGAGGATTCTGCCCTTTTGTTAAAAGCACTGGTTGAGTCATTGCAAGCGCATTGTGGCTGGAGCGGATAGCTTACAGATAGGATAAAGTTTTTAGACTTCCCAAAAGACTTTTTATAAGGAAAAATCATGAACCCTTTATTACAGCAATTATTAGACCGCCAAGCACTGCGTGATGTCGTTGATACCTTCTCTAATTTAGCGGACGAATGGCGGATTCACGAACAGGTTGTGCAACTCTTTACCCCTGATGCGGTGGTCAATACGCACATCAATGGTCAATTGGTGTATGAAATGCAGGGACACGAAGAGATTGAGCGGGTTTTTACCGATTTTACCAAGCAGTTTGACACCATGTATCACTCAAACGGTCAGCATACGGTAACTTTTCATAGCAAAACTCATGCAAGTGCCGTCTTGTATTGCATGGTGAAATTGGCAAATGCTACTGAAATTCAAACCCATTCGGTGCGTTATCTTGATGACTTTATTAAACAAGATGATAAGTGGCTGATTCAAAAACGTGTGGCTCATTTTATGATAAGTGAAACACAAAGCAAATTAGCTTCAAAAAGCCCAAATGAATAATATGGCAATGACAGAACAAAGCCTGATTGAGCAAGTTTTTGATGACTATATGCAGGCGGTTATTAAGTCCGATATTGACACTCTTTACCGATTAACCGAAAGCGATTTTACGCTGACGCACGTTACAGGCACTGTGCAATCATTGGCGGATTATGTGCAATTCATTCAAGAAGGCACTTTTCATTATTACTCCTATCATAAGCAATTGAGTGAAATTACGGTCGATGGACAACATGCCAAGATGTATGTGCGTGGCGAAACAGATGCCAGCATTTATGGCATAAGAAAAGTGTGGAAAATCGGTCAAACGCTATCCTTAATCCATAATGGACAAGCGTGGAAAATCAGCAAAATTGTGGTGTAGCACTTTTCAGGCAGCCTAAAACGGCGTGAAGTCTTAAGGCTGTTTTATTTTTAACCTTATGGGTTTATATTCTTAAACCTATAAACTCTCTTACAAGGAAATCCAAGTGATGTTATTTGAATCTTTCACTTTTAAAAACGGCAAAACCGCCAAAAACCGCTTTTTTAAATCCGCAATGGAAGAGCAGCTTGCCGTCCATAACCATGTCAGCGATAAACTGGTCAAACTCTACGACACTTGGGCAAAAGGTGGTGCGGGCATACTGGTTACGGGCAATGTGATGATTTGCCAGCAAGGCAAAGGTTCGCCAGATGATGTCGTGCTATCTGATGACCGCGACTTGCCGATGCTCAAGAAATGGGCAACAGCAGGCACGCAAGACAACACCCTGCTCATCATGCAAATCAACCACGCAGGCAAACAATCGCCCAAAGCCCTAAACGCCGAACCTGTCGCCCCAAGTGCCGTGCCACTTAGCGGCATGGAAAGCTTTTTTCATCCGCCCAGAGCTTTGACGATACCCGAAATTCATACCTTGATTGCGCAGTTTGCCAAAACCGCCCAGCTTGCCGAACAAGCAGGCTTTTCAGGCGTGCAGATTCATGCGGCACACGGCTATCTGATTAGCCAATTTTTATCGCCCCACCACAACCGCCGTGATGATGAATATGGCGGCAGTTTGGACAATCGTATACGGTTTTTGGTGGAAATTTATCAAGCGATTCGGGAAGTGGTGCAGCCTGAATTTTTGGTGGGGGTGAAACTCAATTCCGCCGATTTTCAAAAAGGCGGCTTTGATGAGAGCGAATCGGTGCAGGTGATTGCCAAATTAAGTGAGCTTGGGATTGATTTTATTGAAGTCTCTGGCGGTAATTATGAAAGCCCTGTGATGCTGTCAAGCAAGGCAAGTTCGCAAAAACGTGAGGCCTATTTTTTGGATTACGCCCAAAAAGCACGCACGGTCAGCCAAGTGCCGCTGATTGTTACGGGCGGATTTCGTTCGCAAAGTGCGATGAATGATGCACTAACAAGCGGTGAGCTCGATTTTGTCGGCGTGGCACGCCCGTTTGCGTTAGTGCCTGATTTACCCAATCAAATCCAAGCTGGAACATACCAAACGATTGCCCTCAAGCCCGTTGCCACAGGGGCAGCCAAAATTGATGAAAAAATGGGGTCGGTGCTGGAAATGGGCTGGTATATGTATCAAATGGCACGCATGGGCGTTGGGAAAAAGCCAGACCCAAACACATCGGCGTGGCGGATTTTGTGGCGGACGCTTTGGCAAAACGGCAAGGCAGGTTTAAAAAGCAGTCGGGTTTGATGCTGCGGTTACTTTTTTTTAAATTTAAGCGGTTGAAAGGCTGCCTGAACATGTTGGTTTTAAGTTTTCAGGCAGCCTTTTTTATGGAAAAGAGAATGAAAAGTGCGGTCAAAAATCTTAAAATCTTTACCCCCATTTTGTCTGTTTTTAGTTTTAAATCATTTTTCTACCCACTCGGGTTGTTGCGAGCCAAAAAAACTGCGAAATACAATCAAGAAAACTGCGAAACAAACAAGTTTAAATATTTTCGTTGTTTTACTGATTTATGTTATTCTGCAATAGCCCTCGAACTAAGGGTATAGCAGCCGTTCAATGCAAGTCCAGATTGCTTTGAGCCGAGGTAAGTTATGTTGCAGCATAGCTTACCTCGCTATATTTTTTTAGATTTTGCCAAATCCCGCAGGATACTGACGGCGTTTGATTTCTGATTCAAATGCGGTTTTGCAATGTTGGGAATCAAAAAACAGCGCATTTACGATTTTTTCCGCAATAACCCACTTTTTCTTACCTTTCATCGCACCACGATAGCAACGACTTGAAATTGTTTCATCAGCAGCACCTGCGAAGATTGCGTTAGCAAGCTGATCTAATGCAATCAATAAGTGATATAAATATTTATTCTTCATACTAATTTCCGTCCTCTAAGTATTCTTTGTATGTTTTCGACCAGCCAATAGACCAGTCATAATCGGTTGGATTTTCGCTATTTTTTAATAGCAGTTTATGCATATAAGCGTTCTCATACATACTTGTTTTTAACTCTCTTACGGCATTCCAAACTGCGAGGAAGTCATCAAAATTGAGCTGATACACCGTATTATCCGCGCAAATTAAGCTAAATTGTTGTTCTTTGCCGTTCAAGTCAAAATCCGCTTTAATCTGCACTAAGTTATCTTGACCTGCTTTGTCAGTATCTACCCACTTATTGATTTGTTTGACATAGACGCCACCATTTACGCACTCGTTGCGTTTTGTATTAATGAGCTCGCTAATTTTTTCAATTAGTGCCACTTTTAATTCTGCCTGTGGAGTATCCACAAGAGAAAACTCTCCATTCACCACAACACCAATTTTGTTGTTTAACTCTGCTTCAGAGTCAATCTCGACTGCATAATAATCGTCAGCGTTGGTTGGTTTAGGAAAAATGACATATTGTTTTAAATCAGTTTTTTTAAAATAAACTAGCATTTAGCCTCCTAACACAACGACTTTTTTAATAAGAATATCATCTCGCTTTTTCTCCGGCGTGAGAGTAATGATGCTACTTGAGGTGGCTCTAGCAATATGTACATAGCTAGAATAATCTTTATCGGCATTTTCGCCACCAAATTCGCTCTGTCCAATGTATGTGTTATATCCTGCACCTATTGGCGCTGAAAACCAGATGTCTTTTGCCCGAATGTTTACTAATACATACAAAGAACCTGTAATACCGCCAACATCAACGCTAATTGGGTCTGAGCTAGAACCTGACCAAAGCAGGCGTTCTTTTTTAATTTGGGCATTTACCCATTTTGCATTCACCACTTCTTCACCCGTTGCATTACCATCTGGCGTTGCTGTAAATAGAGCACCTGCATTCTGACTAACAAACCACCCACTTGCACCATTTGCACTGGCTTTTCTAATAAAAACTTGATTGCTTGAGGTATCAAAATACTGGCTATTTGCTGGGGCAGTAACGATGCCATTTGGTGCACCAAATCCTGCCATAGACACCAAACCAGTATTAAGCGTGCCAGATACGTGGCAACGCATCCCTGCCAGATAATTATCTTTAACAACTGTGCGATGGTCTGAGTAGTGTAATGACAATCCTAAATACGAATTATCATAAGTTATACCGCCATCAGCACTATCGTCGTATGTATTGCCAAATACATTTATTTTTGTAGAGCCACTATCAATAGCAATGACTGGAGTATTTTTACTATTGTCAGTACTGTTAATAGCTCTACGTTTAGCAATATTACTGTCAATTACAATTCCATCAACAGCCTGAACGTGTATTGCACGGCGGAATCCAATAAGCATATTATTCGAGATTTTTAAATTCTCATTACGCACTTGATAACCACTATCTTTGTTATCCTCTGCATGAATCCAAATACCTGTTTTGCCAGCAGTTAGACTCTCAATAATGTTATTTGAGATAATTGCATTTTGAACTTCGATTGCATTGAGAAAATCCGCTCCTAAACAAGTATTGCCAAAGATAGAGATATGCTTAACGCCAAATGCTCTAATCGCTGTTTTATCGCTTTCGAAGGTGTTATTACTAATAACAATATTTTGTGCAAATAAATTATCTTTGCTTTGGTCTGTGTTTTTTAAGTTACGTAAAAAACTTACACACGCATAACCTGTGTGGTTTAATACAACATTGTTACTAAAAATTAATTGTTCCGCTGCGCCACGATAGTCAGCCCAAGCATCTCTATTTGTACAAGCCAACGCTGCACCAGTTAGCCCTTTGAAAGTGCAATTTGTGACCTTCACATCTTTAAATGCACTAAATGTACGCACACCCGCGTATGACATCCCGTCAAATACGCAACTATCTACAATAGTAGTCATCGTGCTCGGCATCTTATCGTACCCTCCGTGGTTTCCCACACCACTAGCCCAAGCTGGCAAGTGTTCAGATGCGCCGAAGTAACAATTTTTTATCACTGCTCTCGAATTGATATAATTGCTACCCTCATCAGTTCCTTGTAACTGGATAGCCTCCGTGAAATGTCGAGAACCTACCGAAGTGTTATTATCAATAATTGCACCATAAAATTTGCAATTTTCAATTAGAACATCTTCATAATTTGAAAGATCCACGGCGTGTACATTTTTAATGTTATACACATTAATATTACGCATAGTCAGCTTTTTAATAGGCCCGATTGAAAATGCGTTACCTGATTGAATTTCCTCACTTGTTAAAGTGTGTCCATTCATTAACACATTGGCATTTTCAATAATAATATTTTTAGCGCTATCGTTATGTACAACATGGATTAGTCCAACTGCGTTAGAAGCTGTATCGGTGTAGAAGTCCTTATTTAACGTTGCACCGCAGAAATCGACATGTGTATTACCATTAATGTAAATAGTATTTTTTAAGTTATAGTAATTCGATTGCGCTTTTACAGTTTTTAAATGACCGTTGTTATGTTGGGCTGTATAAGCTAACGCAGCATTGATTGCAGGACTAGCGTTATCTGCCAATACGCCAAACCACTCAAAATAAACTGCTTCATCTGTCATAATACGAGACCAACGAGCACCATTTGCGGTAATAATTACAATGCTACCATCATCTTTAGCAGTTTTATTATTCAAATCCGCAATAAAATACCCACCACCGACATTACTACCAGCATAGTATCCTTTTACATAAGCAATTTGGCGATCTCGAACTGGCTCAAATTGGCGTAATGCTTCGATAGATTCAACTTGTCCTGATAATACTTTAAGGGCTTTTGCCAACTGTGTTGTATCCGCTTTCTCTGGCTCAATACCAGCTTCTTTCAATACGTTGAGTAATTCGGCTTGTACGATATTGAACCAATGAGCACCAGGATAACTAGGTGCATTGCCATCTCGTCCTTCGGTAAACCAAAGAGGTGTTTTACTAAACACTTCAGGGATTTCAGGCATTTTTTCAATGCCAGATTTATTGTCCAATGCGTACATTATTTGGTGTCCTTATAAATAAAAACCATTTCCACGTCTGCGTTACAGTAACGTTTTAAGATCTGTTGTAATTCTTCGTTTTTATCAACTTCATCAGCAGGGTTAATAGGTAGTTTTTCGGTATAAATGAAAATACGCCAAGCATTTTCATACTCATAAAGTGGATACATACAATCACGCAAACAGTGATGCGGGAAGTAGTTCACAATCTCAATTTGATATCCTGCTCGTTTAGCTGCTTCTTCTAAGTAAATTTTGCTACTTGAGCCGAGCTCTTCTTCTTTTTCTTTTACCTGTGCTTGGCGTTCTACAATACTTTTACCTGTAATCTGTCGTCCTGCTTCGGGAATCCCAAAGAAACTCTCCCATTCTTCAAGCAGTAACGTAGCTTGCCCTGGCATACGCTCTTTAATTAAGGCGTGGGCTTGCGTGTTTACGGTGACAAGCTGATCGCAACGCACTGCCAGCACTTTGGCAAGATTGCTATCTAACGCTCGCTTCCACGCCAAACCCATTGGCAAGAGTTTCACCGCAGCATCTAAATACTGCTCGTGCGTCATAGCCATGTAATTTCTCCCAGTGTTGGAATATTATCACTGAGTAACTGCACATCAGCAGTCGGGAAAACCACGCTGTTATCTACCTCGCCTGCGGTGTTTGAAACGGTGGCACGAATCTGTGAGAGATAAAGCAACGCACCCACTCCCGCATTTGAGAGATAAGCTTGCAAACTTTTCTTCACTGCTTGGCGAAGTGTTGCGGTATCAGGCGAAAGGCGAATAGAGAAATTGACCGTTTGGAACTGTGGAGCGAATACATAAAGTTCCACGTTTGCTGGCATCCCCTCATATTGCCCCGTGGCTTCGTTTTTATGCCCTGTGATGTATGATTTCACACGGGCAATATCTTCCGCTGTCGGTAAAATATCGTCTCGGTCATCACAGGCGAATGCGACACCAACAGAGCCACCACCTAAGTAACGTTCAAAGCACCACGCACGGGTTACGCCAGAGACTTCCGTTGCCCAACGCACATAATCGTGCGGAGCACCATTAGCGGGTGGATTTTGCACACGATAAATCAAGCGAGCCAACAAGCGAGAAAGCGATTCAATATCTGCACCGCCTGTCATTGATTTAATGGTAGCGGTCGATTGCACGCCTAAAATCGCCGAGGTGAGCGAAACAGATGTGCCAACGGTTAAATTACCGTCTGCTCCCTCAGTTTCACATTGCACACCGATGTCTGTTGTGCCTGCACTAACTACCGTGTCAGTGGTGGTGATAAAGGTTAAACCGCTTGCGCTATCTTCAAACACTGTACCGACTGGGATGGTTGTTTCAAAGCTTGCTGTTACCGTTATATAACCAGACGCTGTTGTCGCTTGTTTACGCACAATGCCTTTATACAAGCAGTACTCAATCAAATAATCTTCTTCAGCCGTGGTCGGAATAATCTGACGAGCAAGCCAATCTAAGTGCATATGTTCGCCTGCACTCAATGCTGCACAAATACGGTTAATTACCGTAATCACATTGTTACGCTTGAGCGTTGGGAAGCGATACTGAAATTGCTGTTCGCCTTGTTTAATTAAGGTTGATAAGGTTGGGGAAGAGTAAGCCATTACACACTCCAGCTTGCGTTAAAGGTTCGTTGCTCTGTGCTGCCATCTGGCATAGTCACAAGAATCTCTAACAGCAGAACTGAAGGCTTAGGGTTGGAAGCAATGACGGAATAAGCCAACACCACGCCATCATCAAGCAACCATTTGAGTGATTGCTCGGCATAAAGCTGGGCTTCTTCCAGAATGTCACTGAGTTGTTTAGAACGGCTCAAAGTCCACAACTTCGAGCCCATTTGATAATCATCGGAATTAAATGAATCACCCCACCAGCCACGTACGCCATCCACTCGTAAATCAGTGAATAAGCTAATCACAATGGCATTGGTCAGGGTATCATCTAACAAAAACGACTCGGCATTGAATACCAAGTCGCCTTCACCATCACGCCACTGTAGGGCTAAATCTGACATAACCTACTCCTTACGCAACAGGCTTGCCAACCCCTTTTTCGTGGTCGTGGTTTTTACCGCTAACGCCGCCTGACTTATGATCTTCTGCTGTTGATGTTCCCATAATAGTAACATCTCCGCTGAATGTGGTTTGCGGACTATCAAACGTGATTTGTTGAGCGGTACAGTCGAGGGTTTCTGTTTCGATGGTAAATTTAGTGCAGGAGAGGATTGTTTCACCATTTTCGGTTAAGCGGAGTTGATGACCGTCTAAATGATACAACACCGAATCGCCCGCAATCAAGCCTGCTGGCCGCACACTTTTATCATCAACCACCACAGCAACTAAGTGAGACCGTTTGCCTCCTACTGACACCACAATGGCTTCACCGGCCTTTGGCACAGAGTAATGCCCATAATTTTGAAACCGCTCCACATCATCCGCAACTTCATCCGATTGCAAACGCAGTTGCAGATTTTGCCGTGCGTAAGCATCATTCACTACAGAGACCACCGCACGGCTGACTAACAGTTGCAACCCCCGCTTAAGCGGGGCAATCATTCGATTTAAAGCCTGCATAAATTTCCTTTAAATAACGTTTAAAGCCTAATCAACAAAGCCAGTAAACTCTGCGACATTGTCTTTATCGGATTTTTTCGCTTTTTTCGATTTAGCTTTTTTCTTACTAGATTTTTGGGATTTCTTACCGCTTGTAGAATCCACATCATCCAATGTTTCATCTGCTGGTTCATCAAAAGCATCACGGTGCATTAAGGTCATCACCGTTAGCATACCACCGTCATCTAGCGTATAAGTGCAATCAATAATTAAGCGTTCCACTTTGTTAATGCCAAATAGCGGAGCATCTAGCACAATTAAATCATTCGGCTGCCATAGCGTGCCATCGGGTTTAAACCAACCTCTCACCTGTGCCGTTGCTTTTGAACCTTCGGCATTACGGCGTTTACGTTCCCAATCTGCACGCTGATAACCGCTCGTCCCTGTCATATTATCATCAGCGATAATTACCATCGGGCGATAACGTGTTACCGTGCTATCAGCCACTTCAACTTTTAAACCACTTGCACTCATTTAATTCACAAACCCCTTAAATTCACTCACATTGTCTTTATCCGATTTGCTATTTTTTGCCGATTTCTTACCGCTTGCTGCTTTGTTTTTGGTTTTAGTATCGCCTTTTTCACCGCCTTGCTCGGCATCACCAATGACACGATAAAGCGAGAAGCGCTGGTGCCAGCTATCATTTTGCTCCAGTTCCAATAAATTCACACCTAAGGTTAATTCACCCACGTGGGTAGTACTCGGTTCGGTAAACAACAGATTGCCATTCACATCACTTGTCACTAATACGCCCTTATGACGAGCAATTTTGCTAAGGTTATCAAATGCTGTCTCCCCTGGTTCTACTTGCCACACAGGGATACGCTCATTCGCTTCAGCAGTGGTTACATTCCATACCACGTTAATACCAAAGGGCTTACAGATAGCTTCAGCAATCTGTTTTGCTGTTTGATTCTTAAATTGGTAACTATTGTGGATAATCGAACAGTCCACTAAATCACAAGTCTTATCTCGCCCACTGATCATAATCTGCTTACTGCTGCCAGAAATACTCTGTTTGAGTTCATCCAAGTAGCCTGTAATCACCGTTTGCCCGCCGAGTTTTAGCACCAATGATGCCCCCGCTGCTAATACGCTAACATCATCTTCAGGGCGTAGCGCAATACCCAAATCAAAACGCCCACTCATTGATTCTAGCGAGCGTTGTACATTAATACTTTTCCAGCCTGAAAAGATTTTACCGTTTAAATACAGCTCAATTTTCGTCTCTGTCATTGTAAAACCTCAATCGTTGAACCACCCAAGCAAAAGAGCGGGTGTGAAATGCCATTTCGTAAAGACAAACGCTTCCACGTGGTTGCATCGCCTGTGTATTGATATTCCAGCAATACGGCTGGGAATGTATCGTTGAGCGTGATTTCAAGGGCATTTGCCAAGCGCTCGCCACGGTTTTGTAAGTCTTTCATCAAGGTTAGGCGGAAATCTTCTAACGCCGTATAGCTTTCCCATTGTTCCGCATCGGCATTATCTAAAATCACGGTTTCCAACTGCTCATCTACCTCTGTGATATAACGTTGCACATCAGCCTTTGATTCAATCAAGCCTGCGGTAGTGCTTTCCGTTACAGTTTTCTGAGCGACCGATTCTGTTACCGCATCCGAAATCGCCTTGCCATATTCCACGGCAAGAGTAGAAAGCACCAAGCGTTTCAGCAAGAACGTGGTTTTATTCATCAACGCATCAAAGATTTCTTGCTCGTGTAAGTTGCTAAACTGACGACTTAAAATATCTGACTCACTCATATTGTTGGTTTTTGCGGTTACCATTTCATCTAGCGTACCTTTAGCGATCTCTGTCTTACTTGATGTCAGATCGCTCAATGCAGAGGAAATCGAATCAGTAATCACAATATGCTGCACAAATTGACGTTGCGAAGCCACCGCACTTTGCACATTTAGCTTGGTTAAATCTTGCAATTCTTGTGCTAATACTTTTGGCGTAAGCAGTAAACTGCTTAAACGGTTCTTAATGGATAACGCCTTATCTTTCATTGCGGTTAGCCCACTCACCGTGTTTGCCACACCTTCAAAGACGTTTTCGATAAAGTCCATTGTCGTATCAGCCAAACGGAAAATCGGGTTATCCACCATCGACTCAATAAAGCCTGAAACATCTTCCACCATATCTGCAAACTCTTCCGCTAGGCTGTCCAACGTCTCTTTATATTCCGTTAGCACCGAATAGGCTGTATCTTCCGCAATTTCGGGGGCGTTATTCTCTTGTGCGGGTAAAAAAGTAATATCAAAACGAGTTACTCGCTGATGTGCTGTAGAATGACGAGCTCGGTAATCATCCACCCGCACTTCAAGCGTGCCGAAATATGGATGTTTAAGAGTGCCAGAACCATCGGCTTCAAGTGCATCAACTAATGCTTCGGCTTGTGCAATATGGTCATCACCAATCACTAAACAACTGACAGAGTAATTACGCATACGCTTGCCTAAATCTTCCGTCAATCCGTCATTTCGCAACGGATATTCGTGGGTAACTATGCGTCGTCCGCCATTCTGCCCTTGCTCATCCTCAATTAAAAAGGGGACGCCTCGAAAGCTCCCTTTACCGGTTATCTTGCTCATCTACCACATCCCCACGCCCGGGCCAAGAGTGCCCATTTGTACGGCGATATTCATATTGTCCTGTTTCTGATTCGTCTGCACTTTGCTTGCCGTGGCCGTTGCAATTAAATGCTCCGAGGCTTTCACTGCCACTTGAATTGTGCCGTTAAGCTCATTTTTAATCGGCTCCGGATTAGAGAGATATTCGCCCACTTCCGAGCCTAACCACTCACCAAGCCAGCTTCCTACATAAGACCCAACTGCAGCCCCTACCACCGGAATTGGGATAAGTGCTTGTCCGACAATCGCCCCAGCCGTTGCACCGGCAATAGAGCCAATCGCTTCTGATTTGTCTTGTGTACTGGACTGATTATCCATGAGTACCATCGCACCTTCTACAGCCGTTGCTGCCACATTGAGATACGGCACGGCACGAGCAGCAGTACGGCTAACCGCAGCTGTTGCGGTATGTGCAGTAGTACTGATTGCCTGACTTGCAGATTTCACAGATGTTGAGACCGCTTGTGTAATCCCTTTATTCACCGTTGCCTGAGTCGCATTGGCAGCCACAGTCGTTGCTACCGCAACACCCGGCAATGCTTTCGGCGTTTTAGGTAGTTTTTTATTCGCTTTTTTATTTGGCTCCTGTCCGATGTGCCCACCACCCAAGCCGTTTGCCACCATTGGCATATTGGTGACATAGACAGGCGTCACACCGGCAACACCACCTAATAAGCCTACGGTCTCCATTGCAGCCCCAGCACCACCTTTAGGGTTGCTGCGGAATTTACTGCCGACCCATTTAGTCGCTCCCCAGCCTAATTTTGCTGTCGTTTTGGTAACGTCTAAATTCGCAATTTTATTGGCTACATAAAAGCCCCCAACAAACTTAGCGATATTGCCGTAACCACCGGCTTTTTCGGAGACCCATTCCATCACTGAGCCAATCTTTTCCAAAGTTGGCTGTACAGCAGTTGCCGTCTCTTTTAACTCTTGCAGGGCTTCCGTTAAAGTTTCGCTGACTGTTTTCGCAAATTCATCCAGCGTACCGTCATCAATCTTGCTGTTTAGCCATTCCAAGAAACTCCCTAGCTCAGCTTTTAGACTATCAAAAGCACCGTGCTCCATAAACTGAGCTTGCATCGAGACCCAAGTATCTTCAAGGTTTGAGACCAAGCCGTCCCAAGTTTTCATCTGTTCTTTGGCTGCACCTTTGGCGTTTTTACCCATCTGCTTCCAAAGTGCATCTAGGGCTGCACCTTGCATTTTCCCCTCTTGGATCATTTTCATAATCTGCTTTTCGGTGTACTTGCCACCTGTCGCTTCAGCCAGCATTTTGAGTACGGGGACATTACGTTCAAGAAGTGGCTGGATGTCTTCCCACGACATCTTGCCCTTGATTTTCATTTTGGCAAACGAGGAGATATATGCGTTCAGATTTTCCGTGCTTCCACCGACTTTGGCGTTCCAATCCACAAGAGCTTGCAGAGAGCCGTTCATTGGGTCAATACCGGCTGTCATCATCTGCATTGCAGCATCTTGCACATCACCGAATGCCATTGGCGTATCGGTTGCAAACTTTTTCAGCCACGCCATTGCCTCATCGCCACGCTTACCAAACGTCTGCTTCATTCGGATATTGGCCATCTCAAAATCGGCGGCAACACGGATCATCGACTTACTCACCATTGCAGCCCCGGCTCCGACACCAACACCGATGACCGGCAGTGCAACATTGCCAACATTATTGATTTTTTGTGAGAGCGAAGCTAAACCAGAGCCGACTTTTGTAATCGAACTGCTGAGCTTAGCCATATTAGATACGCCCTTATTTGCCATCGTAGATAACGAATTGCCAAACTTGGATGCTTGTGAGGAAACATTACCCGCTAAATTGACATAAAACGAAGTTGAATTATTTGCCATCTTCCCCTCCTGAATTTATGTACTTGATGTAGCGTGGCAAGTTTAAAATAGGTCTGGAAAGCAGCCACTCAGGGCTGCTCTGATAATGTTTAGCTAACAGCAGACAGGTCTTTTCCAGCTTCTCCACCTGCTGCATCCAATCGCCCCCGCTCGACCACCTGTTGGGCTTTGGTAGCCTCCCAAGTTTCAGCATAAACTGAAATAAGCTGTAAATCTTCCGAGGTCATCGACCGCAACATTTTCATCGAAATCGGCCCTTGAATTTTACCGATAGAGGCAATCTGACGGCGTAATAGCTCATAGCCAAAAAGTGCCGGTGATTTCACCAATACCGGCACACCGTCCGGCGACATTACCATTCGTTCTGCGGCCACTTCTGCATCTAGTAAATCACCTGTGGTTAATTCACGCAAAGTCACCACGGTTTGAGGTTCATCACCAAAGCGTAAACCTGTTTTTAACATCAGTTCCATTTTTACACCCGCTTACATTCAATTGCTGCCATTTTGACTTTAATTTTACCGTCTGCACTGAGTGTACCGGTCTCAACCGCCCACGCATTGGGTAAAAGATAGGTCTGGCCGACATCTGTCTCAAATTCAACGGTGGCATTCGTCATATTTTTGAGCTCCATCACATCGGTCTCTTCACAGTTAAATACCGTCACATCTACAGTGGCTTCCTTTGGTTTCTCAGAGAAACCATACACCTGAGAGCCTTTCACAGTTTCACGTTCTTTGCCACCGACATCCAGCGAACCATCGTTATCTGTTGGGTACTCCTTGCCATTAAAACGGATAGTTGCCGTTCCTTGGAATTTTGTTGCCATTGTTTGCTCCTATAAAACAAATTGAATTGCATGGGCGTAAATGCGGAACTGATTGACTAAGTTCTCGTTAGATAACACATTTACACGGCATGGATTGTTTGCATCGCGTTCAACCAGCAATGTTTGCTTAAACTGCTCGAAATCTTCGACCAAGCCTGCGGATTCAAGCTCAGTGAACAGTGCCAACAGTTCGTTGCGGATGATTTTCGGAGTGACAATCGCTTGTCCAGGTCCGATACGTGTGCCGTCATTTGCCAACTTGTGGCGCGGGTATTTTTGCGTAATGCGAGAACGGATGGCGTAGCGGATATAGCTGAGTGTGCCAATCGTCTCTACGTAGAGATAACTCTCATCGTTATCACCAAACGCATTTTTACGATACATCGTAATCGCCGCCTCAACTTGTGGCTGATTGTTGGCATTGACGATGTAAGTGCTGTTGCCGCTATACAGCAAGGTGTTGCGCTCCGGTAAGTCCCAACGGTCACTCATTGCTGGTGGCAATAAATCCATGGTTAATGTCTGCACAGGGCGAGCAGGGTCAATAGATAGCGAGCCAGCGACCACCGCCGCATAAGCAGATGCCCAAATATAGGCCGGCTGTGGTGCGTTATTGGTTGCTAACACACTAAATAGATAATCGTTGCGCTGTTCGGCAAAAGTAGTCGCTTCGGCATGCGTACCACGTTTGGCCATAAAGCAGATACCATCGATCTGTTTCATCGGCCCCCAGCGAGTCACCAATTCCGTGCGTAATAGATTAAGGCTTTCGGTATCTGTAAACGGGTTGATCAGATAATTCCACCATTCTGAGCCAAAGCCGGTAATGGCCTCTGCCATATTTGGATTGACTGACCCGCTTTGCATCGGCGTAATGTTTACCGAGATGCCAGCAGGCAACACTTCGCCGCTGTAATAGTTACAACGTACATCAATCTCATTACCTGTCTCGCCGTTAAAGCGACAAGTGAGTGTAATTGACTCACCAGAGACAGTTGCCGTCACTGGAACATCTTGGTCTGCAGCAATCAATTTTTGCAGTTTAGTTGCAAGGGTTGCCGCAGTATCGCCACTGGATACCGCTTGTTTGTAGTTTGTGCCGGCAATCATTACACTTAACGTACCGGCTTGTGTTGCTGTACCGGATAAAGTCAGAGTGCCTGTCGCTTTTGCACCACTTCCCGCTTCGTCTAGCGGTAAGCACCACAAATCCAACATATTGTTATGCGCCTTAAAGGACTTGACCATTTCAGCTAATTGCGAGCCACGTCCGAATAAGGTTTTAGCCTGTGAGTAAGCGGTAACACGCACTGCTTGACCGGCTACTGCTGTACCGCTGGCTAATTTTGTGCCGAGCATCAGCACTTTGTGCAGGACTGACGGTGTGCCGCTTACTGCTTTGCTATTGTCAAACTCAATGTATGCCAATGGCACACGAATAGCTGATGGGATATTGTTAAAAGAAATCGCCATTATGCTTTCTCCGGTTTGGTTTTTCGTTCGGTGGGTTTAGCTTCAACTAATTCCACATCGCCATTTTTAAGGTGTTTCAACCAATAGCCACTTTTGGGCTTTTCTTCACCTTTTTCACTCAATGGTTCAAAGGTATTTGGATCACGGATAATCAATCCGGCTTTCGGTTTAATTTTAAAGGTTGGCATTGCTATCCCTCTTGGTTATCGGATTGAGTCGGTAAAATCAGATGCAAACGTGTTTTACCGTCAATCGTATTTGGGTCTGTATCTTGGTTAAACGTATGGTCGTACACTTTAAAATCAGCAAATGAGCTTGCATCAATGCTATCTGCCAGAGGTTGTACAGCATTAAAGTACATCGCATAAACAGCGACACCCATACCACTTTGCGTATCGCTCCACAGGTTTTGTACCGATTGAAGCTCAAACACACCGGAAGGGCTAATTTGCTGCTTGTGTAGCCCGGCAGTCAGCATTTCGACAATTTGGTAAATCCCCACGCTGTTTTGGCGTTGCCCGTTTAGCACCTCAGCAACTACAAACAGCCCCCAACGAGCCGTCACCGTTCGGGCATTAGCATTAGCCGTTTGCCCCAACCACGCCACATACACCGCAGGCGGGTTACGCACAATACGCCGCACGCTGCTGTCGTCCCATTGACCGGGGTGAGTATCGACTTCTTTGAGATAATCACCACAGAGCGTTTG
This sequence comes from Avibacterium sp. 20-129, assembly GCF_026226845.1. NCBI lineage: Bacteria > Pseudomonadati > Pseudomonadota > Gammaproteobacteria > Pasteurellales > Pasteurellaceae > Avibacterium > Avibacterium sp. 20-129. Next base: position 404,656 of record NZ_JAKKOE010000001.1, on the reverse strand, counting down.
GATTCTGCCAATCAAGGCATCGCTGGTTGCAGCAATAACACTCATTACACGAACCCCCACGACTGTTTTCTATCCCAGACAGAGCCGGCACTTTCAATCATTGCCGCATTGTCAGTTTCCACCGGTTCCTCCATATCGGACAAACCGAGTGAAATAGCGCCACTAGCGACTTTTTCCAAAAATCGGATGCTATCTTCGTAGTCCAAGCGGGCTTGGTCTGTGGCTCGGTTTTTCTCCAAGAAATAACGAGCAATGTAGCAACAATGGCGTTCTAACACGGCTGGCACTGTTTGCAATGGTAAGCGATAACGACCAGCCAAGTAGCTATCAATGGTTTGCGACGCATCTTCTAACGCTTCTTGCACCTTGGTTTCGTCTAAGGTGCGATCAGCATTTCGAGCAATGCTAAGTAACACATCAAGGGTATAGCGTTTAATAAGACTTGCTTGGCTGGCATATAACATTATTCACCTTCTTTTGACGTAGTAGATGACATAGCCGTTTCAAGTAATGCCACTAAATCTGATTTTTTTGCGTCTTTAGTAAAGGCAATATTAAGCTCATTGAGCTTTGTTTTTAATTGCTCAACGGTTAAATCGGTTGGAACCAAGCCACCGTCCACAAAGTGTTGGGTTTTGTCATCCGAATCGTCTTGAGATAACCCTTTTGATAAGTCATCAACCGGTTCCGTCGGCATCGGGTCTTGAGAGCCAAATACCAAACGTGGGTCGGCTTTGAATTGCTCAATTTGTGCCGCCGTGACATCCATAAGCAAGTTAGTGCCTTTTTGTAAAGCGAAACCAGCACGGCGATAACCATCTTGCACTTTGCTGTGAACCACAACTTGATAGCGTTGCTCTTTTTCCATTTCATTTTTCCCCCATTAAAACCTCTTTAAACACCATTTAAACGGCGGTCGAATTTGCAAAAAATAGCTCAAATCCGACCGCTTGCAATTAGAGATAATCTGCAACGATAAGCTCTAAACGCCCTTTAAATTCGTTGTCTACGGTTGCCCCGTTTTCAACACGGAATTCACGTTCAAGTAATTGCGTAGCTTCTTTTTCAAGAGATGGAGGCACAACAATATGCGTTGGTTTAATCCCTAAACGCTTATCGCCATCACCACGCACCGCACGCATTGCCGAAATGGCTTTCCAAAGGTTCTCCGCAGTCAATGCACCTTTCACGGCATGAGCCTGTTGCCAAAAGCCATATCCCACATTTGAACGACTATCTACACCGTAGGTAAACGTATTTTTCATAAATACTTTTTCATCGTTTAAATCAGTAATTTGTGCTGGAGTAGGTGCTTTACGCTCTTGGAAAATAATCGGTTTTAGACTGCGAGAGCAATCTAACAAATACCAAGCCTTATCTGCAGTAACACTGGTGCCATCATCAGTAATGTTGCTAACGGAGACAGGACTTGTTCCATCCACATTTGCACCGACAGGGTGATCGGTGTCAAAGAAATACTGCCCGTCATAACAAACCGTGGTAAAACCTGCTTTTAATGCACCAAACACTAATTCATCAGGTTTTTCTGCTGCGGCACGCCCAAGTTCTTCAATCAATGGGCTATAAACACCAACATTGTCATCTTCAATGTCAGTTTTCTTAATCTCTACACCACTTGCCCAATCTTTGTTTACAATCGAATAACCGTGAGACTGAATAGCGGTTAAAGTACGATCACCAATCCATTCGGTTAAACCAGGCATTTGACCTAACCACGCATAAGTATTTGATGCGGTGGTAGATTTCACTAAAGTCGCAATCTTGCTATATTGTGAAGGTGCTTTTGCCAAACCTTCTTTAAAGTTTTTACCAAAGCCAACAAACAGGGCTTTGACGAGTTCAGGGGTTACATTTGCCATTATTTAGCCTCCAGTTCTTTTGCGTAATCGGCTTCGCTAATACCGAGCAATTTCGCAGCTTCTTTATCTGCTGCACTTAACACGGCTTCGCCTTGGGTTTCTTTCGTCACTTTCGTGGTTTGCGTTTGCATTGCGGATAAGGCAGCAATTTGCGGGCGTTTTTCTAGCATTGCGGATAACGCTACCGCACCTTGTTGTTTGCCAAAATCTTTTAAGTAATCCACTTCGGACTCAATCGCTCGCCCCTCTTGACGGGCTTTCGCAATCGCATTATCAATTTCTACTTCATCGGTTTTAGCGGAAAGTGCTGCAACCTGTAATACCATTGCATCATAAGTGGCTTTTGGCACATAAGCGGTTAAATCAACCTCTTTTGCTGCCGCACTCAGTGCTGCAACTTGACTATCTGCGTGGGCTTTATCTGTTTGCAAGGCTTCCAACGCATCTAGGGCGGTTTTCGCTTGTTCTTCGGTAAGCTCTGCACCTTCGGCGATTTCCACACCGAGTTTTGCGAGTAATTTACGCAACTGTTCTGGCATTTGATTTTTCTCCTGCTGGTCTGTCATTGCCGAAAGCACCGCTAACCGTTGAATACCTGTAATACCAGGGTCATTGGTTAAAGCAGCCATTCGGATTTCTAATGGTTCGCCTTTTTCGTTGTAAGGGAAAACGGCAGAAAGGAAAGCAAACTCACTCTCTTTAATTTGCTGATAAGCCTTAGGTGTCCAACGTGGCTTAATGTATAAACCTTGACGTTCGTCATCATCAAACCACTGCATTTCCTCATCGCTAAACCAGCCAGCTGCAACCACATTTCCCTCATCAAGGCCTTTTTTGGCTTTAAGCAGAGTAGCGTGGTCATAATCAACTAAGATGTCTTGCTTGAGTGTTTTAGCTTGTTGAATTAAGCGGTTAGCAATGGTTTCATCAATAAACCAATGCGGCACATCGGTCGGACGACCATCTCTTGCCCGAAATTCACCTTTGGGCAAAAGTTGTTGCCAACCATCAGGGCTTGTAAGCTGTGCCGTTAATACGGCTAAAGGGCATTTATTTACTTTCATAGCCCTATAATGACAGGAAAAAAGAAAAGGTTAGTTTGCGGTGTTTCAAATGAAAAAAGCCTCCGATTTCTCGAAGGCTATAAAAAGAATAGAAATGTAATAACGGAATACCGTTTAAATGCCGTTTAAATCGCTCTACAAGCGTTTAAATTATTTTGACCGAAAAAGAATACCACAAGCAATAAAATTCGCTTAGCGTGCCTCTGTGATGTTTTTAGCTATTTTACATCAAGCCTGAGCGACTTTCGATAATTCACGATTTAAAATAGCCGTAATTTCTTCCACACCATCATTACCCAAACCAAGAAACGGACGAGCAGGCATTTTCTCTGTACCCATTTGGTGAAATTGCCCATAAGGTTCTGAAGCACCGATCACCGCAAAACTATCGCCATAATCAATGTTAAGGCTTTTTACCAAATCACCAGATATTTGTAAAATATTGCCAGTGTAACCTCTATTATGCCGATATTTTTTATAACGTTCATCCAATTTTGCCCACGCTTCACCCTCAGGTGTTTGCTCTTTGTCAAAAGCTGTTTCCGCTTCTTGCATTAAAACACCAGCAATCTTGCGAGTAATATCACGTCCTTCTACTGTTTCAGTGAGCTTTTTAAATTTGTTTTGGATAGCACGAGTATCAAATTTAAATTCTAAATGCATAATTATTTCCGCTTAAAATTTGACTTTGTTATTATATAGGCGTAAATTAATCACAACAGTAAGTGCTATGTGGCGAAATGGTAACGCAGCATTCCCATTAAAAATGGCATATGTATATCGTGGGTTCGACCCCCACCATAGCACTTAAAGTTTACCTTTAATCACAATGTAATTCCCACCTGAAACTTGTCTTTTTACATTATCCATATTGACTTTATAAGCATTGATTATCGCATCAACCTTTTCTTTTGGCTTAATTGGGTGGCTATTTGGTACATCAACGATTACTTGAATAGTACGTTCTTGGTTGATATAAATTAAATTATTATGCCCTTCTAACGTATCCCAAAGAACTAAACTAGGATTAGCAACTATTCGTGATAGCTCTGAGTATTCTTCAACACTTAAACCAACTCCACCTTGATGGTGCTTATTACTATTAGAGTGTTCTAATCGTTTTTCTGCCATTACTAACACCAATTCAGGTTTCAGCTTGTTTTGAGTAATTTCAGCTACTTTTTCCGAAATTTCTGTTGAAACAAATCCTGCTGAAATATATCTCCAACTCGCCCCACGTTTACCAAGATGGGTAAAGACCCACTCTGCAAAGGCTTTATGCCGTGCTTCGCTGTTGTTAATTGCCTGAATAGTCTGTTGCCGTAACTCCCGATTTTTCACTTGTTGCAACTTACGCAACACAGCCACATCAGTACCAAATGCTGCAGACCCCACGTTATAATTCCATCCTGCACCGACTTTCATTTCACCTTGGTCGGTTTTAATTTTACTCACAGTGGTACGGATTTCCTCTCCCGTATCTTTATTTATGCCTGCAATAGCAGTTTCTGAGCTAATTTTGCCAGCACTTTCTGACACACTTAATCCTTGCTTTTTAAGAGCAAACTCACTCAAGGCTCGCACTCGACAACGACATCCCCAATCATTCGGCGGATACATCGTCTGCCAAATCGGATCATCCGCACGATAAACTTTACCATGCAAAGCCAAATGGCTGGCACGAGTACGGCTATCTTTGACGGCAACATACTGCCAGTAAGGTTGCTCATCAACATTCGCCATTTGGGAGGCATAGCGAGCGGCGTGGTAAGCCGTCGATTTATTCGTGCGTAAAATGGTTTTTAAACGGCGTGGGCTACCTAACTGCACTGTGTTGCCGTTTTCGTCCACGGTTTTTCCCCACCAACCTAACTCTTTTAACATAGGCTCAAGGTTTTTAATATAATCACGTTCTGGCACACCGTCTGCAATCGCTTTTTCCGTTGCCCAGCGCAGCGTGTCCAACACTTCCGCACGTGTAGCTTTTGCAACTGTAAACGCACGTGCGTGGGCTTCTGCTAATTGCTCGTGCCAATCCCAAGTAATATTCACGCCCTTTGCCTTTAAATAGTCCACGGCTAATTCAGGCTCAAGGCGTAATACATACCCCATATCAAGTTCGTTATTATCGTTTGGCATTGGCTCGTCCTAACAAATCACTCACAAAAATGGCACGAGTAAGGATTTTCTCCAACTCACTATCGTCCATATCGGTATAAAGGCTGGCTAATTTTTCTTGGGCAAATTCATAACCGCCTTCGGCTAACGCATTCACCACTGGTTTTAACATTGGGTCAATAATGGCTTGATAAGCTTCCGCCGTCGGCTCAAGTTCTTCAAGTAAATCATCAGGATCACGTTGCACAGATAATACAGCCATTTTACGCCCTGGCTTTGCGTTTAAGTAAGCGGTCGAATTCGGCAGATTTTTTGCAAGTACTTCTTCGTTCTCAGCAGCAATTGGCACTTGTAGTTTATCGTGTGCCCATTGCTTCGGAATCTTAAAGCCAATATCAACAAGCTTGTTTAGCCCGTCGGCGAAAGCGTTTAAATCTTCGCTTTCGGCAATATCAAATTCTAAGCGTGGAATACGGCGCGCATCGTTAAAGGACTTACAGTTCAACGCATAGAGCGGATACAAAATATCACGTGTCAGCGTCGCAGCAAGGCGTTTTAAGTCTGCATTACGCACTTCTAAACGCACATCATTATGCACATTGCCTAAAGCGTTAGTTGAAGTTGCGCCGTCAGCTTGGCTGGTTAGCGTACCACCTAAAATGGTTTTGCTCATCGACTTCTCAGCCCACTCAATCATCGCCATAAAAGTCGCTTCTGAGCCGTCTGCCGCTTTTTCGAATTCAATTTCCATTCCACGCGGAATAATACCGCCAGCATTATGTCCGATTGACATCACCGCACGCAGTAACGTTTGTTTCTCTTTCTCGCCAGACCCTTCGGGGTATTTCCCCAAACGCAACGGCAAGCCATAGATTTCTAAAAACTCAGCGAAATCACGTAATGAATAGTTCTTGAAAAGGAACGGCCATACCAACGTACGCACTAAGCCGATACGGCTTAAATAGCCTGTTTTAGCTTTAGCGATATGCTTCACCCAACCAAACTGTTGCAACTCGACACCGTAAGCGGAACCATCACGCAAGCGGAGAGTGTTACGTTCAAATTGTGGGGTCATAAACCACGCTGGGTCACGCCAATGCACATTTTTAATCAGTTTCAACCCACCCACGTTTTCCCATTCGATTTCTTGACAAGAGAAACCTTTGAGAATGGCATCTGTAGCATCGAAAATACAATCGTCAAACCACACGGCATCACGCAAGATTTCTTCAATCAGTTCCGCATCACGCTGTTCTTCAGGGGTAGCGTTCGCAGGTGGCACAATTTGCCAATCTACGTTTAAGATCGCCCCACGGCGTTTACCCAGTTCTGACTGCAAGTGTGCATCTTTCTCTTCCATATCCTCAGCGAGTTCAGCTTGCGCCACTAAATCGCCTTGTTCTGCTGAACGCAAAATACGAGCCGCTTTTGATGGCGTAAGCCCACTTGCGGGGTGATCGCTGTAATGATATTGAAGAGAAGCTACACGGCTTTCATTTTCAGTCTGCAAACTTTCTTCAAAACGAAATGGTTTACCGTGAATATCTAAAATTGTGCTGGTTTTCATTGTTTAATAATCCCATTCTGAGCGGAAAATGCTGTCATTATCCGAATCTGAATCTGTGTGTTTCGCAGGTAACGGAATAAAGTCAATTTCACCGCCTGTCATATAACTGGCACGTACCGCCATACAATATGCTACGGCTGAGTCGCCATGTCGTTTGCCCGATTTGTCTTTTGAGCGTGATTTATCAATTTTCGGCACACCGTTGATGACTTGAATATGCCCGTGGTCGAGAATAATCTCTTCATCTCTCGGAATCTCAATATAGCCCGATTCATACAATGCTTTGTATTTCGGCATCCATTCTCGATACCAGTTATCTGAGAGATTAACGCAATCAATCATCATCGCCCCATAGCGAATCAATGCCGCTTCAGCGAGATAGCCACCGTTACCGGTGGCATCGAATGCAGCACCAATTAGCCGTGGTGTGTTTTGCAACATAAACAGCATAATTTGCTTCTGTTGATTGTATGGGCAATTCTTAATTTCAAGCGTGATGTCGATATGCCGAGCCGTATCAGGTTGCACCGCACAAACGGCATACACACTCAAGTCAGCCGAGCGGGCAAAGTCCACACCGAAGCTATGACGGTGTTCAGTATTTAATGCTTGCAAGTGCGGTAAGAGTTGCGTTAAGCAAAATTCTGCCGTGGTGACTTCACGCTCTTCTTCCGTCCAGTCCATAAATTTTGCATCACACTCAAACCGCAGTTTCACCTTGCCTTCAACCGCCGCTCGCTCAATTAATGGACGAGGAATATATGCACCCGAGCTTGCTTTCGGTACGCAGTAGTATTCTTCCAGCGCGTCTTCTTCCGAAGCGGTATTTTTAAGCAAATCTGCTTTCCATTTATCTTCTTTTTCTTGTGACCACTCTTGTTTAGTTACTTGGCAAATTCGTTTATAGAGACCATCCGCACAAGCATCATCAATCGTAATCGTATGGACAGAATAGTCTTTTCTACCAGCTCGGCTATCAAGAATAAGTTGATTAAATAAATTATAGACCCCGTTATGTGTTGAGATAATTCTGACTTTTGAGCCCCACATAGTTAAAGCAAGAGCCGCTTTAATCAAAGCGGCTAAATCATCATGGAATGCTGCTTCATCAATTACCACAACCCCCTGCATACCACGTAAATTTGATGGGCGACTAGATAATGCTTTAATTTTAAAACCCGATGCAAAATGGATCACAAAAGTGAGAATATCTTTACCTTCTTTCTCGTCAGTTAAAACTTCTTCTTGTGTATCACTTGCAGCATAATTAAATGCTTTTGACCACATTGCAGCCGCATCAATGTATTCTCGCGCCATTTCTTTATTTGAGCCCACATAAAAAACATTATCGCCCCCATCTCTACGCATTGTACTAGAGACTAAAGCATTGTCAGCGGCTTCAGCCCACGTTAATCCACATCGCCGAGTTTTCTCAGCTATTTTTAGCGGACTATCATCCGCAATCCATTTTTTTTGATAAAAAAGTAATAATTCTTTCGGATCAAATAAATGAAGATTATCTAAAAAATCTTGGCATTCTTTCGATAATTCATTTAAAGGGCGTTCATTCATTAATGTCATAATGCAATGCCTAAAATTTGTTCCTTGATCGTTTTGACTGTTTCTGCCGATAACCCAGCTTGTACCACAACTTTCTCAGCTGTTTCGGCCGCCTGCTGGGCAACTTCTTTACGGACTTTGCGTTCGCGTTCTTCAGATATGCTTTGAGCTTGCTCAATACGATTCGCAATCAAAGCAAGCTGATTCAAAAATTTAGGGTCGTTCGCTACTTTTTCATCGGCAGTAATGGTTAAATCAAATGCCATGGTTTTAACAGCTTCCATTAGTAGCTTACCAATATCCGACTGCGGTGCTTCGCCGAGTTGCTTTGTCCATACTTCAGCGACTTCACGTGCTTGACGAATTTTTGCCCCCATTTTTTCCATGCGGGAAGCATAGCGGTTTAGCCCAGTTTTACTTAGTTGCATTTCATCTGGTAAACCACAATCAATAATCAGATTATTGATTTCTTCTAATATTTCAGCCTGTGAGAATTGTTTGTCTCGTAGCATTGCTGCTAACTGTGTTTTAATGTTTGGGGGTAGCAAATCAACTTTGCTGGCACGTCCACGTGTTGTTTTATCGCTCATTTAAACGCTCCTTAAATTTTGTTTAAAAACCGTTTAAATTTTTGGTCTAGGGCGTTTAACACCGGCAACTTCGACACGACCCTGAGCGACATCTAACCCACGCTGTGTGATACTTGCGACCATATAACCGTCTTTTAAACGTTCAAGCGTAAGCAAACCTTGTTCTTCCAACCATGTTAAATGTGTACGAACTAAATCACGACTAATGTCATGACCGTACAAGTCTAAGCAATCGCTAATAATTGATTCGTTTGCGTCATAACCTGCGTCTGCAAGAGCGTGCAAAATAACTAAGCGTTGGTCTTGCGTTAATAAATCTTTCAACATTCTTACTATTCCTTTAATTTAGCCTCTAGTAAAAGTCCAAGCTGATGACTGACGGCATCCATCTGACGGCTTGTTGCTTTTGTGTCGCCCTTAACGTCTGTCACCAATGTTTTTAATCGTTCAACATCAACCGCCGTCGGCAGATTCTCAACTTTTGTTTCAAGCGTTGCCAAACGGCTATCGTGGCTGCGAGCAATATCGGCAAGTTGATTTAGGTCATTCTTTTTCGCATATTTGCTGTCAAGTTTGAGCCAAAAACCACCCGCAATAATTGCTACACCAGCAGAAATCACACCAAAATTGGCACGCACAAATTCAAATAAATCATTCATCATCGTCCTGCCTCCCAGTCTTCTTGGCAACTAATACAACGGTGAGCGGTAGGTTCTGCTCGTAAACGAGCCTCGGGAATCGGTAAACCGCATTCGCTACATTGACGCCCGGCTTGTGCGATAGCGTCAATTTCGTCATCTGATAACTCTGTCTCTAAATGCGGTGCGAGTTGCATTTCTAAAATCTGTTCTTCACGTTCAGAAATGCGATCTAATAAATCTGGCATTACTCATCCTTTTGTTCTGCGTCTTTACAGATTTCGCGATAGGTGGTGTTATGCACTAAAATTTGTGCTAACGTTTCGGTGGTATCTTTACGGCTTGCTTTAATAATTGAAAAGCCTGCACAAGACGTATTAGTCACGTAAGTCACCGTCGGTGTGCAAGCGGTCAATAACCCCATCACGGCTAGTGCTACTAATGTTTTCTTCATTTTGCTTTCTCACTTCAAAATTCTTTACTTTGGTTTCAGCTACCGCTTTAGCAGCTTTTAACTGTTCATTTTTCTGCAATAGCGCTTGATTTTTCTTTTTTTCTCTGCTGACTTGTACGCTTTTAAATACGCCCCAGCCTCCAAGTAACGCCACTGCAGATACAATAGCGGCAAGTTGAGTTGTAAACATTATTCTTCCTCCGTCGTGCGAGAGCGTTTAAATGCGCTCACTGCGCCTTTCGTTGCGGCTGTGCCAACACATGCAAATAAAAACGTGCTAAACAGCTCGGGAACATAAGGCTTATCCATATATACGCAATAAATCATGATGATCAGGCTTGCTAAAAAGCCGAAAAATTGGATTGTTGCAGTCGTTGATAAGCGACCATCTCCGTTTGAAATCAAATCTTTCATGCTGTTTTAATCCTTATATAAGTGTTCTAAATTCACGACTTGCTCAGAATCAAGCCAAGACCATACGTCAAAACACGGGCAGTCTTTTAGCCATTCGCTTTTAGTGATCTTGCCATCGTTATTTAAGTCTGGAGATAAGTCACGATGACCATAGATTTTTGCTTTTGGATGCTTGGCTTCTAGTTCACGTAACAGCTTATGTAATGATTGCCACTGTGCTTCAGTGTATTCAGCGTGATTTTTACCACTTGCACTAATGCCACCGATTAAACAGATACCAACAGAATTGCTGTTATGACCTTTTACGTGAGCGCCGATTTCGCCGACTTGACGACCTGTTTCTACTGTGCCATCAATATCAATAATGAAGTGGTAGCCAATGTGTTTGAGATGAGCATTAAAATTTTTTACCGCAGTAGCTGAACGTTTATAGCCACGCTCTTTGTGCCATTTATCGATGACTTGAGCTGATGATTTATCTGTTGTTTTGAGAGACTTGCCATTGCGAGTTGCAGAGCAATGGATAACGATTTTGAGGATTGGTAGGGACATAAAAAAACTCCAACTGTCAATTTTTGGTTGATAGTTGGAGTTTAATCGGTTGTAAGATTATGTCGGTTTGCGACACATCAGTTTAAAGTTAGAATAAATCCATTTGATGTCGCTTCCGTTGCAGCGCGCGTTGTTGGCGTAAAATCGCATAAATTGTTGTTTGAGACAACCGGTATTTTCTAATCAGTTCCGGAATATTTTTACCGTCGAACTCTTGATAAACTTGTGCGTCTCGTAATGCTTCTTTGATTTTATCACCTGCCGGCAGATAAAACGACTTGCCGCCGAAGTAATGTGCTATTACACCGGCAAGTTTGCAAGCTGTCAATTTTGCATTATCTTCTGCAAATTTTTGGCGAATAAGTTCTGCTTGCATCACATCAATCACTTCAACTAACAACTGCGGCCAGCGATTCTGTACCTCACTTTCGGGGATATTATCTAAATTATCAAATAACGCCCCGATTTCAGCATGCTCTTCATCAAAAAGTTCTGCTTGTTCTTTTTGCATAAAAAAACGCCTCAAAATTCATCAACTCATGGAACAAATTATAGTGATTTGTTGTGTAATAGAGTGAAAAATTTTGAGGTGTTATCTATTCGCTAGTTTATATCCCATTGATAAAAAAGGGAAAATAGCCTTTTTATGTAAAATTTAACTGCTTATTATTTGAGCAGTTGATTTATTGCCATGTTTGAGCCAAATCTGATATTCAGGACTATTTTTTACAATATCTTCTCGCCCTAAATCAACATATCTTTGCACATATAGTACGGCGTTTCTAATTTGTTCTTGTTCCGCTTGCTGAGCTTTCACTTCTTCGCTTTGATTTTTGCCGGTTCGTACTACTGCAAAATTTGGCCTTTGAGTCTCATACACCGATTTGAGGTAATTATGGTTAGTAAGCGGTTCAATTTTTTGCCCTGTTTGCAATGCCTGTTGGCGTTTTTTGCGGATACTTGCCACGGTTTCACTTAATGCTTGAGCCAACAACAATGAACAAGGGTATAAATCCAACACGTCATTTAAAATTTTTAAAGCTCTAGCGTTGTTTAAGTTGCTTTTGCCAGGCTTGAACAAGCCTAAATAAGCCACCATTGGTTGAGCTGTGCCGTGTGTGAGCTGGCTAATTTTGCCGAGTAATTCTCGCCCTGCGTCATCTTCAATCAGGCCTTCTAAATGAATATCACTATGGCAAATCGGACATCTACATAACTTCATTATAATGTCTCCCATACTTTCTGGTATGCTTCGACTAAATTGTCATAGCTTGCTTGACGATAATCACAAGGTTCTCCGTTTCTGTGAAGAGTCGCTTTTGCGTTCAAGCTTTCCAAATGTTCGATTATTAACCGTCTATGCCATTTTTTTAGTATTTCAAGCAATTGGCTTGCGTCATTTACATCTAATGCCCCCACATTTAACACTAATACAGAGCGGTTTTTATTGATGATTTTACGCATATACGCATTTAATGCTTGTTCGCTTGAATCTCTTAAAAAACCGTGCTTACCCATCGTAATCCATACGGCTCGGATTTTATGAGTAATTTCACTTTTCACTGGTGTTTCGCCTGTTACAGGGCTGTAAGCGGTCGGTTTTTTGGCACTTTTTGCAAACCATTTCACTTTTGCGCCTTTGCTTTGCAGTTCGTGTAGCACTTTGTGTAGTTCTACTACTGTGCATTTTGTTGAGCTTTCTTTATTTGTTAGCCGTTTCAATATTTCACGGTAAGTAAAATCATCTAAATTCAACTGACTTTTAGCGATGTGGATCAGTTGAATGAGTTTGGGCTTATCTGTTTTCATTCACTATTCCTCATCATCGAAATAGATTTCTTCAGTATCTACGTACAATCTATATTGAATTGTTGCTTTATGTAGTTCCCATTCTTCATCGCCGTATTTTCTTACAATAAGATATACGCTTTCGTCTTCGTCATACATCTCCCAATCGCTATATTTTTCTTCAAGTATTTCTTGTGCGACATACCCTAAAAGCATTTTCTGACATTTAAATAAGTCCCAGCTTCCTTCTGAGATGATTTTCAGTACATCATCTTTTGTCGGTTCATCATCAAACTCAAAAGCAGCTATATATTCATATAGATCCTTTTTCATATTTACTCCTTTCATTAAGAAAACATTGATAAAAGCATTTCTCTTATCAATACTCACTTAACAAACGCCACGGTGTTTTACGCAACAATTCTAATGATTGAAAACCGTGGCGTGTTGTATGCTAAGGTGTTACATAATTTCCTCCTTGGAAGTCCATTTTTTAACAGTTTGATGAATTTCGTTTCTCAGCTCGCTACGTTGTACTTCAGTAAGTGTAAGCTGATTAATTTTTTCTAAATCAGATTCATAAAATAGCGTATGAATTGCTTTTAAGAAGCCTTCAAGTTGTTTACAGCGGGCTTTATAATCATATTCAGCCATTACACGAAACCTTCTAATTTCGTGCCGTCCACAAATTCAAGCACTGTACTTTCAGCAATTTTTAATAAGGCTTCGAATTGTTGCCCTAAGTATTCCAACATTACTACTGATTTAGCAGCAGTCTTCGGGTTGTTTAACTGGCGAGCCACATCACTATATTCAAAGAATTTCATTGAGCGGATTTTTAAATTACCTGTTAATTTAAAATCAACACGGAATAAGCCATTATCAAAGCGCATTGCAGTAGATTGCACTCGATATTCATCTTCCAATGCTTCAACCGCTTTTTTACGTTTTTCTTCATCATCTAAATGGCGACAGAGTAAATGTGATTCATCATCGCCATTACGTTTGCTAAGCGTTGCTTCGTGTTCAAAATGGAGGTGTTTAAACATCGGGGTAAAATCAGTTAAGTATTTTTGTAAGCGGGTAGTTAAGCCTAATTTTTCATCAGATACCACAACACTTCTAAATCCAGCTAATCCGAAAGATTCGATTAACAGACTGAGGGCAGCTCGGCAATTTTTAGAATTTTTATTTACAATAAGAAGCTCTTTTTCTGGGCTATAAAACACGTTCATTACTTCACTTGAATCTGGCACAATGTTATACACATGAACTCTTGCAATTTCCGACCATTCTTTTTCTGAGTAATATTGTTCTTCTTTACCTTTTGCCTTTTGTTTTAGCTCAAATATTTTCGCTAACAACATTTCTTTCGAGAATTTTTTATAGCTAACACGTAATGTAAAGAAGTAGCCCTCGCTCAGTAGTTGCACTTTGTTGCCTGTTAGTGGATTAGTTACCACTTCCACCGAACAAATATCCCCATGGTCTGGGTAATGAGCATTTTCAATTGTCTCCACAAACTTATCGTGCGGAAACTTAATGCTGTACATAGCGCATTGTGTCATTTGAATAAAATCACTGTTTTTCATTTTTAACTCCTATTGAGGTTGGATAGATAATTTCTGTCTTACTTTTGGCAGTAAATTTTGTACGGTGTCGATATATATACTGCTACGAATATGCTCATTTTGGTTTAAATACTTTTGAGCCTGTATCAGTTGTATTACAGCTTGGTTTAATTGGCTGCTTAATTCACTTTTTTGTTTTTCGGTCATCATAATTTCTCCTAGAATGGTTTGTTGTGCATACGTTTGCAAAATTCAGCCCGCTGTTCTGCCCAGTGTTGATTTTTATCTGATGTTGCTGATAATTTTGCAATCTCCCAATGGTCTTTAGCTTCTGCATAATTGCCTTCTTGCTCTGCTTTTACTGCTTTATCCGCATAGTGCTTATAGCGGTCAAATTTTTGTGCTTTTGTACTCATGCTATTCTCCTCTTAAGTGTTAAAACACATTATTAAAGCCCCTCAAAACGAGGTTTAAAGGGCTTTTAAATGGGTTCTAAAGCTTTACTAATTGACCGTCATATTTTTGCTCTAACGCCATAAGTACCGCTCTTTGTAACCAATCAAGTTCCACAGGATTTTCGTATGCATACTTGATTTCGTGTAATGTTTCACGCTCTTGATCTGATATGCAGCACACTTGTAATAACTTCTCGGCTCTGTCATATTCGCCTTTTGTCGGTTTCCACATTATGCCGTCTCCTGCTCAAACGGTTTAATCACAAAATCTTCTACACCTTGCTTAATCGTAACCCCAGCAATCCCTTTTGCCACTTCAGGCTCAAGGAGTAGGGCTTCTTTGTTGATCTCTTTTTTGGTACGAATAAAGCGGTCAAATCCCATACGTTGCATAAACTCAAGCACTGCATCCGCTCCACGAATTGCCACCGACGGTGGACGTTGTCGCCATTGCACTTCGCCTGTCACAAAATTAGCGGATTTACTCTTGCCGTTCTCAGTCAATTCATCTCGGTTTGCTTCACAGTATTCCTGCACTGCCTTTTGCAAAGGTTCAATTTCAGCTTGTAAACGCTTCAATTCTGGAGCGTAACGCTCGCTTGTTTCGGCGATTAAGTCATTCATTTCTGTGCTGAGGCGAGTATGCTCACGGCTTAAATCGCCAATTTCCTTAATTGCACTTTGTACTTGTTCTTCAGTAGTAAAACGCAACTTTGCGGGTTGTTTTACGCGTGTTTTAGTGGGTTGCTTTGCCATTTTTGCCTCCTAAACTTTCTAATGCTTCAATAAATTCCCCAGCTTCTACTGTGTTATCAAACACTCGTGCGGACTGTGCTAACACAAAGAAATAACGGTTTGATTTGTCTATTTTTTGCATTTTGACGCACCAATCACCTGCGTCAGTGGTATCGATTACCGCATATTCATTACCGTCTTCAATGTCATCCCATAAAAGCGGTGGTGTAACAGCAAATTTGCCTATAATGACTTGTTCTGTCATAGTGTTCTCCTATTAATTGATTGTTTCTTGTCGCCAACACACCCGAATGCCCTCAAGCATGGTGTAGTAGCCTTCCCATCTGCCTAAATCCTCACTTTTACCGAAGCTATAGCGATAGGCTTTGTTCTCTGATATAAGGATTTCGGCAATATGTTTGTTATTACCAACTTCCACTTCAATGCGTGGTTTAATACGAGTAAAATCAATGTTTAACACCGTAAAACCAAGGCTATTAAGGCGGATAATTGCTTTTTGAGTCTGTTTTAAAAATCTGCACGCCACTTGGTTTGTGCGGTTAATATTGTGGTTTGGTTTTAATGCTTTCATTGCTAATCTCCTTTCCCTAGTAACTCTTGGCGAGCTTGGATGATTAAATCTGCTGTAACTGCTTGACCTAACCCCTTCGCAACCATGCCTGCAAGACGTAGTGTTTGGGTTAAAATACGTAAGCCCCCACCTGTTTCTGTAATGCTTTGCATAACCTTTAACGCCTCTTCGTTATTGTCTAATCCCCACGCCCTTGCCACCGCTTTAGTGTCTGCCTGTTTCGTTTTTTGTATGCTGGTATTTTTTGCCACTCGGCTCCAAAGTCTTGCGTATTCATGGCTTGGGCTAATACCACCTTTCATTCGGGTATAAACCTTGTCGTTACCGACTAGCACTAAGCCGATATTAGCTTCTTCTTGCATAATTCGTAGTTCTTCCAATGCTTCATAAGGTAAGTGATCAGCTTCATCAATAATCAGTAAGCCTTCTGTGCCATTAATCTTGCGAGCAATTAAGCGAGAAAGCGTGCCTTTACGACGAGGGGCATCACTAATGCCAAGTTCTAACGCAATTTCATATAAAATCTCGCTAAGGCTTGAGCGACTTGGGCTTGCGGTTACTAGCCAAACATTAGCCCGACCTTTTTTAAACTCCTGAATGGCTTTGGTTTTGCCTACGCCCGACATTCCATAAACGGTTGCCATACAGTTAGCGATTTGGGCAAATTCCAACGTTTTAAAAATCTGCTTTGCCGTTGCCGTTTCGATAAATGCAGGGGCTTCTACAAATTCCCGTGCCTGTACTTCTTTTTTGTTGAAGTAAGCGGTTAATTTTGCTTCTAAATTTGCAATATCTCCGCCATAGTTACCGTTTAAATAGGCGGATAATGCACCGGCATTTACGCCGCTTTCTTTAGCAATTTTGGCTTGTGAAATGCCACTTTCGGCGATATGTTGTTTGATTTGGTCGATTAGTGTCATAATGTTGATCCTGTTTTCTTTTTTTAGGGGATATATGCTTAACTTATTTAAATTACCCACTGACTTTGATAAAAGAGAAGTGGAAGAAGCTGCTGAATATGCCTTTGATATTTGTTTTAAAGATTGGTCTGCTGTCGATTTTGAGCAGCTTTACGATCTGTTAAAATCAAAGATAGGCATTGATAAATATCTTGAGCTGGAAAGAGACATCTATCGCCCTTTCTGGCAATCTTTCTACGTCCTTCCAGTAAAAGAACGCAAAAAGCTAAATAGTTCGCAAAAATATCCGCAGAGATTGGTAAGAGTTTATTCTTATTGGCGCTGGGTAACTGCGGCATTAGTGGTTCAAAATAGGCTACTAGAGCTTGAAACTGTTCGGACTGCATCTGCTCAAAAAGTTGTTGATATATCGCTGAATTTTTTAAGCGACATATCTCGGATTTACGATCATGCACCAGTTTGGTGTGACAAAATGCCATTGCCTTCGCCTTTTCTTGATGAAGATGGTGAAGAAATTCATCATATGTATGATTTACCTGAATATTCATTTGAACTCCTTAAGAGGGGTTTAAACCCTGTTTAAATGTGGCTTTAAATGTTTAAATACCGTTTAAAGCCTTGTGATTATTTGCTTTTCATTGCAACCGCTTTCATAAACGCTTGCTCAAATTCGCTAATGTCTTCTTCGTCCTCTTCAACCACTTGTACCGTTTGCACTTTGCGCATAACGTTGCCGTCCTTGATTGCCATTTCGATGATGTTCGGCTGAAGTTTTGGTTCTTCCTTCACTTCTGGCTGGAATTGAGCAACCTCATTGGCTTCCATTAATTCCATATTTTTCGCAATACGTTTCGTGTCTTTAACGATACGATCACGTAAGCGTTTTTGTGTGCGTGCGGCAGAGGTATCTCCGAAACCTTTCGCTTCATTACATTGCGCTTCAGCTAAGAACACGCCGTCTAAGCTGTACACATACACGGTTTCGTGTAGTTTCTCAGGGTCAAACCGTACAACCACTTCTTTGTGGTGTGTACCTCGCAGACTTTCTGCAAAATAGTTGTTGGTTCTGCCGTACAACTTGCCACCAGCGTTGAGCGTAAACTCACCATTTTTCGTTAAGCGTTGTTTTTCGCTTGTTAGCATTAACATTCTTAACTGCTCAGGACTTGCTTTTCGCACGGTTGCTTGGGCGTAATCCCTTGCAAATACTTGGTCAAAACTAAAAATACCTTGGCAAATTTCGGTTTTTCTTCCCTCTCGGGTATTGAAGATTTCTACGCCTCTGGCTAACGCTTGCATAAAAACTTCATAATCCACTCCATCTTTACCGCCGTTATAGTTGTCGGGCTTGTCGTAAACATTTGCACCCGCATAAAAACCTGCTAATGCGGGGTCTTTATCCACTAATTCGCCAACACCGCCATGGCTAAATGCACGTTCAATCGGTTTTGCTTGTCCGTGTCCTGTACCAGCGATTACGCTCGTCCAGTGCAACTGAATACCGAGTAAGGGGATAATTCCTTTTGGGTCATCAGGCTTCACTTTGAAGCGGTAGCGGTTCGGCACACCGCCTGTCATCCATTTATTTGCTGCTGCTCGGGTGTTATCTATCGTGATATGGCGTGGTATGCCGTATTTGTAGATAACATCCATGAGTGCATAGCGTATGCTGTCAGTGTTCTCGCTAATATCGCAGCGGTAGCCCAATATTTTTCTAGTGCGAATGTCTTGCCAGAACCACGTCTTCGGTCGAACAATTTCGCCGTTTTTCCATCGCACAAATACGTTATGCTGATAGCCGTCTCCGTTGATCCATTCCATTGCTTGAATATCTGCAACAGTTCGTTTCAAACTTGGCACTAATTGAGTAAGTGCATATTCGCCATCTCGTTTTAGCACTTGCACTTCATACGGCACCTCGCTCGCTAATTTGCGTTGTACAGTTTGCTTGCTCGGGATTTTCCACCCCATTTCTTGCGCCGAACGTTTAAGACGTTCATAACAAGCGGCAAGAGTTGGTTTTTCTGGTCTGAGATAATCAGCCAAGAACACGTCCCAAGCCTCTAAATCAAACTCGGCTTTTAAGTTATCTTTTGCTGTTTTGCCACTGCGAGTTAGCAGAACCGCCAGCCAGTCTGATTGTTCAAAGTTGCGTACTTTGTAATACCAATTTTTTAAAGAACCGATTGAAACCGTTTGGGCTGTTGCCACAATTTCGAGAGCTTCCATTAATGGCGTTTTCTCTCTCACTAAGTTTTCCACTGCTACACAAGCGTGGTATTTAGTTTCTGCTTTGCTTTTCTGTTTAGCGTTTGCTTTATCAAACGGTTGCCAGAGTGCTTCTTTTACATAGCGTTCAGCTTTGCCTTTTTCGGACTTATCCGCCACGCTGATTTCTGTTTTTAGGCTCTTTGCATATTGAATTTTGAGAGCCTGTTGGGTTTCTGGGGGAAGGCTGGAGAGGTGGTATTCGTATGCTTTTCCTTGCTTCCCATCCTGTTGTTTCTTTCGCCATTCTTCTTGTCTAGCTTTTTTGTTTACACCTTGTGGTGTACTTGGCATTCCTAGCAAACCAGCTAAATCAGTGGCTGAGAACCATTCATTCATAACGCTCTCCTATTCATAGCGAGATGGCCAGATCTCCTGCGGAGTTTTACCAATTGCTTTTGCAATGATTTGCTCGCCTTTGGGGTATTTCCGTTCCAATGCATTATTTAATGTTCTCGGATGTAAGCCAGCTTCGACTGATAATTTTGCTAACGTGGTTCCTGCTTTTCTTACCGAAGCCACAATATCGGCTCGGTGCATATCTTGATCTTTGTTGCTCGTTGTCATTATGTGTTATCCTTATGATTAAGAATTATTCTTTGGAAACTTTGGAAACTATACTCTTAATTTTTCAGAAACTCAATAGTTTCTAAAAGATTTTTATGAGATTTTATTGCTATTAGTAAATTACCTTTAAAAATCAAATAGTTAAAGAATAATTATTTTTTTAGAAACTGAGTTTCTGAAAGGTTGAATTATGAGAAACTTTAAAGAATGGTTTTCAGCTAATGAACTAACCGAGTTCGAAGGGCTTCCAAACAGCCCTCAGGGGATTAATAAGAAAGCAAGAACGCAGCAATGGAAAAAAAGGAATAAAGATGGCGTACAAGGAGGAGCGGTTGAATATCACTATTCATCACTACCTGAAAGCGTTCAGTTAGCACTGGGTTTTGAATTAAATAGAAATCTTTCTGAAACTGCACCACCAACGCCAGCTATTACAGCGGCTCAAAGTGCAGACAGCCTTGAGCTTGTACCGTTCTATGACGTACAGGCCTCAGCGGGCTTTACTGCGATTAGTGAGGGGGCTTATGCGCCAGATGACTATATTGGATTAAGCAAGCGTTGGCTTAATTTGAGAGGGTTTTATCTGAATAAATTAGCCTTTATTACGGCTTCAGGTGATTCAATGTATCCGACCATATCTGATGGGGATATGCTTTTAATCAATCTTGCATCAAAACAGCCTAAAGACGGTAAGATCTATGTATTACGTTCAGGCGAGCAAATTTGGGTTAAGCGAGTGCAGGGGATTATTAACGGTATTAGGCTGATTAGTGATAACAAAGCGATTTATAGCCCTGTTGATGTGATTTTTGATGATTCGTTAGATTTCGAGGTTATCGGGCAGGTGGTTTATATCGGACACGATTTAATTTAAACGCTATTTAAAGCCTTTTAAATCTATAAGGCTTGTTTCGTTGTTTTAATGATTTATTTTGCTATTTCAGCAAAATTTTTCGCAATTCATTTTTTCTTCTTTTCTTTGGGGAAAATAAAGGGGCATTCGTCACGAAGCCCCTGTTTTCAATGATTCACGTCCCGCTTGTTCCCGTTTTTTCCCGCCAATTCCCTATATTTCTTTATTTCTTTGTTTTATTGATTCTATACACGGGTGGAAATTTACGTATCAGATAAATTGCTATTCTTTCAATCAGGCTGCCTGAAAACTTAAAAAATAGGTTTTTCAGGCAGCCTGTTTGCCTTTATCCATAGCCCTTTATAGCCGTTTACACCTCAAGCTTTCTGCCCGTCAGCCACGCCACCATGGCAGGGTCGCGGTGTGAGAAAAAGGCAGAGGTTTGGGTGTCAATGGCGGTGATGGCAAGCATATCTTCTTGGCTTAGGGCAAAGTCAAAAATATTGCGGTTTTCTTGCATACGTTCTTGACGCACGGTTTTGGCAAGCGAGACGATTTCACGCTGATACAGCCAGCGAAGCACCACTTGTCCGACCGTTTTGCCGTATTTTTCGCCGATTTGCGTGAGTACAGGGTAGGTAAATAAGCCGTTTTTGCCTTCTGCAAAAGGTGCCCACGCTTCGGAAATCACGCCGTTCGTTTGCAGCCAAGGCACATCATGCAGCCGCTGGTGAAACGGATTGACCTCAATTTGATTAACCATCGGGGCAATGCGGTTAAACGCCATCAAATCTGCCACGCGGTCGGGGTGGAAGTTGCTCAAGCCAATGGCTTTGATTTTGCCTGCTTCATACAGCTCTTCCATCGCCCGCCACGCCCCATACACATCGCCATAAGGCTGATGAATCAAATACAAATCCACATAGTCAAGCTGCAAGCGGTTTAAAGAACGCTCAAATTGGGCTTTTGCACCCTCATAGCTTGCATCTTGCAGCCAAAGTTTGGTGGTGATGAAGAGTTCATCTCTTGCGATACCGCTTTGTTTAATGGCGTTGCCGACTTCGCGTTCGTTTTGGTAGCTGGCAGCGGTGTCTATCAGGCGGTAGCCCGATTCAATGGCACTGAGTATCGCTTGTTCGCATTCTTTGGCATCATTCATTTGGAAAACACCAAAGCCGATTTTGGGCATAGATACGCCGTTTTTTAAGGTTAAAGTGTGCATCATGGTTTCCTTTTTTGTTTAATATCAATAATCAATGGGTTCATTATAGCGCTTGCAAAAGGCTGTGATTAGCCCATCATTTCCGATATACTTTATCGAAAAATACGCATAATTAATTTTATTGCCGTTTAATTTTCAAATAATCCACGGATAAAAAATGGAAAGTCTTGACCGCCTACATTTGTTCACTGCCATTATTGACGCGGGCAGTTTCACCAAAGCGGCTGCCCAGCTTGGTATTGCCCAGTCGACCCTAAGTTACAGCCTAAAACAGCTAGAAACCTCGCTTGGCGTGCGGCTTGTGCAGCGTAACACGAGAAGCCTAGCCCTCACCGAAGCAGGGCAGCGGCTATACGATGAGCTAAAACCACTGCTGCGTGCCGTACAAAACAGCACCGAACTGGTGCAGGAATTTGCCCATGAACCGCAAAGCCGTATTCGGCTGACGGGGTCGCCACTCGTTTTTCGTTATCTTTTGCAAAAACCGCTTGCCGCGTTTCGCCGTGCCTATCCCAACGTCTGCCTTGAGCTGCACAGCGATGTACGCTTTACCGACATCATTCACGAACGCTTTGATGCAGGTATCCGCTTGGGGGGATTTTTGGCGAAAGACATGATTGCAAGGCGAATCAGTCCTGATTTAACCATGACGGTGGCGGCAAGCCCAAGCTATCTTGAGCGCCACGGCGCGCCCCAAACTGTAGACGAACTGCACAGCCACAGCTGCCTGCTTTACCGCCTGCCAAGCCTTGATAACCTGATGGCTTGGGAATTTTGCGATAAAAATGGCCGCACTTTTTCCATCACCCCAAGCCATAGCCCATTGATTACCAATGATTTTGACCTGCTTTTTGCCGCAGCTAAAGCAGGCGAAGGGCTGATTTGGCTGCCTGAATTTGTCTTAAAACAAGAAAGTCCACAAGGTGAGCTGGTCGCCGTCCTCAAAGATTATGCGGTGTGCTATGAAGGCTTTCATCTATATTACCCAAGTCGTAGAGAAAGCCCAGTTTTTAATGCACTGGTGCAGATGCTTGTGGCGGCGGAATGCGGTTTAATGAGGTTTTGATAAGCAGTTATTATTTTACAGATAAAATGAGCTAGATATTTCTTATCACATTAAAGCACTTATTTTCTAATTTTAAAATGAGAAAAAATTGAAGGAAAAGTAATGACAGATATTAAAAAACCTAATGTTTTTATTTCTAAAATAGAAGGCTTGCTGAGTAAAAATCTAAATCTGCCTGATTATCAACGCCCGTACAAATGGGAAACTCGCCATGTGCGGCAATTATTAAATGATTTATTGAATCATTTTAAACAAAATCAGCGGTATCGGATTGGTACGGTGGTTTTGCATCAACAAAATGATGGAGAAAATAATATTGTGGACGGACAACAACGCTTAACCACACTGACGCTATTATTGAATAATTTGGAATTAGGGAAAGAAAAATTATGCTTATTAAATCAGGAATACCCACATACCATTAGCCAAAAAAATCTAAGGCAAAATTATCAATTTATTAAAGATTTCTTAAAAGAAAATACGGATATTAAGCAAGACCAAGACAAGTTTAAAAAATATATTTTATCCACCTGCGAAATGGTTTGTGTAGAATTGGATAATTTAGACGAAGCTTTTCAATTTTTTGATTCGCAAAATGCACGCGGAAAAGCCCTAGAAACTTACGATTTGCTCAAAGCCTACCATCTGCGGGCAATGCAAGGGAAACCAGCCTCCAGCATTCATCAATGCGTTTCAGCGTGGGAAGAGGCGGCACTTGCAGATAAAGACGCACCTAATTTACACAAAATTATCAATCAAATGCTTTTCAGACTGCGCGTGTGGCAAATGGGGTAAAGCGGTGAACATTTTACCAGCGATGAATTATCGGTTTTCAAAGGGGTTTCAGAAACGGCTTCATATCCTTATATTCAGGCGGCATTGGCCTCTCAAGCATTAGCAAAATTTACCTCTGCCAATCCTTTTTGGTTTCGGGAACAATTTACTCAGCCCAGCTTTCAAGCCAAGCAAACCATTATTGATGGCGAGTGTTTTTTTCAGTATATAGAACATTATCGCAAAATATACAATCAATTATTTAATAAAGAAACGGGTTTATTATGCAAAATCACGCAGGTGAATGGTGTTGATTTAGATAAAAATTTAATTGATTTTTTAGACAATCATCACGGTGCTTATCGTACGGGCGACCGTTATTTACGCAGTTTATTTGAGTGTTTGGTATTGGCTTATTTTGATAAATTTGGCAAAGAGAAATTGAATGCTTTTGTCAATAAAGCGTTTATTTGGATCTATCGGATACGCATTGAATCAGGACGCGTTACTTTTGCCACTATCGATAATGAAGTAACGGCGAGAAATAGCCTCTTTACCCATTTAGAATATAGCCATACACCAGAAAATGTTATGCAATTTAGCAATCTGGCTATTAAAAATATTAAATTTGAAAATGTTGATAAAAAAATTCAACAAATTTTTAACATTCCAAATAAAGAAGAAGCAAAATGAGACAAGAAAACACACAAATTAAATCACTTACGGTTGAAAAATTATTGCGTGAAGATGATTATATTATCCCCATTTATCAACGCAATTATGCTTGGGGCGATACTGAAATAGAAGCATTATTGACTGATTTGGTTAACGCCTATAAACGAGATGTGAAGAATTATTATATTGGCAGTTTGGTGGTTTATCGCCGAGATGATGGCAAATTTGAAGTGATTGATGGGCAGCAGCGTTTGACCACTTTCACCTTAATCAAAGCATTTTTCTTGCAAAAAAATCTAGCTGATACTTTATCCGCTGGACGCAATCTTTCATTTGAATATCGTGAGGAATCCGATAATGCATTAGATAATTTACAGCAGCCTGAAAAGCTGCCTTGGAATTTTAAAGACGCGATGCAATCCATTCAACGGCATTGGGATGCATTGGTTAAAGATATTGATTTACAAGATTTTATTAATTTTATTTTGAATAATGTGAAAATTATCCGCACGGAAGTTCCGCCAAAAACGGATTTAAATCATTATTTTGAAATAATGAATACGCGAGGCGAACAGCTTGAAAAACACGAAATTTTAAAAGCACGGCTGATGAGCCGCTTAGCTGAGTTATCTAAAGATGATGCCAATACCGTAGGTTTTCAGGCAGCCTTTGCCAAAATTTGGGACGCGTGTTCGGATATGAACCGCTATGTGGTGATGGGCTTTAAACCTGAAATTAGGAAACAAATTTTTGGTAAGAATTGGCAACAAATTCCCTCTCAACGTTTTGACGAGATTGCAAAAGATTTTGAGAAGAATAAAAACAATGATGATAAACAAACTTCCTCTCAAAATTCTGAAAACCAAGATAGTAATGAAAAATTTACTATGAGAAATATTATTGATGATGAAGTAAAAATTGCCACAGAAGAAAATGAAGAAGGAAACGGAGGAGGAGATGAAAACTCGGAACGATTTAATTCCGTGATTGATTTTCCTAACTTTTTGCTGCACGTTTTGCGTATTTATCACGAAAATAATCAAATTAATTTAGGACAAGTGAAGAAAATTGCATTAGATGACAAAACATTGTTAGACAGTTTTCAAAAGAAAGATTTTGAACTTGAGGATATTAAAAAATTTGCCTATCTTTTGCTAAAATGTCGTTATCTATTTGATAGCTATGTGATTAAATCGGACAGCACCAAAGAAGAAGAGGGGAATTGGTCATTATTAAAAATCCAACCGCAAACCAATAAAACAAGTAGCTATCAATATAATAACAGTTTTGGCGATACAGAAGAACAAAGAAAGACGGTTATGCTGCTATCTATGTTTCATATTTCGTATCCATCACGAATTTATAAAAACTGGCTGTATGCGGTGTTGCGTTGGCTGTATCAGCAGGAGAATATTACTTCTAATCAATATATTTCATTTTTAGAAAATTTAAGCGACAAATATTATTTTGGTCATTATGGAAAAGGCAGTGATTTTTTTGATTTAATTACTAAAAATGATGATGTTATCAGTGCCGTTGCCATTCCAGAAGATGCTGAAATATTAAATTCTGGGACAAATGTGCCGAATTTTATTTTTAACCGCTTGGATTATTTATTGTGGAAAAACAAAAAGGGGCAATACCAAAATTTCACCTTTACCTTCCGCAGTTCAGTGGAGCATTTTTATCCGCAAACGCCACAAAATGGTGAACCTTTAAGCGATGAGGTCTTGCATTCTTTTGGAAATTTGTGTTTGATTTCATCAAGTATGAATTCTAAATTTTCTAACAATATGCCCGAAGCAAAGATTGCTAATTTTGGGACAAATCAAAATCTGAGTTTAAAATTATCTGTGATGATGGATAAAAAAGCATGGGACGAAGAAACGTGGAATGAGACGGCAATCAAGCGTCATGGAAAAAAGATGATTGAACTATTAAATACAAAGCATTCTGAATAGAAACCGTGTCGTAATGGCTTTCAGTAAATATGCAAGGCATTCCCCTATACTCATCGTTTACCGGCATCACGCCTATTAACAAAGGCTGGTCGGAAGATAAAAAATACCATATTAAAATGAAAGACGGCAGCGATCTTCTCTTACGGCTTTCAGGTAGCCAATACCACAAAGAAAAAGCGGCGGAATTTGCCCTTGCCGAGCGTATGTATGCCGCCGATATTCCTATGGCACGCCCGATAGCTTTTGGTGTATGCACGGACGGCGAAAACGTGTATCAGCTTTTGAGTGGTGCCAAGGCGAAGAAGCCAAAGAAATCTTGCCATCAATGCCCATTGACCAGCAATATCACTTTGGCGAAAAAGCAGGTGAAATCCTGCGGCAAATGCTCAGTATTGAAGCCCACGCACTCTCAAATAAATGGGCAGAAATTTATGGGCAAAAAGTGCAGCATTATTTGGCAAATTATCGCAAGTTCGGTGCAAAACTTTTTGGTGAAACATTGCTGCTTGATTATTTAGACCGCCATCAAACTTTGCTTAACAATCGCCCAATGCACCTTTTGCACGGCAATTATCAGACCGACAATATGGTGATTTTTGAAAATCGCTTAAGCATTCTTGGCTTTCAGGGCAGCGGTTTGGTGGATTCGTATTACACGCTCACGGGGGCAATGGTGAGTGCCGAAACCAGTCCCGCTTTTGCCACAGGGCAGCTGCATCGCTATTTTGGGGCGAAGATTCCGCAGGATTTTTGGGCGTTAAATGCCTTTTATCTGGCAGCCGAAAGCCTTAATGCCTTTACCGTTGCAGTGGCTTTGGGCGAGGAGGAAGTTGCCTTTTGTCAGCAAATGAGCCAAAAAATGCTCTCGTGGTTTGATGATTTTAGAAGGCTTGAGCCTGATTGGTTTTTGGAATTTTAGATGAGGTATTAATAAAAGGCAGCCTGAAAGGTAAAGATCGTTTTCAGCAATCTTTTAATTAGTAAAGTGCGGTCATTATTTTGTTTATTTTTTACTGATAGATGAATAGGTTAGCTAGATTTTATGCAATTAAAAATGGGATTTTTGAGCTAGCTCACAAAATTGATGCCTTTCGCAAGATCTTTATCGCATTCTACTTTATGATTCACAATGTTTTATCGTGATGTAAAGGAGAATGCGAAATGAATAATCATCTTCAACAACATATTTCAGAGAGAATTCGGCAATCACTTCCTGAGTTAAGTCATCCATCTTTGGCTTTAGATCTTTGGAATATCCTTGCAGAACAGCATTTTCAAGGCTTTCTCCCGTATTTTACGGTTAATCATTTATGTGAAAAATATCACCTGACCGCTAAACAATTGACATTAGTCTTACTGCCTATTAGTGCGTGTTATGCAAATCCAACGATTTCTCATTTTAGCGTTGGGGCTGTTGTAATGGGGGAAAGTGGCAATCTCTATTTCGGTGCAAATCAAGAGTTTTGCACCACGCATATTCAGCAAACTATTCACGCAGAGCAAAGTGCCATTTCCCACGCTTGGATGCGAGGAGAGCGAAAATTAACGGATGTAACAGTAAACTATACGCCGTGCGGACATTGTCGCCAGTTTATGAATGAATTAAACAGTGCTGAAACGTTGCATATTCACTTGCCTCATAGCCAAAATAATTTGCTGCATCACTATTTGCCTGATTCTTTTGGTCCAAAAGATTTGGCTATTTCTTGTCGATTGTTTGATGAACATCATAATGGTTTAAGTTATAGCACAGAAGATCCTGTTATTTTGGCCGCTTTAAATGCCGCTAACCAAGCTCACGCCCCTTATTCGCAAAGCTATTCGGGGATTGCGATTCAGTTGCAAGATCATCAAATTTTCTGTGGAAGTTATGCTGAAAATGCCGCATTTAACCCTGCATTACCGGCAACGCAAGTGGCATTGAATTATTTGTTATTAAGTGGCGCAGAAACAGAAACGATCCAACGGGTTGTGATGGTGGAACAACCTCTCAATCTTTCTTATCGCAAAATGGCGGAAGAATTATTGGCTTATTTAGCTGATGTGCCGTTGGAGTATGTGGTTTTATAGTAATTTTAGTTTTACTAGGCTATGTTTATGTTTTAGCCAGAAAGGAATATTTATTTTACGATAAAAGTGCGGTTAACATTTTAATAGCCACTCAAACTTTAAAAGTTTTTACCGCACTTTTGTACTCAATTACAATTCTTCTGAAGAATAATATCCCCCCATTGCACTATAAACCGCATTTTCACTTTGAATAAGATTATATTTAGCGTTCAAAATAGAAAGCTCAGAATTACGCTCGGTGCTGGCGGCGTTTAGCCATTCTCTTAATTCAGAAATGCCTGCATCATAGCGATTTTTATAATATTGCGTGATGCGCTTATTGTAATCATAAGTTTGTTTTAAGTTCGCAAAGTTTTGACGTGCTTGGCTGTAAGCAAAATAATTAGTATCAATATCGTTTAATGCTTTTGTAATACTTTGTTCAAAATTCACTAATGCTAAATCATAGGCTGATTCTGAAATTTTTACGTTCCATTTCACAACATTCCAGTTCAAGAATGGCAAGCTAATTCCGACCGTCCCACCTGCAATTGGTGTATTGAATGCATTATCAATTTTGTTGCCACTAGAACCTAAGCTACCGCCTAAAGTAATGCTTGGGAACCAGCTTTTTTGCATTGCTTTAGCGTCTTTGAACGCACTGTTCAAGCGGTATTGATAGCCTTTTACGTCTGGACGATTTGCAATCGCTGAGAGGGGAACATTCAGGTTTACGCCCACATTCTTCACGTTAAGAATATGTGGATAGTTCACTTTTAATGGATCGCTTGGTTTTAAATTCAATAAGTTACGCAATGTTGCTTCCGCTGTTTTCTTTTGCGTTTGATAATTGATTAAGCTATTACGCGCTGTTAAAACCGCCTGTTGTGCTTGATCTGAACTTGCACGATCGGCAACCCCTTGGCGGAATTTATTTTGCATAATACGATTAATTTCAGAATAGTAATTAATGGTTTTATTCACGGTGCTGATGGCATCATTTAAGTAACCAAGCTGATAATAGGTTAAGATGACGGAATTGATTAATGAAATACGTGCCGCCTCAAGATCTTGCTCTGTCGCAGCGTGTCGCCATTCTGCTGCAGAAGCCGAATCAGCTAAACGACGCCATAAATCTAGCGTATAGCTGACGTTTAATGCCCCACCATGACTAATTACAGAAGCGCCACCATCATGAATATTTTTACTTGCAGAAGAAGAAACAGAACCGCTGAAATTCGGGACTAAATTCGCCCCAATTAAATTTGCATTATAAAGTGCGGTATTTACCGCAATGGCTGCTTTGGCTAAATCTTTATTATTGACCAGTGCTTGTTCAACCAGTTGATTGAGTTGCGGATCTTTGTACAGTGTCCACCAATTCTCTTGGATATGGTATTGTTTGGTTAATTCTTCATATTGTTGGAAATCTTGTTGTGAAGCGTTGTAAGAATCATCAAGATTCGCACAGCCAGCTAACAACACAGACAAGCTAATAGCAAGTGAGAGTTTGGATTGTTTTAACATCATTTTTTCCTTATTAAATAAATTCGTAATAAAATGTTAAGCAAATAAAGTGCGGTGTTATTTTACCGAGTTTTTATTTGCCTGATTGTTGAAATTTTATCAAAAAACTATTCCTGAGCTAAAGCGGTAATTGGATTTAATTGCGAAGCATTTTTCGCCGGCATATAACCAAAAATTACACCAATTAAGCTTGAACAGAGTAGGGCAGCAATAATTGAGAAGGTGGAAAAAATCATCGTAAAGTCTTTCACCAACCAATTAAATACGGTACCTAATACCATTGATAGTATGACACCCGTAATGCCACCAATTAAACAAATTAATACCGCTTCAATTAAAAATTGTTGCAAGATGTTAAATTGTCTTGCGCCAATTGCCATTCGCACACCAATTTCTTTGGTGCGTTCGGTAACTGAAACCAGCATAATATTCATCACCCCAATGCCACCCACTATAAGGGAAATAATGGCAATGGAAGAAATCAGCAATTTCATTGTATTCGTGGTACTTTCAATGGTTTGCTTAATCGTATCGGTATTGAAGACAAAAAAATCTTTTTTACCATGACGCACAGTTAATAAGCGAGTGAGATCTTTTTCCGCCACTTTTGAGCTAACTTCATCACGAATTTTCACCGTAATTGAACTAATTTTGGGATTACCAGAAATTTTATTCATCGCTGTGGTGTAAGGGATATAAATATTCAAGCTTGAGCTGTTCATTCCCATATTATTGCTAACTGCTACACCAATAACGCGCAATGGTTTTTTATTAATCATTAAAATTTTGCCCAGTGGATCTTGATTATTGAATACTTCGCGTAACGTATTTTCATCAATGACAGCCACTTGTTCGCTGTGTTTTACTGCGTCAGCCGTAAAAAATGTCCCTTCCGCTTTGCTTAACCCTCGCACATTAAAATATTGCTCTCCCACACCACGTATTTGGGCGGTAAAACTTTGATTACCATAAGTTAAGGTGCCATTCACGGAACTGTTTGGTGTTACACTGGCGATATAACTTTGTTTAGCTAGCATATTCGCATCAGCCACAGTGAGATTTTGATTTTTCGTCGCGCGCCGATCGCCAAAGCCCGTTCCGTTATAAATATCCATAGTATTTGTCCCCATTGCATTGATATTACTGAGGATTTTTTGTTGTGAACCGTTCCCTAAGGCGACCACACAAACCACCGAAGTAATGCCAATAATAATCCCTAACATAGTGAGTAAGGAACGTAGTTTATGTGCTACAATGGCTTTAATAGACATTTTGAAAGATTCAATAAACTGATCTTTATAAAATTGTAATCGGCTTTTATTGCTTTGCGGTGCGATGTCTTGCTTTTGGCTAATTTGCTCCGATTTGCGTCGATCTTCAATAATTTTGCCATCTTTGATCTCAATAATGCGATTTGCAAAATTTGCCACGTTTTTATCGTGTGTTACCAAAATAATGGTGTGACCTTCGCTGTGTAGTTGGGTGAGAATATCCATCACCGTTTCGCCACTTTTGCTGTCTAATGCGCCAGTGGGTTCATCAGCCAGAATAATTTCTCCCCCGTTCATCAAGGCACGAGCAATACTCACACGTTGTTGTTGACCACCCGAAAGCTGATTTGGCTTGTTTTCTAAGCGATCACCCAATCCTAATTTTTCTAATAAGAGCTTGGCTCGTTGTAGGCGAGTAGGTTGATCAATACCTGCATAAATCGCAGGAAGCGCCACATTTTCCACCGCACTTAATGTTGAAAGTAGGTTATAGCGCTGAAAAATAAAGCCGAATTTTTTCTGGCGTAAATCAGAAAGTTGATCACGATTTAGCTGGCTTACTTCTAACCCCTCTACTTTATAAGAACCTGATGTTGCGGTATCCAGACAGCCAATAATGTTCATTAAGGTGGATTTGCCAGAACCTGATTGCCCAATAATGGCAATAAAATCCCCTTTTTTAATATCCAAATTAATATCTTTCAACACCTGCGTGCGGTTTTCACCTTCACCAAAAAATTTGTTAATGTGGCTTAATTCAATAATATTCATAAAAAAACCACCGCACTTTATAAAATTCGAGGGCCACGGAATGAATTACCTACTTTTTCATCGCGGGTTACTTGTGAGGAAATCACTTTTTCGCCTTCTGATAAGCCACTTAGAATTTGCGTATTCATATCATCACTTAACCCTGTAACAACTTTGCGTTTTTCTACTTTATTATTATCTATTAATAGATTAACAAAGGTTTCTTTTCCTTCTTTGTGTAACGTAATTGTCGGAATAAGCAAGGTATTTTGTTCATCGGCAATGATGATCGTATTTTGTGTGGTCATTCCAATGCGTAGCTGGTTATCAGGATTATCTACCAATACATTCGCGTAGTAATAAACAGCGCTGGTATCTGACGCACTTTCTTTATATTCATTATCCGTGAGCGTGGTGATGGCAGGATCAACAGAATGAATGGTGGATTGATACACTTTATCTGGATCGGAAAGGGTAGTGAACTCCACTTTCATTCCAGCTTTTACTTTTGTAATATCCCCTTCAGAAATTTCGGGTTTAATTAAAATTTTAGTTAAATCAGCAACTTGAACAATAGTTGGGGTGGTTTGATTCGCATTGACTGTTTGACCTTCAGAGACCGGAATGGAAATGACTGTGCCATCAAGAGGTGAAAGAATTTTTGTGTATGCCAAGTTTGTTTTAGCCGTATCCACCTGAATTTCAGCACGTTGAATGGAGGCTTCCACTTCAGAAATTGCCGCCTTAGTGGCAGATAAATTATTCTTTGCCGCATTCAGTTCATCTAAGGAGGTTGATTTACTTGCATATAATTTCGCAAGACGATCATAGGCCGATTTGGCCACATTGTAAGCCACTTGCTTGGCGTTAAGTTGAGCTTGATAAGCCTTTAATTCCGCTTGTGCTGAATTTAACGCATTCACTTGATTTTTTGAGTCAATTTCTGCGATTAAATCGCCTTGCTTGATGTGCTGTCCTAGTACAACGTGAATTTTTTCAATTTTACCTGAGGCTTGCGCACCGACTTCTACACGATTATAGGCTCGTACCGTGCCAGCAGTAATGACAGATTTTTTTATCTCACCACGATGAACCTGTTCGGTTAAATAGGTGGTTTCTTGTTGATTAGAATGAGTGAAATAACTATAAGCACCAAATACCATTAGCCCAATGGCAAGCAGGGAAAAAATCGTTTTTTTACGCATAAAAACTCCGAGAAAAATAACAACGGTTTTATTTGATGATTATAGTAGAAAATCTTTCTTAAGAAGATCTTAAGAACAATCAATTTACACTGAATGAACGTTCGTTCATTTTTAGGGCGTGAATTGTATCATTTATGCAAGGAAAATCAACCGCACTTTTGAATTCTGCCTGTAAACATAGTAGAATGGACGGCAATTTTTTTACAAAAATCGAGAATATTTTGAGGTCAAAATGAGCCATATTACAGAGAACGAACATCAACCTACCAATTTTATTCGTCATATTATTGATGAAGATTTGGAAGCAGGAAAAGTAAACCACGTTTATACCCGTTTCCCACCGGAACCAAATGGCTATTTACATATTGGTCACGCAAAATCTATCTGTTTAAATTTTGGTATTGCAGAAGATTACAAAGGTTTGTGTAACCTGCGTTTTGACGATACCAACCCGGTTAAAGAAGATGTGGAATATGTGGATTCGATTAAACAGGATGTAGAATGGCTTGGCTTTCACTGGGAAGGTAAAGCACGTTATGCCTCCGATTATTTTGATGCGCTTTATGGTTATGCCATTGAACTGATCGAAAAGGGGCTTGCTTACGTTGATGAACTTTCACCAGAGCAAATGCGTGAATATCGTGGCACACTGACCGAACCGGGTAAGAACAGTCCTTATCGTGATCGTAGCGTGGAAGAAAATTTAGCGTTATTTGAGAAAATGAAAAATGGCGAATTTGCTGAAGGAAAAGCCAGTTTGCGAGCTAAAATTGATATGGCATCGCCATTTATGGTAATGCGTGATCCCGTGTTATATCGCATTAAATTTGCTGAGCATCACAACACTGGAAATAAATGGTGCATTTACCCAATGTATGACTTCACTCATTGTATTTCAGATGCGATTGAAGGCATTACGCATTCATTATGTACATTGGAATTCCAAGATAACCGCCGTTTATACGATTGGGTGCTTGAGCATATTTCTATTAAACGCCCATTGCCACATCAATATGAATTTTCTCGTTTAAATTTAGAATACACGCTGACATCTAAACGTAAATTATTAAAATTAGTAGAAGATGAAGTGGTTGATGGTTGGAACGATCCGCGTATGCCAACTATTTCAGGTTTACGTCGCCGTGGCTACACTCCTGCTTCAATCCGTGAATTTTGCCGTCGTATTGGGGTAACTAAGCAAGATAACGTGGTAGAATTTAGTGCGTTAGAATCTTGTATTCGTGATGATCTCAACCAAAATGCGCCGCGTGCAATGGCAGTGATTAATCCATTAAAACTTGTCATTGAGAACTTTGACGGGCAAGAAATGCTTTCAGCGCCAAATCACCCAAATCGTGAAGAATTAGGCCATCGCCACCTGCCATTTACCAAAGAAATTTATATTGATCAAGCGGATTTCCGTGAAGAAGCAAATAAACAATATAAACGTTTAGTATTAGGCAAAGAAGTGCGTTTGCGTAATGCTTATGTGATTAAGGCTGAGCGTGTAGAAAAAGATGCGGAAGGTAATATCACTACCGTGTATTGTACTTATGATCCTGAAACTTTAGGCAAAAATCCAGCCGATGGACGTAAAGTAAAAGGCGTAATTCACTGGGTTTCTGCCACCGACAATGTACCAGCTGAATTTCGTTTATATGACAAATTATTCACCGTGCCAAACCCAAGTGCAGCGGAAGAACTTTATGAAGTGCTAAATCCAAATTCTTTGGTGGTAAAACACGGTTTTGTGGAAAAAAGTTTAGCTAACGCAAAAGAAGAAAAAGCGTATCAATTTGAGCGTGAAGGCTATTTCTGTGCTGATAGCAAAGATAGCCACCCTGAACACCTGATTTTCAACTTAACCGTAAGTTTGAAAGAAGGGTTCTAGTTTTTCCTTGAAAAAAATAAGTGCGGTAGAAATTTGAGCAGAATTTCTACCGTTTTTTTATGGTAGATTTTTTTATTAAGGGATGAGCCTAACTTAGCAGTCTCTTTATAAAGGAATTTAAGAGGATTCTGTTTTTTACAAAATTTACATTATTCTTATCGAGATAAAAATGAATAGGAAGTAAAAAGGAGTAACAAGTAGATAAGGCTAGTAGCTTTAGATGATCATCAAAATAAACATTGATGACAGCTCTCTTAATTTTAATAAATCATTATCTTTGAGGGAATCAAATTTGGTGGAGCTGGGGGAAATCAAATTGAATTCTAACTAATTGATTTTATTTAATTTGTTTGTTTTTAAAATTTAAAATAGGGAACAATGAGGGAACAATAAAAACGTCATTATTTACCTATTTTAGGTGTTTTTTATGATTGTAAAATAGTCTTTCGGGTTCGCCTTAGCTGCGGAGGATTCTAAATAGTGATTAAATAAAAGTCAATTTAAACGAATTTAAACGCATATACATAAGCAAGAAAGAAAAAATAAAATTTTTAAAAAATTTTTTATGAAAAAAAGTATCACTTTTTTCACTTTTTTCATAATTTATTGAATTTAAAGAAAAAGTTTAAGTGATGTTTTGAATATTTCAGTGATAACAGTGAACTTTTATCACTGATTTTCACTGAAGACTGTTTAATATATAAACAAAAAGGCGGTTTTTTAACCGCCTTTTTTATCCTGTTTTTTGTTAGTTTTCCCATTGCCGTTTTAGCTCATCAATTGGAAATTTTAAGTAAATGTTGGTTGTTTGGTTGCCGTCTAATATTCCTTCTAAAAACGTTTCTTTGTTGCCATTGGTTCTTAGGGCTTCAAGGAAAATATTCATAAAGCCACGTCGCTTAATTGGTCGGTCTATTCCCATCATTCGACAATATTCAAGATAGGTTGAATAAAGGGCAAGAAAAGGATTTTTATTTGAAAGTGAAATCCCTGGGCGCAATCCCCCTTTTTTATTTCTCATTTCAAAAAATGATGCAAAGTGTACAAGGTGATCATTTTCCATTTTTATTTGCAAAGCTTCTTTGCTATCCCGTTGAGCAATTAATAATTCTTTGGCTTCTTGTGGATTGTGTTTAAATGTATCAATTAATAGCGTGATAATATTCGGAATTTCTTGCTTGATTTTATCTGTTAAATTGTCATCTTTCATATTTTCCGGTACTTTATCCGCAAAATGAAAAAGCACGCGCCTGCGTGATATTCCGCCGTTATGTTCGGTAAAAATAATTGGTTCATTGCCTGTAATTAAAAAAACAGCACGAATATAATCATCAAATCCTTCCTTGTATTTAGGTTCAAAACCTAATTTATCTTCGCCGGTTAATCCTTTTATAACAGCGCCATCTGTGGCTATTTTTCCTTGATCTGGGGCGTAGATAAATATTTTGTCTAATAACTTTGTTCTGGCTGAAGGCTTTTCTAAATCTTTCAAATAAACGCTTGCGGCATTATGTTCACCCACTAGAAAAAGGGCAATTTTATTAAATACACTTTTACCACTGCCACCAACGCCGGTTACTTCTAGAAATAATTGCCATTGATAGCAGTTGCTTAAGATCATATAAAGAGCGGCTAAAAGCGTTTTTCTTCTAACTGGGTTGTTTTGGCTTGTCCAATCTAGCCATTTGTTGAAATTTGGCGTGCTGTGTTTTTCAAGTGAATAATCTAAATCAATTGCCGCACGTAAAAAATAATCTTTATTATGCGGTAAAAAATCCCCTGTTTTTCGATTAATTATACCATTATTAAAGGCAATAAAATCTAGGTTAGGTTTACCTATTTTTTCTAAATGCTTTTCGATTGTTTTTCTTAATCGTTCAACTTCAGAAATATTAAAGGAATAATGAAAAGACTTAAAAAATTCCATTGCAATAAAATCTAAATCATCTTCACTTAAAATTTCCCAGTAACGCCCATTATAAAAATAATTAGTTTGGTATAATTTATCACGCATAATGATTTTTTTATTCCATTCACAGAATTTTAAATAACGGTCATAATCTTTCAGCCCTTTAAATAACTTTTGTTCATCTTGGTGATTTTTATTGCTTTTCATCTTTATTATCCTTATTTAAGAATGGCTTATTTAAAAACTATTTCTTATTAAAATAAGCAATAATTTCACCGGCTTTATACAGTTTTCTTTGTCGTTTTGTATGCGTTATTCGATTAATAGACGGCGGAAAATCTTCGGTTTTAAGTAAGTGTTGTGTAACATAGCCATAACTAAAGCCAGTATATCTAGCGATATGTTTCGGCGTCCATAAGGCACTGGGATTCATATCAAGCCCTACGT
This sequence comes from Avibacterium sp. 20-129, assembly GCF_026226845.1. Taxonomy (NCBI): domain Bacteria; kingdom Pseudomonadati; phylum Pseudomonadota; class Gammaproteobacteria; order Pasteurellales; family Pasteurellaceae; genus Avibacterium; species Avibacterium sp. 20-129. The sequence continues at coordinate 367,323 of NZ_JAKKOE010000001.1, read as the reverse complement.
GCTTTTTGGTTTTTTCCGCTTCCAATATTTCGATTCGTTGTTTTAATTGTTCAACGGTTTGATTTAATTGAGCAATATTTGCATTTACGTTCATCATAATTTATAACCTTTTTTGCGTTAATCACCGCCTTAAATGAATAAGACGGTGTGAATAAATTAAGCGGGTAATTGTGCCGTTTTGTTCCGTTTTGGCATTGTTTTATTTGCTTGCCTTCCAAGGGTTAAGCGATTGGCGGCTTTTTCCGTTGGAATATGTGCGGCTAAATAAACAACCAATAAAGGCAATTTTGTGTACGTCATTATTTCCCCCTTGCCTTGCGTCTTGCCAGCTTTTGGCGTTGTAGGCGCTTTCTGCGGGCTTTTTGCTGGTTGCGTTGGGTTTCTTTTAATTGTTGCAATCGTGCCGCCTGTTTTTGGGCTAGTGTTTCGGCATATTCTGGCAACATTAGCGCCATTTCTTCCGTATTATTGGCGAAAAACTCAATAAGCGTGCCATCTGGTAAGGTGATGCGTTTAGTGATCATCGTTGCCCCCTTGCTCTAATAAGAACGTGCTGAACTGGTCGAACTCCCGTTCTAAATTGTCATTCAGTAACTGGGCGATAATCATCAAATCAAAATGAATGCCTTGTTTGGCGTAAACCACTTCATCATCTTTTGAAGCACAATAATCTTGAAAATTGCGATCCATCACTTCAAAAAGTGAATTGTTTAAGTTAATTAAATTTGATAAGGCTTCAATTTTTCGCTCTAGCGTGGTTTCTTCGCTTGGGCGTGGGCGATAGTGGCGCATTAGGTTGTTAATACGTTGAATATTCTTATTGGACATCTTTCCCCCCTTTTAATTGTGCTACTGCCATTTCTAAGGCTTCTAAGGTTTGACGGGCGTTGTTGGTTAGGGTTGAGGCATTCCATAGCATCGCACTCACAATTTCATTGCTTACGGTGAAATGACTGTTTTCAGCTAAGTCAATTTCTAAATAAGCAATAACGCCTTCAAGCTGGATTAAATGCTGGCTTAGTTCATCGTGTAAATTCAGGATATTACGCATAGCGCCCCCCCCTTAATACGTGCAAAACAAATCGCATCTTGTGGGCTTAAGTTTAAGAATTGGCGGGCTTGTGCCTCGCTTTGGGCATAGGTTGAAACGTGTAGGCGTGTGCCTAGCAATAAGAATTTATAGATCATTGCTGATAGCTCCATATGTTGAATGATTTGGGCTATCGCTTCACTTTCCACGGATTGGCGATAGCTTGTAACGGGGTGGAAAACTGCGACATATGGAACGCAGCCAACCGCAAAGGGTTGCCCGCTACAAGCTACCATAGATGAATACGCCTTAAACTGGCGTTTTTTAGATATGCTTGAGCAACGAATAAAAAAAGCACGATGTAACGGCGTGCTATTATTCGCCATATGTATATTCAGCTTTCCACGGCTGGCTTTCGATTTTGCGAAAGCGTGGAAAGTGTAAGCTGTTTGGGTTGAGGCTGTCAAGGTTAGATTACGCATTTTTCACCCCCTTAATACGTGCAAAACAAATCGCATCTTGTGGGCTTAAGTTTAAGAATTGGCGGGCTTGCGCCTCGCTTTGGGCATAGGTTGAAACGTGTAGGCGTGTGCCTAGCAATTGGAATTTATAGATCATTGCTGATAGTCCTTTTCTAAATTGTTCAAGGGCTATCGCTAAACTTGTCACGGATTGGCGATAGCGTGTAGCAGGGTGACAAACTGGATAGAAAAGGGAATCCAGCCAGCCTAAAGGCTGCCCACTACACGCCATCATAGAGAGAATTACCGCTGGGCGGTTTTCTTTGGGTGTGTGAAATCTACGAACAAAAAAAGCACGGGTTGGCGTGCTGTTCGCCTCTTCTATATTCAGCTTGTCACGGCTGGCTTTCGATTTTGCGAAAGCGTGGAAAGTGTAAGCTGTTTGGGTTGAGGCTGTCAAGGTTAGATTACGCATTTTTCACCCCCAAAATCACAAAAAATGGAGCAACTTGTGCGGTGGCTTGCTCGATACTGTCGGCATTTATGCGTACGGTATAGCGTGGGAAAGAGGAAAGATGTTTTTTGGTATTGCGTAAGTCTGAACGGCTTACGGCTTTGAATAGATAGATCATTGCTGTAACTCCACTGAATAAATGTTTAGAAGTTACCGCTAAAGTTTCCAGGCTTGGGCGGTAACGTGTTACGGGCTGGAAAACTGCGATCAGTGGAACACAGCAAAGGGCGAAACCTTTCCCATAACACGCCACCATAGAGAGAAATGCCGTTGTGCAAATTTGCATAACGCTTTCTTTGGGTGTGTTTGTGCTACGCATAAAAAAACACGCATTAATAGGCGTGTTACTATACGCCACTGATATATCGTTCGAGTTTCCAGGCTCGGCTTTCGATTTTTCGAAAGCGTTTTCAATATAATGCAATCTAAATAAAGGTGCAAGCTTTTTTTTCTGTTTTTGGGTTGTGTTGTTTTGTGATTGAAGTAAACTATAACTGTTCATATTGATGCGTCCTTCGGTGTTCATTTTAGCAACTTTCATAACATAGGCATTGATGTGAACAACATTCATCAGAATTAAGCCTTTTCCCCGTGCATAACCTGCACGGGGTTATTTTTTGAAAGTGCGGTTTAATTTGCGAAAGTTTTTTGCTCTTGTGTGTTTAGCCAATGTTCAATATCGGCAATTTTCCAACGGCTTAAACGTCCAAATTTGATTGGTGTTGGAAAATCACTTGAGCGAATCAGGGAATAAATTCCACTGCGTGAGATGCCTAATTTTTCGGCAACCTCACGGGCGCTTAAATAGATTTGATTACCTTGCATAACTGCCCCTTTGATTGTGAATGGTGTTGTTTTTTGTGTTTTCTGCTGTTTTGGCTGTTCACCTGTGTTTTCGGGGTTAGCTTAGCGAGATAAAGGAAAGGGGAAAATCGAACAAAAAAAAGAGAATCGAACGGCAAAAATTACACTTTTCGATTATTTTATAAACCTTGTTCGATTATTAGTTGAGCTATTTAGCGTTTAAAATAACGTGGATTTCAGATTTTCGATTTCCGCGATTATTTGGAAAGGATAACTTGAGTTCTTTTTTAGCTTTATCTAGGTAATAACGTATTGAATGAAAATCGGCATTCTCTTTTAAATTATAGCGTGCTTTCATTTCAGCAATTACGGCGTTAATTATCTGATAACCGCCGCATTCTGGGTTTGCTTCTGCGGTGCGCTTGATTGCGTTAAAAATTGCTTTATTGTAAAAATCTTTCTTGTTTTTGATTTTCTCTTCTGTTCCATTATTCGCGTTTTCGTTCGATTTATTTTTAATCAATTCAGCCGCATTAAATTCTGCAGCTGGCTGATTTTTCCCTAGCTCGCTATTTATTGCGGAAAAAATGCCCGTTAATTGGGCGGGGTCATCAAGATAAAAGCGCAGATCTGCCATTGCTAAGGTATGTTCTACGGTTGGATCTGAAAAGGCAAGGTATAAAAATTCAGGGTGATGTGTGATAACGTTATCATTATAGGTCCACTCCACGCCCTCAAATAGCTCATAAAAGCTATATTCAGGCAAAAGCAAGGTATTTTCATCACTGAAAGCTAGAGCCTCTTCCGTAAGCGAAAAAGGGGGAACATAAAGCAAACCGTGCAACGCGGTAATTTGTGGCTTGCCGTCAATCTGTTGTAGGCTAAGTTCTGTTCGCTCTGCTTTTAGCTGTATAGCTTCTTTTTGCTTTAAGGTGGTGAGAATGGTTTGCTTGGTAATTTCTTCAAATCCCCATATTGGCGGGGCTTTTAGTTGAAAATGTTCAGTTGGGTATGTGTTGCTGCCTAAAAGTAAAGGCTGTGTGCCACGTTGATAATTAGCATTGAATAAGATTGCAATTTCGCTATGCTGTGCAAGTGTTGCTAAAATATTTTTTGCGCTAAGTTCGGCGTTGAACTGCTGTTTTATAAAACGCTGCAACGCATTCAAACTAAACCATTGTTTAGTATAAATTGGGAATTCATTCATCATTAAGCCTTAAAAGAGCGCCACAAGAGGCAAAGGAAAAAATAGACGCTATTTTAAGCAAAAAAGACTTCGCTATTTTTGCTCAAAATACCGCCGTTATTCTAAGAAAGGTTAAGTTGTTTTTGCAAGCGTTTTACAAGTGTTTTCACGCCGCAATTAGGGTTTAATTCATTTGCACGCGTTAAGACGGCAAGGGCGTTTTCTGGATCAGTATCTTGGCTTAATATGCCAATTTCTTTATAGAGCCTTGCGCGACTTTGGTCGGGCATATCCTGCTCATCGGTCATTTGTGCAATGCGCTTTAGATGTGCCAATAAGTAGGGGCGTTGTTCGTTTTTAGCAATCTTGGCTTTATCAGCAAATTCTTCTGCTAGTAATGTGCTTAAAGTGCGGTTGAAATTTTCTGGTAAGCGTAAATCGTGGAATAGCGCATAATCAGCAATTTTTAGCGCAAGTTGGTATTCTTCGCAATCAATCGCCCATACAAGGCAAGTCATTAATACATTGTCTTGCTTGCCTGTGCCTGCGGATAATGCCCCTTCAATCCACGGCAAATAGTTCGGCAAAATCTCTTTTTTATAGACTGCCTTGCGTTCATTCGATTGAATTAATTTTAAGTCTTTTTTGTGGCGTGCCAATATGCGCAGCATTTTTTCATAGCCGCTTAATTTCTTCGATTCTTCGGGGTTTTGAACCGCACTTTCTTCAAGTGCGGTCATTTTTAACACGTGGGCTTGTGTTGGGCGCATTGGTTATTTATCCTTAAATTCGATATTTTCCAATAAGGCAACACAATCATAATTTTCCACAACAAAAGCATCATTGCTTGAAAGATAATCTTCAACGCGATCACGTTGGGCATTTTCTACAATGGTGCGGCGCATTGCCCCTTCTTGGAAATAAATGGAAAGATTATCTAAGCGGGTGATAAGGATTGTTCCCGCTGGCACTGATGGCACGCGGATAGCTGGCAAGCCGCCTACACGTTTTTGACTGATAATTAAATCATTGGCTAGCTGTTCTGTGCCTTTGTCGCTGTTATTGTTGATAAGTGAGAAGTATTTATCTGCTAATAAATCACGCCCCATAATTGCCACTAATTGCGGATCTTCGTGAAACCAAGGTTCTAAAATATCCGTTACGGCTGAAAAAACAAGCGCATCAAGATTTTGATAATGTTGCCCTTTACCAATATAAATCTTGCCGCTGTCTTCTTCGACTTCTTTCATATGGCGTTTAGGGGCTTGGGTGCGGATTTTTTCTAGCCAACCAATGCCCACATCTTGCAATAATGGATAAGTTGCGCGGTTTGATGTTGATGCGCGGCTTGTGCCATTAAAGCCAATCATAATACGATCAAGCGCTATGCGGTGTTGCTTCACTTCGGCAATGCGTGCCGCAAAATCTGGGAATTTCGCCCATTGATCTAATTGCCCATAAGTTAAGTGTGAATCATAGTTAATTTGTTGGCAATGATAAGTAATGTTATCAATGTTAGCGATACTTTGCGTTTCGCGGTTTGTTGTGCTGGTGTCTGTGGTGCTAGCTAAGGTACTTGCCGCGCCTAATCCTAGGCGTTCGCCTTGCTGTTCTGCAACTGGAACAATATTGATCATTTGCAAAAATGATGAAGATTCCTGCGCTTTGGTTTCTAGGGTTTGTTGTAGGCTTGGCGATACGGAAAACTTTTTATCAGTATCGGATACGGTTAAGCCGTTTGCCATTGCAACCGCTTCGCGGTATGCGTTAAATTTGTTGCGGGTTTCGTTTCTCATTGTTAATTTCCTTGTATTAAAAACTGAATTTATCGGAATTCGGAATGCCTTCACCTGCTACGCGTGGGCGAGGCTTATAATTGGGTGCCGGTTGATTTTCCAGCTGCTTAAACTGGGCTTCTATATAAGCTACGGTTTCACGCATTGCGGCATTTTCTGCGCGCATTTGCTGAATTTCAGCCAGTAGGCTATTAAAGTGTTGAATACCTAGTTCAGGCTGCGGATCTGGTACTTCTTGCCATTGGGCGGAAAATTCGATCGCTTCTGTGATAAGGTTTTGCGGATCTGATTTGCGTGCGGCGTATAAATTCGCATTGTGATGTTTCGCAGCAAATTCTAAGTAATCCGTGCCTAGGCTTGCGGGATTATCGGTTACCGCTAAACCAACTAAATAGGCTTCGCCTGTATCGGCAAAACTTGGATTTACTTCGATTGAAGTAAAATTCTTTTGTTTTGCTTTGGTGTAAGCGATTAATTCATCTGTTGGGGCAATTTGCGCAAGCAAATATAAATCGTTGCCTTTTTTCTCTGTTTTCAGGGCTAACACGTCGCCCATATTGCGAAAATCGCTATTCGGGTGTAAACCTTTGATATGTTCAATGCTAATGCGTGCTTGATAGGTTTTAGGGTTATAATTTTTTGCCATCTGTTCGATCCATTCAGGGCTGATTTTTCGCCCGTCTGTGGTTGCGCCAGCTTTGGCAACTCTGAAAAATTGTGATTGTTTAGCCATTTTGCTTAAATCTCATTTTAGTTAATCAAAAGAATGTCGGAACATTCGTTCTTGGGGTTAATATCCACTTTTTAAGGCTTCGCGCATTTGCTTAGCTTTAATTGGTGAAATATCAGGAATCTGATCTAATTGCGCTGCATTTATCTGATATGCTGCAATCGTTGGATCTTTCTGGTTAAGATATTTAACGCCGCTTTCTTCAAGTTTTTGCATAAATTGCGAAAGTAAAAAATCCATTGGGTCAATCGTTTTGCGCAAGATGTTTTCACGTTGGCGCAAGTCGTTCTTAAATGTGATTGATTGGCTAATCGCTAACAACGCATTAGCCAATGGCTGGCATATTTGCGCAATAATTTCATCAAAAATTTGTTCGCCACGGGCTTCTAATAAGGAAGAATAGGCATTAATTAGATGTTGTTTCTTCTCTGCTAGATCCAAAAGCAACATTTGCTTATTGTGTTGTAATTGCTGAATAAATTGAGCAATGCCAGCCCGTTTACTTTGCGCTTCTTGGGCTTTTTTATAAGCCTTGATAAATTCTTCAGAATTGGGCTTTTCGCCGCTCTGCTGTTCTGCATTGGATAATTCGGCAATTTCAACATCTAGGGCTTGAATAATTTTTTCTTGTCGTTCAATTTCTTTTTCTAAATTCTCAAGCTGGTATAATCCCGCTGAAAAATCTGCATTTGCTTGTTGAAATTCGTCAATTTTGATTTGCATTGCTATTGATTCCCTTTGCTTCTGCTGTTGTCTATTTGCTGATTCATCCATTCTTTTACTTCGCTTTCTAGCCATACCACGCGCCGACCGCCTAAATTTATCTTTTGCGGAAATGTATTTGCGTTCATCCGCTTGTAAATGCTACTGCGTGGCAATCCTGTTAGTGCTATCACGTCTTCGCATTTTAAAAATCGTTCACTTGCCATTTTTAACTCATTTTCTTGTTTCCCTATGTTTCGGGGCGTTTCTGTCTATGCCCTGTATGTTACAAGTAAGACCAAAAAAGGCTATTTATTCAGATTGTGGGTCGCTATTTCACAAAATATGCCATTTAACGATTGGAATTTTGTCTATTGGTTTTTGCTAAGATTTTCAATAGTTCACTTTTATCACTGAATTTTGGAAAACTTCACTTAACTTCACTTCTTATTTTTTCTTTATAAATCAATAAATTGATAAAAAATAAGTGATAAAAGTGATAAAAGTGATAAAAATAGAAAAACTTTTTGAAAATAAAAAAAAGAAAGGTGAAAAAATGCGTTTTCTTGCGTTGATTTGCGTTGAAGAAATTTAGCTTATGAATTTAATTCATACTAGATAGGGCTTATCTTGAACATTCAACGCATTTTGCGTTGAAAACACTACATTTAATGCGCGGGCGGGGCGAGGATATGCTAGCGATTTTTCAGCCGTGCATTTCCCGGCATTTAGCGCAACTAGAAGCGCGCTAAGAAGGGAAAATAAAAAATATGTAATAACACTAAGCTAAGAGAAACGCCGTAAAATAGGCGTTTCATAGCGTTTTTATGGCTGTATATAAATACAGTTATAAATAATCAAAACTTTTGATTATGAATAATTCTCATAAATATAAATAAGATTTTGCTTAGGGGTGCTTACATTTCGCAATATATTCCCCCCATACTTTCATTAGATAATGCTTTTGCGTTGCATAATTTGAATGGTTATAACTTCGACTAACATCATTGCCAACAAGGTGAGCAAGGCACGCTTCAATATAATCGCCCTGAATTAAAGGATCGTGTAAACTGTGCATATAGGTGCTAAAAATCGAGCGCAAGCCGTGAGAAGTTAGCACGCCTTTATATTTTTGTTCGTGCATATTCTTGATCGCATTATTCGCTGATTGACTACTTTGATGATTTGTTTTACTTCTAAAGCTATGAAAAATATATTTATGATTCCCCGTAAACTTTCTTTGTTCATCTAAAAGCTTTATGGCTTGTTCATTTAGTGCAATGATATGCTCTTTGCCTGCTTTCATTTTACCGGCGGGAATCGTCCATATTTTCTTTTCAAAATCAATATCAGTCCATTTTGCACGTACAGCTTCATTGGCTCTTGTTGTAGTTAAAAGCTGCCATTCAACTAAATTTTTTGTATATGCAAATGAATTACAAAGCCATAAATCACGCAAAAATTCCGGTAATCTTTCAGGCGGAATAGTCGGATGTGACTTTGCCTTTACCGTCTTGAATGATTGCCGCAATGTTGTTAAAGGATTGTGGCTAATATATCCGCACGCTAACGCATAATCTAAAATCTGTTTTGATGTTCCTGCAACTTTTTTAATGGTGTTATTCTTCGCTGTTTCCATTGGCTTTAAGTAGGCGTGCCATTCTGCTAACGTGATTTTATTAAGTGGTATATCGCCAAATTTAGGGTAAATATACAGCTCAACGCGCCGCATACAATCATCAACATCTTTCACGCTTTCCCGTCTATATTCGCGGAAAAGTTCGGCTACCTGCTGAAAGGTCATTTCTTCTATTTCTGCTTTTGCTTCCTGTTCCGCTTTGTAATTTCGTGGGTCAATGCCTTGTTTAACGAGTGAATTATATTCAAGCGCGATTTTACGAGCTTCATCAAAAGAAAGAGTAGGATAACGACCTAAAGAAATTTTAGGGCGTTGCCGCTTATTGGTTGGATTGGTGAATATGTAGAACCAGCTATAAGATCCGCTTGCCTTATTAGCCTTAATATAGAGATTTTCAATAGTATCCCCTTTCAATTGCTCAGGGGATAAAGAACGGATAATTTTGTCGGTAAGTTTAATGCTAGCCATAGTTTTTAAGCCTTTGAAATACAATAAATTTATCTCTAATTGTTCCCTCGTTTTCGCCCAAAAACAGGCGAGGGAACAATGAGGGAACAATCGCTAAAAACTAAGGTGAACAACAAAAACAATAAAAACAGCTAAATAATTGATTTTATTGAATTGTCAAAACAGAAAAAACACAGAAAACACTAAAAAACAAAGAATTGGTGGAGCTGGGGGGAGTTGAACCCCCGTCCGAAATTACTCTACCTTCAGTACTACACGCTTAGTCTAGTCTTTAATTTCACTTAATCACTGCGGACAGACACGCGATAACTAAGCTAGCTTGATTCAATTTAACGCTTCGATCCTCAAGCGGAGGCGTCCACGCGATCTCGTTTGGATTTGACTCCTCTTGATCCCCGTCTTACGAGCGGAAGCTAGGGAGAGAAGGCTATGAGCAGGTTATTAAGCTGCTAAAGCGTATTGTTCGTCGTTTGCGACTATTTTTTTGCGGTTTATTTACGAGGCCAACCGCACCTCGACGTGCACCTTGGGCTTCGCTAATCCCGTCGAATCCAGAATCAGCCCCAAAATTTGGTTAATTCTATCAAGGAATTGATTGAATTTAAAGAGAAATAAAATAAAAAGGCTAGAAATATACTAGCCTTTTCTAGTTATCACTGATATTACTAAATTATTTAGTTAAACTTTCAATTTTTTCAACTGCGGCGTCTTTCGCTTCAGTTACTTTTTCTACTGCAGCATCTTTTGCTTCTACCGCACTATCTTTAACCGCTGCGGCTTTGTCCATTGCAGCATCTTTTACTTCAGCTGCTTTTTGTGCTGCTGAATCAACTACTGAACTTGCTTTTTCTACTGCGGCATCTTTTGCTTCTACGGCAGCATCTTTTACATCTGCCGCTTTTTCTGCTACTGCATCTTTAGCACCAGTTACTTTTTCTACTGCTGCGTCTTTCATTTCAGCTGCTTTTTGGGTAGCCGCATCAGCCATAGAAGTTACTTTATCAGCCGCTGTATCTTTCATTTCAGTCACTTTTTGTGTTGCTGCGTCAGCCATTGAGCTTGCTTTTTCAGTAATTACATCTTTAGCTTCAGTAATTTTTGATACTGCAGTGTCTTTTACATCTTTTGCAGCTTCAACTGCTGCATCTTTAACATCTGATGCTGCTTGAGCTACAGCGTCTTTTGCTTCAGAAACGCTTGATTTTGCATTTTCAACTTGTGCTGAAACTTTGCTTTCTTTATCGAAACAGCCAGTTACAGTTAAAGTTGCACCTAATACTAATGCGGCTAATAATGATTTTTTCATTTTTACTCCTAAATAAATAATTCAATAATGAGATACAAACCCCACGTTTGCGGTGCATAGTCTGTAACAAAAATGTGGAAAAATAAACTACTATTTACATTTTTTTACGTATTAATTTTAACAATGTTTAAGATGATGCTTTTAACTTATTGAAATTAAATAAAAAGATATTTTTTAAATAATAGATTGTTATTTTATGTAAAGAATGGAACTTTTACGAATGATGAATTTTATAGCTTAATGTGGTTGTTTTATCATCGTTATGCGTTTTAGACAGAAAATTTTGATGTAAAAAAATCTGCACTTAACGCTTATTTTAAGGTTAAAGTGCAGATTTAAAGTGCGGTCAATTTTTTCTTAGTTTTTGTTATTGCGTAGCTTGAATTGCTGTTAGTGCGATAGTGTACACAATATCATCGACTAATGCACCGCGAGAAAGGTCGTTTACTGGTTTACGCATACCTTGTAGCATCGGACCAATAGAAACGAGATCTGCAGAGCGTTGTACCGCTTTATAGGTGGTGTTACCAGTATTTAGATCAGGGAATACGAATACTGTCGCTTTACCTGCAACTGGTGAGTTTGGTGCTTTAGAACGCGCTACATCTTCCATAATTGCCGCATCATATTGTAATGGACCATCAATAATAAGATCAGGGCGTTTTTCTTGAGCAAGACGTGTTGCTTCTTTCACTTTTTCTACATCTGCACCACTACCAGATGTGCCTGTAGAGTAGGAGATCATTGCCACTTTCGGATCTATACCAAAGGCTTTCGCAGAATCGGCGGACTGAATTGCAATTTCGGCAAGCTGTTCTGCGGTTGGATCTGGGTTTACTGCACAGTCACCATAAACAAGCACTTGATCTGGTAATAGCATAAAGAAGATGGAAGAAACAATAGAATTACCCGGTGCGGTTTTGATAATTTGCATTGGTGGACGAATGGTATTTGCTGTGGTGTGTACTGCACCTGAAACTAGACCATCTACTTCATTTGCTTCTAACATCATGGTACCAAGTACTACGGTGTCTTCTAGCTGTTCACGTGCGAGTGCTTCAGTCATTCCTTTATTTTTACGCAATTCGACTAAACGTGCTACATAGTTTTCACGTACGCTCGCAGGATCAATGATTGTGATACCTTTACCTAGTTGTACACCTTGGGCTTCAGCAACACGCTGAACGTCAGCTGGGTTAGCTAAAAGTACACATTCTGCAATACCACGTTCTGCACAAAGTGCAGCCGCTTTGATTGTGCGTGGCTCGTCCCCTTCAGGCAAGACAATACGTTTTTTCGCTTGACGTGCTAATTCGGTTAATTGGAAACGGAAAGCTGGTGGCGATAAACGACGTTGGCGAGAAGATTCGGCCACAATTGAATTGACAAATTCAGTATCAAATTGTTGGCTTGTGTATTGTTTAATGCTTTCAATACGTTCTTTATCATCCACAGGTACTTCAAGGTTGAAACTTTGTAATGCAAGGGCGGTTTGCCAAGTATTCCCTTCAATACGGAAAATTGGCAATCCTGTACTTTCAAAAACAGGTTGGCAAAGTTTTTTAATTTGGCTATCTAGTTTGTATCCACCAGTTAAAAGCAAGCCACCTAATTCAATACCGCTGCTTGCTGCAAGGGCGGCGGCAACTAGCACATCAGGGCGATCAGCTGAAGTGACTAACAAGCTACCATTACGGAAGTGTTCAACCATATTAGGTAAGCTTCTTGCGCAGAAAGTAATGCTACGAATACGGCGAGTCTGGATTTCCCCTTCATTGATAATGGCTGCGCCTAAATGTTTTACCAAATCAATGACACGGGTGGCGATAAGTTCTGCATTCCAAGGAATACAAGCGAGTATTTTGATTGGGCTTTTTTCAAATAAGTTATATACTTCAGCCACGTTGTTATGACTATGTTGATAAGCGTCAAAAATTTCACTTAAATCAGGGCGAGTACGACCAGATTCATCAATTGGTGCATTAAATTTGTTAATGACGACACCCAATAAGTTTTTGTTATTTTTACCCCCAAATTGTGAAGCAGCGGCTTCTACACGCTCTTTAAGCTGAGCTGGCGTTTCTGTTGAAGGGGCAGCCACAAGAATGATTTCTGCATCTAAGGCTTGGGCAATTTCATAGTTAATGCTGTTTGCATAGCTATGTTTACGTGTTGGAATTAATCCTTCAACAATGATAATTTCATTGTTTTTAGCTAATTGTTGATGATTTTCAACAATTTTTTCTAATAAAACATCAGATTGATTTTGACCAATCAAGCTTTCCGCTACGCTCAGCATAAACGGCTCAGCAGTTTCAATAGAGGTGCTAGTACGAACGATAGAGGTGCTGCGATCGAGTTTATCTTCGCCAGTATTTGGTTGTGAAATTGGTTTCATAAAACCAATTTTTGCGCCTTTTTCTTCAAGTGAACGAATTAAACCAAGGCTAACACTGGTTAAACCAACGCCAGCACTCACCGGAATAAGAATAATTGTGCGAGACATAATAAACCTTTAGGTTAAATAATGAAAAAGAAACTGCCGAATGATTCGGCAGTCTGTTTATAACGTTAGATACAAAGTTTTGCAGTATCTTGTGCAATAACAAGTTCTTCGTTTGTTGGAATCACCATTGCAACAGGCGTGTTGTCTGCGGTGATCACACCTTCGTTACCAAAACGAGCAGCAAGATTTTTAGCGTTATCTAGTTTATAACCGAAGAGTGTTAAATGCGCTAAGGTTTTTTCACGAACAAGTCCTGAGTTTTCACCAATACCGCCAGTAAACACAATAGCATCTAAACGCTCACCAATCACAGCCATATATGAACCGATATATTTTGCTAAACGGTAACAGAATACATCTAATGCACGTTTTGCTGCGGCTTCTGCATCATAGTTGTCTTCGGCATAACGACAGTCGCTGGTGACTTCTGTTAAACCTAATAACCCTGATTTTTTGGTTAATAGAGTGTTGATTTCCTCAACGCTCATACCTAGATTGTCGTGTAGGTAGAAAATGATTGCGGGATCTAAATCACCAGAACGTGTCCCCATCACTAAGCCTTCTAATGGGGTTAAGCCCATTGACGTATCAATACATTTACCGTGACGAACGGCAGCTACAGAGGCACCGTTACCTAAGTGACAAGTGATCACATTAACTTGATCCGCTGGCACATTTAAACGCTCAGCGGCTTGCTGGCTTACATAGTAATGGCTTGTACCGTGCGCCCCATAGCGGCGAACACCGTGCTCTTTATATAAAGAATAAGGAATTGCATAAAGATAAGCTTCTTCAGGCATTGTTGTATGGAATGCTGTATCAAAAACCGCCACGTTTTTATCTTTTAAGTGCGGGAACATTTTGAACGCTTCTTCAATACCAATTAAGTGAGCTGGGTTGTGTAATGGTGCAAATTGGATCGCGTCTTTAATACCTTGAATCACTTCATCATTGATGACAACAGAAGAAGTGAATTTTTCACCACCGTGAACAATACGATGACCAATTGCTACAATTTCATCTTTTAATGATGGATCGAGTGGGAAAATATTGTTCACAATAAATGCAAGCGCTTCACTGTGTGCCGCACCAGCACCTAATTCGGCATTGCCTTTTTCACCGTGTAATTTCCACTTAATACGTGCATCGGGTAAATGGAATGCTTCTGCTAAACCAGATAATTTTTCTTCACCCGTTACCGGATCTAAAATTGAAAATTTAAGTGATGAACTACCGCAGTTAAGTACGAGAACTAATTTTTGAGACATAAGTAACCTATCTTTAATTAAGTTAAAAGGAATCCGTCTAAAATAGCCTAAACGGAGCGACATATAAAAGTCGTTAGATCTTGCATAGGATACACTGTTCACTCAATAAAATAAATTCTCAAGGCAGAAAAAATACGATATTTATCAAAAAAATGATTAAAAATTAAAATTTTTTTATAAAAAATAAACCCAAGAGAAAGGAAAAGAATGGGCTATAATGCCCAAATTGATTACCGTTCAGCATAACAAGGAAAACAATGAAATTTTTCACCGCACTTCAACAAGGACAACAATATCTCGACACTTGGCCATTAATGCCTAAATTGGGAATGATTTTCCCCGAAAATCGCGTAATTAAAGCCACTCAGTTTTCACAAAAGTTGATGCCATTTTTGGCAGTGTTTGCATTGGTGTGGCAACAAATGTACGCCAAAGGGGATATGGTGGCGCTGGCGGCAACAATATTAACAGCACTTTTTTCTTTGTGTTTACCTTTGCAAGGGCTTTATTGGCTCGGCAAGCGTGCGAAAACACCATTGCCTCAACAAAGTGCGGTGCAATTTTTGCAAATTTGTCAGCAGTTAGAAAAAGTCGGAAGTGGTGTCAAGATACCAGAGAAACCGACTTATCAAGATCTCGCATTCGTACTAAAAAAGGCAGCACAAAAATTGCCCGCAGACGTTTGGCAATCCTTATAATGCTCTTAATATGTGCTTTGTTGATCCCGCTAAAAGCGAGTGATATAGTACGGCACTTTTTAACCTTTAGGATAAAAAACTGCAAATAATGCTACGCAAACGTTTTCGTTTTTTGCTAGAATAGCGCGGTCATAAATATCCTATCTATTGTAGAGATTATTTTCGTGAACAATTATTTAGATTTTATTATTATCGGAATTATTGCTTTTTCTATTATTGTCAGCCTTTTGCGTGGTTTCGTGCGTGAGGTGATGTCCCTTGCAAGCTGGGTTGTCGCTTTTTTGGTCGCAAATCATTTTTATCCTTATGTTGCCAACTTTTTAACTCAAATTGAATCAGGCTATATTCGTAATGGCGTAGCCATTGCCATCTTATTTATTGCCACTTTAATCATTGGGGCAATTGTGAATTATTTAATTAGCCAACTGGTAGATAAAACCGGGTTGTCTGGCACAGATCGTGTATTAGGTGGCTGTTTTGGCTTATTACGTGGGGTATTGATTGTTGCGGCACTCTTATTCTTTGTCGATACCTTTACTAACTTTAGTCAAAGTGATGTGTGGAAAGAATCAAAATTAATCCCGCACTTTGGCTTTATTGTGGAATGGTTCTTTCAAAAAATTCAGGAAAATTCCAGTTTATTAAACTCAACATTAACTCAATAGGGGATAACACGAATGTGTGGTATTGTCGGTATAGTGGGGACAAGCCCTGTCAATGAAGCAATTTATAATGCCTTAACGGTTCTTCAACACCGAGGGCAAGATGCAGCAGGAATTGTCACTATTGATGATGAAAATCGCTTCCGTTTACGTAAGGCAAATGGGCTGGTAAGTGATGTTTTCCAGCAAGTACATATGCTACGTTTGCAAGGCAATGCTGGCATTGGGCACGTTCGTTATCCGACTGCGGGCAGTTCCAGTGTTTCTGAGGCGCAGCCTTTTTATGTAAACTCACCTTATGGCTTAAGCCTTGTTCATAACGGTAATTTAACGAACTCTGAACAACTGAAAAAGACCTTATACGAACGCGCTCGCCGCCACGTGAATACCAATTCAGATTCAGAAATTTTGCTTAATATCCTAGCCTATCATCTTGATCATATTTATACCCAACACCTTTCGCCCGAAGATATTTTTCACGCGATTAAAGCAACACATAATGATATTCGTGGTGCTTATGCTTGTGTGGCAATGATTATCGGACACGGAATGGTTGCGTTTCGTGATCCGAATGGGATTCGTCCTTTAGTGCTAGGAAAACGTGAAGAAAATGGCAAAACAGAATACATTTTTGCCTCAGAAAGTACCGCACTTGATGTGGTTGGTTTTGAATTTGTACGTGATATTCAGCCGGGAGAAGCGGTTTATATCACCTTTGACGGCAAATTTTATGCACAGCAATGTGCGGATAATCCAAAATTGACGCCGTGTATTTTTGAATACGTCTATTTTGCCCGTCCAGATTCCAATATTGATGGGGTTTCTGTTTATGCTGCGCGTGTGCATATGGGTAAATATCTGGGCGAAAAAATTGCGCGTGAATGGAAAACGTTAGACATTGACGTGGTGATCCCCGTACCAGAAACGTCAAATGATATTGCCTTACAAATTGCCCATATTTTGAATAAGCCTTATCGTCAGGGCTTTGTAAAAAATCGCTATGTAGGACGCACTTTTATTATGCCCGGGCAAACTCAGCGAGTGAGTGCAGTGCGGCGTAAACTCAATACCATTTCTTCTGAATTCAAAGGCAAGAACGTGCTATTAGTAGATGATTCGATTGTACGTGGTACAACATCAGAGCAAATTGTTGATATGGCGCGTGCTGCAGGGGCGAAAAAAATCTACTTCGCCTCAGCCGCACCAGAAATTCGTTATCCTAATGTGTACGGCATTGATATGCCAACAAAACACGAACTCATTGCTTATCAACGAGAAGTGGACGAAATTGCGGCACTGATTGGCGTGGATAAATTGATTTTCCAAGATCTTGATGCGCTAACCCAATCTGTCCAACAAGAAAATCCAGCAATTAAAGATTTTGATTGTTCTGTGTTCACAGGGCATTATGTAACAGGCGACATTACACCAGAATATCTTGATCATATTGCCGATTTACGCAATGATAGTGCCAAGAAAAAGCGTGAGAAAGACGCCACTAATCTTGAAATGCACAACGAGAGCTAATGACCAAACAACGTTTAATTATTGCCATAACGGGTGCTTCAGGAGCGATTTATGCCATACGTCTATTGAGCGTGTTGCAAAACGTTCCTGAGCTTGAAACCCATCTAATTATCAGCAACGCCGCCAAGCAAACTTTGAGTGCCGAAACCGATTATAGCATTCAACAAGTACGTGCTTTGGCCGATAAAACTTATGATATTCGCGATATTGGCGCCGCCATTTCTTCGGGATCTTACCGCACATTGGGAATGGTGATTCTGCCTTGTTCAATTAAAACCTTGTCAGGTATTGCACACAGTTACACCGATGATCTCATCACTCGTGCGGCAGATGTTTGTTTAAAAGAACGTAAGCCGTTGTTTCTTTGCGTGCGAGAAACGCCGTTACATTTAGGCCATTTACGCTTAATGACCCAAGCAGCAGAAATTGGGGCAACCATAATGCCTTTAATGCCAGCCTTTTATCATCGCCCTGAAAGTATTGATGATATTATCAATCAGAGTATCAATCGTCTTTGCGATCAATTTGGTATTACGCTTGAGCAAGATTTATTTCAGCGTTGGGGAGAATAAGCGTAATAGGGCGATTTTCTCTCTTGAGCATCCCATTGAAAATCCTTTAGCCCTATTGAATAATATAGGGCTTTTTACTATGGTTATTGCTGCTTAAAGCAAAGGCTTGCGTTAAAAAAACTGAGAACAAAGTTTTAATTAAATATGTGGCAATAAAAGCGTTTGTGATATTTTAATGCAATATCAGGGCTGCATATATCGTATAGCAAATATGGTTTTGTAAATGTGAAACTCGGCTACCGATAACATAGGGTAATACTAAGAAGTTTATAGCAATGAATATGATAAATGATGAAGAAAAAGCATTATTTCGTGATGCAATACGCGGGGTCAAACCATTAACACAAAATGAAATCGTGCCAATGTATAGACAAACGAAACAAAAACAGGCACAACGGGAACAACGCGAAACAGAAGATACATTATTCTTTTTCTCTGATGATTATGAGCCTTTATTAAATGAAGAGGGCGCAGTGAAGTATTTGCGAGAAGGGGAAGACACTTATCTGCTGAAACAATTACGTCGTGGTGATTTTTCACCTGAATTATTTTTAGATTTGCACGGTTTAACGCGAGAAAAAGCAAAATTGGAACTCGCGGCGCTAATTCAAGCCTGTGAAAAAGAGCATATCTATTGTGCAAGCATTATGACAGGCTATGGCACTTATACGTTGAAACGCCAAATCCCTCGTTGGCTTGTGCAGCACCCGCGAGTTCGCGCGTTACACCAAGCGCCGAAAGAATGGGGTGGGGAAGCCGCAATTTTAATTTTGCTTGATGTATAGTGTTCTCCTCGCAAGCACGCTATGCGTTAAGATAGCCTCTAAGATTATCCATTTGTTTTTCAGCTTCATTCAGCCCTAATTCATACATCGCTTGAATTTTTTGTGGATCTTTTTCGATACGCTTAATTTTCAGATCTTGTGATGGGCGAATGACGAAAATTTTTCCCGCCTTCTCTAACTTAATAATATTCTCAATTTGTTGATTATACGCATCAGCGCGTTGGATAAGTTTTTCAGCCAAGCGGGGATAGTGACGGTAGAACCCACTAATCAGCCATTTTGCCGAAGGTTTTTTGCGATAATCTAAAGTGCGGGTCAAAATGACGATGATTTTGTCGTAGCCCAACGTTTGGCAAAAATCTAAAGGAATGCTATCAGCAATGCCCCCATCTAAATATTTTTTGCCATTTATTTCAACATATTGTGAAACAAAGGGCATTGCAGAAGTGGCGCGTAAGGTTTCCATTTGAGCAAAAGGATCGGTGATTTTTACATATTCTGCTTGCCCTGTTTCAATATTGGTTAGCGTGGCGTAGAAATCAGTATTCGCTTGCTTGAATGCATCATTATCAAAGGGATCAAGCGTAAACGGCAGTTGATAAAAGGCAAAATCCTTGTTCACAATATTGCCTGTGGTCACTAAGCTAGTTAAGCCGAGATAGCGTTTGTCATTTAAATATTTTAGGTTATAGCGAATGACACGCCCTGCTTGCTTAGAAGGATAGTTCACGCCAAATAATGCGCCTGCTGATACGCTCACTATGCCGTCAATATGTACATTTTCGTTAAGAAACACATCAAGCACGCCAGCAGTGAACATTCCACGCATTGCACCGCCTTCTAACACTAATCCCACTTTCATTCGTTTTTCCTTTTAAAATACAACGGCAAGATGATAACACTTGGCGAGGGTTCATCAAGCAATAAATTTACTTTATAATGCCAGCCCATTCGATGAAATTAGGATATAAAAATGAAAATTGCCCTAGGTATTGAATATAACGGCAAGAATTATTTTGGCTGGCAACGGCAAGAGCGTGTAACAAGCGTGCAAGCCTGTTTAGAAAAAGCCATTTCTTTTGTGGCGAATGAAGAATGTCAAATTTTCTGTGCGGGAAGGACGGATTCAGGTGTTCACGCAACGGGGCAGGTGGTGCATTTTGAAACCAATGCCATTCGTGCAGAAAGTGCGTGGAGCTTTGGGGTGAATGCCAATTTGCCTGATGATATTGCGGTCTCTTGGGCAAAACAGGTCGATGATGATTTTCACGCACGTTTTAGTGCCACTGCACGTCGTTATCGCTATGTGATTTATAACAATAAACTGCGTTCCGCAATTTTACCAGAGGGCGTAACGCATTATCATCAACCTTTGGAGCACCGATTAATGCACCAAGCTGGGCAAGCATTATTAGGCGAAAATGATTTTTCTTCTTTCCGTGCCGCACAATGTCAATCGCATACGCCGTGGCGAAATGTGCATCATTTAAATGTGGTCAGACAAGGAAAATACATTATTGTGGATATTCAGGCGAATGCCTTTGTGCATCATATGGTACGAAATATCGTGGGAAGTCTAATGGAAGTCGGGGCAGGGCGTCAGCCTGTGGAATGGATAGGTTGGTTGCTGGCGCAGAAAAATCGCAAACTGGCAGCACCCACCGCAAAACCTGAAGGGCTTTATTTAGTGCAAGTTCATTATCCCGAATCATTTGACATTCCTCAAAATGCGCTTGGGCCACTTTATTTGTCGGATCAGTTATAATGTTTAAAAGCTAGAATATTATAATAAATTATGGTCTAATAAGCGGAATTTTTTGTTAATAGAAAGGGTTAAAATGAGCTGGATTGATCGAATTTTTAGTAAGAATACGGCATCAAATACGCGTAAGGCGAATGTGCCAGAAGGCGTTTGGACAAAATGTACTTCTTGCGAACAAGTATTATATCGCGATGAATTAACGCGTAATTTAGAAGTTTGTCCAAAATGTGGACACCATATGCGTATTGATGCGCGTACCCGTTTATTGGCATTGTTAGATAAAGAAAGTGCGGTGGAAATTGCAGCCGATCTTGAACCAAAAGACATTTTAAAATTCAAAGACTTAAAAAAATATAAAGATCGCTTAACCGCAGCACAAAAAGAAACAGGTGAAAAAGATGCGCTCATTGCTATGGCTGGGACATTATATGGGATGCCTGTGGTTGCTGCCGCGTCTAACTTTAGCTTTATGGGCGGCTCAATGGGGGCTGTGGTTGGAGCAAAATTTGTACAAGCAGCGGAAAAAGCCATTGAGGATAATTGTCCTTTTGTGTGTTTTTCTGCCAGTGGTGGTGCGCGTATGCAAGAAGCCTTGATTTCCCTTATGCAAATGGCCAAAACCAGTGCCGTATTAGCAAGAATGCGTGAAAAGGGCGTGCCGTTTATTTCTGTACTAACAGATCCAACGCTAGGCGGTGTTTCAGCAAGTTTTGCAATGCTTGGCGATATTAATATTGCTGAACCAAAAGCCTTAATTGGCTTTGCAGGCCCGCGTGTGATTGAGCAGACTGTGCGTGAAAAACTGCCAGAAGGTTTTCAACGCAGTGAGTTTTTATTAGAAAAAGGGGCGATTGATATGATCGTAAAACGCGGCGATATGCGTGAAACCCTTGCGAGTTTGTTGGGGAAACTTTCTAATAAGCCTTCTCCTTTTGTGCAAGCTGAATTAGTAGAAAACCTTCCTGAGAATGAATAATTTTAAGTTATCTTTAACAGCCACTTCGCCTTTGTCGCAGTGGCTTTCTTATTTAGAACAAAGCCATTTTAAAGCCATTGATTTAGGTCTTGAGCGCATTAAATCCGTTGCACAACAACTTGATTTGCTTAATCCTGCCCCCTTTGTGATCACCGTTGGTGGGACAAATGGCAAAGGCACAACTTGTCGCCTGTTAGAGCAGATTTTGCTGAATGCAGGTTATCGCGTCGGGGTGTATTCTTCACCGCATTTAATTCGCTACAACGAGCGTGTTCGCATTCAAAGTCAGGAATTACCCGATGAGCAACATAGTGCCTCTTTTGCTTTTATTGAGCAGAATAAAACGCAATCTTTAACTTATTTTGAATACAGCACCTTATCGGCGTTATATTTATTTAAACAAGCTAAGCTAGATGTCGTTATTTTAGAGGTTGGGCTAGGCGGTCGATTAGATGCGACCAATATTGTAGATAGCGATATTGCGGTGATTACCAGTATTGATATTGATCACACTGATTTTCTTGGCAACACCCGTGAGCAAATTGCGTTTGAAAAAGCAGGGATTTTTCGTGCCAATAAACCTGCCATTATTGGTGAGCCTAATGTGCCAAACACAATGTTGGAACAAGCACAAAAGCAACATTGCCAGTTAAGCCGTCGTGGGGTAGATTGGACGTTTAGCCAAACCGCGCAAAGCTGGCAATGGCAACGTGAACACTGTCATAATCAAGCAAGTGAAAACAAAAAAGTGCGGTTGGAAAATCTGCCTTTTCCGCATATTCCTCTTGCTAATGCCGCCACGGCTTTAGCGGTGTTACCTTATTTGCCTTTTCACATTGCAGAACAGCATATTCGTGAAGCGTTACAAAATGTGCAACTTGCGGGACGTTTTCAGCCTTTAGAGAGTAAACAACGGCAAGGCCTGGCTAAGCTGTTACATTGTAACGAAAAAACATTGCCACAGGTGATCGTTGATGTCGGGCATAATCCGCACGCAGCAAAATATTTAGCGGAAAAACTCACCGCACTTAAAAAACCGACACAACGTATTCTCGCCGTTTGTGGTATTTTGAAAGACAAAGATGCGCAAGGTGTCTTTTCTCCCTTGCTTGATATTATAGATGAATGGTATTGCGTGAGTTTATCCGTTGCACGAGGACAGCGCAGCGATGAGTTACTGGCACAATTGAACCAGCTTGCTTTATCGCAAGGAAAAAAAATCAATGCGTCTGCAGAAATATCAATGACACAGGCATTACAAAGTGCGGTACAAAATTCGCAAGAAAATGATGTGCTGCTCGTGTTTGGCTCATTTTATACCGTAGGGCAGTTATTAGAATTACTCGCATAAAAAAATGCCCAATGAAGGGCATTTTTTATGGTAAGCGATAAAGGTTGGTAAGCTGTTATGCTAACGATGCGACCATTACCGCTTTAATGGTGTGCATACGGTTTTCTGCTTGATCAAAGGCGATGTTCATTGGTGATTCAAACACCTCTTCCGTGACTTCAATACCGTTTGCTAAGTGCGGGTATTTTTCGGCGATTTTTTTACCTACTTCGGTTTCGCAATTATGAAAAGCTGGCAGGCAGTGCATAAATTTCACTTTAGGGTTACCACTGCGTTGCATTAGGGTTGGGGTAACTTGATAAGGCAAGAGTAACTCAATGCGTTCGCCCCAGCTTTCAAGTGGTTCACCCATTGATACCCAGACATCAGTATGAACGAAATCAACGCCTTTAACGGCAAGATCAATCTCTTCTGTAATGGTGATTTTTGCCCCTGTTTGCTGTGCGAATTCTTGGCACATTGCCACGAATTCTGCTTCTGGCTGCAAGGCTTTTGGGGCGCAAATGCGCACGTCCATTCCTAATTTTGCCCCGATTAATAATAAGGAATTGCCCATATTGTTGCGTGCATCACCAATATACACATAGCGAATTTCAGACAATGGCTTATCACAATGTTCCATCATTGTAAGTACGTCCGCCAGCATTTGGGTTGGGTGAAATTCATCGGTTAGCCCATTAAACACAGGCACGCCAGCATATTCTGCCAGTTCATTCACAACGGCTTGTTTAAAACCACGGTATTCAATGGCATCATACATTCGCCCCAATACACGCGCGGTGTCTTTCATACTTTCCTTATGTCCAATTTGCGAAGAATTGGGATCAATATAGGTTACATTTGCACCTTGATCATAAGCCGCCACTTCAAAGGCACAGCGTGTGCGGGTAGAGGTTTTTTCAAAAATTAAGGCAATGTTTTTGCCTTTTAATTTAGGCTGCTCTGTGCCTGCGTATTTCGCGTGTTTTAAGTCTTTGGCAAGTTGCAGTAAAAATTGAATTTCTTGTGGGGTGTGGTGTACAAGGCTCAGTAAATGACGGTTTTTTAAGTTAAAGGGCATAATTTTTCCTCTTATGTTGTGTTTGCGAATTTTGTTGGTATATTACTGATTTCTTTTAAGCGAATAAAGGTAAATTATGTTAGATCACGCATTATTAAGTTTAACGCACGAACAACAGCAAGAAGCGGTGGAAAAAATTCAGGCATTAATGGAACAAGGCATAAGTAGTGGTGAGGCAATTACGATTGTCGCCAAAGCACTACGCGAACAGCACCAACAAAACGCAGAAAACCATTCCTGTTAAGGAATAATTTCATACCTAAATAAAAATTTTTGGAGTAATTTTTTATTTGCTGAACTGTGTAAGCAACACATATATAAAGAAATTTTGTGATCTCTGTTTGATTTTAGAAGATTGGTTCTTGCGAAAAAGAGAAATTTATTTGAATATTTACTCGAAAAATTAGGGAATAAGGCGAGTGCTTTATTGGTTTTCAAAATTCTATCAGAGATAGAAAATCCATTTAGAGGTGAAATGTTTATTATGGAAGTTGGTGTTGTTAAATGGTTCAATAACGCAAAAGGGTTTGGATTTATTTCAGCAGAAGGGAATGATGCAGATATTTTTGCGCATTATTCTGTGATTGAAATGGAGGGTTATCGTTCTTTAAAAGCTGGGCAAAAAGTCAATTTTGAAGCGGTACACGGTGATAAAGGCTCGCACGCAACCAAAATCGTCCCAGTTGTAGAATAGATAAAGTAAGTTCATATCCTTTAAGAAAAAGGCAAAGTTTAGCACTTTGCCTTTTTTCTGTTCTATTTTAATGTGCTTGTGCGTATTTTCTATTATGAAAAATCACATAAATATGCGGCAAGATTTGGCTTATCATATTGAGTTGTTGAATTGGAATGCCCACTTCAGATTGGCTCAGTTTTTCTCCTTGTTGCTCATTTAGTTGTTGCAAGGATTGATGAATGTTTTTTTGCAGCTTATCAAACACAGGCTGCGATAAGGATTCAATATGCTCTAATGCGTAGATCAGTTTTTTCGCAATAGGATAATATTCTGCCATAAAATCAATATTTTGCTGAATTTGCTTAATATGTTTGCGGTAAGCACCAAGGGCAGAAATATAGCTTAATAAGGAATAATTGAGTTTTAACATTTCAAAGCCTTCTTGTAAGTGATCTTTGTATTTTTCTGGATCACTATTCATATTAGACATCGTCGCGCTAAGCGCGGTGGCATATTCGTGCGCTTTTCGGCGTGCAATGCGATATTGCAAGTTATCACATTTACCAAATTGAAGTTGGCTGATGATATACAACAAATATTTGCCATCACTTTGAATGGCTTTGTGAATCACTTGGCTAAGTTGTAGATACTTCCAATCAGGCCATAAATAGGAAACCGCAATCCAAGCAATAAAAGCGCCTGCTAAGGTATCAATTAAGCGAGAATAAAGGGCAGAGTGAATATCAAAGCCAATTATATTAAAGCTAATAAGTACCTGTAAGGTAATGAAAAACGTGGAAAAGCTGTAATTATTACTGCGGAAAAAGAAAAATAACGTACTGGTTGCTACCACCAAGCCCATCTGTAAGGCTAAGGTCGGGTGGGCATAAGGTAATAATGATCCAATAATTACCCCGAGAATAGTCCCAATAATGCGTTGTTTTAAGCGTAATTTCGTGGCGGCATAATTCGGTTGGCAAACAAAGACAGCCGTGAGCAAAATCCAGTAACCGCGTGAAAGCTGTAAAAATTCTACGATGGTACAGCATACAAAAACCACAATCGACAATCTGACTGCGTGGCGGAAAAGCTGTGAATCAAAACTTAAATGGCTACGAATGGTGAGCCAAATATTTTTTAGCCCTGTTACATCGCTATCATCGTGAATTTTCACCCAGCGGTGATGTGTTTCAGAAGATTCAGGGGCTTGCCCTAAATGGCGTAGCTGCCAGTCCACCCCTTGTAAATTATTAATTAGGGTTTTGATCGCGGTATTTTGCGTATCATCTTGATGCTGCTGCGCATAATGCTCAAAAGATTGATTTACGCCAGCTATTGCACGTTCTAAACGAGGGTTATAGCGATAATGGCTATTTTGTTGCAGGCTTTGTGCAAAATCACGGCACGCTTGAGCTTGCAACTCTAAAAGGCGTTGAATACGAAAGATTAAATCCGTATTTTTAAGCTGCTGCGCTAAGACTTGATAATTAAAATAACTAGAATTAGCGCGTTCGTGAATATCTTGTGCTGCAAAATAATAATTGATCATCTGTGTCGTACGCGTGTGGCGATATTGCCCGCGAATACGGTAAAACAGCGCAGTACGGCAAGCATTAAAGGCATTAATCAGTTGGCTATTTTTCATCGCAAGGGTAATTTGCTTGCTTTCGAGTTGATCAATATCATCGGGATCAAAAAATAAGGATTTTGCTTCTAAATATTCAGCTAATGCTAAAAAAGATTTCGCCACCGCATCTTGCACTGGGCGGTTAGGAAAAAAAAGATAAACGATAATCGCGGTAATGCTATATAGCAATGTACCTAATAAAATTAATAAGGAATTGAGATACCACAGGGTTTCAGGTTGATAGGTGAGGGTGGTGTAAAGGGCAACCACCAGCGTACCAAAAGAAATCGTATTGTAACGTTGTCCCACCGCACCGATCATCGTAAAAATAAAGGTGATGACTGTCATCAACAGAGTAAATGCCACCCCATTACCCAACGTGAGTTGAACGCTCAATGTGGATACCGAAAAGGCAAGTAGGGTATAGAAAATATTTTTCAGCCGCCCAGTTAAACGATTGTCTAAATCTGCTAAACCGCCAGCAATAATGCCTAGCACCAAAGGCATACTTTGCTGTGAAATATCAAATAACCAAACGGAAAAAGCAGCAATGTTTACTGCAATAAAAACAGGAATGGTTGCGATAACTTTGGCATTTAGCCAGTTATTGATTGTCATTTTTATACCCTAAATTGCATTAACGCGAGATTTATTTTAACCGCGCTTTGAGATAATTGGCATAATCTGGCACTTGAATATCAACAGTTTGGTTAAATAATTGACTTTGCACCAAAAAGTCAGCACTGGCGATATTCATTGCAACAGGAATATTCCACACCGTAGCAATACGCATTAAGGCTTTGACATCAGGATCGTGCGGCACGGCATTCATTGGATCCCAAAAGAAAATCAGCACATCAATTTTCTGTTCTGCAATTAATGCACCAAGCTGTTGATCCCCGCCCATAGGACCGCTTAACAATGGTGTGATGGGAAGAGCAGTTTCTGCTTGGATTAAATTGCCCGTTGTCCCTGTGCCATAAAGAATATGAGCAGAAAGTAAAGTGCGGTGCTTTTTACACCAATTTATTAAATCTTGTTTACAGTGATCGTGGGCAACCAAAGCAATATGTTTATTTTCTGCAAGCTGGCGCGTGGTATTTTGCATTTTTCCTCCAGATAGCAAAAAGTGAGCGTAAAGCCCACTTTTTCTCAATAATAATTTACGATTATTTTTGTTTTTTTGCCCAATTTAAGAAACGTGTTTGCGTTTCTTTATCTGCTTGTTGGAACCAATATTGTAATTGCTGTTCCACCACATTTTCACCTTGTACGGTAATTTTACCTTTTTGTGCTTTTGCTGCAGAAGGCAGTGCTGCTGGCATTGCTGTTGTGGCAAAAGAAGATACCGAAGCAACCGCACCTGAAGCGTTGTACTCAGAAAGATTGTCAATCAGATTTAAACCGGGTAAGAAACCTTCCTGTTTTAATAGATCCTGTTTAAATGGCACATTTTTTCCAGAAACAGTTTTTACGCTAACAACAGGGTTTTTATTATAAGCTTCAGTTTCACGCTCATCTTCAAGGTGTGGGGCAGAAATCACAACGTCTTCTGCTGTCCCTTGGAAAGTGACGATGATTGGATTGGATTCAAATAATGCCCGATCAGAACCACCCGATCTCACCACTTCACTTACACGCACCACAACTTGATGGGGTTGTGTATCATTAGCTTTAAAAGAATTTGTTGATTTTAAAAGAGATTTACTCGCCTTTTGTCCGTCAATGGCTAAAAAATCAACATTAGATGAACTGGTTACCATACCAGCAAAACTTGCTGTACTAGTGAATAACGCTGCGGTAGCTAATGCAGCAAAACGAAATTTCATATTCGCTCCTTTCATATAAGGGATAATGTTTTATTTTGATTCACTTTAATCATTTAAAGTGGACTTGGCTATGCTATGCTAATTTGGCAAAAATGAAAATAAAAAATTTTATTTTTGCTTGAAATTTGCGCAGTTAAATGACATTGGAATGATTTGGATCATTAGGAAGGAAAATGAACGTAAAAAAATTTGCCGTTTATGGGTGTGTGCAAGGGGTAGGGTTTCGCTATTTCACTTGGAAAGAAGCCACAAAAATCGGGCTAACGGGCTGGGTAAAAAATCGCTCAGATGGAAGTGTATTGGTTATTGCGAAAGGTTCAGAACAACAATTAACCCAACTTTATCAATGGTTACAACGTGGCTCACCCAGTGCGGTGGTGAAACAGGTCATTATGGAAGATTATCTTGGTGATGCAGTTTTCCACGATTTTTCTGTACGTCGTACTTAATGCAGATCAAATAAGTCGCACTTAATGCAGATCAAATAAACAGAATATCGCGTTATTGAATGCCTCAAAATACAAGCCTATAACGGGTTAAAGAACGGGAAGCCAAGCCATAAGCAAAATGTACCTTGTTGTATTGGGACAGAACGCTGTTTTCTTAGTTAATTGGACGAAGTTTGCGATAGCCTAACGCGAGTACAAAGCCTAATGCCTGTAACAAAATAATGGTTGGGCCTGTAGCCGCATCAAGATGATAGCTCAGAATTACGCCAAGAAAACTGCTTATTGTAGCAGTGGCAATGGCAATAAGTAGCATTGTGTTGAAATTTTTACTCAACACATAAGCGGTGATCCCCGGTGAAATCAGCATTGCGGTGACTAAAATAATCCCGACCACTTGCATTGTGCTGATGATCGTTAAGGCGAGCAAAAACAGCAAACCATAATGCAATTTTGTTACCGTAAGCCCAATTACACGCGCGTGGTTTGGATCAAAACAGAAAAGCAAAAAATCTTTTCTTTTCAGTAAGATAATCAACAAAACTAGCGTGGCGATAACCAGTGTTTGAACTAATTCCTGTGGGGTAATCCCTAATAAATTGCCGAATAGAATATGGGAAAGGTGTTGTTCCGTCTCGACCTTACTAAATAGCACAAGCCCCACTGCGAACATTCCTGAAAACATAATGCCCATCACCGTGTCTTCCTTAATGCGGCTGTGAGATTTTAAATAGCCAATGCCAAAAGCACAGCATAAGCCAGAAACTAATGCACCTATGGCTA
This sequence comes from Avibacterium sp. 20-129, assembly GCF_026226845.1. Classification (NCBI taxonomy): domain Bacteria; kingdom Pseudomonadati; phylum Pseudomonadota; class Gammaproteobacteria; order Pasteurellales; family Pasteurellaceae; genus Avibacterium; species Avibacterium sp. 20-129. The sequence continues at coordinate 338,159 of NZ_JAKKOE010000001.1, read as the reverse complement.
AGGGAATGCTTGCTACATAAGCCAACACGATTCCCGGTAAGATCGAATGAGAAATGGCATCGCCCATTAGCGACCAGCCTTTCAAAATCAAAAAACAAGACAATACAGCACAAATCACGGCAATGATTAATGCCATAAATAACGCATTTTGCATAAAAGGATAACTGAGCGGTTCAACCCACCAGTTCAGTCCGACGTCAATCCAATTCATTATTCCTGCTCCTTATTAGCAGAACGCGTGTGGCGTAAAATGCCGTATTTAGGGGAAAAGAAAAACGCGGCTAAGAAAAGTGCGGTCTGAAAACACACAATTAATCCGCCTGTTGCACCGTCTAAATAATAGCTGATATACACCCCCAATAAACTGCTCCCTATGCCAAAGCTTACTGCAATGATCACTAAGGTTTTAAAGCGATCCGTGAGTAAATAGGCCGTTGCCCCCGGTGTGATGACCATTGCGATCACCAAAATTGCGCCAACGGTTTGCAAGGCAGCCACCACACAAGCACTTAACAGGGCAAAAAAGAGTATTTTGTAATAACGTGGTGATAATCCTACGGTGGAGGCTTGCATTTCATCAAAAAAGACCAGTAACAGATCTTTCCAAAAAATCAGTAATAGGATAAAACAAATGCTAATAATGATTGCCACTTGCCAAATATCTTCTACTGAAATACCTAAAAGGTTGCCTAATACAATATCTTGTACGTTAATGGCGGTAGGATTGAGAGAAATAATAAATAATCCCAGTGCAAAAAAGGTGGTAAAAATAAACCCGATCACTGCGTCTTGACGTAAGTTTGATAAGGATTTTACCCATAAAATAGAAAGTGCGGCTAAAATTCCTGAAAAAAATGCCCCGATTACATAAGGGAAAGAGAACGCATAGGCGATGGCAACCCCGGGAACAACAGAATGCGAAAGGGCATCCCCAATTAATGACCAACCTTTCAACATTAAATAGGCGGATAAAAACGCACAAATTCCTCCCACCATTGCGCTTAATATAAGGGCGTTGATCATATACTCATAATGGAAAGGTTCTAATAATAAGGCGATCATTGGGTGTTCTCTTGAGTCGCACGGCACGGGCAATCTTCCACATTACAATCACGAATAATCGGCGCAGGTGGATCATTTTTAGTTTGTCCATAAAACACCGCAGGCAGTTCATCGTCGGTGAGAACGGTAACGGTACGTTCATCTTCATCATCGTGTAGATCGCGTGCGCTGAGTTTGACATTGCGCAACACACCACCAAAGACCTGTTCTAAATTTTGTTGAGTGAAGGTGCTGGCAGTACTGCCTTGCGCAAGCACTGTGCGGTTGATCATAATCACTTGATCACAATAATCAGGGACAGCCCCTAAATTATGGGTGGAGACAAGAATTAAATAGCCTTCTTTACGCAAATTGGCAAGGAGATCCATAATTGCTGCTTCCGTTTGTACATCAACGCCCGTGAAAGGTTCATCAAGCAGAATAATTTTGCTTTTTTGCGCAAGTGCGCGCGCAAGAAAGACGCGTTTTTTCTGTCCACCAGAAAGCTCGCCAATTTGACGTTGTGCAAGGTGCGCAATATTTAAACGTGTCATTGCAAGCTGAACTTCTTGTTTATCAAGTGCGGTGGGAATTCTTAGTAAATTCATATAGCCATAACGCCCCATCATCACCACATCATAAACGGAAACAGGAAATTGCCAATCCACCTCCTCACTTTGTGGCACATAGGCGATTAAATTTTGTTTTAGTGCGTTTTTAATTGGCTGATCACAAAGCAAAACTTGCCCTTGTTGTGGTTTGACCAATCCCATTAAACTTTTAAATAAGGTGGATTTACCACTCCCATTCACGCCCACCAATGCACAGGTTGTCCCGCCTTGTAATTGAAAAGACACATTATGAATGGCGGTATGTCCGTTGTTATAACGGACGGTGACATCCTGTACCTTAATGGTGGGCTGATTATTGGGCATTTTCAAATCCTTCAATAATGGTTGTTATCGTGGTGTTAAGCAAATCTAAATAAGTGGGAACTGCCCCTTTGGCATTGGAAAGGGAATCCACATATAGCACACCACCATAATGAATGTGGCTTTCTTTCGCCACTTGTTGAGCAGGTTTTGGCGAGATGGTACTTTCGCTGAAAATCACTGGAATATGATGTTGGCGAATTAAATCGATCATCTGGCGTACTTGTTGCGGTGTGCCTTGCTGTTCTGCATTTATCGCCCAAAGATAAACTTCTTTAAAGCCATAATCCTGAGCGAGATAGCTAAAGGCGCCTTCAGAAGTGGCAAGCCAGCGCTGCGCTTGGGGAATTTTATCAAATTTAGGACGAAGTGTGCTATCTAAAGTGCGGATCTTTTTTGCATAATTTTCCGCATTTTGACGGTAGGTTTCTGCATTTTGTGGATCATATTTAATCAACGCATTTTTGATATTTTCCACATAAACTAACCCATTACTTGGCGACATCCACGCGTGTGGATTTGGGATTTTTTTCTCGACACTTTCCGCAATAAAAATTGGCTGAATGCCTTCTGTTACCACCACGGCAGGTTTATCTTGCACATTCTGGAAAAAACGTACGAACCAACGCTCTAAGTTTAGCCCATTCCATAATACCAAATCCGCAGACTGTGCTTTAACAATATCTTTTGGCGTTGGCTCATAGCCGTGAATTTCCGCGCCGGGCTTGGTAATAGATTCTACGGTTGCTGCATCACCTGCAATATTTTGTGCAATGTCTTGAATGATGGTAAAGGTTGTGACGACTTTAAATTTAGCATAGCTGAGATGACTGAATAAGATTGTCGCGATTAAGCTCGCCATAGTGAATAATTTCAACATAAATCCCCTTAAAGTGAATGGTTTTTAATGATTATAAAGGGTAAATCATTGCAAGTAAATGAGAATGGTTCTCAAGTTATAAGCATTTTGCTGGTTTTGGTAATCCAGCCAGTTTCGTTGCTTGCTTTGCAGGGCCTTCTGGGAATAAACGTTGTAAGTAACGGCTGTTGCCTTTATCTTCCCCTAATTTTTGTGCCATTGCTTTCACCAACATTCTGATCGCTGGGGAAGTGTGGTATTCCTGATAAAAATCGCGTACAAAATGAATGACTTCCCAATGTGCTTCGGTTAGCGTGAGTGCTTCTTGCTGTGCAATAGCTAGCGCGACATCAGGCGTCCACTGGGTTAAATCCAATAAATAGCCTTCATTATCTGTTTCGATGATTTGATTGTTAATATTCAACATTTTTCTTTCCTTTATCGTTTTTTTAATTATACAAAAACGCCCCTAGAAAGGGGCGTTGAATTTACCGATTAAAGCAATTATTAATCATTGCGTAAAATACCGAGTAAGTTTAATAAACTCACAAAGATATTATAAATAGACACATAAAGGCTCACGGTTGCACGGATATAATTGGTTTCACCACCGTGAATGATGCTACTGGTTTGATATAAAATGCCCATACTAGAGAAGACGATAAATAATGCACTTAACGCAACATAAAATGCAGGCATTTTAAAGAAGAAACTGGCAATCATTCCCACTACAAGCACAATAAATAGCGTAAACATCATACCTGAAAGGAATGACATATCTTTTTTCGTGCTTAATACATAGAAAGAACAGGCGAAGAACACCGCTGCAGTTCCGCCAAGTGCAAGGGCGATTAAATCTCCCAATCCTGCACCGATGTACATATTTAATACCGGCCCTAAAGAATAGCCAATAAAACCAGTTAAGGCGAAGGTTGAAAGAATTCCCCACGCACTATTTTCTAATGCACTATTTAAAAATAATAAGCCATAAAATCCCACTAATAACACACCGAAATGTAATGGGGCAACATTTAAGGTCATTGCCACATAAGCAACAATGGCAGAAAAAGTTAAGGTTAAAGCGAGCAAGAAATAGGTATTGCGTAACACTTTATTGGTGGCTAATACCGATTCTTGGCGGCTGTCTTCAACGATTAAACGAGATTGCATAAACGCTCCTGTGATGAATATAAAAGTTAGACTGATAAAGTATAGGCTAGAGGGGGGAAAAGTCAATGAATAGCAATGGATTTTTATTTATTTTCCTATTGCCGTGAATAGGCAAAAAACACGGAGATTGTTATAATTCAAAACATAATGTTAAAGAAGACATCAGCAATCACACGAATGACAACACAATTAGAAAAACACTTTTGGCAACATAAATCACTACTGGAAATGAATGAGGCAGAATGGGAAGCCTTGTGCGATGGTTGTGGAAAATGCTGTTATCGTAAATTTATTGAAGGGCGAGGGCGTCGAAAAACCTTATACTTTACTCGCATTGCGTGCAATTTATTAAATTTAGAAACAGGAAAGTGCGGTAATTATTTGCAACGTTTTCAACTTGAGCCAGATTGCACTAAACTGACAAAAAAGAATTTACCCGACTTTCATTGGCTACCCGCGACCTGCGCGTATCGTTTGTTGTATGAAAATAAACCGCTTTTTGATTGGCATCCATTAATTTCTGGCGATCCAAACACCGTTAAACTCGCCCATATTCCCATTGCCAATGGCATTCACGAAAAAGAGGTGATTGATTGGTTTGAGTTTGTGATTGATGAGCCGTAATTTATATTTAGCCTTAAGGTACATATTTTAAAGACTGATACTTGGTTTTACCTGAAAAGTGAGATTTAAGGCTTTCATCACTTTTAATATCGTTGCAAAAGTTGGGTTGCCTGAACCCGATAAGGCTTTATATAACCCTTCTCGGCTAATTCCTGTTTCTCTTGATAATTGGCTCATATTTCTTGCTTTGGCAATATCGCCAAGTGCAGAAAGAATGAGTTCCATATTATCTTCTTGTAAAACTTCATTAAGATAAAGTTGCATTTCTTCTTCATTGTTGAGGTATTCAGCTACATCAAAATTGGTTAATTTTTCCATTGGTTAAACTCCCAGCGTTTTAGCTAATTGTTTCGCTTTTAAAATATCCTTAGATTGAGTGGATTTATCACCACCACATAATAAAATAACCCATTCACCATTATTGATTTTTCAGATAGATGCGGTAACCTTGCCCTTCAGTAATTCTCAGTTCAGATAATCCTTCACCAATAGGTTTGACATCACCGAAATTTCCAAATGATAAACGTTTTAGTCGTGCAAGAATTTTGATTTTCGCACGTTGATCTTTAAGATTTTTTAGCCATTTATCGAAGGTTTCGGTACGTTTTATAGAAATCATTGAAATAACTAGCGGGTTAGAGAATGGATAAATTATATCTTAAAATGTGTATTTGTAAACCATAGTTATCAGATTAGAATTTGCCTACAATAAGTGTTATGCCTTAAAAGGTGTTTGCTATTTTCCTTCTCGTATCCTGTAATCTTTATTTGATAGAGATCACGAATTTAAAGGAAACCGTTTGCTTTTAACTCATTGATTTGTAGAATGAAGTCAATTCTCCAGTATTTATGGTTGTTGGAAGAGCAAATGGATATGAAAACACCAAGTTATACAAGAGCTGAGGAATTAGGCATTGCCATTTCTCATTATGATATCGACGGCAATTTAATTTATGCTAATCCAGAGAGTTTGGCGTATTTTGTTGAATTGCTTTCTTTGCGGCGAGACAATCCAGATAAGAAAAGTGCGGTGCAATTTGATGATGTTTTTGTGGTGAAAGAAGGGGAACCGATTATTTATGATACTGCACGGTTAGCACCAATATCGCCGATACGCAATGCGATCTTATTTAACGAACAACATCAGCCCATAACGCCACTTTCCTTTACGAATTCACTCTTTTCTTTTCCTACACAACCTTTTGGTTATTATCTTTTACAGCTTTCTACTTGTGAAAAAACCTATCACGTTCGCCTCTTTGTTCACCCTAAAACGACTTACCAACCTACGATTTTTCAGCAGAAAAAAGCGTGGGGCTTAAATGTTCAGCTTTATAGCTTACGTTCAGCACGAAATTGGGGGATTGGTGATTTTGCTGATTTAGCGTATTTGGTCGAACAAGCAAGCTGCTATGGTGCAGAATTTATCGGCATTAACCCATTGCACGCAATGTATTCAGCCGTGCCTGAATGGGCAAGTCCTTATAGCTCAGCCTCAAGACGTTATTTGAATTGGCTTTACCTCGCCGTTGATCAATTGCCCGAATATAAATTGTGTCAATCCGTGCAGAATTGGGTTAATCAAGCAGAGATTCAACAGCAACTTTTTGTTTTACGCAATGCAGAGCAAGTGAATTATACGGAAATTACGCAGCTAAAATTGACCGCACTTGAAAAATTATATGCTTATTTCCAACGTAGCCGTGCGGCAAAAATCCAGCCTCGGCAAAAGGCGTTTGCCGATTTTGTTAAACAGCAAGGGAATGATTTGTTATATCAAGGCTTATTTGACGTATTAGATCGTCAAAGTTCGCACTCAACCATTGAGCAAGAAAGCCAAATTGGCTGGCTTGGTTGGCAACAATATCAACAACTTAATACGAAACAACGGGATAAATTAATTCGTCAGCATAAAGATGAAGTGATGTTTTATTGCTGGTTACAATGGCTTGTGCAAGAGCAACTTCATCGTCTTCAAGCCTTATGCCAAGAGAAAGGAATGTCTTTAGGCATTTATGGTGATTTAGCCGTAAGTAGCTCAAGGGGCAGTGCAGAGGTGTGGGCAGATCCCACTCTTTACTGCGTAGCGGCGTCTGTGGGCGCACCACCCGATCCCTTAGGTCCTGTGGGACAGAATTGGCATATTCCGCCTTATAATCCGAGTGAACTAAAAGCCCGTGGTTTTCAACCTTTTATCGATTTATTACGAGCCAATATGCAGCATTTTGGCGTGTTGCGGATCGATCATATTATGGGGCTTTTCCGCTTATGGCTCATTCCCCCAGAAAAAACCGCCGCTGATGGGCTTTATGTGCATTATCCTTTTGCCGAATTAATGGCGATTTTGGCGATTGAAAGCCAACGTAATCAATGCCTTGTTGTCGGGGAGGATTTAGGCACCGTGCCAGATGAAGTGCGGTGGAAATTAAACGAATTTCAGATTTTTTCCTATTTTGTACTGTATTTTGAGAAGCAGGATTTGCAATATCCCGATAAGAATGCGTTTCCAACGAATGCCTTTGCCACCATTGGCACGCACGATGTGCCGTCTTTAAGTAGCTTTTGGCATTGTCGAGATCTCGAACTTTTTGCTCAACTTGGCGTGCTGCAAGGGGAAATGCTAAAACAGAAATATGATCAACGTGTTATTGACAAACAAGCGTTACTCAATAGTTTACACCGCGATCAGTATTTGCCAGCTGATTATTGGGGCGATGCACTCAGTATGGCAATGCACCAAAACTTAATGCGAGTGATCCACCTTTATTTGGCAGAAAGTCAAACCAAACTCATTGGCGTACAGTTAGAAAATTTATTGGAACAAGAGATTTCCTTTAATTTGCCCGGAACCTCATTGGAATACCCAAATTGGCGAATGAAATTATCTCGTTCGATTGAAAACATCTTTTCTGACGAAAAAATCACCGCACTTTTAACTGAAATTAATCAAGCGCGTCTGCGATAAGAGGTTTGTATGAATAAATACCTTCCACAAGAAACCATTAATGCCTTTTTTAACGGGACACATTCTGATCCATTTTCTGTATTAGGAATGCACGAAACAGAAAAAGGGATTGAAATCCGCGTGTTATTGCCTGATGCGGATAAGGTCGTGATTATTAATAAAGAAAATCAAGAAAAAGTGTGCGAACTAACTTGCCTTGATGATCGTGGCTTTTTTGCCGCGGTAATGCCAGAGACACGCAGTTTTTTTGCTTATCAATTAGAAGTTTACTGGGGGAATGAACCTCAGCTTATTGAAGATCCTTATCGTTTCCACCCAATTATTCAAGAGCTGGATAATTGGCTGTTGGCGGAAGGCTCACATTTACGCCCTTATGAAATTTTAGGCGCTCATTTTATGCAATGTGAAGGCGTATCAGGCGTGAATTTTCGCCTATGGGCGCCGAATGCAAAACGCGTTTCCATTGTGGGCGATTTTAACTATTGGGACGGTCGTCGCCACCCAATGCGTTTTCACGCCACCAGTGGCATTTGGGAATTGTTTATACCAAAGGCAACACTCGGACAGTTTTATAAATTTGAAGTACTCGATTGCAATGATCAGTTACGTTTAAAAGCCGATCCTTACGCCTTTAGCTCACAGCTTCGCCCTGATACTGCCTCACAAATTAGTGCATTACCAAATGGGGTAGAAATGACCGAAAAACGACGTAAAGCAAACCAATTTGATCAGCCAATTTCCATTTATGAGGTGCATTTAGGCTCTTGGCGGCGTAATCTTGAGAATAATTTCTGGTTGGATTATGACCAAATTGCCGAGGAACTCATTCCTTATGTCAAAGAAATGGGCTTTACGCATATTGAATTTTTGCCCTTGTCGGAATTTCCTTTTGATGGTTCTTGGGGCTATCAACCCATTGGGCTTTATTCACCAACCAGCCGTTTTGGCACACCTGAAGGGTTTAAACGTTTGATCGAGAAAGCCCACGAGGCAGACATTAATGTGATTTTAGATTGGGTGCCGGGGCATTTCCCAAGTGATACTCACGGTTTGGCTGCCTTTGATGGCACGGCGTTGTATGAACACGCTGATCCAAGAGAAGGCTATCATCAAGATTGGAACACCTTAATTTATAACTATGGTCGTAATGAGGTGAAAAACTTCTTATCGGGGAATGCATTATATTGGCTTGAACGCTTTGGTTTAGATGGTTTGCGTGTAGATGCCGTGGCATCAATGATTTACCGAGATTACAGCCGCGCAGACGGTGAGTGGATTCCAAACCAATACGGGGGCAGAGAAAACTTAGAAGCCATTGAATTTTTAAAACACACCAATTATGTGATCGGCACAGAAAATGCAGGCGCAATTACTATTGCGGAAGAATCCACCTCCTTTGCAGGTGTAACCCACCCACCGCAAGATGGCGGCTTAGGTTTCCACTTTAAATGGAATATGGGCTGGATGAACGACACCTTATCCTATATGCGAAAAGATCCGATATATCGTCAACATCATCACGATCAGATGACCTTTGGAATGATGTATCAATATCGTGAAAACTTTGTACTCCCACTTTCTCACGATGAAGTGGTACACGGCAAAGGCTCACTTATCGGCAAAATGCCGGGAGATGCGTGGCAAAAATTTGCCAATTTGCGCGCTTATTATGGCTATATGTGGGGGTATCCCGGCAAAAAATTGCTCTTTATGGGCAACGAATTTGCCCAAGGGCGTGAGTGGAATTACCAAGAAAGCCTAGATTGGTTCTTACTTGATGAAAGTGTTGGTGGGGGCTGGCATAAAGGCGTATTGAATTTAGTGAAAGATTTAAACCGCACTTATCAAACTCACCCAGCGTTATACCAATTAGATTACGATCCAAAGGGCTTTAATTGGCTTGTGGTAGATGATTATCAACATTCTGTCTTCGTGTTTGAACGTTGTAGTCGTGATGAGGAACGTATTATCGTGGTCAGTAACTTCACGCCAGTACCGCGTTATGCGTATCGCTTTGGCGTGAATGAAGCGGGGGTATATGAAGAAATTCTCAATACAGATTCTTACTTCTATCAAGGTGCTAACCTTGGTAATCAAGGTGAAGTACAGAGTGAAGCTATTCCAAGCCACAATAAGGCACATTCTATTTCCGTAACCATTCCGCCATTGGCAACGATTTACCTAAAATGGCGAAAACCTGCTAAAAGTGAGAAAAGAACGCCAAGCACCCAAGTGGAAAACGAGCAAAAAATGAAAACGACAACGCGTAAAACAAAAAAAGCACCGCGATAAAAGAAAAAATCCGCCTAAAGAGGCATTTAAATCAAGTGATAAATGGATAACACAGAATGATCAGCACGGCAGCAGGAAAGCCTTACCCATTAGGGAGTTCTATTGAAATTTTGCAAGATAATTCTGGCAACAAAAAAGTGGGCTGGAATTTTGCGCTATTTTCTTCTTGCGCAGAAAACGTCAAATTATGTTTATTTTTTGACGGACAGGAATTACCCCTAGAAATGTACCAAAGTGGCGCGTTTTGGCATTTATGGGTGGGGGAATTGCCTTATGGCACGCAATATGGCTTTCGTATTACAGGACAAGATAACACCTTATGCAACCCAAAAAAATTAATGCTCGATCCTTATGCGAAAGCGGTGATAGGTAAGCCGGATTTAAGTCGCGTTGAAAAGCAGCAATGGTTTTTACTCAGCGATCCTCGAGATAACGCTCACCTTGCGCCTAAAGGTGTCCTCGTTGATAACCAATTTGATTGGCAAGGTGATAAACCCTTAGCCACGCCTTGGGCTGACACCATCATTTATGAATTGCACGTTAAAGGGTTTACCCAGTTACGACAAGATTTACCAGAGGCTATTCGCGGTACTTATGCAGGCTTAGCACACCCCACAATGATTACCTATTTAAAAGAACTGGGGATAAGTGCGGTGGAAATTTTACCGATAAATTATCATCTTGATGAACCGCATTTACAGGAAAAAGGATTGGTCAATTATTGGGGATATAGCCCATTGGCGATGTTTGCCGTAGAAACAGCTTATTGGTCAGGGCAAACGGGAACAACGCCATTGAGTGAATTTAAAACAATGGTGAGAGCGCTTCATCAAGCGGGTATTGAAGTCATTTTAGATGTGGTGTTCAACCACAGTGTGGAATCAGAAAAACACTTTCCCACTTTTAGCCAGCGTGGAATTGATGATCGGGCTTACTATTGGCAAAACGCACAAGGGGAATACCTGAATGCCACAGGCTGCGGCAATACCTTAAATTTAGCCAATGACATCACTCGCCGCTGGGTGTTGGATTGCTTAATTTATTGGGTGGAAGAATGCCATATTGACGGTTTCCGTTTTGATCTTGCTACTGTATTAGGTAGAGAAACCCCAGCGTTTAACCCACAGGCAAGGCTTTTTGCTGAGATTGCGCAAGAACCGCGTTTACAGCAATGCAAATTTATTGCTGAGCCTTGGGATATTGGCGAAGGTGGTTATCAAGTGGGGAATTTCCCTCACTATTTTGCTGAATGGAACGATCGTTTTCGTGATGATCTTTGCCGTTTTTGGTTACGGAAAAGCGGTGAGTTAGGCGGTTTTGCACAACGTTTTGCCGGATCGAGTGAAATTTATCAAAAAGAAGATCGCAAGCCACATCATTCTGTGAATTTTATCACTGCACACGATGGCTTTACCCTGTGCGATCTCACCAGCTATAACGAAAAACATAATCTCGCCAACGGTGAGCAAAATCGTGATGGACGTAACGAAAATTACAGTTATAACCACGGGATAGAGGGCGTAGAAAATCTTCCAGAGGAAGTGAAATACCAACGTTTTTTAAGCTGTGGCGGTTTGCTAGCGAGTTTATTGTTGGCAAATGGCACACCAATGTTGCTGGCAGGCGATGAATTTGGACATAGCCAAAAAGGTAACAATAACGCCTATTGCCAAGATAATGAAATTACGTGGCTAAATTGGCAAAAATTTCAACCGCACTTCGTTGAGATGACTAAACAGCTTATTGCCCTAAGAAAGCAAATCCCAAGTTTACAACGGGATCAATGGTGGACGGAAGAAAATGTGCAATGGCGTAACGCACAAGGGCAATTAATGAGCGTGGCGGATTGGCATAATCCCCATAGCAAAGCAATGCAAATTCAGTTAGATGAAGATTGGTTACTTTTAATCAATGCAAAAGCAGAATTACAAACGTTCTTGTTGCCAGATGGGAAATGGGAAGTTGTATATAGTGGTGCGTTCGTACAAATGCAAGGAAATCTATGGGCTGTGAATGATCTCGCATTCGTATGTTGCACGAAAAAAGGAAATGATTATTGAGCAATCAATAAATTAATGCGAGGACAATGCAATGAGCAACAGTATATCAAAATCACCAAATAAAAATGATCTTGTGAAAGATACCTTGGTGCTAATTTTAGCGGGCGGACGAGGTTCAAGACTTTATGAGCTAACGGATAAACGGGCGAAACCAGCACTGTATTTTGGCGGCAACAGACGAATTATTGATTTTGCGTTATCCAACTGTATTAACTCAGGGTTAAACCATATTGGCGTGGTTACCCAATATGCGGCGCATTCATTATTACGCCATTTGCAAAAAGGCTGGTCGTTCTTGCCACAAGAGCGTGGTGAGTTTATTGATATGTTGCCAGCCCGTCAGCAAATTGATGATTCCACTTGGTATCGTGGCACGGCAGACGCGGTGTATCAAAATATGGCGATTATTCGCGATCATTATTGCCCGAAATACATCTTAATTTTGGCGGGTGATCACATTTATAAACAAGATTATAGCCAAATGTTGTTAGATCACGTTTCCAGTAATGCGCAATGTACCGTAGGCTGTATTGAAGTGGAACGTGAAAAGGCTTGTGAGTTTGGGGTAATGGCAGTTGATGAAAATCTTAAAGTGAAAGCCTTTGTTGAAAAACCCAAAGATCCGCCAGCGATGGCAGGCAAACCCAATATTTCTTTAGCATCAATGGGCATTTATGTGTTCAATGCAGATTACCTATACGATATTTTAGAACGAGAAGTGAACACCCCTTACACCTCCCACGATTTTGGTAAAGATATTTTGCCGAAATGTTTAGATGAAGGCACGCTTTATGCCCATCCATTTAGCCGTTCTTGTATGGGACGTAATACCGATGGCGAAATTTACTGGCGTGATGTGGGAACGCTAGATAGTTTCTGGCAATCCAATATTGATTTGGTTTCCGAAAATCCACAACTGGATATTTATGATCAACGCTGGCCAATTCGTGGTAATCCGACGCAAACCTATCCATCAAAATTCTTTTATAGCAAATCAGACATTAAACCCGTGGATAACTGTTTGATTTCGGGTGGTTGTGTGATCACCGATGCGTCGATTAGTTATTCTGTCCTTTTCGATCGCGTTATCGTGCAAGAAGGCTCATTGGTTGATCATAGCGTCGTGTTACCGCAAGTGACCATTGGTAAAAATTGTACGCTCAAACGTTGTATTGTTGATCGCCATTGTGTCATTCCAGACGGAATGGAAATTGGTGTGGATTTAGCACTGGATAGCAAACGCTTTAGAGTTAGTAGTGGCGGTGTGGTGTTGGTTACTGCATCAATGTTAAAGAAGTTAAATGGTGAAACAGTTGCGTTTGAAGCGCATTTAGATTAATACAAGGTAAAGAGAAGTGCGGTGGAATTTTGCGGAATTTTCACCGTATTTCTCTGTTTTAAGGAAGAAAAAGAATGAGAGTTTTACACGTTTGTTCAGAACTTTACCCGTTACTCAAAACGGGCGGTTTAGCGGATGTAATGGGTGCATTACCTTTTGCGCAACAGCAAATTGGTATGGATAGCCGAATTTTACTGCCGGCTTACCCCGCCATTGCTGCTGGCATTCCTAATACTGTTGTGGTGGCGGAATTTAATCATTTTGCAGGGCATATCGTGCTACGTTATGGTGAATATAACGGGCTAGGCATCTATCTGATTGATGCACCGCATTTGTATGCCAGAGAAGGCAATCCGTACCACGATGAATGGTATAACGATTATGCCGATAACTATAAACGTTTTGCCTTACTTGGCTGGGTTGGGGCAGAACTTGCTGTTGGATTAGATGCTTGGTGGCAAGCGGAAGTGGTTCACGCCCACGATTGGCACGCAGGTTTAACGAGTGCTTATTTAGCATTTAAAGGGCGACCTGCCAAATCCGTATTTACCATTCATAATCTCGCTTATCAGGGAATGTTTTCTTATCACCATTTGTTTGAACTTGGTTTACCGTTGGAAATGTTCCATATCAACGGCTTAGAGTTACACGGACAAATTTCTTATTTAAAATCAGGGCTTTATTATTCTGATGTGGTGACTGCCGTTAGCCCAACCTATGCTCAAGAAATCACGACGCCAGAATTTGGCTACGGTTTACAAGGTTTACTTGAGGCATTGCGTCAAGAAGGGCGATTAGTCGGCATTCTCAATGGTGTTGATGAACAAATTTGGAACCCGAATAGTGATCATTACCTTGAAGATCATTACAAATTAAAAGCAATGGCGGGCAAACGTAAAAATAAAGAAAAATTACAAGCCTATTTTAATTTGCCACAACAGCCTGACGCCTTATTATTTGTAATGGTGACACGTTTAACCGAACAAAAAGGCGTGGATTTACTGATTCAAAACGCAGAAACCATCGTACAACAAGGCGGTCAGCTTGCTTTACTGGGGTCAGGCGCACCGCATTTAGAAGAAGGATTACGCCACCTTGCCGAACGTTATCCTGAACATATCGCAGTAAAAATTGGCTATGATGAAGCCTTATCACACTTAATTATTGCGGGTGGTGATGTGATTTTAGTGCCAAGTCGTTTTGAGCCTTGTGGCTTAACCCAGCTTTATGGATTGAAATACGGCACTTTACCATTAGTAAGAGCCACAGGTGGCTTGGCTGACACGGTGGTAGATAGCCATTCTGAAAACATCAAAGCTCGTAAAGCCACAGGGTTTGTGTTTAATGATGCCAATGCGGAAGGGTTAGGCTGGGCGATTAATAACGCCTTTGCATTATGGCAAAAACAGCGCCTATGGCAAAGTGTACGCGTGGTTGCAATGGAGCAAGATTTTAGCTGGCAAATTGCGGCAAGACATTACCAAGCATTATATCAACGCATTTTATAGCTTCATTCGATTTGCCTAAAATCAAAGTGCGGTGAAAAAAACGCCGATTTTAGGCTGGTTTTTGTTGTGTTTTTATACAAAAAGGATAAAAATACGCCGATTTTAAATTGCAATAAATTAGGAGAGCCACTTATGACAACGGATAACATTGATTTTCCCTTCTCTTATAACCAACCTGAACAAACCACAGAATCGCTGAAAAAAGCGATCGTGTATAAATTGATTTTCTTAATTGGGCGTTCACCACAAGAAGCAAGCCAACGTGATTGGCTCAATGCCACCCTTTATGCGGTGCGTGATCTTGTGACAGAAGGCTGGATTTCGACCGCCCGTCAATCCCGTGATGAAAAAACACGTCGCGTCTATTATTTATCAATGGAATATTTAATGGGGCGGACGCTTTCTAATGCGTTGATTGCAGAGGGCGTTTATACCCTTGCTAAAGAAGCCTTAAATGAGCTTGATGTGGATTTAGAAGAAATCATTGAGAAAGAAGTGGATCCCGGTTTAGGTAATGGCGGTTTAGGGCGTTTGGCTGCGTGCTTTATGGATTCCATTGCCACCTTAGCTATTCCCGCAATGGGATATGGTATCCGTTATGAATACGGTATGTTTCGACAAACGATCGAAGAGGGTAAACAGGTAGAAAAACCCGATGCGTGGTTAGAAAAAGGCGCACCTTGGGAATTTATTCGTCCTTCTAAACGTTTCAATATCCAATTTGGCGGGCATATTTATTTTGAAGGAAAAAAATGTGTTTGGGAGAGTAAAGAGGAAATTGTTGCCTTAGCTTATGATCAAATGATCCCCGGGTATGCCAACGACAGCGCGGCAACTTTACGCTTGTGGAGCGCCCACGCAGGGGATTCTTTCAATCTTGCCGAATTTAACCGTGGTGACTATTTTCGTGCCGTAGAACAGCGTGCTTCCAGTGAAAATGTCTCGCGCGTGTTATATCCTGATGATTCCACTTGGGCAGGACGTGAATTACGTCTACGCCAAGAGTATTTCTTAGTTTCCGCCTCACTACAAGATATTATCAAACGCCACAAACGCACGCACGGTAGCGTAAAAAATTTGGCAGATAAAGTGGCAATTCACTTAAACGATACCCACCCAGCCTTAGCTATTCCTGAATTGATGTACATTTTAGTGGATAAAGAAGGCTATGATTGGAAAACCGCGTGGGATATGTGTCGCCGTATTTTCTCTTACACTTGCCACACGTTGATGTCTGAAGCATTAGAAACTTGGCCTGTGGAAATGATGGCAAAAATCTTACCACGTCATTTACAGATCATTTTTGAAATCAATGATTATTTCTTAGAATATGTCCGCACTTATGTAACCACCGATGACAATTTTATTCGTCGTGTGTCTTTAATTGAAGAGGGTGATGTGCGTAAAGTACGTATGGGCTGGTTGTCTGTTGTGGGATCGCACAAAGTCAATGGGGTTGCTGCTATTCATTCAGATCTTATGGTAACCTCAACCTTTGCCGATTTTGCGCATATTTACCCTGAACGTTTTACTAACGTCACCAATGGCATTACACCACGCCGTTGGATTGCCGTGGCAAACCCGGATTTATCTGCCTTATTTGATCGTTATATTGGCACGCAATGGCGTCGAGATCTGAGTTTATTAAATGAGCTCAAAGCCCATCTTGACGATCCTGATGTGCAAAACGCCATTCCAGCCATTAAACGTGCCAACAAAGTTCGCTTAGCTGATTATGTGAAAAAAGAATTAGGCATTGAACTCAATCCTGATGCCTTATTTGACGTACAGGTAAAACGTATCCACGAATACAAACGCCAAATTCTCAATGTGTTACACATTATTGCCCGCTATAACGAAATGCTAGAACACCCTGAAAAAGACTGGACACCACGCGTGTTTATCCTTGCGGGTAAAGCGGCTTCAGCCTATTACGCAGCGAAACAAACCATTAACTTAATTAATGATGTAGCAAAAATCATCAATAACGATGAACGTTTGCAAGGTCGTTTAAAAGTGGTGTTCATTCCAAATTATAGTGTAAGCCTTGCACAAATGATCATTCCAGCGGCGGATATTTCTGAACAAATTTCCCTTGCGGGAACAGAAGCCTCAGGCACAAGTAATATGAAATTTGCCCTCAACGGTGCATTAACCTTGGGAACCTTAGACGGTGCAAACGTAGAGATCTTAGAAAACGTGGGCGAAGATAATATTTTCATCTTTGGTCATACCGTGGAACAGGTGGAAGAGTTACGTCGTAACGGCTACCGTCCATACGATATTTACCAAAGCAATGAGCAGTTACGCCGAGTGATTGACCAAATCACATCAGGATTATTCTCGCCGAATGATCCGCGTCGTTATCAAGATTTGCTTAACGGCTTGTGTTATCACGATTATTATCAATCCTTTGCTGATTTCCAAAGCTATGTGGAAGCTCAAAAACGGGTTGATGAAAAATACCATGATCAAAAAGCGTGGACGAACAGCGCCTTGCAAAATATTGTCAATATGAGTTTCTTCTCATCAGACAGAACCATTGAAGAATATGCGCAAAAAATCTGGAAAATCCAACCGCTCAAGCTAAATTAGGCGGTTTAAGTAAAGGCTTTCACAAAGTGGGCAAATGAAAAATGCCCACTTTTTTATTACTGTTATCCGTGTAAAATAAGCAAAACCAAGTGCATAGGCAACCCCTTAATGCCGCTTAAAATGACACCGCATTTCCACAATCTAAAAAGGACATTCTTATGCAAAACATCTTATTTATTGTACATTCTTCCCCTTATGGCGATGAACATTTTTTCAGTGCATTACGCCTTGCTTTACAGTTACAAGAGCAACATAAAAGTGCGCTACAATTACGCTTATTTTTTATGTCTGATGCCGTCGTCGGAGGATTGGCTCAACAATCGCCAGCTGAAGGTTATCATTTACAGCAAATGATCGAGATTCTCACCGCACAGGGGGCAACAGTAAAATTATGTAAAACCTGTGTGACTGCACGAGGTATCCACAATGCCCCGCTCGCAGAGGGGGTAGAAATTGGAACATTAATTGAACTTGCCGATTGGACAATGGAAGCAGATAAAGTATTGAATTTTTAATTTATGATGACGACAAAAACGCAAACACTCAATCCAGCCACAATGCCTTTACAAGGTGTGAGCCTGATCGAAGCCTCAGCGGGAACAGGGAAAACGTACACAATGGCGTCCCTGTATATTCGTTTGCTGTTACAAGCAGGGGAAAACTGTTTCAACCAACCGCTCTCTGTCGATAAAATTTTAGTGGTAACCTTTACCGAAATGGCAACGCAAGAATTACGAGAACGTATTCGTGCAAGAATTTACCACAGCAAGCAGTTACTTTTGCAATATCAAACCACGCAAGATCTAACGGTCTTTGCACAAGGGGGTGATCCCTTGCTGGGTGAATTAGTGCAAGGCTTAAATGACATTCCCTTAGCCATTCAGCGCCTTAGTTGGGCAGAGCAGAGTATGGATACGGCAGCGATTTACACGATCCACAGTTTTTGTCGTCGTATGTTAATGCAATACGCCTTTAATTCGGGCGTGCATTTTAATTTAGCGTTGATAACCGATGAAAGTGATTTACTCGCACGTTTAACCAACGAATTTTGGCGAGAAGCCTTTTATCATCAACCTGTGCTTGTCGCAAAATGGGTGAATCAAACGCTAAAATCGCCGCAAGCATTATTGAAAAAAATTCGCCCACATTTAGGCAAAGAGGGGGTTGAGGTTGCCCTTTCTCATCCGCACCTACTTGAGCTATCTCTTGATGAATTTTTCCAACAATATTTATTAACCACCTATCAGGCAATTGATGCGTTTAAGCAAGAATGGTTGGCAAACGTCGAAGAACTTGCCGTATTCTTCACGGAAAATAAAGAAAAAATTAAATACGCGAATCATTATGCAGGACGCCTTGAGAAAATGCGGGCGTGGGCGGAAGATCCGAGCAATTATAGCTTGCCAGATATTTTTATTTATTTTACCGAAAGAGAGATTAACGCAAAAATAAAATCGGGATTTGCCCCGTTACAACATCCTCTTTTTTGCCAAGCGGAACATTTATGGACGCAATCAGAAGAAATGGCACTTGCCTTACCGATTGTGCTATATCACGCCATTCAAGCCATTCGCAAAAAATGGTTTGATTATAAAAATCATCACGTCCAAAAAGGCTTTGATGATCTGTTACGTTTAGTGCGAGAAGGGCTATATGGAGAAAATGGGCAGGAGTTAGCTGCGTTGATCCGCAATCAATATCCCTTTGCGATGATTGACGAATTTCAAGATACCGATGCACAGCAGTATCAAATTTTTTCTAAAATTTATATTGAAAAGCCACCAGAACAATCTCAGCCTGCACCGTCAGGCTTTATAATGATTGGCGATCCGAAACAATCTATTTATAAATTTCGTGGCGCAGATATTTTTACTTATTTTAAGGCTTCGCAACAAGCCAACCAGCGTTTTACACTGAAAGAAAACTGGCGTTCTACCGCTGCATTAATTCAATCTGTTAATGGGATTTTTGATTTTGAACAGCCACCGCCTTTTTTATTTGACGAAATTCAGTTTGATCCCGTAAAAGCAGGAAAAAATCTCCCGCACTTTAATCTCAATGGGCAAGATGAACCTGCGTTGCGTTGCTATTTAGGTGAGGGCTATGATCAAGAACAGTTTGCCAAAAATTGTGCGATTTCCATTCAGCAATGGCTAAAAAGTGCGGCGCAAAATCAAGCAAAATTTGCCGATGAACCCTTGCAAGCGAAAAATATTGCGGTACTGGTGCGTACAGGAAAAGAAGCTCAAAGCATTAAAACCGCCTTGCAAAATTTGGGCATTGACTCGGTATATTTATCCGATAAAAGCAATGTGTTTGACAGTGAAACCGCACAGGAATTGGCTCTGGTTTTGCAGGCCTGTTTAAACCCGCTGAATGAACGCTATATTCTCAATGCCATTGCCACCCAATTATTTGGCTTAACCAGTGCAGAAATTTATCAAATTAAGCAAGATGAAACCCAGTGGGAGCATTGGGTGGACGCCTTTTTCGCTTATCAAAAAACGTGGCAACAAAAAGGCATTTTGGTGATGTTGCATCAATTATTGCTTAATGAAGAAACCTCGCTTACGCAACGCTTG
This sequence comes from Avibacterium sp. 20-129, assembly GCF_026226845.1. NCBI lineage: Bacteria > Pseudomonadati > Pseudomonadota > Gammaproteobacteria > Pasteurellales > Pasteurellaceae > Avibacterium > Avibacterium sp. 20-129. Next base: position 318,192 of record NZ_JAKKOE010000001.1, on the reverse strand, counting down.
CTGGCACACAATCAAGGTGAACGAATTTTGACAGATTTCTTGCACTTAGCGGAACTTTTACAACAAGCTAGCCGTTTAAACGAAAGTGAAGCTGCCTTATTGCGTTGGTTTGAAAAGCAAATTCAAGGGACAGATCGGCTAGAAGAAAGCATTCGTTTAGAAAGTGAACGAGATCTAGTTAAAATCGTGACTATTCATAAATCAAAAGGCTTAGCTTATGATCTGGTGTGGTTACCCTTTATCGCCAAGCCGAAGAAAGAGGAAAAAAACACAATCACCACCTATTACGCCACAGAACAAGACCACATATTGTGGGATATGGAAAATCAGCAATCAGCACGCGTGCTTAAAGAAGATCTAGCAGAAGAAATGCGTTTGCTTTATGTGGCGCTTACCCGTGCTAAATACCAAGTGGCATTGTGTTTACCGAAGACTTTTGAAAAAAAATGGAATGGGTTGCTCTATGCCTTAACGCAAGGAAAGTGCGGAGAAAGCCTAAACTTATCCGCAACCTATGACAGCACAGCATTATTACAAATCTTGCAGCAAAACGTTGGTGAACAGAATGTGGCGATTAGCCACAGCAACGATCTTATTGCAAGCGCGCCGTTGGTTTCCCCTCATCACACGCAGCACTTTAGCCCCGCTATATTTAACGGCAAGATTGAATATCATTGGGGAGTAACCAGCTTCACGGATATGGTGCATAAGCATCAACGCAATACATTGCAATTACAAGCTGAAAATGAAAGTGCGGTGCAAATTTCGCAAGTTTTTGATCAAGGTAAGGATTACGATTTCAACCTGCCACAAGCCTTCCCGTTAAACGAAGAAATAACGCCACAAGAACGTACCTATCCACAAGGTTATACCCCTTTTGATTTGCCAAGTGGCGTGCGTGTGGGGACGATTTTGCACCGTTATTTAGAAAAAAATACCGCACAATCTGCCCTTGATGAACAAAATCTTGCCAAATTATGCCAAGGGTTACAGCTTGATGAACAATGGATTGTGCCATTACAACAATGGTTTAACGCCATTTATCATAGCCCATTATTGGTTGGTGAAAACGTAACCCTTGCACAAATTCAACCGCAAGATTGTATAAAAGAAATGCAATTTTATTTAAAATTAAACAAAGCCTTTGATGCCACCGCGTTTAATCGAGCCTTGCAAGATTATCACCCATTTCCCTCTCAATCGCTGATTTTTGAGCGTTTGCAAGGAATGTTGCGTGGTTTTATTGATCTCGTGTTTCGTCATCAAGGGAAATATTATGTGCTAGATTACAAATCAAACTTGCTTGGTCATCAAATGGAAAATTATCAGCCAGCCCAGTTGCCTGAAGTGATGAAAAATGGCTTTTATGATTGGCAGTATTTGCTTTACAGCTTAGCGTTACACCGCTATTTAACCTTGCGCGATCCGCATTATCAATATGAAAGGGATTTTGGGGGCGTGATTTATACGTTTTTACGCGGAATGAATGGCAAAGATCAAACAGGTATTTATTTTGATAAACCAGATTGGCGATTAATTCAAGCCTTGGAGGAATTATTCTAATGCTCAGCCTAATTAAAGCACTTCAAGAAAAAGGCATATTTAGCCAAGGGGATTACCATTTCGCACGCTTGATTGCCGAAAAACAGCAAGGCAAAGGGGATTCCTTATGCCAACAAAATTTAGCGATTTTATTGGCGGCATTGTGCAATTATTCTTATTTACAGGGGCATAGTTGCTTGGTGCTTGAGGCTAATTTAGCCAGTTTATTACCATTACCTCAGCAAGAATGGGAATATATAGAAAAAATCAATGCCAAAATTGATTATTTACCCCCTAGCCAATGGCAAGACAGTTTACAGCAACACATTGCTTTTACCACACAGCCACAAGAAAAAATCGCCCCTTTGGTGTTTCAGTTTAATGCGCTGTATTTTTATCGTATCTGGCAAGATGAATACCGCGTTGCAGAATATTTTGCCCATTCCATTCAACGCACGGAACAAAATGTAGAGCAAAGTGCGGGGCAAAATTCAGGCATTTTTGACCGCACTTTTGATCCACAAGCCATCGCAACAATTTTGCAAAAATATTTTCCTCATTCCGCACAACCAAAACAAATTAATTGGCAAGAAATTGCCGTTGCAATGGCAATCAAACAGCCTTTTACCCTAATCAGTGGTGGACCCGGTACAGGCAAAACCACCACCGTAACACGATTATTACTTGCCTTACAGGATTTATATCAGCAAGGTTTACGTATAAAACTGGTTGCCCCCACAGGGAAAGCCACCGCTCGGCTAAAAGAGAGTATGGATAATTCCTTAGCTCGCTTAAAAGCAGAATTGGCGTTGCCAGAGGCGTTAATCGCTGCCATACCGACACAGCCAGAAACCTTACATCGACTACTTGGCGTACGCTTCTTTGAAGATATGCCCAAGCATAATAAACAGAACCCATTATTGCTTGATGTGCTTGTGGTAGATGAATCTTCAATGATCGATTTATCCCTAATGGCGAAATTGTTGCAAGCCTTAAAACTACAAACCAAATTAATTTTATTGGGAGATAAAGATCAGCTTGCCTCTGTGGAGGCAGGGGCAATTTTAGCAGAATTAGGCAAATTTCTGACGCAAGGCTACAGCCCCGATTTTGTGGCGTATTTACAACAAACCACAGGGCAACATTTGTCTGCGATAACACAAGGCAATCCAATTCGTGATCATCTTTGTCATTTAACCCAAAGTCATCGTTTTGATGAATATTCCGCCATTGGGCAGTTAGCGAAATTGATTAATCAAGGCAACGCAGAAGAAAGCTGGCAGTTGCTACAAGCGGGAGATTTGAAGAAAAGTGATGTTGTAACAACTTTACCTTTAACCCTCGTTGATTTTATGCAATTGACACACACAGGGGAGGCGAATAGCTTGGCATATCAGCAATATTGTGCCAATGCGGTGGTGAAAAGTGCGGTGCAAAATTACACCGATTTTTTAACCTTAATTCAGCAAGTTACGGCACAAAATCAACCTTTAGATTCAGAAAAAATTCAGCAAATTTTCACCGCATTTAATAAAGTCCGTTACCTCACCGCATTACGCGTCGGGGAGTTAGGCAGTGAACAGCTCAACCAACGTATTGCAGAGGGGCTACGTGCAAAGGGCTTAGTGCAATTTAATCAAGCGCGTGAACATTATCTCGGCAAACCCATTATGATTACGCAAAATGACAGTAATGTAGGCTTATATAATGGGGATATTGGGTTATATTTAGTCAGCCCCAATGAACAAGGGCAGCTAAAAGGACATTTTTATTTTGAAAATGGCAAACGGGAATTAGCCAGCCGTATTCCACGCCACGAAACCGCCTTTGCAATGACAGTGCATAAATCACAAGGCTCTGAATTTGACCACGCCTTTATGGTACTGCCCACTGAACCTAGCCCGATTTTATCCCGTGAATTGGTTTACACGGGAATTACCCGTGCCAAGAACCAAGCCACCGTATTTAGCACGGAGCAAAGCTGGAAAACCGCGGTAAGAAACCCCACCAAACGACAAAGTGGATTGGCGTTGTTATTGGAGGAACAGTTGGAATCGTAAGCAAGCACATTGAAAGAGGGAACGTTTGATTTTTAGTGATAAGACCAAGCAATCACGTTATTTATTAAAAACTAAGTAAAGTTTATTAAAAAACAAGTAAATGAACTGATTAATAAACAGTCAATGATTTACAAATTCTTCAAAAAATTTACATTTTTTTACAAAAAGACTTGCTACCCCCCCCCCCCCCAGTATAGAATAATAAATGCTCAAAATTATTGAAATAATGTTTTGGGCTTACTTATTCAATATACTCAAAATTTATTTAGGAGATCTTAAAAAATGTTTAATTTAACTACTAAAGCCTATATTGCTGTAACTGAAGGTTTACGTCGTTTTAAAGAAAACCAACAAGGGGTTACTGCGATTGAATATGGCTTAATCGCTGTGGGTATGGCTGTATTAATTATTGCGGTGTTCTATGGTGATGATAGTTTCAGAGGAAAACTTCTAGAGAAATTTAATTCATTGAAAGATTCTATTAGTAACTCTAGCGTTACCCCTAGTTAATAATAATTATTTATTTAGCAGAAAATTAGAGGGGAAATTATTTCCCTCTATTTGGAGAAATAAACCATTTGGAGATAATTCAGCATTACAAAAAAGAAAATGTAATGAGTTTCTCTATGTGGTTTATATGTGTTTAGAATAACGCAAATTTTGCCATTTAAAGGATGTAAAAATGGTAAAAAATAAAACATATAATAAGATAAACTAAAATGGAAATAATGGTTTGGGTGCTTATTACAATAATTAGCGTATTACTTAGTGTTCTCAGTTGGCAGGATATTCGCCACAGAATATTAAGTAATAAGTTAATTTTTGCCGTTTTTTTAACCGCACTTCCTTTAGGCTGGTTGCTAAACCATACCTTATATTGGCAGCCCGCGTTAATTACGCTCGTTATCGGATTTTTTCTTTTTCTCTTTAATGTGATTGGTGCAGGAGATATTAAATTATTAACTGTATTAATGCTATTAGTGCCACCAAACAATGCCTTTTTTGTTTTATTGTTAATTAGCTTATTTGGTTTATTGCTAATTATTGGTGGTTTACTTTTCTTTAGAAGTGCAATTAAGAAAAATGGCTTACCTTACGGGGTTGCAATTAGCCTAGGTTTTCTTAGTTATCTGTTTTTATTCATCAACATTCAACTATTGCCATAGGAGCAGCTATGAATTATCGGGTATTATTTATTACCGCATTTCTTATTTTAATCGTTGGAATTAGTGGAATATTCTTTTATTCCTCTGATAATTCCTCTTCTCAACCGCAACAAACGGTGGAAGTTCCACAGCCTGAGCCAGAACAGCCTGCAGTGGAAAATCGTGAAAATAATGAAAAGAAAAAGGCATTATTTGCCACAGTAAATAAAAATATTCCTCGCGGGCATATTTTAAAACAACAAGATATTGTGTTTAGTGAACTACCTATTGATGAAAATAGTGTGCTAATGCAATATGATTTAACTTCATTTTTATCTGGACAGGAAAATCCAGAAGATAAAAATACTGAAGATAAAAGATTACGCGGTTTCACCGTTTCACAAGATGTTGCCCAAGGGGATTACCTTTCTCCAAAAATTTTAATTTCTCCAGATGATGAGCGTTTCATTAGCTACACCATCGACCCTACGCGTGAAGTGGCACACACCGCTTGTATTTATGATGTAGATAGTTCTAGTTTAGAAACCCTACAAGCAGGCGATAATGTGGCAGTTTCTGTTTTTGCCGGAAAAGATTCAAACCCAAACAAAGTGAAATTTGTTCCGGTGTTTAAATCGGTAAAATTACTGCAAATTAAGAAAACACCTGTAACGGAAGAAAGCAATAAGAATGAACTCAAAACCTGTGCATTCAAAATTCGTTTAAAACTTGAACCAGCGCAACTTAAAACACTTTATCTTGCTGCAACTGAAAATCGTTTATTAATACTCCCAGAAAATACTGATAAACAGCCAATCAAACAAAATGGCACATTAATTCGTTCTTTAAGAGGTAACTAAAATGCAATTTTCTATTTTTAAATTAGCTCGTGCCGCATTGGTTGTTGGTGCGGTATTTCCATTAAGTGTTTCTGCCCAAGTGTTCAATATGGAAGATGGGCAAAGCCGTACCCTTCAAACTAAAAGTAAAATTGATACGATTTTTATTTCTTCACCTGATGTGGCTGATTATGAAATTATTGGCGATAACAGTTTTATCATTTATGCCAAAGGTGAGGGGGTATCCGAAATTACCGTATTAGATGAAGAAGGTAATGAGTTACGCAATGATACCATTAATGTGAATGGGATGATGAAAGGGCTTGATCGAGCCAATCAACAAATTAGACTTGCCTTTCCAAATACGAATCTTTCGGTGAAACGCGTAGGGCAGGCCTATGTGATTGAAGGCAAAGCGAAATCTGCCGTTGAACAGCAAGAAGTCACACGGATTGTTGGCGAAGCATTGGGCGCATCAAAAGAAACCATTAAGCGAGAGGTGGATATTAACGGAAATGGCGAAAAAGAACACGTTCCATTCCTTGATGAATACCGCTATAACAATGTGATTGACGCCTCTACCACAAATGATTCTGCACAAATTAATGTGCAACTTTCTGTTGTAGAAGTGAGTAAAAAATTAACCGATGAAATGGGCATTAATTGGAGCTGGAGTGATTATGCAAGAGCGCTTTCACCGAGTAGTTCAACAGAATCTCACGCGTGGTTAGTTGGGGCGACAAATGGGGTTGGATCTTTAGCTTATGCGGCAACACATTTTGCAACCTTTATTCGTGCGTTGCGTAATGACTCAAAAGGCAGAGTATTAGCAGAACCGAATATTTCACTTTTATCTGGTGAAGTGGGTGGCATTCTGATTGGGGGAGAAGTACCTATTGTTCGCTATGACAGAGATGGGCGTTCCGAAGTCACATATAAAGATTTTGGGATTAAATTAAATGTGGCGGCGAAGTTATTAAAAGATCGTCGTATCCGCGTATTGTTATCTCAAGAAGTAAGCAATATTTCAAACCAAAGTCAAACAAAAGATGGCTTATTAGTGCCTGTGTTTGAATCTCGCCGTTCTCGTTCAACCTTTGAAGTGCCAGATGGTGGTAGCTTTATTCTTGGCGGGTTATATAACGAAACAGATCGTGATGTAATCGCGAAAACACCATTCTTAGCGGACATTCCTGTTTTAGGGGCATTTTTCCGCAGTGTGGATAAAAACAGAGATAAACGTGAGCTAATTGTGGTAGCGACCGTTTACCTTGTTAAACCAACAAGAAGTGATGCGATTGTATATCCTAGCTATAAACCAACAGGTTTGCTTGAAGATATGTTAAAACTTCCAATTCCTGATGATACACGCAACTTCTTTAGACAAGCTGGATTTAGTCAGTAATTAAAATATAGGTTTTTTATAATGCTTTTATTAGATAAAAATAAACTCGGAATTGATGATTCAGTTTCCTCCAGAGTAAGAAAAATTTGTATTATTTCTGACCGTGAGAGTGTGAGTACTGCAATTGCACAACTTTTAAGAACGCGTGGATTAGAGCAGATTGAAATTATTCCTAATAATTTTTTAGATGTGCAAAAAAAACTTCAGTTATCTGCGGAGATGTATTTTGGCATTATTGTCGATATTCACGATGCCGTGAGTACTGAAGATGTTTTATCCCGTATCCACAGTACAGTGCCACAAAATGTGTGGTGCTGTGTTGTTGGGGATAACGATTCAATTCGTTTTTCACAACGCTTTGCACGCGAAGGATTGCCGTATTTCCATTCGGATTCACAACTTCCTCAAATGGTGGAAAGAATTTTATTAGGCATTAATATGCCAACTAAACGCCATACGGTAAAAGTGTGTGTGTTAGGATGTAAAGGTGGCATTGGCTCAAGTCTTATTTCATTACATTTGGCTAATCGTATTGTTACTGAATCGAAAGTGCCTGTATTACTTGTTCAAGGTAAAGGCGGTTCACAAGACCTTGATATTTTAGTCAATAAGAAAGTTGTGAAAGATGAGGTTGTTGAATACAGCGAATATCTTCATCTTTATCGTGGTCAATTAAATAGCATTCCTGAGAACGTTGCGAGTAGCTATAACTATATCATTTACGACCAGCCAATTTTCAATGTGGATAGAGATGAATTTAATCAATTCTATGATGTTTGTGATAATTTCGTGCTGGTTGCTAATCGTAATCTTGGTGCGTTACGTGTGGCAAAATCATTTTTATCTGAATTAGCGCGCGTTCAAAATGCAGATAAGCGTTTAGCACGCTGTTTCATTTGTGTGGCAGATAATCATCCTGAACTGGCTAAATCAATGTCTATTTCTGATATTGAAACCTTATTAAATGCACAAATTGATACAGTGATCCCTTATTTGTCTAAAATTAATATAAAAAATTCATTAGCAATTAAATTTGGTCGCAAAGGTGAGCAACAATTAAAAAAATTAACACAGTCTGTTATTGGGGTGCTATCAAGAAAATACCATTCTAGCAAGCCTGAGGGATTAAAAGGCGCGTTAATGAAGTTATTAACAGGGAAATAGAAATAGGCGTAAATTATGCTAACTAGGGAAGAACAAATATTTTTCCGCAATGAGATTTTAAGAAATTTGGATATTGATAAATTAGACGAAATCGAAAATGAGCGGGAAAAATTAATTGCCGAGCTTGCCCAAAATGTAAGCCGTATCGCACAACGGAATGATATACATATCGTTGCATCAGACACTCTTTATATGGCAGAGGTAATGGCTGACGAAATTGGTGGATATGGCGCAATCCGTGAGCTAATGAATGATGAAACGGTTGCTGATATTTTGGTGAATGGTCCTGACGAGATTTGGGTCGAGCGTGGCGGTGTATTGCAAAGAGAAGACCGCCATTTTATCAATAATGAACAGCTTACTGATATTGCTAAGCGTTTAGTCGCAAAGGTAGGACGTCGTATTGATGAGAGTTTTCCTCTAGTGGATAGCCGATTACCAGATGGTAGCCGTTTAAATGTGGTGATTCCGCCTATTGCATTAGATGGTACGTCAATTTCTATTCGTAAGTTTAGTAAATCAAAAAAATCATTAGGTGAATTGGTTGAGTTTGGTTCAATGAATGTGGCAATGGCTAACTTTTTGATCATTGCCGCGCGTTGTCGAGCGAATATTATTGTATCTGGAGGTACAGGTTCAGGGAAAACAACATTATTGAACGCACTTTCAGCCTATATTTCTTCTACTGAGCGTGTGATAACCCTTGAGGATACGGCGGAGCTACGTTTAGACCAGCCTCACGTTGTGCGTTTAGAAACTCGTCAAGCGGGGGTTGAGCATACTGGGGAAGTTTCTATGCAGGATTTGGTGATAAATGCATTGCGTATGCGTCCTGAACGAATTATTGTTGGGGAATGTCGTGGTGCCGAAGCTTTCCAAATGTTGCAGGCGATGAATACTGGCCACGATGGTTCAATGTCCACATTGCACGCAAATTCACCTCGTGATGCCTTAGCTCGTTTGGAAAGTATGGTTATGATGGCAAGTGCCAAATTACCTTTAGAAGCTATCAGGCGGAATATTGCTTCGGCAGTTAATATTATTATCCAAGTTTCACGTTTAAATGATGGAACGCGTAAAATAATGAATATCACAGAAGTTGCTGGAATGGAAACAGGGCAGATAGTATTACAAGATATTTTTTCCTATGTGCCAAGTAAATTACGAGATGAAAATGGAAAAATTAAAGGTGAGTTTAAATCGCACGGTTTATTACATAGCTCTGTTGTTTACCAAAATGCACAAATGTTTAATCTAAGTGATGAATTGCAACGCATTTTTGAGGAAAGATCTGAATGAGTATGACAATTATTTATTACTTTATTGTTGTATTTGGCGTGTTATTGCTGTTAGCGACAGGGTTGTCTTGGTTTTCAACTAAGAAAACAATTAATCAAACCCAACGTGAGAGCAAACTTACGACGCTATTAACGAAAATCAAAAATCTTTATCGTTTATGGATATTCTACTTTACTCGTGGTAATAAACGAAAACTTATCCCAAATTTGTTAATTAGTGCAGCAATTATCTTTGCATTATATCTCGTCAATTTTGCGTATTTCCGTATTGATAATCACATTTTTCTTCTTAGTGTAATCACTATTATGATTTTAGGGGTATGGAAATTTGGGCAACGACAAAACCGCAAATTGTTTGAGCAAGTTTTTCCTGAAGTGTTACAAATTCTTAATTCGGCATCTTCAGCTGGAAGTGGATTGCTTTCTGCGTTTGAGCGTTGCGGACAAGATATTGGTGGGCAAATTGGCGAAGAATTTAAAAATATTCACCGTCGCTTAGTTCTAGGGGAAGATCCTTCTTCTGTTTTTGATGATAGCTATACTCGTTATCCTTATAAAGAATATTATTTCTTTATTATGACGATTAAATTGAACTTAAGTAAAGGTGGTCAAATTCGAGAAGTCATTAACCGTCTGAGTCGTGTGATTTCTGCAAGCAAAAAAATGGAGCAGAAGAAGAAAGCAATGACTTCAGAAGCAAGAATGTCCGCAATGATTGTAGGCTGCTTCCCCGTAGGATTTTTCATTTTTATGCGTTTTGCTCAGCCAGAAAACTTTGATTTTTTAATTAATAATCCAAGTGGCAGAATCGTCTTGTACGGTGTGTTTGGTAGCCAATTATTCGGCTTTTTAATTATTTGGTGGTTAATGAGGAGAGTATCATGACGACGAAGTTATTACTTATTTTCCTTCTATTAATTTTTCTGAGTTTATTCTTGTTCGTAGTCGCTGTGATAATGAAACGTCGCTATGACTATCAAGCCAAGATAATTCAAGATGTTTCAGATAATAATGAGGAAGAGCAAGAAGCTCAACCTAAAAAGAATAAAAAACAACGTGAATTAGAATTAGTACTAATTAATAGTAGCCCTGTGTTATCGGTGCTAGGTATGATTGATAGAAATATTAGACTAAAATTGTTATTAATTGCTTTTTTATCAATATTTGTTTATCTATTTAATTTATCAACACCACAGAAAGACCTTATTGTTTATTATTTGCTGATTGGTATTTTTGTTATTTTATTACCCGGCATTTTGACATCAATGATTCTTAATAGGAAGATTAAATCTATAATGACAGATCTTCCGAGTTTTATCGATCTGGTTGCAGTAAGTGTTCAAACGGGGAATAGTATTGAAGGTGGATTAAAACAGGTTACAGCTGATTTTAAAAAGCTAAATCCAGCGCTAACCTATGTGATGACTAGGATTATGCGTAAGGCTGAATTGTCAGGATTAAGTTCGGCACTTAAGGATTTAGCGGTAGCATTACCAACCACAGAGATCAAAATGTTTTGTACCGTGTTGCAACAAAGTTTGAATTTTGGTTCATCTATCTATGATCAGTTAATTGTACTTTCGGCTGACATTAGGGAAATTCAATTACTTCAAATTGAAGAGCGGTTAGGAACGCTTGCAGCTAAAATGAGTATTCCATTAATTCTGTTTATTATGTTTCCTATTGTAATTTTGATTTTAGCACCGGGTGCAATGAGGGTTTTTCCAAATGTTTTCTAAAACAATGAGATTATGTACATTACTAAGTGCAGCGCTATTATTATCTGCTTGTTCTCAGTCTGTGTTTACTAAATTTAATCAACAAGATATTTCAGTAAAAGAAAAGTTTTATCTTTCATCAAATAATTATCGTGAATTAATTTCACTTTATCGAGAATCGTTAAAACAGAAAGAAGAGCCAGCTATCCGTTATAAACTTGCTGAAAGTTATTATTCTATCGGTGATAGCCGTTCCTCTCAGCTTTATTTAGAGCCATTATTGACGTCAAAAGATAAAAAAGCAAATGTGCAAGATGCCTTGCTATTACAAATAAAAAATAATTTACATAGTGGTGATTATCGTCAAGCAGTAGAGAATGCGGACAATATGTTATTGTCCTATCCAAATAATGGTGAAGCTTATAACTTACTTGGTATCGCTTACGCTAAATTAGGTGACTATAAGCAAGCAAAAGATAATTTCAATAAAGCACGTTCATATTTTGTTGATGATGTTAAAGTGCTTAATAATCTTGCTATGATAGATATTTTACAAAAAAATTATGCTGGTGCAGTAGATATTCTATTACCTCAATATACAAATGGCGTTAAAGATAATCGCTTAGTGCATAATCTTGTTTTTGCTTTAGTTAAAAAAGGTGATAAAAAATATGCTCTAGATATTATTGAAAAAGAAAATTTAAGCGAAGCGCCAGAGGCGCTTGTTGAAGAGTTAAAAAGTGCAAAGCATATTTCAAAATAATTAGAGAAAATAAAAATGATTTCATCGTTAAATAAACTACTAAAACCTTTTCTAACGAATAAAAAAGGTGCAGGAACCGTTGAATTTTCTTTAACTATTGTTATTTTTTTAGTTATTTTGGGTAGCTTATTCGAGCTTGCTCGATTAGCTATTTTATCTGCCTATGTTGATTCATCTGCAATGTTAGCGATTAGAGAAGTGAAAAACACTGAAAATATTTCTGACTATGCAACGCAAGTAGAAGATAAACTGAATACAGTACAACGAGACTGGAGTTGGCTGAATAATAGTCAATTTCAGGTCAATGTAAAGTATTATGGCAACGCCAATCACACGGGGGCAAATAATATTGATGTGATTCAAGATATGATCAATGGAAATGGTGCTGCTACCCCTAAAAATGCGATTTGGGCAGAATATTTTATAAACTATGAGTATAAACCGATGTTTAGTTGGTTTCCAAAAGAGATCGTGAATACGATGATGCAACGTAATATATTGGTGCTACAAGAACATGAAAAATAATGCTATGAATAAGTTTTTTCGCCAACAGAAAGGGGCAGTAATCATTGAATTTGCATTTATGTTGATATTGCTATGTTTGCTTATCGCATTTATGACCGATTTATTTATTGCTCGTTCAACTATTGGAAAATTAGACCGCACTTCATATTCCCTACTGAATGTGATTAAAGAGCGTGCTTACAGTGGTATTCCGAATAAAGATGGAAAGATTGGCGATTCTCCTTCGCAGGATGAAGTAGAGCATTTAATGGAATTAGCAAATCGATTATTGTTTAATGATAAAAATGAGAGACGCGCGGTGGTCTTTGTTGAGCCTTATATATTTGAATTTGGAAAAGGAAACTTCCGCCCACCCGTTGATAATGCACGCAAGCCTCCATTTACAACGCCTCCTGATCTGCATTCTTCAAATGCAAATGGGCATAAAGGTTGCCAGCAACCACCTATTCGTAACTTCAATAATATTGTACCTCTTTCAGAGATAGAAAATAAGCAGCGTTTTGTGCCGATTATTCGGGTTACGGTTTGTATTCCTGAAGCGCCAAGTTTATTTTTAGCGCTAATGTCTTTTTTCGGAAAAGAGCCAAAGAAAAGCGCGTATTATACCTCTTCTTCTGTTGGCGTTGTTAGAGCATCGTCTTTTGTGAATAGTCAATAATTAGAGAACTCATTACTATGTTAAATTCACGCATTTATTGCAAAGTAACAGCCCTATTTACTTCATTTGTTAAGCAACAAACTGGCGTATATGGAATGATAATGGGGTTAATTACTGCTTTTCTTCTTGTGATCATTGGTTTTACAATTGATGGTTCCGGAGTGCTTTTAGATCGTGCGAGATTGTCGGATTCCCTTGAACAAGCTGCTTTAGTGGTGACTTCAGAAAATAATAAATATCGTAATGATGAATATATTTTGGGTAGTGCTACAACAGCAAATGGCAAAAAAGTGAGAAATGATCAGCTCGTTAAACAGCGTGATGAAAATATGATAAAAGCCTATATGGCTCTTTACGCCAATGCTTATAGTAAAGTTAAAAATATAAATTATGACTGTGATAAAGAAAATAACCGTATTATTTGCTATGTTCAAGGCGAATTGGAACGAAGTTCTTTATTACCTATTAGCTTTAATAAAGATGTTTTTATCCCAACTCGTATTGACATTGATCAATACGGAAGAGCATTTAAAGAAGAAAAAAGCGCTCCGCCATTAGATATTATGTTTGCAGTAAATTTTTCTAGTGAAGTTTATTCAGGTATTGCAGATAATCCTAATGGCAGTGTGTGTAATGGTCCATATAGAGTCAAAGCAGACAATATTACTGTTGAAAATCATCTTACGCGATTAGCAAAATGTGGTATTACGCCTTGGGCGAATTCTATTTTTGAAAGCCTCAAAAAATATGTCAATATGCTAGAAATTTTTAAGGCTTCCACTAATAATGGACAACCAAATAATAACCGTATTGGGTTAACCGCATTTGCACTTGGCGCTCAACCGATTAATGAAGGAAATAATGTTTGTGCATTGCCATTTAAATTTCCTTCAGACAAAAGATTTAATGATCCACTTGTAGAAAGCCAAACCTTTGTTTCTGAAAAGATAAGTGATAATTGGGAATATCGAGTTAGAACGGTTAATTTGCCTGATGTGAAGACAAATTTAAAAGATATGTTACAAACAATCAATAGGCATTTAGTCACTCGCGCAGATACCTATGATTCAATGGAGCCAGGGGTTTTAGTAGCTAAATATCTTCCGCTTTCATTGGATATTTGGCCAGAAGATTTAGAACAAGATTTTCAAAATGGTAAGCAAGGCAGCAAGCGTACTTGGTATGACATTAGACCAGAGAAACAATATTTAGACCTTAATTTGGGATCACCGAATAAAGCGGTGTATGACACAATTGATCAAATCGTTGATCCTACAACAAGGGAAAAATATACCGCATACCGAATTATTAAAGCGTCAATTAATGCTAAAGGAAAAGGGTATTCGCCGACTGCTAGCGAGAAAAAAGCCCTCTCTGATGCACTGAAATCCTTGGCACAGGATAAAGATGTGAGAGGCTATGGAGTTGATGATGAAAGTACCCGCCAAAGTTGGCTAACCCTCAATAAGAAAAATGGCACGCGAGTAGGGCTTTGTTTTGATTATTCAGGCAAGAACAGTAAGGCGACAACACCTCAAGCTGATTCTGCGTGGTTTACAAATTTGGCGGATTTTACAAGTAAATTAGATTATAACTCCTCATCTACCCATTTAGGAGGCGGAAAACTTGGCGTGAGTGGGTTATTGATGGGGGCTTATAATATGGTGGCAAACACAGACACACAACAAAAAGCTAACCAGAATAAAAAACGTGTGCTTGTTTTTGTGGATACAGGGTTTGAAGATGATATGTCAACCTTCAACTCGCTAACTAAACTTTATCAAAAGAGTTGGACATACGATCCATCAGTTAATCCATACAGAACGGAGAATGGAAATTCAATTACATTAGATAAAAAATGGACCTTAGATAATTCTCGTTATGTTACCTCAACTTGGTACTATAATAAATTCAATCAAAGAGTTGACGAAGAGCCTTATTTGGAATATCGCAAAGCGAATCAGCTTTATGCGTTAATTACGCCCGCTTTCTTAAAAAAAGGTTCTTCAGATGATACCAGTGCAAATAGCTCGCACCCAAGCCCAGCGATATGTGATGCAATTAGAGCAAGATTTATGAGTTCTCCTTTCCAAGATCCACAAGTAGGGGAGGTGTATGATCCGGAGATTGTTTATATCCAATACCGCTCCGCGCAGTTTGGAAATAACTATCGCTCTAAAACCGATAAATATTGGGAACAATGCGCAGATAAAGCGTTCTTTATTGGTATAAGTGATAATGGGGCAGTAGATCAATCGCAAGATCAAAAGATAAGAGATTATTTCACCTCTTTGCAAGAACAATCAGCCACGAGTAATATGTCTGGAAAAGAAATCGAAGAAGTTGGGCGTAGCTTAACAAAATAGCCAGAAAATGGTTAAGAAATAAAGCTACTGTAATGAGCAGTAGCTTTTTATTTACTAGGAAACAATACACATAAAAAGAGCGATGAAAATTTGTTATTTTTTCACCGCTCTTTATTTTTATTTCAACCTAAAAATTCACATCTTTAGTATAGCATAATACCCATATCAATATAGCTCACGATACTACCAGTATTTTTAGCTTGTTTTTTGAACGTTTTTAGCGGGAGTATACTCCCTGTTGTTATCTCTTTACAGAGATAACAAATGTTCCTGCAAATAAAAATATTTGTGCGTTTAAAATAATTTAAATACTAAATTTATAGGAGCTAAAATGCTTATTCCAATTTTAGAGAATGGAACTACTCTTTATAAAGATAGTTTTGGTAATAAATACCAATATGATCTGACTAAGCTTGGTGATAAATCAAGCTATGATACTGATTTATCCGCCCAAATGCGTGACAAAATGTCTGTAATCCCAACTCGCAATCCAAATGGTGGAGGAATTTATGAGTAATCAATATACTGCAGATGAGATAAAAGACATTCTTTTAGACGAAGGATATCGTTCAGTCAATATACTAGGAGAAGATATCTTAGTATTAAAGATTGATGGAAGTAATTATATTATTATGTTATATGGAAATGGAGATATCCAACTAATGTATGGAATATCAGGAGTACCAATGCTATCTTTAGAAAAAGTGAATAATTGGAATTCAAATCGTAGATTAGGGTGTTTACATATTGTAGAAGAAAATCAACTTAGATTTTCTCTAGGTTTGCCTACATTAAGTGACGGATTATCTAGAGCAGATATCGCAAAAGGTGTATCTCGTATGCTAGAAATTGTTAGAACAATCGATATTCTTGAGTTTATAGAAGACTAGGTGAAAGAATAAAAAAAACGCGGTGAACTTTTTGCATCACCGCGTTTTTTCATTTAACCTTAAAAATTCGCATTTCTCGGTGCGCGTGGGAATGGGATCACATCGCGGATATTTTGCACGCCAGTTACATAAACGATTAAACGTTCAAAACCAAGACCAAAGCCTGAATGTGGTACAGTACCATAACGGCGGAGATCGCGATACCACCAGTAATCTTCTGGATTTAAGCCCATTTCTACCATACGTTTATCCAACACGTCTAGGCGTTCTTCACGTTGTGAACCACCGATAATTTCACCAATTCCCGGGGCTAATACATCCATTGCCGCTACGGTTTTTCCGTCATCATTTAAACGCATATAAAACGCTTTGATATCTTTTGGATAGTTTTTCACCACTACTGGGGATTTAAAATATTCTTCTGCTAAATAGCGTTCGTGTTCAGAGGATAAATCAATCCCCCAAGAAACAGGGAATTCAAATTTTTTGCCTGATTTTAATAAGACGTCAATGGCATCTGTGTAATCAATTTGTGCAAAATCAGAATGAATAAAATTTTCTAAACGGCTGATAACAGAACTATCAACGTGTTTTTCAAAGAATTTAAGATCATCTTTACGCTCATCTAATACGGCACGGAACACATATTTAAGCATCGCTTCGGCGAGTTTTGCGTTATCATTCAGATCTGCAAAAGCAACTTCAGGTTCAACCATCCAGAATTCTGCCAAGTGGCGAGTAGTATTAGAATTTTCCGCACGGAATGTTGGGCCAAAGGTATAGATTTTACTTAATGCACAAGCATAAGTTTCCCCATTTAGCTGACCAGATACGGTTAAAAAGGCTTCTTTACCGAAAAAATCTTGCGAAAAATCCACCGCACCTTGTTCGGTACGTGGTAAATTTTCTAAATCTAGGGTTGAAACACGGAACATTTCCCCCGCACCTTCAGTGTCAGATGCCGTAATCAGTGGCGTTGCTACCCAATAAAAACCTTGTTCGTGAAAGAAGCGGTGAATGGCTTGAGCCAAACAATGACGAACACGTGCGACTGCACCGATGATATTAGTGCGAGGGCGAAGGTGCGCCACTTCACGCAAATATTCAATACTGTGGCGTTTAGCCGCCATTGGATAGGTATCAGGATCTTCCACCCAACCTGTTACTTCCACCTTTTCCGCTTGTAATTCTACTGCTTGTCCCTCTGCTGGGGATTCCACCACTTTACCTGTAACAATCACCGAGCAACCAGTGGTTAAGCGTAGAATTTCTTCTTGATAATTCGTAATATCATTATTGACGATCACTTGGATAGGGTCGAAACAAGAACCATCATACACCGCAAGGAAAGAAAGCCCTGCTTTAGAATCACGACGGGTACGCACCCAACCTCGCACGGTAACCTGATCACCGATTTGAATTTCGCCTTGTAATACCTCTGCAATAGGGGCAATTTGTGTCATATAAACCTCAATCAAAAAATTTAGCGTAAAAACCCGCTTAGTTTACCGCAACTCAGGAAATTTGCCAAAATGAATTATTCAATTGTTTTTGTGAACTTGCCCACAAAATTGAAGTAAATAACTTGTTTTTAGGTGGCAACCTGATATAAAAAAGCAATAATTTCATTTCAAAAATTTAATCCGTTGTGGGGCGTTATGATCAAGGAAAGAAAACAAGATAAGTATGTCTTAAAATTACAACAATTAGGGAAAGTGTATCGGCTAATTGAACAATTTGAAGAAATTTCGCGGATTGATCTTTCAAAGCTTTCGCATTTAGCACCAGCGACGATCACCTCTTTAACCCGTCAGCTTATTAATGAACGATTAATTATTGAAAAAGCCGTGCGAAATACAGAAAACCGTGGACGTCCAGCAATTGGTTTATGTGTATCGCCTTTTTTCTGGCAGTCGTTATGTGCGGTGCTGAGTGAAGATCGTTTTGATATATTTCTTTGTGAATTAGATGGCACACCGTTGGCAGAACATTCTTTCCCGCTACGCAGTGAAGAATTTGCACAATTAGATCGCGTTTTAGTGGGGTACGTGCAAGCGTTTTTAGAAAAAACCAAACTCGAACCTTATAAAGTCATCACCTTTTCCATTGCCGTAACTGGGGAGTTAGATAATGAAGAGAGATATGTTTATCACCTTGGCAATCGCCAGCTAACACTTGATCTGAAAGCCTTATTTCACCCTTATTTTAAAATGCCTGTTATGGTAACGGATTATTTCCAAACGTGGTTGTTTGCCGAAAGCTCTGTGGGCAGTGTGATTGGTTGTGATCACGTTTTATTTTTACAACTTGATGAACGAGTCAATTTAAGCGTATTATCACAAGGTGATGTGTTACGATGTAACAAACAGCCAAAGATGAATATTGATAAGCTCATTACGCCAACGTTCAACCCAATTCAGCATCAACTCAATCCTCACTTACCTGAAACGGAACGTCATCAAATTATCAATCAGCTCACACATCAAGCTATTTATAAATTGATTGATTTGGCGTATCCCGACAATCAACAAGTGAATAATATTGAAAAAATTCACTTTTTATGTAAAAAAGCACAAGGCAATGAGGCAAAAGCGATTGATATTATTCACCATATCGCGGATTTAACGGCTTATCATTTAATGTGTTTAGTTAATATGTTTTCCTCTAAAAAAGTGATGTTAAACACCTGTTTATTGAGTGCAAAAGAGATTTTCTTAGCGCGCTTAAATCAACGTTTATCCCTTTATCATTGCAATGTGGAAGTAGTAACGAGCCGCTATAAATGGAATAGCCCTGAAGTCTTAACTGCAGCAATTAAGCAAGGGATTTATGATGGCAGTTTGCTCGGTGATCTACTGAAAAATAAAGAAAAATTGTGTTAGCTCAATACTCTCATTATGAAATTCCTTTAGAATTCCAAACAAATGGGATCATAAGGAAAAAATGATGAGCTGCTTTTTTGTTACAGGAACGGATACCAATGTAGGAAAAACGGTATCCAGTCGTGCCATTATCCAAGCCTTGCAAAATCAAGGTATTCAAATTGTAGGTTATAAACCGATTGCGTGTTGCCAAGAGGATTGGGCTTATCGTGAAAGCCCAATAGAAAGCGATTATGGACAAGAAAATAATTCTGATGTCCTAACCTTAATTGACGCCACAAAAGAGAATGTAACCTACCGAGACGTGAATAGTTATAGCTTTTCCCACAGTTTGCCAATGTTAAGTGAAGACGGAGAACGCATTGATATAAAAAAAATTAACGCCGATCTCACCGCACTTACTCAGCGTTATCAATCTGTGCTAGTGGAGGGGGCATTTGGTTGGCTTACTCCAATGAATAAAGAATATAGCTTTGCCAGTTGGGCAATCTCGCACAAAATGCCAGTCGTGCTTGTGGTTGGCATTAAAGAAGGTTGCATTAATCACGCCTTGTTGACGGCGCAATCCATTCAACAATCAGGCTTACCCTTATTAGGCTGGATAGCCAATCGCATTAATCCCGGTTTAGCCCATTATGCAGAAATGATTGAAATGCTCAGCGAAAAAATTGACGCTCCATTACTTGGGCAAATTCCCTATGTTCATCGTCCTGAAGAACAAGAACTCGGGCATTACATCACTAATCTTGAGCGTTTGACTTATCTGCAAACGGAATGGGTGAGGTAGAGTAGATGAAGTAAGCGAAATTCATTAGTTGAATGATTATTAAAGTGCGGTACAAAAAATCAGAATTTTTCCACCGCACTTTGTTTTTCGCTATTATTGAATATTACTTTTGTCTAAAGCACGACAAATGCGCTGTGCTATTCACCGTTTCTAATACAAAACGCCCCGCACTTTCGTTTTCAGCTTGTTCATAACGCACAATGCTAATAGAGGTATTTGCTAAGCGTGTTACTCGTGGATTTTCACGATGGTTTTGCCAAGTTGAGCCGTCAAATAAAGCGAGCAATAAATGTAGTGTATGACCGTGAGAAACCACCAAAATATTGCCCGAATGGTGTATTTGAATAATTTCATCAATGGCTTTCATTGCCCGTTTAGCTAATTCACCAAAGGTTTCGCCACGATTGCTTTTAGCCTGAAAATTGGCGGGATCTTTGGTCATTTGTTGATATTCTTCGTTTTGACGAAGGTGGCTCACTAATGCCCCTTCCCAAGAGCCAAAGCTATGCTCATTTAAGCCTTTATGTTGAAAAAAGGGAATATTTCGTTCGCCAATAATGTATTCTGCGGTATCCATCGCGCGTTTTAACACACTTGAATAGGCTGCAACAAAGGGAATATTGGCTAAGTGTTTACCTGTTTTCATTGCTCCTTCAATGCCTTCGGCGATCAGTGGTGAATCGCCTTGTCCTTGTAATAAACCTTGTTCGTTCCAAACGGTACGTCCGTGGCGGACGAAATAAAAGGTAAGCTGTTTTTTCATTACTATCCTTAAAAACGTTGAAAATTTATACCGCACTTATAAAAGTGGGCTGAATAAGAAAAATAAACGTTCAATAACGCGTTGATAAACAGGACGTTTTACCCAATCTTTATAGGTTAATAATGAAGAACGTTGGCGGTAATTTTCTTGCAAGAGGGTAACTTCATTAGCAAAAGTTTGATCTTCCACCACCATTGTAACTTCAAAATTTAACATAAAACTGCGCATATCCATATTTACCGTTCCGACTAAGACAAGGCGGTTATCAATCAACACACTTTTGGTATGTAATAGCCCTTGTTCAAATTGATAAATTTTTACCCCAGCGGCAAGAAGATCTTCAAAGAAAGTACGGCTCGCCCAGCTAACCATTAAAGAATCATTTTTCTTTGGCAGAATTAGCGTCACATCAATACCGCGTAACGCCGCAATGCGTAATGCTTCGGCAATGCTATGGCTTGGCACAAAATAAGGCGAGGTAATCGTGATGCTTTTACGCGCGGAGAAAATCGCAATAGAAAGGGATTGCGCCATTAAATCATCTGGAAATCCCGGGCCTGTCGCAAGAATCTGTACGGCGTGAGAATTGTTCTTCTCTATGGGCAATAAAGGGCAATTAGGCAACTGCAATGGGATTTCTTTATCACTTTCAATTTGCCAATCCCACGCATACAGCCCATTTAGCACCGCTGACACCGCCCCGTTAATACGCACCATAATATCCACCCATTGCCCAACGTGGCTGTCTTGTTTGAAATATTTCGGATCGACCATATTCATACTGCCCGTATAAGCAATCTGATTATCGATCACTATAATTTTGCGGTGTTGGCGTAAATCAATACGACTAAAAAACATCCGTAGTAAATTAACGTGTAGTGCTTCGGTGATTTCAATGCCACTTTCTTTCATTTCACGGCAATGTTTACTTTTCAAAAATTGACGACTGCCTACACTATCAAGCAATATTCGCACTGTTACGCCGCGCTTTTGTGCGGCAATTAGCGCGTGTTGCACGTCTTCCACTAGGCCGCCATTCCACCAAATATAAAACACCATATTGATGCTATGTTTGGCTTGATGAATATCATCAATAATGCTTTTTATGATACTTTCTGGCGTCTCTAAAATATGCAGTTCATTACCTAGCACACAAGGAATGTTTAAGCGACTTTTGGCTAAGTCAAAAATTGGGCGATAAAGCAGAGTATTATGGTGATTGATTAATTGCGGGCATTGTGAAAAATCGCCAAACCATTGATTAAATTTCGGTGCAAGTAAACGAAATGCCTTTGCACGTTTTGTACCTAATTTCACTTCGCCAAATACTAAATAGGCGATAATGCCTACCACGGGGACGAGATAAATTATCATCAACCAAGAAAGGGTAGCTGAAACGGATTGTTTTTTAATCACCAATCGCATTGTAATGGAGATCGTTAAAATCCAAATCAGAACAGGGATGAGATATGCTATAATCTGTTGAAAAGTAAAATTCATTTATTTTTAACCGCACTTTTATAAATGTCTAATTATGCCAGAGATCACAACGCCAATGTTTGACATTGTTTTTCAGCACGCTGATTTTATCATTATTCACAAGCCTTGTGGCATTTCCGTACATAAAGATGAGCAAGAGGTTGGTCTAACCACCTTAATGGCTCAACAATTGAATTTACCCCAAGTTTGGTTGGTACATCGCTTAGATAGGGCAACATCAGGATTGTTGATTTTAGCATTGAATAAGCAAGCTGCGGCAACGTTGTCTGGGTTATTTGCTAGTCATCGCATCGCGAAAACCTATCTGGCGCTATCCACTGAAAAGCCGAAGAAAAAACAAGGACGGATCATTGGGGATATGCAAAAATCGCGTAATGGGACGTGGAAATTATGCCAAAGCAAGGAAAATCCTGCCATCACCCGTTTTTCTTCGCTAAGCTGTGAACCCAATTTACGCCTGTTTATGCTATTCCCGCAAACAGGCAAAACCCATCAGCTACGAGTGGCAATGAAAAGTTTAGGAAGTCCCATTTTAGGTGATGAACGCTATGGAGGAAATAAGCAAAAATCCGACCGCACTTATTTACATTGTTATCAGCTTGAATTTACTTATGAAAACCAGCAAATTTGTGTGAAAGCCTTACCAAAAACAGGTGAGTTTTTTACCGCACTTTCCGTGCAAGAAAAAATTCAACACTGGGAAAGGCAGAATAATTGCGAAAAGCCACAATAAAAACGTGATTTTTTAAGGCGTTAGTATTATCATTAAGAAATTTTTCAGATGTTATATTGTTATTAGAGGATAGGTATGCAACACCTTAAAGAAATTACCGAACAGGCAAAAGAAGCGATTGAAAAATTGCACGATAAAAGCCTTGAAACGCTAGATGCCATTCGTGTGGAATATTTTGGGAAAAAAGGGCATTTTACCCAATTAATGCAAGGATTGCGTGATGTGGCGGCGGAAGAGCGTCCTGCAATGGGGGCAAAAATCAATGAAGCGAAACAAAAAGTGTTAGATTTATTAAACACCAAAAAAGCACAGTGGGAAGAAGAAGCCCTTAATGCACAGTTAGCGAAAGAGAGTATTGATGTCAGTTTGCCGGGGCGTAAAACAGAATTAGGTGGC
Source organism: Avibacterium sp. 20-129 (assembly GCF_026226845.1). Lineage (NCBI taxonomy): Bacteria > Pseudomonadati > Pseudomonadota > Gammaproteobacteria > Pasteurellales > Pasteurellaceae > Avibacterium > Avibacterium sp. 20-129. The sequence goes on along the minus strand of NZ_JAKKOE010000001.1, from coordinate 294,758 downwards.
TTACACCCTGTTTCAATTACCATTGAGCGTGTTGTAAAATTTTTCTCTAACCTAGGTTTTAGTGTAGAAGTGGGGCCTGAAATTGAAACTGATTATTACAACTTTGATGCACTAAATATTCCGGCTCATCACCCAGCCCGTGCCGATCACGATACGTTCTGGTTTGATGCAGAGCGTTTATTGCGTACCCAAACCTCTGGCGTACAAATTCGTACAATGGAAAAAATGCGTCCGCCAATTCGTATTATGGCACCGGGACGTGTATACCGTAATGATTATGACCAAACCCACACCCCAATGTTCCACCAAATTGAATTACTTTATGTGGATAAACACGCTAACTTCAGTGAATTAAAAGGCTTATTACACGATTTCTTACGCGCCTTTTTTGAAGAAGACTTACAAGTGCGTTTTCGCCCGTCCTATTTCCCTTTTACAGAACCTTCTGCAGAAGTCGATGTGATGGGTAAAAACGGCAAATGGTTGGAAGTGCTAGGTTGTGGAATGGTTCACCCAAATGTGTTGCGTAATGTTGGTATTGATCCAGAAGAATATTCTGGCTTTGCGGTGGGAATGGGCGTAGAACGTTTAACGATGCTACGTTACAATGTAACAGATTTACGTTCGTTCTTTGAAAATGATCTCCGTTTCTTAAAACAATTTAAGTAATTGAAAACCGAATTTAATGTAGAGAAAGAATATGAAATTTAGTGAATTATGGGTGCGTGAATGGGTTAATCCTGAAGTTAGCACGGAACAATTATGTGATCAAATTACAATGCTTGGACTCGAAGTCGATGGCATTGAAGCGGTTGCTGGTGAATTTAATGGCGTTGTTGTTGGGGAAGTGGTGGAATGCGCTCAACACCCTGATGCTGATAAATTGCGTGTAACCAAAGTGAATGTTGGTGGTGAACGTCTATTAGACATTGTATGTGGCGCACTAAATTGCCGCCAAGGGTTGAAAGTAGCTTGTGCTGTAGATGGTGCTGTATTACCGGGTAATTTTAAAATTAAGAAAACTAAATTGCGCGGTCAACCTTCTGAAGGAATGTTATGTTCATTTAGTGAATTAGGCATTTCTGACGATCATAACGGTATCATTGAATTGCCAGCCGATGCACCGATTGGGACGGATTTACGTGAATATTTACAATTAAATGATAACAGTGTAGAAATCAGCTTAACGCCAAACCGTGCCGACTGTTTAAGTATTGCGGGCATTGCCCGTGAAGTGGGCGTGGTAAATCAGCAAACAGTCAATACGCCTGAGATCCAGCCCGTTGTAGCAACCATTACTGATAAAGCACAAATTGATCTGTTAGCGCCAGAGGCTTGCCCACGCTATTTATTGCGTGTGGTAAAAAATGTGAACGTTAAGGCGCAAACGCCTATTTGGATGCAAGAAAAATTACGCCGTTGCGGTATCCGTTCTATTGATCCGGTAGTAGATATTACCAATTACATTTTACTTGAATTAGGACAGCCAATGCACGCCTTTGATGCGGCTAAAGTGAGCCAGCCTGTACAAGTACGTATGGCAAAAGAAGGGGAAGAATTAGTCCTGTTAGATGGTACAACCGCCAAACTTCAACCCAATACACTTCTTATTGCCGATCAAAATGGTCCATTAGCAATGGCTGGCATTTTTGGTGGTGAAGCAAGCGGAGTAAATGGCGAAACAAAAGACGTTATTCTTGAATCCGCATTCTTTGCTCCGTTAGCTATTACAGGGCGTGCAAGACAATATGGCTTGCATACTGATGCTTCTCACCGCTTTGAACGCGGCGTTGATTTTAATTTACAACGCGATGCGATGGAACGAGCAACCGCATTATTATTAGAAATCTGTGGTGGAGAAGCTGGCGAAATTTGTGAGGTGGTCAGTGAAGTGCATTTACCTAAAGTGAAACAGGTTCAATTACGCCGTGAAAAATTAGATCATCTACTAGGGCATTATATTCCAACTGAAACGGTTACTGATATTTTGCAACGCTTAGGGTTACAAGTGAGTTATCAAGACGGTCTATGGACAGCGATTTCACCAAGCTGGCGTTTTGATATTGAAATTGAAGAAGATTTGATCGAAGAAGTCGCCCGTATTTACGGTTATAACAATATTCCGAATAATCCACCATTAGCGCATTTACAAATGAAACCAATGCCTGAACATTTATTAGAATTGGTTCGTGTTCGCACGGCATTTGTAGATAGTGATTATCAAGAAATTGTGTCTTATAGCTTTGTTGATCCTGAAGTTCAGCAATTATTATACCCACAACAAGAGGCATTAATTTTACCAAATCCAATTTCGCGTGAAATGTCTGCTATGCGTGTTTCTTTATTACCGGGCTTACTTACAACCATTGCTTACAACCAAAATCGTCAGCAAAATCGTGTACGTATTTTTGAAGGTGGATTACGCTTTATTCCTGATAGCCAAGCAGAAAGTGGTGTTCGTCAAGAATATGTCATTGGCGCAGCGATTGTAGGGGATAAACGTCCAGTGCATTGGGAACATAAAGGCGAAAATGTGGATTTCTTTGATCTAAAAGGGGATTTAGAACGTATTTTATCGCTAACAAAGGCTGGAAATCGTTTGCGTTTTGTTGCAAAATCATATCCAGCGTTACACCCAGGACAATCCGCTGCCATTATGTTGGACGATAAAGAAGTCGGTTATATTGGTACCGTACATCCAAAAGTCGTGCAACAGCTTGGTTTGTCAGGTAAACCAATTGTATTTGAAATTGAATGGGCGGCGATTGCAGAAAAATCTGTGCCAAATGCCAAAGAAATTTCTCGCTTCCCAGCTAATAAACGTGATTTGGCCATTGTCGTGGATAGCGCAATACCGGCTGGCGATGTGTTAGAAGTCTGTCGTCAAGCGGGCGGAAAACAGCTTGTGAACCTAAGTTTATTTGATGTTTACCAAGGGGCAAATTTACCACAAGGTAAGAAAAGTTTAGCGATTAGCTTAACAATTCAAGATACGGAAAAAACCCTTGAAGAGAAAGAAATTAATGCGGTAATTTCAGCAGTATTAGACGCATTAAAACAACGATTTGATGCTTATTTGAGAGATTAATATTATGACATTGACCAAAGTTGAACTAGCTGACAGCTTAATTGAAAAGCATAATCTAAATAAACGTGATGCCAAATTATTGGTAGAAAGTTTTTTTGAGGAAATTCGCGTAGCGTTGGAAAGTGGACAAGATGTGAAATTATCGGGTTTTGGTAATTTTGAATTACGTGATAAAGCCTCACGCCCGGGACGCAACCCTAAAACAGGAGAAAGCGTACCTGTTTCCGCACGTCGCGTTGTGGTGTTCAAACCCGGTCAAAAATTACGTTCTCGAGTAGAAAAATCGAAGCCAAAGGCTTAAATTATTTATGTGATAAGAAAGCTATCTTTTTTTGGATAGCTTTCCTTTTATTTATTTTGTAGGTAAAAAATGCGTTTAGCTAAATTTATTTTAGTTTCCCTTGGTATTGCTGTCTTAGCAGCTTGTTCAGGGTCTCCACATTCAGCAAATCATTCAGATTCTGATGAAAAAATTTCTTATCAGGGACGACTTGATGATCCAATTATGACAATCGCCTTATTAAGTGAACATCAACGAGAATGGGCTGGCACGCCTTATCGTTTAGGCGGGCAAAGTCGCCGTGGTATTGATTGCTCTGGATTTGTGCAAAAAACATTTCGTGATCGTTTTAATATTCAACTTCCACGTACGACAAAAGAGCAAGTGAAATATGGTACAAAAGTGCCAAAATCGCAAATTCAAACAGGAGATTTAGTCTTCTTTAAAACAGGGCGAGGGCCTAATGGCTACCACGTTGGGATTTATGTTAAAGATGGTCAATTTCTACACGCATCAACTAAAGGGGGAGTGATTTATTCTTCCCTCAATAGCCCTTACTGGACGCGCACTTATTGGCAAGCGCGTAGAATGTAAAATTGCATTTATAAAAATAGAGACATAGAAAAGTGCGGTGGAAAATGTTAATTTTTTTCACCGCACTTAATTTTTTGCCCACTTTCTAATTCGCTTTACGTTTAATTCACTTCCTTAAATGCGATCATTTCATTTTGGCTAAAATCGGTTTGTTCCTCTTCATCTTGGTATAATGGGGTAGTTGGCAGATCTTGTTTATCAAAAGCAATATCGCCTTCCACACCGTCTAACTGTTGTCCACGTTGAATATCTTTGAAATTAAATAAATTTTTATCGCATAAGTGAGAAGGTACGATATTTTGCATTGCACTAAACATCGTTTCGATACGCCCCGGATATTGGCGATCCCAAGTTTGTAACATTTCTTTTACCACTTGGCGTTGCAAGTTGGGCTGTGAGCCGCAAAGATTACAAGGAATAATGGGGAATTGTTTGGCGATAGCATATTTTTCAATATCCTTTTCTTTACAATAGGCCAGTGGACGAATCACAATTTGTTTGCCATCATCGCTAATTAATTTGGGTGGCATTGACTTCAGTTTGCCACCATAGAACATATTTAAAAATAGGGTTTCCAACATATCATCACGATGATGACCAAGAGCAATTTTGGTTGCACCAAGCTCTGTGGCAGTGCGGTATAAAATCCCACGTCTTAAGCGTGAGCAAAGAGAGCAAGTGGTTTTGCCTTCTGGGATTTTTTCTTTCACAATGCCGTAGGTATTTTCTTCTACAATTTTGTAATCCACACCGATGCGTTCTAAATATTCAGGTAAGACGTGTTCAGGGAAGCCGGGTTGCTTTTGATCTAAATTTACCGCCACAATGTCAAAATGAATCGGTGCGTTAAGGCGTAAATTGAGCAAAATATCAAGCAAAGTGTAGCTATCTTTTCCACCAGACAAGCACACCATTACCTTATCGCCCTCTTCAATCATATTAAAATCAGCAATGGCAGCTCCTACATTACGACGTAGGCGTTTTTGTAACTTATTGAAATTATAGATTTGTTTCTTTGTTTTTTCGTTTTGAGAAGTTAAATTTTCACTCATTGGATTTATTATTCTGTCATATCAATTTAAAAAACTTGCGTATAGTAAGGGGTAATGGAATTTTTTCCAATAGGAATATACAAGATTAATTCTTTTTAGCTAAATAGCTTAAATAAAAAAACATAAAAAAGTACCGCACTTTAACTTTACTCAAATGAAGGTATAAATCGATCTACAAGATCCTTAAAAAATCCTGTATAATCAACTACAATTTTTGTCTAATTTTTATTTGCTTGTGAGAATACACAATGCTTGAAACATCACAAACAATCCCTGAATTGGTCTCTTGGGCAAGAGAGCGAGAATTCTCGCTTAATTTGCCGACTGATCGTTTGGCGTTTTTATTGGCTATTGCGATTTATAACAATGAACGTTTAGACGGTGAGATGTTAGAAACGGATTTAGTGGATATTTTCCGTCATACCGCATCAGCCTTTGAGCAATCCCCCGATAATATTGCTACCCGAGCCAATAATGCGATTAATGAATTAGTGAAACAGCGTTTTCTCAATCGCTTTAGTAGCGAATTCACCGAAGGTTTGGCAATCTATCGTTTAACCCCATTGGGCGTTGGGGTTTCGGACTATTACATTCGTCAACGTGAATTTTCTGCGTTACGCCTTTCCGTCCAGCTTTCTATTGTGGCAGATGAAATTCAACGTGCTTCTGAAGCAGCAGAAGAAGGTGGAGATGAACATCATTGGCGACGCAATGTGTTTGCGCCATTAAAATATTCTGTAGCAGAGATTTTTGACAGCATTGATTTCTCACAACGTGTGATGGATGAAAGTCAGCAAAGCATTAAAGATGAAATTGCAGAGCTATTAACCAAAGATTGGCAAGCAGCGATTTCAAGCTGTGAACGTTTATTAGATGAAACCTCAAGCAATTTACGTGAATTGCAAGATACTCTCAATTCCGCTGGAGATAAACTGCAAGCACAATTATTGCGTATTCAAGATTGTGTGATCGGACAGCAGAATCTCTATTTTATCGATCAACTTATTATTGATTTACAAGCAAAATTAGACCGCATTATCAGCTGGGGGCAACAATCTATTGATTTGTGGATTGGTTATGACCGCCACGTACATAAATTTATCCGTACAGCGATTGATATGGATAAAAATCGTGTGTTTTCGCAACGTTTACGCCAATCTATTCAACATTATTTTGAAAATCCTTGGTATTTATGGACTGCACAAGCAGAACGTTTAGTAGATTTGCGTGATGAAGAGCTTGTATTACGTGAAGAAGATGCGCTAGGGGAGTTGCCAGAAGCATTACAATACGAAAGTTTGGCTGATTTGCACGAACAAATTGTTGAATATATGCAAGCCCTATTAATCGCTTATCGCGAAAATCATCGTCCTATTAATCTTAGCCTTGTGTTAAAAGAACAATTGGATAATTATCCCGTCGAACGACATTTTGATGTAGCAAGAATTATTGTCGATCAAGCTGTACGGCTAGGAATGGCGAGTGGTGATTTAAGTGGCGTATATCCACAATGGGAAGAAATAAATCAGGCGGGTGCTGAAGTACAAGCCCATATTATTGATGAATATAATTAAGAGAAAAAATGATGACAGATCAGTTACAAGATATAATTTCAGTAAAACAAGCTCAAGCCATTGCAAATCCTCTTTTTCCTGTTGTGGACAGCCAATTACGAGCGGGAAGACATATTAGTATTGAACAGCTTGATAATCACGCTTTTTTAATGGATTTTCAATATGAGTTGGATCAATTTTATCGCCGTTATAACGTAGAATTAATTCGTGCGCCAGAAGGTTTCTTTTATTTACGTCCAAAAGCAACAACATTAATTGCGCGTTCTGTTCTTTCCGAGCTAGAAATGCTTGTGGGAAAAGTATTATGTTACTTGTATTTAAGTCCAGAGCGTCTTGCTCAACAAGGTATTTTTACCACACAAGAAGTTTATGATGAATTATTAAATCTTGCTGATGAAAGCAAACTGTTAAAAACCGTCAATCAGCGTTCTTCAGGATCTGATTTAGATAAACAGAAATTAGCTGAAAAAGTACGAGCAGCACTTAACCGCTTACGCCGTCTAGGAATGATTGCTACCGTAGGGGATCAACATAGTGGTAAATTTGTGATTTCAGAAGCGGTATTTCGTTTTGGTGCTGAAGTGCGTGCAGGTGATGATCCAATGGAAGCACAATTACGCTTAATTCGTGATGGAGAAGCGGCAACACCGCAATCCTTACAAGATGAGAAAAGAGCGGTACAAAATGACGCTGAAAATGTAGATGAAATAGAAGAAATTGATGAGGAAGGGGAAGAATAATGAGCAAAGCATTTGAATTTGAAAATGATAATTTAACCCTTGATAGTGAAGAAATGGAAAATCATCAACCTGAAGAATTAGACATTATTGAAACAGTGCAAGCAGAACAGCAAGATACACCTGTCTCCATTGCTCAAAATGTCGAGCGTGGAAAATTCCGCTCACTGACCCTCATTAACTGGAACGGTTTTTTTGCCCGTACATTTGATTTAGATGAGTTAGTCACGACCTTATCAGGGGGGAATGGCGTGGGGAAATCGACCACAATGGCTGGTTTTGTTACCGCGTTAATTCCTGATTTAACCTTATTACACTTCCGTAATACCACAGAAGCTGGGGCAACCACGGGTTCACGCGACAAAGGGTTGCACGGTAAGCTCAAACCGGGTGTCTGCTATGCAGTATTAGATGCAGTGAATTCTCGTCATCAACGTGTTTTAGTCGGGGCGCGTCTACAACAAGTTGCTGGACGTGATAAAAAAGTTGATATTAAAACCTTTTCTATTCAAGGGCTAAGTCTTGCACAAACACCAACAAGTGTTTTAACTGAAACGGTCAATGAACGTCAAGCAAGGGTACTAACACTTAATGAATTAAAAGAAAAAATAGAAAACCTTGGTGCACAATTTAAACAATATCATTCCATTACAGATTATCACGGAATGATGTTTGATTTAGGGATTATTCCTAAACGTCTGCGTTCTTCTTCAGATCGTAGCAAATTTTATAAACTCATTGAAGCCTCGCTTTACGGAGGAATTTCCAGTGCGATTACTCGCTCCTTGCGTGATTATTTATTACCCGAAAACTTAGGCGTCCGTAAAGCCTTTCAAGATATGGAAAGTGCATTGCGTGAAAACCGTATGACCCTTGAGGCAATTAAAGTTACGCAATCAGATCGTGATTTATTCAAGCATTTAATTACAGAAACCACTAATTATGTGGCGTCAGATTATATGCGTAATGCCAATGAACGTCGAGGCAATGTAGAAAGTGCCTTAACACATCGTAAGGAATGGTATTTAGCAAAATCAGAACGCGATTTATCACAACATCGCTTAGTGGATTTTAGCCGTGAATTGGCGGAACTTAACGAAAATGAGCAAACCCTTGAGGTTGATCACCAAAGCGCACTCGATCATCTTAATTTGGTGCTAAATGCGTTACGTCATCAAGAAAAAATCTCGCGTTATCAAGATGATGTAGAAAGTTTACGAGAAAAATTAGAAGAACAAAAATTTGCGGTAGAAGAAGCATCAGAACAGCACGAAGAAAGCCAAGCACAGTTAGAACAATATGAACAAGAAGTGGATCAACTGCGTAGCCAATTAGCGGATTATCAACAAGCACTAGATGCCCAACAAACCCGTGCGTTGCAATATCAACAGGCTATTCAAGCACTTGAAAAAGCCAAAACCCTTTGTGGATTAGCAGATCTTTCTACTAAAAATGTGGAGGATTATCACGCTGAATTTGTCGCGCAAGCGGAAGATTTGACGAATAACGTTCTAGATTTAGAGCAAAAAATGTCGATTTCCGAAATGGCGAAATCGCAGTTTGATAAAGCCTATCAACTTGTTTGCCAAATCGCAGGCGAAATGCCACGTTCTGCTGCGTGGGAAAGTGCAAAAGCATTATTACGTGAATATCCGAGCCAAAAAGTGCAAGCGCAACAAACACCGCAACTTCGTGCCAAATTACACGAGTTAGAACAGCGTTATCAACAACAACAAAGTGCGGTGCGTTTATTGAAAGAATTTAATCAGCGAGCCACATTAGAACTTGAAACCGCCGATGAAATTGAAGACTATTATGCGGAGCAAGAAAGCCTTGTTGATGAGCTAAATGAAGAATTGGCAGAACAGGTGGAACAGCGCTCAACCCTTCGTCAAAAACGTGAGCAGTTGAATGTCCGTTACAATGAAAATGCTAATAAAGCCCCGGCGTGGCTTACCGCGCAATCAGCGCTAGAACGTTTACAAGAACAAAGTCATAGTCAGTTTGCTGACAGCCAAGACGTGATGAATTTTATGCAATCACTCTTAGTTAAAGAACGAGAATTAACCATCAAACGTGATCAGTTAGAGCAAAAACGTCAGCAACTTGATGAGCAAATTTCTCGTTTAAGCCAGCCAGATGGTTCTGAAGATCCGCGTTTAAATGTATTAGCAGAACGCTTTGGCGGTGTGCTACTTTCTGAGCTTTATGATGATGTGCCAATTGAAGACGCACCTTATTTCTCCGCGTTATATGGCCCTGCTCGTCACGCGATTGTGGTGCGCGATTTAGACGCTGTGAAAGCGCAATTAGCGCAACTTGAAGATTGCCCAGATGATTTATACCTTATCGAAGGTGATCCAAGTTCTTTTGATGACAGCGTATTGTCCGCCCAAGAGTTAGATCTAGGGGTTGTGGTTCAGGTGTCTAACCGTGAATTACGTTATTCAAAATTCCCTGAAATTCCATTATTTGGTCGTGCTGCACGAGAAAAACATTTAGAAGCCTTACAAATTGAACGTGATGAAGTATCGGAACACTATGCCGAATGTGCTTTTGATGTGCAAAAATGCCAACGCTTACACGAACATTTCAGTCAATTTGTTGGCTTGCATTTAGCCCTCGCATTCCAGCCAAATCCTGAAGAATTAATGGCACAAATTCGCCGTGAACAAGGGGAAATCGAGCGTGAATTAGGGCAGTTTACTACCACTGAACAACAAATTCGCCTTAAATTAGACAATGCAAAAGAAAAATTACAGTTATTAAATAGACTGATTCCGCAACTTGGCGTCATTGGTGATGAAAGTTTATTAGATCGTATCGAAGAATGTCGTGAGCAATTAGATTTAGCAGAACAAGATGAACGCTTTATTCGTCAATATGGTGTGACATTGTCACAGCTTGAACCCATTGCCAATACATTACAAAGCGATCCAGAAAATTATGAGCGATTAAAAGCTGACTATGAACAAGCAAAACAACAACAAAAACAAATTCAACTACGTGTTTTTGCTTTAGCCGATGTGGTACAACGTAAAGCCCATTTTGATTACAAAGAAAGCGTCCAATCTGAAACCTCTGAATTAAATGAGCAGCTTCGCAATCGTTTAGAGCAAATTCAGCAACAACGTGAACAACAACGCGAACACGTTCGTCAAAAACAAATTCGTTTTGCCCAATATAATCAAGTTTATATTGAGCTGCGTAGTTCCTATGAAGAAAAAAATAAAGTACTGAATGAGTTGCTTGAGGAAATCAGTCAGCTTGGCGTACGCGCAGATGATGGGGCAGAGCAACGGGCGCAAGCACGCCGTGATGAATTATCGCAACAACTTACCACGGTACGTAATCGTCGCCGCTATTTGGAAAAACAATTAACCTTAATTGAAAGCGAAAGTGAAAATCTTAACCGCCGTATTCGTAAAGCAGAACGTGATTACAAAACACAACGTGAATTAGTGGTGGCGATGAAAGCAAGCTGGTGTGTAGTGCTACGATTATCACGCAATAGTGATGTGGAAAAACGTTTAAACCGCCGCGAGTTAGCTTATCTTTCTGCTGATGAATTACGTTCAATGTCAGATAAAGCCCTTGGTGCGTTGCGTACTGCCGTAGCTGATAATGAATACCTGCGTGATGCGTTGCGTTTATCTGAGGATAATCGTAAACCAGAAAATAAAGTGCGGTTCTTTATTGCGGTGTATCAACATTTACGTGAGCGTATTCGTCAAGACATCATTAAAACAGATGATCCGATTGATGCGATTGAACAAATGGAGATCGAGTTATCTCGCCTAACTGCAGAATTAACAAATCGTGAGAAAAAACTCGCGATTAGTTCCGAAAGTGTGGCGAATATTATGCGTAAAACCATTCAACGCGAACAAAATCGCATTCGTATGCTCAATCAAGGCTTACAAAATATTGCCTTTGGTCAGGTGAAATCGGTGCGTTTAGTGGTCAATATTCGTGATACTCACGCAATGTTGTTAGATGCGTTATCCGATCGCCACAATGATTATCAAGATTTATTCTCAGATAACCGTATTACTTTCTCCGAAGCCATTGCGAAATTGTATCAACGCTTAAATCCGCATATCGATATGGGGCAGCGTACCGCTCAAACTATTGGTGAAGAGTTGTTGGATTACCGCAATTACCTTGATTTAGAAGTTGAAGTGTATCGTGGCGCAGATGGTTGGTTACGTGCAGAAAGTGGTGCATTATCAACGGGTGAAGCTATTGGTACTGGGATGTCAATCTTACTAATGGTAGTACAAAGTTGGGAAGAAGAAAGCCGTCGTATTCGAGGTAAGGATATTGTTCCTTGCCGTTTATTATTCCTTGATGAAGCGGCGCGTTTAGATGCGAAATCGATTTCGACCTTATTTGAACTATGTTCTCGTTTAGATATGCAATTATTAATTGCAGCACCTGAAAACATTAGCCCAGAAAAAGGAACCACTTATAAACTGGTACGTAAAATCTCAGGTAATCAAGAACAAGTTCACGTAGTGGGATTACGTGGGTTTGGTGCAACACACTAAGTTATATTAAAGTGCGGTAAAAAATAAGGGTAATTTCTACCGCACTTTAAATTTCTTTCTTTTTACTAAGGATAGCGAATGGCTTATTTATTTCTTGCTATTGCTTGTAGTGTGGCTGTCTCCGTATTATTAAAAGTCGCACGGAAGTTTAATATCGTCATTGAACAGGCAATCGCATTCAATTATCTTATTGCCCTGTTATTAAGTTATTTTTTATTACAGCCGAATTTTCAAGGACAAGGCTTCACCGAGTTTATTGTACAAAATGAAAATAGTGCCATTTTCTTAGCTCTAGGTTTATTGCTACCGAGTGTATTCATTATTATGTCTAAAGCGGTTGAATTTGCTGGCATTGTGCGCTCTGATGCAGCGCAACGTTTATCCTTATTTCTGCCTATTTTAGCTGCCTTTATATTATTTGGCGAACAGCTCAGTCAATCACGTATTATCAGCTTAGTTTTGGCTTTTTCTGCGTTATTTTGTTTAATCAATAGACCGTGCGAACAGCAACTTTCTGTCAAAGCGGGATTGAGTTTGCTTACTGTTTGGTTAGGCTATGGTGTCATTGACATTTTATTCAAACAAATGGCCAAAATGGGGAATGCCTTTCCAACCACCTTGTTTATTGCGTTTGCCTTAGCAATGTGCGTGATGTTTATGTATTTATTGATTAAACGAACCCAATGGAATGGCGCAAGCTTATTAGCTGGAATTGTACTCGGCGGGCTAAATTTTATGAATATTCTATTTTATATTCGCGCCCATCAAAGTTTCAGCCAAAACCCAACGCTGGTTTTTGCAGGAATGAATATTGGCGTGATTTGTCTTGGCACGCTTGTAGGCGCAATAGTATTCAAAGAAAAAATAAGTAAAATTAATGGGGTAGGCGTAGTACTTGGTATTTCTGCCATTCTCAGCCTATTTTATTTAGAACCTTTTTTAACAAGGTAAAGTAATGCAAGATAATTTTAGTTTTTTTGTTTACGATTACGAAAGTTTTGGGGTTAATCCCGCCACGGATCGCCCTGCGCAATTTGCCGGTATTCGTACAGATAAAGAGTTTAATATTATTGGTGAGCCTGTGATGTTCTATTGCAAGCAAACTAATGACTATTTACCTTCACCCACTGCGGTAATGGTAACGGGTATTACGCCACAACAATGCAACGAACAAGGTTTATCTGAACCAGAATTTGCCCAGCGAATTTTGCAAGAATTCTCACAACCAAATACTTGTGTAATGGGGTTTAATAATATCCGCTATGACGATGAAATGACCCGTTATACCTTTTATCGGAATTTTATCGATCCTTACGAATATAGTTGGAAAAATGGTAATTCTCGCTGGGATTTACTGGATTTAGTGCGTGCCTGTTATGCCTTGCGACCAGAAGGCATAAACTGGGTTTATGATGATGAGGGAATGCCCTCGTTCCGCTTAGAAAATTTAACCAAAGCGAATGGAATAGAGCATAGCAATGCCCACGATGCAATGGCTGATGTGTATGCAACTATCGAAATGGCAAAACTGATCAAACAAAAACAGCCAAGATTATTCCAATTTTTCTTTGAACATCGCGATAAAAAATCCCTTGAAAAAATGATTAACACTGCAGAAATGACACCCTTGGTTCACGTTTCAGGAATGTTAGGAAATTATCGTGGCAACACCACTTGGATTGCTCCTCTTGCGTGGCATCCAACCAATAAAAATGCGGTCATTGTATGTGATTTAGATAGTAATATTGATGATCTGCTCAATAAAAGTGCAGATGAATTACGCCAGAATTTATACACGAAAAAAGCAGAATTGGAAGAACAAGGCATTTTGCCAGTGCCATTAAAATTGGTGCATATCAATAAATGCCCAATTTTAGCTCCAGCCAAAACCCTATTACCTGAAAATGCACAACGTTTAGGCATTAATCGTCAAGATTGCTTAGCAAACCTTGCTAGATTGCGTGCAGATCTCAATATCCGTGAAAAAGTGCTACAAATTTTCACCGATGAACGGACATTTGAGCCAAGCGATAATGTGGAAACTGAATTGTATAGCGGATTTTTCAGTCCAAATGATAAAAATAATATGGCTATTTTGCGTGATTTAGCACCTGAAAAATTGGCCGAGCATAATTTGACATTCCAAGATAAACGTGTTGATGGCTTGCTATTTCATTATCGCGCACGACATTTCTATAAAACATTAACCAGAGTAGAGCAGTTACGTTGGGATAAATACCGCCGCAGAAAGCTGGAACAAAGTGCGGTGCAATTTGAGCAAGAATTACAAACCTTAGCGGAAGAACATCAAAACACCCCTGAAAAATTAGCTTTATTGCAACGGGTTTATGAATATGGCGTAAAATTACTAGGGTAACTTTGTGATGCTGTCACAATGTAATTATTTTTCTAACATTATGTAGAATAAAAAATCGAGTAATCTAATTGCTCGATTTTTTTATTTTTCACGTAGAGTAATCATCTCTAATATTGGACATACTTATATTTCTTATCTAACTAATCGATATATCTGTTCAGTTCTCGCGAAAATACCTAATTTAGTAAGCTCATTAGCAACAAGAACAAATAACAGAGACAGATGGGATAGTTTCACATCAATTCCAAATTTTATTTAAATTAAAAGTAAAGCAAGATTTTTCTAGCCTTCATCTTTAATTCTTCTTTAATTTTTCTTTACATTGCATTCATTCCAGTGCGTAACATCTAAAATTTTAGCGTTACAACGTTGCCAATATGCTTGTTTTCACCTTGTTTAACTAGTAAAAGTGATCTGTGTGTAACTCTGTGATTTTATTTATCCGTAGCTTTTGCTAACCAGATAACTGATTTCGCATAATGTATATTATGTTAAATAATGAAGGTGTAAAAGTAACTTTTTATTACTCTCTTTTGTTGAGCTTATGGCATCTCTAATATTTTATGTTGCGCTTTATTTATTGCAGCATTATCTTATTTTTTAGATTGCTGTGCTGTTATGGTGATGTGGTAATTTACCCTTGATTTCTACAATAGATAAAATAAATACTAATAAGATTTAAAATAACTAATATTGTGAAACTTATTAAAGAAAGAGAAAAATTCGAGTGATGCTTTTGTTACAGGGTTACAAAATAATTAAACAAGGTCGATAGAAATGAAAAAAAATAAGGTTTTTATAAATTAGGGATATAAAAAAGTGCCTGGACGATTTGTTTAATACAGGCACTTAAAAGACATTAGAGACAATAATAATTAATCAATAAAACGTAATTTTGGAGAGGATTTATTGCTAGATGATTTTTCTATTGGTTTAGGTTTATCAACAGCTTCAACGAAACTTAACGGTTGCTCATCTTGAATTTCATCTTGTTGGGCAAGATCACCTTCAAATTCCTCTGGTTCAAACATAATGCCATCACCACTTTCTCTTGCATAAAGAGCAATAAGCGCCCCCATAGGAATAAAAATTTCTTGCGGTATGCCTTGAAAACGCGCATTAAATTGCACAAAATCATTGGTTAATTGCAAGTTTCCCGTTGCATTCATTGAGATATTTAATACGATTTGCCCATCTTTGACGTATTCAGCTGGTACTTTTACCCCTGCATACGTTGCATCAACCGCCAAATAAGGCGTACAATCATTATCTATAAGCCAATCATAATAAGCTCTTAAGATATAAGGACGTTTCGGTGAGAATTTACGCTCCATAACTCCTCTCTTTTATTTATCATCCATTAGATTTTTAGGCGCAACTTCACCAACGGATTGCTTGAAAGAATCTCTTTGATACACGCGTTCCATATAATTTTTGATTGCTTTACTTCCGGCTCCTGTAAATTGAATACCCAGCTTCTGCATACGCCATAATAAAGGGGCAATATAGCAATCGACCAAGCTAAATTCTTCACTCATAAAATAAGGTGTTTGATTGAAAATTGGTGCAATAGCTAATAATTCTTCTTTTAATTGCTTTGTAGCCTGCTCTTTCTCAGACTCATCGCCTTGCTCAATTTGGTTTAGTAAAGAATACCAATCTTGCTCAATTCTTAACATTAATAAACGGCTTTTACCACGAGATACAGGATAAACTGGCATTAATGGCGGATGTGGAAAACGCTCATCAAGGTATTCCATAATAATACGAGAATTAAATAGCACTAAGTCACGATCTACCAAGGTTGGTAATGTTCCATAAGGGTTTAATTCCATTAAATCTTCAGATACAGAACCTAGAGCCATTTCTTCCATTTCATAAGGCACGCCTTTTTCCGCTAATACAATGCGAACCTGATGGCAATAAATATCTTCTTGATTGGAAAAAAGGGTCATTATTGAACGTTTACTTGATGCACTACTCATTTTATTCCTCTGCTAACCTTTTGCTTATCTGTCATTTTAAATTAAGGGCAATATTTTACCATAAATTATAGGGAAATAGCTAAGTAAATTTATTCAATACTACTCTATCTTATTGATAATAAATTGAATTTTCTTGTAATGATTGGTTTAATAAATTTAGAAAAGAAAAATGGCAAGTGAAAACTTGCCATTTGAACAATATTTGAATAAGAAACGATTAACGTTTTGAGTATTGTGGGCGACGACGTGCTTTGTGTAAACCCACTTTTTTACGTTCAACGCGACGTGCATCACGAGTAACAAAGCCTGCTGCGCGTAATGCTGGACGTAATGTTTCATCATATTCAATTAATGCACGAGTGATACCGTGACGGATTGCACCCGCTTGACCTGAAATACCACCACCTTTAACTGTGATGTATAGGTCTAATTTATCAGTTAATTCAACCAATTCTAATGGCTGACGTACGATCATACGAGAAGTTTCGCGACCAAAATATACGTCTAATTCACGTTGGTTGATAGTAATTTTACCACTGCCCGGTTTGATAAATACACGAGCTGAAGAGCTTTTGCGGCGACCTGTGCCGTAGTTTTGATTCTCTGCCATTTTTCTCACCTCGTGATTAAATATCTAAAACTTGTGGTTGTTGTGCTGCGTGTTCGTGGTTAGGACCAGCGTACACTTTTAACTTACGATACATTGCACGGCCTAATGGACCTTTTGGCAACATACCTTTAACCGCAATTTCAATCACTGCTTCAGGACGGCGAGCAATCATTTCTTTAAATGTCGCTTGTTTGATACCACCTACATAGCCAGTGTGCCAGTAGTAAATTTTATCGCTTTCTTTTTTACCGGTTACGGCAACTTTGTCCGCATTGATAACGATGATATAGTCACCTGTATCAACGTGTGGAGTATATTCAGCTTTATGTTTACCACGAAGACGACGTGCTAATTCAGTCGCTAAACGACCTAACGTTTTACCTGTCGCATCTACTACATACCAGTCACGTTTAACTGTTTCTGGTTTTGCTACAAAAGTTTTCATTAATTAATTACCAATAAAATAATATTAATACCCAGTGTTCAACATTGAACACAACCATTAATCTCAATCTGCACCCCTTCGAGTGTGATCTCGATAAAATAATGTGCGGTGGGAAAGCCAACACATTCACAGGGTCGGGCGATTATACAAGAGCTTTAAGGAAAAAACAAATGAAAAAAGCACCGCACTTTGAAATTCTTAGTCCTTTTTCTTAGCAAGTTCGCTCACTTAATGTTTTAGAATGTTCTAGTTAAAGGATTACCCTACTCCATTCCAAGAAAAAGCATCAAACAAGCGTTGCCATTGTTCATCTAAAGGTGCGGTGATTTTTAGCCAATTTTTTGTTATGGGGTGAATAAAGGCCAGTGTTTCTGCGTGTAGCATTAACCGATGCACGCCTGTATGTTCAGTTAAAGCGCGATTTTGATGTAAATCGCCATATTGAGTATCCCCTAAAATGGGGTGGAAAATATGCTTTAAGTGACGACGTAACTGATGTTTTCTTCCTGTGTGTGGAATTAACCTCACTAAAGAATAACGACTCGTTTGATAGCGCCCTACCCCATAAGGCATCTCTACTACCTTCAATCCTTCATAATCGGTGATAGCCTCTTGTGGTGCTTTATCTTGCTGAGCAAATTTATCGGCAATTTTATCCAATTGCACTTTCAGCGGATAATCAATCCTTCCCGGCTCTTTGAGATAACCGCGTACCACCGCTAAATAGCTTTTTTCAACCTGCTTCTGCTCAAATTGTTCGCACAATAATTTGGCTATTTCAGCATTTAAGGCAAAAAGCAACACCCCAGAGGTTGGGCGATCTAAACGATGAATAGGAAAAACGTGCTGCCCAATTTGATCGCGCAAGGTTTGCATTACAAATTGGGTTTCGTGACGATCAAGCCAACTACGATGCACCAACATTCCAGCTGGCTTGTTCACCGCGATCAAATACTCATCTTGGTAAAGAATATCAAGTGCGGTCATTTTCTGCGTTACAAATTTCTTCGATGGCTTTCAACGGCTCAATTAAGCGTTGCACGGCAATAATATCTTGCTCTTTCAAGGCTTCTTCAATGTAAGGTACGATAGCCATTTTATGCGGTAATGGTTCACTGCTTTCGATAACGGCATACATTCTTGGAATAAACACCCATTGTAGCCATTCGTGTGCATTCATTGTATCAATACAAAATGGCTCAACGCTGTCAAAGGCAGCTGCTTCAGGAGGAACGGCTTGCCAAAGCGCTAATTCTTCCATTGCTTTTTGTAATTGTTGTAACTGATATTTTGTTTGTTCACGCATTGTGGTTTCCTTAATTTGCTTTCTCATCTCATTCTGCCTAAAATGTGGCATTCGCCTTAGTGCAAAACTGAAGGCGTTATGATACCACAAAGCCAAATGCGAAAAAACGCAATCGCTTTCTTGATAAATTAAGGCAGAAAATGTATTTAATTGAGGCTTTTTTTACCCTTACCCAACCTAACAATGTGGCTTACCCATTGATTAATCAAGTGATTGAACAATGGCGCTATAATGGGCAAATTCTTGGGCGAGAAATCCCCCTTTTCCACGCTGAACTAGAAAACCAGCAAGGCATTGCAGTGCGTGTCGTTTGTCCTGAACAGCAAAGCTTGTTACCCGAATTTAATAATGTGGCGGTACAAACTGCGTTAGATAAAGCACAACGCGCAGGAATAAATTTTGATAGTTTTCAAGTTATTGCTGATGATTTAAATTCAGATCTCACCTATCAAGGTAAACGCCCTAGCTGGCAAGTGCTTTATACCACTTATTTACAATCTTGCTCGCCATTACACAGTGGGGAGGATAACTTGCCTATCCCACTATATAAATATTTTAAAAATGCCCCGCACTTGAGTTTAGATCTCATTAAATGGCAAGAAAATTGGCAGGCTTGCGATCAATTACAAATGAACGGCACAGCATTAGAACAGCACGCCCTTGCGGAAATTTCCGATCTACATAGTCATTTATCTAAACACGGCTATGCCTTATGCCAAGAAATAGAGCAACACACGGGGATTCCAACCTATTATTATTTATACCGCATTGGTGGCGAAAGTTTACAAGCCGAACAACAACGCCGCTGTCCAAGCTGTAATCAAAATTGGGCATTAAAAACACCGCTCTTTGGTTTGTTTGATTTTAAATGTGATCAGTGCCGATTGGTATCCAACCTTTCTTGGCACTGGCAATAAGCACACTAAAAGAATATATTACTTATAAAATGATATAACCACAGGAATTGTACAATGAGCCGTTATTTAATCACTTTTGATATGGACACGAATTGCCTTAAAGAGAATTATCACGGAAATAACTATAATAATGCGTATTATGATATTAGGAATGTATTAGACCAACACGGCTTTGATAATTTACAAGGGAGCGTATATTTAGGCAGAGAAGGAATTAGTGAAGCTCACGGAACTATCGCAATTCAAGAACTTACCGCTAAATTTGATTGGTTTTATCCTTGCATTTCAAATATTAAATTTTATCGTATTGAAAGTGATCTCAATGCTGACTTCATTGCTTATCAAATTCATCAAGCAAAACAACGATTTAATCAAAGATTAGCAATGCTAGAAAAAAATCTCATTGACGCTGGATTAACGCAAAAGCAAATTACAGAAATATTAAGTAAAGAAGTTTTTGCTTTAGAAGATATGAAATAATCAAACAAGGAAAAACAATGAATTACAATCACGAAAGTTTACACGCCTTAAAACTTGGGCAAGAAACAAAATATGCACAAAATTATGACCGCACTTTACTACAAGCAGTACCTCGCCAATTAAACCGTGAACAGCTTGGGATTGTGGAAAATCAACCTTTTACTTTTGGAGCTGATATTTGGACGGCTTATGAAATCTCTTGGCTTAATGCCAAAGGTGTACCACAAGTTGCCATTGCTGATGTGGAAATTGATTTCCGCAGTGAAAATTTAATCGAATCAAAAAGTTTTAAACTTTATCTCAACAGTTTTAATCAAAGTCATTTCGAGACGGCTGAGCAAGTGCAACAACACTTACAGCAAGATCTAGCAAATTGTGCGAATGGGCAAGTCAAGGTACAGTTAAATTCTTTGCAAAATTACCACCGCACTTTTATTGACGAATTACAAGGTGACTGTATTGATGATCAGGATATTGAAATTCGTGATTACCAATTCAACCCCAATTATTTAGCAAATTGCACACAAGAGGCGAAACAGGTGGAAGAACAGTTAGTGAGCCATTTGCTCAAATCAAATTGTTTAATCACCCAACAACCTGACTGGGGATCCTTGCAAATTCATTATGTAGGCAAGCAGATTGATCGGGAAAAATTGTTACGTTATTTGATTTCATTCCGTCAGCATAATGAATTTCACGAGCAATGCGTTGAACGAATTTATTGTGATTTAATGCGCTTTGCTCAGCCAGAAAAACTCACAGTTTATGCTCGTTATACACGCCGTGGTGGGCTGGATATTAATCCCTTCCGCTCGAATTTTGAAGCCGTACCGCACAATACACGCTTAGCCAGACAATAGGAGGTTGCAGTGGCAAATATTCATTATGTTAATCCACGAGGGAGTATGGAACAGCTCTCACACCTTGAAGTGGAATTACTCACCAAGCAAGCGAAAAGCGAACTGTATCAACTGTATCGCAACTGCTCTCTTGCCGTGCTAAATTCTGGTGCGGTAACCGATGACAGCCGTAAATTATTAAATCAATATCCTGATTTTGATATTGAATTGGTGGCGACAGAGCGTGGTATCACCCTGAAGCTACATAATCCGCCAGAAAGTGCCTTTGTAGATCAACATATTATCCGCAATATTCAATATCATCTTTTTGCTGTATTGCGTGATATTGTCTTCGTAAATGTGCTAAGCCAACGGATTAATCCTTGTGATATCCAAGATAGCGTACACATCACCAATCAAGTCTTTTCTATTCTGCGTAATGCCAAAGCCTTGATCGTGGGTGAATTACCTAATTTGGTCGTGTGCTGGGGCGGTCATTCCATCAATCAAATTGAATACCAATATTGCCGTGCAGTAGGGCTCGAATTGGGGCATCGTGAATTAAATATCATCACAGGCTGCGGACCGGGTGTAATGGAAGCCCCAATGAAAGGGGCAGCGATTGGCCATGCAAATCAACGCTATAAACATAGTCGTTTTATCGGCATTACAGAGCCTTCAATCATCGCGTCTGAGCCACCTAATCCTATCGTTAATGAATTAATTATTATGCCGGACATCGAAAAACGCCTTGAAGCTTTTGTGCGTATGGGACACGGTATTATTATTTTCCCCGGTGGGCCGGGAACATTTGAAGAATTACTTTACATTCTTGGCATCAAACTCAATCCAGAAAATCAAGCGCAATCTATTCCATTAATCTTAACGGGGCCAAAAGAAAGCGCAGATTATTTTGCTACGATTGATCGTTTTATTGGCGAAACCTTAGGAAAAGAAACACAATCTTTGTATAAAATAATCATTGATGATCCGGTGGCTGTAGCGCGTCATATAAAATCAGCTGTTGAAGATATTCGTCATTTACGCTATGAAAATAACGATTCTTATGGGTTCAATTGGTCATTAAAAATTGATCCTGAATTTCAACAACCATTTATCCCCACTCACGAAAATATGGCAAATTTAGATTTGCATATGAACCAAAGCAAAGTTAGCCTTACCGCTAATCTTCGCCGTGTATTCTCAGGAATTGTAGCGGGTAACATTAAGCCTGATACGCAAGATCGCATTGCGGAATTAGGTAAATTTCAGCTCAAAGGCGATAAAGATTTAATGGAGAAAGTGGACAATGTGCTGCAAGATTTCATTACCCAGCATCGAATGAAACTCCCAGACGGCGAGGCTTATGAGCCTTGTTATGAAATTATTCGATAACTAGAAGTGCGGTATTAAAATACCGCATTTTTCTCTTTAACTCCGCAATCCTACCCCGCGACTGATCAGAGAATAGGCGATGCCGTAAAGTGCGGTGATAAAAATGCCTAAAACGCTGAAGGTGTAAACAAGGCTGACATCTTGAATGCCGAGAAAACCGTAGCGGAAACCACTTATCATATAGACAATGGGATTAAATTTAGACACCACTTGCCAGAAAGGTGGAAGTAAGGAGATAGAATAAAATACACCACCTAAATAAGTTAAAGGGGTTAATACAAAGGTGGGAATAATGCTAATGTCGTCAAATGATCGAGCGAAAACGGCATTAATCAAGCCTCCTAATGCAAAGCTTGCTGTGGTAAGCAATAAGGTCGCAAGAATGATTGTCCAAGAATAAATCTGTAATGGGACGAAAAATAGCGAAACTAAGGTAACCAGAATACCAACACTCAATCCACGTGCCATTCCTCCTGCCATATAGCCTAAAATAATAATATGTGGTGAAGTGGGGGAAATCAGCAGCTCTTCCACATTGCGAGCAAATTTTGTGCTATAAAAAGACGAGGCGACATTGGCAAAAGAATGGGTTAAGGCAGACATCATAATAAGCCCCGGTACGATAAATTGCATATAGCTAAAACCGTGCATTTCACCAATACGATTGCCAATAAGCTGGCCGAAAATCACAAAATATAACGTCATTGTAATCACCGGTGGCACAAGCGTTTGCACCCAAATTCGGGTAAAACGGCGAACTTCTTTAATAAAAATGGTTTGGAAGGCAACCCAAGCTAAACTCATTATTTCACTCCTTTATTCAGTGCCATTGAAACAAAAAGCTCTTCCAAGCGGTTAGCTTTATTACGCATACTCAATACTTGTACGCCTTGCTTATCAAGCTGTGAAAACAACTGATTTAAGCCCTGCTCTCTTTTCACCTCGACTTCAAGCGTATTATTATCCAACCAAGTTACGTTGTAACCCATTATCTCTGGTTTATCCACTTGCGTGGCTAAATCAAACACAAAGGTTTCTGTTTCTAGTTTTGCTAATAACGCTTTCATTGGCATATTCACCACCAAACGTCCTTGCTGAATAATGCCAATATGACGACAAAGCATTTCGGCTTCTTCTAAATAATGGGTGGTAAGGATGATTGTTGTGCCTTGCTGATTTAACTCACGTAAGAACGCCCACATTGTACGGCGAAGCTCAATATCTACCCCTGCGGTAGGTTCGTCAAGAATAAGTAATTTAGGGTGATGCATTAAGGCACGGGCAATCATTAAACGGCGTTTCATTCCTCCTGAAAGTTGGCGTGATTGCTGCTCGCGTTTATCCCATAAATCTAACTTTTTCAGCCATACTTCCGCGCGTGCCAACGCGTCTTTACGTGGAATACCATAATAACCTGCTTGATTAATTAAAATATCAATCACCCGTTCAAATTGGTTAAAATTAAATTCTTGCGGGACTAAACCGATATTCTGTTTTAGCTGACTTGGATTATGATCTAAATCTGCACCAAACACCTTCACTTCGCCAGCGGTTTTATTAACCAAAGAACAAATAATCCCTATGGTGGTGGATTTCCCCGCCCCATTATGACCAAGTAAGGCGTAAAAATCTCCCGCTTCAACACTGAGATCAATGCCATACAAGGCTTTCACGCCGTTTTTATATTCTTTCGTTAATCCTTTGATTTCTAATGCTAACATTCAACGTTCCGTATAAAATTTATCGAAATTTTGCCCCGCACTTTTGAAATAAAAGGTAAACAAAGTGCGGTATAAATTTCGCGGATTTCTATCCGTATTTTTAAATTCTACTGACATCAAATAAATCAAGGTTGATGTTATCTGGTGTACCATAAAATTTGGCAAGTGCTTTACGCAAGGTTTCTGCGCGTTTCGGTAAGCCTTTTTGGGCGTAGGTTTTTACTTGTTCATACACTGCTTGTTTAAATGGTTGTGTATCGCCGGGATCACCGCTTAAATTATCACTGCTGGCAATATAACGAAAACCTGCGGCAGTAGCTAAAATCCATTCTAACGCTTGTGGTTTCACCTCCACTTGCTCGAACTCACGCTGACGTTGTTCAGAACGCCCATCGGGTTCATACCAATAACCAAAATCTTCTAATTTACGCCGTGCTTTGCCAGCAATTAACCAGTGAGAAATTTCGTGCAAAGCGCTACTATAAAAGCCTCGAGCAAAATAAATCGCATTGTAAGGACAATATTCATTGGCGGGCAGATAAAGTGGCTCATCGCCCCCTTTGACCAATTTGGTATTATATTCTTGCTCAAAGCATTGATTAAAAATGGCAATAATGTCTTCTAAACGATGCTCCATCACAACTCCAAAAAATAATAAGGCACAAAGTCTGTGCCTGAAAATTTGAAAACGCGTTATTTTAGCATTGATGATCACTAAGCTACATTAATTATTTTAAAGGGCGAACACATCGGTTCGCCCCTACACCAGTATAAATGAATGGTAACTGATTATAATTAAATGAATTTTCGTAGGGACAGAGCTATGTGTCTGCCCAAAAAAGCGTTTATTTTAAGCCATCACTTCTTTATTGCAACGCTTCAACACGTCTTGCTAATGGTAACAATTTAAAGGGCGAACACATCGGTTCGCCCCTACACCAGTATCAATGAATGATAACTGATTATAATTAAATGAATTTTCGTAGGGGCAGAGCTATGTGTCTGCCCAAAAAAGCGTTTATTTTAAGCCATCACTTCTTTATTGCAACGCTTCAACACGTCTTGCTAATAGTAACAATTTAAAGGGCGGACCCCCTACACCAGTATAAATGAATGGTAACTGATTATAATTAAATGAATTTTTGTATAGGCAGAGCTATGTGTCTGCCCAAAAAAGCGTTTATTTTAAACTATCACTTTTTTGAAGTGCCTCAATACGCTTTTCCAACGGTGGATGGCTTAAAAATAATGAAGCTAATCCACCTCTTTTACCATTAATGGCAAAAGCAGCAAATTGCCCTTCCATTTGTTGTGGCTCGTGAAGTTGCTGTAAGCGGCGTAATGCAGCAATCATTTTTTGTTTTCCGACTAAATGAGCTGAACCTGCATCTGCACGATATTCACGGTAACGAGAAAACCACATTGCGATCATACTTGCCAAGAAGCCGAATACCACTTCTAGCACCATTGAAACTAAGAAATAAATACCACTGCTGCTTTCACCGTTGTCGTTACGATTGCTCGCCACCACATTGGCAATAAGGCGAGAAATAAAAATCACAAACGTATTTAACACTCCTTGCAACAAGGTCATTGTGACCATATCGCCATTTTGAATATGGCTGATTTCGTGGGCTAGCACTGCTTCTGCTTCATCTTTGCTCATTGCATTGAGCAATCCTGTACTTACGGCAACCAACGAATTGTTTTTGCTTGCACCGGTGGCAAAGGCATTGACATCAGCAGAATGATAAATCGCTACCGTTGGCATCGGGATATTCACATCACGTGCTTGAATAGAAACGGTATTCAATAACCAGCGTTCTTGCTCCGTGCGTGGCTGTTCAATCACCTGCCCATTCACTGATCTTAATGCCATTGTTTTAGATAAAAATAAGGAAATCAATGAGCCACTGAAACCGAATAGCGCTGCCATAATTAATAATCCGCTAGCATCTTGCGCACGGATACCCGTTAGGCTCAAAATAATATTAAAGACAATTAGCACGGCCATATTGGTGGCTAAAAAAAGTAAAATTCGCATCATAGAAAGTTCCTCATTGTAAGTATGTGATTGATTATCCAATAAATGATTAAAGGAGTAACCAATATAATTATAAATTTTGTAATTTCAAGATTTAACGGTTCAGTTTTCCCACAAACTCATCTGTTTTTCTTCTTGTTGTTCCGGTAAATGAACGTGCAGACCAATTAATCGAATGGATTTATCCTGACGGCGTTGCCAAATTTGTGCCAATAATCTACGGAAATTTTCTTGATTAAAATCCACCGCACTTTTCTCTAAGGTAGTGATTTGAAAATCATCAAATTTTAACTTTACACCAATTTTACGCAATTTTTGCACAGGTAAATGAGGACAAGCACGTTGTACACGGCTGACTAATTGCTCATACAATTGACTTAGCACGGCTTCCCCTTGTTCTAGTTCCGTTATATTTTTCAACAATGTGGTTTCTACCCCGACGGATTTCCGCAATCGCTCGGGCTGGACTTCCCTTTCATCAATAGCGTGGCTAAAATGCCAAATACGCTGTCCGCTCTTGCCTAATTGATTGAGTAATAAATGCGGCTCAACTTGCTGTACATCAGCACAGGTTTTTAAGCCCATTTCCAATAAGCGTTGTGTGGTTACCTTTCCTACTCCCGGAATGGCACTGAGCGGAAGGTTGCGTACAAATTCCTCTACATCATTCGGTTCGATGACAAATTGTCCATTCGGTTTATTTTTATCAGATGCAATTTTGGCTAAAAATTTTAATGGGGCGATACCTGCTGAAGCCGTTAATCCTGTTTCGGCAAAAATGGCTTGACGAATTTCTTGCGCAATCCACGTTGCCGATCCAGAGCATTGTTCACAATCTGTTACATCTAAATAGGCTTCATCTAAAGATAAGGGTTCAACCAAATGCGTATAACGATGAAATATTTGCTGAATTTGTTGTGATACCTGTTTATATAACGGCATATTTACGGGTAATAAAATTAAATTTGGGCAACGCTTCAAGGCTTGTGCCGTTGGCATTGCACTGTGTAACCCAAATTTCCTTGCTTCATAATTACAGGTGCTAAGTACACCACGTTGCTCTGCCGATCCGCCTACCGCCACAGGCAGGTTTTTAAGATGCGGTTTATCCCGTAATTCAATGGAAGCATAAAAGCAATCCATATCTATATGAATGATTTTTCTTGTTTTTGGCATAGTGCGATAAACTTCAGGATGACAGTAATGGATTAAAGTGCGGCAGAAAATAGACAATATTTTACCTGTTTTTAAGACAAATCTAAAATAATAAAAGTGCGGTAAAAAATTAGGGCGAATTTCTCGCCCTAGTAAAAAGATTTAGCCAACCCAAACAAATTTGGCAATAAAGAGTAATGACACCACGAATACAGGTGCATTCACTTCTTTCCAACGCCCAGTACACACTTTCATCACACAGTAGCTAATAAAGCCAAAGGCAATGCCTTCTGTAATGGAATAAGTAAATGGCATCATTGCTGCGGTGATAAAGGCTGGTGTGGCTTCTGTTAAATCTTCCCATTGAACACGAATTAAGCTTGAAGCCATTAAAATTCCTACATAGACTAACGCGCCTGCTGTCGCATAAGCTGGCACAACACTGGCTAATGGTGAGAAGAAAATGGTTAATAAGAACAGCACACCAACCACAACGGCTGTCATTCCTGTACGTCCCCCTACGGAAACGCCCGCACCACTTTCAATATAGGTACTAATGGCAGACGTACCGATGTACGAGCCAGCAACCGCACTCACGCTATCCACATAAAGCGCTTGTTTCATTTTTGGAAAGCGCCCTTTTTCATCGCTGATGCCCGCTTTGTCCGTTACACCGAGTAACGTGCCTGAAGAATCGAATAAATTCACCAATAAGAAAGAGAAAATGATGCCAAGTAAAGCCGTATCTAATGCGCCCATAATATCCACTTTGCCTACGACTGGTGCAAGACTCGGTGGCATTGAAATAACCCCGTGAAAGACGACACTTTCATCGAAAATTAATGCTAACGTGGTAACCACAGCAATTGAAATGAGTACACCTGAATAAATATTACGCGCGGCTAATACCACAATGATAAAGAAGCCTAAAATGCCCATTAATACTTGTGGATTATGTAACTCGCCCAATGCCACTAAGGTTGCTGGATTTGCGACAACTAACCCCATATTTTTAAAGCCAATGAGCGAAATAAAAAAGCCAATCCCAGCACCAATTCCAACGCGTAAACTCAAAGGAATAGATGCCATTAACCAATAGCGAATTTGGAATAAGGTTAAGATAAACAACCCAACGGAACCCCAAAAGATCGCCCCCATTCCCACTTCCCAAGAATACCCTAATTTCCCTACTACGACATAAGCAAAAAAGGCATTCAATCCCATTGCTGGTGCAAGTGCGATAGGCAGATTGCTAAATAATCCCATTGCAATCGTACCAAATGCGGCGATTAAACAGGTTGTAACGAAGACCACTTGCTTATCCATCCCCGCATCACCAAGCACAGAAGGATTAACAAAAACAATATAAACCATCGTGAAAAAGGTGGTGATCCCTGCGATGATCTCTGTTCTTGCGGTGGTATTTTTTTGATTTAATTTAAAAAGTTTTTGTAGAAAAGACTGATTTTCCATTTTTTAATCCGATTTAGTTGATAAAAAAGATGAAAAACGCAACTTAAAGAAGGGTGTTTTTCCTGCCAATTCTAGCAGAAAGCAAACGATTTCGCGATAGGTTTTCGCAAATTTTTTTGATGAAAATACAATAGTTCGGAAGTTTATTTTTTCCCTATCACACCTTTCTATTCTACTCTTCTCAGCTTTACAGCGCAGAATTTCTATATTTTGCACATCACCCAGTTTTCATAAGATACTCCATATTTGATAATTTAAAGGTTGCTGTCTTTTAAGAATTGTGATCGCCATCACTATTTTAAGGTTGTTTTTTCATTAATTTATCTTATGATGATAACGTGGTTTTTATTGAACATATTTTACTTGTAAGACAGCATATTAATAGCTTTTTGGAGAGGTTAAATTTTGATGATAAAACGTTTTTTTACAGCTATCAATCAGATAATTTTGCTTTTAAAAAAAGCCTTGATACATATTTATACAACTATTTGCCCTGGTCACAAAATGGTGATATTGTTATATTTTATACTATTCTATCAAGCATGGCCTGTGTTATTTGATAAATTTACAATAGAGTATCAAACCTATAAAAACGTTGATGTTATCGTTCAAGATTATAGAATGAATGGAAGACTAAACAAGTACAAAACAATTCAGCAAATAAATAATAAATGTTATTATAAACATTGTGGTTTATTAAAAAACGGAGAATATAAATTATCAGAGATAAAGTTTATCACCATACAGGGAAAGGAAGAAATATTTTCTTTTTGCACAAATCAACAGTGCTTCTTGAATATAGATATTGAGAGAAAAAAAGCAAACTTAAGATATGAAGCCAAATTAGCTGCTTGGGTAGCATTATGTCTAATAATCATATCTTATATAGAAAGTCTAGTTGGGATACGTAATGAAAGACGTAAAAAATCTGTTAGCAATATACACTTATAAAGATATTAACGTTAACATTCATAATTATATAATGAATGGAGAATATACACTTTCAGAAATAAGTCTGTCAACATACATGAAAGGAATAAAATATTTTATTTTTTATAAAGAAAAAGTGTTCTTTCTAACATAAGAAACAATTTATGGTTTCGATTAATAATAATTTAAAGGGATAATATTATATATGGTAAAATATTTTTTATAATCCCCTATCAGATCGCCTTATTCTTCAAAAAGGTTTTTGTATATGTTTGCAATGAGCTAACCTTAATTCACAAGGTGTTTATAATTATTGTTTCTGTGATAATGCTTTATTCCTCTCTACCTATTTTATTATTTAATAATTTTAATATAACCTATAAATCTTACCAAAACATAGATATAATTATAAAAAATTATAAGATAAATGGAAGATTAAATAACCACACTACAATTAGACAGATAAATAATGACTGTTACAAAACATACTATGGCTTATATATAAAATCGGAAGGTATGAATTATCAAATATAACTTTTATTGACATATCCTCAAGAGGATAAAATATATACAGCCCATGCCTAAAAATGGAGAATGCTTTTATAATATAAATAATGAATTTATTGAAAATAGAAAGTTAAGAATAGCTAGATAAGCAAAATGGGGAATATTAGAAATATTAGCAGTTATTTTAGGCGCCTTATTTCAAATTAAAATGGAAAAAATTTTCTCTAGAAAAAAGAAATCAAAAGAGGAATAAATTATGAATGGTAAAGACTTATTAATTGCAAAATTTGTACCCGACATTGATATAATAACATAAGTTATAAGAGATTAAATTATGATAATAAAAGATTTTTTTACAGTTATTGCTCTGGTTATTATGTTTTTTAAAAAAATTTTAGTACACGTTTATAAAACTATTCACCCTGCACATTGGGTACTAATTTTATTTTATTCAATAGGAATGTCTTATTTCTCTTTGCCAATATTATTTGATCGATTCAATATTGAGATACATACTTATAAAAATATTAACATTAAAATCCAGAATTATATAATGAATGGAAGACTTAATAACCACACGACTATTAGACAACTAAACAATAAATGCTATCATAAATATTGTGGATTATTAGAAAATGGAGAATATACACTTTCAGAAATAAAGTTTATCAACATACATGGGAGAAATGAAATACTCTCTTTTTGCATAAAAGAAAAATGCTTTTCTAACATAAGCGATAGTCTAATTGAAGAAGAAAAGAAAGCATTAAAATATAAAGCAACACTTGCAATGTGGGCTGTACCGCTTTTAGTCATTGTAGTTTATTTACAATCCGCTTGTTTAGAATATTTAGTAACTAAAAAACACAAAAAAACAATTTATGATTCAGATGAGGGTTAAATTATGAATGGAAAAAATTTATTAATTACACATTTTACTGCAGGAGCAGGAATAATTGATGGGATATTAGATACATCTAGCAGCTCAAAACCTTGTAGCTCTAATAATACTGTTTGGAATGGAATATCTTCTGCAACAACAACTACTGCTAGTTTTCTTAGCGGATTTCCATTTTATAAATTTGGAGTTGCTGGTGGTGGAATTTCAGCATTCAGTGCAGCCGTCAATATAGGGGTTAATAAACAAATTACAGCCAATGATTTATTTACGCTTTTAGCTGGCTTAGCCGGGGCGGTTGGAGTTTTAGCTGCCTCTCCGGGAATGGCTGTAGCCGCCGCTGTTTTTACTGTAAGTGGCATTGCAGTTTCTATCCATGATAGTTTAAATCATAGAGATGCAAATGGTTGTATAGTCCCACCAGCTATACCACTCGGTCCTTTAGCTCCACCACCAGATAAACCTAATACGGGAGGAGCAGAGGGTGTAAACATTGATCCATTAATTATTGATATGAATGGTGATGGTATTAAAACAATTTCTAAAGATAAAAATATTTTTTTTGATTTAGATAATAATGGCTTTGCTGAAAATACAGCATGGGTTGATCAAAATGATGCATTATTAGTATGGGATCGTAATAATAATGATGTTATTGATTCGGGTGAAGAGTTATTTGGTAATCACACAACCTTACAAAATGGGAATAAGGCAAAACACGGCTTTGAAGCCCTAGCAGAATTAGATAGTAATCAAGATCAGATTTTTGATGAAAATGATGAGACCTGGACCATATTAAAAATATGGATTGATAAGAATCAAAATGGAATCTCTGAAGAAGATGAGTTAATAAATTTAGCCGACACAGGCATTAAAAAAATCGAACTTCATTTCCAAAACAGTGATTATCAAGATGAAAATAATAATGATCATAAACAACGTTCACAAATTATTTGGCAAGATGGACGTATAACCGAAGTTGCTGACATTTGGTTTGATACAGATAATAGTAAAAGCTATTTTAAAGAAAACATTGAAATAAGTGATGAAATTAAAGCAATGCCCAATGTAATTTCATTTGGAAACGTATTAAATTTGCATCAAGCAATGGTAAAAAATCATCATTTAATTTATGTTATTGAAGAATATATTAATTCATCAATAGCAGATAAAAAGCAGTTGATTAACAATCTAATTTTTGAATGGACAGAAACCACAAGTGTTACTAAAGACAGTAGAGGAAGCTATATTGATGCAAGAAAAGTTGCCACATTAGAAAATTTAACAGGACAACCATTCTTACAGCAAGGACGCAATAGTAATCCAACACGAGATGCTGCAAAGCTATTAGAGGAAGAGTTTGATAAATTTGCTGATTATGTTGCAGCACAAATAGATTCACAATCTATCTATAAGGAGATTTTTACAATAACTTCTTTTAATATTAATGAAAAAGGAGAATTAGAATTTGATTGGAGTAAAATCAACACTAAAATAGAAAAAACTTTTGTAGAGTATGATATGGAAAAGCTAATCCATTTATTAAAAACCTACCAAAACTTAGCTATCTATAATCAAGAGTTTGAAGCATTAATAAAAACAAATTTAACACAGTTGGCTGAAAACAACCCTATATTAAAATCTGTGATAAATCATCATATTATAGAGGGTGATGATAGCGATAATGTAATTGAATCAACAAACGAAAAAGAATTAATTTATACAGGAAACGGCAATGATATAATTAGAGCTAACCTAGGTGATGATACCTTAATTGGAGGTCAAGGAAATGATATTCTAAAAGGTGGTTTTGGTGCGGACACTTACCTATTTAGTAAAGGTCATGGGCAAGATACTATTTTTGAAGATAGTAATTACTCTAACCGAGAACATGATATTGACACCCTTCAGTTTATTGATGTTAATTTTGATGAAGTAAAATTTAGCCGAGAAAGATAGCATAAGAATAAATAAATTTTATGTACATGAGGATTATCAAATAGATCGCTTTACTTTTGCAGATCAAGCATTGACTAGAGATGAATTAAAAAATAATAGTATTATGAAGCTATATGGTACAGAGAATAACGATATTATTAACGACTGGCAAGGTAGCACAACTATTTTTGGTGGTGATGGCGATGATATTATTAATGCTGTTCAGGGGGACGACACCTTAATTGGAGGTCAAGGCAATGATATTCTAAAAGGTGGTTTTGGTGCGGACACTTACCTATTTAGTAAAGGTCATGGGCAAGATACTATTTTTGAAGATAGTAATTACTCTAACCGAGAACATGATATTGATACCCTTCAGTTTATTGATGTTAATTTTGATGAAGTAAAATTTAGCCGAGAAAGTAACGATTTGATTTTATTTGGTTATTCTGAAAATGATAGCATTAGAATAAA
This sequence comes from Avibacterium sp. 20-129, assembly GCF_026226845.1. Classification (NCBI taxonomy): domain Bacteria; kingdom Pseudomonadati; phylum Pseudomonadota; class Gammaproteobacteria; order Pasteurellales; family Pasteurellaceae; genus Avibacterium; species Avibacterium sp. 20-129. Next base: position 261,389 of record NZ_JAKKOE010000001.1, on the reverse strand, counting down.
CAAATTTTATGTACATGAGGATTATCAAATAGATCGTTTTATTTTTGCAGATAAAATAGTAACCAGAGATGAATTGAAGAATGGAAATGTTATGCGTCTTTATGGAACTAACGGAGATGATGAAATTATTGATTGGCAAGGTAATTCTATTCTTATTGGTGAAAAAGGTAATGATATTTTAAGGGGTAATTTTGGCGCAGACACTTACCTATTTAGTAAAGGTCATGGACAAGATACCATTTTCGAAGATGGTAATTATTCTAACCGAGAACATGATATTGACACCCTTCAGTTTATTGACGTTAATTTTGATGAAGTAAAATTTAGCAGAGAAAGTAACGATTTAATTTTATTTGGTTATTCTGAAAATGATAGCATAAGAATAAATAAATTTTATGCACATGAGGATTATCAAATAGATCGCTTTACTTTTGCAGATCAAGCATTGACTAGAGATGAATTAAAAAATAATAGTATTATGAAGCTATATGGTACAGAGAATAACGACATTATTAACGACTGGCAAGGTAGCACAACTATTTTTGGTGGTGATGGCGATGATATTATTAATGCTGTTCAGGGGGACGACACCTTAATTGGAGGTCAAGGCAATGATATTCTAAAAGGTGGTTTTGGTGCAGACACTTACCTATTTAGTAAAGGTCATGGGCAAGATACTATTTTTGAAGATAGTAATTACTCTAACCGAGAACATGATATTGATACTCTTCAGTTTATTGATGTTAATTTTGATGACGTAAAATTTAGCCGAGAAAGTAACGATTTGATTTTATTTGGTTATTCTGAAAATGATAGCATTAGAATAAACAAATTTTATGCACATGAGGATTATCAAATAGATCGTTTCATTTTTGCAGATAAAATAGTAACTAGAGATGAATTGAAGAATGGAAATGTTATGCGTCTTTATGGAACTAACGGAGATGATGAAATTATTGATTGGCAAGGTAATTCTATTCTTATTGGTGAAAAAGGTAATGATATTTTAAGGGGTAATTTTGGCGCAGACACTTACCTATTTAGTAAAGGTCATGGACAAGATACCATTTTCGAAGATGGTAATTATTCTAATCGAGAACATGATATTGACACCCTTCAATTTATTGACGTTAATTTTGATGAAGTAAAATTTAGCAGAGAAAGTAACGATTTAATTTTATTTGGTTATTCTGAAAATGATAGCATAAGAATAAATAAATTTTATGCACATGAGGATTATCAAATAGATCGCTTTACTTTTGCAGATCAAGCATTGACTAGAGATGAATTAAAAAATAATAGTATTATGAAGCTATATGGTACAGAGAATAACGATATTATTAACGACTGGCAAGGTAGCACAACTATTTTTGGTGGTGATGGCGATGATATTATTAATGCTGTTCAGGGGGACGACACCTTAATTGGAGGTCAAGGCAATGATATTCTAAAAGGTGGTTTTGGTGCGGATACTTATCTACTCAGCAAAGGTCATGGACAAGACACAATTTTTGAAGATAGTAATTATTCTAATCGAGACTATGATATTGATAACTTAATATTTACAGATATTGAAGATATATCAGATCTTTATTTTAGTAAAAATAATAATGATCTCATTATTCAATCTTTACTACAAAAAGATAAAATTACAATTAAAGATTGGTATAATCATAATGATCACAAAATAGAGCAAATTAAATTTGCTAATTCGGCTGAATTAAATATCCATCAGACTGAAAAATTAGTAAAAGAAACAATGGAAATCTTGCCTCAATATACTGCTGATAATTTTTCACCTTTGGATTTACAACAGTTTAAATCTCATATTAATCAAGTAATTGAGGTTCTGTAAAAATATAGTCACTTCAATTTTAAAGCAAGATAGTACTCCCTATGAAAGGGTGAATACGAGCTAGCAGCGTATTATTGTAAAATCAAGTGCAAGTGAAGGGAGCAAAAAAAGAAAGCGCGGTAGAAAAAACGTAAATTTTTTCACCGCACTCTCTTTTTGAACTCTTTCTTTTTGAACTCTTTAAAAGCAAATCAATAACCCGATTGGTATACCAATTCGGCTAATTTCACTGCCATTAAGGCGAGGTTAAAGCGTTGTTCGTCTGCCACTGACCAAAATTCGATGCCATTTTCCACCGCACTTTCTCGCTGATTAAGGTTGCTGATGTGCAGTTTGACTTCGCTTTCACCGTTTTCATTTTCGCCATTAATTACAGGGGTAATTTGGCTTTCTGGGTGATATTCAATCAAGCTATTTTGTTGCCACATTTCTGCTACGGCTTCACTTGCCACATCATAATCAAAAAAGGCGCTGACTTGTTGGGCAAGACCGTAAAACACAGGAACTTGAATTTGGTGGAACACTACATTATCAAGCTGTGGGAAAATTTTCTGCACTTGCGCGCTCAAATTCGCACTTTTTACAGGGAAAACATCAAAGGCTAGGCGCTGAACATTTTCATCTAAAGGGATACCATTTAATAGTTGTGCGGTTTGTCCGGCAAGCTGTGCCACTTTTTCATCTCCCATATAGGAAGCAGGTAATAATGATGTAATAAGTACCTGTTTTAGTGGATATTGTTGCAATAAATCAGCAAGTGGCAAGAGGCTTTGGGTTACTTGTGGATTAGGTAAAGCAACAATATTGCGCTGACGTAATTCCATAACTTGCTGATCATTTACGGTAGGAAGAACAAGCGGAACATCAGGTAAACTGGCGCAAATCCCAAACAAATCTATCACCACGCAGCCTGCATCTGCTGCTTTTGCTAAATGGCTTGCCGCTGACACTTCGCCTGCGAACAAGACATAATTGAAAGTTGTCCAATCCACCTCATCTGGCACTATTTGCACCACCGCTTTATTGTTAAAACGAATCCCCTGTTCTTCATTAAATGGAAAAATTTCCACGACGGATAAGTGGTCAATTTCAAGCTGGCTTTGTTCTAAACATTCAGCCAGTTTTTCGGCTAATTCAAATTCTGCGGCAATGGCGATCTTTAACATTTTTTCTCCCTTAATTTTAATAATCGGCGTAAAATAAGCCCTGCATTTTACCGAATTCTGATAGGAAAAGAAAATGACACCAGCCATTGATTTATTAAAAAAGCATAAAATCCCTTTTGTGTTGCATAGTTATGATCACGACCCAAACAACCTCCATTTTGGTGATGAAGCTGCAGAAAAATTAGGCATTCCGCCCGAACAATCTTTCAAAACTTTACTTGTGGCTGAAAATGGCGATCAGAAAAAACTCGCTTGTTTTGTGCTTCCTACGGCAAATAAGCTGAATTTGAAGAAAGCAGCAAAAGCTATCGGCGTGAAAAAAGTGGAAATGGCAGATAAAGAGGCAGCCCAAAAAAGCTCGGGGTATTTAGTCGGAGGCATTAGTCCGCTAGGGCAAAAAAGAAAAGTGAAAACAGTGATTGCACAATCTGCGCTAAATTTTGAGCATATCTACGTATCAGGTGGAAAGCGAGGGTTAAGTGTGGAACTGTCTCCTCAGCATTTAGCCGAGATTTTGCAAGCAAATTTTGCTGATATTGTTGATGACATAGAATAAAAAAGGCTCAAATGGGAAAAGGGGTAACATTTGAGCCAATAGGGAAAATTAAGTCATTTATCTAGAAGGCGGAAGTATCTTGGAATAAACCTACTTTTAGATCTGTTGCTGTATAAATCACTCTGCCATCGACTTCGACTTCACCATCAGCTAATCCCATCACTAGCTTACGGTTTACCACACGCTTCATATTAATGCGGTAAATCACTTTTTTCGCCGTTGGTAAAATTTGTCCTGTAAATTTCACTTCACCAACACCTAAGGCTCTGCCTTTACCTTTGCCACCAATCCAACCAAGATAGAAACCAACAAGCTGCCACATGGCATCTAACCCTAAACAGCCCGGCATTACTGGATCACCAATAAAATGGCAAGCAAAGAAAGGCAACTCAGGGTGAATATCTAGTTCTGCTTCAATATATCCCTTACCAAAGGTTCCCCCTGTTTCATTCATTTCTACAATGCGATCCATCATTAACATTGTTGGGGCTGGGAGCTGTGGGCCTTGTTCGCCAAATAATTCACCACGCCCTGATGCCAATAAATCTTCATAGTTGTAGCTACTTTTTTTATTTGGTGTACAAGTGTTTGTCATTTTTATGTCCTCTAATATGTGATGATACTGAATGTATCAATTCGGCAGCTATTCTATCAGGCTTTCGATGAAATAGATACAGCTAACACTTGTTCGCTAAACTTGTCCGATCAGTGGGTAAATAAGTGAATTTTAATAAAGAAAAAGGCGAACATTGCTGCTCGCCTAAAAAATTGGAAAAATCTCACCGCTCTTTTAACGAGACTTAATTCTTCCTCAGTTTTTTGCTCTGGTTTGGTAGAAAAGTGCGGTGTAAAAAATGTTAATTTTTTCTCCCCAATAACCAATACCAAAAACCACTTTTTTGTTGCTCAGAATGGGCGTTTAAACGTTGATTAATAAGCTCACTGAGTGGCTGATTTTGTTCATTATACGTGCTATCTTCCTCGGCTAATAAATGGCGTTTAAACAAAATCTCACAGGCTTGAAAAACATCATCAACCGCCCAAATTGAAAATTGCTGATTTTTCACCGCATTGATTACCTGTTCCGATAAACTCAGCTGATTTAACACTGCAGAAGGCACAATCACGCCTTGATTCCCCGTTAGCCCTCGTTTTTCACAAATGGCAAAAAAGCCTTCAATTTTTTGATTTACTCCACCGACAGAATGAACAAGTCCAAACTGGTCAATCGCCCCTGTAATTGCGATGGACTGAGGTAACGGTTGCAATGCTAAGGCACTGGCTAACACACAGAAACAGGCAAGCGATGCACTGTCGCCATCAATTTCACTATAAGATTGCTCAAAAACGATAGAGGCAGAAAACGGCAGTTGAGTCGGTAAATCCAAAATATTCGCTAAACAGACTTCAGCAATCATTGTGCCTTTACTATGAATATTGCCTGCCAGCTCATTTTTACGTTCAACATCAATCACTTCTCCCTCACCAAGCTGAACAATACAGCTAATCCGTGAAGGTTCACCAAAGGATATTGGGCTACCGGGATACTCAATCACCGAAAGCCCATTAATTTGCCCGACTGCCTCACCTTGAGTGGCAACATAAATTTGTTCGCGCAGAATATCGGCATAGGTTTGCTGTTGTAAAAAGCCTTGTTGCTGCTGTTTTGCTTGAAAATATTGCTCAAATTGCACCGCACTTAATTCATCGGATTGTGCTAAGGTTCGGGTGTTGCTCAGCATTTCTTTTAGCTTTAACGGTGAAATATTAATACAATGGCGATCTTCACTTTCTCGCACTAAAAGCTGATATAACCTATTTATTCCCTCAATGCTAAGCTGTATGCCAAGCTGTTTGGCATAAGACTGCACATAATTTTGCCATTGCCGCTGTGTTTGCTCATCATCAAGAGAAAAATAGCTTTCAATTTCGCCATAATCGGCAAGTTGGTAAAGATTTTCGTCTAATTCTTCTAATAAAGCGAGTTGCGTGCGATCGCCCAATAAAATCACTTTTAATGCCAGATCGTAACTTGGAATCTCACAAGGCAATGGTTTATAAGGGTGTAAAGACTGCCAATGAAAATGCTGTTCGCTCAAAAGCTGTTTTAATCGTTCCCATAAGCCTACTTGTGTTAATAAAGGCTCTACGCTTAAAATCAGTACCCCACCATTGAGTTGATGGACCAAGCCACTTTGTAAATCAATCTGTTGTGCGTTTTCTCGTACATTACCAAATAATCGCTGGTGATCATAATAGATCGCACTTGCCACTTGTTTTTTTGCTGCAAAATTATCTTCCAAGCTAGTCGCATTTTGTAAGGTGATAGTAGGCAATAGTTGCTCAGAACCTTGTTCAATATGATAACGCACACCTTGCAACGGCAAATGTTGTGGTTGGAACTTACTGATGTATTTTTCCAGTAATACCGCATATTCCCCTTGCTGATCGGCTTTTAACACGAGCAAAGTGCGGTCAGAATTTTGTAAGAATTGCGCAATGCTAGCACGAGCGCGAGATTGTAAATCAAAAAAATCAATAGATTGTGAAAAATCTGCTCGTCCGGCTAATTCAGGACGCAAATTCTGCCAAGATAAAACTTGATTAAATAACGCAGGCAAAGTATGTGGCTCTCTTTAGGTAATGGTTGAAAAAGTGGATTATCGCATAATCTGCTAAGCTTGAATATCCCACAAGTAGCGACTAAATTTAAATAAACGAGAAAAATCTCAATAAGAATTATTAGGCGGATTTTTGAATAACTTGAGTAAGAAGCTCTTTGATCGCAGTTATCTCACTTGAATATGAAATGAGAAAAACAATAAATGCAATAATTGCTGTTGATGCTGCAATGACAAAACCCGCAGCTGCCTTATACCACTTACGCTATTCAACAACTTTATCAAGTTTATTATTAATTTCAATTAATGTTTTTTCCATTATTTTGAAGTTTGCTTTGAGTTCTCCAATATCTTCTTTTATTTCACTTATTTTTCCCTCAATAGAGACAAGCTCCTCCTGTCTGCCTTTCAATTCAGTATAAGTTGAGGCATAAGTAGTAACAACAGTACCAATAACTGATGATAACTCATAATTCTTTTTCATTGCCTTATTCCTCCATTTTATGAAGTCTATCCTGCAACATCTTTATCATTTCATTCGTGCTTGCAAAAATATCTTTTTGATGTTCAGGTGCAATGCTATCAGAAGTAATCATTTGATTCTTTACATTTTCTAATAACTGAACAATATCCTGTATAACTTGCGTAGAATTTTGTTCAGTAGTAGATAATGGTAAAACGATTCCTCGTAAAACGAGATCTAACCCTAACACTCGGTTAAACAGAGAGAGATAGCTTCCTCATTATAACGAGTAAATCGCTCAAACTCCGCTCTAGAAATGTAATCAGACATATGATTCTCCTTGATAATTCATCGCATTTTGCAATAAATAACATAGATTGTAAAGGATAATGAGCTGACCTATTTAACAAAACAAATCCCATTAATAGAGGCAAATGAATAAAATTTACTAGCGAAAAAAATCAGAACAGCGTAAACTTATAGAGTTACCCCGTAACGGACTTGAGGAAATACGATGAAATACCAAAAGCTAGAAAATCAAGAAGCGCACTGGAAATGGCTCTATTTAACCAAAAAAGCCCGTGAAGGGGAGCAAATTACACGCTATGAAGAGCGTAGTTTACAGCAAGAAATGGTACGCCGTTTGATCGCTGTGCAAAATAATGCTGTACAAATAGAAGAATGGGTGAAAATGCATCTTTCACCTAATTTAGTCGTGAAATTAGATCAAGCGATTCGCGCGCGGCGTAAACGTTTTTTCAATGCGGAAAAGCAAACCACCAAGAAAAAATCAATTGATTTAGAATATTCTGTATGGTTAAGGCTATCAAGATATGCTAAGAAAATGAAAATGACGCTTTCTGAAACCATCACTTATATGATTGATGAACGGGAAAGTAAAGCGGCTTATGAACACCAAATGTCGGCAATGAAAGAAGGGTTAAAAGATTTATTGAAAAAATAGACCGCACTTTTAAGATAAGATAAAGCCTCCAAAAATGGAGGCTATTTTATTCTTTGAGTTAGTCGATAAGCCGGGTTCTGTCGTTGAACAATCATTCATCTAGGCGTTTATTCACACAAACGCTCAAGCAACCTACCCGAACTCTGAGCGGGCCACCCATTGAGTTCCTATTTGGTCTTGCTACGAGTGGAGTTTACCCTGCTGTGAAATGTTACCACTCACACGGTGCGCTCTTACCGCACCCTTTCACCCTTACCTGTGCTAAAAAGCCATCGGCGGTCTGCTCTCTGCTGCACTTGTCGTAGGCTTTCGCCTCCCAGACGTTATCTGGCACTCTGCCCTATGTAGCCCGGACTTTCCTCTCGTCTATTTGTCCCACTAGGTCGTTATAAACGGTTTAGGGCTTCAATAAACCAGCGATTGTTTGGCTAACTCGGAGCAAGAGTATAGCGCAATATCAAGGAAATGCAAGAAAAGCACAATAAAATATCTTGCTAGAGTTCATAAAAAACTTGCGCTAAAATAACCGCACTTTTGCTTAATATGAAAGAGGCAACAATGGATTATCTTAAAATCGCACAAGACACCCTCGCGGTGGAACAAAAGGCCTTACTACAGCTAAGCCAGCGTTTAGATGAGCAATTCAACCAAGTGGTAGAATTAATTCTAAATTGCGAAGGGCGCTTAGTTGTCGGTGGAATTGGTAAGTCAGGGCTGATCGGCAAAAAAATGGTAGCAACCTTTGCTTCCACAGGGACGCCCAGTTTTTTCCTTCACCCCACAGAAGCCTTTCACGGCGATTTAGGTATGCTCAAGCCCATTGATATTGTAATGCTAATTTCCTACAGCGGTGAAACCGATGATGTAAATAAACTTATTCCAAGTTTAAAAAATTTTGGTAATAAAATCATTGCATTAACCAGCAATAAACAATCCACCTTGGCAAAACACGCAGACTATGTGCTAGATATTACGGTGGAGCGTGAGGTTTGCCCGAATAATCTTGCACCGACCACTTCTGCCTTGGTTACACTCGCCTTGAGTGATGCCCTTGCCGTTGCATTAATTACCGCAAGAAACTTCCAACCTGAAGATTTTGCCAAATATCATCCGGGAGGAAGTTTAGGTAAACGCTTGTTATCCCGAGTGAAAGATCAGATGCAAACTAAATTACCTATTGCACAGCTTTCCACCTCATTTACCGATTGTTTAAGCATTATGAATGAAGGACGTATGGGGGTGGCAATTGTAATGCAAGGCAATGAATTAAAAGGCATTATTACCGATGGTGATATTCGCCGAACGCTCACACGCAATGGTGCGGAAGCCTTAAGTAAAACCGCACAAGAACTGATGACCTCACAACCTAAAACCATCAATGCCAATTGCTATTTAGCGGAAGCAGAAAATGTGATGAAAGAACACAAAATTCATTCATTAATTGTGTTAGATGACGCTAAAAACGTGGTAGGTTTAATTGAATTTTCGAGCTAATACTATGATTTCAAACGAACAATTACAAAATATCAAACTCGTGATCACCGATGTGGACGGCGTACTCACAGACGGTTTACTCCACTATGATGCCAACGGTGAAGCCTTTAAAAGTTTCCACGTTCGTGATGGTTTAGGCATTCGTATGTTAATGGAAAATGGCATACAGGTTGCCGTACTTTCTGGGCGAGACTCCCCTATTTTACGCAAACGCATTGCTGATCTTGGTATTAACCTGTTCTTTTTAGGCAAATTAGAAAAAGAAAGCGCCTGTTTTGAATTAATCAAACAAGCTGGCGTAACCCCAGAAGAAACGGCATTTATTGGCGATGATAGCGTAGATCTCCCTGCTTTTGCAGTATGTGGATTATCCTTTGCGGTAGGTGATGCGATGGATTATGTACAAGATTGTGCCGATTACGTGCTACAACGTCACGGTGGTCAAGGCGCATTTCGTGAAATGTCAGATATGATTATGCGTGCGCAAGGAAAAAGTGATGCTTTTGCCACCGCACAAGGCTTTCTCAAAACCGTAGAAAATATGGCACAGTAAAACAATCAAAAAGGAAAAGAGCGGTCAAAACTAATTTGTCTGTGCTTTCTTAAAAGATATTGTTATCCATTTTGAGTGTAAGGAAAATACAACGATAACCATAATTTTCTTAATAAATCTCAAAAACCTTCTCTAATCATTGAGTTTTTATATTATTTCAATAAAAGAAAGTTCTCCGTGCTAATTTTAATAAAATCAACAACCGAAATTAGTTCAACTTCTAAGCTGCTTATTATTTTTCACTACACTTTTTTCTTTTCGTAATTATTAGAAGAGTTAGAGTTCATTAATAATACGATATACCCAGTTTTCTAGTGGATCTTTATATTTCAGCATTTCTGCCCGCATTTCTTCTAACATTTCCTTTTTCACTTGCTGATATTTGGGATCAGAAAATAAATTATGTAACTCTTCAGGGTCATTACGAACATCGTACAATTCTCCTACATCACTTGCATTAAAGACCAGTTTGTAATCTTTCCTACGCCACATTCTTTGTTCAAAATAAACAAAATGCCCCGCTAGTTGAGCGAGTAGCCCTTTGCGATCATTGGATTTACTTTTTCGTAAAATGGGCAATAGGCTTTCTCCTTGAAAAGTTTCTGGAATGGGTTGTCCTGCAATATCAAAAACGGTGGAAGTCAAATCGTGCAAATAAACTAAATTATCATCTACTTCGTTGATACGTTGGGATTGTGGATCTTTAATAATCAGAGGAATATTATAGGTAGTATCAAACATAAACTCCCCTTTTTCGATCATTCTATGTGCGCCCATTGCATCGCCGTGATCTGCGGTGGCGACAATAAAACAATCCTGATAAAGATTGTGTTTTTCAAGGAAGTCAAATAAGTCACCAATGGCATCATCAATTAATGTGATATATCCCCAAAATTTGGTTATTACCTCTTTCCAGCGTTCTTCACTGGCTTCCCACATTCCCCACATTTTAGAAATCGTACGATAATGTCCCGGTTTTCCTTCTAAAGGCTTGAAGAAGCTCTGATCTAACACGACGTCTTTTGGATCATACATTGAATAATAAGGCTCCGGTACAATGCAAGGAGTATGTGGTCCCCAAAAATTAATCCAAGTAAAAAAAGGTTTGTGTTGTATTAGCGATTCTTGGATAAAACTTTTCGCTTCATCAATAATAAAATAAGGTAATGTCTGTTCTTTTGTGCCAGAAAGCAAACCACACAGCTCTTGAACGCGTAGATGAGGATTGTCACCAAAATAAGCTAAACTTACTTCAGGTGTTGGGAAACCTTTTTCTGCAAGCCATTCAGGATAACGATTTGGTTGAGTTGGTGCCTGATCGAAGACTAAATTTTTATAAACGCGACTTCCTGGGTAACCATACCCGTCAAAATTATGCCCTTTAATATCGTAATCTTTTGGCACAGATCGCGTGCCAACGTGCCATTTTCCAGCTACATAGCAATTGTATCCTGCCAATTTACCGATATGAGGCTGTTCAGGAGGCACTTCCCCTATTCCGCCTTTTTCTCCATTACGAATAATGCCGTGTGTGGACGGCATTTGCCCTGTAAATAATGACGTACGTGCAGGTCCACATACTGAAGCTGGCGTGAAAGCGTTGTTAAAACGCACGCCTTCTCGCGCTAGACGATCTAAATTCGGCGTTTTGACAATCTGATGCCCATACGCACCGAGCATATCTTTTCTAACTTGATCTAAAAGAATATAAATTACATTTTTCATTGATTACACCTTTTTCTTATTTCGACCAATTACCACAAATAAAATCACTTGAAGAATAACGTAAGCTGCAAGTACCCAAAGTGGTTTCCCATTTTCTGAAGCAAGCCCAATAGGTGAAAGCAGTGCATAAAGTGAAACCAAACCTAAAGCAAGGGAGGCTACTGTAATATTAATATATTCCCAATTACTTAAATCGACATTGCTTTGGTTAGAGAGATTATCAGCATAAGGCGTTTTTCTGCGTAAGAATAACCCTAAGACGAGCATTAATATGACATCAAAAACAAATAGTGCTGCCATAACATATACAAAATTTACTTTTACATTAAACACCCAAACAATGAGGAAATACAAAATAATATGCACCAATAAAGCAATACGTGCGGCTAATCCTGATACGGTTTTATTAAATAGCCCGACAGCAAATAAAGCAACAATAGGAATATTGACAAAACCGGCAAAACGTTTAGTAAGCAAGAAAATCCCCTCTGTACCAAACATTAATAAAGGACCAATAATGATCGTGATAATTGCCATTATTGCTGAAACCTTTTTCGCATAAACAATTAATTCGGTTTCACTGAAGGTTCTTTGCGTTAGTGAAGGTAATAAATCCTTACAATAAATGGTTGCTGCTGAATTTAAGAAGGAATTGAATGTACTTAAAATTGCACCAAATAATGCCGCAATAAAGAACCCTTGTAATACGGTTGGTAATACTCGATTGACTAATTCTGGATAGGACAAATCGATTGGATTTATTCCTTCCCCCAAAATATGAAAACTCAATAAACCCGGTAAATTTAAAATGGTAGGGAGTAAAAGCAAGAAGAGAGCTGCAATCAAAATCCCTTTCTGACCTGATTTTAAATCTTTTGCCCCTAATGCACGTTGCACAATCGCTTGGTTCGTCGTCCAATAAAAAAAGTTTACAATTAAAATGCCTGTAAACATAGCTGGCCAAGGTACCGCATCCGTTGCACTACCGATTGCATTAAATTTTTCAATATGGGTTGTCCCAACAATGCGTAGCCCTTCAATGAAACTCCCATTTCCCAAATAAATTAGCGCAAAAATAGGGACTAATATAGCACCAATAACTAAGATAATCGCATTCGCCGTATCTGATACAGCCACCGCTTTTAAACCACCAAAAATGGCATAAATTGCGCCAATAAAACCAATTGCCATCACGGTATAAACAATAGATTCAGCGTAACTCATTCCAAATACGCTTTCTAAGTTAAAAATTTTATTAAACGCAATTGCTCCAGTATAAAGTGCGGTCGGAATTACGATAAATAAATAAAAAATTAAAAATAATCCAGACATAATCAAGCGAGTTTGGCGATCAAAACGACTTTCAAAAAACTCTGGAATGGTGGTATAGCCATTGCGAATATATTTTGGTAATAAATACAGTGCTAAGAAACAAAGTGGAATAACTGATTGAACCGTCCAAGCTATAATGGAAAAATTACCTTTATAGGAATTCGCATTGACACCGATAATTTGCTCTGTAGATAATGATGTTAATACCATAGAGCAACCAATAACTAAACCATTTAATCCCCGTCCAGCAAGGAAATATCCTTTCGCTGTTGATAAATCATCATTTTTGGTTTTTTGCCAAGCTACCCACGCAACTGCCCCTGTTACAAATAGAAAACTAAAAATCGTCAGCCACATAATAACTTCTCCTCCGTCAATTAACCGTAGATTTAGTTTACTTGGTGGGTAAGAAAGTCAATTATGATGATAGTCATAATTTCACTGTGATGAAGATCACAACTTGGCAAAATAGTTTGATAATAAAAAAGCCTTTCTAATGAAAGGCTTTAAAGAGATAAGAAATTTATTTTTTCTTTTTCGCTTTTGGATTTGGTAAATCTGTAATTGAACCTTCAAATACTTCGGCGGCTAAGCCCACAGATTCATGTAAAGTTGGGTGTGCGTGGATAGTTAATGCAAGATCTTCTGCATCACAACCCATTTCAATAGCTAAACCAATTTCACCTAGCAACTCACCACCGTTTGTACCGACAATAGCGCCACCGATAATACGGTGAGTATCTTTATCAAAGATCAATTTAGTTAAACCATCTGCGCAATCAGAGGCGATTGCACGACCTGATGCTGCCCAAGGGAATTTTGCAACTTCGTAGTTAATACCTTCAGCTTTACATTCTTTTTCTGTTTTACCTACCCAAGCTACTTCTGGCTCAGTATAGGCAATAGAAGGAATGACTTTCGGATCAAAATAGTGTTTTTGTCCAGCAATCACTTCTGCAGCGACATGACCTTCATGTACCCCTTTGTGAGCAAGCATTGGTTGCCCAACGATATCGCCAATCGCAAAGATATGTGGCACATTGGTACGCATTTGCTTATCCGTATGGATAAAGCCACGATCATCCACTTCTACACCAGCAACATTGGCATCGATCAACTTACCATTTGGTGTACGACCGATTGCAACTAACACGGCGTCATAACGGCGAGTTTCATTCGCTGCTTTGCCTTCCATTGAAACATAAATACCATCTTCTTTTGCTTCAACCGCAGTCACTTTGGTTTCAAGTAATAAGTTGAATTTCTTCTCAATACGTTTTGTGTAGATTTGAACAATATCTTTATCGGCAGCCGGGATCACTTGATCAAACATTTCTACTACGTCAATATTAGAACCAAGTGCGTGATATACTGTACCCATTTCAAGACCGATAATACCACCGCCCATAATCAATAGATTTTGTGGTACTTCTTTTAATTTTAGTGCATCTGTTGAATCCCAAATACGTGGATCTTCGTGTGGGATAAATGGTAATTGGATTGGGCGTGAACCCGCTGCGATAATCGCATTATCAAAATGAATGGTTGTTTCACCTTCTTCACCCGCAACAATAATCGTATTAGGGCCTGAGAATTTACCATAACCATTTACGACTTGTACTTTACGCATTTTAGCCATTCCAGCTAAGCCGCCTGTAAGTTGATTGATGACTTTTTCTTTCCAACCACGGATTTTGTCAATATCAGTTTGTGGTTCACCAAATACGATACCGTGTTCAGCTAAAGATTTTGCTTCTTCAATCACTTTTGCAACGTGTAATAAGGCTTTAGATGGGATACAACCAACGTTTAAACACACTCCACCAAGGGTTGAATAACGTTCAACAATAACGGTATCTAAGCCTAAATCCGCACAGCGGAATGCTGCTGAATAACCAGCTGGGCCTGCACCAAGTACAACAACTTGTGTTTTAATCTCTTTATTCATTTTTTACCTCGTTAAATTCTTGCGATTTTTACACCGCACTTTAACTAAACAGCGTTTCCCATTAATGAGAAACGCTCAGGAAATTACATTACTAAACGGCGAAGATCGCTTAATACACCATTAATGAAGGTGATAAATCTTGCGCCATCTGCACCATCAATCACACGGTGATCGTAAGAAAGTGATAATGGTAACATTAAGCGTGGTGTGAATTCTTTACCGTTCCACACCGGTGTCATTTCAGATTTAGACACACCTAAAATCGCCACTTCTGGTGCATTTACAATTGGCGTAAATTGTGTACCACCAATACCACCTAAGCTTGAAATGGTGAAACAACCACCTTGCATATCCGAAGCCGTCAATTTACCTGCACGTGCTTTTTTCGAGATTTCCGCTAATTCACGTGAAAGTTCGATAATGCCTTTTTTGTTCACATCTTTAAATACTGGTACAACCAAACCATTTGGTGTATCGACTGCGACGCCAATATTAACGTATTTTTTCAAGATCAAGCTTTGTGCATCTTCGGATAACGAGCTATTGAAGCGTGGATAAGCTTCTAAGGCTTTCGCTACCGCTTTCATAATAAATACAAGTGGGGTGATTTTTACATCAAGTTTTTGTTTTTCCGCAAGCACATTTTGCTCTTTACGGAATTGCTCTAAATCCGTGATATCCGCTTTATCCCATTGTGTAACGTGCGGAATCATTACCCAGTTACGGTGTAAGTTTGCCCCAGAGATTTTTTGGATACGACCTAATTCCACTTGTTCTACTTCACCAAATTTGCTGAAGTCCACTTTCGGCCAAGGGAGTAAGCCTAAACCCGCACCATTTGCTGCACCTGTTGATGTTGCAGAGACAGAACCGCTTTCTACGGCTTTCACTGCCGCTTTCACATAAGCTTGAACGTCTTCTTTTAGGATACGACCTTTACGGCCCGTTCCTTTCACTTTATCTAGGTTTACGCCAAATTCGCGCGCTAAACGGCGAACAACTGGTGTTGCGTGAGCAAAACTTGCACTCGCTGTAACTTCTGCTTGGTTAGCCGGTTGCGCAGATTGCGCTGCTGGTGCTGGGCTAGCTGCTTGAGTTTGTACGGGGGCTTGTGTAGCTGGTTGTGTCACTGGCGCAGCAGCTAGTGCTGAACCTGCAACTTCAAAACGCATAATCAATGAACCCGTTGAAACTTTATCACCTGATTTCACTAAAATTTCTTTCACTACACCAGCAAATGGGGCAGGCACTTCCATTGAGGCTTTATCGCCTTCAACCGTGATTAATGATTGCTCTTCAGAAATACTATCACCCACGGCAACCATAATTTCAGTCACGTTTACTTCATCACCACCAATATCTGGAACGTGAACGTCTTGCACGCCACCAGAGACTGCTGCAGGAGCAGTTGTCTCCTCAACCGCTGGTTGCGTCGCTGGCGCTGCGGCAGTAGTTTCAAATTTCATCACTAATGAACCCGTTGAAACTTTATCGCCTACTTTAATAAGAATCTCTTTTACCACACCAGCTACAGGCGCAGGCACTTCCATAGAGGCTTTATCACCTTCTACGTTTAAAATAGATTGTTCTTCTGAAACAGAATCGCCTACGCTCACTAAAATTTCAGTCACGTTTACTTCATCGCCACCAATATCTGGAACGTGAATTTCAATCACAGAACCACCCGCACTTTGTGGAGCAGCAGGCGCAGCTTTTTCTTCCACGGCAGGTGCTGGTGCAGCAGCTGCACCTTCTAAAATAAACATCGGTGTACCTGTTGAAACTTTATCACCAACTTTTACTAATACTTCTTTAATGACACCCGCTTCAGGTGAAGGCACTTCCATAGAGGCTTTATCACCTTCAACATTAATTACTGATTGATCAACTTCAACCGTATCACCCGCTTTTACCATTACTTCGGTAACGGTTACTTCATCGCCACCAATATCTGGAATTTGAATTTCTTTAGCCATTTTCTTTTTTCCTCAAAACTCCCCTCACCAAAGCAAGGGGAGCGATGTTAATTATGCGTAAAGTGGATTAATTTTATCTGCATCAATGCCATATTTTGCAATAGCATCTGCCACAACTTTCTTATCAATTGTACCTTGTTTTGCAAGCTCAGTTAATGCGGCGATCACAACATAATGTGCATTCACTTCAAAATGTTCACGTAAGTTTTCACGGCTGTCTGAACGACCAAAACCGTCTGTACCTAATACACGATAACTTTGTGCTGGCACATAAGCACGTACTTGTTCTGCATAAAGCTTGATGTAATCTGTCGCTGCTACAGCCGGCGCATCATTCATTACTTGTGCAATGTATGGTGTTTTGGCTTCTGCTTCAGGATGTAATAAGTTCCAACGCTCTACATTTGCGCCATCTCGTGCAACTTCGGTAAATGAAGTTACGCTATACACATCAGAAGTAACACCAAAGTCATCTGCAAGCAATTTCGCTGCTTCACGAACGTGGCGTAAAATCGCACCTGAACCTAATAATTGAACTTTGCCTTTACCTTGTCCTGTTACCGTTTCAAATTTATAAATACCTTTACGAATACCCTCTTCTGCACCTTTTGGCATTGCAGGTTGCTCATAGGTTTCATTTAAGGTTGTGATGTAGTAGTACACATCTTCTTGCTCTGGACCATACATACGGCGAACACCGTCTTGAATAATCACAGGTACTTCAAACGCAAAAGCAGGATCATAAGAAATACAGTTTGGAATAACTGAAGATTGAATATGGCTATGACCATCTTCGTGCTGTAAGCCTTCACCATTTAGCGTTGTACGACCTGAGGTACCACCGATCATAAAGCCACGCGCACGTTGGTCGCCAGCTAACCACATTAAATCACCAACACGTTGGAAACCAAACATTGAGTAATACACAAAGAATGGAATCATTGGCACGTTGTTTGTGCTATAAGAAGTTGCTGCCGCAATCCAAGATGCGGTTGCACCTTGTTCATTAATCCCTTCTTGTAACACTTGACCATCAATGGCTTCACGATAGTAAGAAACTTGTTCGCGATCTTGTGGCGTATAGTTTTGTCCGTGTGGGTTATAAATACCAATTTGACGGAATAACCCTTCCATACCAAAAGTACGCGCTTCGTCTGCAATAATTGGCACAATGTGTTTACCCACAGATTTATTTTTCAACAATACGTTTAATGAACGAACAAACGCCATTGTGGTTGAAATTGGACGAGATTGGGCTTCAAATAATTGTGCAAACTCCTCTAACGCTGGCACTTCAAGCTCATAGGTAAAGCGTGGCGCACGCGTTGGTAAATAACCATTTAATGCTTGACGGCGCTCGTGAAGATATTTGTATTCTTCTGAACCTTCTTCAAACTTGATATATGGTAATTTTTCAATCTCTTCATCGGATACCGCAATATTGAAACGATCGCGAACGTGTTTAACGCCCGACATATCCATTTTCTTAACTTGGTGAGCAATGTTTTTACCTTCCGCTGCATCACCCATACCATAACCTTTAATGGTTTTCACTAATAACACAACAGGTTTATCTTTAACTTGTTTTGCTTTATTGAATGCGGCAAAGACTTTTAATGGATCGTGACCACCACGGTTCAATGCCCAGATTTCATCATCGGTCATTTCAGCCACTAATGCTTCAGTTTCAGGGTAACGTCCAAAGAAGTGTTTACGAACATAAGCACCATCTTTTGCTTTGAAGGTTTGATAATCGCCATCAACCACTTCCATCATTAATTGCAATAATTTACCTGAAGTATCACGTTGTAATAAACGATCCCAACGGCGACCCCAAACAACTTTAATTACTTCCCAGCCACAACCGTTAAATTGCGCTTCTAATTCTTGAATGATTTTGCCATTACCTGTTACAGGGCCGTCTAAGCGTTGTAAGTTACAGTTGATAACAAAAACAAGGTTATCTAATTTTTCACGAGCGGCAAAAGCAAGCCCACCACGAGATTCTACTTCGTCCATTTCGCCATCACCTAAGAATGCGTAAACGGTTTGATCTGCGGTATCTTTCAAGCCACGATTATGTAAATATTTTAAGAAACGTGCTTGATAAATGGCATTCAATGGACCAAGCCCCATTGATACCGTTGGGAATTGCCAGAATTCAGGCATTAATTTAGGGTGCGGGTAAGAAGAAAGCCCTTTTCCGTGCACTTCTTGACGGAAATTATCTAGTTGTTCTTCAGTTAAACGTCCTTCAACAAAAGCACGCGCATAAATCCCCGGAGAAATATGACCTTGGAAGAAAACTAAGTCGCCACCATTTTTTTCGGTACGCGCTTTAAAGAAATGGTTGAAACAAACTTCATAGATTGTCGCAGAAGATTGGAAAGATGACATATGACCGCCAAGCTCTAGATCTTTTTTAGAGGCTCTTAAGACCATCATAATTGCATTCCAACGAATTGCACTACGGATACGGCGTTCAAGATCTAAATTACCCGGGTAGTTTGGCTCTTCCTCAACAGGAATAGTATTAATATAATCAGTGGTAACACCCGTTGGTAAAGAGACTGAATTTGCACGAGCGTGCTGCATTAATTGCTCAATAATAAACTGTGCTCTTTCAACACCTTCTTCACGAATTACTGAGTCGATCGCCAATAACCAATCATTGGTTTCGATCGGATCTACGTCATTTCTTAACATTTCTGACATAGTCTTTTCCTTATTTATTAAGTTGAAGTTAAGTTCAATTTCTATCTGAAACTGAACAACGAATAGATAACTAATACTTATATCTGGGCTATTTTACAACTATTAAAACCCGTTTACAAATATTTAACAAAGATTATAAAAAATATAAGATTTGTTGAAATGAGAAAATATTGCTAAGTCTATAGAAAGACAAAAAATTTATGAAAAAATTCCACCGCACTTTACATAATGGGCAAAGCGCGTAAATGGCTAATCATCTTTTTCTTAACTATTTTACAGATAAACTTGACTGGTGTTTAACCACATTTCTGCATAATAAAAAGCCCATTCACTTAATGGAATGGGCTTGATTATATGAGGTCTTTTATTTTTTCACAACGAGAACAACAGAATCACCCGCAACAACTTCACCTGTTTTTTTCTCAATATGGCTAACTTCATCCATATTAGAAATGACTACTGGGGTAAGTACAGATTTAGCTTTGGCTTCAAGTAATTCTAAATCTAATTCAATAATGGTATCACCACGTTTTACTGTTTGACCTTCTTCGGCAATACGTCTAAACCCTTCCCCTTTTAATTCAACGGTATCAATACCAAAGTGTACGAATAATTCAACACCATCGGTAGATTCCATTGAGAAAGCGTGGTTAGTTTCAAAGATTTTGCCTACAACGCCATCAACAGGGGCAACAAGTTTATTACCGGTTGGGCGAATTGCAATTCCGTCACCCACAATTTTTTCTGAAAAAACCACATCAGGCACATCTTCAATATTCACAATATCACCTGAAAGCGGTGCATAAATCTCTACTTCAACGGTTTTATTGCTTTTTGAACCAAATAATTTATCAAAAAAACCCATTTTTAGTCTCCTACTAAGTGAATGTTTGGGCTATTCTAGCCCAAAACTTGAATAATTGGTATCTAGTTTAATGCTTTTTCTGCTAAAAAATCAGCCACCAATTTTTCAATATCTGCTGCAGTTGGTTGCGCTAAGGCTTTCTCTGCCAAGACTTTAGCATCTTGATAATTTACATTACGGATTAATTTTTTGATTCTTGGCACAGAAATGGCACTCATACTAAACTCGTCTAAACCCATACCGAGTAATAATAAAGTGGCTCTCTCATCACCTGCTAGCTCACCACACATTCCCGTCCATTTACCTTCTGCGTGAGAGGCATCAATCACTTGCTTAATTAAGCTCAATACAGATGGTGTCATTGGGTTATATAAATGAGAAATTAACTCGTTACCACGATCTACTGCAAGGGTATATTGTGTTAAATCATTAGTACCGATACTGAAGAAATCAACTTCTTTCGCTAAGAATTTCGCATTTACTGCGGCTGATGGGGTTTCCACCATTACACCAATTTGAATATTCTCATCAAACGCCTTACCTTCATTACGTAACTGCTCTTTTAATCGTGTAATTTCTTCTTTTAAGGTACGAATTTCTTCCACAGAAATAATCATTGGGAACATTACTGCTAATTTACCGAAAGCAGACGCTCTTAATACCGCTCTTAATTGAGCGTGTAAAATTTCTTTACGGTCTAACGCAATACGAATCGCACGCCAGCCTAAGAATGGGTTCATTTCTTTTGGTAGGTTCAAATAAGGTAATTCTTTATCCCCACCAATATCCATCGTTCTTAATACAACTAAACGGCCATTCATTGCTTCAACGACTTCTTTATAAGCAATAAATTGTTCTTCTTCTGTTGGAAGTTGATCGCGATCCATAAACAAAAATTCTGTGCGATATAAGCCTACGCCTTCCGCACCATTACGATCAGCTCCTTCTACATCACGAATCGTACCGATATTTGCTACCACATCAACACGATGTCCATCTAAAGTAAGTGCTGGTAAATCTTTTAATTTAGCTAATTCTGCTTTCTCTTCCGCTAATTGGGCTTCTAAGGCTTTTAAGCGTTCAATTTCATCTTGGCTTGGATTCACATAAACACAATTATTCACCGCATCAAGAATTAAGAAATCTCCCGTATTTACTTGCTGCGTAACCGTATTTGTTCCCACAATGGCCGGCAATTCTAACGAACGTGCCATAATAGAAGTATGAGACGTTCTACCGCCAATATCTGTAATAAAACCAAGCACTTTGTCAAGGTTAAGCTGTGCAGTTTCCGATGGCGTTAAATCATAAGCCACAAGAATGGCTTCTTCGTTAATCTCACCCAGATCAACAATATGCATACCTAAAATATTCTTGATTAAACGATTACCAATATCACGAATATCTCCTGCACGTTCTTTTAAATACTCGTCATCAATTTCTGATAACATTGCCACTTGCTGATCAATAATTGTGCTTGCAGCAACGCCCGCATTCACTTTATTAGAACGTAAATAATCAATGATCTCTTCTTCTAATTCTTCATCTTCCAAAATCATTAAGTGACCTTCAAAGATCGCGGCTTTTTCTTCACCTAGTGAAGCATAAGCACGATCTTTAATTGCGGTTAATTGCTCAATGGCTGCATTGCGTCCTTCATAAAAACGTGCAACCTCAGCGTCAACTTGGTCGTCTTGAATTTTTTGCGTATCAAGTACGATTTTTTCTTCTTTTAAAACAAGCGCTTTACCGAAAACAATACCGGGTGATGCTGGAATACCTGAAATCATAATGACCTTCCGAACTAATAATTAAATTTGGCTATAAATAGAACAATAGCCACAAACGAACTTTTTCTAGGAAGTAAAATTTGTGGCTAATGATGTGATTACTCTAAAGTAGGAATTAATGCAACTAAATGATCTACTGCTTTTTGCTCATCTTCACCTTCAGCAGAAATGGTGATCACCGTACCTTGAGTCAAACCTAAAGTTTGTAATTTGAAAAGGCTTTTTGCACTTGCACTTTTGCCCCCAGAAGTTACTGTAATGTCTGAAACAAAGGCTTTTGCTTCTTTTACGAACTGCGCTGCTGGGCGAGTATGTAAACCATTTGGAGCAATAATTTCAACATCTTTTGAGTACATAGTAAAATCCTCTTAATCATTGTTTGAGTATAAATTTTGTTTTGACATCAAACAGCAACAACGGCTGTTCAATTATGTATTTATTTCATCTCTAAAAATAAATCTCGAAATAGTATTCAACTTAACACAACAATAATCAACCCCAATCACCATAAAATTTGAACTAAATCACAAAAAAACACTTAAAGCGACGGTTTTTTATGCGGTTATTAACCTTTATTTAACCATTGCCTTGACTGAAAAGTGTCTATGATCTTTTGTTTCTAACAAACTCTCAATTAAATTATGGTAGTTTTTAAATCTTACTGGATCAATTTTTCCTTGCTCTACAGCCTCACGCAAGGAGCATCCCGGATCATTCAAATGTTTACAATCCCTAAACTTGCAAGTACCTAACACGTATTGGAATTCGCGGTATCCTTTTGTGATTTGATCGGCATCTAAATGCCATAAACCAAACTCTCGAATCCCCGGTGAATCGATCAAATTTCCTCCTTGTGGTAAATGGTACAGGCGAGAAGAGGTTGTGGTATGACGTCCTAATCCCGATCCTTCACTCACAGTTCCAACCTGAGCATTAACATCAGGCAAAATACTGTTGATTAAACTGGATTTCCCTACGCCTGATTGTCCGACAAAAATAGATGATCCGTTAGACAAAAGTGCGGTAAGATTTTGCATATTTTCGCCAGTTTTTGCGGAAATCATCAGCGTTTGATAACCAATTTTTTCATAAACCTTAAGCTGATTTTCTACTGCGCTTCGCTGAGTTTGAGAGAATAAATCAGCTTTATTAATCACGATCACTGCAGGAATTCTCGCATTTTCACACACCACCAAATAGCGATCGACAATATTCCAAGACAAATCTGGCACAACGGCTGACACAATAATAATGCGATCAATATTGGCAGCAATAACCTTTAATCCATCATAATAATCTGGGCGAGCAATCTCGTTACGACGTGGATGAATTGCTTCAATCACGCCACTTACTCCTTGCAATTGCTCATTGCCCTCTCGCCATACGACATTATCCCCAACAACCACATTAGCTAAAGTGCGGCGTAAATTACAACGAAAAATTTGCCCTTGCTCATTTTCTACATCAGCGTGTAAAGAATAGCGCGTTACCACTGTACCTTCTTGCGTTGGACCTAGCATTTCATCTTGCCACTGAATTTCTTTACTTCCCTTCAATTTGTGACGTTGTAATGTTTTTGCGTTGTTAGAACGAATTCTACGTTGTTGATTGTAAGTTAATTTTTGTTTGCTCAAAGATAAATCCTTAAAGTGGGGTTGATTTTCGGTTAAACTATTCCGAACTCATCAAAATAACACTGATATAGGATACCCTAATGCAATTAGATAAACAAAACCTTATTTGGATTGACTTAGAAATGACGGGCTTAGATCCAGAAAAAGAACGCATTATTGAAATCGCCACCATTGTCACAGATAAAAATCTTAATATTCTTGCTGAGGGGCCTGTGCTTGCAATTCATCAGCCCGATAGTCTACTTGCCAAAATGAGTGATTGGTGTCAAAAAACTCATCGTGAAAACGGCTTAATTGAACGTGTAAAACAAAGTAAACTCAGCGAACGTGCCGCGGAATTACAAACTTTAGATTTTCTCAAAAAATGGGTACCCAAAGGGGCTTCCCCAATTTGTGGCAATAGCGTGGCACAAGATAAACGCTTTCTATTCAAATATATGCCCGAACTGGCCAACTATTTTCATTATCGTCATCTTGACGTTAGCACGCTCAAAGAGCTTGCCTCACGTTGGAACCCAGAAATGTTAAAAGGATTTAGTAAGAAAAATACGCATCTTGCTTTAGATGATATCCGTGAATCTATTGCCGAGCTAGCTTATTATCGAGAGCATTTTATCAAAATGCCTTAGCCTATTTATTATTTAGGAAGAGGAGATCCTTGCTTTCTGATCAATAACTAAACAAGCAATCAACTTTTTTATAATTTTACTTGCGGGCGTAAAAATTTTTCGTATAATACGCCCCGTTCCTTACGGAATATGCGGGAATAGCTCAGTTGGTAGAGCACGACCTTGCCAAGGTCGGGGTCGCGAGTTCGAGCCTCGTTTCCCGCTCCAATTTTCTTATCTCTTGCGGGAATAGCTCAGTTGGTAGAGCACAACCTTGCCAAGGTTGGGGTCGCGAGTTCGAGCCTCGTTTCCCGCTCCAAATTTTCTTCCTATTATAATTTAGCAAAATTAACAGTAGTATTTTTTATTCTATCCTTTCTAATCTGCTCTAATAATTCAACTAACAAAAAACGATAGCTCGAAATCGAACTATCGTCTTTTTACATCAAAATAACCTTTATATTAAACGCTATTTCCCATTCTCAACCCATTTTCCCTCAATATAATCAACACGCCATTTTGTGGCTTTACCATTTTTTTCTGACGTAACATATTGACGTTTTTCTTTTCGGCTAAAACGTACAATCGCTTCATTACCTTCAGGATCTTTCTGTGGTGCATCGGCCAAATATTGTAACTTCTCAGGTAAACGATCGCGATATTGTGCTAATTCCGCCACTTTTGCTGCACGAGTTTCACGTGATTTTGGAAAATTATGCGCTGACATAAACACGCCACTTGCCCCATCACGCAAAACAAAATAAGCATCTGAATTTTCACATTTTAACTCTGGGAAATGTACAGGCTCTTCTTTAGGTGGCGCAACTTCACCATTTTTTAAGATTTTACGCGTGTTATCACATTGGGTACAGGCCATATATTTACCAAAGCGTCCTAATTTTAAGTGCATATCCGCACCGCACTTATCGCATTCAACAATCGGACCATCATAGCCTTTAATTTTAAACTCACCTTGCTCCACGACGTAGCCATCACAATTTGGATTATTCCCACAGACATAAAGTTTACGTTGCGGATCAATAATATAGCTATCCATTGCCGTGCCACATTTCGGGCAACGTTTGCGTTCCATCAGCGCTTTCGTTTCGGAAGCTTCGTCCAGAACGTTTAGTAATTCGGCTTCAGGAATTAAATTTATCGTGGTTTTACACCGCTCTTTTACTGGTAAGGCATAGCCTGAACAGCCTAAAAATACCCCCGTACTGGCAGTGCGAATTGCCATTGGGCGGCCACAAGTTGGACATTTAATATCGGTTAGCACAAGGCTATTTGGCTTCATTCCGCCTTCTAGTTCGTCTAATTCGGCTTGACTAAGTTGTGCGGAAAAATCTTTAAAGAATTGATTTAATTCTGTTTTCCAATTTTTTTCTCCGCTAGCAATTTGATCCAGCACATCTTCCATATTCGCGGTAAAATCATAGTTCATTAAATCAGCAAAAGATTGATTAAGCCGATCTGTCACAATTTCGCCCATTTTTTCTGCATAAAAACGACGGTTTTCTACACGTACGTAGCCACGTTCTTGAATGGTTGAAATAATTGCTGCATAGGTAGAAGGGCGACCAATACCACGCTTCTCTAGCTCCTTGACTAATGCTGCTTCGCTAAAACGTGCTGGTGGCTTGGTGAAATGTCGCTGTGGAATCACCTCTTTTAAATTTAGCTGATCGTTCACCGCAACATCGGGTAACACTTGATCTTCGGCGCTTTTACTCATTGCTGGTAACACCTTTGTCCAACCATCAAAACGCAAAATACGCCCTTTTGCTTTCAAGCTATAATCCCCTGCGGTTACCGTCAGCGTTGAGCTATCATATTGCGCTGCTGGCATTTGACAAGCAACAAATTGGCGCCAAATAAGATCATATAAACGCACCGCATCTTTTTCCATTCCTTGTACATCTGCTGCTAATATACGGACATCAGAAGGACGAATGGCTTCGTGTGCCTCTTGGGCATTTTCCTTGCTAGAATAAAAATTTGGCTTGGCCGGTAAATAGGTCTCACCATAATGGGAGCCAATATAATCACGCACCATATTTAACGCATCTTTACTCAAATTTGTACTATCGGTACGCATATAAGTGATATAACCCGCCTCGTATAAACGTTGCGCTAGCATCATCGTTTTTTTCACGCCAAAATTTAGGCGAGTGCTTGCTGTTTGTTGCAAGGTTGAAGTGATAAATGGCGCTTTCGGTTTGGAGCTGGTTGGTTTGGTTTCTAAATCAGAAACGATATAGTCAGATTTTTGTAAAAAATCCACCGCACTTTGTGCTTGTTGCACATTCTTCGGCTCAAATTTTTTACCTTTAAAACTGGTTACATCAAGGCGTAAGCCAATTTTCTGTGCGGTTTCCGTTTGCACCGCAACTTCCCAATATTCTTCAGGTTGAAATGCCTTGATTTCTCGTTCACGCTCAACTAACAGCTTTACTGCCACGGACTGCACTCGCCCAGCGGATAAGCCACGGGCGACTTTTTTCCATAACAGTGGCGATACCATAAAGCCCACCACGCGGTCAAGGAAACGACGTGTTTGTTGTGCATTAACACGATCAATATTTAAATGTTCTGGATGCTCAAAGGCTTGCTTAATGGCATTTTTCGTGATTTCATTAAATACCACTCGACTAAAACGCTTATCATCACCACCAATCACTTCACGCAAATGCCACGCAATCGCTTCTCCCTCTCTATCCAAATCGGTAGCAAGGTAAATATGATCCGCTTTTTTAGCGAGAGATTTCAGTTCTGCAACCACTTTTTCTTTGCCCGGTAAAATCTGATAGTTTGCTTTCCAGCCGTGATAAGGATCAATCCCCATTCGTTTGACTAAGGCATTACGTTCTTTTTCTTGCTTAATGGCTTGTTTTTCTTCCGTGCTTAATCCTTTGGTGGAAATTGGTTTGGCTTTCTCTCCCGTACTTCCCGCGGTTGGCAAATCACGAATATGTCCCACACTGGATTTTACAATATAATCTTTTCCTAAATACTTATTAATGGTTTTCGCTTTGGCTGGCGACTCCACTATCACTAAAGATTTACTCATCTTTTTCTTTACCTAATTTCTGCTAACTTGTGTAAAATTGCCCGATATATTGCGGACTATCTTATGTAAGGTCAATCATTTTTTTAAAAAAGGAAGCATAAATGGATAAACTCAATGCAATTTCTGTCTTTTGTAAAGTGGTAGAAACGCAAAGTTTTACCCAAACAGCAATTCAACAAAATATCTCTGTTGCGATGGCAAGTAAGCTGGTTTCCCAACTGGAAGAACAGCTTAAAACGCGCCTGTTACAACGTACGACAAGAAAGATCGTTCCCACTGAAGCTGGGCTACTTTATTATCAACGTTGTTTGCCGATTCTGGAAGACTTACAAGATGCGGAAGCAAGTATCAGTAACCTCGCGACTATGTTGCAAGGTAAGTTGCATATTTCTGTGCCACGTGATTTTGGCTTGCGTTTTATTGCCCCCAATTTGGGGTTATTTCTGCACGCCCACCCTAATCTTGAAGTTGATATTGAATTTAACGATCGTTTAGTGGATTTAATTACCGAAGGATTTGATCTCGCCTTACGCATTGGCAATTTGCAAGACAGTTCGTTGGTGGCAAAAAAAATTGCTCGTTCAACAATGCATATCGTAGGTTCGCCAGATTATTTCGCAAAAAACGGCGTGCCACAGACCCCGGAAGAATTATATCAGCACAAAATAATGCTGTATAAATCCAACAATAATCAAATATTTTGGGAATTTATTAATGGAACAAGAATTGACCGTTTACGCATTCAGTCTGATGTAATGTGTAACAGTGGCTTGGCATTGGCTGAATTAGCGAAATCAGGACTAGGCATTGTGAATTTACCGCGTTTTCTAATTGAAAATGAATTAACTTCGGGAGAATTAGTCGAAGTCCTTGCAGATTACCCACAGCATCAGATTGATTTAAACATTGTCTATCCTCATCGCCGTCATCTTGCGGCTAAAGTAAAAGCGTTTATTGATTTTTTAAGCCAACTTGGTTTATGCCAAGAAGATATTGCAAAATAGAACGATCTCTCGGCAATAACGAAATAAAAAGTGCGGTATTATTTTTAAAAATTTTCCCCTTCTATTTATATAAAAAGGGGAAACACATTTTTAATGCAACGTTCCGCAATTAATACAGTATAAATACTGCCCTTTTGGATCGTTAAATTGACTCAATTGGTTAAGTTGTTGTTTTACTTCACCAAATGGTTTTGCTAAGCCAAGGGAACTGAATAATTGTTGTTGTACGCCTTTGCCAAAGCCTTTCATCAATGTATCGAATAGAGAATCATTACGTTCGATTAACCATTCTACACTAAATTCTTTGGCAGGTTGCTCGCCTTGTTTTGCCTGAGCTAATTCTGTTGCCTTCGCTACTGCACGATCAAAATCGCCCAGTTCGTCCACCAATTTATTCTGCAATGCCTCCGATCCTAACCACACTTGACCTTGTGCAATTTTATCCACCTCAGGTTTAGCCAACTGGCGACCTTGGCTCACAAGAGAAAGGAATTTATCGTAGCCGTGTTCAATTTCAAGTTGATAAATATCACCTTTTACTTTTGAAATACCACGAAAAGAAGACTGCTGGCTTAAAGGCGAGGTTGCCACGCCATCGGCATTCACGCCAATTTCTGCTGCCGCTTTCTCGAAAGTAGGAACAATTGAAAAAATACCGATTGATCCCGTAATAGTGTCCGCATCAGCGAAAATATAATCAGCAGTACTCGCAATCCAATAACCGCCTGAAGCTGCCATTGCTCCCATTGATACCACGACTGGCTTCCCGGCTTGTTGTAAATGGACAATTTCCTGACGAATAATTTCCGAAGCAAAGGCGCTTCCACCGGGGCTATTAATGCGCAAAATCACCGCTTTAATTTTTTTATCTTCATAAGCCTGACGTAACAACGTTGCGATAGTATCACCGCCAACGCCATTTTCATCAGTTTCACCGTCAATAATAGCCCCTTCAACATTAACTACTGCAATACGATTTTCCCCCTCACCGTCTATGCGATCAGGTAACGCAGCCAAATAGCGATCAAATGGCAATAGCTTTGCTTCCCCCTCTGCATTTTTACCAAAAAGTGCGGTGAGTTTTTTCGCTAACGTAAAACGATCAGCGAGTTGCGTAACGAATTTTTGCTGTTGAGCATACGCGGTGAGATCACCATTTAACGCTTTCAAATGGGCAAAATATTGCTCTGCTTCAGGTAATATGTCAGCGACAGGAATTTGACGATTGTCCGCAATCAGTGTTTTATAATCTGTCCACATCGCACTTAACCAACGCTGCATATTGGCTTTTGCTTCTGGCGACATATCATTACGCAAAAACGGTTCAACGGCAGATTTATAAGTCCCAACACGAAAAATATGTGGCGTAATTTTTAACTTATCAAGCAAATCTTTGTAATACAGATTGTCCACTGCCAAGCCTTGAATTTCCACCGCACCAATTGGGTTGAGATAGATTTCATCCGCATAACTTGCTAGCACATATTGTTTTTGTGAATAACTATCTGCATAAGCAATCACAGGCTTGCCACTTTGTTTAAATTCATTAATCGCATTGCCCACATATTTAATCGCGGGTAAATCTGCTCCTTCAAAGCGGTTTAGATCTAACACCAAACCTTTAATGCGTGGATCATTGATCGCAGATCGAATGCTATATACCAAATCAAATGTTGAAATTTGACGTGGTACATATTGGGAATCCATTTCTTTCAGCAAATCTTGCAAAGAGTGAATTTCTTCTCGGTTATCCGCTAAATACCCCTCTAAATTAAGTAATAATGCCCCTTCATCTGCACCAAGTGGGGCTTGTGTTTCTTTATTTACATTTGTCAGCAAACCTACCATTGCAAAAACAAAGAGTACAAAAACAAGGAAGACTAAATTCATCACAACATTACGAATAAAATTTAATCCTCGCCATAGCATTGAGCCTAATTTCATCAGCAACTTCATAAATTTCCTTATTATTTAACGTTATTTAAGAAAGCGTATCATAAACAGATTAACCAGCAAATGCGACTAATTCTTTATCACGCTGCTATTTTTATCAGCGCTAGTTTATTTTCTCGATCAGGATCGTAAAACTTGCCAAAAAATCACCGCACTTAACATAATTTTGCTATGGTTGTTTTCAATACAAGGAGATGATAATGCTGAATTTATTTAAACGCCCAATTGAAATAGAAACCTTGGAAGCTTGGGCTAAAATGTCAGAGGATATGGCCAAAGTTGCGATACTTGCCGTACCTATGATAACATTCGGGCAAAATGGAACGCTATTTAAGATTATAAGTAGTTTCACATTAGTATTTATTGCTTATGCTACACTTGCGGTAGGAAAACAGCTTCGCAAACTTAAACCTAAACTATCAAAGGAGGATTAAATGGAACTGACGATTGGATTGCTTGTTCTATTAGGCATAGTTTTAGCTTTTGGTGCCGGCATTAATCACGCTGCAAAACAAGCGGAAAAAGAAGATAAAAAAAACTGATTCTATCAGCCCCTAATACTAAGGGGCTTTTTTACCACACAAATATAATACAAAAATTTATGCGATAATCCATCGCATATTGCATAACAAGAATAATCATAAAAGGACTGATTATGGATGCTTTAACCCTACTCACTTCACGCCGTTCTAATAAAAAGCTCTTTGCACCGGCACCAAGCAAAGCGCAACTTGAACAGATTTTCCAAGCGGCATTACACGTCCCCGATCACGGAAAGTTACAGCCTTATCGCTTCGTGGTGATCGAAAAAGAGGGATTAACTCAATTAGGCGATTTACTAAAAAATGCGGTACAAGAATTTAATTTAGGTGAAGAGCGGTTGAAAAAAGCAGAAAATTTACCAAATCGTGCGCCAATGATCATTGCAGTGATCGCCAAAATTCAAAAAGATATTGCTAAAGTACCCGCTTGGGAACAAATGCTGACCGCTGGCTGTGCAACTTATGCAATGCAACTAGCGGCTAATGCACAAGGCTTTGACAATGTTTGGGTAACCGGCCCTTGGGTTGACGGTTCAGACTTGCGCCAAGCCTTTCATTGTGAAAATTCAGACAAAATTGTTGCATTCATTATGCTTGGAACTGCTGAAGAAAAAATCAACCGAGAATCCAAACAGATCAATTTGGAACAATTCGTCAGCTATTTATAGCATATGAAAAAGTAACAAAAAATCACCGCACTTAGAAAATGCGGTGATATTACTTATTTCCTAAACACTCTCACATTCCCAAACCCATTTTCTTTCAAATAAAGCGCTTGGAGTTTGCTCATTACGCCGCGTTCGCAGTAAAGGACGTAATTTTTATGTTGATCCAGTTCTGGAAATAGGGAAGAAAGTTTATAGAATGGGATTAAACGCACTTCTTGCCCTTCGAGTTCTAATGGGTTTTCATCTGTTTCTTCAGGGCTACGGATATCAATGACAATATCGTTTTCGCCTAATACAGAAATCGTATCCACTTCAACCACGTCTTTTTCCGTTTGTTCTGCAATTTGACGAATATCTAAATATTGTGCATTTTGCACCGCACTTTCTAACACGCTGAAATCAAAATGATTTTCTTCGCTAAGAATTTTTTCACGCACCGCTTTAACCGTTGGATTTTTTGAAATTACGCCACAAAATTCAGGCATTGATTTAGCAATATCTTCTGTGCCGATTTCTTTTGCCATTGCAATAATTTGTTCTTTATCGTGGGTGATAAGTGGACGTAATACTAAAGCCTCTGCGGCTTCATCAATCAAGCGTAAATTGGTCAGTGTTTGGCTGGAAACTTGGCCAAGCGCCTCCCCAGTAACAATGGCTTGAATCCCGAAACGCTCTGCCACTTTACTTGCGGCACGTACCATCATTCGTTTTAACACCACACCCATTTGCCCGTTATCAATCTTTTCTAAAATTTCTGCTACCACAGGTTCAAAATTGATTGCAACAAAACGCACTTTGTGCGAGCCACTAAAGCGATGCCAAATGTGATAGGCCATTTGTTTCACACCAATTTCGTGTGCCGCGCCGCCAAGATTAAAGAAGCAATAATGAACGCGTGAGCCGCGGCGAATCAGCATATAGCTCGATACCCCTGAGTCAAAACCGCCAGAGATAAGTGAAAGCACATCTTCTTGTGTACCAATAGGATAACCACCTAGCCCCGTATGGCGTGCTTTCACCAACATCATTTTGTCGTCTTCAATATCAATGCGAACAGTCACATCAGGGTTGCTGAGTTTCACCTTTGCACTGGCAATGTGTTGATTTAATCCGCCACCAACATAACGCTCCACATCAAGGGAAGAAAAATCGTGCTTTCCTTTACGTTTTACACGTACACAAAAGGTTTTATTTTCAAGTAGATGTGCAACATCTTGCAAAGTTTGTTGGAAAATATCTTGCACGTTGTTAAATGGTTTTTCTTCCACTTCAAGAAAATGGTGAATGCCCGGAATTCGCCCTAATAATTCAATTAATAATGCGCGATTTTCTGCATTTTTTGACCGCACTTCGATATAATCCCAGTGTTTCACCACGGCGACAGTATCATCATATTTATTCAAAATATTGCGAATATTCCCTGTAAGAATTTTAATAAAGCGTTTACGCACACTTTCACTTTTAATCATAATTTCAGGGAAAAGTTTAATAATAAATTTCATTAGAATACTTCTATTTCAAGCAAAAATTGGGCGATATTGTACAACATCTTTTGCAAATCCCCAATTTTTCTCGCTGTTTTCTCGGCAATGCAAGATAAACAAAAGTGCGGTGCTTTTTCTGTGATTTTTTGTGCAACAATCTCGCTATATGCTTTAACAAGTCCATAAAAATACAGTACAATGTGGCATTTATTCAGGTTGGATTTAGGAAAAACAAATGGCACGCAAACCAACAAAAGATGAACATAGCTTAGATTTTGAAGCCACCTTAACTCAATTAGAGAGCATCGTTGCGCGTTTAGAAAGTGGTGAATTACCCTTAGAACAGGCTTTACAGGATTTTGAAAACGGCATTAAGCTGGCGCAATTAGGTCAAGCGCGCTTACAACAGGCAGAACAACGCATTCAAATTTTGCTTTCAAAAAGCGATAAAGCAGAATTGAGCGACTATCAACATAACGAATAAGCAACCCAATAAATAAGCCACTGCTATGGATCAATTTGCACAGGATTTACAACAAGTTCAACAACGGATCAATCAATTTCTCGAACAACAATTTGAGCAAATTGATACGCATCCCTCCCCCCTTGCTCGCGCAATGAAATATGCCCTTTTGCTAGGTGGAAAGCGTGTGCGTCCATTCTTGGTGTATGCCACAGGTAAAATGTTAGGTGCAGAACTCGTGTATTTAGATTATGCCGCAGCAAGCATTGAAGCAATTCACGCTTATTCCTTAGTCCACGATGATTTGCCTGCAATGGATAACGATACGCTACGTCGCGGTCACCCAACTTGTCATATCGCCTTTGATGAAGCTACCGCTGTTCTTGCAGGTGATGCTTTACAAGCCTTTGCCTTTGAATTACTCAGCCAAACGCCTAATTTGTCAGCCGAACAACGTGTTGCTTTAATCGCAGAATTAGCAAAAGCCTCAGGCGTGCAAGGAATGTGTTTGGGGCAAAGCCTAGATTTACAAGCAGAACATCAGCAAGTCAGCTTAGCTGAATTAGAAAGAATTCATCGCAATAAAACAGGTGCATTATTGCGCTGTGCGTTAAAAATGGGCTTTCTTTGTTCCCCATATTTTGCCGATCAACAACTTTGCCAACAGCTCGAACGCTATGCCGATGCCATTGGGCTAGCCTTCCAAGTACAAGATGATATTTTAGATATTGAAGGGGAAAGCGACGTAATCGGCAAAACCGTAGGCGCTGATTTAGCCGCAGATAAAAGCACTTACCCGAAATTACTAGGCTTACAAGGGGCGAAAGAAAAAGCACAAGAACTGCATCAACAAGCCCTTAATGCTTTAGCGGAATTATCTTTTGATAGCTCACCCTTAAAGGCGTTGAGCGAATTTATTGTAACAAGAAAAAATTAATATATTGGACACCGCCTAAGCCTTATTCAGTTAAAGTGCGGTCGAAATTTAACCCTTTTTGGATTTGATTAACAATGGAAAAATATCCTCTTTTATCACTGATTAATTCACCGGACGATTTGCGTCTTTTAAATAAAGATCAACTTCCCCAACTTTGTAATGAATTACGCGGATATTTGTTAGAAAGTGTTAGTCAAAGTAGCGGACATTTGGCATCAGGTTTAGGCACGGTAGAACTCACGGTTGCCTTGCATTATGTGTTTAATACCCCATTTGATCAGCTTATTTGGGATGTAGGGCATCAGGCCTATCCGCATAAAATTCTCACTGGACGCCGCGATAAAATGTCCACCATTCGTCAAAAAAATGGACTTCATCCTTTTCCTTGGCGTGATGAAAGCGAATTTGATGTGCTAAGCGTGGGGCATTCTTCTACCTCAATCAGCGCTGGGCTTGGTATTGCCGTTGCGGCAGAAAAAGAAAATGCAGGACGTAAAACCGTTTGTGTGATTGGTGATGGGGCAATTACCGCTGGAATGGCCTTTGAAGCACTCAACCACGCCGGTGCATTGCACACCGATATGTTGGTGATTCTCAATGACAATGAAATGTCCATTTCCGAGAACGTGGGGGCATTGAATAATTATCTTGCTCGCCTATTTTCTGGCTCTTTTTATTCCAGTTTGCGTGAAGGCGGTAAAAAAATTCTCTCTGGCGTGCCGCCTATTAAAGAGTTTGTCAAAAAAACGGAAGAACACGTTAAAGGCTTTGTTTCCCCTATCGGCACAATGTTTGAAGAGCTAGGCTTTAACTATATTGGTCCGATTGATGGACATAATGTGGACGAATTAATTAGCACATTAAAGAATATGAGCAGCCTAAAAGGACCACAATTCTTGCATATAAAAACCAAAAAAGGCAAAGGCTATGCCCCCGCGGAAAAAGATCCTATTGGTTTTCACGGTGTGCCAAAATTCGATCCTTCGAGCGGAAAATTGCCTAAATCCACCACCCCAACCTATTCACAAATTTTTGGCAACTGGCTATGTGAAATCGCTGAACAAGATCCAAAATTAATCGGCATCACCCCAGCTATGCGTGAAGGGTCAGGAATGGTGGAATTTTCCAACCGTTTTCCACAGCAATATTTTGATGTTGCCATTGCCGAACAACACGCGGTTACCTTCGCCGCAGGCTTAGCGATTGCAGGTTTTAAACCTATCGTCGCCATTTATTCGACGTTCTTACAACGTGCCTACGATCAGGTCATTCACGATGTGGCTATTCAAAATCTTCCCGTGTTATTTGCCATTGACCGTGCAGGCGTAGTTGGTGCAGACGGGCAAACTCATCAAGGGGCATTCGATATCAGCTTTATGCGCTGTATTCCAAATTTAGTGATTATGACCCCTAGCGATGAAAATGAATGTCGCCAAATGCTTTATACGGGCTATCAATGTGGTAAACCTGCTGCAGTACGCTACCCTAGAGGCAACGCTATCGGCGTTTCACTTGAGCCATTAGCAATGCTGCCTATCGGAAAAGGTAAAATTCTGCGTGAAGGGGAAACGATCGCTATTTTAAATTTTGGTACGTTATTGCCAAATGCCAATGCAGTGGCTGAAAAATTAAACGCAACCCTTGTAGATATGCGATTTGTCAAACCAATTGATGAAACCTTAATTCAACAACTGGCTGACACTCACGCTTTATTGATTACACTTGAAGAAAACGCGATTCAAGGCGGAGCTGGGAGTGCAGTGGCTGAAGTGCTAAATTCTCAGCACAAAACTACCGCACTATTACAATTAGGCTTGCCCGATTTCTTCATTCCACAAGGTACACAGCAAGAAATTTTGGCAGACTTGAAACTGGACGCACAAGGTATTGAAGCACAAATCACAACATTTTTACAAAAACGTAAAAAAATTTAAAATAGTTGTGAACTATTCCGCGCCTAGTGAGTCTTAGTAAATGCTAGTGCACTGCAAATTGCAGTTGTCTTTTTCAAACTAATTTTCTTATTTAAGACCTCTCCGCCACCTGATTTTCGTGTGGCGGTTTTTTTATATGCAAAACTTGTAAAAAAACCACCGCACTTATTTTTACAGTCAATGATCAACTCGCGCCACTTTTCTTTTCTTCCAACATTTCCCAACGGGCAAATGCTTGTTCTAACGCCTGCTCTGCTTCAGCAAGTTGTTGGAGTTTGTCTGTGGTATATTGGTGATCTTGCTGGAAAAAATTGGGATCAGAGACTTCCGCTTGAAGTGCGGTGATTTTTTCTTCCAAATTTTCCAATTTTTGCGGCAGTTGTTCTAGCTCTCGTTGCTCATTGTAAGAAAGTTTCACGGGGCGATGTTTTACTGGCTTATGTGAAACCTTGTTAAGTTCCAGTGTACTTTCTGCTTTTTTCTCTTTCGCTTTTTCCGCTTCTTTCAAGGCAAATACATTCGCTTGTTGCTGTTTCGCATCGTGGAAACCGCCCACATATTTGTTAATAATCCCATTGCCTTCAAAAATGTAGCATTCTGTTGCTGTGTTATCAATAAATTGGCGATCGTGGCTCACAATCAGCAACGTGCCTTGATAATCAGCCAGTAATTCTTCCAATAATTCTAAGGTTTCCACATCCAGATCATTGGTTGGCTCGTCCAAAATCAGTAAATTATTTGGTTTAAGCAATAATTTTGCTAATAATAAGCGGTTACGTTCTCCCCCTGAAAGGGCTTTCACTGGCACCATTGCGCGTTTTGGTGGAAATAAGAAATCTTGCAAATAACCTAAAACGTGGCGTTTTACGCCATTAACTTCAATATCTTGTTTGCCATCTGCAACATTATCCATTACCGTTTTTTCAGGATCGAGATCAGCACGATACTGATCAAAATAAGCAATTTCTAATTTTGTGCCACATTTAATATGCCCTGAAGTTGGCTGAATTTCGCCCAAGAGCAATTTAATTAACGTCGTTTTGCCTATGCCATTTGCCCCTACCAAAGCGATTTTATCACCACGCAAAATCGTCGTTGAAAAATGCGAAACCAGTGTTTTCCCTGCAATTTCATAACTCACATCTTCAACTTCAAAGACGATTTTGCCTGAACGGGTAGAATTATCCACTTGTAACTTGGCACTGCCCTGCACGTCTCTACGCTGACGACGTTCTTCTCGCAAGGCTTTCAACGCTCTTACTCGACCTTCATTACGGGTTCGGCGTGCTTTAATCCCTTGCCGAATCCAAACTTCTTCTTGAGCAAGTTTTTTATCAAATAATTCATTTTGTAACGCTTCAACACGAAGATTTTCTTCTTTTTCAATAAGATATTTAGCGTAATCGCCCGGGTAAGAGACTAATTGTCCACGATCAAGATCCACAATGCGTGTCGCCATTTTGCTGATAAAAGCACGATCGTGAGAAATAAAAATAATCGAACCAGTAAAGCTCAGCAAGAAATTTTCTAGCCATTCAATGGCACCGACATCAAGATGGTTAGTGGGTTCATCGAGCAGTAATACATCAGGATCACACACCAATGCACGCGCCAGTGCCGCTTTACGTAACCAGCCACCAGATAACTCAGCCAATCGCATATTTGCTTCAAGCCCTAATTTCATTAGGGTTTCACGAATTTTATTTTCAAAACGCCAGCCATCTGCGTGTTCAAGTTGAGTTTGAATTTCTGCCAAACGATTTAGCGTGCTTTCGCTATATTGCTGTTCAAGTAAATCAGAAGTGCGGTGATATTCTTTCAATAAATCAGCTAAATGAGCAATACCTTCTGCAACGTAATCAAACACGTTACCCTGTGCATTGCGAGGGGGATCTTGTTCAAGGCGAGAAATGACTAAATCACGCTCAAATTGCAGACGTCCGTCGTCCATCACCATTTCGCCTGCCAAAATTTTCATTAGGGTAGATTTGCCTACCCCATTACGCCCAACTAAACAAACACGCTCGCCCGCTTCAATGTATAAATCCGTGTGATCTAGCAAGGGATGATCACTAAAAGAAAGATAACCGTTGGTTAGACTAATTAACGCCACATTATGTCCTTATCTCAAAAAATATATTGCGGATTTTAACAGGTTTATAAAAGGGTTTATAGAGGAATAAAAAAGAGAAATCCCCTATTGACTAGGGGATCAAATTAGAGAGATGCAATATCTTCAAAGGTTTGCGGCGAGCGCTCAATCATCTTCAACAGTAATGTGGCTTGTTTATTTGGCGTGGTTTTGCCTTGTTCCCAACCTTGATAAGTGCGTACGCTCATTCTCAATTTCTTAGCAAAAACCGATTGCGATAGATTAAGTTTTTCACGGATAGACTTCACTTCATTCGCGCTTATTTCACCCATTTCTGCTGGAAGCTCACGCTCAATGGTTTTGAGGGTGGTTTTACCTTCCAAATGGACCTGCATTTGTTCCAATCCTTGTTTCAATTCTTCAAATAAATTTCTTTCCATTCTTTATTTCCCCTTTATATTTTCTACTATTTTAGCCAAGATACTTTTTTCATCAGCAGTGAGATCTTCTTTCATCTCTTTACCATAGGCGGTTAAAAAGTAGATTGCGGCATTACGCACATAGTAATAATAAATTACTCTTGCTCCGCCCCTTTTACCTCTATTTCTTTTAGAATTTGCAATTCTTAATTTCCTAAGTCCACCGGTGCCTTGTATTAAATCTCCTTTTTCTGGTGCAACAAGTAACTCATTTTGTAGCATAAGATACTCATCGTCAGAGAGATATTCCTTTCTATATTTTTCAAAAAATGGCAATTCAATAAAAACCGCTTTCATAGCTTCTCCAATAAAACTCAGAAAATTATACGCGAAAAGCGTACGGAAAGTAAAGTTTCCCTAAAATATCCACATTTATTCCAAAAACGGCTCTAACGCGACCACACAACGTTCTACCACTTCATCAAATGTCCCATCAATATCAATATGAATCACATCTGGCTCATCTGCTTGTGGCGTTTCCAGCGTATCGAATTGGCTTTTAAGCATTTCGGTTTTCATATAATGCCCTTTGCGATTTTTCATTCGTTCTAGCACTAGCTCAAAACTTCCCTCTAAGAAAAGGAATTTCACGCTTTCATTACCATCGCGAATTTGATCACGGTATTTTTTCTTCAATGCCGAGCAAACAATGATCCCCTGTTCACTTTTTTGTTCTAGGCTGAATGCCGCATCGCGGATACGCTCAAGCCAAGGTGCGCGATCTTCATCATTAAGCGGTTGCCCGCTCCCCATTTTAATGATGTTAGCTCTTGGATGAAGATCATCACCATCAATCAATTTTAACCCTAAACGCCGGCAAACTTCCGTTCCTACGGATGTTTTCCCCGTGCTAGACACGCCCATTAAGATAAAACTCTTACCTTTTCCTTTTTCCATTTTCTTTTCCTTAACTATTAAATTTTATTTCTGATGTACTAACCATAGCAAAAAATGGTAAGTTTTAGTTACTGGTAACATCTTATTTTGTGATCTATTTCACAAATATTTAACAAAAATAACGCTTTTTTGCCTAATTATTTGAACTTTGATTAGAATTTCCCTAATAATATGCCTATCTATTTTACCTTACTAGCAGAATTTAATGTTACGGGTAAATTAGCAATTCGTTCCTCGCCCTTGGCGAAAAAATCAATCATCAAATAGTAAGGATTTTATATGTTGATTTTCACGTTGATCGCTTCAGTACTGCTGTTGCTTTTATTAATTATGAAATTCAGAGTTCACGCCTTTGTTGCATTAATTATCGTGAGTTTACTCACTGCACTCGCCACTGGCGTCCCTTTCAATGAAATTCTACCCACCTTAACCAAAGGCTTTGGTGGCACATTAGCCTCTGTGGCGTTATTAGTGGGTTTGGGGGCGATGATCGGGCGCTTACTCGAAATCACTGGCGGTGCAAAAGTGCTTGCTGATACGCTTATCAATAAATTTGGTGAAAAAAATGCCCCTTTCGCCTTAGGTGTGGCTTCTTTACTTTTCGGCTTTCCAATTTTCTTTGATGCTGGATTAGTCGTGATGTTGCCAATTATCTTTAGCGTAGCAAAACGCTTTGGGGGGTCTGTATTACGCTATGCCTTCCCTGCGGCAGGGGCATTTGCTGTTATGCACGCCTTTGTCCCACCTCACCCAGGTCCTGTGGCATCGGGGGATTTATTAGGCGCTAATATCGGCTTATTAGTGATCGTTGGCTTAGTATGCGGTATCCCAACGTGGTATATCGCAAGCTACTTATTTAGCCAATATTTAGGTAAAAAAGTGATGGTTGATTTGCCAAAAGCGTTCTTAAATGCAAATGCAATCAACGAAACTGCGGTGTTAAATCCACCAAGTTTTGGCAAAGTATTGACCATTTTATTATTGCCATTAGTTCTCATTTTATGTGATACAGGCTTAAACACCCTTTCTGTCGCCGGTGTGGTTGATGGTTCGCAGGCTTGGGTGCAAGGCTTACGTTTACTCGGTAAAACTCCTGTTGCATTATTGATTACGTTAATCGTTACCATTTTGTTGCTCAAAGATCAGCGTAGCAATGAGCAAATAGAAAAAATTTGTGATAATGCCCTCGGACCAATCTGTTCTATTGTACTCGTAACAGGTGCAGGGGGAATGTTTGGTGGTGTGTTGCGTGCAAGTGGCATTGGTAATGAGCTTTCTGCGATGTTCGCAGATACAGGAATGCCAGTGATTGTTGCCGCCTTTATTATTTCAATGGCATTGCGTGTTGCACAAGGTTCTGCGACGGTAGCCCTTACAACCACATCGGCATTAATCGCCCCAACGGTTGCCGCAACAGTCGGATTAAGCCAATTCGATCTTTGCTTTATCGTGATTGCAATTGCCTCTGGCGCAACCGTGTTCTCTCACGTTAATGACAGTGGTTTCTGGTTAGTCAGCCGTTTTCTAGAAATGGATACCAAAACCACATTAAAAACCTGGACAGTGCTAGAAACCCTCATCGGCTTTACTGGATTTGCCTTCGCCTTAGTGGGAAGTATTTTGCTCTAAGTAAAGAGTTTTACTCAATCTTAAGTGCGGTGTTTTTTTCGGAAGTTTTTTCCCAAAAAGCACCGCACTTTTGTTACAATCAGTGGTAATTTTTGTAACTCAAATTGGAGTAAAAATGACGAATTATAGTATTGATGTCAATCAGCAAAATCTCACCGAGATCTTACAGCAAACACAACAAACCCCACTCGCCTTACTTTTTTATGCCCCAAGCCATACAGATTCGGTTGCCTTTGTCAGTGTGCTTGAACGTTATGCGGAAAAATACCAAGGACAATTTTTATTAGGCAAAATTGATTGCGAAGCCGAACAAATGGTGGCAGCACAATTTGGTATTCAAGCACTTCCTACCACTTATCTCTTTAAAGATGGACAAGCGCTTGATGCCTTTCAAGGTGCCTTAGATGAAAAAACATTAGAACAGCACTTAAATCTTATTTTACCCAAAGAGGAAGAAATTAAATTTAACCAAGCATTAGATTTACTTGCCAATCAAGATTATGAACAGGCGATTCCACTACTCAAAGAGGCTTGGGAGCTTTCCGATCACAAAAATAGCGATATTGCCTTACTTTATGCGGAAACCTATATTGCAATGAAACGACTTGAGCCAGCGCAGGAAATTTTAAATCGTATTCCGTTGCAAGATCGCGATAGCCGTTGGCAAGGATTACAAGCACAAATTGAATTATTAATTAAAGCGGCGGATACCCCTGAAATTCAACAATTACAAGCAGAATATGCGAACAATAAAAGCCCTGAGATTGCCTTAAAACTGGCATTACAGCTACACCAAGCCCATCGTAATGAAGAAGCGTTAGACTTATTATTCAGTTTATTAAAACAAGACTTAGGCGCACTCAATGGGGAAATCAAACAAGAATTTTTATCTATTTTAGCGGCGATGGGCAACAATGATCCGATGACCAATAAATATCGCCGATTACTTTATTCGTTACTCTATTAATGTGTTTACCTTATAATAGCAAATTCTCTTACTCAACGGATTAAATAGGAATTTTTATGTCAGAAATGAAACATTGCAAACTGTTAATTTTAGGTTCAGGGCCTGCAGGCTATACCGCCGCCATTTATGCGGCTCGCGCTAACTTAAGCCCTGTATTGGTAACCGGCTTACAACAAGGCGGACAGCTTACCACCACGACAGAAATCGAAAATTGGCCGGGTGATTTTGGCGATACCACCGGCCCAGAATTAATGCAAAGAATGTTGCAACACGCGGAGAAATTCGATACTGAGATTATTTTCGATCACATTAATCGTGTTGATCTTTCTTCTCGTCCATTTAAACTTTATGGCGATGTGCAAAGTTTCAGTTGTGATGCGTTAATCATCGCAACAGGCGCTTCTGCGCGTTATATCGGTTTACCCTCTGAAGAAGCATTTAAAGGCCGTGGGGTTTCCGCTTGCGCCACTTGTGATGGTTTTTTCTATCGTAACAAGCCTGTTGCGGTTATTGGTGGAGGCAACACTGCTGTCGAAGAAGCTCTTTACTTGGCTAATATTGCCTCTGAAGTCCATTTAGTACATCGCCGTGATAGCTTTCGAGCGGAAAAAATCTTAGTTGATCGTCTGTACAAAAAAGTGGAAGAAGGAAAAATTATTCTGCATAC
Source organism: Avibacterium sp. 20-129 (assembly GCF_026226845.1). NCBI lineage: Bacteria > Pseudomonadati > Pseudomonadota > Gammaproteobacteria > Pasteurellales > Pasteurellaceae > Avibacterium > Avibacterium sp. 20-129. Next base: position 218,335 of record NZ_JAKKOE010000001.1, on the reverse strand, counting down.
CCACCGCACATTAGATGAAGTATTAGGCGACAATATGGGGGTAACAGGCATTCGTTTAAAAGATACCCAAACAGACGAAACCGAAGAACTCAAATTAGACGGTATGTTTGTGGCGATTGGCCACGCCCCAAATACCGAGATTTTTGCCGGTCAGATAGAATTAAATAATGGCTATATTGTGGTGAAATCTGGCTTGGAAGGCAATGCCACAGCCACTTCGGTTGAAGGTGTATTTGCAGCAGGTGATGTGATGGACCATAATTACCGCCAAGCCATTACTTCTGCGGGTACCGGTTGTATGGCTGCCTTAGATGCAGAACGTTTCTTGGACAGCCAAGAATAAATCTCAGCGGTGCGTTATTGCCGTAATGCACCGCTTTTCTTTTTCATTATGACATCACTCATTAAACCTTTTACGCAAAATTATGGATAAAGCTCGCCAACGATACTTACAAAAATGGCTACACGCCCAACAAAAACCAATAAAAACCTTACTTAGCCTAAATATTTTATTGGCTAGCCTTTCATCTCTGATTTTAGTGGCTCAAACCTATTTACTTGCTACCCTATTGCATCAGCTAATTATGGAGCAAACCGCAAGAGAAAATCTGATCGGTTATTTTATCGCTTTAGTCATAGGCTTTGCCTTACGCGCAATGATTTTATATTGGCGAGAACGCTTGGGATTTAAGTGCGGTCAAAAATTACGTTATTTTATCCGTCAACAAATTTTCACCAAATTACATCAAGTTGGTCCTGCGATGATCAACCAAAAACCCGCAGGCAGTTGGGCAACTATTATGTTAGAACAGGTAGAAAACCTACATAATTTCTATGCTCGCTATTTACCACAACAAGCCCTTTCGGTGATCGTTCCATTGATTATTTTGATTGCTATTTTTCCACTCAATTGGGCGGCTGGACTGATTTTGCTTGTTACCGCCCCACTTGTGCCTATTTTTATGATCCTTGTTGGGATCGCCGCTGCAGATAGCAGCCAAAAAAATATGCAAACCTTAGCAAAATTAAGTGGGCAATTTTTGGATCGTCTGCGTGGGCTTGAAACCTTACGTCTATTTAATAAAACGGAAGAACAAACCGCCCATATTGAGCAAGCGACGGAAGATTTCCGCGAAACCACTATGGACGTGTTGAAAATGGCATTTTTATCTTCTGCGGTGTTGGAATTTTTTACCTCAATTTCCATTGCGCTGATGGCGGTATATTTTGGTTTTAGCTATTTAGGCGAGCTTGATTTCGGTTCCTATGGTACACCAATCAGCTTATTTATTGGCTTTTTCTGTTTAATTCTTGCCCCGGAATTTTATCAACCTTTGCGTGATCTCGGCACTTATTACCACGACCGTGCTGCTGCCATTGGCGCTGCTGATGCAATTGTTGAATTTTTAGAACAGCCGATTTTAAATGAGGTAAAAACAAAGCAAAATGGCTCTTTAAATGAAGCCTTGATAAATGAAAACATCGCAATCCACGCCCAAGATCTGGTGGTGTTATCGCCACAAGGCAAACCACTCACCCAAGCCCTTAATTTTCATTTGCCTGCTCAAAGCCATACAGCACTGGTAGGGCAAAGTGGCGCAGGAAAAACCTCATTAATCAATGCGTTACTCGGTTTTTTAGACTATCAAGGTAGTCTAAAAATTAATGGCATTGAGCTTAATCAAATCAATAAAACCCAATGGCGGAACAGGATCGCTTGGGTAGGGCAAAACCCTTTATTATTACAAGGCACGATTCGTGAAAACTTGCTGTTAGGCGACATTAAAGCCAGTGATGAGGAAATTCAACACGCCTTAGCACAAGCCCAAGCTTCCGTATTTACCGATAAATTAGGACTAGATGCAGTAATCAAAGAAGGCGGTATTGGGCTTTCTGTCGGGCAAGCACAGCGTTTAGCCATTGCCCGTGCTTTATTACGGCATCGACGTTTATTGCTACTTGATGAACCCACAGCCAGCCTTGATGCACAATCAGAAAATCTGGTGCTTTCAGCTTTACAAAAAATTAGTCGTGAACAAACAACCTTGATGATCACCCATCGTATTGAAGATTTGAAACAATGCGATCATATTTTGGTTATGCAGAAAGGACAAATCATTCAGCAAGGTCGCTTTGAACAATTACAAAATGAAGGATTTTTTGCTGAGCTTCTTACCCAGCGTAAAGAGGATATTAATTAATGCGTACACTTTTACCATTTTTACGTTTATTTAAGCACGCCAAATTTGTCTTATTTTTAGGCTTAATCCTGATGATCACAGGACTTGCCGCCAGCATTGGCTTATTAACGGTTTCAGGCTGGTTTTTGGCAGCCACCGCATTGGCTGGCATTGGTACATTATTTAATTTTTTCTATCCGTCCGCTAGTGTCCGAGGCTTAGCGATTGGTCGCACTGTCGCCCGTTATTTTGAAAAAATCGTTACCCACGACGCTACATTTAGAATCCTTGCCAAATTACGTGTGCAAGTATTTCAAAAGATCATTCCTCTTAGCCCAGCTGTACTAAATCGCTATCGCAATAGTGATTTATTAAACCGTTTAGTGGCAGATGTAGATACCTTGGATAGCCTTTATCTTCGCCTACTCGCCCCCTTTATCACCGCTTTTGTGGTGATTGGCTTGCTCACTGTGGGACTGAGCTTTTTTAACCTCTCACTTGCGCTATTTTTCGCCACTGTTCTCAGCACACTGGCTCTGCTTGTGCCAACCATTTTTTATTATTTAGGGAAAACATTCGGGCATAAACTCACTCGCGCACGTGCGACTTACCGCACGCGATTTGTGGAATATATCCAATCTCAAGCGGAATTATTGCTGTTTAATGCAGAAAAACCGCTCAAGCAAAAGCTAGATGAAACAGAACAACAGTGGCAAGGTTTTCAACAGAAAGAGGCAAATTTAAGCGGATTTTCCACCGCACTTATGCTTTTGGCGAATGGAATTCTGCTTACTCTTACCTTATGGTTTGCCGCTAATGCTGATTTGGGCAATGACCGATATAGTCTTGCAATTATTGCTTTATTTGCCCTTGCTGCACTGGCAGCTTTTGAGATTTTAATGCCTTTGGGTTCGGCATTTTTGCATATAGGGCAAGTTATCGCTTCTGCTGAACGCGTTACTGAGATCACCGAACAAACGCCACTGGTGCAATTTAATGGAGAAAAAACGGTGGAAAAACACACCGCACTTGATCTGTCTATTCAGCAAGTGAATTTCACCTATCCTGAACGCCAAGACCCTGCGCTAGAAAACATCACGCTAGCTATTCCACAAGGGCAAAAAGTGGCTATTCTGGGTAAAACAGGCAGTGGTAAATCTACCCTATTACAGCTTCTGGTGCGTAATTATGATCCGAATCAAGGGAATATTTTTCTCGCCAAGCAATCTATCACAGACTACACAGAGCGCCATTTACGTGAACAAATGTGCTTTCTCACCCAACGTGTACACGTTTTTAGTGATACCTTACGCAATAATCTTCAATTGGCGAATCAACATCCCCTGCAAGATACCACAATGATTGAAGTGCTGAACCAAGTAGGCTTAGGCAAATTAGTCGAGCAAGAACAAGGTTTAGATCTCTGGCTGGGTGATGGAGGGCGTCCTCTTTCTGGCGGAGAACAGCGTCGCTTAGGCTTAGCGCGTATTTTGCTCAATCAAGCCCCTATTCTATTACTTGATGAGCCAACAGAAGGGTTAGATCGTGAAACAGAACGTCAAATTCTGCGCTTAATCCTCACCCATTGCCAGAATAAAACCTTGATTATGGTAACCCATCGTCTTACTGCTATTGAGCAGTTTGATCATCTTTGCATTATAGATGAAGGAAAATTAATTGAACGAGGCAATTATCAAACCTTAATGGCAAAAGAAAACGGCTTTTTCAAACAATTAGTGGAAAGAATTTAACTAAGTAGAAAGCGTTAAATAGGGATTGAGAAACTGGAAAATCTCGAAAAAAGAAAAGCTGGGCGGAAACCTTCCCAGCTTGATCTCGGCACACGAAAAATCTGACTTTGGCTGCTTTCTTCCGAACCTGACCGAGTAAACCAGACCTCGTTGCGAGGAACCGAGAAGGTTTCCATTACATCTGCCACTAAACAGCAACAGAACGCTCGCATTATGCCCCAAGCCCTATAGAATTGCAAATTTTTCATTGTCATTTTTCTTTAACTGACTAAATAAACAGCTTTTTCATATTCCCGCTCTGATATGTTTAAGTCGTTTGCTCTTTTATTGTTCTTTCCTACCCTTAGCACACCTAAAATCCCTTTTATCATTGCTTTTATCATTTTTATTACTCTCTTAATCACCTTTGCCAGCTTCCCGATCTGCCCATAAATTTAAACGAAAAAAACCGCCTTAACGGCGGCTTTTAGAAAAGGATAAAGCAGATTTTATTGTGCTTTTTTACCATATTTTTCGGCTAATTCAGCTTGAAGTTTTTGTAACTCTGCTGTTGCCGCGGTTGTTTTTTCTGTTTTTGCTTGAATCGCTTTTGTCGCTTCTTCTGACGCATTATTCATTAATGCTAAGCCATCTTTTGCAAGCTCTGAGGTTAATGTTAATACAGATTGCATTTTATCTTTTAACTGTTTGATTTCAGGGCTTTTAATATCTAAGGCATTCAAGCTTTTCTGCACTTCTGCATTTCTTGCGCTTAACGCATTCATTGCCTCTACGATTTGTTTTTCATCACCAGAAGATAATTTTTCCATATATTCTTGCTGAAAAGCGACTTGACTTTGCTGATTCGCTAAACTCCATTCCACTAATTTTTGATAATCTGCTGCGGGATCAGCTTTATTACAAGCCGCAACAAAAAGAGCAAAAATAATCGCCGTGGTTAATTTAATAATTTTATTCATTACATTTTCCTTTAAATAATAGATAACTAATATAGCCAAAAAAGTTTAACTATAGGATTATTCTCATTGAGAGGACGCTATTCTAATCTCTGTGCTAAGAAATTGCCAAGCAATATAATTAAAAACTTTGTAAAGATTTGAGCAATGTTTCACCAAATTCTTTACGCCATCCTTTTAATAAATCAGGTAAATCATTCGGATCTTGGTGTTTTATCCAGCACCATTTCATTAAACTTTCTAACCCTCGTTTGCTTGAGATAGTCTCTGTCGGTAACTCCGCTGGCGTGATTTCGTTTAATTTTTGCTGCAACATTTTTAATCCAGCGCGATAGCGTGGTTCATCAACCAAACGAACAATCGGGGAGGGATACGCTTCTTTAGGCGAGCGTTTTGCTTTCTCAACAAGCTGTAACATTTTTTTACCATTCACTCGCACTTCCATCGGCAATAATCCTAAATCAAGTAATGCCGAAGTGTGCTTAGGAAGATGTTTCGCCACAAGCCACAAATGTTCACTTTTTACAATAAAATTTAACGCCACATCACGTTTAATGGCTTCTTCTAAACGCCATTTTGCAAGAAGTTTTAACGCCATTAACGCTTGTTCATTTAATTTCCACGCATTGGGAATATCAAAATAAGCACGTTCAGGATCTCTTGGTTTGCTAATTTTTTCTAACAATAATTCACATTCATTTTGTACCGCACTTTGCCACGGTGTTTGCAATAAATGTTGTTGCATTTTTTCATATAAGGGAAGGAGATACCAAACATCGGCTGCCGCATAGCGTAATTGGACATCGGATAATGGGCGCGCGAGCCAATCTGTGCGTGAAGCGCCTTTATCTAGCTCTAACTGAAAATAATGATAGATTAAACTGGCAAATCCCATAGAATGACCAAAACCTAAAAATTGACTTACAACCTGTGTGTCGATTAATGGTGTAGGTAACTGTTTGAAATAGTGGTAAAAAATCTCAAGATCTTCTTTACTCGCGTGTAGAATTTTAATGACATTGATATCTGCAAGCAACGCAATAAAAGCGGAAAAATCATCAATGACTAAAGGATCGATCAGACTTACCTTCTCACCATCATAAAGTTGGATCAACCCCAACTTTGGATAAAAAGTTCTGGTACGAATAAATTCGGTGTCCAATGCAACGTAAGATTTTTCTCTCGCGCGTTGGCAAACTTCCTCCAATGCCAATGTTGAAGTAATTATTTGAAAGTGCGGTGGATTTTTGATTTCTTTTTTTATTGCTGACATAACCTTATTTCATTCATTTTTAATCACATCTCATAAAAAATACTGCAATGGCATTATGCATTGCTTTATTTCAAATGAAGATAAAATGAAGGCGAACTTTTTTGTCCGCCCTTGATTTATTTTTATCGCTTAAACCGATTAATGCGATGGACGCTTCGCTAATTCTTCATCGCGTAACACACGGCGGAGAATTTTACCGACATTGGATTTCGGTAACTCATCTCTAAACTCAATATCTTTCGGGATTTTATATCCTGTAAGATGCTGTCTGCAATGTTGGCGTAGCTCATCACGTGTGAGGCTTTCATCTTTTTTCACCACAAACACCTTAATTGTTTCGCCTGATACTTCGTGTGGCACGCCAATTGCAACCACTTCTGCGACTTTATAATTGAGCATAATCACATCTTCAATTTCGTTTGGATAGACATTAAATCCCGAAACGATGATCATATCTTTTTTACGATCGACAATACGCAAGCTGTAAGAGTCGTCCATCACCACAATATCCCCCGTTGCAAGCCAGCCATCTTTTAGTACTTCAGCAGTTGCTTCTGGGCGTTTCCAATAACCTTGCATCACTTGATCACCTTTCACCCAAAGCTCACCCGGCTCGCCAAGTTGCGCTTGTTCGCCATTGTCTTTGATAATTTTAATGTCCGTATTGGGAACAGGAACCCCAATAGTGCCATTGTGTTTCACCACATTAATTGGGCAAGCTGCAATCAGTGGTGAACATTCTGTCATACCATAACCTTCAATAATGCTACAACCTGTGGTTTCGTGCCAACGTGTTGCGACAGATTGCTGAATTGCCATTCCGCCACCCACAGAAAGTTTAAGTTGTGAAAAATCAATTTCTTTGAAATTCTCATTATTTAATAAGGCATTAAATAAGGTGTTCACCCCTGTAATCGCCACAAAGCGATGTTTTTTCAGCTCTTTTACAAAACCGTCAATATCACGTGGATTGGTGATCAGAATTGCTGTAACACCCAATTCAATAAACAATAAACAGTTCACCGTCAGAGCAAAAACGTGATACAACGGTAACGCCAAGATCGCTTTTCGTTCACGCGTATGATCGCCAACAAAAGGATAAGCAATCCATTTTGCCTGAAATACATTGGTAATAATATTGTGATGAGAAAGCATTGCCCCTTTCGCAACGCCTGTTGTTCCCCCTGTATATTGTAAAAAGGCAAGATCATTGCGTGTTAAATTAGGGCGGACATATTGGCGATATTTGCCAACGGCAAGCACTTCACGGAAAGTAACGGCGTGCGGGAGTTTATATTTTGGCACGAGCTTTTTAATGTATTTCACCACAAAATTCACCAATGTTCGTTTACCAAAAGAAAGCTGATCGCCCATTCGGGTTAAAATAACGTGTTTAACCGCGGTATTGAACACCACTTTTTCAAGGGTTGAGGCAAAATTCGATACCACCACAATGGCTTTGGCACCGCTGTCTTGCAGCTGATGTTCGAGTTCTCTTGGGGTGTAAAGCGGATTCACATTGACGACAATCATTCCCGCGCGTAGTATGCCGAATAAGGCAATAGGATACTGCAATAAATTAGGCATCATTAACGCCACAGGATCGCCTTGTTGTAACTTCAATTCATTTTGTAAATAAGCAGCAAAGGCACGGCTACGCTCTTCTAATTTACGAAAGGTCAGCACTTGCCCCATATTAATATAAGCGGCACGATCAGGATGTTCTCTCACGGCTTTATCAAACATATCTAAGATGTTTTCATAAGCGGAGGTATCCAGTTCCCTTTCTGCCCCCTCTGGATAATTGATAAACCAAGGCTTTTCCATTTGTTATCCTTATTATTTTTATTAAATCTTGTGGATTTTATCACTCGCTCGCGAATGTGCCAAATCCTGATGCGTTATTCACGCCCCGGCAACTTTTTCCAAGTAACTTCATTGCGTAAATAAACGGGTTCAATTTCCACCGCACTTATCCATTGTTTTTGCCAGTAATAAGGCAATGCCAACGGTAGCATTGCTTTAGCGGAAGGTAAAAGAATGTCTGACGAGGTTGCCCAGTCAAGCTGCGAAAGTGCTTCATAAGCCGTCCAGCCTGTGCCAACTTTACGCCACTCGCCTTGTCCCTGTTGTGCAAGTTCAAGTACCTGTTGTGCAGAACACACCTGTTCAGTAACCACCTCATTCCATTGTAAAAATTGATGAGAATCCAACCGCACTTGTTCTGCATTAAGTTGGCTGAAATACACCTCATTCATTCTTGCATCAATGGCACAGAGGACTTGAGTCGTGCCATATTGTTCATACGCTTGCTGAGCCATTGTCGTCAGATTAGAAATAGGAATCACTGGCAAATCAGCCCCTAATGCTAAACCTTGTGCAATTCCTGCGCCGACACGCACACCGGTAAAACTGCCCGGCCCACGCCCGAAAACTAACGCATCCACTTGATTGAGCGTAATACCAGACTGGTTTAAAATTTCATCAATCATTGGCAAAATACGTTTTGTATGGGTGCGTTGTGCCAATTCATCTAAATGCGTTATTTCCCCTTTGTGCCATAAGGCGACGGAACACGCCTCCGTAGAGGTATCTAAAGCGAGTAAAGTTGTCATTATTTTTTCTCTGTTAAAAATTGAATTACGTTGTTTAAATCTCGGGTTCGCGTTGCGTTTGGTAAACTTTTTAAAAAGGTTTCGCCGTAGGTACGCATCACCAAACGGCTATCACAAATAATCACCGCCCCTCGGTCTGTTACATCACGGATCAACCGCCCAACACCTTGTTTTAAGGTGATGACTGCCTCAGGAATTTGAATCTCATTAAAGGGATCTTTACCCTGTAAGCGACAATCTTCCATTCGTGCTTTAAGTAAAGGCTCATCTGGTGCGGTAAAAGGTAATTTATCAATAATCACTAAAGAAAGGGCGTCGCCACGGACATCTACACCTTCCCAAAAACTTGAGGTTGCCACCAGCACCGCGTGAGATTGGGTGGTAAACTGTGCTAATAATTGACTTTTTGCCGTTTCCCCTTGTAGTAGAATGGTTAAATCGCTGTGCTCACGAAAAAAATCTGCCAGTCCACGCATCATAGAATAAGAGGTGCAAAGGACAAAACAGCGCCCCTGATTTTTTTCGATGATCGGTAATAACATTTGCCCTAACTGCGTTTGTGTCTGAGATTGGTTCAATGCAGGCAGGAACCGTGGCACGCATAATAGGGCTTGTTCAGGATAATTAAAGGGGCTAGGCAAAATTTTCTGCACCGCATTTTCAATCCCCAAGCGCTGACAAAAATGCTGAAAATTGCCCCCGACTTCAAGGGTGGCAGAGGTAAAAACCCAAGCGGCCTCTTTTTTACTGATCTGTTCACCAAATTTATCAGCCACAGTGAGCGGTGTGATATGCAAGCCAAAGCCGCGTCCCATTGTTTCATACCAATAACAATAGCCCACTAAATGGGTTTCTTGCAGGCGTTTTAACACCAACTGAATACTGGCAATACGTTCAAAAATGCTATCTAGAGTTTGTGAACGCCCGAGAGAAAGCTTCACTACGTCGGATAAAAAGGCCAATTTCTCTTGCAATAATTCTACGCATTTTTGCACCGCACTTTTATCTGCTGAACGCATTGAATGTTGTGTATATAACTCTCGCCAATTTCCTCGCCGATTACCTTCACCCAATAATAAGCGAAAATCTTGCACCACTTTGAGTAAAGTATCAGACGCCACGCCAAGCTGTTTCATATCTTTTAATTCTGTACGATAAACAATATTGGCATCTTTGCATAAATCAAATAATTGACGTGAAGTGAGGGATATACCGAAATATTGGCTCGCCACATCGGCTATTTGGTGGGCTTCATCAAAAATAATGGCTTGCGCATTGGGAATAAGCTCACCGAAGCCACTTTCTTTTACCGCCATATCCGCAAAAAACAAATGATGGTTCACCACCACTAAATCTGCGTTTAACGCTTTTTTGCGAGCGGCTGCCACATAGCAATCCGCATAATTAGGGCAATCTGAACCTAGGCAACTTTCGGTAGTACTGGTGAGCTGGGGCAAAATCGGGCTATCTTCCGCAATCTCCACACATTCGCTTAAATCCCCCGTTTTGGTGGCATTATTCCATTTTCGCACTTTAGCAAGATCCGCTAATACCGTGCGATCCCTTAACACACCTTGTGCAATAAGCTGCTCTAAACGCTCAAGGCAAAGATAATTGGCTCGCCCTTTTAACAATGCGATTTTCCCTGTGTAGCGCAACGCTTTTTTTATAGCCGGAAGATCTCGATTAAATAATTGATCTTGTAAATTTTTTGAGCCTGTGGAAATAATGGTTTTCTTGCCAGCAAGTAACGCAGGCACTAAATACGCAAAGGTCTTCCCCGTGCCTGTTCCAGCCTCCACCACAAGGGCTTGCTTATGTGAAATCGCCTGCGCCACGGCTTGCGCCATTTCTAGCTGCTCGGCTCGGGGGCGAAATCCTTTAATATGCTGACTTAATACTCCATTTTCAGCAAAGGCGTTGATGACAGTTTGGCTATCCATTCATTCAATTCGGGGTTAAGGGTAAATAAATTGGCGGCTATTCTAACAGAAAAATGCTATACAGTGTTGTACTGGATAGCGTTATTGTTCATTTACAAATCAAAAAATATTGAATGCGATATTTTGTGGTAACATAGCGCATCAATTTTTTTAATGGATAATAGAATGCAATTAAGACATAGTCTCAAACTCGGTTTATTAAGTGCGGTGCTTTTTTTGCTTATTTCTTGTAAAGATCAAACCGCCAATATCGGCAGTCAAGCACCTGATATTGCGGCTTTTGATTTGCAGGGCAATAAGGTGGAATTAAGCCAATTTGCAGGGAAAAAATTGCTGATCAATTTTTGGTCGGAAACCTGCGGCATCTGTATTGTTGAGATGAAATTATTACAGCAATTTTCCCAAAACTATCCCAATACATTACAACTTTTAGCCATTAATATTGATGGGGAACGTGGTAACACACAAGCGGTGGTAGAAAAAAATCAACTGACTCTGCCAATTGTCAAAGATCAGCTTAATATTACCGCTGAACGTTATCAGTTGGTTGGCACACCAACCTCATTCTTGCTTGATCCTAAGGGAAAAATCCTTTATAAATTTGAGGGTTTAATCCCAGAAAACGAATTACGAACATTCTTTGAGGAAAAATAATGAAAGGTTACGCTTCTACTCTACTTTTTATTGCAGGCACGCTATTGGCATTCAATAGCCAAGCCGATGAAAGCCTAGAACATACACAAAAGATTTTTAACCGCACTTGTGCAATGTGCCACGGTAAGCAAGGGGAAAAATCGGCATTAAATCAATCTGCAATGATCAATAACTTAAAAACTGAAGAAATTCTCACCGCACTTGAAAAACGCAAAGCGGGTGAAATTGTTGGTGCGGGCAATGCCGCAAAATCTCGTTTAAGTGAAGAAGAAATCAAAGGATTAGCGGAATATATTCCAACATTGAAAAAATAGTATTAAAAAAATCGGGCTACTTAGAATAGCCCGATTTTTTTACCTCATATTATTCCTTAGGTTTCGTACAGACCTTTAATAAGAAATACCCTCCTACCGCTGAAATTGCTGAGCCTAGCAAAATACCTACACGGGCAAAACTTGCCATTTCACTTGCCCCATCACCACCAAAGGCGAGTCCCGCCAAGAACATTGACATTGTAAATCCAATACCGCAGAGCAAGGCAATGGCAAAAATCTGTTTAAAATTAATTCCTTCAGGCAATTTCGCAATACGAAATAGCACCGATAAATAACTAAATAAAAAGACACCAAGCGGTTTTCCAAGTAATAATCCTAAGATCACGCCTAAAGTAAGCGGTGAGCTTAACGTCTCTATCCCCATTCCTGCTAAGGATACTCCCGCGTTGGAAAAAGCAAACAGGGGCAAAATAAAGAATGAACACCAAGGGGCTAAAATATGTTCCATATCGTGCAACACTTTTCTGCCATTTTTCCCTTTGAGTGGAATACTAAACCCAATGATAACGCCAGCTAAGGTGGCGTGTACGCCCGATTTTAGCACAGATACCCATAACACTAAGCCGACAATCACATAAGGCCCTAAATTGGATACTTTAAAGCGATTAAGCAAAATCAACCCCACAATGGCAATACTCGCTAAAATTAACGCGCGCGTACTCAAATCCTGTGAGAAGAACAACGCAATCACAATAATCGCGCCTAAATCATCAATAATCGCCAAGGCAAGCAAAAACACTTTTAATGCGAAAGGCACACGGCTCCCAAGTAAACCTAATACGCCTAGTGCAAAGGCAATATCTGTTGCCATTGGAATTGCCCAGCCATCTTGATATTGTGGGGTATCCTTGGTGACAAACCAATAAATTGCCGCTGGCACAATCATTCCTCCCAAAGCGGCAATGGCTGGGAAAATGGCTTTTTGATAGCTTGAAATTGCCCCTGTGAGCAATTCCCGTTTTACTTCTAATCCCACAAGGACAAAAAATACCGCCATAAAGCCATCATTCACCCACATCAAGAGTGGTTTGTTGATTTGTACAATGGAACCAAATTGGATCACCACTGGCGCATCAAGAAAGCTAAAATAAAAACGGCTCAAGGGCGTGTTTGCCAATAAAATGGCAAAGGCAGCGAAAAACAGCAATAACATCCCGCTGGCTGCTTCTAATTTCATAAAGTATCGAATGTATCGAACCATTAATCTCTCCTAGTCAAAATAACGGGCTTGAAAATAAACACCCAAATGGATCATTTCTTTGTAATAAGAAAAAGCAATATCATCAGTAAGTTCTTCTAACATATAAGGGAAAAATAGGTCAATAAAAATCGGCAAATTTCTCTTAGTTATTGAAAAATTTGTGATTTTTCACACATTTTTTAACCGCACTTTGCTTTTTAATTCCTGATAAAAATAAGGGGTAAATTCATTTCTATGATTTTTGCTTATTTATAAATAACTTAGTTTATGTCAAGAATTGGACGTAAAATTTAGTGCTTGCAGTTTCGTTAAGAACACATTATCTTGTACCGCGTTTTCAATAAACCACTATATCTTGTGTTTTTACGCAACACCAACAAATCGGAATGTCTATGAATAAAGCTATGATGGTCACCAAACGTGACGGAAAACAAGAACCCATCGATTTAGATAAAATTCACCGAGTGATCACTTGGGCAGCAGAGGGATTGGATAACGTTTCTGTTTCTCAAGTAGAATTGCGTTCCCATATTCAATTTTATGAGGGGATTCGCACTTCGGATATTCACGAAACCATTATTAAAGCTGCGGCAGATTTAATCAGCAAAGATACGCCTGATTATCAATATTTAGCTGCGCGCCTTGCGGTTTTCCATTTGCGTAAAAAAGCCTATGGGCATTTTGATCCTCCGCGTTTATATGATCACGTTAAAAAATTGGTGCGTTTAGGCAAGTATGATCAAGCCTTACTGACCGATTATAGCCGTGAAGAATGGGACGAAATGGACGGCTTTTTAGATCACTGGCGTGATATGACATTCTCTTATGCGGCAGTCAAACAGCTTGAAGGTAAATATTTAGTACAAAATCGTGTTACTGGTGAGATTTATGAATCTGCCCAGTTCTTATATATTTTGGTGGCAGCAAGCTTGTTCTCAACCTATCCAAAAGAAACACGCTTAGATTATGTACGCCGTTTCTATGATGCGACATCGACATTTAAAATTTCTCTGCCTACACCAATTATGGCTGGGGTGCGTACACCAACACGCCAATTCAGTTCTTGTGTGTTAATTGAATGTGGTGATAGTTTAGATTCTATTAATGCGACTGCCTCTGCCATTGTGAAATATGTTTCTCAACGTGCTGGAATTGGCGTAAACGCCGGAGCGATTCGTGCCTTGGGTAGTCAAATCCGTGGTGGGGAAGCATTCCATACAGGCTGTATCCCATTCTATAAATATTTCCAAACTGCGGTGAAATCCTGTTCACAAGGTGGGGTGCGTGGTGGAGCAGCCACCGTTTACTACCCAATTTGGCACTTGGAAGTGGAAAGCCTGTTAGTCTTAAAAAATAATCGTGGGGTGGAAGATAACCGTGTTCGTCATATGGATTACGGTGTTCAGCTTAACAAATTAATGTATCAACGCTTAATCAAAGGCGGCGAAATCACCTTATTTAGCCCTTCTGATGTGCCGGGGTTATACGAAGCATTCTTTGCCGATCAAGATGAGTTTGAGCGCCTTTACACCCAATACGAACAAGATCCAGACATTCGTAAACGCAGCGTGAAAGCCGTTGAACTGTTCTCCCTATTAATGCAAGAACGTGCTTCAACTGGGCGTATCTATATTCAGAATGTGGATCACTGTAATACGCACTCGCCATTTGATCCTAGCGTTGCGCCTGTGCGTCAATCTAACCTTTGTTTAGAAATCGCATTGCCAACTAAGCCACTTTCTCATATTCACGATGAAGAAGGTGAAATTGCCCTTTGTACCCTTTCAGCCTTCAACTTAGGCGCGATTGCAAACCTTGATGAATTAGATGAACTTGCGGATCTTGCTGTGCGTGCCTTAGATGCCCTATTAGATTATCAAGATTACCCTGTGATCGCGGCACAACGTAGCTCTCTTGCGCGTCGATCTTTAGGAATTGGCGTGATCAACTTTGCTTATTATTTAGCTAAAAATGGCGTGCGTTATTCAGACGGCAGTGCTAACGATCTCACGCACCGCACTTTTGAAGCCATTCAATACTATTTATTAAAAGCCTCAATGAACCTTGCGAAAGAAATGGGGGCTTGTGAGTATTTCGATCAAACCACTTACGCCCAAGGTATTTTACCGATTGATACCTATAAAAAAGATGTGGATACACTCACTCAAGAGCCATTACATTACGATTGGGAAAGCCTACGCCAAGACATTAAAACCTTTGGTTTGCGCAACTCAACACTAACCGCACTGATGCCATCAGAAACGTCATCGCAAATTTCCAATGCAACCAACGGCATTGAACCACCGCGTGGACACGTCAGTATCAAAGCGTCAAAAGACGGTATCCTCAAACAAGTTGTACCAGATTATGAAAACTTAAGTGAAAACTACGAGTTATTATGGGATATTCCAAATAATGATGGCTACTTACACCTCGTAGGTATTATGCAAAAATTTGTAGATCAATCTATTTCAGCCAACACCAACTACGATCCACAGCGTTTTGAAGAAGGCAAAGTACCGATGAAAGTGTTGTTAAAAGATTTATTAACCGCTTACAAATATGGCGTAAAAACTCTTTATTACCAAAATACCCGTGATGGCGCAGAAGACAGCCAAGAAGATCTTGATGACGGCTGTTCTGGTGGGGCGTGTAAAATCTAATTTATCAAGAGCGGTAATAAATTTAATTATTTTTCCACACAAAATATAAGCCACCTTTGTAAGGTGGCTTAATTAAGGGGATAATCCTCTTTCTTTTCATTATTGCTAGAAACCATATTATCAACCCAAATATTCATTCTCCTTTATAGATATTCATTGATGATCTCAAAAGGCTTTTTATCTAAGCTTTTTTCTATAAAAACGCAATCACAAAGCGTTTATAATATTTTTCATAAAAAAATCTGCACAAGAAACTCTCGTGCAGATTTTTATTTTTGATCAATTAGTATTAAATATTACTCATCAATACTACGTAATAACTCGTTGATCCCTACTTTACCTAAGGTTTTCGCATCAACTTTTTTCACGATTACTGCACAATAGAGATTATATTTACCGCATTTTGAAGGAAGGCTACCTGAAACGACCACAGAACCTGCTGGTACGCGACCGTAATGGATTTCGCCTGTTTCACGATCATAGATTTTAGTAGATTGACCGATGAATACGCCCATTGAGATTACACAGCCGTCTTCTACGATAACGCCTTCAACCACTTCAGAGCGTGCGCCTATAAAGCAGTTGTCACCGATGATGGTTGGGTTAGCTTGTAATGGCTCTAATACACCACCGATACCCACACCACCTGAAAGGTGAACATTTTTACCAATTTGCGCACAAGAACCTACGGTTGCCCAAGTATCCACCATTGTACCTTCGCCAACGTAAGCACCAATGTTTACATAAGATGGCATTAATACGGCATTTTTTGCGATATATGCACCTTTACGCACAGTAGCAGAAGGTACAACACGGAAGCCTTCTTGTTGGAAACGTGCTTCATCATAGTCTGCAAATTTAAGGGCGACCTTGTCGTAATATTTGGTTTCTGCACCGTCAATCACTTGGTTGTCGTTAATACGGAAAGAAAGCAATACCGCTTTTTTTAACCATTGGTGGGTAACCCATTCACCATCAATTTTTTCTGCAACACGGTATTTACCGCTGTCTAAACCTTCAATGACTTCTTCGATAGCAGCACGCGTTTCTGCATCTACTGTTTTAGGAGTGATTTCAGCACGGCGTTCAAACGCTGCTTCAATGATATTTTGCAAATTTGACATATTTTGTTTCCTATTCAAATGTAAAAATTAAAACAAGGCGGTATTTTTATCATATTTCCGCCTAAAACTCACCTGTTATTGTTTGTTTTTCTCTAATACTTAATCTTTAAGCAACTAATTTGAGGTATCTAGCTCTTCAAAAGACTTCACTAAATCATCGACTGCTTTCATTTGGCTTACAAAGGCTTCTAATTTTGCTAATGGTAAAGCAGAAGGCCCATCGCATTTGGCATTTTGTGGATCAGGGTGCGCTTCTAGGAATAGACCTGCCAGCCCCACTGCTAGCCCTGAGCGCGCTAATTCTGTCACCTGTGCGCGGCGACCGCTTGATGCAGCCCCAAAAGGATCGCGACATTGTAAAGAATGGGTTACGTCAAAAATCACTGGGCAACCTTTGGAAACGGTCTTCATAACGCTAAAGCCAAGCATATCTACAATAAGATTATCATAACCAAAGTTTGTCCCGCGATCGCAAAGAATCACTTTATCGTTACCACATTCTTCGATTTTCTCTACGATATTTCCCATTTGTCCGGGACTTAAAAATTGGGGCTTTTTCACATTAATTACCGCACCGGTACGTGCCATTGCTTCAACAAGATCCGTTTGGCGCGCTAAAAATGCGGGCAACTGAATCACATCAACCACTTCAGCGACAGGCTTACATTGATAGATTTCGTGAACATCAGTAATTAATTTAACCCCAAATGTGTCTTTCAATTCTTGGAAAATTTTCAACCCCTCTTCCATTCCCGGTCCACGGTAAGAATGGATTGATGAGCGGTTAGCCTTATCAAAAGAAGCTTTGAATACATAAGGTACATTCAGTTTTTGGGTTACCTCAACATATTTTTCACACACTGCCATCGCCATATCACGGCTTTCTAACACATTCATTCCACCAAATAAAACAAATGGTTTATTGTTAGCAACTTCAATATTTCCAATTTTAATGACTTTATTTTGCATAATGTTCTCTAATATATAAATTTAGTGAATTAATTCTTTTGCTGCTTTTTCTTGCGCTTCAATATCTTTCTCAATTAGCGGTAATTGTTCTTTAAACATTATTGAGAAAGAATCATCTGGTCTTTTTTCAACAAATTCTTTAAGATCTTTCAATGCCTCTGAAAGACGCCCAAGTTGCATTTTTAAAATACCACGATCCCGAATTTCATCTAAGGTATCTGGATAACGTTCCAATACGTTCTCAACGTAAGTCAATGCTGGTTCGTATCGACTTTCTCGCATTAAGGAATTTTTCGCTAATTGCCCATAACGAAATTCTAATTCTTCTTCATCTTGCTCACCGAATAGGGGGACAGAAAATTCCACATCATCACCATAATGAAGCTTACAAATATATTCAATATATTTTTCTGAAGATTCTCTTCCTGTCCAAGGATCAAAATAAAGATGTTTTCCATTAACATCCGCTTTAAGCATAATATTGACAGGAAATTCCATTGCATAAATCGGTAAGGCTAATTTTTCAGCAAGATACAATAAAATACCACCGACAGAGATAGCAACCCCACGGCGATTTGTTAAAACATCGGGTAGATAATAATTAGAATGATCAAAAGAATTATTAGAATCAATCAAAAAGCCCCAATCAACATAAATTAAATCGATCAACTTTCTAATTTTTGCTTCATCGTCTTTCTCCTGCTCAATGGTTTCTCTTGCTTGAGTTAAAAAACCATTCATAATTGAATGAATATTTCCTAGCTCGCGTTGCCCATCATTCCCTGTAAGCACATAAAAATTAAGCATTTCATTATAAATTGCATTGCGATTTGTATTCATCAATCATTCCCTCTTGTATTTAATTGAGCTAATGTTATACGTTCGTGTTGGTGATAATCCTTACGAGAAATAACGTTATGCCACAAATTCTTTTGAAAAAAAGACCGCACTTTTTCTCCTTGCTGCCAACCGTGTTCCAATAACAACCAGCCTTGTGGTTTTAGATGCGTTGGTGCATTAATGATAATGTGCCGTAAATCTGCATACCCCTGTTCTTTAGCGACTAAAGCAGTTAATGGCTCGAATCGCACATCGCCCAACTGCAAATGCGGATCATCTTTATCAATATAAGGCGGATTACTTACAATGATGTCAAAACGCTGATCTTGTAAATTTTCAAACCAATTGCTTTGATAAAAAAGAATATTATCAACATCATTACGTTTTGCATTGTCTTGCGCTAAGTTTACCGCATTATCAATCAGATCAACACCCACAACCGAAACTTTAAATGATTTTTTCGATCTAGATCGCAATTCTTGTGCAAGCGCTATTGCAATTGCCCCTGTACCTGTGCCTAAATCTAATATTTTCAGTTCTTCTCCAAACTGAGCTGATGAAATACGTTCTTCCGCACAAATTAAGGCATTTTCTACTAAAATTTCCGTATCTGCTCTTGGAATAAGCGTATCTTCAGAGACCCTTAGATCAAGCGTCCAAAAAGGCTGCTGACCAAGAATATAAGCCATTGGCTCACAACTTACACGGCGTTGCAATAGTTTTTCAAGCTGCGCTAATTCTTGTGCTGAAAGTATGGTTTCGGAAAAGGCTAAAAGAGAGGAACGAGAACGCCCTGTGACAAATTGTAATAATAGGTTAGCATCCACCTTGGGGTTGATAAAAGGATCTATCTTTTTATTCCCCATCAGTTGCGTTTCTGCCCAAACGAGCCAATCTGCATAATTCATTCGGTTATTCTCAATCTCATTGATACAGTAAATTAAAATAAAAAATAAATTGAATTTATTATTTGAATTTACTTTATGTTAAAGCTTAAAAAAGAAAAAAGAAAGGACTGATTTCTTATAAAAATCAGTCCTTTAATAGGATTAAGTGGTTAGTTATGCTCAGATTTGTCTGAATTTTCCACCGCACTTTGATTTTGTGTAGGTGCAGTTTGTTCAGCATTTTTTTCTGAACTAGCTTTACCGCTGTCACTCCAACCTGAAGGTGGGGTAACTGGCTCACGATTCATCAGCTGTTTAATCTGTTCTTCTTCAATGGTCTCATATTTTACTAACGCATCTTTCATTGCGTGTAAAATATCCATATTGTCAATTAATAACTGTCTTGCACGCTCATAGTTACGCGTAACAATAGCTCGAACCTCTTCATCAATAACATGTGCCGTTTCATCTGACATATGTTTTGCTTTTGCCATTGAACGCCCTAAGAACACTTCACCTTCATCTTCAGAATAAAGAATTGGCCCTAATTTATCGGAAAAGCCCCATTGGGTTACCATATTACGCGCAATATTCGTGGCAACTTTAATATCATTGGATGCCCCAGTAGAAATATTTTCTTCGCCGTAAATTAACTCTTCCGCCAAACGTCCTGCATAAAGGGTTGAAAGTTTACTTTCTAATTGTTTCTGGCTAATGCTGACTTGATCCCCTTCTGGTAAAAAGAAGGTTACCCCTAAAGCGCGCCCACGCGGAATAATGGTCACTTTATGCACGGGATCGTGTTCTGGTACAAGATAGCCCACAATGGCGTGTCCTGCTTCGTGATAAGCAGTCGATTCTTTCTGCTTATCGGTCATAATCATTGTGCGACGTTCTGGCCCCATATTGATTTTGTCTTTTGCTTTTTCAAACTCAAGCATTGAAACCAATGGCTTGTTCATTCGTGCGGCAAATAATGCGGCTTCATTAACAAGGTTTGCCAAGTCTGCACCTGAATAACCCGGTGTACCGCGCGCGAGCGTCATTGCATTCACATCTGGGGCAACGGGTACTTTACGCATATGCACTTTTAAGATTTGCTCACGCCCTAAAACATCTGGCAAGCCCACCACTACTTGGCGGTCAAAACGCCCCGGGCGAGTTAAAGCGGGATCAAGCACATCAGGACGGTTGGTTGCGGCGATTACAATCACCCCTTCATTGCCTTCAAACCCATCCATTTCCACTAACATTTGGTTCAGGGTTTGCTCACGCTCATCGTGTCCGCCACCAAGACCAGCCCCACGTTGGCGACCTACGGCATCAATTTCATCAATAAAGATCAGGCAAGGTGCATTTTTCTTCGCTTGTTCAAACATATCACGCACACGAGAAGCCCCTACCCCAACAAACATTTCTACGAAGTCAGAACCTGAAATAGTAAAAAATGGCACTTTCGCTTCACCGGCAATGGCTTTAGCTAATAAAGTTTTACCTGTTCCCGGTGGGCCAACCATTAAAATCCCTTTTGGAATTTTACCGCCCAACTTTTGGAATTTACTTGGATCACGCAAGAAATCCACAATTTCGCCCACTTCTTCTTTGGCTTCATCGCAACCTGCAACATCAGCAAAGGTGGTTTTAATTTGCTCTTTTGTCAGCATTTTGGCACGGCTTTTTCCAAAGCTCATTGCTTTACCGCCACCACCCTGCATTTGTCGCATAAAGAAGAACCACACACCAACAAGCAGTAGCATTGGGAACCAAGAAATCAAAATTTGTGCTAAAAAGCCACGTTTTTCTGGCAATGTTCCTTCTACTTTCACCTTTTTATTTAATAAATCATTAAGTAATTTATCATCATAAATTGGCATTACTGTTGAATATTTGGAACCATCTGATTTGGTAACCTGCAATTCATTATCATCAAATCTCACTTGACGAACTTGATCATTGCCTACATCAGTAATAAATGTGGTGTAATCAGTCATATTACTGCTTGAACCACCGCTAAAGCCCTGATATGCAGACATCATAACGACTGCAATAACAATCCATAGGACTAAGTTTTTGACCATATCTTTCAAGGTTTGACCTCGTTTTTCTAAGTTAATAATTTGTTACAAGATTACTACATTCATTCCAAAATGAGAAGTTATTGAATTTATAGTTAATATTTGTAACCCGTTGCCACAATATACACCTCGCGAGAACGCCCACGAGATGCTTCAGGTTTACGTACTTTAACAACACTGAAAAGAGAACGAATCTCTTTTAAGTATTCATCAAAGCCCTCACCTTGGAAAACCTTTACAACGAAACTGCCTTTATTTGCCAATACTTGTTTGCACATATCTAAAGCCAGCTCGACTAAATACATTGCACGCGGAATATCTACTGATGGCATTCCGCTAAAATTAGGTGCCATATCAGACATCACTACATCTACTTTTGCTTCGCCAACTCGTTCAAGCAGAGCATTAAGCACATTCTCTTCACGAAAATCCCCTTGCAAGAAATCAACCCCGACAATAGGATCCATCTCTAAAATATCACAAGCAATGACTCGACCTTTACCGCCAATTTGACTCACCACATACTGAGACCACCCTCCGGGAGCGGCACCTAAATCCACGACGGTCATTCCGTGCTTAAAAAGACGGTCTGTTTGTTGAATTTCATCAAGCTTAAAATAAGCTCGCGAACGCAACTTCTGCTTATGTGCCTTTTGGACAAATGGATCTTTAAAATGCTCATTTAACCAACGCGTTGAACTTGCTGAACGTTTTTTCTTTCCCATAATTTCTTAATTTTTGTGGTAGTTTCGTCAATATAAGGTTAAAATTTCCCAGTTCAAGGTGGTATTAGGAATTTCTCCATAAAAAACACCGCACTTTATAAACATAGGATTAAATTAATGCAGTTATCAACAAAACAAAAACAATTTTTAAAAGGGCTTGCACACCACTTAAGCCCTGTCGTTATGCTAGGTGGAAATGGCTTAACCGAAGGGGTTATCGCTGAAATTGACAACGCCCTCAATCATCACGAATTAATTAAAGTGAAAATTGCAGGGGCTGATCGCGAAACCAAACAACTTATTATCGATGCGATTGTCAGAGAAACGCAAGCTGTTGCGGTGCAAACTATCGGTCATATCCTTGTGCTTTATCGCTCAAGCGAAGAACATAAAATTTCCTTACCTAAAAAATAAGTAAAATGGGGCGTATTAAAACGCCCTCTTTTTTATTTATATTCCACTTCAATAATATCAAATTCAACCGTTCCACCAGGAGTGGTAATGGTTACGCTATCGTCCACTTCTTTGCCAATTAAGCCACGAGCAATCGGTGAATTTACCGAAATCAAACCTTGTTTAATATCCGCTTCATCGTCCCCCACGATTTGATAGGTTACTTCTTCCTCGGTATTCACATTCACTAACACGACCGTTGCACCAAAGATAACTTTGCCGTTATTTGGCATTTTGGTTACATCAATGATTTGGCTATTCGCCAATTTTCCTTCAATTTCTTGAATACGCCCTTCACAAAAACCTTGTTGCTCGCGTGCCGCGTGATATTCCGCATTTTCTTTTAAATCACCGTGTTCACGCGCTTCTGCAATGGCTTTAATGATTTCGGGACGGCGAGTATTTTTTAAAAAGTCCAATTCTTCTCTTAATTGTGCTGCACCGCGTACAGTCATTGGAATTTGTTGCATTGCTAAATCCTTATTCCTTTTTTAGTCAAAAATAAAACCACGGCAAAGCAATACTTTGCCGTAGCTCAAAAAATAATTTTAATGCAAATCGCATTATTACATCATTTATGCGAGAAATAATTTTACTCTCACGAGATCCAACACTATTATTGTGTTTCTGAAAAAAAATAGCAACCATCGCGATTATTTATGTACAAATTATCATCAAAATTATGGACTTTTGTATTAGGGATTTCCTTTGTTTTACACCCCTCACAGAGTACTGCTAAAGTGGACGTTGAAGAACTTCGTACACAACTTCCTACGGGAACAAGCCTTTCGTTCGTGGCGAAAAACTTAAAAACGCAAGAAATTCTCACCACACTGAATCCACAAACCTTTATGCTCCCTGCAAGTACACAAAAAGTGTTTACTGCACTCGCTGCCAAACTGAGCCTTGGCGATGAATTTCATTTTGAAACGAGTTTATTACGAGACGGCAATATTGAAAATGGTGAGTTACAAGGTAACTTAATCATTAAATTCACCGGTGACCCTGATTTAACCAGCGATCAACTCTATCAGCTGCTTGCCCAATTAAAGCAACAAGGTATTCAACGCATCAAAGGGGATCTCATTTTAGATACCGCGGTATTTACTGGACACGACCGTGGCTTAGGTTGGATTTGGAACGACTTATCAATGTGCTTTAATTCACCACCAGCCGCTGTGAACATCAATCACAACTGTTTTTATGTAGATCTTGACGCTAACCTACCTACGGGCGAATTGGTGAAATTCAACGTGCCTGCACAATATCCCGTTCAAGTATTTGGACAAGTTCGTGTCGCAAGCAAAGAAGAAGCCCCTTATTGTCAGCTTGATGCGATACTACACGATAATAATCGCTATCAAATTAAAGGCTGCTTAGCGCATCAAGCCAAACCTTTTGCACTCAGTTTTGCCGTGCAAGATCCTAATGCTTATGCCGCGGCAATTATTCAACACCAATTAAACCGCCTTGGCATTTCGTTTAACGGCAACATCCAACAACCTCACACAACCCAGCAAGGACAAATTTTAGCACAACATTTTTCTAAGCCATTGCCGGAACTGATCAAAAAAATGATGAAAAAATCGGACAACCAAATTGCCGATGCTCTATTTCGCACTATTGGTTATCAATATTACAAACGTCCTGCTTCATTTCAACTTTCCGCCAAAGCAATGCGCCAAATTTTGCAAACTAACGCAGGCATAAAATTTGATAATAGCATTATCGCCGATGGCTCAGGGCTTTCTCGTCACAACCTAATCTCTGCCAATATTATGCTGCAAACCCTTGAATATATTGCAAATAACGAAGCACAATTGCATTTATTAGACAGCTTTCCCATTGCCGGGGTAGATGGCACACTAAGCGGACGCGGTTCAATGATTGCCCCACCTCTTGCGCAAAATATTTCGGCTAAAACAGGCGCATTAAAAGGGGTTTATAATCTGGCTGGCTTTATGCAAAATAGCAAAGGACAACGCATTGCATTCGTACAATTTATCAACGGCTATTCCACGGGCGATCTGGAAAATAAAACCAAACGCGCACCCTTAGTGCGTTTTGAAAATGCCCTATACAGCCAACTTTATGAGGATTAGACAATGAAATTACAGCATATTTACCTATACCCCATCAAATCAACACAAAGCTATGAAGTGGCACAAGCGGTAGTTCAACCGCAAGGACTTAATTTTGACCGCACCTTTATGCTTACCGAACTAGATGGCACCTTTATCACCGCACGCAAAGAGGCGGAACTTTATCATTTCCACGCGTTGCCGACACCGCTTGGCTTATATATTCAGCATAAAGACGGTTCAGCAATTCAAGTTCAATATACGGATTTTCAACAAAGCCAAGCCTGTGAAGTGTGGGGGAATGAATTTAACTCGTTGCTTGCACCACAAGAAATTAATCAATGGTTTAGCGAAAAAATCGGTCGTGCTGTGCAACTGCGCTGGACAGGCGAACACACGCAACGCACAATCAAACGCTATCCCGATCACCCGCTCTCTTTTGCAGACGGCTACCCACTTTTACTCACGACTACCGCCTCATTTAATGCCGTACAGCAAGCTTGCCCAAGCCCAATTTTCCCCCTTCAATTCCGCCCAAATGTAATCATTGATGGCATCATCCCCTTTGAAGAACAACAATGGGCTGAAATTCAAATTGGTGAAGTCAAATTCTTACACAGTAAACCTTGCGAACGCTGTGTGCTTACCACACGTAACCCAATCACTAACCAAACAGATCCTAAAATGGAACCTTTCCGCACACTGAAAAAACTTAACCGCAACGAACAAGGCGCACCACTTTTCGGCATTAATTTAATTCCATTAAATACCGGCGTTATTCGCGTGAATGATCAAGTGAACATTTTAGCATTGAAATAAATTGAAATAAAAAAGTGCGGTGGTTTTTAGAGAAATTTCTCTTAAAACCACCGCACTTTTATACATAACTCATTTTATTGAGGATCAATAAGATCAACTAATTTCATTACTACTTCGTCTATTAAATGAGGTTCTGCCACCGTAGCAAATTTTGCATTACGAGCGTTCAAATCAAGAGAACGTATTTGGTGACAAAGAATAACGCCAGTTACCGCTCCTGATTTAGTACTCGCACCATCTAATACTACGGTAACACTTTGCGAACGAGCCGCCTTTCCACCACTAGAGATAGGGCAACAAATTGCCACACCTAGCGCTTTATTTAATACTTGCTCCGAAATTACAATAAAATAATGAGGCTTGCGTAGCTCTCGCCCTAAGCTAGGATCGGGATCAACATACCAAATTTCTCCCTTTTTTGGCACGCGCATTACCATACTTCTTTACCTTGTGCTGAGCTTTCCATCATTTCTGCGACATCCTTGTTTAACGCTGTTATTTCTTGACTATCAATGCCTTCTAATAACTGAGCAAGATTTTTTCGCCCTTTAGGCTGACGCTTAACAGCACTTAACACGACGGTTTCATTTTTTGTTTCAATATTTAACACATTGCCCGCTTGCCAGCCCATTTGAACAGCAATTGAATTGGGTACCGTTAAAATAATCGCCCCACCTTGTTGTCTTAATCTACCTTGCATCATATTTTCCTTTGTTCGTGTTACTTTGTAACACATCATAAAGAAATTTTACTCACTCCACAATCAAATTCATTCTGAATCAAAATAAAAAGTGCGGTGGTTTTTAGAGAAATTTCTCTTAAAACCACCGCACTTATTCAGTGATTGAGGATTAATGAATATTACCAAACTCGCCTTTGTTAAACGCGTTGAATTTTTCGATTAATTCTTCGCGGGTGTTCATTACAAACGGGCCATAGGCGGCAATTGGTTCATTAATTGGTACGCCACTGAGTAAAACCATTTTGACGTTTTCCTCACCTGCGGTGATTTTGACTTCACCGCTTTCTTGATTGAAAATCACCAATTCGGTTGGTGCAGCACGATCGCTATCATTAATCAGCGCCGTTCCACGCAATGCTACCAGCATTAAATGATGGCTTTCTGGTACGTTAATGGTTACGCTGTGGTTCGCATTAATGTCCATTTCCCACATATTTAACTCGGTAAAGGTACGGGCAGGCCCTTTTACACCATCCAGCTCCCCTGCAATAATGCGTGCTGTACCCGCATTATCAGCAAAGTGATAAGTTGGAATATCTGCCGCTTTAATGCTTTGATAGCCTGCTGGGGCATTTTTATCTTTCGCTGGCAAATTTACCCAAAGTTGTAACATTTCAAAAGTTCCGCCTGTTCGGCTGAAATTTTCGCTATGAAACTCTTGGTGAACAATTCCATTTCCTGCGGTCATCCATTGCACATCACCTGCTCCAATCACGCCACCGTTGCCATCGCTATCGCGGTGTTCTACTTCACCTTGCAACGCAATCGTAACGGTTTCAAATCCTGCGTGTGGATGTGCGCCTACGCCTCTTGGCGCGCCGTTATGTGGTTTAAATTCCATTGGCATTGCATAATCTAGCATCAAAAATGGGCTAGTGACTTTGTCTTGTTGGCTATGTGAGAATAATGGTGACACATAAAAACCATCGCCAACCCAGTGTTTTTGTGGTGCGGTATAAACTCGATTTACTGTACGCATAATTTTTTCTCCTAAATTTGATAAATTCTGTTTTTTGTGATGCCCTGAATATTCAGGGCGGTGAGTTCATTAATAAGTCGCTACTTGCATTCCATTACGTTGCGCTTCACGCAATTTAGTTGGGGTAACATCATTGCCCTCTGGATCAACCACACTGACCGTGGATAAAATATTGGTCAATTGTCCACGGATTGCGGCTAAATAACGCTGACGTAACGCACTACGCTCATTTAATTCAGCTTCAGAAAGTGCGGTAACTTTTGCTTTACGGGCTAATTCGTTAATTCTATCTAATTCTAAAATACGCATTTTCTTTCTCCTTGTTGTTAGAAGCTGTTAATAATTCATTTTATATGTGAGTTATCAATAGCCTCTAAATGTTTGCTTATTTCTTGTGGCGTAGTTTATACTTGTTCCATACATCAAACAATAATCAAAAATAAAACCCAAGGTTCTATTTATGCAACAAATTGATCTCAATGATATGCGCTTTTTTGTGAGCGTGATCCAATCTGGTAGCTTAACCCAAGCTGCTGAACAATTAAATGTGCCAAAATCGCGTTTAAGCCGTCGTTTGACGGAGTTAGAAAATCAGCTCGGTAGCAAGCTGCTTGATCGCAATCGCAATGGGGTACGATTAAATGATCTTGGTGAACATTTTTACCAACACGCCTTACTCGCTGTGGAAGCTGCCGAAAGTGCGGTAAATTCTGTGGCAAATTGTTTAGCCACGCCTCGTGGTTTACTACGTATTTCGGTTTCCAGTGAGATTTTACGTTATTGGCTCACCCCACATTTATCACACTATTTACAGCAACACCCTGATGTTGAGCTGAACATTACAATGGAAAATCGCCGTGCTAATTTATTGCAAGAAGGGGTGGATATTGCCTTACGCATTGGGGATCTTGACCTTGATGACGTGGTAGCAAAGCATCTTTTTGATATTTCTTCTGGAATTTATGCCTCGCCAAATTATTTAAGTAAAAATGGCGTCCCACAAACACCACAAGAATTGAAAAGCCACCGCCTGCTGCATAAAAGTGATGGCAAAAATTGGCTGTTCAAGCAAGGCAATCAACGGGAATTGATACAAGTGAAAAAAGCTTTGCAAGCTAATGATGCGGCGGTATTAGCCCAATTAGTGGAAGATGACTACGGTATTGCCCTGTTGCCTGAATTGCCCGATTTAGTTCAACCCAATTGGCAAAAGTTATTACCTGATTGGCAACTCGAATCAGCGCCTTTATATGCAATTTATTACAAAAATCGCGGGCTTGCGCCAACAGTGCGAACATTTGTTAATTTTTTAAGCGAAATCGCAAAAAATTGGCAAAAATAATACCGCACTTTTTATTCAACCATTGAGCAAGAGAAAGAGATAAAGTAAGATTAACGCCTTTTTGAAAACAACCTAACACATAATAAATACAGGAAAACACAATGAAAGTTTCAATTATTGGCGCAGGCGCAGTGGGCGTAGGCATTTGTAATTATCTTCTTACAATGGGTGAATGCCAAGAAGTGGTCTTGGTCGATCTGAATAAAGAACGTACCCGTGGCGAACAATTGGATTTCAGCCATACCAGTGCGTTAACTTTCGCGAAAAATACCAAAATTATTGCGGGAGAATATGAAGACACGCGTGATAGCGACGTGGTGGTGATCACGGCGGGCGCGCAAATTAAAGTGGGACAAGATCGCTTAGAAATCGGTCATATTAATGCCAAAATCGCCGTGGATATTGCCCGCCAATTAGAACACTATACCCCAAACGCGATTCTCATTGTGGTGACCAATCCCTGTGATATTCTGACCCATTTTATTATTCGTAACACCAACTTCCCCGCACACCGTGTGATTAGTGCTGGTTGTGTAGTGGATACGGCGCGAATGATGAAAATTATTGCTGATAAAGTCAAAATCGATCCGAAAAACGTGTTCGGTTATGTAATGGGGGAACACGGTGCAAATAGTTTTATTCCTTGGAGTATCGTGAATATTGCTGGGCAAAAAATTGATGATTTTTGTCAGCAAAATGATGTGCCAATGCTCGACCCTCAAGAACTGCTTAACGCAACCAAAGCCATTGGTTTGGAGGTATTCAGTTTAAAACTCAACACCAACCACGCCATTGCTGCTAGCGTGTTCCGTATTATTCGGGCGATTAGTATTAATGAATATTCTGTGTTGCCCGTTGGCACGATGCTCAATGGTGAATACGGTTTACAGGATGTGGTGATCAATGTGCCGATGGTTATCAGTAATAACGGTGTAGAACACATTTTGAAATACAAACTTCCTGCCAATGAACTTGAGCAACTTCACCAATGTGCCAACGCTTTACGCCAAGTGGTCGAAAAAGTGGCTGAAAGCACAGGGTTGAATTGTTAATGATAGATCAAGAGGATTGATCAAAAAAGTGCGGAAAAAACCACCGCACTTTCTTTTTGTTGCTTTTTACTAGGTTTCCTATAAGCAATTTTTCTCGCCGCGAGATAGGCTAATCAACCCTGAGCGAACAATTTCAATCAATGCACTTTCTTCTTTTAATGCTTTCACGAAAGCATCAAGTTTATCTTTCGTTCCCACAAGTTGAATGGTGTAAGATTTGGTGGTAACGTCCACAATTTGTCCACGGAAGATTTCCGCTAAACGTTTTAACTCATCGCGGGAACTGCCTTGCGCACGCACT
Source organism: Avibacterium sp. 20-129 (assembly GCF_026226845.1). Lineage (NCBI taxonomy): Bacteria > Pseudomonadati > Pseudomonadota > Gammaproteobacteria > Pasteurellales > Pasteurellaceae > Avibacterium > Avibacterium sp. 20-129. The sequence continues at coordinate 188,375 of NZ_JAKKOE010000001.1, read as the reverse complement.
TTCACCAACATTACTTCACGCTCAACGTGTTCGCAATCACTTAGGCTTATCACTTTAAACACGTCCACCAATTTATGCAGTTGCTTTTCAATTTGCTCCAGCACTTGCTCATCGCCGTAAGCCTCAATGGTCATACGAGAAAGAGTGGGATCATCAGTAGGTGCAACCGTCAAACTTTCAATATTAAAGGCTCGTTGAGAAAACAAGCCAACCACGCGGGATAACGCCCCCGATTCATTTTCTAATAATACTGATAAAATTCTACGCATTAGGCTTTCTCCGGTTTGGTTAAAATCATTTCGTTCATTGCGCCACCACGCACTTGCATTGGATAAACGTGTTCGGTTTCATCGACTTTAATATCAACAAACACTAATTTATCTTTAATGGCAAAGGCTTGTGTCAATTTCTCTTCCAATTCCTCTGGCTGATCAATTTGGATACCGACGTGTCCGTAAGATTCTGCCAACTTCACGAAATCAGGCAACGAGTTCATATAAGATTGTGAATGGCGACCTGAATAAATTAAATCTTGCCATTGTTTCACCATACCTAAAAAGCGATTGTTTAGGCTAATAATTACCACCGGAATGCCATATTGTTGTGCGGTGGAAAGCTCTTGAATATTCATTTGGATACTGCCATCTCCGGTTACGCAAACCACCGTTGCTTCTGGATGAGCCAATTTCACGCCTAATGCCGCAGGTAAGCCAAAGCCCATTGTGCCAAGCCCACCAGAGTTGATCCAATGACGAGGTTCATCAAAAGGATAATGCAGGGCGGCAAACATTTGGTGTTGTCCCACATCAGACGCCACATAAGCCTCCCCCTTAGTTAAGCGATAGACGGTTTCAATCACTTGCTGTGGTTTAATCACGCCACTATGACGATCAAAATCTAAGCACTTCACCGCTTTCCACTCATCAATTTGTTTCCACCAATCAGTTAGATCGGCTTGAGATTTCGCTAAATTATCTTCTTCCAATAAGGCTAATATTTCTTGTAATACATTTTCTGCACTGCCTACAATGGGAATCGCGGCGGGAACATTTTTAGAAATAGACGTTGGATCAATGTCAATATGCACAACTTTTGCATTCGGGCAATATTTCGCCAGATTATTGGTGGTACGGTCATCAAAACGTACGCCAATAGCAAAAATCAAATCACTGTGATGCATCGCATTATTCGCTTCGTATGTACCGTGCATTCCTAGCATACCTAAGAATTGTTTATCTGTACTTGGAAATGCGCCTAATCCCATTAAAGAAGAGGTAACCGGCAAATTCAACTGTTTAGCAAATTGAGTAATTTGTTCACTGCAATTTGCGGTGATCGCCCCGCCACCAAGGAAAAGCACTGGTTTTTTTGCAACAAGTAAGGCTTTCAAGGCTTTTTTAATCTGCCCTTTATGCCCTTGTACCGTAGGATTATAAGAACGCAAGTGAATTTCTTGCGGATAAGTATAAGTATATTTATTTGCAGGGTTTACCACATCTTTCGGTAAATCAATCACCACAGGACCGGGGCGACCTGTGGAAGCAATATAAAAGGCTTTTTTAATAATTTCAGGCAAATCTTCTGCACGTTTAACTAAAAAACTATGTTTCACCACAGGGCGTGAGATCCCAACCATATCGCATTCTTGGAAAGCATCACTCCCGATCAAACCTGACATCACTTGTCCTGAGATCACCACCAAAGGCACTGAATCCATATACGCGGTTGCAATGCCTGTAATCGCATTGGTTGCGCCCGGACCTGATGTTACTAACACGCACCCCACTTCCCCTGTGGAACGTGCATAGCCGTCTGCCATATGCACCGCGGCTTGTTCGTGACGAACCAAAATATGCTCAATGCCACCTAGCGTGTGAATGGCATCATAAATATCTAACACCGAGCCACCGGGGTAGCCAAACACAAATTTTACGCCCTGATCACGCAAGGATTGCACAACCATTTCCGCACCTGATAATTTCTTCATTGTTACCTCGCAAAAATTTACGGAATTTCCACCGCACTTCTGTTTTTCATTAACGATGATTATTTGTAACGGATTGAGAATGGCTTGTCTAGCAAGATTTTAGTGGGTAATCAGAAATAGAAAAGAATAAAACGCCAAAAATTTCAAAATTACAATATTTTATAAAATAAAACTCAACAAAAAATAAAAAAATGCGACAATATGCCGCATTTTATAAAATAGACGAAATAAAATTTTATTTCTTATTTTGTGATCGAGATCACATTTTAACGTCTTTTAAATAAGAAGATTAATGCCACCAAGGTGATTGCTGTCGCAATAAAACCAAAGATCCCTGATGCGGTATAACCCACCACAAGATAGCCCACAATGGTTGCAGCGGCTAAGGTTAAAGCATAAGGTAACTGCGTCGTAACGTGATCCATATGGTTACATTTTGCCCCAGTGGAAGACAAAATTGTGGTATCCGAAACAGGCGAACAGTGATCACCGCAGACTGCACCAGCCATTACGGCTGAAAGGCAAGGCAACATTAATTCTGGCGCTGCATTTGCAGCAATCGCGGCAGCAATTGGCAACATAATTCCGAATGTTCCCCAACTTGTTCCCGTTGAAAATGCCATTACAGAACCTAATATGAATAATAATGCGGGCAACACTGCCACAGGTAAGTTACCCGAAACAAGGCTAGATAAATAGGTCCCCGTTTTCATATCGCCAACAACATTGTTGATTGTCCAAGCGAAGAATAAAATTAAAATCGCACCAAGCATTGATTTCACCCCAACGACCCAAGATTTTGCGTATTCCGCAACACTCACTTGGCGATCAATCAAAATGCAAAGCGTCGCAACAATGACCGAAGCACAGCCGCCAACCACAAGAGAAATCCCTACGGTGGTATTTTCAAACGCTCCTAACAAGGAAAACGGTTTTCCTTCTGCGGCAAGAGCTTCATTTCCTGTGTGCAACATCATAAATACTGTCGCACCAATTAACGTAATAATTGGTAAGATCAAGTTACGAACGTGGCCTTTTACCCCCACTTGCTCATCTTGCTCTTCTTCTACTCTCTCAAGAGCGAGCTTTTCGTGCCTTGCCATTGAGCCAATATCAAAGGAAAAATACGCGACAAAGAACACCATTAAAATGGAGAAAATCGCATAGAAATTCATCGCGCTCATTGCCATAAATGCCCCAATTGGTGTGTAATCGGTAATCGCATAGGTCGCCAACAAGCCAGAAATTAAGGTAATGATATAAGCCCCCCAACTTGAAACAGGCATAATCACACACATTGGCGCAGCCGTGGAATCCAAGATATACGCCAATTTCGCACGAGAAACATTAAATTTATCCGTAACAGGACGAGCAATCGCGCCCACCGCCAGGCTATGGAAATAATCGTCAATAAAGGTAACAAACACCAAGGAGGCGGCCATTAATTTTGCACCTCGACGATTTTTAATCCGCTTTTGCGCCCATTCAGCAAAAGCACGGTTACTGCCTGACACCGTTAAGAGTGCGGTTAAAATGCCTAATAGTAATAAGAATAAAATGATGTTGATGGTATCAAAATTCCACCCATCATCACCATACACTAAAGATTGCACCGTATTCTTTAAATAAATGGCTGCGTTTGTAATGTTGAAATCTGCCAACATTAACGAGCCAATTAAGATACCAATGCTTAAAGATAAAATGACTTTACGCGTAAAAATCGCCAATAATAAGGCTAACAGGGGCGGGACAACCGACCAAATTGATGTGGAATAATCTAACAGTTCCATTATTGTTCTACCTAAGAATAAGGGAGAACCACTGAAGTTTACTATTTTAAAGAAAGGTAAAAATTTAAAATAAAAAGGCAGGCACAATTGCCCAACCTAACCAGTAGCGCTCCATAGTGATAAAAAAGACTATGACAGTAACGTTTCTTTCGAAAACGTTCCCAACCAATTAAAACGACTTTTAATTGATTTCGGCAACTATTCCTTTCCTTTTTCCTCATCGTTATCCACTCAGAAAAAATACTTATAATAGTTGCTCCTCTACATAAGTAGGATCTCGCAAAGATTACAATAAGCAACAAAAAATGCAAGCATTATCCATAAAAAAGCGATCACTTTTTCATTAACTCCCACTTAATACGACGCAAAGGATTGCGTTATAAAAAAATGAAATTGAGACAAAAAATTTGGAAAATAATACCGCACTTTTATAAAGGAAATAAAGCACATTCAATATTAAATAACATTCTCTATTTACCTAGAATAATATTTTCGTTATTATATCGGCGTTCTTATTAATTTAATATTATGATTTAGGAGAAGTAAAATGAGTGATTTATTAAAATCATTAAGAAATATTCGTAGTTTACGCGCTGTTGCAAAAAATCTAAATGTAGAACATTTAGAAGAAGTCTTAGAAAAAGTAAAAACAGTTCTTGAAGAAAAACGTCAAGAAGTCGCACAAGCTGCACAGCAAGAAGCAGAAAGACTAAAAGCACTTGCAGAAGTACATCAATTTTTAAAAGAAAAAGGGATTGCGCCTGAAGATTTAATTACAGAGCAAACTGCTACCCCGAAAGCCGTACGTCAAAAACGTCCTACTCGTCCAGCTAAATATCAATATACTGACGAGAATGGCAATATAAAAACTTGGACGGGTCAAGGCAGAACACCTTCTGTTATTCAACGTGCCTTAGATGCTGGAAAATCATTATCTGATTTTGAACTTTAATTTATAAAAAAGTAAAGCTTATTGGCTTTACTTTTTTTTCATCTCAAAAACCTGATCCCATACAATATTATGATTATGCGAGAAAATAAAATTCTGCTAACTGATTGCCCTGATGATAAAGGACTTATTTCAAAAATAACCAATATTTGTTATAAACATCAACTCAACATTATTCATAACAATGAGTTTGTGGATTTTGAAACAAAACATTTCTTTATGCGTACCGAATTGGAAGGTATTTTCAATGATGAAACCTTGCTTGCCGATTTAACCTTTAATCTGCCAGCGGGAACAAATTGTCAATTAATAAGTAAAAAAAGAAAACGTATTGTTATTTTAGTGACCAAAGAAGCCCATTGTCTTGGTGATCTTTTAATGAAAAATTACTACGGTGGTTTAGATGTTGAAATTGCCGCTGTAATTGGCAATCACGATAACTTAAAATGTTTAGTAGAACGTTTTGATATTCCTTTCCATTGTATTAGCCACGAAGGATTAACACGCGTTGAACACGATAAATTATTAGCGGAAAAAATCGATCAATATTCGCCAGATTATATTGTGTTAGCGAAATATATGCGGGTATTAAACCCTGAATTTGTCGCCCGTTATCCAAACCGAGTAATTAATATCCACCACTCTTTCTTGCCAGCATTTATTGGCGCAAGACCTTATCATCAAGCTTATGCACGTGGCGTAAAAATCATTGGTGCAACCGCGCATTTCATCAATAATGAATTAGATGAAGGTCCAATTATTATGCAAAATGTCATTAACGTGGATCATACATACAGCGCCGAAGCAATGATGCACGCAGGACGTGATGTAGAAAAAACCGTCCTCACCAAAGCCTTAGAGCTTGCCTTACAAGATCGGATTTTTGTTTATAAAAATAAAACAATTATTCTCTAAACATAATGCGGTGAGCCATCAGCACCGCATTGATTTGATTAATTAAAAGGTATAAGTCAAACGTAAATTAAAGGAACGCGGATTACCGGGCATTGCATCGGAACGCCAATAAGCTTTATTAAATAAGTTCGACACAGCCAAGGTAATATTGACAGGATTCAAATTATACCCCACCATCGCATCAACACGAGTAAAACTTGGTAGAATAGTTTGTTTATTGTTATTGAAATAATAGCGTTTTCCTAAGTGCGTTATCCCTGTTTCTAAATAGAATTTTTCTGTTGGCACATAACGCACAAATAGGTTACTTGTGAAATTGCCGGTATTATTCAAAGTGCGGTTGTTATTTTGCGGATATTGTTTATCTTCCTTAATTTTTGCTACCATCCAGCCTACTGAAGAACGGATATACCATTTCGGTGCAAGCTGCCCTAATAGGCTTAATTCCACACCTTTAGATTGATCTTTTCCACGCACAGCCCAAACATCAAGAACATCTTTATTAGGACGATAACGAATATTACGGCGTTCTAATTGATAAGCAGATAAGGTTGTACTTAAGGTTTTATCAAACCAATCGCTCTTAATGCCCACCTCATATTGTTGATTATATTCTGGTGAGGCATTAAATACGTCTTTTTGATCCGTGCTAATCCCTAAATAACCACGCCCTCCATAAGGTGAGAAACTGCGATTAAACGATGCGTAAAGCGTATGTTCTGGTGTAACCTCCCATACAACGCCTACATTCGGGCTGAAAGAATGCCCTTTTGTATCACGGCGTTCTTGCTTAATATTTATAGAGTTAAAACGATAAAAATCGTAACGCCCGCCTAGTAGCACTTTTAAGTTATCGGTTAATAAAATTAAATCCTGTACAAAAATACCTGTACTATACGCTTTATGGCGATTATCTACCGTAGCGTTTGGGTGCTGACGAGCCGGCCATTGATGTCGGCTGAGAAAAGGATCAATTTCTTGATTGCGCAAAACAGCCAAAATAGGGTGGCGTTCTTCCTGACTATAATCTAGCCCAATTGTTAGTTTATGTTTAAGACTAGCCATATCAAATTCACCATTAAAGGTAACATTATTGGTGAATGTTTTATTACGTGTTTTTTGCCATGCATAGCTTTGCTTTAATTTTTTATCTGTTGCCGAATAAGTTCCTGCAAAATAATGATCAAAATCCTGATCTGCTTGACGATAAGCAAGCTGCCAATTTACTAGCCACTGATCATTAATAAAATATTTGAGATCCGAACGCCAAACTTGCAATTTATCATCGACATAATCCCCATCACGGAAAAAGCTATTTCGATAGCCTATTCCCATTTCATCATAAACAGATTTAGCCGGATTGCGATCTGGAATACGCCATTGATAATCGTAGGTATATTGCCCAACCCATTGCAGACGCCCATCATCACTTTGTAGGCTAATGCTTGGGGAAAACATTCTCCCTTTATTTCTTACCTCATAGCGATAAGCCTCTGCGGCAGACAGCTCACTAGTTAAACGCACTGCAACATTTTCATTAATTTTTTGGTTCACATCTAAATTTAAACTACGACTATTCCAAGAACCATAGGTTACACCAATATTTCTGCGGGTTGTAAAATTAGCAAATTTACTGACCATATTGATCACGCCACCACCATTACTACGTCCATATAAAATTGACGATGGGCCTTTTAAAATCTCAACCCGTTCAATATTAGCAGTACTACGGCGAACTTGCCCGCTCTCACGAATCCCGTCACGATAAATATCACTCGCATCAGCCTGAAAACCACGCAAGTAAATATTTTCACCACGCATATCATAGGTGGCATCAATCCCTGCATTTCCCTCCAAAATAGAACTCAAATCATTAGTTCCATAATTTTTGTTTTTCTGAATGTTAATCACATCAACGGTCTGTGGCATTTCTTTGATCGTAAGAAGATTGCGTGTTGCCTGTGCTTCTTCATACCCCACATATCCCTTTGTGTTGGCAGTTTCCTGTGTGGTAACAACATCAATCGTTGGTAACACGGCCATATACTCTGTCGATGAAAAGATTTGCTCCGCATATAACACCTTGCTAGAACAAACACTTATAAATAAAAGTGCGGTGGTTTTTAAAGGAAAACTTAGAGGGCAAGCTGATTTCATAAATTAGAACTCCTTATCTATTGAACAACAGCCACCTATTTTATTGATAATAATTATTAATTCAATAAATAATAATTATTTTCATTTACATAGTGAAGAAAATTTCTATATAATCACCGCATCTTTAACTTCCAGCTAACATACAAATGAGCAAAACAACAGCAAAATGGATGCGGATTTTGCACCGCTATTTTGGATTTTTATTATTAGTGATAATGTCGATTTATGCGTTTACTGGTATCGTTTTAATCTATCGAGATACCAACATTTTCAAACGTTCAGTCTATATAGAAAAAACCATTTCCCCTCAACTCAATGCGCAACAGCTTGGGCAGAAATTACGCATAAAAAATTTATCAATAACTGAAAAAAAAGGTGATGTGTTCTATTTTCAGCAAGGGGAATATCACCTCGAAACGGGTGAGGTAAAATATCACTCAATGGAATATCCAAGCTGGCTTGCTGAGCTTAACCGTCTACACTTAAGCAATTCACAATATCCCTATTCTTGGCTCACTACCCTCTTTGGCATTTCCCTACTTTTTTTCTGTGTGAGTTCTCTGTGGCTTATTCCGGGTTCAAGGAAAATGCTAAAACGTAGCTTATGGTTTATTCTGAGCGGGGCAATAATGGCACTGGTTGTGATTTTGACTGATTAAAAAAGCAGGAAAACAACGTACGGTGCAAAATAAGGCAATGCTTCGCCTTATTTTTGTTTTGCTTGGATTTCTTGAGAAAATGCTTGTAAGCCTTGGGCGTTGCCTGATTTCACCATTGCTTGCATTGCTTGGGTTGGTGTGTGAATGAGTTTATTTGTGAGTTTATAGCTTAATTCTTGCAAAATTTGCTCCGCACTTTCTCCTTGCTGTAACGCACTCAACGCTTTTTCTAACATTTCTTGGCGAGTTTGCTCCGCTTCTTCACGGTAGCGACGGATTAAATTCGAAAATTGATGCACCTTGAGCCATTCAAAAAAAGCGTGGTTTTCTTCATCAATAATTTGCTCAGCCTCGGCAGAAGCTTGTTCACGCTGGCTGAGATTGCGCTGAATGATATTTTGCAGGTCATCCACAGTATAATGATAAACGCTTTCCACTTCCGCTGCGCTTTCCTCTACATCACGTGGCACGGCAATATCCACAATCAACATTGGATTATAACAACGCTTTTTCTGCGCTTGTTGTACCATTGCTTGGCTGATTAAGATCGTTGGGCTACCCGTTGAGCTAATCACAATATCGGCTTGATCTAATCCTACTTGAAGTTCATCTAACGCTAACACACGGATTTTCTGCGTGGACTCAAGTTTTTCCACCAGTTTTTCGGCACGAGCAAGGGTACGGTTGGCAATGGTTAGGCTTTTCACACCGTGACGTAATAGATGACGGGCGACCAATTCAATGGTTTCCCCTGCCCCCACAAGCAAAATGTTAAGCTGACGTAGGCTATCAAAAATTTGACGGGCTAACGTGCAAGCGGTGTATGCCACAGACACGGCATTTTCACCGATACGCGTTTCCGTACGTACACGCTTTGCCGTTGAAAAGGTCTTCTGGAATAAACGCGAAAACTGGCCAGAAATCGCCCCCTGATGTTGTTGATAGTAGTCTTCACTCAGCTGATAAGCTTGTTTCACTTGACCTAAAATTTGTGGTTCACCCAACACAAGGGAGTCTAACCCGCACGCCACACGCATTAAATGTTGTGTAGCAAATTGGTTTTGTTTGACATAAAGGCAATGGCTAAGTTCTTCTTTATCGATCTGATGAATTTCGCTAAGCCAATCAATACATTGGCGTTGCCACTGTGCATCATTTTGTGGGGAAATGGCTTTGTTATGAAAATACACTTCTGTGCGGTTACAGGTGGATAAAATCACCGCACTGTCTGCTAAGGCCGATTGCTCAATTTGTTGCAATGCCTGCTGACGTTTTTCATCAGAAAAGGCGACTTTCTCACGCAATGCGATAGAAGCGGTTTTATGGTTTATGCCTAAAACAAGAATTGTCATAAATTAATTGAAATTTGACCGCACTTGCGGTCAAGCCCCCACAAAATAAAAAAGAAAAATAAAAACTTGCCCATTCTAAGCAATTATTTGCCGTTGAGCAAATAGGATCACGCTTTCATAGCAAAAAGGAAAACCTTTGTTTAATTTAATCCTGATCTTTTAATTTTCGCCATTGGGTAAATTGAGTCAAATTTTCCGCTTGCAAGAAAGGATTAATCTGTTTTTCTCGTGCTAATGTGGTTGGTAAGGTTGGCTGATGCTGTTCACGCAAGGCAGACATTTTCAGCGCATAATCCGTCAAAAATACCGATTTTGGCAACACTTTCTGGGCAAAATGTAAATTGCTCAACGTATATTCGTGCGCTGGGCAAACTATGGTGCTATCAGGAAGTGCTTTGAGGCGTTGGAGAGAATCAAACATTTGCGCATAATCGCCAGTAAATACCCGTCCGCAGCCACCAGAAAATAACGTATCGCCACAGAATAAATGCCCGTCCAGCAAAAAACTCACGTGATTTTCCGTATGTCCCGCAGAAGGCAAAACTTGGATTTGATAATGCGCGGTGTGAATTTCTCCTTCATTAATAATTTGTGTAGCTCCTAACTGTGCGGTTTCTGTTGGGCCAAACACAGGCACATTCGGATAATGCTGTTTAAACTCGGCTAAACCACCCACGTGATCACTATGTTTATGGGTAAGTAACACCGCTTCTACCTCAAGCTGATGTTGCCGTAAATAAGCAAGCAAAGGCGCACTTTCTGCGATGTCGATCACAATTACAGGCAAATTCTCTCGTGCATACAGCCAAATATAGTTATCATTAAGTGCAGGAATGGGAACTAACATATTGATCCTTATTAAAAATGAACTGGAATATCCCTTGTAACACAACACATCCGTGCCAAATACCACTGAGCTGGCAACAAGTGCCACAAGGTGCGCGTTATTGTAGCCTAATTCAGCAATATTTAACAAAGCACTTTGCACAAATTACGGGGGATTATTGCCTGAAATTAGGGGCGTTAAGTGCGGAAGTGGCTTATTATCCTTGTGATCAACACATTATCGTGGGCGAAAAAATTCCGCAAAATTTGACCGCACTTTCGCAATGCCCGCATATTGAGTTAGTCCAAGCTCGCCCCACCGCCTTGCCTTTTGTTGAAGGGTATTTTTCTGCCTGTTTGTTCGCGCACGGTTTGCATTTTACTGCCAATCCGCACCAAGTATTACGCGAAATTACTCGCACACTAAATCAAGAAGGGATCTTATTCCTTTCATTATTTAATCCATTCAGTGTCTTTTCGCTTAAGCAATTTTTTCCTTTTAGGAAAAATACCGTATTTTTTAAACCTTATTTCGTTACTCGAATTGTGGATTGGCTGAGCCTACTTAATTTTGAGTTACTCGATCAGCAATGTTTGTCCTTACAAGGTCAATCCCGTTATTTTGGTGATATTATGATGATCGTGGCACAGAAACGGACTTTGCCAATGACCTTGAATGCGCAAAGATCCCCCTTTTCCCCAACATTAACCCCTACCAACGCCTTTCAACAAGCAACGAAAACAGAAACGATCATTAAGACCAACTCATTGAAATAATGAGCAGTTCTTGATTGATGGCAAGATTTTTCCTTGCTGAATAAGGAAAACTTGCCTATTATGCACGGTTCAATCTTACTTGCTCTAATTGGAGAATACGAAATGACCGAACAAACTTTTATTCCCGGTAAAGATGCCGCTCTTGAAGATAGCATTGCAAAATTTCAACAAAAATTGACCGCACTTGGTTTTCATATTGAAGAAGCCTCGTGGCTCAATCCGGTGCCGAATGTTTGGTCTGTACATATTCGTGATAAAGATTGCCCACAATGCTTTACTAACGGTAAAGGCGCAAGTAAAAAAGCGGCGCTTGCCTCTGCCTTAGGTGAATATTTTGAGCGTCTTTCCACCAATTATTTCTTTGCCGATTATTACCTTGGGAAAGATCTTGCCAATGCCCCTTTTGTACATTATCCCAATGAAAAATGGTTCAACATTGAAGATGAAGATCGCCTTCCTGAAGGCATTCTTGATGACAATTTATTAGCTTATTATGATCCGAATGGCGAACTGACGCCCGATTTATTGATCGATCTGCAATCTGGCAATGGGGAACGCGGTATTGTGGCAATGCCTTATGTGCGTCAATCAGATAACCAAACGGTGTATATTCCACAAAGCATCATCGCAAATCTTTATGTTTCCAATGGAATGTCCGCAGGAAACAGTTTGTTTGAAGCTCGTGTACAAGGACTATCAGAAGTGTTTGAGCGCTATGTAAAAAACAAAATTATTGCAGAGGCCATTAGCTTACCCCGCATTCCGCAAGCGGTAATGAATCGCTACCCTGCGGTGCAAGAAGCCATTACGACACTTGAGCAAGAAGGATTTCCAATTCTTGCTTATGATGCCTCCTTAGGCGGAGCGTTCCCTGTAATTTGTGTGGTACTGCTCAATCCCCAAAATGGAACTTGCTTTGCCTCTTTTGGCGCACACCCTAATTTTGGCGTGGCATTAGAACGCACAGTGACCGAATTATTACAGGGGCGTAGTTTGAAAGATCTTGATGTATTCACGCCCCCTTCTTTCAATAATGATGATGTTGCAGAACACGCCAATTTGGAAACCCATTTTATTGATTCAAGTGGTTTAATTTCTTGGGATTTATTCAAACAAGAAAGTGATTATCCTTTTGTGGACTGGGATTTTTCTGGCACAACAGAACAAGAATATCAAAATCTGATGACAATTTTCCAAGCGCGCAAACAAGAAGTCTATATTATGGATTATCATCATTTAGGTGTGTACGCTTGTCGGATTATCGTACCGGGAATGTCGGATATTTATCCAGCAGACGATTTAATTTACGCCAATAACAATATGGGAATGGATTGGCGTGAGATCTTGCTTGATCTCCCTCATTTCCACCACGATCAAGATACTTATCAAGAATTACTTGATGAATTAGATGAACAAGGCATTGATGATGCTACCCGTGTACGTGAATTTATCGGTATTGTGCCACCGCCAAAATCTGGCTGGGCAACCTTGCGTATTGGTGAACTCAAAGCAATGCTCTATCTTGCCACTCAAGATCGAGAAAATGCCTTAGATTGGGCAAGCTGGACACTAAATATGAACCAATCCGTATTTACCCCTGAGCGAGCAAATTATTACCGCTGTTTAATAAACAGTCTTGAATTATTCCTTGATGAACAGCGCGATCCTGCTCAGTATCGTACTGTATTTGAGAAAATGTATGGTAAAAGTGCGGTAGAATTTGCTTGGAATGCGATTCAAGGTGGTAATCCATTCTATGATCTCTTAGCAGATGATGAACATTTACAACAATTCGACGCCCACCAAAAATTACTTAATGCCTATCATAAATTGCAAAAAGCCAAAACAGCCTATTGGCAAAATGCGGTTTAAGATAACATAGCAACATAAGGCGTGCGATTGCCGCCTTATTTCGCCAATGTATTTTTTTGTGATCTGCGCCAAAGAAATAAATTGAAATTAAGGTTATGATACAAAAGGTTCTTTTCTTACCATAAGGAGTTTTTTATGCAAAATTGGACACCTGAAATGTGGCAACCTGCCCTAATTGGTTTAGTTGTAGGTTTTGTCCTCGCTTATCTATTATTACGTTTCACTAAGGATTCCGTGAAGAAACAAGTGAAAACGGAAACTGAATTACAAAAAGTAAAATCAGAATTAGATCAACAAAAACAGCATTTAGAAAAACATTTTTCTGAAAGTGCAGATTTATTGAAAACCCTTGCGCAGGATTATCAAAAACTGTATCAACATTTAGCCACCTCTTCCGTACAACTCTTGCCTCAATTAGAAGGCAAACCACTCTTTAAAAACCAGCTTGAACAGAAAAAAATAGAAGAAACTGCAACGAAAGGAGAATCAGAAAATCGTACAGAAGAAAATGCCCCAAGAGATTATTCTGAAGGGTCTTCTGGCATCTTAAAAGCAGAAAAATAGCCTTTAAGATTTTCTAACCCTTTGAAAAACGGTGAGTTTTAAAATAATTCACCGTTTTTATTGTGCGTTCATATAAAACCCATTAAACGAATCAAGTTTTTGATGTAAAATACGAGTTATTCTCAATTAAAAAGATGTAAGGATATTTCTATGGCATACACCACTTTCTCACAAACTAAAAATGATCAGCTCAAAGAGCCGATGTTCTTCGGGCAAAACGTCAATGTTGCCCGTTACGACCAACAAAAATATGAAACCTTTGAAAAACTAATTGAAAAACAACTTTCATTCTTCTGGCGTCCAGAAGAGGTTGATGTGTCGCAAGATCGCATTGACTATGCCGCATTACCTGAACACGAAAAACATATTTTTATCAGTAACTTAAAATATCAAACTCTGTTGGATTCCATTCAAGGACGTAGCCCAAATGTGGCGTTGTTACCGCTGGTTTCCATTCCTGAACTAGAAACTTGGATTGAAACCTGGACATTCTCTGAAACCATTCATAGCCGTTCATATACCCATATTATTCGTAATATCGTTAATGATCCGTCTATTGTTTTTGATGATATTGTTACCAATGAAGAAATCATCAAACGCGCAAAAGATATTTCTGCCTATTACGATGATTTAATCCGCGATAGCCAGCTTTACGGCCTTTATGGTGAAGGCACTTACACCGTAGATGGCAAAGAATGCGTGGTTAGCTTGCGTAATTTGAAAAAACAACTTTACCTTTGCCTAATGAGCGTAAATGCCTTAGAAGCGATTCGTTTCTATGTCTCTTTCGCCTGTTCTTTCGCCTTTGCGGAACGCAAACTGATGGAAGGAAATGCCAAAATCATTAAATTTATCGCACGTGATGAGGCCTTACATTTAACAGGCACACAGCACATTCTAAATATTATGGCAGCAGGACAAGATGATCCCGAAATGGCTGAAATCGCTGAGGAATGTAAACAAGAGGCTTATGAATTATTCCTCGCTGCCGCCGAACAAGAAAAAGAATGGGCTGATTATTTATTTAAAGACGGCTCAATGATCGGCTTAAATAAAGATATTCTAGTACAATATGTGGAATATATTACCAATATTCGTATGCAAGCCGTTGGCTTACCCTTACCTTTTGAGGCGCGCTCCAATCCAATCCCTTGGATCAATGCGTGGTTGGTGTCTGACAATGTACAAGTTGCCCCACAAGAAGTAGAAGTAAGCTCTTATCTCGTGGGTCAAATTGATGCTAAGGTTGATACCAGCGATTTTGGTGATTTTGATTTATAAGGATTTTGCAAAAATCTAGAGCTAATCTAGGGTATGTTGCTATTTGCATAATCTGGCTAAACATAGACAAAATCCCCACAAAACAAGACAAACTGTACAGAGAATAGCTAGAATATTCTCAAACCAATTTAAAGAAGTTTTGTAAGATTTGGGGATTTTGGCCTATTAAACCGTTGGCAACACACCCTAATATAGCCTTTTCTTATGATCTCATTTTAGTGAGTAAATCTTTAGAAATCGGCACTAATCCCAATTCAAATCCAAAAGGTTTGAATACTTGATTAATGGTTTCAACGCTGTAATTTCCTTTATCATTTTCTATATTAGAAAGGGTTTGTCGTGAAACCTTCACCATCTTCATATATTGTTGTTGATTCACCCCGAGCATTTCTATGCGTAATTTACGCAACGCTTGCCCTTGTGTCATTTTACCTAATAACAATACCTTGATAATTTCATTTTTAACATTAAGTCTTTTGGCAAATAAATCAGCAAAAAAACACCGCTCTTTATAACTCTAGCTCTAAATCACTTTCTACTTGGCAGCAGCAAAGTAATACTTCATCTTCATTCACAAAAGCAAGTGGCGGTTCATTATAATGGACGTTACCCTTTTTTATTTTTGTACGACAAGCCCCGCAATAACCAGAACGGCATTGATATTCAGGATAAATACCATTAATTTCTAGCTTTTGTAAGAGTGGTATTTCATTATGATGTTCAAGAATGATTTTTTGTTTTAATAGGGTAATTTTCATTTCTTATCAAAGAAGAATATTAGAATCATATTTCAAAATCAGCGTGGGCTTTACTGGATGGTATTTTTAACCATTTTTATCGCCATTTAGATAATGACATTAGGATAAAATAAAGTGCGGCATCTTTTTCAAAAATTTAGAAAATTCTCACCGCACTTTTAAATCAACGAGGATCAAAGTTCATTCAGACTCAGCACATCTGTCATATCAAACAAGCCCTGTTCTTTACCTGCAAGCCATTTTGCGGCGCGCACTGCCCCATTAGCAAAAGTCATTCGGCTTGAGGCTTTGTGAGAAATTTCTACACGTTCACCAATATCTGCAAACCACACACTATGTTCACCGACAACATCACTGGCACGAATTGTAGAAAAGCCGATTTCATCACGTTTACGCTCACCCGTAATCCCTTCACGGCAAAATACCCCGTGAGTTTTGAGATCACGCCCCAAGGTTTTCGCAATATGTTCCCCCATTGATAACGCTGTGCCTGATGGTGCGTCCACTTTGTGGCGGTGGTGGGCTTCAATAATTTCAATATCACAATAATCGCCCATCACTTTGGCGGCTTTTTCAAGTAATTTAAACACTAAATTAACCCCGACACTATAATTAGAGGCAAAGACAATCGCAATTTGCTCCGCGGCTTTGTTAATAGCCTGTTTCCCTGCATCGTCAAATCCTGTCGTTCCAATCACCATTTTTTTCTGATGAGCAAGGCAAAACGCAAGATGCTCTAAGGTTCCTTCTGGGCGTGTAAAGTCAATCATCACATCAAAATGATCTTTTTCTGCATTTAAATCATCAGATACTTTCACGCCAAGTTGTCCAATTCCCGCCAATTCACCCGCATCAGTTCCGACTAATGATGAACCTTTGCGTTCAAACGCTGCACCTAATTCTACGCCTTCTGCGTTATGTACGGCCTGAATTAATTGGCGTCCCATACGGCCACCAGCCCCTACCACGGCAATTTTTAATGTCATTTTCTACTCCTGTTACGAGGTGATTTCAATAATGGTGGTTAAGCCCGAATAAATCAGTTCACCACCGAAAAAGAGGAAAACAATTCCCGCAAAATTGTCAATATAGCGATTGTAGCGATTATAAAAATCACGAACGATTTTACGCGAAAAGAAAAATGCAATTAAGATAAAATAAAGCACACTTTCCAAGGCTAATAGGAGAATAATCAACATAATTTCTGTATTATTTGATATGCTTGCCATAAAGCCTGACATCACACTACTAAAAAAAACGATCACTTTAGCATTGCTCAGATTGATCAATAATCCTTTCATAATTTCACGTGAAATAGGGTGATGTATTTCTTGATGTGGTTTTAGCGTGGCTAGCTGTGCATTTTTCGTTACTTGCAACATCTTGATACCACAATAAGCTAAATAACCTCCCCCTAAACACATAATAATATACTGTACGAGGTAATTGGTTCGATTAATTATAGCTAGCCCAAAAATAACTAAAGTCGCCCAAAATAAAATACCGAATCCAATACCTATTGCGCCTGCAATCGCATTACGCTGACTTTCACTGGCCGCTTTGCGACTTACATAAAAGAAATCTGGCCCCGGGCTAAGTAAACCAACAAGATTAACGAATAATACGGTCCACATTAAATAAGGCTCCCCATAACAACAGATAAACAAAGATGTATTGCGATAATGCTATAACTTGCTGCCAGTACATCATCAATCATAATGCCAAAGCCGCTTTGCAACTTACGATCAAAATAGCGGATCGGATAAGGTTTTAAAATATCGAAAACACGAAATACGGCAAAACCTATTGTACACCATAGCACATTGATTTCTGGTAACACAGCAAGCACCATAAAAATACCAACAAATTCGTCCCATACTATCGCACCGTGATCGTGTACGCCCATATCATCAGCAGTTTTCTGGCAAATAACGCAACCTGCAATAAAACAGAGTGCGGTGAAAAAAAGAAAGATTTTTAACGGCATTACCTGCAAAAGTGCCGCACCGATTAATGTGGCGGCTAAACTTCCCCAAGTTCCGGGGGCGGGACGAAGCAAACCTGAACCAAACCCAACGGCAAGCAAGTGAATTGGGTTCGTTAATCGCAGAGAATGACGTGGATCTTGTTGAATTTTTTGCATAATCTTTTATTTAAAATGATCGAAACCTAAGCTCTGTGGGATTGCCACTTCTACGCCATGGCGTAGAAGTTGAATGGATTTTTTGTTAGCCGGACGCAAAGCGCGTAATTGTCCAATGCAAGTGTAATTCACGCCAATATGACTTAAGTGTTGATCTAATTTTGCACGCAAATCATCTGGCACAGTAAAACAGAGTTCATAATCTTCCCCCCCAGTTAAGGCAAATCGCTCCGCTTTAGTTAAACCAAACGTATTAATTAATGCTTTGGACAAAGGAAGTTTATCTACATTGATCACCGCACTACATTGACTACGCGCTAAAATATGCCCAAGATCAGCGATCAAACCATCAGAAATATCAATGGCTGAACTCGCAAGCGATGATACCGCCAATTCTAACCCAAGTAACACTCTTGGTGTGGGACGAAGATGACGCTTAATTAAATAATCCTGTTCAGAATTAGACAAATTTTGCACCGCACTTTGATTTCTCACCGCATTAGGCGAATTGAGTAATAATGATAACCCACCAGCACTATCACCAAGTGTACCTGATACATAAATCCAATCACCCACATTGGCACTATGGCGACATAATGCTTTCCCTTTGGGAATAATCCCTTGTGCGGTAATGCTAATCACGTGTAAAGCCCCTTTGGTGGTATCACCACCGATCAGATCAACATTATAATGATCAAGGATTTCAAAGAAACTTTGGCTAAATGCCTGTAACCACGAATGATTAATATGAGGGAGTGTTAATGCAAGAGAAAACCAAGCTGGTTCAGCGCCCATTGCCGCCAAATCACTCAAATTTGTTGCGACAGCTTTATAGGCAAGATCAGCGGGAGAGATAGAGGGCAGAAAATGGGTATTTTCTACCATCGTATCCGTTGTAATGGCAATACGTTGATTTTGCCGATGTTCAGTAATGGCACAATCATCGCCAATAGCCAGAATGACATCTTTACGAGAAGGGCGCTTAGAGGCTGTAAAATAACGCTTAATTAAGTCAAATTCACCTTCACTCATTACAACCCTTCCATGAAATAATTATTTACGTGATAACGCTGGGGCGACTTTATCCAATACCCCATTCACATAGCGGTGGCTGTCATCCGCACCAAAAACTTTTGCTACTTCAATCGCCTCATTAATCACCACTTTATAAGGCACATCTCGTTCAAATTTCAGCTCATACACGGCTAAACGCAAAATAGCACGCTCAATGGGATCTAATTCCTCAAGGCTACGATCCAAATAAGCCGTCATTGCGGCTTCCACCGTATCAATATTTTCGGCTGTTTGACGTAATAATTTGCGGAAATAAGGCATATCCACGCCTTGCATATCCTGTTCGGTAACAAAAGCTAATTCCACTTCATCAATAGGATTTTGTGAAATATCCCAAGAATATAATGCTTGCACAGCACATTCTCTTGCGCGACGACGTTGGCTTGGTTTCTTTACTTTATCATTCATCACAAATTCAGCCATTATGCGTTATCAATTTGAGCCAATAGATTCACCATCTCTAAAGCAACTAAAGCCGCTTCTGCACCTTTATTACCCGCTTTAGTGCCTGCACGTTCAATGGCTTGTTCAATATTTTCCGTTGTTAAAACACCAAACGCCACAGGGATCTCTGCCTGCATAGCCACTTGTCCTAGCCCACTGCTCGCTTCACCTGCAACATATTCAAAATGCGCTGTACCACCACGAATCACAGTACCTAATGCAACAATCGCATCATATTTTTTGCTTTCTGCTAAGCGACGAGCAACTAAAGGTAATTCATAAGCACCGGGAGCGCGCACTAAAGTGATATTATCATCTTTAACTTGCCCAATACGTTTTAACGCATCTAATGCACCTTCTAATAAACTTTCGTTGATAAAACTGTTAAAACGTGCAATTACCACCGCAACTTTCGCATTTGGTGCGGCAATCGTGCCTTCTAATACTTTCATAATCTATCCTATTGTTTAATGTTATGGGAAATAGGCGCGAATTTTATCATAAAAAATGGGATGCGGGGGTTTTGTTATGCGATATTTTCAGTTTTTAACTTCTTTAAGTACACAAACTTTATACCCAAATTTATATTCTTTTACACATAACTAAAAAGATTTCTTATCAATTCCGTTATATGATTACTTTGCACAAGTTCTCCCCCACTAATTGTCTCTTAATTCATTAAAAAATAAGGAAAACAATTAATTCTAAAGCGCTCTATTTAGTAATCTAGTATAGCTTCATTCCCCTCAAATACCCACATAGCTACTTGTATAAATGCCTTACATTAATCACTAAGTTATCTTCATTTTTATAGCCTAACACAATGATTAATCTAATACAGACCCGAAATATCAATGCGAAAGAAACAACGCTGCCGCCCCCCGTACGCCACCTGAATCGCCGTATTTGGCTTTTTTAATAGTAGGAACTTTTGCACTACGCAGTAGGTGTTTAGGTAGGGCTTTAGGTAGCGCTTCGTAGAGATAGTCAAAATTGGATAAACCACCGCCGAGTACGATTAAATGCGGGTCAAGAGCAGTGATGATATTGCCGATAGAAATGGCAGCAAGTTCCACGAACATTTCTACAAATGCTACCGCTCGTTGATCCTTCGCGTAAAAACGTTGGATAATTTCTTTGGCGGATAGGCTTTCTCCTTTTAGATCACGGTAGAGCATCTCAAAGCCTCGCCCTGAAAGATAGGTATCTAAGCAAGCGCGGTTGCCACAACCACACTCATAAATCGGGGCGTTATCCCAGCCAAGCAATTTTAAGGCGTGATAATTGAGTTGCATATGACCGAGTTCACCCGCCATACCAATTTGCCCTGAGTAAATTTTGCCGTCAACGACTAATCCACCGCCAAAGCCCGTGCCTAAGATTAACCCTAACACACTTGGGTAATGCTGATTTTCTTCCGCCCACGCTTCTGACAAGGCAAAACAATTGGCATCATTTTCTGCCCGTATTTCACGCTCTAAACGCTGGCTCAAATCACGTAAAATGGGCTTATTATCTGCCACGCGAATGTTGGTGATTTCCGCTAAACCTGTTTCGTGATTTACAAAACCCGGTAAGCCTAGCCCAACCGTGCCTTTTTCACCAAATTTTTCATCGGCTTTTTTCACTAAATTAACAAGGGTATCAAGCCATTGCTCATAGCTTTCTTTTGGCGTATCTACCCGTTCGGAGTAGTGTTTTTGCAATTTTTCATCGAATACGGCAAGTTCAATTTTTGTGCCACCAATATCAAATCCGTATAACATTTTTTACCTCAATAAAACAATTAAAAATCTGACCGCACTTTATTATTGTAAAGTGCGGTTGAAAATCGGTTTATTTTTGATCCAATCAAATAATCCGCAATGAAATACCCACGCGAGCAACACAGAAGCCAATAAATCAATGGGATAATGCATTCCTAAACGCAAACGGCTTATCAGCATTAATACTGCCCAAATGGTAATGCCAGTAGTGAGCCATTTCATTCCTTTATTATTCCGCCCTAGCAACTGCCCGAAGCCAACAGCAAGCATTAGCCAAGTGGCAGCAAAAATGCTATGCCCTGATGGGAAGGAGTACCCCGTTTCTTTACTGCGATGATGAACAAGATGAGGATTAATTTGAGGTTTATCTGCGTAATAATCCAATACGATTTGCGCTCGTACATTACGTGGCTGATCATAAAAATATTCTGGGCTGACGCTTGATTTTTCGGCTAATTGCACAATAAAAGGACGAGGCTCAGCAAAAACCGTTTTTAACGCAGATTTCACCCCTTGCGTAACTGCAACAGAAAGTGCCATTACGCTAATTACCGCAAGGGCTTGCTTTTTGTCTTTGATACAGAAAAAATATGCCAACGCAAACAAAGCACAGGTAATGATTGCGTAAGGTATGCTACCTGTTTCGGTTAAAAAATAGAGAAACGTATCAAAAGCGGTGTTATGTTCATCCCCTTGCCAGTGCCAGTTTGTTAGCCACGCAAAAAAAGGCACAAGGCAAAGCAATAAGGTATATAATGAAAGACGTTTTAACATTTTAATGACTCATAATAATAAAAACGTCATTTTAACATTATTCAATAAAAAAAGAATGAAGGATTTTGCTATGACAAAAATTCAACGGGTTACTGAAGCGAATTTACCCACCGAGTTTGGTTTATTCCGCATTGTGGGCTTTGAGTTTCCTGATACAAAAAAAGAACACGTTGCCTTAGTGATGGGCGATATTAGCAATCAAGATGAGCCTGTTTTGGCTCGTATTCACTCAGAATGTTTAACGGGCGATGCCCTACACAGCCTGAAATGTGATTGTGGCTTTCAGCTTGCCACTGCATTGCGTCAAATTAGTGAAGCAGGGCGTGGTGTGCTTATTTATCACCGTGAAGAAGGGCGAGGCATTGGCTTAATTAATAAGATTCGTGCTTATTCTTTACAAGATCAAGGAATGGATACCATTGAAGCGAATCTTGCCTTAGGATTTGCCGCAGACGAGCGTAACTTTGAAGTTTGTGCGGATATTTTTGATCTGCTTGGCGTAAAACAAGTCCGCCTACTCACCAATAATCCAAATAAAATTGATACGATGAAAAAAGCGGGAATCAACGTGGTAGAACGCGTACCGCTTAATGTGGGGGAAAATCGTTACAATACAGAATATCTTGACACTAAAGCCAAAAAAATGGGGCATTTTATTATTCACAACCACGAAAAGCACTTAATGACCTGCCCACATTGTCAGGAAGAAGTACCACGTAAGGAATAAAATAATGCATCATCTACAAGAACAACAGATTAGACAGCAAGCCTTACAATTTGCGATTGATAATAATCGGCTTGAAGGGCTATACCTTCCCCCAGAAATACTCCATTATTTTCAAAAATGGGTAATTGGTGAAATCACTATTGCAGAATTAAAAGTGAAAACGAATGAAGTATCGTAGCACTGATCCTATGCTAAATAAAAATGGCGTACTCATTAATAAGCTAAAAATCGAAACGCAAGAGGAACTAGATAAAAAAGAAGCTCAAATTACAGCGATTCAAACTGCGATATTATTGATTACACCTATGCAAGGGCAATTTGATATTACTCACCTAAAAGCCATTCATAAACATTTGTTTAATGAAATCTATTCTTGGGCAGGTGAAATTAGAAATATTAATATTTGCAAAGGTGATACAATGTTTGCAACAAGTTCAAGAATTGTTCCAGAGTTAGAAAAATTGTTTGATCAGCTAAAAAACGAACAATTTTTAAAAAGTACAGCTTCTGAAAAAATCCCAGCAAGATTGGCTTATTATTTAGGGGAAATAAATGCGATACACCCTTTCCGTGAGGGAAATGGTCAAACACAACGATTATTCATTCATCAATTAGCTAAAACCCTAGGCTTTTACTTAAATTTTGAACAAGTAAGTGAAGATGAAATGATTCAAGCGTCTATTTTATCGCATAAATGCGATTACAGTGCTTTAGAAAAAATTATTAAGCAGGGATTAACCCCCATTCCCAAATAATAAAAAAGATTTTAACAAGTCGTCTAACCAGCTAACTGCAAAAAACACTACTTTTTTTGCAAAAAACGCATAAAATATTGGGTATATTTGCACGCTAAGTAAAATATTGCTAAAGTGCTTACTAATTTTGCCGAAAAACTAGGAATAACAAATGAGCCAAGAATACTTAGATTTTGAACTCCCGATTGCTGAACTTGAAGCGAAAATTGAATCGTTACGCGCAGTCGCGGGACAAGACAGTGAAATCAATCTTGATGATGAAATTGCTCGCTTACAGAAAAAAAGCGAAGAATTAACCAAAAAAACATTTGCGAATTTAGATGCGTGGCAAGTTTCCCGTATGGCTCGCCACCCGAATCGCCCTTATACATTAGACTATATTGAACATATTTTCACTGAATTTGAAGAATTAGCAGGCGATCGCGCCTTTGCTGATGATAAAGCGATTGTAGGTGGTTTAGCTCGTCTAGACGGCAAACCGGTTATGGTGATAGGTCATCAGAAAGGTCGTAGCGTAAAAGATAAAGTAAAACGTAATTTTGGTATGCCTGCCCCTGAAGGTTATCGCAAAGCCTTACGTTTAATGGAAATGGCAGAGCGTTTTAAACTCCCTATTATCACGTTTATTGATACACCCGGTGCATACCCCGGCGTAGGGGCAGAAGAACGTGGGCAATCGGAAGCGATTGCTCGCAACTTGCGTGAAATGTCTATGCTAAAAGTGCCGATTATTTGTACTGTCATTGGTGAAGGCGGTTCAGGCGGTGCGTTAGCCATTGGTGTGGGGGATAAAGTAAATATGTTGCAATACAGTACTTATTCCGTGATCTCCCCTGAAGGCTGTGCTTCTATCCTATGGAAAAGTGCCGAAAAAGCCTCTACTGCCGCAGAAGTAATGGGCTTAACCGCGGATCGTCTGCAAAAATTATCACTGATTGATAATATTATCCCTGAACCATTGGGCGGTGCGCATCGCAATTATGAGCAAATGGCACAAAATCTGAAACAACGTTTACTTGATGATTTAGCCGACTTAGAAATTCTTGATTCCGACACCTTGCTAGAGCGTCGTTACCAACGCTTAATGAGTTACGGTTATTGCTAAAATAAAAAATGTGCGGTTTTTTAACCGCACTTTTACTTTCTCGCATTTTTAGAATTTAAAAAGCACAATAAGGATAGCAAAATGAAACACCTTCTTTCTATTCAATCTCACGTTGTTTATGGCTATGCTGGTAATAAATCTGCCACCTTCCCGATGCAGTTACTCGGTATTGATGTGTGGGCGTTAAACACCGTTCAATTTTCTAATCATACACAATATGGTCAATGGACTGGAATGGTAATGCCACAAGAACAAATTGGTGAAATTGTGCAAGGCATTGATAATATTGGTGAATTAAACAAATGCGATGCGGTGATTTCAGGTTATATCGGTGCGGCTGAGCAAGTGGAAGAAATCATTAATGCCGTACAAAAAGTCAAAGCACGCAATCCAAATGCGATTTATTTATGCGATCCCGTGATGGGACATCCTGACAAAGGCTGTATCGTGGCAGATGGGGTGAAAGAAAATCTTATCAATCTGGCTATGGCACAAGCGGATATTATCACCCCGAATTTGGTTGAATTGCGTGAGTTGAGTGGTTTGCCTGTAGAAAATTTTACCCAAGCCATTGAAGCAGTAAACCTGATTTTAACGAAAGGGCCGAAAAAAGTCTTGGTAAAACATTTAAGTAAGGTGGGACAAGATCCAAGCCAATTTGAAATGTTATTCGCGAATGAACAAGGCATTTGGCATATTAGTCGCCCACTTCACCAATTCAAAAAAGAGCCTGTTGGTGTTGGTGATTTAACTGCAGGGCTATTTATGGCGAATTTACTCAACGGCAAAAGCGATGTGGAAGCCTTTGAGCATACGGCGAATGCCGTCAATGATGTAATGACCGTTACACAACAGCAGGATAATTATGAGCTGCAAATTGTGGCAGCACGTGAACAAATTGTTCGCCCAGTAAGCCAATTTAAAGCCATTAAAATCGCGTAATACCCCTCCCTGCTATGACGCTAATTGAGCAAGTTCAACAGCAATTACAACGCCAGCCTAACACGCATTTTCTTATTGCATTAAGCGGTGGGCTGGATTCCACCGTATTACTTGCTCTGTTAGCAAAATTACGCGAAAACCAACCGCACTTAGCGTTGCGCGCCATCCATATTCATCACCGATTAAGCCCTAATGCCGATGATTGGGTTCGCCACTGCCAGCAGCTTTGCCAACAATTTTCCATTCCACTGATCATCGAAAAAGTGCAACTTGTTCAAGGAATGGGCATTGAAGCAGCCGCCCGCCAAGCACGCTATCAAGCCATTGCGCGTCATATTAAAACACAAGAAATGTTACTCACCGCACATCATCAACAAGATCAAACGGAAACCTTTTTTCTTGCCTTAAAACGTGGCAGTGGCGTAAGTGGTTTATCTGCAATGAAAGCACAAAGTGCGGTATTTAATCTGCGTATTTTTCGCCCTCTACTCGACTTTTCACGCCAACAACTTTGGCAATATGCCATAGAAAATCAGTTATCTTGGATTGAAGATGAAAGCAATCAAGATAACCAGTACGAACGCAATTTCTTACGTAATGAAATCTTACCGAAATTGCGTGAACGCTGGGCAAATTTCGATCAAGCGGTACAACGCAGTGCCACTCATTGTGCGCAGCAGCAACAACTTTTAACAGAATTATTACAGCCTGAACTAGAAAAATATGCCAATAAAACGCACCGCACTTTTGATTTGACGGATTTCTCCCAATGGTCTGTATTGAAACAAAACGCCCTGCTCCGCTTATGGTTGGAAACCTTACAACAGCCTATGCCTTCTACCAAGCAGTTAGAACAACTGATTCAAGATGTGATTCTGGCTCAATCGGATCGTAATCCACAATTTCAACTGGGAGATAAAATGCTCCGCCGCTATCAACAGCGTCTGTATTTAACGGAAATCTTTGCCGATCTGCGCCAAATTCACATTCCTGTGATCTTAAACCAGCCCCTTGCACTGCCCGATCAATTGGGAACAATTTGTTTTAGCCAAACAGAATCAGCCATTCAAGTTCAGTGGCAAAATCAAATTTATTTCCTCCCACTGACAAATTTACCGATCTCCATTCGTTTTGCTTATTCGGGCAAAGTTCGCAATGCACAAGGCATTCATCAGGACATTAAAAAATTGTGGCAAGCGCATAATGTACCTGTTTGGCAACGCCAACGTACCCCACTCATTTTCTATGGGGAAAATTTTCAAAGTGCGGTAGGATTTTTTCAAAATTTTGTGCCTGCAAGCACATAAAACTTGTACAAGTTTACCCGACACATTTTCCCGCATAAAGATAAGGTTTGACACAACCCCACCTTATTTCTATTATGCCTGTTATATTTATTAAACGCTAAGCTGTAACAAAATGAAACAACATCCTTCTTTTTCTCTTATTTCACAAGCCCTTAAAGATCGCATTCTTATTTTAGATGGTGCGATGGGAACAATGATTCAACAATATAAACTCACCGAAGCAGATTTTCGTGGTGAACGTTTTAAAGATAGCCGGATCGATTTACGCGGAAATAATGATTTACTTACCCTTACCCAACCTTTGGTGATTCAAGCTATTCACGAAAAATATCTTGCCGCTGGCGCAGATATTATTGAAACCAACACCTTTTCCGCCACTACCATTGCACAAGCGGATTATGCCCTTGAAAGTATCGCTTATGAGCTAAATTTTGCTGGCGCGAAATTGGCTCGTTTAGCGGCGGATAAATATAGCACGCCAGAAAAGCCCCGTTTTGTGGCTGGCGTGCTTGGGCCAACTAACCGCACGGCGTCTATTTCACCGAATGTCAATGATCCGGCTTACCGCAATATCACCTTTATGCAATTAGTGGATGCCTATGCAGAAGCAACCAAAGGCTTAATTGAAGGGGGCGCGGATTTGATTATGATCGAAACGATTTTCGACACCCTCAATGCCAAAGCCGCCGCCTTTGCGATTGATCAAGTGTTTGAAGAACTTGAGATCAAATTACCTATTATGATTTCTGGCACGATTACCGATGCCTCAGGACGTACGCTCTCAGGGCAAACCACCGAAGCATTTTATAACTCGCTTCGCCACGTAAAACCGCTTTCTTTCGGCTTAAACTGTGCATTAGGCCCAAAAGAATTGCGTCAATATGTGGAAGTGATGTCTAAAATCAGTGAAACCTATGTGTCTGTTCACCCTAATGCAGGGTTGCCAAATGCCTTTGGGGGTTACGACTTAGGTGCAGAGGAAATGGCTAGCTACATTCAAGAATGGGCAGAAAATGGTTGGCTTAATATTGTCGGAGGCTGTTGTGGAACAACGCCAGAACATATCCTCGCCATTGCCAATGTCGTCAAAAATGTGCCACCAAGAGCCTTGCCTGATTTACCGGTGGCAATGCGTTTATCTGGCTTAGAGCCGCTAAACATTGATGAAAACAGCCTCTTTGTAAACGTAGGCGAACGCAATAATGTGACGGGTTCTGCAAAATTTAAAAAATTAATTAAAGAAGAACGCTATGCTGAAGCCATTGAGATTGCCATTGACCAAGTGGAAAATGGCGCTCAAGTGATCGATGTCAATATGGATGAAGCATTACTCGACAGTGAAAAATGTATGGTTCAATTCCTTAATATTATGGCGACTGAACCCGATGCAGCCAAAGTGCCAGTGATGATCGATTCGTCCAAATGGGAAGTCATTGAAGCCGGTTTGCAATCTATTCAAGGCAAGGGGATTGTCAATTCCATTTCCCTTAAAGAAGGTAAAGAGAAATTTGTCGCACAAGCCAAACTGATTCGTCGTTATGGCGCTGCTGCGGTGGTGATGGCGTTTGATGAAGTCGGACAAGCAGACACAGAAGAACGTAAAGTGGAAATCTGTACCCGTGCTTACCATATTTTGGTTGATGAAGTGGGCTTTCCTCCTGAAGATATTATTTTTGACCCAAATATCTTTGCAATCGGCACAGGGATTGAAGAACACAATAACTATGGCGTCGATTTTATTAACGCCACAGGGCGAATTAAACGCGCACTCCCCCACGCAAAAATTTCTGGGGGCGTATCCAATGTTTCCTTCTCGTTCCGTGGTAACAATCCAATGCGTGAAGCTATTCACGCGGTTTTCCTTTACCACGCGATCAAACAAGGTATGGATATGGGGATCGTCAATGCGGGTCAATTAGCAATTTATGATGATCTTGATCCCGAATTGCGTGAAATTGTGGAAGATGCCGTACTCAATCGCCGAGCTGATGCCACCGATCGCCTACTAGATATTGCCGACAAATACAAAGGAGTAGCCAGTGAAAATAACGATAATGGTGTGGCTGAATGGCGTACTTGGTCTGTGGAAGAACGCCTAAAACACGCGTTAGTAAAAGGGATCACCAGCCATATTATTGAAGACACGGAAGAAGCGCGTTTGCAATTTAGCTCCCCATTGGAAGTGATCGAAGGCCCATTAATGGCAGGAATGGACGTGGTGGGGGATCTATTCGGAGACGGCAAAATGTTCCTACCACAAGTGGTAAAATCCGCACGCGTGATGAAACAATCCGTCGCTTATTTAGAACCTTTTATTAACGCGACCAAACAGCAAGGTGTCTCAAGCGGAAAAGTCGTCATCGCTACGGTAAAAGGGGACGTTCACGACATCGGCAAAAACATTGTGAGTGTCGTATTGCAATGTAATAATTTTGAAGTGATCGATCTCGGCGTAATGGTGCCGGCGGATAAAATCATTGAAACAGCAATCAACGAAAACGCCGATATTATTGGATTGAGTGGGTTAATCACACCGTCTTTAGATGAAATGGAATACTTCTTAGGCGAAATGAACCGCCTAGGCTTGAGCTTACCGGTGATTATCGGTGGTGCAACCACCTCCAAAGAACATACTGCAATCAAACTCTATCCAAAATACAAGCACGAAGTGATCTACACCACCAACGCGTCCCGCGCAGTAACGGTTTGTGCTGCCTTGATGAACCCAGAAAGCAAAGCGGAACTTTGGCAACGTACCAAACAAGAATACGGAAAAATTCAGCACAGTTTTGCCAACCGTAAACCATTACGCCAACAGCTCCCAATTGAACAGGCACGCGCTAACGCGTTCCCTGCGTTTTCTGGCGAATGGGCGGATTATCAAATACCACAACCAAAACAAACTGGCATTATCGAATACAAAAATGTGCCAATTTCAACCTTACGTCAATTTATTGACTGGTCGCCATTTTTCCGTTTATGGGGATTAATGGGTGGCTATCCTGATGCCTTTGATTATCCTGAAGGCGGCGAGGAAGCACGCAAAGTCTATAATGATGCCCAACAAATGCTCGATGAATTTGAACAAAATGGCAAGCTCAAGCCAAGTGGTATTATGGGGATTTTCCCTGCTTATCGTAAAGGCGATGATATTGAAATTTATCAACATTCTGACCGCACTTCTGTTGCAGGTATTGCACACCATTTACGACAACAAAGTGAACGCGGAAAAAATAGCAAAAGCCCCTATAATTTTGCTTTAAGTGATTTTATCGCCGATCGCGAAAGTGGACAGCAAGATTGGCTCGGAATGTTCGCCGTCTGTGCTGGTATTGAAGAACACGACTTAGTGGATAGCTTCAAAGCCGCAGGTGATGATTACAATGCGATTTTACTACAAGCAATAGGTGATCGTTTAGCTGAAGCAATGGCAGAATACTTACACTTTGAGCTTCGCACTAAGGTATGGGGCTATTCCAATGAAACCTTCAATAATGAAAATCTCATTGCAGAAAATTATATCGGCATTCGCCCCGCCCCGGGTTATCCAAGTTGCCCAGAACATACAGAAAAACAATTGATTTGGGATCTCCTTGAAGTGGAACAACGCATTGGAATGAAGCTCACTGAAAGCTACGCAATGTGGCCTGCTGCCAGTGTTTGTGGTTGGTACTTCACTCACCCAGCCAGCAACTATTTCACCCTAGGTCGCATTGATGAAGATCAAGCGCTAGACTACGCCAAACGCAAAGGCTGGAACGAAAAAGAAATGCACAAATGGCTTGGGGTTTCGATGAAGTAATAAAGGTTTTATTTTTCACATAGCCTTTGACAGCATAGAATAATAAGCTATAATTTATATTATAACTTATAGCTTATAAAAGGTAGGTAAATGACTAAACCACAGCACTGGAACGTTATATTAACGGATAATTTTGTTGCTTGGTTGAAACAGCAAAACAATGCTATTCAAGAAGATGTTACCGCTGCACTTTTACTTTTAAAAACGGTTGGCCCCGAACTTTCTCGTCCTTATGCCGATACACTGAAAGGTTCGCAATACCCAAATATGAAAGAGCTACGCATTCAACATCAAGGCAAGCCCTTAAGAGCACTTTTTGCTTTTGATCCCTTGCGTCAAGCTATTATTTTATGTGCAGGTGATAAAAGCAACGATAAACAGTTCTATAAGAGAATGATCAAACAAGCTGACGCTGAATTTAGCGCTTATTTAAGAACACTGGAGAAGTGAAATGAAAACTTTAGAACAACTTTTAGATGAGTTTTCTCCTGAAGCTCGCCAAAGAATTGAGCAAAAAGCAGAAGAATTAATGCTTGAATCAGGATTATCTAGCATTCGTCAAGAAATGGAAATCTCTCAAAAACAGCTGGCCGATGCCCTTGGTATTTCACAACCTGCTGTTGCACAAATCGAACAGCGAGGCAATGAATTACGCCTTTCTACGCTTAAACGCTATGTAGAGACAATGGGCGGAAAACTCAGCCTTGCTATTGATATGCCTATGGGAGAAACTCGGATTTTTAAAATTTAATTTTTTATAACAAAAATGCGGTGAAAAATCACCGCACTTTTTCTATTTATTAACAAACGTTTCTAATTCTTCTAAATGCTTATTAGCTATCTTGATAAAGGGTTTTAATAACTCAAAAATCTCTTCTGCTAATCGACCAGTGATAACTTTCTTCCAAATTTTTCCGTCCCAATTTCTTAAGTTTCCATTGCAATATTGCCATTGTATCCACCATTTAGCTTGTTCAAATCCTTCTAATTTAAACATTTCTTCTAGTCTTTGGTAATTTTCCTGTGAGATATTATCTTTATTAGCCCAAAATCCATAATATACATTATGGTATTTTTTATTATCATTTGCGATACCTATACTCCAAGAATACTTTTTATCTTCTTTATCAAGGAAAATACCTTCTTTATGTATATTATAAAAATGCCAGTTATATTTAATCATTCTCGGATATTCTTCTTTAAGCTTATTCTGAAGTTGCTGAACCAAGCTATCTTCTAATTTTTTATAAATATTATCTGATAAATCCAATAACGTTGTTGCTGCTTCAATCCAATTAGCTTTTTTAACTAACTCATCTAATAATTGATCATTTTCTTTATTTTCTTTCTTTTCATTCATAATATCTTCTTTTAAAAATTGTATAAAACTCTGACAAAAAGCCCAGATATTTGGAGCGACTATTGGCGTTTGCTCTAGCCACTTAATCAGATCTTCTGCACCAATAACTTTTGCTTGATTATCTTGAATTAATTTATTCCATCTATCTGTATCAATAGATTGTTCACTAGGCGGTTTCTTAAAAGGGGATAAATAGATCAAACAACAAAAATTAGGGTTATAACTAGTAATATTTTCCCAATAATCTTCTAATTGGTTATTTTGATCGACTGCATATCTTAACTTATTTTCAATAGAAATAATCCATTGGCATTTATTATGTAAAAAACCTTTAATAAAAATATCATGTCGTCCTCGTTCTGAAGTTACTTTTTCACAAGTTACCGATACGTTGTTATAAGACAAATATTCTGGCAGGTTTAAATATTTTAATAAACTATTTAAAAATAAGTCTTGTTGTCCGTGATTTTGGCTAGGATCAAGTAAGAACGCAATGATTTCAGATAAACCATTTTCATTAGTTCTTATAAATTGAAAAGGGCTAAAACGGCTCGCATCATATAACTCTGTTTTAGCATTTTCACGCTGAAAAAAAGCGAGTGTTTCATAAATTTCATCTAAGGATTTAAGTGGTTCACTTGTCATTTTCTTTTCTCATTTTTGATTAAATATAAATAGCTAATCATAATTTCTGAATAGTTCCAAACATTCTTTTTTCCACATCAATCTCCGCCTTAACGCCAAACGCAATGGCTAAATTTTCTGCGGTTAGGGCATCTTGCGTATTGCCGTGGGCGAGTAAGTTGCCTTGGTGTAGCAAGATAATCTCATCGCAGAAACGGTAAGCCAGATCAAGGTGGTGAATGGCGACAACGCAGGTAGTGCTTGGGGTGAGTGATTTCAATTGTTCTAAAATATCAATTTGATAATAAGGATCAAGGGGGGCAATGGGTTCGTCTGCCAATAAGATTGGTGCGTTTTTTATGCAACAACGGGCAAGCTGAACACGGGCTTTTTCGCCACCTGAAAGCTGTTGGAAAGGTTGTTCTAACAGATGTTGAACCGAAAATTGGCAAGCGATTTGCTGGATCTTTTGCTGCTGCCATT
Organism: Avibacterium sp. 20-129; assembly: GCF_026226845.1. Classification (NCBI taxonomy): domain Bacteria; kingdom Pseudomonadati; phylum Pseudomonadota; class Gammaproteobacteria; order Pasteurellales; family Pasteurellaceae; genus Avibacterium; species Avibacterium sp. 20-129. The sequence continues at coordinate 155,183 of NZ_JAKKOE010000001.1, read as the reverse complement.
GTTGATGCGATGAATGCAACCAATGAGAAAAAAATTTGCTTTTTTTTGACCGCACTTTTTCACTAAGATTATCCATCGTTTCAGGTAAACCAAGTGCGATGACATCATAGACAGATAAATCCCAATAAATCTCTGTGTTTTGAGCGAAATACGCCAATATTTGGCTTTTTTGAATTAAGCTCATTTTATTGAGCGGTTGTTCATTAAATAAAATCGTGCCTGTTTCAAGGGGTAAAATGCCAGCAATGGCTTTCAACAAGGTAGATTTCCCTGCACCATTACCACCCATTATGCCCACCAATTTACCTTGCGGAATGTGACAAGTGATATTCTGAATGCCGTAGGAAAGGCTAACATTATGCAATTTAATCACGGGCTAATCTCCGTTGTTGGGTGAGCAAGATCCAAATTAAGCAAGGTGCGCCAATAATGGCGGTGAGTGTGCCAATATAAATATGCGAGAAAAACGGAATATATTGAATAGCAAGATCAGCAACTAACAACAATAATGCACCCATTAAGCCACTTGTCAAATAAAGTTGTGATGGTTGTTTTTTGATCCAAATGCGGGCAAAGTGCGGCGCAATTAAGCCGATAAATCCGATTGTGCCAGTTTGCGGAATGGTTGCCCCCACCATCAACGCCACGCCAAGAGTGGTGATAAAAAAGCTACGTTTTGGGTCAATGCCCATCGTGCTAGCGGTTTCTTCCCCGAAAGTGAGTAAATCGAGGTAACGGCGTTGGCAATATAAACAAATTGCACCGCCCACCACAATAGGCAATGAAAGCAAGAGCGGTGTTATTTTCGCCCAGATTAATGAACCCTGTAACCAGCGGTATAATTCCGCTAATGCCCAAGGACTTTGCGCATTAGAAAGTAATAATGCAATGGCTGAACCGAGTAACATATTCACTGCAACCCCTGCTAAAATCATCATTGTTGTGCCTTTATTTTTAGCGATGAAATAAACCAATAAAAAACTGCCTAACGCTCCTAAAATGCCACCAAACAGTAAAAAAGATAAAGGTAAAGAAAAATAATACAGTAAAAACACGCTTGCGGTGGTTGCCCCATTTGCTGCGCCAAGTAAGCCGGGGCTAGCCAAGGGATTTTGAAATAATCCTTGCATTGCATTGCCCGCCACAGCAAGGCTTGCTCCAGTTAAAATAGCCAAACCTAGACGTGGCAAACGAATGTCCCATAACACCAAAGATCGCATATCCGTAGCAATCCCTTGTGCATTGCGTAAATGCGCAAAATCACCAAGCTGATGAAAAATGGCAAAGGCAATTAACAAAAGTAATAAGACAAAAAGGGAAAGGTTTAATCGTTTCATTCTGGTTATTCTTCCTTATTGAGTTGGCGATAAATCATTTCCGCCCCCTGCCAAACACCGTGATCAAAGCAATAGCCATATTTTAATGGCATTGTTGCCATTCGTTGTGCGGGAAACATATTGGCTAACAAAGGGTGATTAAGCACTTCAGCCTGTTCGTTATAACCTTGTTTATCACGGATAGAAATCAGCCAATTCGGTTGCGCACGCAACAGTTTCTCAAGGGAAAAATTTTGTGCGGTTACTGCATTTTCGAGGGGGGTTAAGCCAAGCAATTTTAGCAACACTTGATATTGCGGAAAAATGGGTTCTACCACCCCAGTATCAGAAAGAATTAAGGTGTGGGTGTGAGCTTGATTAAGCTGAAAATCGCTGTTTTTTAGCTTTGCCACCAGTTGCTGTGCGTATTTTTCATTATCAAAGCGTTTGCCTAATTGTAGGATTAATGCAAAAAGCTGCTCTGCCGTTTGTGGGCTATCATTAATAGGGAAAATCTTTACGCCAAGTTTTTTGAGATCGGCGACCAGTTGGGGATAAAACTGCTCATTGAGCAAAATGGTTTTATCTAAATAAGGCAACAAATCTGTTAATCGCGCCTCAAGTGCGGGTTTATGTTGATTAACTTTATCCAGCATCATTAAGGGATTGGTTGAATAAATAGATTGTGCGGCAATTTGTTCCGGGCGTGCTAATTCAGCCAAAAGCCTATCACTACACAATGTCAGTGAGACAAATTGCTCTTGTGCCAAGAGTGGGACTGAAAAGAAAAGTGCGGTAAAAAATAAGCGAATTTTTTGCATTAGAAAATGATGTCCAAAACAAAGTGCGGTGAAAATCTTGCTAATTTTACACCGCACTTTTACAAAAGCCTATCTGCTTATCCGTTAGAAGTTGCCTTTTAAGCCCACATATAAAGTGCGACCATATTGACCGTAACCAACGATATTTTCATATTTTTTATTAAACAGGTTATTCAAATTCGCATACACATTTAAGTTTGACGTAATTTGATAAGTCGTTCCAAGGCTAACTAAGGTGTAAGAAGGCATTTTAATTCTTGCAGGATAATTAACAAGACGTTTACCTACATAGTTTACATTCACATTCGCGCCAACGTTTTCTGTGATTTGATAAGCGACGCCAAGGTTTGCCATATGTTTTGGACGACGAACTAATGCTTTACCACGGCTGTCTTTCGTTTGGGTATAAGTATAGTTTGCGTAAGCGGTTAAATCATCGGTGATTTTTCCGTTATAAGCCACTTCAATACCTCTGATTTGAGTTGAACCACTCATATTTACCGCTTGTGAAACGTTATTAGGCAAATAAGCTGTACTAATAAAATTTTTCACATTGCGAGCAAAATAAGTGATATCTAAGCGATGACGTTTATCTGTGGTGTCAAGCAACAAGCCAATATCCCCACCTTTACTTTTTTCTGGTTTAAGATTTGGATTAGGTAAAAATGTGCCATTGTAACCATAAAACTCTGTAATGGTCGGATTTTGGATCGCTGTACCAAAACTTGCGTGTACTTTCAGATTTTGTAATAGGCGATAAGCCCCCGAAATACGTCCAGTAAAGCTGTTATCATAATGATTGCTGTCTGTGTAACGCCCACTCAAACTTAAACTATGATCATTTTCACTAAATAAACGGTATTCCGCTGCCACGCTTTTTTCTGTTAAATGCTTTTTACTGTTAGCAGAAGAACCGAAATCATAGGTAGAACGTTGATACTCTGTAAGTAAACTCAAGGCTTGTTGCACCTCACCTTCGCGATCAAAATGAATATCTAACTGGTAATTTGCATTGAGTTTTTTCGCATCATAACCGCTTGCCCACGAACCTAGCGTATCACTGTCAGTTTTTTGGTGGCTAATGTTTGCTTTATGTTTAAACAAGTCTTTATCCGATCCTACGTAGCCACCTAACTTGAAGGTTGTTTCACGGGTTCGAGTATAATCATCAAAGGTCGTTTCTGCCGCATAGCTATTATCAAAACGAGCCGTTTGGCTAAAATGACTGGCTAACAAATCAATACCTTTTTCGCCGTCATCATAGCCCACACGCAATGACAATGCATCACGGTGGAATTTATCTTGCTCTTTTGCTCCACCTGTACTAACACTGTTGCCATCTTCCGTGGTATAACGAAAACGATTTGAACTATACGCAGAAATACCTTTAGTGCGATGACTATCACCGTGTACGCTATAATAAAATCCATTTTGCTGACCTGAAAGGGTGAGCGAACCATCATAAGTGCCTTTTGAGCCTGTGCCTAAATCAAAATCCACGTTAAAGGGTTTGTCCTTATAAAGCCCGCTTTTCGTGGTGATATAAACCACACCACCCATTGCATCACTGCCCCATAATGCAGATTGCTCACCACGCAATACTTCAATACGCTCAATGTTGCTTAGGCTTAAGCCGCCGAAATCATAGCCATAGCCTGAAACAGGATTGACTTTCACACCGTCAATAATTACTGCTGTGTGATTTGAATCTGCGCCACGCAAATAAAGATTGGTCAATGTACCGCGTCCCCCTGAAGCACCGATTGCCACACTTGGCACGGTTTTTAATACATCAGAAACATAAGTGGCATCGCGTTCAGCAAAATCTTTTTCAGTTAAAACCGTCACTGATGAGGCAGTTTGATCTTCATTCACGGGAGTGGCATAAGCAGAATACACATAAATAGGTGCAAGAGCTTCGCTTTGTGTTACGTTTTCTGTGGCATAAAGTGCGCTAGAAAACGCAAACAACATTGCTGTGGTAATCATATTTTTTTGCATTGTCTTTCCTTTCTACATAAAAAATGGCGCTATTTTGACACAGCCCCACTTGCTTCGCAAATCCGAATTATTCATTATTACAATGAATGTTATTCATTTTTCTATCTTTGCCGTTATAAAAAATCAGCAAAAACTGACCGCACTTTAGAAATGACTTATTGCATTAAGATTTTCCTTAACGCTATTCCAATCTCCGCAAGGCTTTTCACGGTGGTTACGCCGGCTTGTTGTAGAGCGTGGATTTTTTCATCGGCAGTACCTTTCCCACCACTAATAATCGCACCAGCGTGTCCCATTCGTTTCCCTTTTGGCGCAGTGATGCCAGCAATATATGCCACTACGGGTTTAGTGATGTTATGGCGAATAAATTCTGCGGCGTCTTCTTCCGCACTTCCCCCTATTTCACCAATCATCACGATGGCTTCAGTTTCGGGATCTTGTTGAAAACGTTGCAGAATATCAATAAAACTTGAGCCGGGAATAGGATCGCCCCCAATCCCAACGCAAGTGGATTGCCCAAAACCTTGATCCGTTGTTTGTTTTACCGCTTCATAAGTTAATGTGCCTGAACGAGAGACAATACCAACGCGCCCTTTTTGGTGGATATTCCCCGGCATAATGCCAATTTTGCATTCATCAGGGGTGATAATTCCCGGGCAGTTTGGTCCTATCATCACTACGCCTGTTTCATTGAGTTTTTGTTTTACTTGGAGCATATCTAAGGTTGGAATGCCTTCCGTAATACAAACAATCAGTGATATTCCTGCATCAATGGCTTCAAAAATGGCATCTTTACAAAAAGGGGCAGGAACATAAATTACTGTTGCCGTTGCGCCAGTTTGGTTTACCGCTTCACGCACAGTGTTAAAAACCGGCAAGCCTAAATGAGTTGTGCCTCCTTTACCGGGAGAAACGCCTCCCACTAATTTTGTGCCATAAGCAAGCGCCTGTTCTGAATGAAATGTGCCTTGTCCACCGGTGAAACCTTGGCAAATCACTTTGGTGTCTTTATTCACTAAAATTGACATTTTATTCTCCTCTTGCCGCTTTCACGACTTCGCTTGCCGCTTGTTGTAAACTTTGTGCTGAAATAATGTTGGTCTCACTTTCTGCGAGCATTGCTCTGCCCAATTCCGCATTTGTCCCTTCTAAACGTACCACCACGGGGACATTCACGCCCACATCTTTGCTTGCAGCAATAATGCCTTCGGCAATCAAATCACAACGTACAATGCCACCAAAAATATTGACTAAAATCGCTTTTACCGCCGGATCGGTTAAGATGATTTTAAACGCCTCAGCCACACGTTCTTTGGTTGCCCCTCCCCCTACATCGAGGAAATTAGCTGGCTGTCCGCCGTATAATTTAACAATATCCATTGTTCCCATTGCTAATCCAGCCCCATTAACCATACAGCCAATGTTGCCATCTAATGCTACATAATTAAGATTCCATTTTTCTGCTTCGGCTTCACGGGGATCTTCTTGACTGAGATCACGCATCGCAAGTAAATCTGGATGACGATATAACGCATTACTGTCCACCACGATTTTGGCATCAAGACAAGTGAGATCATCATTATCCAAAATGGCCAATGGATTCACTTCTAATAAGGCGAGATCTTTTTCGATAAATAAGCGACTTAGCTGACAAAATATGTCGGTAAATTGCTTGATTTGTTTGCCCGTTAAGCCAAGTTTGAACGCCAATTCTCTCCCTTGATATGGCATTCCGCCCACGGATAAATCAATCGCGATACGATGTAATAAGTGCGGTGTTTTTTCCGCCACTTCTTCAATATTCACGCCCCCCGCTGTGGAAACCATAAAGACAATTTGTTGCGAACGACGATCTACAATCGCACTCAGATACAATTCTTTTTTCACTGCCACGCAGTTCGTCACATAAATATGATTAATAGGCTGTCCTTTGCTATCTGTTTGAAAAGTAACAAGACGCTTGCCTAAAAATTTGTCAAAAAATGCCCGCACTTGTTGTTCGCTGCTGACCACTTGCACTCCGCCAGCCTTGCCACGTCCGCCTGCGTGAACTTGGCATTTTAACACCCATTTTGAGCCACCTAATTTTTGAATGGCCTCCAAGCCTTGCTCTAACGTTTCGCACGCATAACCTTCACCTACGGGTAATCCGTATTGCGCAAAAAGTTGTTTTGCTTGATATTCGTGTAAATTCATCGCGTTGTATTTCTCCCTTTGTTGTGCTGTGCTTCACAATAAATCCGCTGGTAAACTGATAAAAATAAGGCGATAAGTCTCCTTATCGCCTTAAGTTAAGACTACACTTCTAATAATAAACGTGTTGGATCTTCCAGCATTTCTTTAATAGTCACTAAGAAGCCGACACTTTCACGTCCATCAATTAAACGATGATCGTAAGAAAGCGCTAAATACATCATTGGGCGAATCACGACTTCGCCGTTCACTGCCACTGGACGATCTTTAATGGCGTGCATACCTAAAATGGCACTTTGCGGTGGGTTGATGATCGGTGTGGACATTAATGAGCCAAACACACCGCCATTAGTAATGGTGAAGTTTCCGCCCGTGAGATCTTCCACCGTTAATTTACCATCACGTCCTTTCTCAGCTAAGGTTTTGATTTGCTTTTCAATTTCCGCCATACTCAGCTTATCACAATTGCGTAATACAGGGGTCACTAAGCCACGCGGGGTGGAAACGGCAATACTAATATCAAAATAGTTGTGATACACAATATCATCACCGTCAATAGAGGCATTCACTTCTGGATAGCGTTTTAGTGCTTCTACCACGGCTTTAACGTAGAAAGACATAAACCCTAAGCGAGTATCGTGTAATTTTTCAAATTTTTCTGCGTATTTTTTACGTAGCTGCATAATCGGTTGCATATCGACTTCGTTAAACGTTGTCAGCATTGCGGTGCTATTTTTCGCTTCTAATAAACGCTCTGCCACCCGCTTGCGTAAGCGTGTCATCGGCACACGTTTTTCATCACGCCCTGCCACATTTAATGTGGTTGGCGTTGCTTCTTGCTGTGGCTGAGCTTGGCTTGCTCGCTGGGCAACCGTGCGTTCAATATCTTCACGAGTAATACGTCCCCCTACGCCCGTTCCCTGTACTTGATCAGCAGTTAAATCATTTTCTGCTAATAACCGACGTGCTGCCGGGCTTAACGCATCGCTATTTGTCGGTTCTGACGTTAAATTTGCTAAATGGCGATCGGCTGGGGTTTGCTCGACTTTTTGCACACTTTCTTTTGTATCATTTCCAACTATCGCTTGAGCTGCTACTTTGCCTAGTACTTGGTTGCTGATTACCGTTGCCCCTTCTGCTTGTAAAATACTTTCAAGCACACCATCACCTTGAGCAGGCACTTCTAACACCACTTTATCCGTTTCAATTTCTACAAGGACGTCATCACGTTTTACTTGATCACCCACTTTTTTATGCCAAGTGGCAACCGTTGCATCTGCCACGGATTCAGGTAGCACGGGAGTTAAAATCTCAAAATCGCTCATTTTTTTATTCCTTCTTAGAGTGTCTTATTTATGTTTGTTTGCATAAAAGTGCGGTATTTTTTGACCGCACTTTTAAGATTAGGCTAATGCTTCATTCACTAAATCACGTTGCTGTTCATTATGTAAAGCTAGATATCCCACTGCTGGCGATGCCGAAGCCGGTCTGCCCACATAGCGTAATTTACCCTGTTCTGGCAATGAACTCACAAAATTATGCTGGCTACAATACCACGCGCCTTGGTTTTGTGGTTCTTCTTGACACCATACATAATCCGTTACGTGGCGATAAGGCGCAAGTATCGCTTTCATTTCTTCGTGCGGATAAGGATAAAGCTGTTCAATACGAATAATCGCCACATCCGTTTGATTATTCTTGCGACGTTGTTCTAATAAATCGTAATACACTTTACCCGAACACATTACCACACGTTTCACTTGCTTTGGATCGAGATGATCAATTTCGCCAATCACATTCTGATAAATGCCATTCACTAATTCTTCTTTACTGGATACAGCAAGTGGGTGGCGAAGTAAGGATTTTGGCGTAATCACAATAAGTGGACGACGCACTTTGCGGATCATTTGACGGCGTAATAAATGATAAATCTGTGCAGGCGTTGAAGGTACACACACTTGCATATTTTGTTGCGCACAAAGTTGTAAATAACGTTCTAAACGTGCCGATGAATGTTCTGGCCCTTGTCCTTCATAACCGTGTGGTAATAACATCACCAAGCCACACATTCTGCCCCATTTTTGTTCACCTGAGCTAATAAATTGGTCAATTACCACTTGCGCCACGTTAGCAAAATCACCAAATTGCGCTTCCCACAATGTAAGCGTTCTTGGCATTGTGGTGGCATAACCATATTCATAAGCTAGCACGGCTTCTTCTGAAAGCACAGAATCCCAAACTTCAAAATGCCCTTGTTGGTTATGTAGATGCGCTAATGGCGTATAGACAGTACCATCTTTTTGGCTATGTAATACGGAGTGACGATGGAAAAATGTGCCACGTCCGGCATCTTCTCCTGATAGGCGAACATTATAACCTTCATCAAGTAACGTGGCATACGCCATTGTTTCCGCCATTCCCCAATCAAATGGTTTTTCGCCTTTTGCCATTAAGTTACGATCATCATAAATTTTTTTCACTCTGGAATGAATTGGGTGATTTTCTGGGTATTCACACACTTTTAAGGCAAGCGCAGTAAAGCGTTGCTCATCAAAACTGCCTTCATAATCTGACCATTCTTGGCTAAGGAATTTCATCCAATCAGAGGCTTCAACATCACGTTCACGCCATTCTGGAACAACACAATCACCATTATCTAACGCATCACGATACTTATTCATTAATTCTAAACTGTAAGCTTCATCAATCACATTTTCTGCAATTAAGCGATCGGCATACACTTTGCGTGGAGTAGGATGACGTTTAATACGCTCATACATTAACGGTTGCGTGACTGCAGGTTCATCGGCTTCATTATGCCCATGACGGCGGTAAGAAACTAAATCAATAAAAATATCTCGTTTAAATTTATTTCTAAACTCCACCGCCATTCTTGCCGCATAAGCGACAGCTTCTGGATCATCACCATTTACGTGAATAACAGGCGCTTCGATCATTTTACCAATATCGGTGCTGTATTCCGTTGAACGCGTATCGTGCGGATTAGAGGTGGTAAAGCCAATTTGGTTATTGATGACAACTCGGATCGTTCCACCCACGGAATAACCACGCGTAGCAGACATATTTAGGGTTTCTTGCACCACGCCCTGTCCAGCTACCGCAGAATCGCCGTGTACCGTAATAGGCAACACTTGTGAGCGTTCTGCATCGTTAAGTCGGGTTTGTCTCGCTCGTACTGAACCAAGCACCACAGGATTGACAATTTCCAAGTGAGAAGGATTAAATGCCAGTGCTAAATGCACCACCCCATCATCGGTCATAAAATCTGAAGAAAAACCTTGGTGATATTTCACATCGCCCGTTCCGTTACCGTAGTGCTTTCCAGCAAATTCATCAAATAATTCTGCCGGCTTTTTGCCCAGCACATTCACTAATAGGTTTAATCGCCCACGGTGTGCCATTCCCATTACGATTTCTTTAATGCCTTGTTTCGCCCCTTGACGAATCATTTCTTTCATCAGCAAAATAAACGCATCACTGCCTTCAAGAGAAAAACGTTTTGCACCGGGAAATTTCGCACCAAGGTAACGCTCCAAACCATCTGCGGCCGTTAATTCTTCAAGGAATTTAAGCTGTTCTTGTTTGCTAAATAATGGTTGATTTAACCAATTTTCTAACTTTTTCTGTAACCAAGTTCGTGCCGCAAGGTCATTAACGTGCATAAACTCAAGCCCAATCGTGCCACAGTAAGTGCCTTTCAATGATGAAGAAAGCTCACGCAGGCTAATCCTTTCTTTGTCATACACATAACCACTGATGTCAAATTCTTCATCAAGATCATCATCGGTAAAACCATAGAACTTATAGTCTAAGGTTGGCGAATCCATACGTTGCCAAAGTTTTAATGGATCAAGATCCGCGTGTAAATGCCCTCGATTACGGTGCGCATTCACCCATTGCAACACTTTTACCAGTCGTCCGCTAACTTTTGGATCAATGACAGTCACGCCCTCCACCTGAGCATCTCTTGCCAAACGTTTAAAATATTGACGAACAGGCGAATGGGCTTGCTCTACGACGGTGTGTTTGGGTAATTGATCAAAAATTTGCTGCCAGCTTTCATCAACAGAATGAGGATCTTGAAGATAGCTTTCATACAGTTCTTCAATATAAGACTGGTTTGCTCCATTTAACGCACTTGAAGCTAACCATTCACTAATTGGGCTTGTTTGTTTCATTAATACCACCTAGCTTGGTTGGGTAGAATTTGCAACCTAAAATTCATTAGGTTTATTATACATAGGATTCAATCAGAAACACGCATTGATTTTTCTTTCAGTGCTAGTCGAATAATTTAAAATCAAATTCCCCTAATTCGCAACCAATTCAATTAACAAAACATTAACATTTTCTTGATTTTTTGATCTGTCTCTCATTTTTGAGAAAATAACATTTCCTTAACAAAATTTTTTTGTAAATATTAAAGACAGCTACGCCATAACAGGTTATAGTGAAAATTCATTAGAAAGTATAATAATTCAACAAATACAACATTATCAACGCCAACAAAAGAGGAAGATCTATGACAGAATTAAATGCAAAACTCACCTTAAATGATGGACGTGAACTTGAACTCCCAATGCGTAAAGGTTCACTCGGCTATGATGTCATTGACGTTCAATCTCTAGTAAAAAATAAACTTTTTACCTTTGACCCCGGTTTTATGTCTACCGCCTCTTGTGTGTCTGAAATTACCTATATCGACGGCGATAACGGCATTCTCCTCCACCGTGGTTATCCGATTGCTGATTTAGCACAAAATGCGGATTATTTAGAAGTCGCACACTTATTATTATTTGGCGAACGCCCAAATGCAGAAGAATACAAAGCGTTCCGCCAATTGGTGCGCAAACATACCCTTGTCCACGAACAAATTTCCCGTTTCTTCCACGGGTTCCGCCGAGATTCTCATCCGATGGCAATTATGTGTGGGGTAAGTGGTGCATTAGCTGCGTTCTATCACGATTCCTTAGATATTAATGACATTGAACACCGTGAACTTACCGCGATTCGCCTACTGGCAAAAATGCCAACACTTGCTGCGATGTGTTACAAATATTCTATCGGGCAGCCTTTTATGTTTCCGCTGAATAAACTCTCTTATTCAGGTAATTTCTTACATATGATGTTCGCAACGCCTTGTGAGCCTTATGAAGTCAATCCCGTACTTGAACGTGCAATGGATCGCATTTTTATCCTACACGCCGATCACGAACAAAACGCCTCGACCTCTACGGTGCGAACTGCCGCTTCCTCAGGGGCAAATCCATTTGCTTGTATTGCTGCGGGTATTGCCTCCCTTTGGGGGCCTGCACACGGTGGTGCAAACGAAGCCTGTATCAATATGTTAGAGGAAATTGGTCGTATTGAACGCATTCCAGAATATATCGCGCGCGCCAAAGACAAAAACGATCCATTTCGTTTAATGGGTTTTGGACACCGTGTTTATAAAAACTATGATCCTCGTGCGAAAGTGATGCGTCAAACCTGCCACGAAGTGCTTAAAGAATTGAATATTAATAACCCATTATTCGATGTAGCAATGGAACTAGAGCGTATTGCATTAAGCGATCCCTATTTTATCGACCACAAACTCTATCCAAATGTAGATTTCTATTCAGGTATTATCTTAAAAGCCATAGGCATTCCAACCTCAATGTTTACGGTTATCTTCGCGCTTGCAAGAACAGTCGGTTGGATCGCACACTGGAAAGAAATGTTTAAACCGGGCAATATGAAAATTGTACGTCCTCGCCAGCTTTATACAGGACACACAGAACGTCCGTTTACTCCGTTGGAAGGAAAAGAATAACAAAAAAGGACAAAAAAACCACCGCACTTTTAAAGTGCGGTGGTTTTTTAACAAATTTTTAGAAACTTAAATAAGGCGCGATTTTTTCGATCGTTGCTTCGCCAATCCCCGAAATATTAGATAATTCTTCCACAGATTTAATTTTTCCTACTTTATTGCGGTATTCAACAATGGCATTCGCTTTTGCTTCACCGATACCTGAAAGGTTTTGCAATGTTTTAGCATCTGCTTTGTTGATGTTGATTTTTTCACCTGCATAAGTTTTCGCTTTTTCTGTCAGGGATTTAGCTTTATCTGATGCTTTTGTTTTCACTTTTTCAGCGGCGGATTTAGCACTTTCTTTGGCTTTAGTTTCAGCTGAGTTTTTGCTATCAGTCATTTTATCCTTCGCTTTTATTTCCCCCGCTTTCTCTTCTAGCGATTTTTTCGCTGATTTAGCGTTGCTTTCAACGTTTTTTTTACTTTCTGCCAGTTTATCTTTAGCTTTTGTTGCATTTTCTTTCACTAAATTCGCTTTATCTTCGCCTAGTTTTTTAGCGGATTTTGCTTTATTTTCTACCACACTTTTCGCATCAAGAACATTGTCTTTTACTTTACTGGCTTTTTCTGTGGCAAACGTTTTACCTTGTTTTATTGCATCTTGTTTCATTGTTTGAACGGTATTTTTTACCGCGTCAGTTGCGCCTACTTTTTCTGTAGAAAAGGCGGTTGATGATACTGCCATTGCTAAACTTAATGCTAATACCGATTTTAATGTTTTCATTTTAACTCCTTAGGTTAATGAAGATTCCCTTGCGGGGGTAAGATGGGAATGCTTTCCCGTGAATTCTCCTATTAGTTTCCTTTTTTATAAAAAAGTTCCTCACATTTCATTTTTATGGATAAAAATTCGTCAAAACCCTACCGCACTTGTGTAAAAAATGATTGCAACAAGAAGCAATCTAGGGTATATCTTGTTCGTCTGTAAATTTTTTGTAAAAGTTTTAGGGCAATACAACATCTCTTAGGCATAAGCTTTTGTTCTAAAGTGATTAAGCCGTCTATAAATTAAACAGTAAAGGAGTAAAAATGAAAAAATTATTAAAACTCTCGCTTATCGCTGGTGTCGCAGCCACGTCTTTTTCTGTGCAAGCGGAAGATCAGTTTGTTACCATTGGTACAGGTGGTCAAACAGGGGTTTACTATGTGGTGGGGCAATCCATTTGCCAATTAGTAAATCGTGATACCGCAAAAACCCATATCAAATGTAATGCCCCTTCAACAGGTGGTTCTGTGGCAAATTTAAATGCCATTGCGGCAAATCAAATAGAGATGGGAATTGCTCAATCAGACTGGCAATATCACGCCTACCACGGTACAAGCTCCTTTGCTGGTAAGAAAAATGATAAATTGCGTGCGGTGTTCTCCATTCACCCTGAACCATTCACGTTAATGGCGCGTGATGATGCTAATATTAACTCTTTTGATGATTTGAAAGGGAAACGTGTGAATGTGGGCGATCCCGGTTCAGGTACTCGTGCAACAATGAATGTTATTTTAGCAGCTAAAGGTTGGACGGATAAAGAATTTAAAGTCGCTTCTGAGTTAAAACCTGCAGAAATGGCATCAGTGATGTGTGATAACAACTTAGATGCGATTACCTATAACGTAGGCCACCCAAATGGCGCTCTAAAAGAAGCAGCGGCTTCTTGTAATGCCCATCTTGTGCCTGTTACAGGTGAAGCCATTGATCGCTTAGTAGCAGCAAATCCTTATTATGCCAAAGCAACGATTCCGGGTGGATTATACCGTGGGACAGATAATCCAGTAGATACATTCGGGGTATATGCCACTTTAGTGACCTCTTCAGATGTACCTGATGACAAGGTTTACGCAGCGGTAAAAGCCGTCTTTGATAACTTTGATCGTTTCAAACGCTTACATCCAGCCTTTGCTAACCTAAAAGAAGAAGAGATGATTAAAAACGCCCTTTCTGCGCCATTACACGATGGTGCAGTACGTTACTATAAAGAACGCGGTTGGTTACAATAATTTCATCTTTATTATTTAGGCAGGCTTAGCCCTGCCTTTTTCTGTTTTCATTATTTTAAAATTTTTCGGGAGATTTTATGTCCGAATCCACAAAAAAAATGGATTATGATGATCTGCAAGATATGGTCGCCTCCAATGATTCAGGCGGACGAAATCCTACTGGTGCAAGCAGGAAACTGATTGTTATTACCGCAATTTTATGGTCATTATTTCAATTATATTACACTTCTCCATTTCCATTTTGGCTACAAGAAGTCATACGAAATTTGGGGGTAGATGTTAATGTGGTGATCGATGATACTAAAGCACGTTCGATCCACCTTGCCTTTGCATTGTTCTTAGCCTATTTATCTTTCCCTGCGTTTGCGACTTCGCCAAAACACCGCATTCCGTTGTTAGACTGGTTTTTTGCTACGCTTGGCGCATTTTTAGGGGCATATTACATTTTCTTTTATGAAGGCTTAGTAACACGTTTTGGTGCGCCTAATACGCAAGATATTATCGCAGGCTGCCTCGGTGTATTATTACTGTTAGAGGCTTGTCGTCGTAGCCTTGGTTTACCTTTAGTGATTATTGCTAGCGTCTTTTTAGCTTATAACTATTTTGGTCAGTTTTTGCCAACGGATTGGATCATTAGCCACCGTTCAGGCTCACTTTCGCAAATGGTGAACCAGCAATGGGTAACCACTGAAGGGGTGTTTGGTGTTGCATTGGGGGTTTCTACTAAATATGTCTTCCTCTTTGTTTTATTTGGGGCATTATTAGATAAAGCAGGAGCAGGTAACTATTTTATTAAAACCGCTTTTGCTTACTTAGGTCATTTGCGTGGCGGGCCGGCTAAAGCCGCCGTGGTGTCATCAGGCTTAACTGGACTTATTTCAGGTTCATCAATTGCTAACGTCGTAACCACAGGAACGTTCACTATTCCAATGATGAAACGTGTTGGCTTTTCCGCAGAAAAAGCAGGCGCAGTAGAAGTTGCCTCTTCCGTGAATGGGCAAATTATGCCACCAGTAATGGGTGCAGCTGCTTTCTTGATGATTGAATATGTCAATATGCCTTATAGCCAACTTATCACCTATGCGGCACTACCAGCATTAATTTCTTATATTGCCTTGGTTTATATTGTGCATTTAGAAGCATTAAAAATGAACTTGCACGGTTTACCAAGAACAAATCCACCAAATCCATTCCTAATTACCTTACTAAAATTAGTGAGCACAATTCTAGCCGTCATTGTTTTAGTTATTGGTGTCAAATTTGCCTTAGGTTGGATCAAAACTATCGCACCTGAACATAGCTTTTTGATTGTTGCTATCGCATTAGCTTTAGTGTACTTAGCATTAATTCGCCGTGTTGCACAATTTCCTGATTTAGAAATAGATGATCCTAACTCACCCGTGGTAAAACTGCCTTCAGCAAAACCAACAGTAAATGCTGGGTTACATTATTTGATTCCAGTGGTCGTCCTCATTTGGTGCTTAATGGTTGAAATGCTCTCACCGGGTCTTTCTGCTTTCTGGGGAACTGTTACCTTAATGGTTATTCTCGTTACTCAACATCCGTTGCTTAACTTCTTCCGCAATAAACCGATTAGCAAAGATCAGTTTAAACAAGGTTTTCATTCGCTTGTTGATGGATTAGAAACCGGTGCGCGAAATATGATCGGGATTGGAATCGCTACCGCAACGGCAGGAATTATCGTTGGGGTGGTTTCTCTGACTGGCTTTGGCGTGCAACTTTCAGGCATTATCGAAATGCTCTCAATGGGTAACATCTTGCTTATGCTTATCCTTGTGGCAATCTTCAGCTTAATTCTTGGAATGGGCTTGCCAACCACTGCCAACTATATCGTCGTGTCATCATTAATGGCGCTGGTTATAGTCGAAGTCGGAAAACAAAATGGCTTAATCGTCCCACTGATTGCCGTACATTTATTCGTTTTTTACTTCGGCATTATGGCAGACGTAACCCCGCCTGTAGGCCTTGCTTCTTTTGCAGCCGCTGCGGTATCGGGAGGCAATCCAATAAAAACAGGGTTAGTGGCATTCTTTTATAGCTTAAGAACCGCAATCTTGCCATTCTTGTTTATCTTTAATACAGACCTGCTATTAATTGATGTGGGCTGGGCAAAAGGCATATTGGTTGCCGTGGTCTCTACCATTGCCATACTCGCCTTTACCTCTGCGACAATGAATTATTTCATCACGAAGAATAAGCTGTGGGAAACCTTTGCCTTAATTTTTGCGGCATTTATCATTTTCCGCCCGGGTTTCTTTATGGAATATATTTCCCCAACATCTTACCATATTGAACCTGTTCGCTTGGCACAAGCATTGGAAAACGTGCCAGTGAATGAAAAAATTACGGTGAAAGTCGCGGGTACCAATCCTTATGGAAAACAAATTGAGTTTTACTCTGAACTCAGTGTGCCAGACGGAAAAACAGGTGAGGAACGCCTTAACAAACTTGGTTTAACCTTACTCAATACCGATGAAACCATTGAAATTGAGGGTAAAACCACGCCAAAAGTGATTATTGATATGGTTGAAATTGATTCCCCTGCTGCCAAAGCGGGATTAAATTGGGATCAAACCTTATTAGATATTTCCTTACCGAAAGTGGCTATCGCCAAAGAATGGATGTTCATCCCCGGCTTGTTAATTATTCTCCTCGTTGGATTTAATCAACGCCGTAGAGCGAAAAAACAATAAAAAATTGACCGCACTTTGCAATTAAAGTGCGGTCAAAATTTTATAAATTTACCCAATGTAAAAACCCCAACCGAATAAAAGGATCTTATTATGTACAACAAACTGCTTATCGCCATTGATCTCAGCAATCTAAAAAGTGCGAAGTATGTCGTAGATACCGCATTACAGCTTACTAACCATAACCCCGATGCAATTTACCGTGTTGTGACGATTATTGAACCTATTGATGACAGCTTTATCTCCGCATTTTTACCGAAAAACTTTGACAAATCCGTCATCGAAGAAGCCAACAAAACCCTACACGATTTCACCAAAGCCCACTTTCCTGAAGGCTCAAAAGTACAACATATTGTCGCCCACGGCACAATTTATGAAGAAATCAACCGCATTGCCGATGAAAAAGAAGTGGATCTCATCATTATGCTCGCCAGCAGCAAACCAAACGCCAAAGGCTTAAGCAGCAACACGGTAAAAGTAGCGCGTTACGGCAAAAAACCGATTTTAATTTTGAAATAACCGCTAAAAATAAGGGTGGCACGCCACCCTTTCCGCTCAATTATTCTAAAGTGCGGTGGTTTTTATCGCATTTTTCACAAAGATCCACAAACTCTACCTCCCCCCCCCTCAAAGATCACAAATTTTCTAAAAATTTGAGCTAAGCCCTTGTTTTTTTTTTTTTTTTTTAAACTAAGAAAGTTTTGCAGTTTTTTAGAAAATCAGTTCAGTTTTTTCCTAAAAATAAACACCAAACTTTTATTTTTTCACGCAAACATAGGAGAGTTCTTATGCAACCTAATCTCAAAACAACAGCATTAGCCTTATTAATTTCTCTTAGTGCCGTGGCTTGCGGCTCATCAGGAAGTGGAAGTTCAAATACAGGCAATACGACAAATTCCACAATCTCAAAAAATACTGAAGAGGTTCGTAAAGCCGAAGAGGCTCGTAAAACTGAAGAAACCCGTAAAGCCGAAGAAGCTAGTAAAGCTGAAGAAACCCGTAAAGCCGAAGAAGCTAGTAAAGCTGAAGAGGATTATTTAGCGAAAGAAACTTATAAGAAAGATACTCTTCCTGATGAATTTAAAGATTTTGAGGATTTTTCTATTGCTAAACCTGATATAAACGAACTTCACAAAGTAAATAATCAAACATATATCCAAAATAGAGCTCAGTTTGTTGGCGAGATGATCTTAAAAGATGCGGATAATACCAAAATCACTAATGAAAATGCCCTATTCTTACCTTTAGATATTTCTGCAAATGGTTATCGTACAGACAAAGTCTATAAAGATGATGGACAATATCAGCTCCAAAAAGTTAAATTAATTGAAAAAGTGAAAGATACGGTAGATGATAGAGGTAAACCATTACAAATCCGCATTTCTCAAAAATCTTATAATTTAGAAGATGCAGGAATAGCAATGAGGCATTGGGCTTATATTGGTTATAGAAAATCAGATGACGAATATATATTAAGTTATGGTGGCGTACCAACCTTAGATAAGACTCTCGAAACAATCTCTGGACAAGCTGAATATACAGGTAGAGCTTTAGGCAGAGGGCAAGATGTTGTTCTCAACGTGAACTTTGATGATAAAACCATTGAGGGGGAAATTGGTTATGATCATTATTCATCATTTGCTCGAACTATAAAATTAGAAAAAGGAACAATTCAAACAGAAAATAATAAAATTACTTTTAGCGGAAAAACTAAAGGTAATTTTGGTGATGAGGCTGGAGAATATAAAGGTGTGTTTATGGGACAAAATGCACACCAATTAGCAGGTGAAGGGAATGTTGCTAATTCAAAATTTGTTTTCGTAGCTGAAAAAGAAGCTAATTAACTAATTATGGCTAAATAGAATAATTTATTTCTATTTAGCCTTTTTAATACTGAGAAATCTATGAAAAAAATTTTCCAATTTTCTTTCTTAATAAGTTTATCTACCTCTATTTATGGTGAATTATTAACCTCTCAAGAAATTATCCAAAATCGTTACAGTCAAAATGTTCAATCTTATCCTAAACAGGAAAATAATAGCTATACTAATAAGACAGAGATAATTTCAGAAAAAGATCTAATAAATAATTATGAATTAACTGAATATATTCTAAAATTAGCTATATCACAAAAACATAAAGAACTCATCGAAGATATTTTACTAATATATAATAAATTCCCGCAAAAGAAGACTATTTTAGTTTTATTCACTCAAGGCGTTTCTGCCAAATTACAGCAACATTATGACGTGGCGATTTCTTATTTTCGTCAAATTCTTGCCATAAATCCTAATTTAAACCCTGTAAGAATTGAACTTGCGACAACCCTATTTGCCGATCAGCAATTAACTGCTGCCAAAGAACAATTTGAGAAAGCCAAAGCTGAACCAAATTTACCAGCTAATATTGCGTATTTACTTGAGCAGTATTTGAATGCAATTGAACAACATTCTGACTGGCAAAATAACTTGAGCTTCAATTATTTGCGTGATCCTAATGTTAATAATACATCTCACACTCAAGAAATAGAAAATACAGGTTTTATAAAATCAAAAGAAATGTTACCACAATCTGCGCACGGTATCGCTTATCACTTTAATCTTTCTAAAGAATATAATTTATTTTCTAATCATTATATTTATTTTGAAAATACATTATGGGGAAAATATTATTGGGATAATAAAGATTATAACGATATTTTAAACCGCACTTATTTAGGCTATATAAATAAAAGTGCGGTGCAAAATTGGAAAATTTTGCCTTTTTATGGTCGCCGCTGGGTAGGAAAACACCGCTATCAATGGGAACAGGGATTACGCGGTGAACTTTCTCGTTGGCTTTCTCCAAATTGGCAGATTTCTACGGCACTTGAATATAGTAAGCAACGTTATTTTTCACAACTCGGCTCAAATGGTTTTAATCAGCTTGCTTCTATTACGGCATTATGGCTGCGCAATGCTCGCCAATATTTTTATACGGGTATTGATTTTAATCGTGAAAAGACGCGGGTTCGTCAATATAGTTCAGATATAAAAACGCTGCGTTTAGGCTGGGGGCAAGAATGGAGAAAAGGTATCTCTTCGCGCTTATCTTTTTCTTTTGCGAAACGCCAATACAAAGCGGAAGCCAAATTAGGTGGCATATTGCCCTTAGGGAAAATACGCTCTGACAAAATTTACCAAGCCCAATTAATGCTATGGAAGCGAGATTGGCATTTATGGGGAATTACCCCTAAATTACAATTAAGTTGGAAGAAACAAGTAAGTAATATTCCTTCTATGTATTCCTACCAAAGTAAAAATATTAATTTGTTGTTCGATAAGAGTTTCTGATATTGATACAAAAATTTAGGCATTCTTTAATGCCTAAATTTTTTACTTTGATAAAGCTACATTCCCTGCAAAAACGGATTGCTTTTCTTTTCCTTGCCAATAGTCGTGTAATTTCCGTGGCCTGCGATGATAATCATTTCATCGGGTAATGGATAGAGTTTTTCTTTAATTGAGTTCAGCAAAGTTTGGTGATCGCCACCGGGGAAATCTGTACGCCCAATGCTATTTTGGAATAATACATCACCAGTAAATGCAATATTTTTGCTATGCTCAATAAAACCAATATGCCCCGGTGTATGCCCCGGTAAATGCAACACTTCAAAATTGAAGTCCCCCACTTTAATGATTTCCCCTTCTTCATTTAACCAGCGATCAGGCAAAAAAGCGTTTGTTTCAAATAACATTCCAAAGCGTTCTGCTTGTTGTGGTAAGCCTTCAAACCAATAGCGATCGGCATCGTGCGAACCCCAAATTTCCACATTAAAATGATTTTTCAGTTTTTCTGCTGCACTGATATGATCTAAATGACCATGAGTAAGCAAAATCAATTTTAGATTTAATCCTAGTTCTTCAATCCGTTTAATGAGCTTTTCGGCTTCGCCACCGGGATCAATAATTGCGGCATTTTTTTCATCGTCCCAAATAATTGAACAATTTTGTTGAAATGCGGTAACTGGGATAATTTCAATATTCATTTTATTTCCTTTACTAAAACTGTTTAAATTGAAATAAGAAAACCGCAAACTTACTTGCGGTTTTCTATAAAAAATAGTGTAAATCAGCTTCCACGCCAAGTGCGAACAGGCCCTGTATCAATATGCACGAAATTACTTCTAGGATAATACCCTACACCACCATTATTAAGGCTTTCTGCGGCTTTTCTAACCTGCGCTAATGGCACACCATCAATACGAAAATCAATTGCTTGTCCACGAATATGGTAGCTATTACTTGCAACACCACGACTTCTTCGGTGCATTGCAGCATTACTCGCAGGCGAACGATAGCCACAAATGATCTGAATTTCTGTATTGCGCAAACCTAAATGACTTTGAATTTGGTAAAACTTATTAAATAATTTAGGATCCATTCGACGGATCTGATTATTACGTTTATCGCGTAATAAGTAATCCAACTTTTTCAGACTTGCCGTAGAGAACCCTTTTGTCGGACTAAATTCCCCTGTGAAACGATCACCCGTATTAATATTTCTAAAGTTAAGAATGCGTGGTTTCGCTGTTGATACCATTGCTAATACAGAGTTTGGTAATAACGAGATACCTAAAGTAATCCCCCCAAGGGAAAGCCATTTACGGCGTTGCTGATTAATGTCACTCATATTAATAATTCTTTACGCTAAATTTACAATTCTTTACTTTTTGACTATGCACTTTCTAATTAGTTCATAAAAAAGTAAAAAAATTTAATAAAAATCATTTTTCAATGTGCCAGGAATTACATCAAATATTTTTTTACCGCATTCCAGTTTACATAGTTTAGATTTGGTACAACATCATAACCATAAATATCTGGCAAGGTATGTAATTTCCCACCATTCATCCAAGCCGTTACATAATAAAGATAAACAGGATTGTCTGACCCGACATTGGCAGAAGTGGTTTTCTTACTACCCAGCACGTTACGCTTACGCTCATCAGACCAACCGACTTCTTTCAATAAAATACTGGCTAACTGATCAGATTGTTCAACGCGAATACAGCCTGAACTTAAGGCACGATCTTTTTTGTTAAATAAATTATGGTTTGGTGTATCGTGCAAATAAATCGCATCAGCACTTGGCATATTAAATTTATAATTGCCTAATGCACTATCCCCCGGTGCTTGGCGAATACGATAAGGGAATTTGTTGCCCATTGCTTCCCAGTTAATGGAATGCGGATCAATGATACGCCCAGAACCGTCTGTAATCGTATAACCATTACGAGCCACATAGCCCGGATCGCGTTTGATTTTTGGTACAAGATCTTCATTAATTAAACGCGTTGTGGGTGTCCAAGGTGGATTGACCACAACATTGCTTAACTTGCTGTACATCACAGGGGTTTTACGTGCTTGTTTACCTACGATAACGCGTGAATTCATCACCAGTTTACCATTACGATAATAATTAAGCTGATAACTTGGAATATTTACAAAAAGTCCATTATTAAACTCAGGCAAAATTCTTAAACGCTGCGTGTTGATCGCCAATTTATAGCGTTGATTAGGATCTATTTTTCCTGAAGAAATTAACGCTTCTAGCTGGTATAAAGTTTGACGATATAAGCTATTTTTCCCCGCAAGCTGCGCAACAAATTCAAAATGTTGATTATTTTTCACCGCACTTAACCAACGGTAAATGTCCTGATCAGTCGGTTCGGCACTTTTATACGCTGTTGGAGAATACAACCATTTCTGTGCAGATTTTAAGACATTTTGTGAATAATAAAGATAATCAAGGAAAGCGTCAGTCAGCAAAATATCATAGATCAAACGATCTTTGCCTTCAGCATTGTAAATACGATCTAAATTCTGTGCAGATTGACGAGAAATGCCACTCGCAACTAATGCTGCATACTCGCGTAAAAACTGTTTCTCCGCTTTTTTATCTTCCCATAGCAAAATATAATCATTTTGTGTATAAATTTTGGCAACGGCAGATTTAAACATTAACGGTTGTGTGCCAATAATATCCGTTAAACGCTGTTCTGAACGCTGTTGCTGTTCTGCATTTAGACGATCTTCTTCTGCTTTACGTTCTGCTGAAATTTTCTCAGCAATTGCTTTTCGTTCAAGTAAAAGCTGTTCATTGGTGAGTTTTACCGTTACAGGCATTGAAGATTGCCCAGCATTCACAACAGGAACCGGGTTTGTCGCAATAGCTGTTCCCACATAAGTACAAGACGTCCATAAAGCCGCGCATGTAGCTAACTTAAATGAAGTCGTTTTTAACATTCTAGAGTCCTTAAATATAAAAATCACAATAAAAAGTACCGCACTTATAAAAGTGCGGTGAGAAATTTAGTTATTTTTCGGCGTAACCTCTTTTTCCGAAAGAGGATGTTTTTCATCAAAATTAATGAGATCCACCGCCATTTTTTCTGCTTCTTTTAAGTAGAAATCAGGTGCTTCATAATCTTTCGGCAAATCATCCAGTTTCTTCAATGGCTTTTTGCCTTCACGTTTAAAGCGTGCATTGAGGTCTTTCAAGCGTTTTGCATCATCTTTATCATTTTCTGCTTTACGTTTTGCAAAATTCAATGATAAATATTTACGCTCACGGCGTGCATCCAATACTTTAAGATCTTCATTAAGGGCTATAAATTCAGGATCTTTTGCCATTCGAGCAATATGCGGGGCTTCTAACGCATTAACGGCTTCTCTTGCATTTCCTGCCTCTAAATAAGGGGCGGGTGGTAATTTATCCCAAGGTAATGCATTGTCCTCTTTTTCTTCACCATATTCCTTCAAATCAATGACTGAAGGGAAAGTAATATCTGGCGCAACCCCTTTCAACTGAGTACTTCCACCATTGATACGGTAGAATTTTTGAATGGTGTACTGAATAAGCCCCATTGGCGTTTCTTCTGAATCAAACACAAAATTCAATGGACGGCTTTGTTGAACCGTGCCTTTACCAAAGGTATTCTGCCCAATAATGATAGCTCGGTTATAATCTTGCATTGCCGCGGCAAAAATTTCTGACGCCGAAGCACTAAAACGATTAATCATCACCAATAATGGCCCTGAATACGCTTGCGTATTATCTGGATCTTCGTGAATACGAATACGTTGATAAGCATCTCTCACCTGAACCACTGGCCCATCGGTAATAAATAAGCCGGTCAATTCAACCACTTCTTTTAATGAACCGCCACCGTTTTCACGCAAATCAATGATCAATGCTTGTGCATTTTTCTGTTTCATTTCCACAAGCAGTTTTTTCACATCTTCCGCTAAGCCCAGATAAAAACTTGGAATTTTAATAACGGCAATTTGCTTACCTTCCACCTTTTCAACGGTTAATTTGGCAGCTTGGTCTTCTAAACGGATTTTATCTCGAATAAGGGTAACAATACGGGATTTGCCACCTTTTTCTGGTTCAATTTCTAAACGAACTTTGCTGCCTTTTTTCCCTTTGATCTTATCAATCACGTCATCTAAACGCCAACCGACAACATCTTCAATTTCCCCTTTCGCCTGCCCAACGCCTACGATTTTATCTCCCGGCTTAATTTTTTTACTGCGATCTGCTGGCGCACCAGCGACCAAGGATTTTATAATCGTGTCGCCATCTTCCGACTGTAATGTTGCCCCAATCCCTTCTAAAGAAAGATTCATACTTTCATTAAAACTTTTTGCCGTTCTTGGTGCAAGATAACTGGTATGTGGATCAATTTCACGCGCAAAGGCATTCAAATACACTTGAAGAATATCATCAGCTTTCGTTTGTGTTAAACGGCGAATCGCTAAATCATAGCGTTTGGTTAAGGTTTTCTTGATTTCACGCCAATTCTTGCCTTTGAGCTTCAAGTTAATAATGTCATTTTTAACGCGTTGCGCCCAAAGTGCATTGGCCTCTTCTTCCGTTTTTGGCCAAGCTGCATCCTTGCGTTCAATCTCAATTTGATCATCTGTGCTGAGATTTGGCTCTTTATCTAAAAGAGATAAGGCATATTTATAACGTTCATAACGGCGTTTCATCATTCGATCGTACATCGCAAACGCCATATCTAGCTTACCTTGGTTAAGCTGATCGTCTAGCTTATCGCCATAGTTAGCGCGCATTTCTGCTACATCTGAAGCCAAGAACGTATTACGGTTAAAATCTAAATTTTTTAAATAGCGATCAAAAATCTTTTGCGAAAAGTCATCATCTAACTGAAACTTACGATAATGAGATTGGGTTAAACGCGTTGCAACGCGCTTTGTTACCAACTGGTTCGTTTCAGTTGGTTCTGGAATGACAATATCTGCCGCCTTCAATTTAGGGGCAACAGCAACGGCAAGATCCGCATTAACAAATAAGGCACTTAGCAGCAAACCGGCTAAGTAGCCTTTTCTTTTATTAAATTTCATTCAAATGTCCTAATCAAAGTAAATATCACAATGATGACTTCTTTACTTAACTCGATAAATAACGAGAATTATGCAAATAAGCGCTCTGCGGTGACAGAGATTGTTAAACCATTTTCAAGTTCAACACGTACATTGTCTTTCACCACTTCTAAAACCACGGCACGCTTTGTGCTATTTCCTGCTTTGACTTTTACTGTCGCCCCTTGCGTTAAAGTAGCAAGATCTACTGCAACTAAATTAGGTCTATTCGTTTTTTTGCCATTCGCTTTGCTAATATTTGAACGAGCTGGCTTTTTATTGGTTTTTGGGTTTGCCGCACGTTCCGCAGCACGTTTTTCCGCTACTTTTGCTTTGCTTTCCGCCAATTTTTGTGCGGCGTGTTCTGCGTGTTCTTTTTCTAATACGCCTGCAGGATTACCTTGCAAATCAACGCGTTCAGCCCCCTCTTTACAAGCATATAAATAACGCCAACCTGCTGTATATAAACGCAATGCTTGACGCAATTGGGTTTTGCTCACTTTTTCATCATCAGCAAGGGCTTCGGCTAAATCTTGGAAAATCCCGATTTTTAACGGTCTTGCCTCACCTTCAAGGAAAAAACAGCGCGGAAACTTTTCCGCAAGGTAAGCAATAATTTCTTTGTTATTTGTTAATTTCTGCACTTCTGTCATTGTGTAATCTCACATACCACTAATTTTGAATAAAAAAATCTGCGCTATTCTAGCTTAAATTAGAAGAAAATGGCAATTTTTTGATCGAGTTTTACCTGATACTTCAATAAAAAACAAAGTGCGGTACTTTTTGCCTAAATTTTCCGTAAAAAATCACCGCACTTTGAAAACTATTTAAATCCATATAAAATAGCGATTTTATTTTCACTTATCGTATTTAATGACTAAACCGTTAAACAGCACAGATTACGCCAAACAGCATATTGCACGTTGTTCTCATTGCGATGCAACGGTGTCTGTGCCAACATTGAAAGCGAGCGAATATGCAGAATGTCCTCGCTGTGATGAAGTACTATATTCGGGCAGCCGTTGGAGTTTACATCGTTGCTCAATGATTGCGCTATCTATGTTGATTTTAATGCCTTTTGCCTTGAACTATCCTTTATTGAGTATTGATTTACTGGGTACACGGGTAGAGGCATCAATATGGCAAGGGGTATGGAAAATGGCAACGGAAGGCTATCCATATACGGCATTTTTAATTTTTCTTTGTGCCGTATTTATGCCCATTTCTTTTGCGATTTTGGTTATTTTACTTCGTCTTTCACAAATATTCGGCATTAAGCCGCGTAATATTTTACTCGCGTTGGGATACATTAAACCTTGGGTGATGTTTGATGTGTATTTGGTTGCCTTAGGGGTAACAATGTTTAAAGTACGAGAATACGCCACGCTTAGCCTTGATATTTATTTAATTGCCTTTATTTTCACCGCACTTTTAACTACTCTGCTCTTTATTAAGCTCAATCTTAATGCATTATGGAATGATTTTTATCCACAAGACAGATTTTTAACTGCAATGCCCAAGAAACCACCTTGCGTGTGTTTGGAATGTCATTATACTTTTACCGAACCTTATCAAGATAGCAAACATCGTAAGCGTTGCCCGCGTTGCCTCACCATCACGGAAGTTTCTGCAAATATTAGGTTGCAACGCACTTGGGCAACCTTAATTGCGGGGATTATTATGCTTTTCCCTGCTAATTTATTGCCTATGTCGGTGGTTTATGTCAATGGCGCACCAAGTGCGGATACCTTGATGTCTGGGGTAATAACGTTTATTGAAATGGGCAGTTACTTTGTGGCGTTCGTTGTCTTTTCAGCCAGTATTTTTATCCCAATCAGTAAAGTTTTTATTTTGCTTTATCTCTTAATTTGTGTACATTTCAATATTCACCAATCTATAAAATGGCAAATGCGTCTGTTTCATCTCGTGCATTTTGTTGGACGTTGGTCGATGTTAGATTTATTCGTACTCGCCTTGATGATGTCCCTTGTTGCTCGTGGACAGATTATTAATTTTTCCGTTGGTCCTGCTGCGTTCTATTTTGGTGCAGCCGTATTTTTAACAATGATTTCAGCTTCACAGTTTGACAGTCGTTTACTTTGGAAAATTTATGACAGAAAAAAACAAAAATAGTATTGAAGAAAATTATCAACAGGTACAAGCCACTATTCATAAAAATAAACGGATTTCACCTTTTTGGTTGTTGCCGTTTATTGCCTTATGTATTGGGGCGATTCTGTTCTTTCAAATAATACAAGAACAAGGGATTAGTATCAAAATTACCTTTGATAATGGCGATGGTTTAGTCGCAGGGAAAACGCAAATTCGCTATCAAGGTTTGCAGATCGGTGTGGTAAAAAAGGTGAATTTCACAGATGATCTGAAAAAAGTCGAAGTCGCTGCAAGTATCTACCCCGAAGCTAAAACGGTCTTACGCCAAAACACCAAATTTTGGTTAGTTCGCCCAAGTGCTTCTTTAGCCGGTATTTCAGGTATTGATGCGCTGGTTTCTGGCAACTACATAACTCTACAACCCGGTGATGGTGAATCAGAAGATGAATTTGTGGCAGAAGATGAAGGGCCGATAGCTCAAGTTACTGAAGGCGATTTGCTTATTCATTTACTTGCTGATGACTTAGGCTCGATCTCTATTGGCGCCTCTGTCTATTTCAAAAAAATGCCCGTAGGGAAAATTTATGATTACCGTTTCACAAAAGATCAAAAGAAAATTGAAATTGATGTTGTGATCGATAAGCCTTATACGCAATTTGTAAAAAAAGACAGCCATTTCTGGAACATCAGTGGGATTAACGCCAATATTGGTATGTCTGGCATTAATGTCAAGGTAGATAGTTTGAACGCGGTTGTTCAAGGTGCGGTGGCATTTGATTCCCCACAAAATAGCCCTCAAGCGGAAAATAATACCAGTTACCGATTATATGCCAACTTACAAGCAGCCAAACGTGGCATTGAAATTAATATCACTATGCCAAATATAGCGGGATTAAAAGCAGGTAAAACCGCTGTATATTCACAAGATGCACAAATCGGTTTACTTTCTGAGTTAAGTACGGTGGAAAATAATGAGAAAATTTTACAGGGCAAATTACTTATTGATCCTAGTGCTGAAAATTTATTCAAAACTAACACCGAAATAGTATTACGCAACACAAAATTTAGTTTAAATGAACTCTCAGATCCGCAAAAATTATTACGGGGCGAATATTTTGATGTCGTCAGTGGTAGCGGTGAAAAACAGACGCAATTTAATGTCATCAAAGAGAATGAGCTTTTACTTAAACAACCTGATACGCTGGTGCTAACCTTAACTGCACCAGAAACCTATAATATTAGTGAAGGGCAACAAATTTATTATAATAATTTTGCCATTGGTGAAATTGTGAGCCAATCTATCGAACAAGATAATGTGCATTTTAACATTGCTATTGCAAGTAAATACCGCCATTTAATCCATCCAGATACGCTGTTTATTGCTGCCTCGAATTTTGAAGTGAGCCTTGGCGCTGATGGGATAAAAATGCAAGCAGCTACGCCAGAAAAATGGCTTCAAGGTGGTATTCGTATTGTTGCGGGTCATCAATCTGGAAAATTGCCTGAAAGTTTTCCTTTATACCGTGATCTCAGCAATGCAGAAGCGGGGATTGTGAGCAATGATCTCACCCCAACGATTACCTTAACTACCTCACAACTACCGAGTATTGATAAAGGCTCTCTTGTGCTTTATCGCCAATATGAAGTGGGTAAAATTCTGGCCATTCATCCGAAAAAAGATCATTTTGATGTCGATGTCTTCATTTATCCTAAAAATCGTGATCTACTGACCAATAAAAGCCTATTCTGGGTGGAAAGTGCTGCGCAGGTGGATATTACGCCAAAAGGAATCAGTATCCAAGCAACGCCTATTGCACGCACTCTAAAAGGGGCAATTAGCTTTGATAACAGCGGTTCAGGGAATAAAATTCTTTATCCAAATGAAATGCGTGCCAAATCCGCTGGACAAATCATTAAGCTCACTGCAAGTGATGCCACAAATCTAAGCAAAGGAATGCCATTACGTTATATGGGCTTAACCATTGGTGAAGTGGATCACATCGAGCTTTCCGCAGATCGCAAAATCATTGCCACCGCATTGATTAATCCCCAATATATGGCAATGATTGCGAAAGAAAACAGTAAATTCCGTCTCATTTCACCACAAATTTCCGCCGGTGGCATTGAAAATTTAGACAGTTTATTACAACCTTATATTGATGTCGAAGCGGGTAGCGGAAAAATACGCAATCAATTTCGTTTAACACAATCCGTGCCAACAACCAATAAATATGGTGATGGTTTCCCATTAATTTTAGAAACCAAAGATGCAATGAATATCACCGTGGGTTCACCTGTTATGTATCGAGGGGTTGAAGTGGGTACAATTCGCAATTTGGAATTGAATTCCATTGGTGATCGAGTATTAGTGCATATTGTCATTGCCAATAAGCATAAATCTCTCGTGCGTCAAAATTCTGAGTTTTGGATCGCCTCAGGCTATGGTATGGAATTAGGTTTCACTGGGCTATCTATTAATACAGGATCAATGCAACAATTGTTAAAAGGTGGCATTGCATTCTCTACCCCATCAGGCACGGTGGTGCAACCCCAAGCAAAAGCTAACCAACATTTCTTATTACAAGAAAAACGCCCTAAAGAGGCAATAAACTGGAATTTAGGCGTTTTAGGTAACGAATAAAAAAAGCAAAAAAACCAACCGCACTTTTGTATCAGTTGGTTTTTTTGCTAAACTTTTAGCAATTTTTATTATTAAATTACGGAAAACCCAATGACAACGAATTATTCCGCCAATGAAATTACCGTTTTAAAAGATCTCGAGCCCGTTCAACTGCGTCCCGGAATGTACACGGATACCACTCGCCCAAACCACTTAGGGCAAGAAGTCATTGATAATAGTGTTGATGAAGCACTTGCTGGCTATGCCACAAAAATCGAAGTGATTTTACATAAAGACCAATCCCTTGAAGTGATTGATAATGGACGTGGAATGCCGGTGGATATTCACCCTAGCGAAGGGGTTTCTGGTGTTGAAGTAATCCTTACTAAATTGCACGCGGGAGGAAAGTTCTCTAATAAAAACTATACCTTCTCTGGCGGTTTGCACGGCGTGGGAATTTCTGTGGTGAATGCACTTTCTGACCGTGTGGATATTCAAATTAAACGTAACGGACAGGTCTATAAAATCGCCTTTGAAAATGGTGTAAAAGTCCAAGAATTAGAGGTAATTGGCACTTGTGGACGCCGTACAACTGGCACGACTGTGCATTTCAAGCCTAACCCAAAATATTTTGATAGCAGTAACTTCTCTGTTAGCCGTTTACGCCATTTATTACGTGCCAAAGCGGTTCTCTGTTCGGGATTAGAAATTCGCTTTATTGATAAAATAAACGGCACAGAAGATGTTTGGCTGTATCAAGACGGTTTATCCGATTACTTAACAGAAAACGTAGAAGGCTATACCACACTCCCCGCCTCGCCTTTTGTTGGAAATTTTGAAACAGAAAAAGAAACCGCAAGTTGGGCATTAATCTGGTTACCTGAAGGCGGTGATTTATTAGGTGAAAGTTATGTAAACTTAATTCCCACCATTCAAGGCGGAACGCACGTTAATGGCTTACGCCAAGGGTTGCTCGATGCAATGCGTGAATTTTGCGAATTTCGCAATTTATTACCAAGAGGGCTTAAACTTACCGCCGATGATATTTGGGATCGCTGTGCTTATGTGCTTTCTATCAAAATGCAAGATCCGCAATTTGCAGGACAAACGAAAGAACGTCTATCTTCCCGTCAAAGTGCCGTTTTCGTCAGCGGTGTGGTAAAAGATGCGTTTAGTTTATGGCTCAACCAAAATGTACAAGAAGCGGAAGAACTGGCCAAAATGGCGATTAGCTCTGCTGAACGGCGGTTACGAGCAGCGAAAAAAGTGGTGCGCAAAAAACAAGTGAGCGGTCCAGCCCTTCCGGGGAAATTAGCAGATTGTAGCTCACAAGATTTAGCCTTAACTGAATTATTCTTAGTTGAAGGAGACTCTGCTGGCGGCTCAGCAAAACAAGCGCGAGATCGTGAATATCAAGCCATTCTACCGCTTAGGGGGAAAATTCTAAATACTTGGGAAGTCTCCGCCGATCAAGTTCTTGGTTCGCAAGAAGTCCACGATATTGCTGTGGCATTGGGAATTGATCCAGACAATAGCGATCTTTCTCAGTTACGTTATGGCAAGGTTTGTATTCTAGCCGATGCGGATTCTGACGGCTTGCATATTGCTACCCTACTCTGCGCCCTGTTCTTACGCCATTTCCCGAAACTGGTGGCAGAAGGCCACGTTTATGTGGCAATGCCACCACTTTATCGCATTGACATCGGTAATGAAGTTTATTACGCCCTTGATGAAGGGGAAAAAGAAGGGATTTTAGATCGCCTCAAAAATAAGAAAGGGAAAATCAATGTACAGCGTTTTAAAGGGTTAGGGGAAATGAACCCAAGCCAGTTGCGGGAAACCACAATGGATCCCAATACACGTCGCTTAGTACAGCTCACCTTTGATCAAGAGAATGAGCAAAACCAAACAGAAACCTTTGAATTAATGGATATGTTGTTAGCTAAAAAACGCGCAGAAGATCGCAAAAGCTGGCTACAATCCAAAGGTGATCAAGTTGATCTTAGCGTATAAGGAATCGCGATGAAAAAAACCATTTTCGCATTATTATGCACCGCACTTTTTACCAATATTTCGTTTGCATTTGCCGCCAATGAAATCAATACGGCAAGCACATCTTCATCAATCAAGCAAGCACAACAGGCAGAAAAAAATGCAGATGATGCCACAAGCACAGCACAAAACGCACAATTACAGCATTCCCTTACGCAGTTGCAACAGGCAATGCAAGAAGTGGCAAAAAATATGCAAAGTGCGGTAGAAAATTCAGCTGAAAATTTAACCACCACAGTACAAAATGTGGTACAAGAATCTTTGCTTGATTTTACTCAAACTTTAAAGAACAGTATTAAGCAAAATGCCCCTTTATCCGCAGAGCAAAAGCAAAATTCCACCTCATTACCTGTAATTGAAGCAGAACTCACTACCGCACCGAATGTCCCCGCCCCAATTACACGCGATTACCCAGCACGGGTGGTGGTAAAACTAGAAGCGTTAGAAAAAATTATGGAAATTATGCCTAAGGTTCAATTCAAATATTGGACCTATAATGGCTCAACCCCCGCCCCTTTTATCCGTGTGCGTGAGGGCGATACGGTGGAAGTTCATTTATCCAACCCAATCAATGCCAAACTACCACATAGCATTGATTTTCATTCTTCGGCTGCTCCTGAAGGCACCGCATTAGCAAGCAACACGGCACCGGGACATACCAGCATTTATCAGTTCAAAGTGCTATCGCCCGGGCTTTATCTTTATCACTGCGCAGCAATGCCGGGCGCGCCAACACACATTGGTAAAGGAATGTTTGGTTTAATGCTCGTTGAGCCTAAAGCTGGTTTACCCCCTGTCGATAAAGAATTTTATATTGTCCAAAACGAATTTTATACGCAAGGGGAATTTGGCGAAGCGGGCTTACAGGTTTTTAGTATGCAAAAAGCAAGCTATGAACTCCCTGATTATGTGGTCTTTAACGGACATTACGGTTCGATGCTTGGGGATAACGCCTTAAAAGCAAAAGTGGGCGAAAAACTACGTTTTTATGTAGGTAACGCCGGCCCTAATAAGGTTTCTTCCTTTCATTTGATTGGTAAACCTTTTGATACCGTGTATGTGGAAGGCGGTTCATTACAAAATCACAATGTGCAAACCACCTTGATTCCTGCTGGTGGCGCAATGATGGCGGAAACGACGATTCCCGTACCCGGCCTCTATCCTTTCGTGGATCATTCCATTTTCCGTACAGAAAAAGGGGCAAAAGGGGTATTAATAGTCAGTGGAGAGGAAAATCCACAAATTTTCAGTGGAAAATTAAAAGACGAACCTTATCACGAGCGTAACCCCGATGCGGATGTTTCCACTGGATTTAAACATTAAAAAATAACCCAAAATTACACCGCACTTTAATTTTAACGAATATAAGAGAAAAACAACGTTATGGCAGAAATTAATTACGAAGGCATTGAGCAAATGCCACTGCAAAACTTCACCGAAAGTGCCTATTTAAATTATTCAATGTATGTGATTATGGATCGTGCATTGCCCTTTATTGGTGATGGATTAAAACCTGTGCAACGCCGTATTGTGTATGCGATGTCGGAATTGGGACTCAATGCCAGCGCGAAATATAAAAAATCTGCACGTACTGTCGGGGACGTATTAGGTAAATTCCATCCGCACGGCGATACCGCTTGTTATGAAGCAATGGTGCTGATGGCACAACCTTTTTCTTATCGTTACCCGCTCGTCGATGGGCAAGGAAACTGGGGCGCGCCCGATGATCCGAAATCGTTCGCAGCGATGCGTTATACCGAATCACGTCTGTCTAAAATTTCTGAAATCCTGTTAGGTGAACTTGGACAAGGGACAGTGGAATTTCAACCCAATTTTGATGGAACATTAGAAGAACCACAGTATTTACCCGCACGTTTACCGCATATTTTGCTCAATGGCACAACAGGCATTGCGGTGGGAATGGCAACCGATATTCCACCACATAATCTGAATGAAGTTGCCGAAGCCGCAATAATGCTACTTGATAATCCCAACGCGGATTTAGATGAAATAATGACCGTATTACAAGGTCCTGATTATCCAACGGAAGCGGAAATTATTTCCAGCAAAGCAGATATCCGAAAAATTTATGAGCAAGGGCGTGGCTCAATTAAAATGCGTGCCGTGTGGAAAAAAGAAGACGGTGAGATTGTCATCACAGCGTTACCACATCAAGCCTCTCCATCGAAAATCATTAGCCAAATTGCCGAGCAAATGACCGCTAAAAAATTGCCTATGGTTGAAGATATTCGTGATGAAGCCGATCATAATAACCCAATTCGAATCGTGCTTGTTCCGCGTTCTAATCGAGTAGATTGTGATGTCTTAATGGATCACCTTTTTGCCACAACCGATTTAGAAAAAAGCTATCGTGTTAATATGAATATGATTGGCTTGGACAACAAACCTGCTGTCAAAAATCTGTTACAAATTCTTACTGAATGGCTTAGTTTCCGTCGTAGCACCGTCACAAAACGCTTACAACATCGTTTAGATAAGGTGCTAAATCGCTTACATATTTTACAAGGTTTGATGATTGCCTTTTTAAATATTGATGAGGTGATTGCCATTATCCGTAATGAAGATAAGCCGAAACAAGAACTGATGGCTCGTTTTGATTTAACCGATGAACAAGCCGAAGCCATTTTAAATTTACGCTTACGCCAATTAGCCAAATTGGAAGAACACGAACTACAAGCTGAACAGGATAAATTAGCGCAAGAGCGGTTGAATTTAGAACAGATTTTAGCTTCAGAACGTCGCTTAAATACATTAATTAAAAAAGAAATTCAACAAGATGCCAAAACCTTTGCCAGCCCTCGCCTTTCACCCATTATAGAGCGTGCTGAAGCCAAAGCCATTGCAGAAAATGAAATGATCCCAGCCGAACCTGTTACGGTAATTTTATCGCAAATGGGTTGGGTGCGTTGTGCAAAAGGACACGATATTGACGCCCAGAACCTCAGCTATAAAGCAGGTGATAGCTACCTTGCTCACGCTTATGGGAAAAGTAATCAGCCTGTTGTATTTCTTGATAGCACAGGACGTAGCTATGCGCTTGATCCGCTGTCTTTACCTTCTGCACGCTCACAAGGCGAACCGCTAACAGGTAAACTGACCTTACCCGCAGGTGCAAGCGTTTGCCAAGTATTAATGGAAAATGAGGATCAAAAACTCTTAATGGCTTCTGATGCGGGTTATGGATTTATTTGTCAATTTAGTGATTTAGTGGCTCGAAATAAAGCAGGGAAGGCATTAATTTCACTTCCTGAAAACGCGCAAGTACTACCACCTTTAACCTTACAGGCACATCAACAACTACTCGTTGCATTAACTTCAGCAGGACGAATGTTGATTTTCCCTGTGCAAGATTTACCTGAATTATCCAAAGGAAAAGGCAACAAAATTATTTCTATTCCTGCGACAAATGCGAAAGATCGTTCTGAATTATTGGTGCGATTATTACTCATTTCTGAGCAAGCTAACTTGGTCTTCCACTCAGGCAAACGTAAAATCACCCTTAAAGCGGAAGATTTACAACGTTTCCGTGCTGAACGTGGACGCAAAGGAAGCCAACTTCCAAGAGGATTGCACAGCAATGCAGAAATTGAAGTGCTTGAGCCAAATCAATAAGCTATCATTATTTATATTTGAGTAACTAACGCACAGCCTACGGCAAATCAAGCCAATGCAATGTTATTTCAACATCACGCGATCCGCTATTCAGAGCTGAACCTATTTTTTGTTCAGCTCTTTTCTAGTCGTTTAAAATGAAAATAAGACAAGGCAACAGCGACCACGCTGTACAAATGGTACATAAGGGGCTGTCCACACCGCCTTATTTTTATTTGAAATAACGCTATTTTTAACTATCTACATTATTCCTCAAGTCTGTGATCTAAATCACGGTAATGCGTCCTTTCCTTAGGTAGAATGATTGCCAACTGAGCATAAATTTTATACAAGGAGCAACCCATGCAAGCCTCACTACAAGATATTCTCGATGTGGTTAAAGCGAAAAACCTCACTTATCATCAAAAATTAATGAGCTTAGGCAATATTGCTGAGCGATTATTTAACCCCATTGATTTATTAGGTTACACCGAAGAAGAATGGGAATACATTCAAAATCATATGATTTGTGATTTATGTGAGGGTTATGCTATTTATCGTCCGCGTTATATTTTGCCTGATTATAATGTGTATATTCAAAAAGGCTGTAAATTCCTTGACTTACCTCCACCCAAAGATCTTGATGAAGTGCTAGATGGATTGCTTATTCTCTATTCCCACGTTCCTTCTATTACCACTTACCCTGTTTATATTGGCCGTTTAGATACGTTGCTCGAGCCATTCATTACTGATGAAAAACAAGATTATATTAAAATTAAACGTTTCTTAAACCATATTGATAAAACTATTGCGGATTCATTCTGCCACGCCAATATTGGTCCTTATGATACTAAAGCGGGGCGTTTAATTTTACAGGCTGTCATTGAGTTAGAAAACACCACGCCGAATATGACGATTCGCTATGACAAACAAAAAACCTCTCGTGAATTTGCAGAACTTGCAGCGAAAGCCTGTTTATTAGTCTCAAAACCGTCTTTTGCCAATGACGCTTACTACATTGAAGATCTAGGTGAACAATATGGTATCGCAAGTTGTTATAATGCACTGCCTGAATGTGGTGGTGCTTATACACTCACTCGCTTGAGATTAGGCACGATTGGGCGTGCTTGTTCAAGTGTAGATGAAATGGTGAACGAATTGTTACCTAAAGTAGCAAAACTCGCCCTTTCCACAATGGATAAACGGCATAAATTCTTGATCGAAGAAAGCAATTTCTTTGAAAGTAGCTTCTTGGCACAAGAAGAATTTATCAAACGTGAAAACTTCACGAGTATGATTGCGATTGTTGGACTAGCCGATGCAGTGAACCATCTTTTACAACAAGAAGGTATCAATGAAACCTTTGGGCAAAGCCAACGTGGTGATGAAATTGCCACATTAATTATGGATAAATTACAAGCAGTGAATAATGCTCATAAAGGGCTTTATGTGGAACGTACTCATCAGCATTATTTACTACACGCACAAGTCGGGGCAAGCAATCACGAAGAAGACAAAATGAATACCCCAGCACACCGTATTCGCGTGGGTGAAGAGCCTACTTTGCTTGCGCATTTAAAACAATCTGCCCCATTCCATAAATATTTCCCATCGGGAACAGGTGATCTTTTTGCATTCGATCAAACCTATACCGATCATTTAGATGCGGTTGTCGATATCATCGAAGGAGCATTTGCACTAGGCTATCGTTATATTACAACTTATCTGAAAAATACCGATCTCATTCGCGTAACGGGCTACTTAGTGAAGAAAAGTGAGGTTGAACGCTATCGCAAAGGCGAAGCAGTATTACGCGACACCACTTGGTATGGTGCAGGAACAGACGATTGTGCGAATGTCTTTGATCGCCAATTACGTGATGAAGAAAACGTAACATCGAATTCATAATGGTTACACATGCTACCCTATCAACTATCTATGTGCCTCTACATCGGATCATTCCCTTTTCCAATGTAGAGGGGCAAGGTAATCGCACCAGTATTTTTTTACAAGGGTGTAAATTAAATTGCCTTTATTGCCACAACCCTGAAACAATTCCAAGAAAGAACACTGAAGTGAAATTAGTTAGCTTGCAATATTTGTATGATCAAGTAATGGATGCAGTGCCTTTTATTCGTGGGGTTACCGTTTCTGGCGGGGAACCCACCATTCATCATAAAAAATTGATTCCCTTATTTCAGGCTTTACGCCAACAAGGTCTAACCTGTTATCTTGATAGTAGTGGCTTCTTTGATTATGACAGCACCCAAGCCTTAATTGCCGTAACGGATAAATTTCTCTTTGACCTAAAAGGTGATGGCTTAGGATTGCAAACACTCTGCTTTGAACGGCGAAATCAGCAAGGCAAGGTGCCAAATCAAATTATCCCCACAACGCAACATATCAAAACAGAAAATCTCACCCGAAATTGGCAAAATCTTGCCAAATTATTACCGCACTCAAAAATTGAAGAAGTGCGGTTGGTTTTTATCAAAGATTTTTTTGATGCCTATCGCTTAGTGGAAAAAGCAGCACAGCTATTGCGAGATTATCCCGATGTATTATTCAAAATCATTCGCGTGCATAGCAAAGGCGCAAGAGACGAGGCTGGTTTAACCCCTTTTATTCCTACGATAGAAGAAACCGAGGCACTGGCAGAATTTGCCAAACAATGCGGCATACAAAAAATGACTACGATTATCTAAATTCATTCATCAAGGAGCGTAACTATGGATCTCATTATCAGTATTGTCGGGATTTTCGTCCTGCTTGGCATTGGATTGCTGTTTTCCAACAATCGCAAAGCCATTAATTTTCGCACTATTTTCGGTGCATTAGCCATACAAATCGGCTTTGCTGCACTCATTTTATATGTTCCCGCTGGAAGAAATGCTCTACTTAGCACCGCTGAAGGCGTGAGCAAAGTCATTAATTACGGTAATGAAGGGATTGCATTCCTTTTTGGTAACCTTGCTGATCCAAGCAATATCGGCTTTATTTTTGCCTTCAAAGTGCTACCGATTATTGTTTTCTTCTCTGCATTAATTTCTGTATTGTACTACATCGGTGTGATGCAATGGGTGATCAAAATTATTGGCGGCGGCTTGCAAAAAGCACTCGGCACCTCCAAAGCAGAATCAATGTCTGCGGCAGCCAATATTTTTGTTGGACAAACGGAAGCCCCACTGGTTGTGAAACCATTTATTAGTCGAATGACTGAATCCGAACTCTTTACTGTGATGGTAGGCGGAACGGCTTCCATCGCTGGATCGGTATTAGCCGGCTATGCAGGAATGGGCGTACCACTTACCTACTTAATCGCCGCCTCATTTATGGCAGCCCCTGCTGGATTATTGTTTGCTAAATTGATGTATCCACAAACAGAAAAATTCAGCGATAGATTAGAAGAAAACGTCAAAACAGACAAACCCAATAATATTGTGGAAGCCCTTGCAAATGGTGCTGCATCAGGGGTAACGCTCGCTATTAATGTAGGGGGAATGTTGATTGCTTTTATTGCCTCCATTGCATTATTAAATGGCTTAATCGGCGGTATCGGTGGCTGGTTTGGCTATGGCGATCTGACCTTACAAAGCCTACTCGGTTATTTATTCCAACCTATTGCTTTTATTATTGGCGTACCTTGGCAAGATGCTGAAATCGCAGGGCAAATGATCGGAATGAAATTAGCTGTCAATGAATTTGTTGGTTATCTAGAATTTGCCCAATATCTACAACCTGATGCTGTCGTTCAGCTTAGTGATAAAACCAAAGCCATTATCACCTTTGCCTTATGTGGTTTTGCTAACTTCAGCGCAATTGCCGTGCTAATTGGTGGCATTGGCAGTATGGCACCAACCCGCCGCTCAGATATTGCACGCCTCGGCTTAAAAGCAGTAATTGCAGGCACACTAGCCAATTTAATGAGCGCAACAATTGCAGGAATATTTATTGATTTAAGTGGTGCGGTGTTGGGATAACGTTGGTACATTAACTAATAATTTAAGAGGCTGTATTAGATTAGCATATGTTAGTCTATAAAAATGAAGATAACTCATTGTAAACTCAAGAAATCTATATAGAAAAAACAGCTAGAATTTTTTGTGCTTGAAGTGACGGCTCGTTCAGCAGCAAATTTACTGGAAATTAACCCTAATTCAGCCGCCCTCTTTTATCGCAAAATCAGGGAGGTGATTAGCAACCATTTAGCCCAAGATGCCAATGAAATTTTTGCTGGTGAAATCGAGCTTGATGAAAGCGATTTTATCGGGAAAAAAAGAAAAAAGGGGCGAGGTGCTAAGGATAAAACAGCTGTTTTTGGAATGCTGAAGCGAGAAGGAAAAGTCTATACGGTTATTGTTGAAAACACTAAGGCTAACACCTTACTCCCTGTAATTAAAAGGAAAATTATGCCTGATAGCGTTGTTTATACCGATTACTATCACAGCTACGATGTGCTAGATATAAGCGAATTTAAGCACGTCAGAATTAATCATTCAACGCATTTCGCAGAAGCAAAAAATCACATTAATGGGATTGAAAATTTCTGGAATCAGGCTAAACGAGTACTAAGAAAATATAACAAAATTGACAAGAAATCTTTTCCGTTATTCTTGAAAGAATGTGAATTTCGGTTTAACTTTGGGACACCAAAAAAACAGCTAAAAACACTATGACTTTGGTGTGGAATATTGAAAAAACACGGGATTAAGCAAAGTATGTCGAGAAAAGGCAATTGTCTTGATAATGGCGCGATGGAAAGCTTTTTCGGGCGATTGAAGACGGAATGTTACTTTGGCAAACGGTTTGAGACCTTTGAACAGCTTGAAAAAGTGATTTACGAGTACATTCATTACTACAAGAATGAGCGTATTCAAGTGAAGCTAAAAGGACTAAGCCCCGTGAAATACAGAACTCAGCCCTTGAATTAAAATAGAGTCTAACTTTTTGGGGGCAGATCACTTGAGTTAGCCTTTCTTTTTTATCTTTTTTATGCCTCTTTTTCTTCTTTATGCTCAGGCTTTAACCCTACATAGCCTCTGGCTTGTAAGGTGGCTTCTTTAGATTTACGAACCATTGTTTCAATGGTTGTGCCTTGGACGAGAATGGAGAACATTACCACGGCATAGGTCATCACTAAGAGCAAATCGCGCACGTTCATACCAATTTTAGGGATATATAGGCTACCCACGGGAAGAGAAAGTGCCATTGCCAGTGAAAGCCCACCGCGTAAACCGCCCCAAGTGAGAATGCGTAAGGTATATGGATTGTATGTGGTTTTCATACTGAGAAATTTAAAGGGCGTCCATACACTGATATAACGACACAGTAAACACAATGGAATAGCAATCAAGCTAAGGATAATGCCTTGATAGGTGAAATTTACTAATAACATTGCCGCACCAATTAACAGGAATAAAAGGGAGTTGAGGAAATGATCGATCATTTCCCAAAAATGATCTAAATAGTGCTGACTTTGTTTGGAAAATCCTGTGTGTCTTGTCCAGTTACCGATAATGATGCCCGACACCACCATTGCTAATGCGCCGGAAACTTCAAGTAAATCGGCAATCATAAAGCCCGCCGTAGGAATGGTGAGCGTAAGGAGAATTTCTAAACTACCATCATCAGTAGCAGAAATAAGAAAGTGTGCGATTAATCCAAGAACTAAGCCAAATAATAATCCGCCGCCTGCTTCCATAAAAAAGAGTTCGCTGACATCGGCGATTGTTGGCTGTTTGCCCCCAAATGCGACGGCAAAAATAGTGGTAAAAATCACCAAACCCACACCGTCATTAAATAAGGATTCTCCCTCTACTTTCATCGAAAGTTTTTTTGGTGCTTTGAGATTTTTGATAATCGCCAATACGGCAATAGGGTCAGTAGGCGAAATTAATGCGCCAAACAACATACAATAGATAAAATCCACTTCCCAGCCAAGGATGTAAGTTAAAAGATAAAAACTTGAACCGATAAGGAATGTGGAGGCGAAAGTAGAAAATAAGGCGAGAATGGTGATTTCACATTTTTGGCTTTTCATTACGGGGAGTTTTATGCCTAGCGCCCCGGCAAAGAGAAGAAAACCTAAAATCCCGTTGAGCAGAAAGCTTTTAAAATCAATTTGTTCCATCACGCCCTTGGCAAGTGAATCAATGTGCAATAAATTGAAATGCCCCATTATTAACAAAATCAGAGAAGCAACCATTGAGGTGGCGGTGATGGCAATGGTATATTGAATTTTGTCATTAATTTTCTGCGTAATAAAACCAATCAAAATAGAAATGGCAGAGAGAAAGCAAATGTAGGTATAAACGTTCATTGAAGAGCCTTAATCAAAATAATAAAGAATTTTGCTAAGAAAAGTGGCTCATTTTGCTCCACTTGATAAAGGAAAGGGATGGAGAATAAGCCAAATTAATTGGCGTAGTATAAGTAAACTGCTATTATTTAGAAAGCACAAATTTTCAAAATACATCAAAATGAGTAAACTAAAATCCTTTTTTATTGCCCTATTAGGGATGATTTTGCTTGGTTTGGGCTATTTGTGGCATAGCCTAGAAATTTATCCTGTTCCGCAAATTCAATTTCATACAAAAAGCCCATTGGCTTATCAGCGTAAAGCACTGGATAGCGCAGTGACCTGTTTTTATACCGAGCAATCTGTTAAACCTATTGAGCAGCAGAATTTTCGTCTGTTAGTGTGGAATATGCACAAAGGGCAAGATAAAGGTTGGCAAAACGCACTTTCGCGCTTTGCGAAAGCATCCGATTTTCTTTTTTTGCAAGAGGTATCTAGCGAGCAACATTTAGCACAGCAATTTTCTCAGCAATTTCCTACCGCACTTTATGCCAGTAGCTTTGCTTATTTGGGGAAGCAATCTGGGGTAATGCTGATGAGCCATTTTCAGCCACAATCTTTCTGTGCGGGTTCCTCTGTCGAGCCTTGGATTCGTATTCCTAAAGTGGGGAATGCGATGAGGTTTCCGTTGGCGAATGGGCAATCTTTATTAACGATTAATTTACATTTGGTCAATTTTGAGCTTAACCCAGTTCGCTATCAACAGCAGTTAGAAGCAATGTTTAAACTGATTAAATCGCATCAAGGGCCAATTATTCTGGCAGGGGATTTCAATGCGTGGAATAGTGGGCGGATAAATTTAATTAAAAAACTCACCGCACTTTATGGTTTAGTTCCTGTCTCATTTCAGCCAGATGACAGGCTACGTTTTTTAGCGAATCCGCTAGATTGGGTATTTGTACGCGGTTTTAATGTGAAGTCTGCACGCACGATGCAAACCACCAGCTCCGATCATAATCCGTTACTGGTGGAATTAACCTTGCTTAAACCGCAGCCGTAATGACGATTTCCACTTTCCACTCAGGCAGTGCGAGTTTTGCTTCTACGGTTGCACGGCTTGGTGGATTATGACGATCCACCCACTCATCCCAAGCTCGGTTCATTTCCGTATAATCTTGCATATCAGCCAAGAAAATCTGTGCATTTAAGATGTTACTTTTATTTGAACCCGCTTCCGCCAGCAATTTATCAATCAAACCTAGCACTTCTTTGGTTTGCTCATAGGCATTGCCTTGAGTATTTTCTGGCACTTGCCCCGCCAAATAAGCTACGCCATTGTAAATGCACATTTCAGCAAGGCGTTCATTGGTGTGAAAACGTTGGATAGTTGTCATCGTTTTTTCCTTTCTATGAAATAAAAATAATTCGCAAAGATTATAGCGATTGTACGTAAAAATAGCTAAAATTCTTGGTAATTTTTCACCGCACTTAGAAAATTTATTATGAAATTGCTTATTTCCAATCAACACGGTGCTATCGTGATGGCATTAATGCCGTTTTTATACGGAATGTTGCTCTCCACGCCGATGACACGCCATTTATTTCTTTTGCTAGCGTGGTTCTCTCTTTATTTGATGACCTATCCTTTTTTAAATTTATTTAAAGGCAGAAATCTTGAATTTTATCGTAAATGGACGCTAATTTACGCGACAGCTAGCTTACTTTTTGCCTTACCTGCCTTGTTGCATAACTGGCATATATTCTATTTTTTACTCGCAATGTTACCTTTTGTGGCAGTGAATATTTATTATGTAAAACAAAAAAATGAGCGAGCATTACTTAATGATTTTGCAGGGATTATTATTTTTGCGATCGCTGGAATGGCCGCGTATTATTTCGCTAACTCGCAATTCGATCATAAAATCTACTGGGTGGCGCTATATCCAAGCCTATTTTTTGTAGGTGTAACCCTTTATGTTAAATCTGTAATGCGTGAACGCAAAAATCCTCGATATTTACAAATTTCCATTCTTTTTCATTTGCTTTGTATATTAGGTTTTGCCTTATGCCAGCAATATGGGTTAGCACTCGCCTTTTTTCCACCATTTCTCCGCGCCTTAATTCTTCCTAAATATAAACTTTCAGTAAAGCAAGTGGGAATGGTTGAAATGGGCGTATCATTATTGTTTTTTGTGATGTTGGTATGGCAGGTTTAAAATAAAGAGCAGAATAATAATTCTGCCCTTTAATATCATAAGCTATTTATTGATTTCTGTTTTATATTTGGGGGAGCGAGGGCCATATAAAATCCCATTTGGTTTTGTTGGCGATAATAACTGAGCCCCTGCTAACTGAGCGATATCATAGCCTTTATCTAGTAATGTCCCAGCAACTTGATCAACAATAGCCCCAACAAGCGCGCCGATTAATCCACCGTTATTATTTTTCTGACCCGCATCAGATGCGATAGCTGTTCCATACCATAATTCTTTACCATTTTTAGCATCAACTAACTTCGCAGTTGCTTCAACGGTTGTTACACTCTGAATTAATTGATAACGTGTTCCATAGTCTTTTACTGTTATGTATAGTACTGCATCATTATTAAAAATAGAATGTAGCTTATCTAACTTAATATTATGGATATCTGCTGCATTGGTTAGCCCATTTTGCTTAAATGTTTCATTAACGACGGCAACAGGAAAAACATAATAACCAGCCTCTGATAATG
Organism: Avibacterium sp. 20-129; assembly: GCF_026226845.1. Taxonomy (NCBI): domain Bacteria; kingdom Pseudomonadati; phylum Pseudomonadota; class Gammaproteobacteria; order Pasteurellales; family Pasteurellaceae; genus Avibacterium; species Avibacterium sp. 20-129. The sequence goes on along the minus strand of NZ_JAKKOE010000001.1, from coordinate 110,423 downwards.
GATAGGTTGTTGCTGTTAACATTCCCCAAGTGGCGTTAGAGAGAAGTATTATTATTTTTAAGATAGTTATATACAGCATTATTATAATCTTTCCAGTAATACATCGACTTTTGATGTATTCCACAAGTGACTAAGAGCATAGCCATACTAAATAGTAAAGATGATTTAGACAATTTACGCACCATTTGCTACCTCTTTATGGATTGGGTTTCCAAGCACCATTGTCGATAGATTCGGCTAAATTATTTACTGCTTCACGAATAGCAAGATCGAGTACTTTACCATTAAGTGTTGAATCATAGCCCTAAGTACCACCAAAACCAATGATTTCTCTGTTAGATAAGCTATATTCTCCCGCACCTTGTGTCGAATAAACAATTTCGGAAGTATTCACATCAACAATATTTAACGCCACTTTGGCATAAGCAATTTGTGATTTGCCACATCCTAATATACCGAATAATTGATGATCACCGACATCTTTACGTCCGAATATATTTGGGCTTTTAAAGCGCAATGGTAAGGTTTACACCGTCGCGGTGCCAAATACCCAATCTGCGACATTGTTGCCAATCATTCGCGAGCAAGTAAAGCCTGATAGCCTTGTTTACACTGATTTCTACCGAAGTTATGATGTACTTGACGTGAGTGAATTTAACCATTTTCGCATCAATCACAGTACACACTTTGCAGAAAAACAAAATCACATTAGCGGAATTGAGAACTTTTGGAATCAGGCGAAACGCCATTTACGCAAGTTTAACGGTATTCCTAAAGCGCATTTTGAGCTTTATTTGAAGGAATGCGAATGGCGTTTTAATAACAGTAACTTAAAATCTCAAATTTCTATTTTAAAACAATTAGTTAAAGGGAGTTTAGCCTAGTTATCTAGGACAGCCATAAATATTCTTAATTCTAAGGTAATTCGACGCTCCCCATAATTTTCGTCATTTTTGCGATAAATAACCTCTATTTGCTGTGAAATCACTACATTTTTATCAACCTTTGACTTGAGATAATAAAAGAAGGCACTAACGCAAAACGCGAGCGCAAGGTATTTACAATGACAGCTTTTTCTGCATTTTTGTTGGTTGAATTCCTGCCACTTTTTTAGTATTGCATTCTCCGCTTCTCATTCCAAAATTGGGTAACGCAAGCTCTCCTCTTCTATTTTGGGCTTCGGTGGCATTTTAGTCGATGTTAGTTTCATACTTGAACAACCTTTAGGTTTGGGAAATACTCCCTCTATACCTTATTTTTTGAAGGTTTGCAGCCATTGGCTAATTATCCCGGAATTGGGGATATCAAAGTGAAAGCACGCGGCTTCAGCGCAACATTGTCCTTTTTTGATCGCTTGAATGACCTTTAATTTAAATTCAACAGAATAACAGCGTTTTTACCTAACGCAGCTAATCCATTGATTCCATTATGATTAAATGTTGCAATCCAGCATGCTAATGTGCTTTTGGTAAGCTGAAAATAGCGGCGAGTAAGCGAACGATTTTTTCCATTTTGAAGATAAAAGTCGAGTACTTGTTGTTTGAAACCTTGAGTATATTTCGTCATAAAAAATCTGCACCTTGATCAGTTGGTTGTTTAGTCCAACTCTTGAGGGGCAGATCATTTTTTGTCTACGATACCGCCTTTTAAACACGACAAAATTTGATGCTAAAAATGATATTTTGGATAATTCATCAGAAAAGAAAAAAGCCGTAAGTTATTGATTTGAAAGGCTTAACTCATAGCTTAGTACGAAATTCTTAATGGTGCCAGTGGTCGGACTCGAACCGACACGCTTTTAAGGGCGGCGGATTTTGAATCCGCTACGTCTACCAATTTCGTCACACTGGCTAAAGAGATATTTAGGTAAAAGCATTTGTTATGCTTTAGATGTGATGAATTATACGGGGTTGATTTTTGCTTGCAAGTAAAATTTGTCAATTTAATGATGAGTGAAGTAATTTTAGTCAATTTTAAAGAGCGGTGTAAATTTCACGTATTTTCACCGCACTTTGTAGAAAGAAATAAAGTAAATTTTTTACTCAGGATAAAAAAGCCTATCGTTGAAAGATAGGCTCACATTTGTTTTTTCGTTATTGTACTTTTGCGGTTGCGCGATTGTCATTGAGTTGAAGAGTTTTATCGAACAAGTTCACACCGCCTTTTACGCCAAAATCAAGCGTAGTTACGTTGTAGGCAATGCTGATATTTTCTTGCTCAAAGCGTTTTTTCAACGCCATAATCGCTTGGCTTTTGGATTCTAAATAATCTTCATAGGTTACAAAGTTTACCCAGAAACGAATAACGAAATCAAAGGTTGAACTACCAATATCAGTAAAGTAGAAATTGATGTCATTTTTATCGATTACAAAATCCCACTCTTGTATTAATGCTAAGGTAACTTGGCGAACTTTATCCAGATCATCACCATAAGACACGCCCGTAGATAAAATCACGCGGCGTTTTTTCAATTTAGAATAATTAAAAAATTCGCCACTATAAATCATCTGATTTGGAATTAAGGCGGTTTCCCCTTCAATGGTCATTAATTCTACGGTAACTAAACCAATGTTCATCACTTTACCAATTGAATTGTTGATATTTACCCAATCTCCAATATCAAAAGGTTGTTCTGATTTAATTAATAAGCCTGAAAACGCATTAGATGCAATATCTTTAAAGGCAAATCCGGCGATAATGCCCACAATTCCTGCACCAGCCAGTAAGTGAGTTAGAAATGAGGCAAGATGTAATACTTCTAACGCCAGAATAATGCCTAAAAACCAAATCAGTATTTTCACACCAATGGCAATGCCTTTCGCCGCACGCAAGTTTTTGGCAAATAAACGGCTATAGATGCGCAATGCGACTTTGCTCAGAATGTTGGCTAGAAAATAGAAAAGTGTAAGTAAAATAATGGCTGAAACAATATTAGGAATAAAACCAATCAGCCAATCTTTCCATTGAGAAAGCGTATGTGTTACCAAGGTGAGTGAATTGTTTTCTGTCATAAAATTTCCTGTTATAAATAATCAAAAAGCGATTATAAAAATGGCTCTTTCTTATACCGCACTTTAGTATTAACGTTTATGTGCTAATAACCACCAAGTAATAAGAATAAATAGCCCGCTAGGCATTAATGCCCCTGCAATTGGCGGCACATTATAAACTAAACTGAGTGGGCCGAAAATCTCATTAACGACATAAAATAAAAAGCCAAAGCAAATTCCGGTAATCATTCTTGCGCCCATTGTAACACTACGCAATGGACCAAAAATGAAAGAAAGCGCAAGTAACATCATTACCCCAACGGAAATCGGTTGGAAGAGTTTACGCCAATAAGTGAGTTCAAAACGTTTTGCGTCTTGCCCAGTTTCTTTCATAAATGCAATATAATCTGCCAGCCCTGAAATAGAAAGTGAGGTTGGACGTAAGGAGACAATGCCCAATTTATCAGGCGTTAAGGTGGTTTGCCACGCTTCGTTAAGATAATTTGTTGTTGTAATTTTGTCTGTAGCAATTTGTGATTTATTCACTTGCATTAATTGCCAGTTGCCCTCTTTAAATTCTGCTTGATTCGCGTGGCTGACTTGTTCTAACTGGCGTTTATCATTGAAATGATAAATATAAATATCATTGAGTTTTACGTTGTCGGTAATTCGTCTCACATAGATAAAATCATTGCCATCTTTTGCCCATACACCATTTTTAACGGAAAGCATTTCTCCGCCAGAAATCGCTTTAGCACGCATATCTCGTGCAAATTGTTCCGTTTGAGGAATCCCCCATTCACCAATGATCATTGTAATGATCACCAAGGGAATGGCGGTTTTCATTACGGCAAAACCAATTTTTAAGCGTGAAAATCCTGACGCTTGCATGACCACTAATTCACTACGACTAGCTAGATTTCCCAAGGCAATTAATGCACCAAGTAGTGCTGCCATTGGAAAGAAGGTTTCAATATCTTTTGGAATTGTTAATACCGTGAAAAGTCCCGCGTGTAATACATCGTAAGTTCCTCGCCCTACGCTACGAAATTGCTCGACAAATTTGATAATTGCTGAGAGTCCAACTAAGGTAAGCAAGGTGGCAAAAATCGCCCCTAAAATGGATTTTCCAATATAACGGTCTAATGTATTCATCATTATTTTTATTCCTTAGGCACGTTTTTTGAATAATTGATAGCGAATTTTGTACATAAAGGCACTGTTCCAGCCATTCAATAATATACCTAACGCCAAAAAGCTAAAATTTACCACTGGCATAAGTACACTTGCATCGACTTTCCCAGCTGCCCCCGCTGATTTAAAAGAACTCTGCAATAAAAAATAAATGAGATAAAGTAAAAGTGCGGGTAAAATTTTGGCAAATCGTCCTTGGCGAGGATTAACACGACTCAGTGGTACCGCGATTAATGCCATAATAGGAACTGCTAAAATAAGTGTAATGCGCCAATGAAGCTCTGTTTTACCCGCTGGCGTCGTGCTATTTAATAGTTGGCTTAAGGGCAAAGTTTCGGCATCATCAGTCTCATTTTCTGTGGCTTTATAACCTAAGTAGGCTTGATACTGCTCAAAATCGGTAATACGGAAATCAGGTAACACGGCACTCCCTTCAATGCGTTGGCTATGGGTGAGGTTTAACACCTGATCACCATTTGGTAACGCGGTGAGTTCACCACGATCAGCCATAATGACAGAGGGTTTTTCATTTTTTTTATTTTGCATTTGAAAAACATAAACCCCTTCAATGGTATTATTTTGAACTTTATCAATAAATAAAACCAAATCACTACTATTCGCTGAAATAAACTGCCCTGCTGCTAACGCCCCCATTGTTGGGTTTGCTTTTGCATCTTTGACGATTTGGCTTTGCTTTTGTAATGCCCAAGGCGAAAGAACCAACGCATTGTAAGCTGCTAATCCCGCAGTGGCTAAAGATAAAATTAATGCGACTTTTACCAATAAACGTTGCCCTACGCCGCAAGCACGCATTACCGTAATTTCACTTTCTGCATAAAGGCGACCAAAGGTAAGTAATAAAGCAATGAATAAACACAAAGGCAACATTAATTGTGCCATTGTCGGCATCCCCAATCCTAATAAGGAAAATACCAAATCTGCCGGCACTTTTCCGTTTGCAGCCGAACCAAGTACACGCACAAGTTGTTGGCAGAAAAAAATGAGAAGTAAAATGAACAGGATCGCCATTTGGCTTTTTAATACTTCTTTCGTTAAATATCTTGTTAAAATCACCGTATTGCCTATGTTATTTTGCTTGCAATTTTTATAGAAGTCGTTTCAAATTGAATGGCGTATAATAACGTATTTTTCAACAGAAGGCAGTAAATTAGTGAGGAACAAATGAAATATACTGTAAAAAACACCGCACTTTCTGCGGTAACAGGTAATGTTATCGTTGCTGTGTTTGAAGAAGGAAAACTTTCTCCCGCAGCACAAACACTTGATCAATTAAGCCAAGGCGCTATTAGCCAACTTATTCGTGTAGGTGATATGAAAGGCAAACTCGGTGAAGTGGTTACCTTGCGTTTATCTAATGCAAATCTCGAACGCATTTTTATAGTGGGTTGTGGCAAACAAGAAGAACTTAGCGTTCGTCAATATAAACAAGTCATCAAAAGTGCTATTCAAGCGGTAAACGCCACCAATGCGGAACAAGTGCATAACTTTTTAACGGAAGTGCAAATCAACGAACGTGATCTTTATTGGAATGTGAGATTTGCAGTGGAAGGCATTGCTGAAAGTTTTTATCAATTTGATCAATTTAAAAGCCAAAAATCTGATAAACATTCCGTCTTACAGGAAGTGGTGTTTGCGGTTGAATCCGTACAGCTTACAGAGGCTGAAAAAGCGATTCAGCAAGGCCAAGCCATTGCATTAGGTGTTGCCTTAGCAAAAGATGTGGCAAATTGCCCACCTAATGTGTGTAATCCAGCCTATTTAGCCGAGCAAGCCAAAAAACTCAGCGAAAAATCACCGCACATTCGCACCACCGTACTAGGTGAAAAAGAAATGGCAGAGCTTGGAATGAATGCCTATCTTGCGGTATCTCAAGGCAGTAAGAATGAAGCTCAACTTTCCATTATTGAATACCGCAATCACCCTAATCCACAAGCCAAACCAATTGTTTTAGTGGGTAAAGGTTTAACCTTTGATGCAGGTGGTATTTCCTTAAAACCTGCCGACAGTATGGACGAAATGAAATACGATATGGGAGGCGCTGCCTCTGTTTATGGCGTGATGAACGCATTAGCAGAATTAGCATTGCCATTAAATGTGATTGGTGTCTTAGCTGGCTGTGAAAATTTGCCGGACGGCAATGCTTATCGCCCCGGCGATATTTTAACCACAATGAGTGGTTTAACCGTTGAAGTGCTGAATACCGATGCAGAAGGACGTTTAGTGCTGTGCGACACGCTCACTTATGTAGAACGTTTTGAGCCTGAGTTAGTGATTGATGTCGCCACACTCACAGGGGCTTGTGTGGTGGCACTTGGTCAGCACAACAGCGGTTTAATGTCGCCAAATGATCATCTCGCAGAACAGCTATTAAATGCCGCACAACAAAGTGCCGATAAAGCTTGGCGTTTACCCTTAAGCGAAGAATATCAAGAACAACTTAAATCTCCATTTGCTGATCTTGCCAACATTGGTGGACGTTGGGGCGGTGCGATTACCGCAGGTGAATTTTTATCTAATTTCACAAAAAAATATACGTGGGCGCACTTAGATATTGCTGGCACAGCGTGGCTACAAGGCGCAAACAAAGGGGCGACAGGTCGTCCTGTAAACTTGCTGACCCAATTTTTACTGGATCAAGTAAAATAAACATAAAAAAATCCCTCAATTATTTGAGGGATTTTTCTTTTAGGCACTACACAACTTCAATCAAAAACTGCTGTTCTTGATCAGTGAGCTCTCCCACTTCAAACAATTCAACTCCCTCTTTCTGTGCCAATGCCATTACTTGCGCCACTGCATCAGGCTTCACTGCAATCAACAACCCACCTGAAGTTTGCGGATCACACAATACCGCTTTTTGTCGCTCATTCATAGGTGAAATTTTATGTCCGTAACTCTCAAAATTTCGCCCTGTTCCACCCGGCACACAACCTTTTTCAATATAATGAATCACGCCATCTAAGGTATGAATTTTATCAAAATACACTTTAGCCTTAAGCTGTGAACCTTCACAAATCTCACTTAAATGGCCAAGCAAACCAAAACCGGTTACATCCGTCATCGCGGTAATTGCCTCCAATTCAGCAAATTGACTACCGATTTTATTCATTTGGCACATTGTTGCACTGGCAAGCCCTTTATGTTCTGGCTTGAGCTTACCTTTTTTCTCTGCTGTGGTTAAAACCCCAATGCCTAATGGTTTAGTCAAATAAAGTTTACATCCTGCTTGTGCGGAAGCATTCTTTTTCACTTTGTCTGTAGAAATCACTCCCGTTACGGCTAAGCCGAAAATGGGTTCTGGTGAATCAATAGAATGCCCACCAGCCAGCGCGATACCAGCTTGTTGGCAAGCAAAGCGTCCACCTTCAACAATCCGTTTTGCCACACTCGGTGGTAACAATTTAATTGGGAAACCTAAAATAGCAATTGCCATTATCGGTTTGCCTCCCATCGCATAAATATCACTAATGGCATTAGTCGCCGCAATACGCCCAAAATCAAAAGGATCATCGACTATCGGCATAAAAAAATCCGTTGTACTAATAATGCCTAATCCATTACCAATGTCATAAACAGCAGCATCATCTTTGGTTTCATTGCCAACCAATAAATTTGGATCAACAAACTTTTCCATTTCCGAATGTAAAATGGTTTCTAAGACTTTTGGTGAAATTTTACAACCGCACCCTGCACCGTGACTGTATTGTGTTAAACGAATGGTTTCTGCCACCGTTTGATCTAGCGCATTTTGTACATCGGTAAGATCTGTTTCTTTTTGCTTAGTTTCTTTTTGCATAGCATCCTCGCGTTACCATCAACTGATGAGTGAATGAGGTTATTATACGCTGATTTATCAAGTGCGGTGATTTTTTGTGAAATTTTTGTCTTAAATCAGTTAAAATGTGCCTTATTATTTTGCTGATAAATATCACTAATGAATAGACGAAAACGCCCTACATTACAAATGATTGCCGATCATCTTGGTTTAACGAAAATGACGATTAGCCGTTATTTACGTCAGCCCGATTCTGTTGCACCAGAAACCCAGCAAAAAATTGCCACGGCGATTGAGCAATTTGGCTATATCCCTAATCGTGCACCAGATATTTTATCTAATGCGAAAAGCCTTGCCATTGGTGTATTACTCCCCTCGCTCACAAACCAAGTATTTGCTGAAGTGCTAAAAGGCATTGAGCTAATTACAGACAAAGCGGGCTATCAAACAATGGTCGCACACTACGGATATAGCGAAAAAAAAGAAGAACAACGTATTGAAAGCCTACTTTCTTATAATGTGGATGGCTTGATTTTATCGGAAAATCATCATAGTCCACGAACCCTAAAAATGTTGGAAGTCGCCAATATTCCTGTGATTGAAATTATGGATAGTAGCGAAATGGGTATTCAACAAGTGGTAGGCTTTGATAATGTGGCGGCAGCGCAATCTATGGTAGAAACGATGATCCATTATGGTCATAACAAGATCGTATATTTTACCGCTCGAATGGATAAACGCACCCAATTAAAAATGCAAGGCTATGAAAATGCAATGAAAAAGCACGGTCTCACGCCACATAGTTTAATTACCTCTGAACCCTCTTCTTTCACCTTAGGCGCACATTTACTTCGCCAAGCCTTGAGTGAATATCCTGACACTAACGGGATTTTTTGTACCAATGATGATTTAGCCATAGGGGCTATCTTTGAATGCCAACGATTAGGGATTAAAATCCCACAAGAAATGGCAATTGCTGGCTTTCACGGCCACGATGTCGGACAATCAATGACACCCCAGCTCGCAACCGTGATTACGCCAAGGTTAGAAATTGGCAAGATCGCCGCACAAGAATTACTAAACCGCTTAAAAGGCCTCCCTGTGCAAAGCCATATTATTAATTTGGGTTATGAAATTCATTTGGGGCAAAGTGTGAAATAATGCCCATCACCGCCATTAAAAAAGGGCATCACAAAAAATGCCCTTTTTTACTTTCTAGCAAAAAATTAGCCATTAACAAATTTCTCGCCTAATTCAATATCAGCACGTAATGTTGGTAGCATATCTTCTAATGCTTTTTGCTCAAAAGCACTTAATTCACCAATTGGCAGAATTTCTTCTACCCCTTCTTTACCTAAACGAACTGGCTGTGCAAAGAAACGTGCGTATTGACCATCGCCCTCGACATAACTACATTCCACCACAGTTTGACCGCTCAGACCTTTTACTAAAGAACGGGCAAAACGTGCAGCGGCTTGTGCCATAGAAAGGGTTGCAGAACCGCCGCCCGCTTTTGCTTCCACCACTTCTGTTCCAGCATTTTGAATACGTTTTGTCAGTGGCGCAATTTCTTCCTCTTTCCATTGTGCATACGGCACTTGAGATAATAACGGTAAAATGGTCACCCCTGAATGTCCACCAATCACTGGTACAGCTGCGCGAGAAACATCAAGTTCTTTTAACGCTGCCACAAAAGTTTCAGAACGAAGAACATCAAGTGTCGTAACACCAAATAATTTACGTTTGTCATAAACACCTGCTTTTTTCAACACTTCTGCCGCAATAGCTACTGTTGTATTGACTGGATTTGTAATGATCCCAATGCAGGCTTTCGGGCAAGCTTGCGCAACTTTTTCAACCAGATTACGCACAATTCCCGCATTAATATTAAATAAATCTGAACGATCCATACCCGGCTTGCGCGCAACCCCCGCAGAAATTAACACCACATCTGCGCCTTGTAACGCAGGTGTAGGATCTTCCCCTGAGAACCCCTGCACTGTTACCGCGGTTGGAATATGGCTAACGTCCACGGCAACACCGGGCGTAACAGGGGCAATATCATAAAGCGATAATTCTGAACCAGCTGGTAGCTGTAACTTTAACAATAATGCTAAGGCTTGACCAATTCCGCCTGCGGCACCTAAAACTGCAACTTTCATCTAATACTCCTCTTTTTGGTTATAAATCAAATTAGTTGAATTTTAGACTTATCCCCTAGCAAATTCAAACAGAGAAATTCAATAGTGAGATCTAATTCAAAGTTTTAAAAAATTTATTTTAACCTTGTTGAATTTCCTTTCTATTATGGTGTTTTCAACTTGCTAAAAATTGAATTTTTATGCAAAATTCCTGCCCATATTTGCAATACAACCTTATTATGAAGCCTAAAACGATGACAACAGACAAAAATGATAATTTAATTGCTACATTTAAAACCTTGCTCGAACAAGAACGTTTCGGTTCACAAGGGGAAATTGTAAACGCCCTACAACAGCTCGGTTTTAATAATATTAATCAATCTAAAGTTTCTCGAATGCTCACCAAATTTGGGGCGGTTCGCACACGCAACAGCCGAATGGAAATGGTGTACTGTTTACCCGCTGAATTAAGCGTGCCAACGTCAAGTAGCCCATTAAAAAACTTGGTGTTAGACATCGATCATAACGATTTTTTGATCGTGGTGAAAACCAGCCCCGGCGCAGCACAGCTTATCGCTCGCTTATTAGATTCAGTGGGCAAAGCCGATGGCATTCTTGGCACGATTGCTGGAGACGATACTATTTTTATCACACCGACCTCAGGCACGGCGATTTTAGCGTTAATGCAACGAGTGCAAGAATTATTTGAAACGAGCCTATAAATGAAGATTTTACTCACAGGCGGCACAGGGCTGATTGGTTCAGCCTTGATCCCGCAACTTCTCGCCAAACGACATAAAATTTGCCTTTTAACACGCAACATTCAGCCAGAACGGTTTCCAAATGAAGTACAACAAATTGATCGTCTTGCGTTATTAAAAAATCTCAATGAATTTGATGCCGTCATTAATTTAGCCGGTGAACCTATTTTCAATCACCGCTGGACAACCAAACAAAAAGCCAAACTTTTTGCAAGCCGAGTAAATTTAACACAAAATTTAACCGCACTTATCAATCAAAGCGATTGTCCGCCTCACACCTTGATTTCAGGATCAGCGACGGGGTTCTATGGTGATCACCAAGATCATTGGATTGATGAAAAAACGTCTGCTGGCACACAATTTCCCGCCCAGCTATGCCAACAATGGGAAGCCGCGGCAAGGCAAGCCAACACTCGCGTTTGTTTATTACGCACGGCAATGGTATTAAGTCCAAACGGCGGTGCATTAAGCAAAATATTACCGTTATATCGCCTAGGTTTAGGCGGAAAACTCGGTAGTGGCAAACAATATTGGGCTTGGATTAGCTTACAAGATATGATCGCGGGAATTTTATTTTTATTAGAAAATAGACAATATGAAGGCGTCTTCAACTTCGCTTCCCCACAACCGATCACCAATCAGGATTTCAACCAACAGCTCGGAAATTTCCTTAACCGCCCTCATTGCGCTAACGTGCCAGCATTTGTATTACGTTGGCTTTTAGGTGATCGCTCACAATTATTATTAGACAGCCAACGCATTCGCCCCACTCGCCTGATTGATGCGGGTTTTGAATTTAAAGTGGAGAATTTTGCGGCGTTTTTGGATTATTTATCATAATAATTTAGAAAGAAACAGCTCACTTAGTCCCACCACATCGTTTCATCTTTTCACAAGGTTTTTCCTAGCAAAAACTAAAGTGCGGTCTAAATTTACATTATTTTTCTAACTTTATTGGAAGATCTATGTCTCCACCTATACATTATCCAGATCTGATGAAACAAAACTACCTAAAATTTTCTATTGTTATCCCAGCAAGAAACTAGGATAATAGCGAGCGAGATTTTTTCTGACAACTTGGCTTTCAACTATATAAAAATCATAACAATGCAATGAAAGCAAGGATAATGAACCGATGACTGACTATATTTTATTAATTATTAGCACCGCACTTATTAATAACTTTGTCCTAGTGAAATTCCTAGGGCTTTGTCCTTTTATGGGGGTATCGAAAAAAATCGAAACCGCCATTGGAATGGGGCTTGCTACAATGTTTGTACTCACCGTTGCCTCCCTTTGCTCCTATTTAATTGATCGCTACTTACTGACGCCATTTAATGGCAATTTTTTACGCACCTTAGTGTTTATTTTAGTGATTGCTGTGGTGGTGCAATTTACTGAAATGGTCATTCACAAAACAAGCCCAACCCTTTATCGCCTACTCGGTGTATTTTTGCCCCTTATCACCACTAACTGTGCGGTGTTAGGCGTGGCATTACTCAATGTCAATTTAGCCCATAATTTAACCCAATCCGTGGTTTATGGTTTTGGCGCTTCACTTGGTTTTTCTCTTGTGCTGGTGCTATTTGCCGCCTTGCGTGAACGCCTTGCCGCTGCAGATGTGCCAATGCCATTTCGCGGTGCATCTATCGCCTTGATTACAGCAGGGCTAATGTCCCTTGCCTTTATGGGCTTTGCTGGCATAGTGAGAATGTAAAATGACAACCTTATATTATGTCCTTCTCGCTATCAGCGTGCTTGCTTTAATTTTTGGTGCTATTTTAGGTTTAGCCTCAATCAAACTAAAAGTGCAAGCAGATCCTATCGTAGAAAAAATTGATGCACTGCTCCCACAAAGCCAATGCGGGCAATGTGGCTATCCCGGCTGTAAACCTTATGCTGAAGCAATTGCACAAGGTGATGTGATTACCAAATGTATTCCGGGTGGGCAGCCATTAGTGGTTAAAATTGCCGATTTATTAGGCGTGGACGTACCAGCAACAGAATTTGATGAAGAAGATAACGCCGCAAAAGTCGCACTGATTCACGAAGCGATGTGTATTGGCTGTACCAAATGTATTCAGGCCTGCCCCGTTGATGCCATTATTGGCACCAATAAAGCGATGCACACCGTCATTCCAGATCTTTGTACAGGTTGTGAACTCTGTGTTGCGCCTTGCCCGACAGATTGCATTTCAATGATAAAAATAGAACAAGACATTGATCATTGGGATTGGAAATTCGATCCCAGCTTAACCATTCCGGTGCTAGATATTACCGCAAACCGCAACTCAAAGAATCAGGGAGCGGAAAAATAATGGCTGATGTATTAACCCATTTTAATTCTGGAAGATTATGGGATTTCGCAGGAGGAATTCATCCGCCTGAAATGAAATCACAATCTAATCACGTCCCAATTCGCCCAGCGGCGTTGGTAGAAACCTACTATGTACCAGTTAAACAGCACGCAGGCAATGCGGGAAATCTGTTGGTAAAAGAAGGGGATAAGGTGCTAAAAGGCCAGCCATTAACCTTAGGTGAAGGCTTGCGTAATCTGCCCGTACACGCCCCAACTTCAGGCATTGTTACGGCCATTACCCCTTATATTGCCGCCCACCCTTCTGGCTTACCTGAGCTAACCATTCAAATTCAGGCAGACGGTAAAGACCAATGGCGTACACAACACCCGATTGAGGATTTTCTCACCCAAACGCCAGAACAGCTTATCGAAAAAATTTATCACGCCGGCATTGCGGGGTTAGGCGGTGCCGTGTTCCCTACTGCGGCTAAAATTCAATCGGCAGAAAATAAAGTAAAACTGCTGATTATCAATGGTGCAGAATGTGAACCTTATATCACCTGTGATGATCGGCTAATGCAAGATTATCCTAACGAGATCATCGAAGGAATACGGATCTTACGCTATATTTTAAGCCCCGAAAAAGTGGTCATCGCCATTGAGGACAATAAACCCAACGCCGTTAAAGCCCTTAAACACGCCTTAAAAGGGGCAAATGATATTGAAATTCGTGTTATTCCCACAAAATATCCTTCTGGTGCAGCAAAACAGCTTATTCAAGTGCTAACCGGCATTGAAGTACCAAGCGGACAGCGTTCTTCCAGCATTGGCGTACTAATGCACAATGTTGGTACCGCTTTTGCGATCAAAAGAGCGGTGATAAATGACGAACCTTTAATTGAACGAGTGGTAACGCTGACAGGTGATAAAATCCCCCACAAAGGTAATTTATGGGTACGCTTGGGAACACCTATTTCTGCACTATTGCAACAAGTCGGCTACCAATATGATGGGCGTTTTCCCGTGTTTATGGGCGGACCTATGATGGGCTTTATTTTGCCAAATCTCAGCGCGCCAGTTACAAAAATCACCAACTGCTTGCTTGCGCCTGATCATTTTGAGTATGCCGAACCCGAACCTGAACAAGCTTGTATTCGCTGTTCTGCCTGCTCTGATGCTTGTCCTGTGCATTTAATGCCACAGCAACTCTATTGGTTTGCACGCAGTGAAGATCATCAAAAATCAGAACAATATGCCCTGCAAGATTGTATCGAATGTGGCTTGTGTGCCTATGTTTGCCCAAGCCACATTCCGCTTATCCAATATTTCCGTCAAGAAAAAGCAAAAATTTGGGAAATCAAAGAACAAGCACAAAAATCCCACGAAGCCAAACTACGCTTTGAAGCACGCCAAGCACGTTTAGAGAAAGAAGAACAAGCCCGCAAAGCGCGTACCCAACGTGCTGCCGAAGCACGTCGTGAAGAAATCGCAAAACAAAACGGCATAGATCCTGTTCAAGCGGCATTAGCGCGCCTAAAAGCCAAAAAACAAACGGACAACGAAACTCCAAATGTAAAAACCTTTGTAGATGAAAAAGGTCAGCTTCAACCAGATAATTCCGATATTATGGCGCAACGCAAAGCTCGTCGCTTAGCTCGCCAACAAGCAGAACAAGAACGTGCTGCATCAGAAAATCAAATGCAAGAAAATCCACATAACACAAATTCTGCGGAAAATCTCACAGTTGATCCAAAAAAAGCCGCTATTGCTGCCGCACTCGCGCGAGCCAAAGCAAGAAAACAAGCCTCAAGCCATAATGCACAACCTGAAAACGCAAAAGCCAACACCACAGAAAATTCAACTCAAACAAATAGTGAAAGTGCGATAGAAAACCGCGAAAATTCAACGACAATACAAAGTGCGGTTGAAAAAACGCAAGAAAATCCCACCGCACTTGATCCGAAAAAAGCGGCTATTGCGGCGGCTATTGCACGAGCAAAAGCGAAGAAACAGGCACAGAATGGCACGCCACAATCTTCCCACTCAACACAACCACTTGTTGAAGAACAAGGGACTGTGGAAAGCGAACACCGCGAAAGTGTGTTAGAAAACCACGAAAGCTCAACGGCAACACAGAATGCGGTTGAAAACCGCGAAAGCTCAACAGTAATACAAAGTGCGGTTGAAAAAACGCAAGAAAATCCCACCGCACTTGATCCGAAAAAAGCCGCTATTGCGGCGGCAATTGCACGAGCAAAAGCGAAGAAACAGGCACAGAATGGCACGCCACAATCTGCCCACACAACGTCGCAACTTGTTGAAGAACAAGAGGCTGTGAAAAGCGAACACCGCGAAAGCTCAACAGCAACACAGAATGCGATTGAAAATCGCGAAAACGCAACGGCAACACAAAGTGCGGTTGAAAAAACGCAAGAAAATCCTACCGCACTTGATCCGAAAAAAGCCGCTATTGCGGCAGCTATTGCGCGGGCAAAAGCGAAGAAACAGGCACAGAATGGCACGCCACAATCTGCCCACACAACGTCGCAACTTGTTGAAGAACAAGAGGCTGTGAAAAGCGAACACCGCGAAAGTGCGATAGAAAACTGCGAAAGTGCAACGGCAGCACAAGGTGTGATTGAAAATCGCGAAAACGCAACGACAACACAAAGTGTAGTTGAAAAAACGCAAGAAAATCCCACCGCACTTGCTCCGAAAAAAGCCGCTATTGCGCGGGCAAAAGCGAAGAAACAGGCACAGAATGGCACGGCACAATCTGCCCACGCGACGCAGCCACTTATTGAAGAACAAGAGGCTGTGAAAAGTGAACACCGCGAAAGTGCGATAGAAAACCGCGAAAACGCAACGGCAACACAAAGTGCGGTTGAAAAAACGCAAGAAAATCCCACCGCACTTGATCCGAAAAAAGCCGCTATTGCGGCGGCAATTGCACGGGCAAAAGCGAAGAAACAAGCACAGAATGGCACGGCACAATCTTCCCACGCGACGCAGCCACTTGTTGAAAAACAAGGGACTATGGAAAGCGAACACCGCGAAAGTGCGTTAGAAAACCACGAAAGTTCAACGGCAACACAGAATGCGGTTGAAAACCGCGAAAGCTCAACAGTAATACAAAGTGCGGTTGAAAAAACGCAAGAAAATCCCACCGCACTTGATCCGAAAAAAGCCGCTATTGCGGCGGCTATTGCACGGGTAAAATCGAAGAAACAAGCAAAAGAAAATCAATCCAAGGAAAAAGAATAAGGTTTATCAATGTTTAAAATGATGAGTTCGCCACATACCCACTCGGGCAAATTAACTGCTCGCATTATGCTGTGGGTTGCACTGGCTATGTTGCCTGCTTTCGCGGCACAAGTTTATTATTTTGGTTTTGGTGTGTTGATTCAAAGCCTACTCGCTATTTCCTTTGCGTTAGTGTTGGAATTTATCGTTACTCGCTTACGCAAAAAACCAACCCTGTTTTATATTAGTGATTTCAGCGTCGTGCTAACGGCATTAATGCTCGCGATGGCAATTCCACCTTATGCGCCTTATTGGGTGATTTTAATTGGCACATTCTGCGCCGTAATACTCGGCAAACACGTTTATGGCGGCTTGGGGCAAAATTTGTTTAACCCTGCAATGGTCGGTTATGTGGTATTGCTCATTTCCTTTCCTGTGCAAATGACTGCTTGGCTTCCCCCTGTAACCCTATTAAATGAACCGCCTAGCCTGCAAGATGCTTATCAGTTGATTTTCCACGGCATCACCACAGATGGTTTCAACCTACATCAATTAACCAATTCCATTGATGGTATTACTCAAGCCACGCCGTTAGATTCCGTCAAAACGGCAAGCAAAATCAATATGGCGATAAGTGAAGTCAATCAATCACCGATTTTTGCACAAGTATTGCCATTAAAAGGGGAACTCAACCTTGGTTTAGGTTGGGCGCAAGTGAATTTTTTCTTCTTACTCGGTGGGCTCTTTTTAATTTGGAAAAAAATTATTCATTGGCAAATTCCAACGGCTTTTTTATCCACAATGTTACTAGTAAGTGGACTACATTGGCTGCTTTCTTCTTATGGGCCAAGCCCTTTATGGCAGTGGTTTAGTGGTGCAACGATGTTCGGGGCATTTTTCATTGCAACCGATCCTGTTACCTCTTCCATTACCCCAAAAGGTAAACTGGTTTTTGGTACGATTATTGGCTTACTGGTGTGCCTGATCCGCTTCAATGGTAACTACCCTGATGGTGTGGCATTTGCGGTGTTATTGGCAAATATTTGTGTGCCACTCATTGATCACTACACGCGCCCGCGCGTGGCTGGACATAGAAGGAAATAAGCAATGCAAACGGTAAAAATTAGCCTCCGCTATGGCGTGATCTTAGGTGTTATTGCGTTAATTTGTACCGCACTTTCTGCTGCGGTGTATTTCTTAACAAAAGCCCCTATTACGCAAGCAATCGCCAACCAACAAGCAGAATTGCTCGCACAAATTATTCCTCCGCAAAGCTATGATAACGATTTACTCACCAGTTGCGATGAGCCTCATTTTGCTCAAGCAAAAACCTTGCGTATTGAGAAAATCTGTGTCGTGGAGAAAAATCATCAGCCAGTGGCTTATGCCTATGAAACCATTGCGCCAGACGGCTATTCAGGCAATATTCGTTTTCTTGTTGGCATTACGCCACAAGGTGAAGTATTAGGCTTGCGTGTACTTGAACATAAAGAAACACCGGGCTTAGGCGATAAAATTGAATTACGTATTTCTGATTGGGTGCTGAGCTTTAATCACAAAAAAATTAGCACCGATAATCTCAATGATTGGGCGGTAAAAAAAGACGGTGGGCAATTTGATCAATTTACTGGGGCAACCATTACGCCACGCGCGATTGTCAATCAAATCAAGCGTTCTGCCTTACCTTTGTTACAACAAATGAAGGTGAATGCGGTGAAAGAGGAGCAAAACTGATGAATGAAAATCGTGAAAAAACCCACCGCACTTTAGGAAATGAGATGGATTTCACTGCGGAAACACCACCATCTCAACTGCCAATAAGCGAAGTAAAAAGCCAATGGGGTGAATTATTTAAGCAAGGCTTTTGGCATAATAACCCCGCACTTGTGCAACTTTTAGGGCTTTGCCCATTGCTTGCGGTATCTAGCTCGGCGACAAATGCCCTTGGTTTAGGCATTGCGACCATTGTAGTGCTAATGTGTACCAATGTAGTGGTTTCGCTATTCCGCAAGCATATTCCACACGCCATTCGTATTCCTATTTATGTGATGATTATTGCTACTACGGTAACCATTGTGCAGTTAATGATGAATGCTTACACGTACACGCTTTATCAATCTTTAGGGATTTTTATTCCTTTAATTGTCACCAACTGTATTGTCATTGGTCGTGCAGAAGCCTTTGCGTCAAAAAATGGTGTATGGCTTTCACTTTTTGATGGCTTTGCAATGGGCGTAGGAATGGCGTTTAGCTTGTTAATACTGGGGGCAATTCGTGAAGTGTTAGGCACAGGCAAACTGTTTATGGGAATGGAAAATCTGCTTGGCAACTGGGCTACCACATTACATTTAAATCTTTTTGAGCTAAACAGTAGCTTTTTACTCGCTATTTTACCTCCCGGGGCATTCCTTGGTTTGGGGTTAATTTTGGCGATGAAAAACTTGATTGATGATAAAAAACAATAAATACAATGAATAAACAAAAACGTATTGAAATTTTAACGCGATTGCGGGATCAAAATCCTCATCCAACGACGGAATTGAATTATCATTCACCTTTTGAGTTATTGATCGCGGTAATTTTGTCTGCACAGGCAACAGATAAAGGGGTGAATAAAGC
The DNA here is from genome assembly GCF_026226845.1 of Avibacterium sp. 20-129. Classification (NCBI taxonomy): domain Bacteria; kingdom Pseudomonadati; phylum Pseudomonadota; class Gammaproteobacteria; order Pasteurellales; family Pasteurellaceae; genus Avibacterium; species Avibacterium sp. 20-129. The sequence continues at coordinate 91,380 of NZ_JAKKOE010000001.1, read as the reverse complement.
CACCGCAAAACTCTTCCCTGTGGCAAATACACCACAAGCGATTTTAGATCTTGGATTAGATGGCTTAAAAAGCTATATTAAAACCATTGGTCTATTTAATAGTAAAGCTGAGAATATTATTAAAACCTGTCGTGATCTGATCGAAAAACACAATGGTGAAATTCCGCAAACGCGTGAGGAACTTGAAGCCTTAGCAGGTGTTGGGCGAAAAACCGCGAATGTGGTGTTAAATACGGCATTTGGTCAGCCTACCATTGCGGTAGATACCCATATTTTCCGTGTCTGTAATCGGACAAACTTTGCCCCCGGCAAAACCGTATTACAGGTAGAAGAAAAATTACTCAAGGTTGTTCCAGCTGAATTTAAAGTTGATGTGCATCATTGGCTTATTTTGCACGGGCGTTATACCTGCATTGCACGCAAGCCTCGCTGCGGTTCTTGTATTATTGAAGATCTTTGTGAATACAAAGACAAAACTGAAAATTAAGGTAATTTATGACAACAAAAAAATCTGAACGACAAACTTGGTCAAGCCGCTTAACCTATATTATGACTGTGGCTGGTGCAACCGTAGGATTTGGCGCGACTTGGCGTTTCCCTTATTTAGTTGGTGAAAACGGCGGCGGTGCATACGTTTTATTATTCTGCGTAGCAATGATCGTGATTGGTATCCCGATGATCTTAGTGGAAAACGTCATTGGTCGCCGTTTGCGTGTCAATTCCATTGATGCCTTTGAAGATAAACTGACCGCAAAACCCCATTCAAAATATTGGAAAATTATTGGCTATATGGGCTTGCTCGGAGCATTCGGCATTATGGCTTATTATATGGTACTCGGCGGTTGGGTGATGAATTATATCATTAGCTTGATTTCTGGTAGCCTTGATATTTCTAGCACCATTAGCAAAGAGTATGCCAAAACCTTCTATGAACAGAGCATTAGCAATAGCCCGCTACAAATTGCCCTTTATACCTTTATTTTTGTCGCCATTAACTATGTTATTTTAGCGAAAGGGATTATCGGTGGGATTGAACGTTCGGTAAAATATTTAATGCCATTATTGTTTATCTTCCTTATTGGAATGGTTATCCGCAACATCACCTTACCCGGCGCAGCAGAAGGCATTATTTATTATCTCAAACCTGATTTTTCTAAAATTACACCGCAGTTATTTATTATGGTGTTAGGTCAAGTTTTCTTTGCACTTAGCTTAGGTTTTGGCGTGCTGATTACCCTTTCAAGCTATCTCAGTAAAGAAGAAAATTTAGTACAAACTGCCGTGATCACTGGCTTTACCAATACCATTATTGCGGTCTTAGCAGGATTTATGATTTTTCCATCGTTATTCAGCTTTGGTATTGAACCCAATGCTGGTCCAACGCTTGTCTTCCAAAGTTTACCTATTGTGTTCTCACATATGTGGGCTGGACGCATTTTTGCCATTATCTTCTTTAGTTTATTGCTCATTGCGGCACTAACCACTTCTATCACGATTTATGAAGTGATTATCACCGCACTACAAGAAAAACTCAGAATGCGCCGAGGCAAAGCAATTATGCTCACCCTTGGAGGAATTTTCTTACTTGGTAATATTCCATCTATTTTGAGCGATAACTTACTGAAAGACGTCACCTTCTTTGGAAAAAGTATTTTTGATGCTTTTGATTATGTGAGTGGAAATATTCTCTTTTTACTCACCGCACTTGGCTGTGCGATTTTCGTCGGCTTTGTGTTGAAAGAGGAAGCAAAAAAAGAGCTTTCTGATAAACCAAATTCTACTTTCACCAACATTTGGTTCAACTATGTAAAATATGTCGTTCCATTGATTATTTTAGTTATTTTTGTGAGTAATTTAATTTAATCTCTGTTCAGATAAAAATCAGGGCTGATATTTCTCAGCCCTTAATTTTTTCGCGATTTTAAGCATTACTCGCTTTCTAATCCCTGACGAATAAGTCCTTCAAAAGCATCGTAAGCCACTAAAAACGCATCGTGTCCATAATCAGAAGGAAACTCGTGATAAGTTAAATTTACCCCTGCGTCTTCAAGCATTGCTCTACTTTTTCTCACGTCCACCGCTTTAAAAAGCTGATCATTGCTCACCGCAATTAGGCTATAACGTGCGGTAATGCGTGATAACGCTTGATATGTGTTTTCATAACCTAAGGCGGGATCATATAAATCCAAGGCACGCAACAAATGCAAATAGCTATTCGCATCAAAACGATCGAGAAATTTCTGCCCTTGATAACTGAGATAAGATTCTACTTGGAAATAGTCTCCCCAGTACTGCCCTTCTACTTTCGTCGCACGCCCAAAGGCTTTGGCAAGCTGAATATCAGTACGATAGGTAAGCATTCCTAACATTCGCGCAATAGATAACCCTTGCATAGGTGGCTCACCTTCATAATAATCGCCATTATTAAAATTAGGATCAGTTATAATGGCTTGACGCATAACGTGATTAAAGCCGATAGCTTCTGCACTAAAATACAGGGAAGAGCAAAGATTTACGATGTTATCCATAAAATCCGGATAATCTATTGCCCACTGAGTGGCTTGCATTCCACCAAAAGACCCCCCAACAATGCCTTTTAAGTGTGGGATTTGAAGATAATCAAGCAGCGCCCTTTGTACTTTTACAATATCTTGCACAAGAATATGCGGAAACTGGCTGCCATAAGGCTTTTGTGTTTTTGGATTTACCGAAGAAGGCCCTGTTGTCCCTTTGCAACCACCTAGCACGTTAGAACAAATGAAAAAATATTTTGATGTATCTAGTGCCAAACCTTCGCCCATAAAATTCTGCCACCAACCTGTTTGGTTGGGATCAGGGTGATAGGGTTCTGCATCTCCGGTTAATGCGTGGCAAATCAACACGGCATTACTTTTATCCTCATTTAACTTGCCATAGGTTTGGTAAGCAACATCAATATGCTCAAGCTGTCCAGCTAAAGTGAGTTTGAGTGGTGTTTGAGTAAAAAGTGTTGCTGTTTGTACTGCCATTACCTAGTCCATTATTCCATTGATGCCATCTTGCAAAGGTTAGGCAACATAGACTACCGTTAGCCTTATACCTCGCCAAGATTTTTAGACGTCTAAACCTCTAGACGTATTTTAGAATAAATTTGCTTGAATTTACTAGTCTTTTTTATTATTTTGATACGCAAAAGATAAAAAAATACGAATTTTATGCTGAAATCCTTTTTCCGTTACCTTTTTTCTTTTCGATGGGTTAGCTACCTGCCTAGAAAAGTTCTACGGTATAGCCTGTTCCTCATTTTTCTCTGCGGCTTATTGCTTGTGCTTGTCGATCAAGCCATTGGCTTTTATGTTCGTCAAGGTATTTATACCGATATAGCAAAACTGCCCTATCGCCCTTATGGATTGGTGTTAGGTACATCAAAATATTTCAGTAAAAATACGCCAAATTTATTCTATTCCTATCGGTTATTAGCGGCGAATAACCTGTTTAAAGAACGGAAAGTAGATTATTTGCTACTAAGTGGGGATAACCGCACAATGGAATATAATGAGCCACGAACAATGTTTAAAGACCTCATAAAAATGGGGATACCAGAGGAATTTATGTATTTAGATTATGCGGGATTTCGTACCTTAGATTCCGTAATCCGTGCTGATCAGGTTTTTAAAGCCCATTCGATCACCATCATTACACAGCGCTTTCATTGTGAGCGGGCTTTGTTTATTGCCAAATACCATAATATTGATGCGATCTGTTTTGCGGCAGACTATCCGAGCGGCTATATGTTTGTCCGCTTCCGTGAGTTTTTTGCTCGTTTGCAAGCCGTATTAGATCTTCTTGTTGAAAAAGAACCGCACTTTTTAGGCAAGCCAGAACCGCTCCCTCCACCGCCTTTCTCTGATTAGCAATGATAAACTAAATCTCGCAAGATCTTACTCGGTGCAGGTAAGCTTTCTTGGGCTGATTTATGCTTAAGGCGTTCTAACACTAAATCTAACAATTTATCCGCAATTTTCTTATGATCCTGCACTGCACAGAGGGTTTTATTGGCTAATAGTTCTAACATTTCGTGATCGCCAAAAGTAGCAATGGCTAATTGTTGTGGAATGCCTTTATTCTGCCTTAATAGCACTTGGAATATCCCCTGTAACAAGGTTAAAGAGGTAACAAATAAGGCATCTGGCAAGGGATTTGTGACAAGCCATTGCTCAAAGGTTTGTGCCGCAGAATCTCGGTGGAATTGCTCGCTATAAAGAAATTCTGCTGAATTTTCCGACCGCTCTTTTAATGCCTGACAAAATCCCACTTCACGTTCCTTGCTGGTTGGAAGTTCAGGCAACGCCCCAAAAAAGAGAATATTTTTAAAAGACTGCTGTTTAAATAAATCTTGCGCTAGACGATAAGCATCATTCCTATCATCAGATAGCACATTAACCACATTATCCGCGCTGATTTTTCGGTCAAAACCAAATACAGGCACCTTACTTTGCTGATAAAACCCATTCTCTGTAGGTAATGAGGTTGAAACAATTAACGCATCAATTTTGCGCTGAAAAAGGTGTTTGGCACAAGCCATTTCATTATTTGGATTATCATTAGAACAAGCGATCAAGAGTTGATAACCTTTTTCACGAAATTTTTGCTCAAGCTGATGAGCAATTCTGGCATAGCTCATATTTTCAAAATCAGGAATAATCAAGCCTATGGTATTGGTTTTCCCTGCTCGCAACCCTGCTGCCATTGCATTAGGTTTAAAATCATATTCCTTGATTAAGGATTGCACTTTTTCAATGGTTTTATCACTCACTCTATATTGCTTTGCTTTACCATTGACAACATAACTTACCGTTGTTCTGGAAACCCCAGCAAGTTTAGCTAACTCATCTAATTTCACATTAACTCCTTTTAATATGTCCTTTCAATTTCAAAGTGCGGTGAATTATAGCACCAAATTTTTAGTCATTTTTATGCGAAAATTCTCGAAATTTGATCTGCCTCGCAAAAAATAACCTTACTTGAAAAATATAAAAAAGACTGAATTTTCTCAATTCAGCCTTTCTCTCTACAAAAATCCAATTAGCGATTTACACGACGACGAGCGATTACAGCGTTTGAAAGTTGCTCCAATACCAATTCTGAATCTTCCCAGCCAATGCAAGCATCGGTGATACTTTGTCCGTAAACCAATTCTTTACCATCCACAAGATCTTGTCTGCCTTCTACCAAATTGCTTTCAATCATCACACCAAAAATTTGATTTGAACCCAGTGCAATTTGCTGACACACATCAGCGCAAACCTCTAATTGTTTTTTAAATTGCTTACTGCTGTTTGCGTGACTGAAATCCACCATAACGTGTGGAATACGACCGCTCTTCTCAATACTTTCACAGACCTCATTGACATCTTTTGCACTGTAATTTGGCCCTTTATCGCCACCACGTAAAATAATATGGCAATCTGCATTTCCTTTAGTGGAAACAATGGCAGAATGACCAAATTTTGTTACCGAAAGGAAATAATGCGGGGCTTCTGCTGCACCAATTGCATCAAGGGCAATGCGTACACCACCATTGGTTGCATTTTTAAAACCCACTGCACAAGATAAGCCCGAAGCTAATTCACGATGAACTTGCGATTCCGTCGTTCTTGCCCCGATTGCCCCCCAGCTCATAAAATCAGCAACATATTGCGGTGTGATCATATCCAAAAATTCGCCTGCTGCTGGCACTTCTAAATTATTAATATCCAACAATAATTTGCGCGCAATACGTAAACCATCATTTAACGCATAACTGTTGTTGAGATAAGGATCGTTAATCAATCCTTTCCAACCTACGGTTGTACGCGGTTTTTCAAAATAGACACGCATAATAATTTCTAAACTATCTTGATATTTCTCACGCATTGCTTTGATTCGTTGTGCATATTCCAATGCAGATTTCGGATCGTGAATAGAACAAGGCCCAATAACCACAAGCAAACGATCATCTTTGCGATGAATAATATTGTGTGCTTGTTGGCGAGCTTTTTTTACGGTGTTAATTGCCACGTCGCTTGCTGGATATTTTTCAATTAACGCAATAGGTGGTAACACCTGCTCTACGTTGCCAATTCGGGTATCGTCGTTAGCAATATAAATATCATTTTTGCTTTTTGTCATACATCACTCTCTTACATCTTGATTTGTCTTTGATCATCACTTGCTTATTCGTATTGCGAATACTGAATTGCGTGTCAATGTAACACGCATTTTTGTACTAGTAAACTAGTTTAAAGATATTATTAATAAATTTTTAATGACTGCTTAAAACTTGTGCAGGTTGTAATTTCGCTGCCCGACTTGCTGGATACAAACTGGCGATTAAACTTAACACTAATGCCACCAAAAAAACCACGGCAATATCTTGCCAATGTAGTTCGCTCGGTAAAAAATCCACGAAATACACACCATCAGAAAGTAGCTTTCTGCCAATTAAAAATTCAATGCCTTTAATTAATTGCGTGAGATTTAATGCCGTTATGCAACCTAGCACTAACCCAATTACACAGCCTTTCATTCCAGCCAGTAAGCCATACCAGATAAAAATTCGTTTAATAAAGCGATCATTTGCGCCGAGCGTGCGCATAATCGCAATATCGCCCTGCTTATCTTTCACCGCCATAATCAAGGTTGAGATAATATTAAAACAAGCCACGCCAATCACTAGCACCATCGCTAAATACATTACGGTGCGAATAAGCTGAATGTCGCGATACATATAGCCAAATTGGCTAATCCAATTTTGCGCGGATAAAAACTGTGGATACTGTTGCAAGGTAGGATAATTCAACTGTTGCACGGCAAAAGGGTGTTGCACCTTAAGTTCTATCCCGCTGACTTCATCCGCCGAATAATCCAAAAATTGCTGTGCGGTGGCAAGGGGAATTAACGCATAGCGGTGATCGAGCTGTCCATCAAGGCGTAAAATTCCTGTAATCTGAATACGCTCACGCATTGGCTGGGTAAAATTATTGGTGCCGTCTGATTGGGAAATTAACAACGTTACCCAATCCCCTTCTTTCACCGCTAATTCACGCGCAATGCCAGATCCTAATACCAATCCCCCTTCACGGGAAAAACGCTGCCAGCCATCGCCTAATACAAATTGCCCTAAGGCGCTCACCTGATCTTGCTTTTCGGCTTCAACCCCTTTGACTTGCACCACTTTTAGCTTGGTGCCATTTTCTACTAATGCGGTAAAGCTCACAAAAGGGGAACTTGCCACCACGTTAGGATCCTGTTTTAAAAGTGCGGTTAAATTTTGCCAATTTTTTATTGCTGTGCTATCGCCCTGTTCAGAATAGGCTGAAATCTCAACATGTGGCACAACAGCTAAAATTCGCTTATTCAGCTCACGTTCAAAGCCGTTCATTGCACTTAACCCCACAATCAATACCATTACGCCCAGTGCAATACCAAGGGTAGAAAACATTGAAATCAGCGAAACCAAACGGTTTTTTTGCTTCCCTCGCTGATAACGCCAGCTAATAAAAAAAGGTGCGTTCATCTAGCTTTCTCCACGCAATACGCCGTCTTGCATCACCATTCGGCGAGACAATTTCGCCGCCAACTGCAAATCGTGAGTCACCAATAAAAAGGCAATTTTTTGCTCTTGGTTTAATTTCAAAATAAGTTCAAAAATGCTTTCCGTGGTTTTACGATCCAAATTCCCTGTGGGTTCATCGGCTAACACTAAAGCGGGCTGATTCACTAAAGCACGGGCAATGGCAACCCGCTGACGCTCACCACCAGATAAGGCAGAAGGACGATGTTTAATGCGATGAGATAAGCCAACCGCTTGTAGCATTTGTTCTGCACGATCTTGTGCCTCACTACGCGATTGTTTACCAATTAGCATTGGCATCATCACGTTTTCTAACGCACTAAAATCCGCCATTAAATGATGAAATTGATAAACAAAGCCCATATAGTGATTGCGTAATTTTGCTAATTCGTCGGCGCTGGTTTGCTGCAAAGATTGCCCTTTAATGAACACTTCCCCACTGGTTGGCTGATCTAAGCCACCTAGCGTATGTAATAACGTACTTTTGCCTGAACCTGAACTGCCCACAATCGCCACTAACTCGCCTTCTTCCATTGAAAAAGTAACCTCTTTTAGCACTGACGTTCGGTTTTCCCCTTCTTGGTAAACCTTGCTTAACTGTTGGCAGCTGAGTAAAATTTGCTTCTCTGTCATTCTTTTCTCGTTTTTTCTGTTTTATCATTAAAATCGCGTAAAAAAGCACCGCACTATAGGATCACATTATTCATAGCGCAATGCTTCTGCTGGCTCAATTCGTGCTGCGCGGTAAGCTGGATAAATGGTTGAACATAAAGAAAATAATAAGGATAGCGCAACAATAATCACAATCTGTGAATAATTGAGTTCTGTTGGCAAACGAATATTTTCTGGATTAAACCACGCCATAAGGAAATCTAAATTTAACGTGGTTAGCACACCAAGCAGCGTTCCAATCAGCGTTCCAGTAATCCCAACCAATAACCCTTGCCAAATAAACAGACTGCGTACTTGAGATTTATTTAACCCTTGCGTTTGCAAAATCGCGATTTCCCCTTGTTTATCCACTACCATTAAGCTAAGCGAAGTAACAATATTTGAGATGGCAACCACAATAATCAGGCTAATCAGCAAGCCCATCATATTTTTTTCCATTTTGACTGCTTGGAAAAATTCCCCTTTCTGGCTACGCCAATCGACTATCTGCCATTTCTCTGGGCTGAAATATTGAGAAAGTTTGGTAATATCAAAAGGATCAGCCAAAAATAAGCGATAACCTTGCATTTGCTGTGGCGGAATACGCATCAATCGACCAATATCTGAAAGATTGGCAAACACGGCGTTTGTGTCATTTTGCCCTGAAGCAAAATAAATATCGCTAATGGTAAATAAACGCTGTACTGGCACGCGCCCAAAGGGCGTGTATTGGCTATTTTCGGTGATCATTAAACGCACTTTATCACCAATCTGTAAATGCAATTTTTGTGCTAATTGCGCACCAATCAGCAATTTAAATTCACCTGCTGGCAATAATTGTTCAAAAGTCTGCGCCTGAAAATGTGCTAATAAGGGATCATCAGAAAAGTGTTGAATACCGATCACTTGTCCTGCACTCACGCCCTGTGGCGCTTGCAAAATGACATTCGTGGTATTAATAGGAATCGCTCGCTGTACGAAAGCTGGCATTGTGGGAATGGGCGCAGCAAGGGATAAATTCCCCGATTTTGGCGTCATTATGGCGTGGGGAATCGTGGAAAGCACTTGTTTTTTTTGCTGATTTTCCAAGCCATTCATTACCGAAAGCACGATGATTAATGCCATAATGCCTAGCACAATGCCCATCATCGCAAGATTGGTGACTAATCGCCCAAAGCGATCTGCACTTTTCGCACGCCAATAGCGTAGGGCAATAAATAAAGAAATCGGTAAATTCATCATAAATATTTATCAAAATTTCCCCTGCTGAACAGGGGAAATGTCGTCCTGCAATAAAATTATTTGCCTGTTGCGACAAATTCTTCCATATTTTGTGTCACTTTTTTCACCAAAATTTCCACCGCACCATCCGATGCCCAAGCAATGTGCGGGGTAATAATTAAATTTGGTAAACGCGTTGCCGCTTGAATAAGTGGGTTATCTTTCTCAGGTGGCTCTTTCACTAATACATCTAACGCTGCGGCGGCAATTGTGCCATTTTCCAATGCTTCCACTAAGGCTTTTTCATCCACTAAAGGCCCACGCCCTGTATTGATTAAATACGCCGTCGGCTTCATTAATTTTAAGGTTTCCGCATTGATCAAATTTGTGGTGTCTGGCGTTAAAGGGCAATGTAAGGTAACAATATCCGCCTCTTGTAACACTTGCTCAAAAGGTAAATATCCCTCACGCACTGTTGTAGCCCCTTTGCGTTCCGCATAAATCACTTTCATTCCTAAGGCTTCAGCTAAACGGCCGATTTCTTTCCCCAGATTGCCTTTGCCTACAACGCCTAAGGTAGAGCCTTTTACATCGGTGATGGGGTAATCAAAATAACAAAACTGTTTGCTATTTGCCCATTTTGCACTGAGTTGATCCTTATACCAATTCATTAAACTGTGTTTTAAGGCAAAAATTAAACCCAAAACGTGTTCAGGCACGGTAACAGAAGAATAACCTGTAACATTTTTCACGACAATCCCAAGTGCTTTGGCTGCCTCTAAGTCCACATTATTTGTACCCGTAGCTGTGATCGCAATTAATTTCAATTTAGGGAGCTGTTTCATTGTTTCGCGATCAAACACGACCTTACTAGTAATGACAATATCAGCCTCTTTCGCCCGTTCAATGGTTTGCTCTGGTGAAGTATGCGCATATTCCACCCATTGATGTTCAAAATTTGGGCGTGGAATGGGAATGTGTTTTGGAATGGCTGTGCTATCAAGAAAAACAATTTTCATAAAATGCTCCTTATCTCTATTTAGGGATATCCTTTACCTTCAAAATTCACCTGCATCGTATTGCTAAATAGTGGCGGTAACAAACTAGCGAACTTCTAGCATCACGTCATCAAATAATTTTTTTACCGCATTGTTATCGTGTAAACGCTCCGCTTGCTCCACCATTGGGCGGGTTAAGTGCGGTGAAAACATATTGATAAAATCGTACATATAATTACGTAAGAAAATGCTATGTTTGAACGCAATCTGCGTCATACTCGAACGGAAAATATGGCTGGCATCAATGGCAACCAGATCGTTATCTTCTGGCGTGTGTGCCATTGAAGCCATAATGCCAACCCCTAAGCCTAATCGGACATAAGTTTTAATCACATCTGCATCGGTCGCGGTAAACACAATATTCGGCAACAATCCTGCGCTGTTAAAAGCATAATCTAAATCAGAAACGCCCGTAAAACCAAAGGTATAGGTTACCAGTGGATAGTTGCCTAATTCTTCAATAGTGAGATGTTTACATTTTGCCAAAGGGTGATCCGGTTTTACAACCACCGAACGATTCCATAAATAACACGGCAATAGAACCAAATCATCAAATAAATATTGCGCTTCCGTGGTGATCGCTAAATCCACTTCTCCCGAAAGCAAGGCATCGTAAATTTGCGTGGGTGAACCTTGATGAATATGCAGGCTCACATCAGGATATTTCTTGGAAAACCGCTCTACCACAGAAGGCAACATATAACGCGCTTGCGTGTTGGTGGTGGCGATGCGTAACACGCCGTGATTAGGCTGCGTATATTCATCTGCGACGGCTTTAATGCTTTGGGTTTTCACCAATAATTCTCGCGCAATCGCGACAATTTTTTTGCCCGCTGGGGTAAGTGCTTTGATATGTTTGCCGTTACGCTCAAAAATCTCTAAGCCTAATTCATCTTCCAACAACCGCACTTGTTTGCTAATCCCCGGTTGCGAGGTAAACAAGGTATTTGCTGCTTCCGTTACATTCAAATTTTGATTTACGATTTCAACGATATAGCGTAATTGCTGAATTTTCATCATCACTCCTTGATTAAAGTGCGGTGCTTTTTTGTTACATTTTTAGGCTTTTTTATAACGTTTATTGATGTCTGCATAACGTTTCACAGCACGGCGGATTTGCCCCGTTTTGGCACGTCTGCGTTGTTTAGTCACATCTAATTTGCTTTGCGTCTCTGGTTCAAGCCCAACTAATTCACGCAAATAATTGACATTGGTGAGATCCATTTCTTCCCACCCGCCACGCGGTAAGGTTTTCATTAATTTAATATTGCCGTAACGAATACGGATCAAACGGCTCACTTGAATGCCTTGCGATTCCCATAAACGGCGAACCTCACGATTACGCCCTTCCATTAGGGTAACATCAAACCATTGATTCATCCCCTGCCCGCCCATTGGCTTAATGGCTTTGAAATTGGCTGGCCCATCTTCTAACTGAACCCCTTTGCGTAAACGGGCGATCATTGCTTCATCGACCTGCCCAAATACGCGCACGGAATATTCACGTTCCACTTCTCGACTTGGGTGCATTAAGCGATTCGCCAATTCGCCATCCGTAGTAAATAATAATAAACCTGAGGTATTAATATCTAAACGCCCAACAGCAATCCAACGCGAACCTGTCAAACGTGGTAAGCGATCAAACACGGTGGCACGGCCTTCAGGATCGTGGCGTGTGCAGAGTTCGCCTTCGGGTTTGTAATACATCAACACACGACACACTTCTTTTTGTGCTTGTTGTAAATTCACCAGATATCCATCAATACGAATTTTTAAATTCGCATTTACCACAACGCGATCACCGAGTGTTGCCATTTTGCCGTTTACGCTGACCCGATTGGCGGCGATCATCGCTTCAATTTCACGGCGAGAACCTTGTCCTGCACGTGCCAATACTTTTTGTAATTTTTCCCCTTCGACTTTATGCGCCGCAGAAAGTGCGGTCTTTTTTACCGCACTTTTTTCTTTGCTTTCTACGTTTGATACGAAAGGCTTGGCTGTACGTTTTCTTTCAGTGTTATTTTTTTCAGCAAAACGCATTCCTTTGGTGGCATTGCGTTGCGAATAAGATGTTGATTTCATATTTCCTCTTGTCGCTTTCCCAAGCGTCTAACAATTTGAAAAGATTAAATAAATGGCGTAATTGAACCACTACCTTCACGCAAGATTACTGGCGTGTTGTCAGTTAAATCCACCACGGTTGTCGGCGCTTGTCCTAAATAGCCACCGTTAATAATTAAATCCACTTGATGTTCTAAACGATCGCGAATTTCTTCAGGATCAGATTGGGTAATACCTTCTTCCCCGGGCAACATTAAAGAACAAGATAAAATCGGCTCGCCCAAGGCATTCAATAAGGCTAACGCGATTTGATTATCTGGCACGCGTAAGCCAATGGTTTTGCGTTTTGATGTCATTAAGCGGCGTGGCACTTCTTTCGTGGCGGTGAGAATAAAGGTATAACGCCCCGGTGTGTTATTTTTAATCAGCCGATACGCCACATTGTTCACCGTGGCATAAGTTGAAAGCTCTGATAAATCGCTACACACCAAAGTGAAATTATGATTTTCTGGCAGCTGGCGAATTTGCACAATGCGATCCATTGCGTGCTTATCACCGAGCATACAACCTAAGGCATAGCCTGAATCCGTCGGGTAAACAATCACCCCGCCTTGTTTCAACATATCCACCGCTTGATTAATTAAACGCGGCTGCGGATTTTCTGGGTGTATATAAAAAAACTGGCTCATAACCTTTATCCTGTAATAATAAACTTGGGCATTATACCGAAATTCCCCGTTGATTATAGGGTTGAGGGAAAATAAATTTGTACGAAAATCACGTTACAAATTCTCCAACCCAAACTGATACAACGCATTTTTCTTATAACCATAAAGCTCGGCGACAATAGCCGCGGCTTTTTTGAGTGGAAGTTCTTTTGCGATAAGTGCTAAGGCTTTGATGGCTTGTGGTGAAAAACTTTCCTCCTCGCACTTCACATTGCCTTCTACAATCAGCACCATTTCGCCTTTGCTGCGATTTGGATCGTCACTGACCCATTGACGTAATGCCCCTATCTCATCACCATAAATCGTTTCCCACGTTTTAGTCAGCTCTCGTGCTAGCACTACATAACGTTCTGCACCGAACACCTTTTCTATATCCGCAAGACAATCTAAAATACGGTGAGTGGATTCATAGAAAATCAAAGTGCGGTCTTCTTTTGCAAGATTTTCTAATTTATCGCAACGCGCTTTGGATTTGGCAGGCAGAAAGCCTTCAAAGCAAAAACGATCTGACGCAATGCCTGAGGCACAAAGCCCTGCAATCGCCGCACACGCACCCGGAATTGGGACGATTTTAATCCCCGCTTGGCGACACTTTCTCACTAAATGAAAGCCCGGATCGCTAATCAGTGGCGTACCTGCATCAGAAATTAATGCAATGCTTGTCCCTTGCAACAGTTTTTCGCATAAAATATCGGCTTTTTGTTGTTCATTATGATCGTGCAGTGCAAAAAAAGGCTTTTTAATGCCGTAATGGCTAAGCAATAAACCACTATGGCGGGTGTCTTCAGCGGCAACTAAATCCACTTGTTCCAACACTTGTAAGGCACGTTGCGTAATATCCTGCAAATTGCCAATGGGTGTTGCCACGATATATAAAATTCCAGTTAAATTGTCCATTTTTACTTCTTTTATTTGATTTTAATTATTGAGATAAGTAAGATCCCCGAGATTGTTTTCAACAACGGAGTAATTATGACTATTCTATTACAACGCATTAATTTAAAAAATCAATTAATGCCTTTTTTATTTGCATTGCTCTTAGCAGGCTGTACCAATTTATTCGGAAACAGTTTCACAAATATGCTGAAAAACGATGCAAATGCCAGTTCTGAATATTACATCAATCAAATTCAACGCACGCAAAATCTTGAAGATCAACAAACCTATAAATTACTTGCCGCGCGTGTTTTAGTGCGTGAGAATAAAATTCCTCAAGCTCAAGCGATGTTAGCAGAATTAAACGATCTCAATGAAGAACAGCTACTTGATAAAGCGATCATTGAAGCACATATTGCGGCGGTGAAAGGAAATAATAAAGCGGCGGATACCCGTTTAAAGGCGATTGATCTTGCTTTATTAAGCCCTTCGCAAAAAGCACGTTACTATGAAGTGGTTGCACGCGTGGCAAAAAATCGTAATCAAATTATGAATGCCGTGAAAGCGCGTATTCAAATTGATTCCCTATTAACGGACAGCCAAAGAAAACAAGAAAATAATGACCGCACTTGGGCATTATTACGCAATGCAAACCGTGGCTTAATTAACAACACATCGGCAGAAGGCAGTGCCGCATTAGGTGGCTGGTTAGCATTAGCTAAGGCATATAATGATAACTTAAATCACCCAGCACAATTAAGCCAAGCCTTACAAAGCTGGAAAGCGGCTTATCCAAGACATAGCGCAAGTTATCTCTTCCCAACAGAACTGCAAGGGTTATTTAATTTCCAACAAACACAATTAAACCAAGTTGCCCTACTGCTTCCATTAAGTGGCGATGCACAGATCATTGGCAGCACCATTAAACGCGGATTTGATGATGCAAGAGGGAATTCGGATATTCAGGTTAAAGTTTTTGATACCCTTGCTACACCAGTGGAAAATATCATTGAACAAGCCAAACTAGAGGGAATTAATACCATTGTCGGTCCGTTGTTAAAACAAAATGTAGATAAATTAACCAACCGCCCTGACTTATTGCAAGGGCTAAATGTGCTTACCTTAAATTCTACTGAAAATTCTCGAGCAATTGGTCAGCTCTGCTATTATGGCTTAGCGCCTGAAGACGAAGCTGAATCTGCCGCAAATCGCATTTGGGATCAAGGTATTCAAAACCCATTTATCATTGTGCCACAAAGCGATCTTGGTCGCCGTACGGCCTCTGCCTTTAACACCCGCTGGCAACAACTTTCAGGTACAGATGCCAATATCAAATTTTATAATAATGCCGATGACATCACTTATACGCTCCAATCAGGCTTAAGCCAACCTATTCAAGCGTTATATATTGTGGCAACGAACAATCAGCTTAGTGATATTAAACTGGCAATTGATAACAGCAATATTAACCTGAAGTTATTCGCAAGTTCACGCAGTAATTCCTCAAACAATACGCCTGAATATCGCTTATTAATGGATGGGTTAGAATTTAGTGATATTCCTTTCTTTAAAGATGTGGATTCTGCACAATATAAAAAAGTAGCAAGCGTTACCAATGGTGATTACTCCTTAATGCGTTTATATGCTATGGGTGCTGATGCGTGGTTGTTAATCAATCAATTTAATGAATTACGTCAAGTTCCGGGATTCAATATCAACGGTTTAACCGGTAAATTAAGTGCGGGTCCGAACTGTAATATCGAACGAGAAATGACGTGGTATCAATACCAAAATGCCTCCGTGGTGGTATTAAGCAATTAATTATGTTTAAATCTAAACGTCATCAAGGGGCGAGCTTTGAGCAACAAGCTCGCCTTTTTTTACAATCCAAAGGGCTAAAATTTATTGCCGCCAACCAACACTTTAAATGTGGTGAACTTGATTTGATTATGCAAGATGGCGATACCATTGTGTTTGTCGAAGTGCGGCAAAGAAAAAATGATTTTTTTGGCTCTGCGGTGGAAAGCGTAGATTGGCAAAAACAGCAAAAATGGTTAGATGCCGCCAATATGTGGCTGGCTAAACAAGATTGTAGCCTCGAAGATACCGATTGTCGTTTTGATTTAGTGGCATTTGGTAATACAATACAAGACCTACAATGGATTCCCAATTTTCTTGATGAATAAGCCTGATAAATCACAATGTTAGATAAAATAAAAGATCTTTATAGCGAAAGCATACAAACCCAGATTTCAGCCTCAAGCTTATTGCCCAATGCAATTTTTCAAGCCGTGCAAAACATCGTCGCCTGCTTATTGCGTGGCAATAAAATTATTGTCTGCGGGCAAGGGCGATCTTACGCCAATGCACAATTTCTGGTGGCGAATTTACTCAATCGCTATGAATTAGAACGCCCGAGCTTTCCCTCTGTACTATTGAGTTTAGATAATGCGATTGGCTCCGCCATTATCGCCGATCGCCCTAAACAGCAATTTTATCAACGCCAATTTAATGCCGTCGCACAACAAGGGGATCTGTTGGTGGTATTTTCCCCTTTTGGTAATGAAGAAATGGTGCTAGATACCATTAATTCCGCACTAAACAAAGAAATCAGTGTCATCGCATTAACGGGCGCGAATAACGATCATATTCAAGGCTTTCTGACAGAACAGGATTTGGAAATCACCGCACCAACAGTAAAAGAAAGCCGTATTTTGGAGCATCATCTCTTTATTATTAATACGATTTGTGAGTTAATTGACCACACGCTTTTTTCTCATTCCTAGCACTCAACCGCTTACAACCCAAAAGGAGTACAACAATGAAAACAAGGAATTTAAAAAAACTAGCCCTAATTCTCGGCAGTGCATTCTTACTACAAGGCTGCGTTAGCGCCACAGTTGCCGGTATTGTTGGAGCAACAGCCGTAGCAACAAAAGTCGCCACCGATCCAAGAACAGTGGGAACACAGGTTGATGATGAAACCCTTGAAGAAAAAGTTCTACACGCCATTAATAAAGATCAACAACTTGATAGCGAAGCTCGAATCAATGTGGTTTCATATGGCGGAAGGATTCTACTTATCGGGCAAGTGCCAAATGAAAATCTAAAAGAAATTGCCACAGGGCTTGCCAAAGGTGTTGATAATGTTTCTGAAGTTTATAATGAACTGCGAGTAGGTTCCCCTATCTCTCTTGGACAAATCAGTCAAGATAGCTGGATCACCACCCAAATTAAATCCAAACTCTTTGTCAATTCAGGGGTAAAAGCCACCGATGTCAAAGTCATCACTGAAAACGGTGAAGTGTTCTTAATGGGAAACCTCACTCAACAACAAGCCGATGCCGCAACAGAGATTGCTCGCAATGTGGCTGGAGTTGTAAAGGTTATCAAGGTATTTAAATATTTAAACTAATCCGATCATTAAGTGCGGTGCTTTTTCTTTGATTTTTACAATAAAAAATCTATTAAAAAAATACCGCACTTTAATTTCAACTGCTACAGTTATACTTTAAAGCAAGCAACCAAATGCTGATTATTCCCCGTTAAACGCGGTTTGCTTAATGTACATTCTGTATCCGCTAATGGGCAACGAGTACGAAACACGCAACCAGAAGGGGGATTGATCGGGGAAGGGAGATCACCTTCGAGTAGCTGAATTTTTTTACCTCGTTCCAAATCTGGATCTGGGATTGGCACAGCAGACATCAACGCTTTGGTGTAAGGATGCTTGGTTTCGTGATAGACCTTGTCATAAGTCCCCAACTCCACTGCATTACCTAAATACATCACCAGAACGCGATCAGAAATATGTTTTACCACCGCTAAATCGTGTGCAATAAAAATCAGTGATAACCCCATTTCTTTTTGCAACGATTTAAGTAAATTGACCACCTGTGCTTGAATGGAAACATCAAGAGCAGAAACAGGTTCATCACAGATAATCAGTTTAGGCTCAATAATCAATGCACGAGCAATGCCAATACGCTGACACTGACCGCCCGAAAATTCGTGTGGATAGCGGTTAATTAAATTTGGCAATAAGCCTACTTTTAACATCATTGCTTGCACACGCTCTTTGACTTCTTGTGCAGATAAATGCGGGAAGTAAATCTTCAGTGGCTCAGCAATAATATTTCCAATCGTCATTCTTGGATTGAGTGATGCCAAGGGATCTTGGAAAATCATTTGAATATCTTTACGCGTGCTGTGCCACTGTTTTTCGCTTTGTTGGCTGAGATCGTTACCTAGCCACAAAATATTGCCACCTGCGGATTTCACCAAACCAATAATCGAACGAGCAAGGGTGGATTTTCCACAACCAGACTCACCTACCACGCCTAAGGTTTCTCCTTCATATAATTTAAACGAGACGTGGTTTACCGCGTGCAAGGTTTGCTTTTTCTTAAATAAAAAGCCTTCGTTGCTTTGCACGTTGAAATGTACGCTAAGATCTTCGACTTCAAGTAATAATTTTTTCATCTTAATTTCCTCTTAGCAGCTGAGTAGGGGCAATAAAACACGCGCGTAAACGATTTGGTGCAAATTCCTCTAATAATGGGCTATCTTTACATTGTTCCGTGGCAAATTGGCAACGTGGGCTAAACGGGCAGCCCGTTGGCAAATGTAATAAATTCGGCGGATTGCCCGGAATCGTTAAGAGTTTATCTTCTTCAGAATCTAAGCGTGGCACTGCATTGATTAAACCAATGGAGTAAGGATGCGTTGGCTGATAGAAAATTTCTTTCGCTGAGCCATATTCCATTGTTCTTCCCGCATACATCACCAGCACTTGATCACAGCTCCCTGCCACCACACCAAGATCGTGAGTAATCATAATAATTGCTGTATTAAACTCGTGTTTTAACTCATTTAATAAGGTCATAATCTGTGCTTGTACTGTTACATCTAAGGCGGTGGTTGGTTCATCGGCAATCAATAATTTTGGACGGCATAATAATGCCATTGCGATCATAACACGCTGACGCATACCACCAGAAAATTCGTGCGGATACATTGCCATTCGTTTACGTGCTTCTGGCATTTTCACCGCATCTAACATTTTTACGGATTCTTCAAAGGCTTGCTTATAGCTGTACCCTTTATGTAAAACCAGCACTTCTGTTAGCTGCTCGCCAATTTTCATATAAGGATTTAACGAGGTCATTGGATCTTGGAAAATCATCGCAATTTGCTCCGCTCTTAAGCGATTTAATTGTGATGAGGATAAACCTAAAATTTCTTCTCCATTAAAACGAGCAGAACCAGAGGTTTTACCGTTATCCGCCAATAATCCCATTAACGCAAAGGCAGTTTGTGATTTGCCCGAGCCTGACTCCCCGACAATACCGAGAGTTTCCCCAGCGTTGAGGGTAAAGGTTAAATTATTCACGGCGGTAACCTCACCATCTGGTGTTTTGAAGGTGACTCTTAAATCTTGTACATCAAGGAGAGGGTGTTTTTCGTTTTTCATTTTCTCACCTTATCGATCTTTTGGATCAAGCGCATCACGCAAGCCATCACCAATAAAATTAAAACAAAATAATGTAATTACTAAAAAAACCGCTGGAAAAATCAATAGCCAAGGGGTGGCTTCCATTGATTTTGCGCCATCATTTAATAATGCGCCCCAGCTACTAAGTGGTTCTTGCGTACCTAGCCCTAAGAAGCTTAAAAAGGATTCAAATAAGATCATTCCCGGCACGAGTAAAGAGGCATAAACCACGACAACACCTAACACATTTGGAACGATGTGTCTCCATACAATTTGCCGAGGCGAAACGCCACATACAATCGCCGCTTCGATAAATTCTTTACGTTTGAGGCTGAGCGTTTGTCCACGCACGATACGCGCCATATCCAACCAAGAGACCATTCCTATTGCCACGAAAATAAGCAAAATATTTTGCCCAAAGAAGGTCACCAATAGGATCACAAAGAACATAAAAGGGAAAGAATATAAAATCTCTAAAATACGCATTAAAATGGCATCGGTTTTGCCGCCCACATAACCCGCTGTTGCCCCATAAAGCGTACCAACTAAAACGGCGATAAATGCGCCGGCAATCCCTACTAATAAGGAAATTCGTCCACCAATGGCAAGGCGAACCAGAAGATCTCGCCCTAATCCGTCTGTGCCTAAATAATGCATTGATTCAACATCTGGCGGTGAAGCCATCATTGCCCAATCCGTGTCATCATAGCTAAAAGGCATTAACATTGGCGCAAAGGTGACAAAAAGTAAAATTAAAAACAGCACAAACAAGCTCATCACCGCCGCTTTATTACGGAAAAAACGACGTCTTGCATCTTGCCATAAACTGCGTCCTTCAACCTGTTCTAATTGCTCGCCCAATTTTTCCATCAGTGCTTGATTTTCTTTTGTTTTTATCATTTTTTTGGCACTCCATTAATAACGAATTTTCGGATCAATCACCGCATATAAAATATCGACGATGGCATTAAAAACAATGGTTAATGTTCCCACTAAAATGGTTAAACTGAGTACTAAAGAATAATCTCGGTTTAACGCGCCATTAACAAAAAGCTGACCAATTCCGGGCAAAACAAAAATGCTTTCAATCACCATTGATCCAGTAATAATCCCAACGAATGCCGGCCCCATATAAGAGATCACAGGTAATAACGCGGGACGTAACGCGTGTTTTAAGATAATACGCGACATCGGTAATCCTTTCGCTTTTGCCGTACGGATAAAATTTGAATGCAATACTTCAATCATTGAACTACGCATAATTCGAGCAATGCTGGCAATATAGGATAAAGAAAGCGCGATCATTGGTAAGATAATATTACTTAGCTGTCCCCCTTCCCAGCCGCCAGAGGGAAGCCATTTCAGCGTAATCGAAAAAATTAATATTAACAACGGCGCAACGACAAAACTCGGTACAACAACGCCCGTCATTGCAAAGGTCATTATTAAATAATCTAGCCACTTGTTTTGCTTTAATGCCGCAATCACGCCAGCAGAAATGCCGCATATCAGTGCGATTAAAAAGGCAGAAAAACCTAACTTTAAGGAAACAGGGAAAGATTGTGCAACAAGCTGATTAACCGTGTAATCCTTATATTTAAAGGAAGGGCCAAAATCACCGTGTGCTAAATCTTTCAAATAAATCCCATATTGCACCATAAGTGGCTCATTTAAGTGATATTTTGCTTCAATATTTGCGATCACTTCTGGGGGGTAATTTTTTTCACTGGAAAATGGACTACCGGGGGCAAGTCGCATCATAAAAAAAGAAACCGTGATTAAAATAAATAGGGTTGGGATCGCCTCTAAGATACGGCGAAAAATTAATTTAAGCATAATGTTATCCCACAAAGATAAAAATAACGAAAAAAACACCCGCACTTAATAATGTAAACAATGTGCGGGTGTAAAAAGATTAATGTTTAATAATATAAACGTCTTTTAAATAATAGTTTTGTGCAGGATGTGCATAAGCAAAACCTTTTACCCAAGGCTTAATCAGGCGAGGCTGCACATAATGATAAACGGGGATCAGTGCAGTATCATTGTCTAATGTTTGTTCTGCTTGTGCATAAATTTCAGCACGTTGTTCATCATTTTGTGCGTTAAATGCAGAAGCAATCAAGGCATCATAAGCAGCGTTTTTATAGAATGCTGTATTATTTGCACTGTTGGATAAATAATAATTTAAGAACGTACTCGCTTCATTATAATCGGCACACCAACCCGCACGCGCTACATCAAAATTGCCTTGATGACGCGTATCTAGATAGGTTTTCCATTCCTGATTTTCTAGGGTTACATTCACAACCCCTTGTAAATTTTTCTTCCAAATAGATTGTGCTGCACTCGCCAATTTCTTATGGTTGTCTGAGGTGTTATACAATAAGTTAAAATTTAATGGGTGTGATTTATCAAATCCCGCTTCTTTCAATAGGTTAAGCGCAGCTTGATTACGCTGATCTTGTGTCCAATTCGCCCATTCAGGATTTGCCATTTTTTCCGCGCCATTGATAAATGGTGGGGTAAAAATATAAGCAGGTTTTTGACCTTGTTGTAAGATTTTATCCGTTAAAATTTCACGCTCTAACGCTAAAGACAAAGCTTTACGCACTTTAGGGTTATCAAATGGCGCTTTGGCGGTGTTAATTTCATAAAGATAAGTACAAAGTTGCGGGGCGTGTGTTAATTGATCGCCCAACTCTTTTTTGACTTTGGCATAAAGCTCAATTGGAATTTCTTTTCCTGTCATATCTTCATCACCAGCACGGTAACGAGAGACATCTATTGAAGCGGATTCAATCGGCAATAATACGATTTTTTCTAATACAGTATGTGCATTATCCCAATAATATGGATTACGTTCTAATTCCGCTTTTTCATTAACCACCGCGGATTTTAATACAAACGCCCCATTACCAACTAAATTCCCGGGTTTTGTCCAATTATCACCAAACTGTTCTACGACGTGTTTATTCACTGGCGCTAATACATAATGTTCAACCAATTTATCCACATAAGGAACGGATTCCGTTAAATGCAACACTAACGTATGATCGTCTTTCGCCTCCACACCTAACTCAGCGGGTGAAAGTTTGCCAGCAATCACTTGATCGGCATTTTTTAATTTGACGAACTCAAGGAAACTTGAATAAGGTGAGGCAGTTTTAGGATCAGCTAAACGTTGCCAAGCATAAACAAAATCACCAGCCATCACCGGCTCGCCATTAGACCATTTCGCTTCAGGGCGTAAATGGAATGTCCACGTTTTAAAGTCGTCACTGTGTTCCCAAGAACTCGCAGCACCGGGTATAATATGCCCTTTCGCATCAGAAATCACTAATGTTTCATATAGTTGACGTGCATAATTCCCCTCAACATCGCCTTCCATTTTCTGAGGATCAAGGGTGGCAGGGTTTGAACTCACATTCCAGATTAATTCTTGCTTATCCGCTAATTGCGTGCCTTCTGGCACATTCGCCGCCATTACAGTCCCTACTGATAAAGACAATCCTAATAATGCCGACAGTAATGATTTTTTAAATAAAGTGTGCATATTTACTCCTGATTTTTTTATAAAATGGTCTTAATTAATAAAGGAATTTTTTAAACTTGTAAATAAGAAATTGCGAAATCATTGGGAATTGTCTTATTTGAGATTCATTGACACATTTCATTTATGAAAATAACGAAAAAAATGTGTATTATCTAAAGTGATGTAGGTTTAATGCTTCAAAAAAACGTATGCTGAAAATAATGTAAACAATACAACGAGACAATGTCTCGCTGTATTAGTTTAAAATGCTGCTGTAATAGGTTCTGGGCTACCGCTTAATGTTTAATAATATAAACATCTTTTAGATAATAATTTTGCCCCGGATGTTGTACCGCAAAACCTTTTACCCAAGGTTTGATCAGACGAGGAGACACATAATTATATACAGGAATAAGTGCGGTATCTTTTTCTAACACTTTTTCTGCCTGCGCATAAATTTCTGCTCTTTTTTCTTCCATAGGCTCATTAAATGATGAAGAAACCAATCTATCATATTCTGCACTTTTATAAGAAGAGATATTATTTGTGCTATTGGATAGATAGTAATTCAGAAACGTCGTCGCTTCATTATAATCTGCACACCATCTAACTCGCGCAACCTCAAAATCACCTTGATGTAAAGAATCGAGATAAGTTTTCCACTCCTGATTCTCTAAGGTAACATTTACGACACCTTGTAAATTTTTCTTCCAAATGGCTTGTGTTGCACTGGCTAATTTTTTGTAGTTATCTGAAGTGTTGTACAACAACTTAAAATTCAGAGGATGGTTGCTATCAAATCCAGCTTCTTTTAATAATTTCATTGCCTCTTGATTACGCTGTGTTTGTGACCAATTAGCCCATTCTGGTTTTGTAATCTTTTCCCCTCCATTAATAAACGTTGGAGTAAAGCTATAAGTAACATTCTGCCCTTGTTGTAATACTTTATCCGTTAAGAGGCTACGTTCTAACGCCAAAGATAATGCCTTACGTACCTTAACATCATTAAATGGTGATTTTTGCATATTGACTTCATACATATAAGTACAAAGTAATGGTGTATGATAAAGTTCATCAGGCAAATCATTTTTAATTTTTATATAAGATTCAATTGGCATTTCACCATGAGTCACATCTTCATCACCAGCACGATAACGAGCCACATCAGTTGAAGAAGACACAATAGGTAATAAAGTTACCCTGTCTAATCGAGTATGTTTATTATCCCAATAATATGGATTACGTTCTAATTCCGTTTTTTCATTCACCACAGCTGATTTTAAAATAAATGCTCCGTTTCCAACTAAATTACCCGGTTTAGTCCATTCACTGCCAAACTGCTCTATCACTTTTTTATTTACTGGTGCAAGTACGATATACTCAACTAATTTATCAACATAGGGAACAGGTTCTATCAAATGAAGGACTAAAGTATGCTCATCTTTTGCTTCAACGCCCAATTCACTTACAGGTAGCTTACCTGATACAACTTGAGCAGCATTTTTTAATTGCACAAATTCTAAAAAGGTTGCATAAGGTGCAGCGGTATTTGGATCAGCTAAACGTTGCCAAGCATACACAAAATCCCCTGCAACAACAGGATCACCATTAGACCATTTTGCATTTGGACGTAAATGAAAGGTCCACGTTTTAAAATCATTGCTATGTTCCCAAGAAATTGCCGCACCGGGTTTTATCCTTCCTTTTTCATCAGAAATAACTAAAGTTTCAAATAATTGCTGAGCATAATTTGTTTCAACAACGCCCTCTATTTTTTGTGGATCTAAAGTTGCTGGATTAGCCCCCACATTCCATACTAATTCTTGTTTTTCCGCTAAAAGCGTTCCTTCTGGCACTTCGGCAGCATAAAGCTGACCAGCAGCTAAAGCCCCTAACATTACAGCAAGTACTGATTTTTTAAACATCATTGGCATATTGACCTTCCATAATTACCACTAAATAAATATTTAATCACATATAGTGAAATTTTATTCAAAAATTAAAGCATAACTTTCATTGTTATGCAAAAGAAATTTTGCCAATCAAACTTTAAATTAGATAACAAAATTAATGCTCCTCTATAGGTTATTTTGGCTAAATACTGACAAGTCGGCAATAAATGTTAGTTATGCTTAAGATAACGATTTATTATTTAACTTGTTGATTATATTTAGTCATAAAAATTTGCACCTTGATGAGTTAGTGGCTTACTCCAGCTTTTAAGACAAATCAAAAAGCCCCTCACTTTTTTTTAATTGAGGGGAAATATTGCTCCTACTGCCTTACAAACATTCGCTCTAAGCAATTACATATTGCATAAAAAAAGCTGACTTCGTAATGAGGTCAGCTTCACAAGTTACACAATAAAAACGTTAATATCCCATTGCCGCGCCATCTGGATTACGAGGATCCGAAGCACCATAGAATCCCCCTTCAGTTACTTGAACAACTTGCTCACGCCCCATTGTCGCTTTTGTGACCACATCGTAACCTTTTTGTTTAAGCAGCTTAATAGTATCAGGGCTAATGCCTTCTTCAATACGCAGTTGATCTGGTTGCCATTGGTGGTGAACACGAGGAACAGTAATCGCCTCGGCAGGATTCATTCCATAATCAATCACGTTAGTAATACTTTGTAATACCGTTGTAATGATTCTCGCTCCACCGGGCGTTCCTGTAACCAACCAAGGTTTACCTTCTTTTAATAGGATTGTTGGCGTCATTGAAGACAATGGACGTTTTCCCGCCTGAATAGCATTTGCATCACCACCAATCAAACCAAAAGCATTAGGAACACCGGGTTTCGCCGAAAAATCATCCATTTCATTATTTAATAAAATCCCTGTTCCTTCTGCCACAATACCTGACCCAAAATTAAGATTAAGTGTATAAGTTACAGCTACTGCATTTCCCTGCTTATCCATAATTGAATAATGGGTTGTTTGATCACTTTCATAAGGGATTGGGTTTCCTTCTTTAATCTGAGTAGCTGGTGTTGATTTTTCTGGATTAATCTTCTTCACCAACTCATTTGCATAAGCTTTTGAGGTAATTCCTGTTATAGGCACCTTAACAAAATCAGGATCACCTAGATAAGTTGCACGATCTGCATAAGCTAATTTCATAGCCTCAGCGTAATGATGAATAGATTTAGCACTATTAAAACCAAATTCTTTCATTGGATAATGGGATAAAATATTCAGCAACTGAACTAAATGCACACCTCCCGAACTTGGCGGTGGCATCGTTACAACTTTATACCCCCGATACTCACCCTCAATTGGCTTACGAATTACTGCTTTGTAATTTTTCAGATCATCAAGGCTAATTAAGCCTCCGTGTTTTTCCATTTCTTGTACAATTTTTTGAGCAATTTCTCCCTCATAAAAAGCAGATTTTCCTTCTTTAGCAATAAGGCGTAAAGAATTTGCTAAATCTTGTTGAACTAAATTATCACCAAAGGTAAGTGGCTGCTCCTGATTAAAAAAGATTGCTTTTGTACTTTGCCACTTTCCTAGGTTCTCTTTCTCAATTTCTAATGTTGCCGCTAACGTTGGACTAATAACAAAGCCTTGTTCAGCCAATTTAATTGCTGGAGCGATAACTTGCTCACGGGATAACGTTCCCCATTTTTCTAATGCTAACAATAATCCCGCAACCGTTCCTGGAACACCTACAGCGGAATGAGTAAATAAAGATTTACCATCCACTAATTCCCCTTTTTCATCTAAATACATATCCCGATATGCTTTTTGTGGAGCTATTTCTCTAAAATCAATGGTAATATTTTCACCACTTTTTGCATCGTGTAGCACCATAAAACCACCGCCACCAATATTACCAGCATTAGGTAATACGACGGCTAATGCAAATCCTACGGCAACTGCCGCATCAATAGCGTTACCTCCTTGACGTAAAATATCCAAACCAACTTGGGTTGCTAAATGTTGCTCTGTGACCACCATTCCATTTTTGGCATATACAGGGTGGAAAATATCCTTACTCTGATCATAGCGCTGTGCGGCTAAAATCGATTGTTGTGTTGTCTCTGTAGAATAAGCTGGCAAAGAAACCACAGATAAAGAAAAAGGTACCGCTAACAATGCAGCGATAAGAGATTTACGAAAATGCATAATGTTGTTACCTTCCTAATAGTTCTAATTTATAGCAATATTTGATTAATGAACTATTCTCTGTTCATAATCCCAAATCCAAAAAACAGATAAATTTTTATCATATAGAAAAATTTACCTACGCTTCTTGAACCCATCTATTTTTAACAAAAAGGTAACAATTCATCAATCCTTTACTGATTATATTCCAGCTCAAAATTGCATAAAAAATACCGCACTTTGATGTTAGAGAATGATATAAACTCATAAAAAACAAAGTGCGGTGTCTTTTTAGTGAATTTTTAATTTGTGTTTAGGATAACTTCTCTAGCTTCGCCAATGCCGCAATCAGCCATTTAATCCCCTCTCCTTGAAAAGCGATTTGTAGTCGGGTGTTATTGTCTTCACCTTCCACATTAATAATTGTGCCATTACCAAATTTAGCGTGTCTAACTTTTTGTCCCATTCGCCATTCGCTATCATTTTTGGCTTTATGGCTATTTAACGAACCGACGGCAGCACGGTTATACGCACGCGTCACCGTGCCTCGTAAACGCACTTCTTGAATACAATCCTTTGGTAATTCTTCAATAAAACGAGAGGGAATATGGCGTTCTTCTTTGCCATATAATCGGCGGCTTTCCGCATAACTAATGGTGAGTTTTTGCTTGGCTCGGGTGATGCCAACATAAGCCAGACGGCGTTCCTCTTCTAAACGCCCTGGTTCTTCAAAAGAACGGAAGCTTGGAAATAAACCTTCTTCCACCCCAACCATAAAGACGCGTGAAAATTCTAACCCTTTGGCGGAATGTAATGTCATCATTTGTACACTTGATTCATGGGCTGAGGCCTGTTCTTCCCCAGCCTCTAAAGAGGCGTGGGTGAGAAATGCCATTAAATCTGTCATTTCTTCCGCTTCATCTGGTTTAATAAATTCTCGAGTTGCACTCACCAGTTCTTCCAAATTTTCGATCCGCACTTCACCTTTTTCACCTTTCTCCTGCTTATACATTTCATACAAGCCTGAGTGTTTAATGACAAAATCAGTTTGTGCAAATAGTGGCATTTCTGCACTATCTTGTTGTAAGGAATTAATTAATTCCGTAAAACGCAATAAAGCGGTTGCTGCCCGTCCTGCTAACATATTTTCCTGAATGGCAACTTGAATGGCTTGCCATAGGGTAATTTGTCGCTCACGGGTTAATTGACGTAACACATCTAAGGTTCGATCGCCAATCCCTCGAGCTGGTGTGTTGATCACTCGCTCAAAGGCGGCATCATCAAAGCGATTGGAGATCAAACGTAAATACGCTAAGGCATCTTTAATTTCTTGCCGTTCAAAGAAACGCAATCCACCATAAATTCGATAAGGAATTTGGGCGCGAATTAAGGCTTCTTCAATAACACGAGATTGGCTATTACTACGATATAAAATCGCACAATCATCTAATTTTCCACCATCATCGAGCCAGATTTTGATTTGGCTTGCCACAAACTGAGCTTCGTCAATTTCATTAAAGGCGGCATAAATCCCAACAGGATCGCCTTGCTCCCCCTCCGTCCATAAATCCTTACCAAGACGGTTACTATTATTCGCAATTAAATGGTTGGCACTGTTGAGAATATTGCCCGTAGAACGATAATTTTGCTCAAGGCGAATGGTTTGTGCATTATGAAAATCTTCTAAGAAACGGTGAATATTTTCAACTTGTGCGCCACGCCAGCCATAAATAGACTGATCGTCATCGCCTACGATCATTATTTTACCCGTTTCTCCCACCAATAATTTGATCCACGCATATTGGATTTTGTTGGTATCTTGGAACTCGTCCACCAAAATATGCGAAAAACGCTGCTGATAACGTTGCAAAATTAATGGTTTTTTCAGCCACAATTCATACGCTCGCAACAATAATTCAGAAAAATCTAACAAGCCCGCTCTATCACAAGCATCTTGATAAATTTGATAAATTTTAATCCAAGTGCGTTCTTGAATATCACCCTCATCATCAAGTTGATGCGGACGCAAACCTTCTTCTTTTTTGTTATTAATATACCAGCAAGCCTGTTTCGGCGGATACGCTTTTTCGTCAATATTATGTAGTTTAATCAAGCGTTTAATCAAACGTTGCTGATCATCACTATCTAAAATTTGAAAATCCTGTGGTAGCCCAGCATCCGCATAATGGGCGCGTAATAGACGGTGTGCAATACTATGAAATGTGCCAGTCCACATTCCCATTATGCGTTGTGATGAATATTTCGCCAATGTTTGCTCAATTCGATGACGCATTTCTGCAGCGGCTTTATTGGTAAAGGTGACTGCCATTATACTGCCTTCAGAAATTTGCTCTACCGCAATCAACCAAGCAATACGATAAGTTAGCACTCGCGTTTTACCACTACCCGCGCCAGCTAACACTAAGTAGTTGCCCAAGGGGGCGGCGACTGCCTCACGTTGTTTATCATTTAATCCATCAAGTAATTCTGAAATATCCATCACATCACCACTGTTTTTTTATACAGTTTTAAATTATAGGGGGATTTTGCTAAAAGGCAAGAAGTGCGGTGAAATTTTTATGAATTTTCCACCGCACTTTGGTGTAAGAACACAATAAACCGTACGTTATTTCTAGTTCAAAAAACGGGCAAAAGTTTACTTATTCCTCTCCCGTTTGAAATGCCAAAATAAGCTGTAAGATTGCTCGTTTTTGCTTTTCAGATAAGGAAGAAATCAATTCAACTAGAGTTTCATTCATTGTATCTATTTGTGTATGTTCAGACACGCCATACCTTAACCAAATTGGTTTTACCTTTAACCAATTTGCTAAGGTATCAATTTTATCCAGTGAAGGAATTGCTAAGCCGTTTAACCACTTGTAAACCGCTTGCTGTGTCACTGGCTCATTTGGGTGCTGGAGATTAAATTTCGTTGCAATTTCACTATTTTTCAATGTGTTAGGATATTTTGTTGCAAGTGCTAGCTTCAATCTCTCACTAAATTTTTCTTTTTCATTCGGTATTTTCATTTGGTGAATTATGACCGATTGAAAAAACCTCTTGTAAACCAATATAGTTTAATATTAAACTATATTGGTTTAAGTGTTATCTTAAACGTTCATCACTATTTTTTATTTAGAAGGATATTAATATGAAATTGAACAAATTATTTTTTGCTGCAATGGCTATCGTATCAACCTCACTTGTAGGCTGTGCAGAATTACAAAAGGAATTAGGCAATATTGCAAACTCAGCGAAAGATAGTGCGGTACAAAGAGCGCAAATTGAAGCAAGTAGTAAAGCGTCAGAAGCTGTTGGTAAGGCTTTAGGCTCTAAATACTAAAAAAGCCATTAATAACAAATAAGCGTTCCTCTTTACCACTAAGAGAAACGCTTATTTTCTTTGGGGGAGTTTATAAACTGAATTAAGACAACATTAAAGCTATTCAGTAAGATAAAATTAGCAAATTTTCCACCGCACTTTAATTAAGGCAGTAAATAGAGATAAACGGTGATCTCTTCCCTATCGTGATACAGATGCTTTGCTTTAAGTTTGAATTTCATTCCTTGTTGATCTAAGGCTTGTTCAATCATTGCTAGGCATTCTTTCACTTCTACATAACGTTTTTTCATTGGCAATTTTAAATTAAAAATGCTGGCTTGGCACCACCCATTAATGAACCATTTTGTAATTAATTGCGCAATACGACTTGGCTGTTCGACCATATCACATACTAGCCAATCAATACGGCGACGTTTCGGTGGTTGAAATTTAAAACCGTCTTCAGCACAATGTTCAATGCGACCCGTTTCGTGTAGGCTCGCTGCCATTTTGCCGTGATCTACCGCATAAACAAATAAACCACGTTTAACCAATTGATACGTCCATCCTCCCGGGCAAGCACCGAGATCAACCGCATACTGATTTTCATTTAAGTATTGGCTTTCTTTTTGTTTAGGAATAAAGGTTAAAATGGCTTCTTCTAATTTTAAGGTCGAGCGACTTGGTGCCTCTGCGGGGAATTTAAGCCGTTGAATGCCCATAAAATATGGCGAATGATTATGGTTGTAAGAATACCCTACATAGCACGCTGTTGATTGCAAGAAAAAAACGTGCAACGTTAGGGTATGTTGATGATTGCCTTTGCCCTGTAAAAAGCCTTCTTTTTTCAAAATATTACGCAAAGGTACGGTAAATTTACGGCAAAATCCAGACAATTCTTTTGCTTCATTGGTGTCGGCAGTTTCAACAAATAATTCGGTGCTATTTTTGAGTTTTTTCGCCAATTCATCTTGCTGATATTGCAATAAAATAGGGCTAATACGATCTTCAGGTGAGAGGTCTTGTAATAAATCTGATACAACAATCATTTGGCGAGCAAAAATCAGTTGGTCAAAAGGCAGTTCTTGTGCCAATCGATCCGCCTCACCAGCCTGATAACATTCAAAAATCACATAACCTGAATTTGGCTCAACACGGGCGAAGCCAAAAATACCACGTTCGGCTGCTTTATCAGTAATTTCGGCGGCAAGTTCTTTTTCAAAGCCAATACGGCAATATAAGGCAAGTTTATTCATTATTGTTTCTTATTTCTTTAATTATCCATTGGCGAAATGCGAGAATTTGCTCATCATTCGCTTTATCTAATTGATTAACTACATAAAAAGATTTTGGATCTTTGAGTTGGATTGGTAACACCACTTGCAGTGTACCACGATCAATTTCTTGCTGAGCTAGCACACGGTTAGCGAGTACAATGCCTTGTCCGTGTACGGCAGCTTGCAAGGCCATAAAAGTATGGCTGAAAATAGGGCCGTGCTGAATGTCCAACGCTTTTAATTGTAAATGATTCGCCATATTTTGCCAGTTATCACGGGTATGAATATGAATCAGCGTATGTTTTTTAAGATCATCTGCTGAATATACCGGCTGTTTAGCCAATAATTTTGGTGAGGCAAGCAAGAGCAAATTTTCCTCTGCTAATTTTTCCACTTGCAGATTTTCCCACGCGCCACGTCCATAATAAATCGCAATATCAATTTCGCGGTTCAGCAATCCTTCATCTTGATCCACGCCTGTCAAGCGAACTTCAATATCTGGATAAAGGGCATTAAACCCACTTAAACGAGGCACAAGCCACTGAATGCCAAAGGTTTGGGGTACACTAATCGCAATATGTTTTTCATTTTTCTGCGTCATTAGTTTTTGCGTAACCTCAGACAAACGGCGTAAAATCTCTGTCACTTCTTTGAAATAAATCTGTCCTAACTCAGTTAGCACTAACGCTCGGTGCTGACGTTTAAATAATTCAATGCCTAAAAAATCTTCTAATAATTTAATTTGATGACTCACTGCTGCTTGGGTCACAAAGAGTTCATCCGCTGCTTTTGTGAAACTCAAATGGCGAGCCGCACATTCAAAAGCTTTCAGTGAATTCAAGGGAGGCAAACGTTTATACATAAATTCTTCTCAAATGAAAAATAATCAGTTATACTAACTGACTGATTTATCTATTAGTTTTTTTAATGCAAGGGATAAAAAAATATCCTTTGTTCTCGTCCGTACATCTCACTACAATACGCACATACTTAATGATTGGTAATTCCTTATTGGTTAAGAGTTTCGACTTAAGTATGATGTTGTGTTTGCATAGTTCGGGAAACCGAACAGAGTAACTGATTAGTTACTCATTTCACTTCCTGTATATTTTTTGACCTAATTAGGTTAGACACCGCTCGATTGAGCGGTGTTTTTTTATGTGCGAGATCCTACCACAGTTTCACTTTTCCTCGAAATAGATTTCCTTGTTAGCCATAAAGAAGACATCGTATTTTTTCTAAGAAAAAATAAATTCAAAAATAACCGCACTTTTATTGTTGCAAGTTTTAAATAATGGTGTAGATTAAAACCATTCTGTTGTAACAACATCATTAATAAGGAAATAAAATGACACTAAAAAACATTGACTGGCAAAATCTTGGTTTTGGCTATATCAAAACGGATTATCGTTATATTGCTCACTGGAAAGACGGAGAATGGTCTAAAGGGGAACTCACCCAAGATAATGTGCTTCATATTAGCGAGGGATCAACCGCATTACATTATGGACAACAATGCTTTGAGGGGTTAAAAGCATATCGCTGTAAAGATGGCTCAATAAATCTATTCCGTCCAGATCAAAATGCTGAGCGTTTACAAAAAAGCTGTCAGCGTTTATTAATGCCTGAAGTCCCTGTTGAAATGTTTATTGATGCTTGTAAACAAGTTGTCAAAGCGAATCAATCTTGGATTGCCCCTTACGGCACAGGAGCAACACTTTACTTACGTCCATTTGTGATTGGCGTGGGAGATAATGTAGGCGTAACCCCTGCAAAAGAATACATCTTTTCTATTTTCTGTAGCCCAGTAGGGGCATACTTTAAAGGGGGGATGAAACCAACTAATTTTATCGTTTCTGACTACGATCGTGCAGCCCCACAAGGTACTGGCGCGGCTAAAGTGGGCGGAAACTATGCGGCCAGTCTTTATCCAAGTAAATTAGCGAAACAACGCAATTTTAGCGACTGTATTTATCTTGATCCTGCCACTCACACTAAAATTGAAGAAGTGGGTTCAGCAAATTTCTTTGCTATCACGAAAGATAATAAGTTTATTACCCCGCTTTCCCCATCAATTTTACCAAGTATCACGAAATATTCTCTGCTCTATTTGGCAAAAGAACGTCTTGGTTTAGACACCCTTGAAGGGGATATTTATATTAATGAATTAGACCAATTCAAAGAAGCTGGGGCTTGCGGAACTGCGGCAGTGATTACGCCAATTGGCGGTATTCAATATGGCGATAACTTCCACGTTTTCTATTCAGAAACAGAAGTTGGCGAAATCACCCAACGTCTTTATAACGAACTGACCGGTATTCAATTTGGTGATATTGAAGCGCCTGAAGGTTGGATTGTTAAAGTGGAATAATTTTCCAAATAAAATCAAAACGAATAAAAAAGGGGCGTTTGCCCCTTTAATCTTTATAATAAATCTAATGCGACCATTCGGCTTGGTCGGATAACGTTATTTTTATCCACTTCTGCCACACCTAAAAACTGATGTTTATCAGAAAATAACCGCACCTGTCCGTAAATCTGTTGTGGATTATCAAACTTCACACGTTGCCCAAAGCCTACGGCTCGGCTTTGCTCAGCAGTTAAAAGCAAAGCGGGTAAGGATTTCACCGCACTGTCGATAGGTAATAAATGCTGATCTAGCAAACTTAAATCCTGCTGTTCGCTTAAGGCGTTAAGATCTTCTAAGCGCATCATCGCTTGCTGAGGATAATCCGCCACCGCAAGGCGGCGAAGCATCGTTACGTGTGCGCCACAACCTAACACTTCACCTAAATCATCAACTAAAGTGCGAATATAAGTGCCTTTAGAACAATGTACTTCCAGCGTTAAATAAGGAGCTTGGTAATCAATAAATTTCAGTTCAAAAATGGTGATAAGACGTGGTTCACGTTCCACGGTAATGCCTGCACGCGCATATTCATATAGCGGTTTCCCTTGATGTTTCAAGGCTGAAAACATTGTCGGCACTTGCATAATCTCGCCACGAAATTGATCAAGTGCGGTCAAAATTTCTGAGATTTCCACCCGCACTTCTCGATGTTGCACCACTTGTCCATCTGCATCAGAGGTATCTGTACGTTCCCCCAATTTCGCCGTGACCAAATAACGCTTATCAGAATCAAGCAAATATTGCGAAAACTTGGTCGCCTCACCTAAACAAATGGGCAACATCCCCGTAGCGAGGGGATCTAACGCCCCTGTATGCCCTGCCTTATTTGCCTGAAAAAGCCATTTCACTTGTTGCATAATTTGGTTAGAACTTGCCCCTTGTGGCTTATCTAACAAAAAAATTCCGTGAATGTGGCGACCTTTATTTTTTGCTCTACTCATTATTTTTGTCGGCATCTTCTTGGTTATGCGGTTCTGGCTGGTGGCGTTTTTGATCATCACGAATCACTTCACTCACCAAGTTAGACATTCTCATTCCTTCGACCAAAGATTGATCATAAATAAAACGTAACTCAGGAACGATCCGTAAACGCATCGCTTTCGCCAATAATGAACGGATATAAGGTGCAGCTTTTTCTAACCCTTTCATTCCACTTTCAATAATACTTTCATCTTGATCAAATAAAAAGGTTACAAAAACTTTTGCATAAGCCAAATCGCGCGATACTTCTACATCAGAAACGGTAACCATTCCAATACGAGGATCTTTGACTTCACGCTGTAAAATGACTGCAATTTCTTTTTGTAATTCCTGTGCTACGCGATCTGAGCGTTTAAATTCTCTTGTCATTTCCTTTTCCTATAAATAAAAAGAGGATAATGCTTGCCTCGCTTAAGGTGTAACCTATGACGAAAAGCCTATCCCATTTATTGTGTTAAGTAAAAGTGCGGATAAAAACACCCGCACTTTCTCATTCATTAAATTGAGCGTTTAATTTCAACCACTTCAAAGACTTCAATTTGGTCGCCAACTTTCACATCGTTGTAGTTTTTCACGCCAATACCACATTCCATTCCATTACGCACTTCTGCGACGTCATCTTTGAAACGGCGGAGAGATTCCAATTCCCCTTCAAAGATCACCACGTTATCACGTAATACACGGATTGGATTATTACGTTTCACCACACCTTCGGTAACCATACAACCTGCGATTGCACCAAATTTCGGATGGCGGAATACATCACGCACTTCTGCAAGACCGATAATTTCTTGCTTAAATTCAGGCTGTAACATACCGCTCATTGCTGCTTTGATTTCGTTAAGTAGTTCATAAATGATTGAATAATAACGCAAATCAATATTTTCATTTTCAATGATACGGCGTGCTGACGCATCGGCACGAACGTTAAAACCAACAATAATCGCATTAGATGCCGCAGCTAAAGTTGCATCGGTTTCGGTAATTCCGCCCACGCCAGAGCCAACGACATTCACTTTCACTTCTGCGGTTGAAAGCTCTTGCAAGGCTTGAACGATCGCTTCTACCGAACCTTGAACGTCTGCTTTGACAATAACGTTCAATTCTGCCACATCGCCTTCTGCCATATTGCTGAACATATTTTCCAACTTCGCTTTTTGCTGACGGGCTAATTTCACTTCGCGGAATTTACCTTGACGATATAATGCCACCTCACGGGCTTTTTTCTCATCACGTACCACAGTGGCTTCATCACCCGCAGATGGCACACCAGATAAGCCTAATACTTCTACTGGAATTGATGGGCCTGCTTCTGAAATGTCTTTACCATTTTCATCTCGCATTGCACGTACACGGCCATATTCAAAACCACAAAGCACAATATCACCACGGCGTAATGTTCCTGATTGAACTAAGATGGTTGCGACTGGACCACGACCTTTATCAAGATATGATTCAATCACCACCCCAGTTGCCATTCCATCTTTCACGGCACTGAGTTCTAACACTTCAGATTGTAATAAGATGGCTTCAAGTAATTCATCCACCCCTGTTCCTTTTTTCGCAGAAACATAAACAAACTGGGTATCGCCACCAAATTTTTCTGCAATTACTTCGTGTTGCAATAACTCTTGTTCCACGCGATCTGGGTTTGCTTCAGGCTTATCAATTTTGTTCACCGCCACAACGATTGGCACACCGGCTGCTTTTGCATGTTGGATTGCTTCAATGGTTTGTGGCATCACGCCATCATCTGCGGCAACTACAAGCACGACGATATCCGTTGCTTTTGCACCACGCGCACGCATTGAGGTAAAGGCGGCGTGTCCCGGGGTATCAAGGAAAGTGATCATTTTGCCATCATCTGTTTCAACGTGGTAAGCACCAATGTGTTGGGTAATCCCACCCGCCTCGCCAGCTGCCACTTTGGCTTTACGAATGTAGTCAAGTAAGGAAGTTTTACCGTGATCAACGTGTCCCATAATAGTTACCACTGGCGCACGATTTACTTTTTCAGCATTCACATCACGATCGCCTAATACAGATTCTTCTAGCTCATTTTCTTTGCGTAGGATCACTTTGTGTCCCATTTCTTCGGCTACAAGCTGTGCTGTTTCTTGATCGATCACTTGGTTAATGGTAACCATTTCGCCCATTTTCATCATTGTTTTGATGATTTCAGTGGCTTTCACTGCCATTTTGTTCGCAAGTTCCGCGACGGTAATGGTTTCCCCAATCACCACATCACGGTTTACTGGTGCTGCGGGCTTGGTGAAGCCTTGTTGTAAGCTACTACCTTTTTTGCCTTGCTTACCTTTCGCGCCTTTGCCACCTTTAATGTCTTTTTGATTACGACGATTTGATTCACGCTCATTTTTGTTGTTGTCGTCTTCACGTCCGCCTTTTTTCGCTTTGACAACTTTATTTTTACCACGACCACGATTTTCATTGCGGCGCTCTTCTTCGTCTTCTGCTTCGCGCGCATAGCTTGAAGTCAGATGATAATCTGAATAATCTTCAGAAATTTCATTTTTTTCATCCGCACTTGCTAAATCCGCATAGCGTTTCGCTTCTTCTGCCGCTTTACGGGCTTGCTCTTCTGCTTTTTGACGTGCTAATTCATCCGCTTTACGGCGAAGCTCTGCTTCTTCGGCTTTAAGACGTTCTTTTTCTTCATTAATTGCTTTATTCGCGCTGTCTTTTGCGGTTTTATCCGCATTTTCTTTTGCTTTTTGTTCAGCCTGACGTTTTTCCTGCTCTGCTTTTTCCGCTTCTTTTTTCGCTTTTTCAGCTTCTTTCTGTGCTTTTTCTGCGGCTGCTTTCTCTTCAGCCGCTTTCTTCTCAGCTTCTTGTTTTGCTTTTAAGCGAGCCTCTTCTTCCGCACGAATTGCAGCTTCTGTTGGAACAGTGCGTTTTTTGCGTACCTCTACTTGTACTGTTTTATTTTTACCAGTACTTGTGGTGGTATTTGCCGTGGTTTTAGTACGGCGTTGTATGCTTAATTTTTTCGGTGCATCCGATTTTTTGACTTCATCTACCATAGTTTTTACACCCTTCTTTATTCTTCACTGAACCAACAAATATTACGTGCCGCCATAATTAAATCTGCGGCCTGTTCGGCACTTAATTCTTCAATATCGGCTAAATCATCCACACCTTGTTCCGCTAATTCTTCTAAGGTCGTGATTTGTTTTTCTGCTAATTTGAACGCAAGATGGCGGTTCATTCCTTCAAGATTTAATAATTTATCTTCAATATGCGCTTGTTTTAACGCTTCTTCTTCCGCTAATGCCGCAGCAGTCAAGGCGTTTTTAGCTCGAGTTTGTAATTCCTCAACAAGATCTTCATCTTCTAACCCATCAATTGCTGTTAATTCATTAACTGGAACATAAGCAAGTTCTTCTAAGCTAGTGAACCCTTCTTCTACAAGGATTTGAGCAAATTCTTCATCAATTTCTAATGCCTCAATAAAGCGTTTAAGCACTTTATTATCTTCAGCTTGATGTTTTTCATTAAGCTCTTCTGTGGTCATTACATTTAATGTCCAACCTGTCAGTTGTTTGGCTAGACGTACATTTTGTCCATTACGTCCGATGGCTTGTGGCAAGTTTTCCGCTTCAACCGCAATATCCATAGAATGATTATCTTCATCAACAACAATAGACGTCACATCCGCCGGTGCCATTGCATTAATCACAAACTGAGCTGGATTGTCATCCCATAACACAATATCAACACGCTCTCCGCCTAATTCATTGGTAATTGCCTGCACGCGTGAACCGCGCATTCCGACACAAGCCCCAACAGGATCAATACGTTTATCATTGCTTTTTACAGCAATTTTAGCGCGCGAACCCGGATCACGTGCTGCACCTTTGATTTCAATCAGCTCTTCACCGATTTCAGGCACTTCAATGCGGAATAATTCAATAATCATTTCAGGTTTTGCACGGGTAACAAAAAGCTGTGCGCCTTTGCTTTCTGGGCTAACACGGTATAACACACCACGCACACGATCACCCGGGCGGAAATTCTCGCGCGGTAACATATCTTCACGCAAAATCACCGCTTCCGCTTGCTGACCTAAATCTAAAATAATATTTTCACGGTTTACTTTTTTCACCGTTCCCGTCACAATTTCGCCCTCATTAGAACGGAATTGCTCAACGATTTTGTTACGCTCCGCTTCACGGATTTTGCTACTAATCACTTGGCGTGCGGTTTGCATTGTAATACGGTCAAACGCCACAGATTCAATTTGATCTTCCACATAATCCCCAACCTGTACATTAGGATCATCAAATTGTGCCGCTTCAAGGGTGATTTCTTTTGTTGGATTGGTTACTTCATCCACCACTAACCAACGGCGGAATGTATCAAATTCACCCGTTTTTGGATCGATCACTACACGCACATCAATTTCTTGTTCATATTTTTTTCTCGTAGAGAGAGCAATCGCACTTTCTAAAGCCTCAAAAATTTTCTCACGAGGTAACAATTTTTCATTTGATACTGCTTCCGCAGCTAATAAAATCTCTTTACTCATTTTTTCTTTTCTTCCTATATAAACTTAAAATTTAGGTACCACATTGGCTTTTTGAATGTTACCAAATACCAATACTTGAGGCTGTCCATCAACCATTAACGTCAGCATATCATTTTCAATATGCGCTAATTTTCCTTGCCACTTACGGCGTTCTAATACAGGAATACGTAAATGCACGATAATCTCTTGATCAATAAAGCGAGCATATTGCGCTAAGGTAAATAATGGACGATCAAGCCCCGGTGAAGAGACTTCAAGGTTATATTTATCCGCAATCGGATCTTCCACATCTAAAATCGCGCTGACCTGACGGCTCACATCAGCACAATCATCAACGGTTACGCCACCTTCTTTATCAATATATAAACGCACGGTTAAAAATCTTCCCATACGCTGGCACTCAATTCCCCAAAGTTCACAGCCTAAATCCTGTACAGAATCCTTGAGTAAATCAGATAATTTTTCTTCTAATGTTGCCAATTAACGCCTCCTACACAAAATTAGGACGTAAAAAAAGGGCTATCAGCCCAGTTCTACATCTAAATTGCTCGTACAAAAAAACCCCAAAATTGGGGTTCTTTTTACTGAACTTTCTATGAATTGGTTGCGGGGGCTGGATTTGAACCAACGACCTTCGGGTTATGAGCCCGACGAGCTACCAAGCTGCTCCACCCCGCGTCCGAAATATGTGGCGTATTATACCTATAGAAAAACAAATAGCAAGGCTTTATCAAAAAAACTTGTAAAAAAGCACCGCACTTAGTTGTTTAAGGTGTTTTCAAATAAACGATAAATCGCAATAAGATCCATTCTTGCAATAGGCTTAAAAGGTAACAATAAATAATACAGCCAACGGTTTTTTCGCAAAAAAGAAACCGTTCGTTGCCAACTATCAGGTTCACAGTATTGTTGATATTTCTCGATGACTAAACGCATTTGCTCATCAGAAATGCTATCTGAACGCCCAAGACTGTGAATAAAAATAAGGCTATCTCGTACTTTTTGCCAATTTAAATTCGTCTGATTAGAACGGGATTCAAAATCAATAAACTGTACCTTGCCTTCGTGCCACGCCATATCACGTAGCGCTGGGCGACCGTGAACCAAACCTTTCTTATGCAAATCTGTTAAGGCTTTTACCCCATCTTCCAAAATAGCCAGCTTCTGCATTGAACTGAGATCGGGTTTATCCACCCAATAACTGATGGTTTTACCCGCATCTTTTAGTACTAAAAAATCTTCGCCAAATGCCATTAATTGTGGCACGGGTGCTTTTTTTTCGGCTAAAAACTGCAAGGTGTTCAATTCGTTTTGAAAAGCTTTTTTTGGTTGCGGTTTAAGTAAACGCCAGACACCTTTAAGTTGTTCAGGTTGTTTGAGCCAATAGCGCTGATTTTCATATTCAAAGCTAATAATTCGCTCACCTTTATGCTGTTTTAGCAAGGCTTGCACCTTTTCTTGAAATTCAATGTGTTGTGCTGACATCAAACAACCTCATACTTACATCAATAATTATTTCCAAACATCCGGATTTACGCCACGTTTAAGAAGCGCGGGATGTTCTTCAATTTTAAATTCTGGCTCACGAATGCCTGCTTTAATTTGGCGTTGATAATCTTTTAATAATGTCCAAACAATCGGGGAAAGCAACACGATAGACACCAAGTTAATTAATGCCATCACGGCCATTACCGTATCGGCGAAGCTCCATACCACATTCCCTGAATTCACTGCACCAAAGTACACGAAAAATAACACCACTAAGCGGAAAAGAAACACCACTACAGGGCGATTTTTGAGGAAACGGATATTACTTTCTGCATAGGCATAGTTACCAATAATAGAAGAAAATGCAAATAGCAATAAGATAAAAGCAAGGAAATGCAAACCAAATTCACCCACGTGATATTGTAAAGCATTTTGCGTAAGGGAAATACTTTTCAGCGTTTCACCACCGTAATTGTCTGATAGCAAAATGATGATAGCCGTACAAGAACACACAATAATGGTATCAACAAACACGCCAAGCATTTGGATTAACCCTTGGCTTACCGGGTGTTTAACATCCGCAGTGGCCGCCGCATTTGGCGCCGATCCCATACCTGCTTCGTTAGAAAATAAACCACGTTTAATTCCCATTAGCATTGCTTTAGAGAAAATCGCCCCAAACATACCGCCAGCCATTGCATCAAAAGAGAAGGCACTATGCACAATGTTAGCAATCACAGTTGGGATCATTTCAATATGCATTCCCATAATGATTACCGCCATAATTAAATAGAACAGTGCCATTATCGGTACAATACGAGCCGATACTTTACCAATACGTTTCACCCCACCAAAAATAATTAAGGCGGTTAAAATCACCAAGCCAATTCCTACGTAATTTGGATTCCATTTCCACGCATTACCTGTTGCTTCAACAATGGCATTAGATTGCACCGCATTAAAGGCAAAACCAAAGGTAAAGATTAACGCAATAGCAAAACACGCTGCCAGCCAGCGAGAT
This sequence comes from Avibacterium sp. 20-129, assembly GCF_026226845.1. NCBI lineage: Bacteria > Pseudomonadati > Pseudomonadota > Gammaproteobacteria > Pasteurellales > Pasteurellaceae > Avibacterium > Avibacterium sp. 20-129. The sequence continues at coordinate 49,005 of NZ_JAKKOE010000001.1, read as the reverse complement.
TTTAAGCCTTGCACAATATAATAAGCAGGTCCACCGCGGCTCACCCCATCTTTATCTTTTAATTTATATAATTGAGCAAGAGACGACTCTGCCACTGCACTGGACATACCAATCAACGCCGTTACCCACATCCAGAACACCGCACCTTCACCACCAATCGCAATTGCTGTGGCAACACCGCCAATATTCCCTACGCCCACACGGCTCGCTAGCCCTGTTGCAAAGGCTTGAAAGGGGGTTAAAGAATCCCCCGTAGAAGCGCGCCCAAACCACATTTCACGTAAACTTTGTGGAAATAAACGTAACTGCACTAACCCCGTCGTCACGGTAAAGAAAATGCCGACACCTAAAAGGGTAATTACGGTAATATCCCAAAGAGGGCCATCAAATGTTTCGACAAACCACGTTAAAGCGTGTTCCACGTTGCTGATAATTTGCTCAATCATAATTTCTCCTCATAATGAAAGACTGCATTCTAATAGATTTTATATAAAGAGAGAACAATTAGGATAAAAAAGAGAATAAAAAATTAAAAAAACCTCTATTTTTAAAAACTTTTAAAAAAATTACCGCACTTTATTATTCAACATTTAATTCACTGACTAAAAAGAGTGAGGAGAGATTAAACAAAAAACAGAGTTCAAAAATAAAATCGCTGATTATTCACTCAATTTTTTCATCAAAAACCTCATAAGGCATAAAAATTCGGCACAATTCACAAAAATGTGAACTACATCACATTCTATTTCTCATAATTCGCTATAATAAAATTGAAATAATGGTTTAATAATTTTAAAATCAAAAACCCAACAATTAAGTTTCAATGACAACCTCATTTTAAGGAGTTTAAGGAGCAACTATGTCAAATATTTTAGAGCAATTCTCATTAAAAGGTAAAATCGCCTTAGTTACAGGGGCATCATACGGTATCGGCTTTGCTATCGCGTCAGCACTCAGTCAGGCAGGCGCAAAAATTGTATTCAATGATGTAAATGAAGAAAACCTCAAAAAAGGTCTCGCTGCCTATAAAGAAGCAGGCATTGATGCACAGGGTTATTTATTTGATGTAACAGACGAAAATGCGGTAAAAGAACACGTCGCTAAAATTGAAAACGAAGTGGGCGTGATTGATATTTTAGTAAACAATGCGGGGATTATCCAACGTATCCCAATGCTAGAAACCACCGCAGCAGACTACCGTAAAATTATCGACATCGATTTGACTGGCCCATTCATTATGTCGAAAGCCGTATTGCCTTCTATGATCAAAAAAGGACACGGTAAAATCATCAACATCTGCTCAATGATGAGTGAATTAGGCCGTGAAACTGTGGTGGGTTATGCCTCCGCTAAAGGTGGATTAAAAATGCTCACCAAAAACATCTGTTCAGAATTTGGTGAAGCAAATATTCAATGTAACGGGATCGGCCCGGGTTATATCGCCACACCACAAACAGCACCATTACGCGAAAGACAACCTGACGGCTCTCGCCATCCATTCGATCAATTCATCATCGCTAAAACACCTGCTGCGCGTTGGGGAACGCCAGAAGATCTCGCAGGTGCGGCAGTATTCTTGTCTTCTGATGCCTCAAACTTCATCAATGGTCATATTTTATACGTTGATGGAGGTATCTTGGCATATATTGGTAAACAGCCGTAAAACTTGCTGCTTAGTTTTGGTTGAATGTAGAAGATCGGAAGTGATCTTCTACATTTTATAATGTAACAAAAGAGAATAACGCATTCAGTAAGCCCCCATTGTTAAATACAAAGAAAAAACAATTTGACACGGAAAGATATTTTTCTCCCTCTTCTTTCTTCTCAATACATTACATTAGCAATCCTCCACATTGTAAAGAAATAAAAACACTATGTAAAAATATAATTACATTTCAATAAAAATACGATAAAATCTACCGCACTTTTACTAAACTTAATCAGGAAAATATTATGAAAAATAAGACATTTGGCAGTGCCTTACTTGTCGCAGGAACGACAATAGGTGCAGGAATGCTAGCAATGCCTCTCACCTCGGCGGAGATGGGCTTTAGTTATACCCTTGCATTATTATTCGCACTTTGGATTTTACTTTCTTACAGCGCATTATTATTTGTTGAAGTGTATCAAAAAGCGGAACGCAAAGATGCAGGGATCGCCACATTGGCTGAACAATATTTCGGTATCACTGGGCGTGTACTTGCTACCCTTTCCCTTGTTATTTTTATGTATGCTATTCTTTCCGCTTATGTTACAGGCGGTGGTTCATTACTTGCTGGGCTAATGCCATTTTTAGGGGATAACGCCACTTCTGTATCCATCGTTTTATTTACGCTGGTATTAGGTGTCTTTATCGTGATTAGTACAGGCGCAGTTGATGCGCTAACACGCTTACTCTTCTTAATTAAACTTGCGGCATTTTTACTTGTATTAGGTATGATGTTACCGCTAGTTACAACGGATAACTTGCTTGCAATGCCATTAAAAGATTTCTTAATCATTTCTGCAAGCCCTGTATTTTTCACCTCATTTGGTTTCCACGTGATTATTCCAAGCATAAACAAATACTTAGATGGTGATATTCGCCGTTTACGTATTGCCATTATTGGAGGGACAGCAATCCCATTAGTGGCTTATATTTTGTGGCAAATGGCAACGCACGGCGTTTTTCCTCAATCTGAATTTGTGCAAATTGTAAATAATGATCCCACACTAAATGGTTTAATCAATGCCACCTTCCAAGCGACGGGGAGTTCATTAATTAGCGGTGCGGTAAGAACATTCTCAACCCTTGCATTAGTTACCTCTTTCCTTGGCGTGGCATTATCACTGTTTGACTGCTTAGACGATTTATTAAAACGTGTAAGCATTAAAGCAAATCGCATCCAACTCGGTTTACTGACTTTTATTCCACCACTTGCTTTTGCTTTATTCTATCCAGATGGCTTTATTGCCGCCTTAGGTTATGCAGGGCAAATGTTTACTTTCTATGGTTTAGTGTTACCCGTTGGAATGGCTTGGCAAGCACGGAAACGCTATCCTGATATGCCATACCGTGTACTAGGTGGAAATATAAGCTTATTTATTGCCTTGTTATTAGGATTATTAATTATGAATGTACCATTCTTAATCCAAGCGGGTTATTTACCGAAAGTGATTGGTTAATTTAACCGAAAATTTTATCTAAGCCGATCATAAGATCGGCTTTTCCTTAAAAGTAGCGACTGACTTTCACACGAGCAATCCCTTCCAAACTTTGCGCTTACCAACTAATAAAATATTTAACCTATTGATAATCTTCTATGTTTTTGCCAAAATTTAGTCAGCTTTGATTCATAGTACTAGGAGACACGATGAAAAAACTTCTCACCACTATTCTTACTCTTTCTTCTATAAGTATTGCTGTTGCGAAAGAGGTAAATATCAAAATTTTAGGTACTTCAGACGTACATGGTAGAGTTGTACCTTGGAGTTATGGCGCAGATATTGCCGACTATTCAGGTTCTTATGCTCAAATTTCCACTTATGTAAATGAAGTCCGCAAAAAAAATCCTAATGTTATTCTGGTAGATATTGGTGATGCGATTCAAGATAATCAAGTAGAAGTATTCGCAAAAACACCTGAATATTATAAAAATCATCCTATTCCTAAAATACTTAATCAAATGAAATATGATATTTTCATTCTAGGCAATCACGAATTCAATTTTGGTATGACCGCATTAGATGAAATCCTAAAAGATATAAGGGCGCAAAAGCTAACGGCAAATTTTTACTATAAAAATGGTCGCCGTTATCTTACACCAACGACGATAATTGAAAAAGATGGGGTAAAAATAGGTGTAATTGGATTGACTACGCCAATGTCTGCCACTTTTGAGCTAGACACAGGCTATCTCGATCAAATGATTTTTACTTCCCCAATTGAAGAAACCAAAAAACAAATTACCCAATTAAAACAGAAAGGGGTTGATGCGATTGTGGTTTTAGCTCATATGGGCATTGACAATGAAAATAACATTCCAGATACGGGGGTTGCTGATCTTGTCAATGCAGTAGATGACATTGATGTGATTATTGCAGGACATATGCATAAAAATATTCCTCGCGTAACTATTAAGGATACATTGATTACAGAACCTCATCGTTATGGCACTGTTGTTTCAGAAGTAGATCTTACCTTTGACATTAAGAACGCTCACGTAAAACTGATAAATAAAACAGCAAAAACAGTGCCAGTAAAAGATTTCCAAGCTGATGAAAATATTATTAAAATTTATCAACCTTACCACGATGAATTACGCCGTTTAAATAATGTGATTATTGGTCAAACAGAAAATACCATGGTACCTCAAGGTGAAAATTATGGCGTCTCTTTTGCTTTTTCTCAAGATACGGGGTTATCTTCTTTTATCCACGATGTAGAACAATATTATAGCCAAGCGGATGTTGTTTCCTTTGCTTTTGATCATCAGAAAGTTCGCCTAGAAAAAGGAGATATTAAGAAAAAAGACATTATTTACAATTATCGCTACGCTGGTGGTGATGTTAGCGTTTATGAGATGACAGGAAAACAACTCAAACAATATATGGAATGGTCTGCGGATTATTTTGATACCCTTGAACCGGGTGATAAAATCTATCGCTATAATACCAAACGAGCTAAATCTAAATACGTTACTTTTGATTTATTTGGTGGCGTAAATTATCAAATTGATTTACGTAACCAGCAAGGTCATAAAATTGTAAACCTTCGTTTGGCTGATGGTCGTCCAGTAACTGATGAAATGAAACTTAAAGTAGGAATGAATTCTTATCGTTTTGGACAATTAATCAAAAAAGGCGGAATTTTTGAAGGACAACAAATTCCATTATTATGGGAATCTAAAGTGGCATTAGGACAGGAAAATGGCACAATTCAAAATATGATGATGAATTATATCCGCGAAGTGAAACAAGGAAAAATTGAAGGAAAAAGCCACAATCGTTGGAAAATTATTGGATTAGACTAAAATACAAAATATAAAGTGCGGTTAAAATTTTCCAACTTTTGAGTAAAAATAAAAGGCGGCTAATTCTAGCCGCCTAAGTTTATGAGTTACTCTTGTTCTAATAATGTACGATAAATTACACCACCAATAATTCCACCTACGATAGGCGCAAGCCAGAATACCCATAGTTGCTCAATAGCCCAAGTGCCTTGGAATAACGCTACTGCAGTAGAACGCGCAGGATTTACCGATGTATTGGACACAGGAATACAAACTAAGTGGATAATTGTGAGGGTTAAGCCAATTGCAATAGGTGCAAACCCCGCTGAAGCACGTTTATCTGTTGCGCCGTGAATCACAATTAAGAAAAATGCGGTTAAAACGATTTCCGCAAGAATAACTGCCGTTAAAGAATAACCACCGGGTGAATGTTCTCCAAAACCATTTGAAGCAAAGCCACTTGCTGTGACATCAAACCCAGCTTTACCTGAAGCTATCCCATAAAGTACCGCACCAGCACAAAGCCCGCCGATAACTTGAGCAATAATATAGCCAAATGCCTCTTTAGCGTGGAAACGTCCACCCGCCACTAAGCCTAATGTAACAGCTGGATTAAAATGTCCACCTGAAATATGCCCCACCGCAAATGCCATTGTTAAAACGGTGAGACCAAATGCCAATGCAACACCTGCAAAACCAATCCCAAGTTCAGGAAATGCCGCCGCCAACACAGCTGAGCCACAGCCTCCTAACACAAGCCAAAATGTTCCGAAAAATTCAGCAAACAGTTTTTTCATTTTTTGAGTCCTATAAGTTAAATTAAATAATAAAATAAGTAGGCATATCGCCTAACATTGGATTAGTCATAAAGAAAAATAAAAGGTTGCGTAAACTTATGTAAAAAAGGGCTTTACAATAAATTAAAATTTATTGACATATAATATTTTTTAAAGGGTAAAAACGAAGAGGTTAAACGTTATATAAATACAGGAAACGCAAGCCGACAATCTTCTAGGAGGCTTCCACCATAAACCAAATTAGTGGAGAGTAAATTCACGCTTCATTAGATTCTATAACAAAACTAAAAAAACCTGCTTACTTGCATAAACAGGTTTTTTATTCTTAGCTCACCACATAAGGGATATTGGTGATGCCTGATTCTGCTAAAGCCGCAATAACATCTTGTGCCTCAACATTCTCACCGAAAACAGCAACAACTTCTGCTACATCTTCGCCTTTTTGTTTCGTTTCTTCTGCCGATACCGCACCGATATTTAATAGTTCAGAAACTAAATCGTGAGCGAAAATGCGGGTTGTTGTAAATGTAATCGTTAATGTACTCATAAACTTTTCCTTCTATAAATCAATATCAAAATAATGGTGTACTAGCCTAAAGATTGCTGTAACGCAGAAAATTTTAGCACTATTCTGAAAAAATGCGATGCAAAATCTTTCTTATCTCAATAAATGTCAAACTTGCCATAATGGAAGCCTGCTGTCAAAAAGTGGCTAATAAATTTTGATCTAAGACAAGAAAATCGCATTTAGATCACGCACACATAAAATAGTTGATAAAATTAGTCGGGTATTAATACGATATTTAAGGTTGAGTGTTATTTTTTGTAAAGAAATAACCATTTATCCTTAGCACACAATAGCAATGCGATTGCTATGGTTTATTCTATTTTTATGTATGGAGAATTGATTATGGGGCAATATAAAAAGCTCTGGTACACGTTGATCGTTGTGCTTATCGGGGCATTTTCTATTCTGGGTTATTTTGGGGTAGATATTTATCGGGAAGCACCGCCTATTCCTGAAAAATACATCAATGAAAATGGTGAGACCCTGATTACCAAAAATGATATTTTGCAAGGTCAAACCGCTTGGCAAACGACTGGGGGAATGCAACTTGGCTCAATCTGGGGACACGGTGCATATCAAGCGCCTGATTGGACGGCTGACTGGTTACACCGTGAATTGACCAACTGGTTAGATATTACAGCACAAAAAGAATTTGGTAAAAATTTTGATCAATTAAATGACGATCAAAAAGCCATTTTACAAGCGCGTCTTACTCGTGAATATCGAGGCAGCAAAGTCGAAAATGGTGTTGTACAATTATCTGATACACGTCAGCAAGCCATTGAAAAAACAGCACAATATTATATTTCGCTATATGGTGATGATCCGCAGTTCAAACTCACTCGCGATCATTTTGCGATGAAAGATAACACCTTGCCCGCATTAGCAGATCGTCAAGATTTAACAAAATTTTTCTTCTGGACAGCTTGGACTGCCTCGGCGAATCGTCCAAATACAGAGGCAACTTATACCAATAACTGGCCACACGAACCACTCATTAATAATGTGCCAACCGCAGAAAATATTATGTGGTCTATTGCCAGTATTGTCTTCCTAATTTTAGGCATTGGTATGATGGTTTGGGTGTGGGCATTTAAGAAAAAAGAAGATGAGAAAGATCCTATTCCTGATGCCGTTGATCCGCTAACTAAAATTCAACTCACCCCTTCACAAAAAGCGCTTGGTAAATATTTATTTACGGTTGTGGCGTTATTTATTGCACAGGTTACGTTTGGGACTATCGTCGCACACTATACGGTTGAAGGTCAGGATTTTTATGGTATTCCATTATCAGATTACCTTCCTTATTCCCTCATTCGTACTTGGCACGTACAAAGTGCGTTGTTCTGGATTGCTATGGCATTTTTAGCGGGCGGATTATTCCTAGCCCCAATTATCAATGGCGGTAAAGATCCAAAATATCAAAAATTAGGCGTAGATATCCTCTTTTGGGCATTAGTGGTGTTGGTTGTTGGCTCCTTTACCGGAAGTTATTTAGCCATTGCACATCAAATTCCAAAAGAATTAAGCTTTATGTTCGGTCATCAAGGGTATGAATTTATTGACCTAGGACGTTTCTGGCAAGCGGTAAAATATGCCGGTATTTTGTTCTGGTTAGTGCTAATGCTACGTGGCACAATCAATGCGTTTAAACAGCCGGGAGATAAAAATTTACTCGCGTTGTTCTTTGCTTCTGTCATTGCAATCGGTTTATTCTATGGGCCAGCCCTCTTTTACGGAGAACATACTCACTTATCTGTAATGGAATATTGGCGTTGGTGGGTTGTGCATCTTTGGGTGGAAGGCTTCTTTGAAGTATTCTCAGTTGCCGCACTATCCTTTATTTTTGTCAGTTTAGGGCTTGTTTCACGCCGCACAGCAACCGTTTCCACAATTGCTTCTGCCTCGATTTTCCTTATTGGTGGTATCCCCGGCACTTTCCATCATCTTTACTTTGCTGGAGCAACCACCCCTATTATTGCGGTAGGCGCTTCATTCTCTGCATTAGAAGTTGTTCCCTTAGTTTTGCTCGGTTATGAGGCTTGGGAACATTGGTCTATGCAACAAAAAGCTCCTTGGATGGAACGTTTAAAATGGCCAATCTATTGCTTCGTGGCTGTTGCATTCTGGAATATGTTAGGAGCGGGTGTGTTTGGCTTCTTAATCAATCCACCTATCTCGCTTTACTATGTTCAAGGGTTAAACACCACAGCAGTACACGCACACGCCGCGTTATTTGGCGTTTATGGTTTCCTTGCCTTAGGATTTGTATTCTTAATCGTACGTTACTTACGCCCAACCCACCAATTTGATGATAAATTGATGAAATTTGGTTTCTGGAGTTTAAATCTGGGTTTAGTTGTAATGATTATCTCAAGCCTACTACCAATTGGTGTTATTCAAGCTCACGCTAATATGGTACACGGGTTATGGTATGCGCGTGGCGAAGCCTTTATGCAACAAGAACTTTTTGTTACCTTACGCTGGGTACGTATGGTAGGCGATGTTATCTTCGGCTTAGGGGCATTAGCTTTCTTCTGGCAAATGGTGAAAATGGTGTTTGCAAAACAAAAATAAGTCGCTAACCTCTTGCAATTCCTCTGCTCATAAAGAGGAATGATGAGACTTCATCAAAAACCAAGTGCGGTCAAAAATTTTCATTTTTTTGACCGCACTTTCATTATATGCCATCGTCTGATGCTAAAAGGCTATCTCCTGCACTGCTTTTTATAACGGCGCTGTTATCTTATTCTAAACTCAAATGACAAGATGATTGACTTATAAATTATGAAAAAACAGAAATACGCTGACGGATATGCTCACCTTTTACTGCTTCATCAATCATCGCAATGGCATAATCAGCATAGCTCACATAGCTTTCACCTTGTTCATTTAGCGTAAAAATTTCACCCGCTAAACGATAATGACCCGTTTTCTTGCCTTCAGGATCGAAAACCGCCGCTGGGCTAATGTATGTCCATTTCACATCATCACGTTTACGCAATTCCATTAACGCTTTTGCCATTGCTTGGGCTAACGATTTATATTCAACGGGGAAATCTGGCGTATCCACAAGTTGCACCGTTAAGCTATCATCAATATAAAGGCTACCTGCGCCACCCACAACGAGCAAGCGAACATTTGTTCCTGCCAAAATATCACATAAATGGGCTAAAGAGCTGCTATGCTGTGGCAATGTTTCAGGTGTCCACGCGGCAAAGGCATCAATAACCACATCAAATCCTGCAAGATCTGCGTTGGTTAAATCAAACAAATCTTTTTTCAGTATATTTTGTGCGCTGCTGTGATTTTCATTGCGAACCACCGCAGTTACATCAAAACCGCGTGCTACCGCTTCTGCGACAATCAAACGCCCTGCTTTACCATTTGCGCCAATTACTGCTAGTTTCATTTTTCTTTCTCCTTGTTTAATGATAACTAAAAATAGTTCTGTTACGTTTTTGTTGAGCGTGATAATATCTCTTTAGCAAATAAAAAGAAAGTAAGCACCCAAAAGTGCGGTAGTTACTTAAAGGAAACTCATATTGAAAAATAAGGAAAAATGTTGAAAGAAACAGATAAAAAATTACCCGATTGTGAAGTTGAAATCACATTAATGATGATGAGTGAACGTTGGCGTGTATTGATTATTCGCGAATTATTATCTGGCACAAAGCGTTTTGGTGAATTGAAAAAAACCTTAAACGGCATCTCACAAAAAGTGCTAACGGCTAATTTAAGGGCAATGGAAAGCCAAGGGTTATTAACGCGAAAAGTCTATGCGGAAGTGCCACCACGGGTGGAATATACTCTTACAGAAGACGGAATAAGCCTAAAAAGCGTGCTTGATGCAATGGCTATGTGGGGAGAGAGTTATCGGCAAAAATATAAAAATAGATAAAATCTCAAAAAAAAACCACCGCACTAAGTAAAATGCTTAAAGGTGCGGTGATTTTTGCTGTAATGTTTAGTGCGGTTTTCTACTCTTGCTCACCAAGCAATTTCAATTCTCGGTTTTTCACTTGATGTTTCAGCATTTCAGTAAATTCTGCGATGGTGAATGTACCTAAATCAGCCCCTTTACGAGTACGCACGGCGATTTTGCCTTCGGCAATTTCTTTATCGCCACAAACTAACATATAAGGTACGCGTTTTAAGGTATGTTCACGGATTTTAAAGCCAATTTTCTCGTTGCGTAAATCTGCTTTAGCACGCAAACCTGCATCAGAAAGGGCTTTCACCACCTCTTTTACATAATCCGCTTGGCTATCGGTAATATTCATCACCACAGCCTGAGTTGGAGCAAGCCAAGGTGGGAAGAAACCCGCGTAATCTTCGGTGATAATGCCGATAAAACGCTCTAATGAACCTAAAATCGCACGGTGAATCATTACTGGAGTTCGGCGATCATTGTCTTCCGCAACATAAGACGCATTTAAACGACCCGGTAAAGCAAAATCAAGCTGGATTGTGCCACATTGCCATTCACGATCAAGGCTATCACGCAGAGCAAATTCAATTTTAGGCCCGTAAAATGCGCCCTCACCTTCTTGAATTTCGTATTCTAAGCCATTGTGTTTTAAGGCATTTGCTAGACCTTGCTCTGCTTGATCCCACATTTCATCAGAACCAATGCGTTTCTCTGGACGCGTAGAAAGTTTCACTTGAATATTATTGAAACCAAACGTACTGTAAATATCATAAACCATACGGATACAACTGGTTACTTCGCTTTCAATTTGATCTTCCGTACAGAAAATATGTGCATCATCTTGGGTAAAACCACGCACACGCATTAATCCGTGCAATGAACCTGACGGTTCGTTACGATGACAAGAACCAAATTCTGCCATACGAATTGGCAGATCACGGTAAGATTTTAAGCCTTGATTGAAGATTTGCACGTGTCCGGGACAGTTCATTGGTTTAATGGCATATTCACGGTTTTCTGATGAGGTGGTGAACATTAAATCACCATAGTTTTGCCAATGCCCTGTTTTTTCCCATAAAACACGATCCATCATAAATGGCCCTTTCACTTCTTGATAATCGTACTCTTTTAATTTAGTACGCACGAAAGTTTCAAGCTCACGGAAAATCGTCCAACCGTCATTGTGCCAGAACACCATACCCGGTGCTTCTTCTTGCATATGATAAAGATCAAGCGCTTTACCAATTTTACGATGATCGCGTTTTGCTGCTTCTTCTAAACGTTGCAAATAGGCGGCAAGTTGTTTTTTATCCGCCCACGCTGTGCCGTAAATACGCTGTAACATCTTGTTTTTGCTATCACCACGCCAATATGCACCAGCCACTTTTTGTAATTTGAAATGATGACAGAAACGCATATTTGGTACGTGTGGGCCACGACACATATCAATATATTCTTCGTGGTGATACAGCGCTGGGGTGGCTGTTTTTTCGATATTTTCATCTAAAATCGCCATTTTATATGGCTCACCACGTTGTTCAAAAGTATCTCTTGCTTCTTGCCAAGTTACGCGTTTTTTCACCACATCATAATTGGTTTTTGCTAGTTCAAGCATTCTTTTTTCAATGGCGTCAAGATCTTCTTGCGTTAAAGAGCGGTCTAAATCCACATCATAATAAAAACCGTTTTCAATGGTTGGCCCGATAGCCATTTTTACATCAGGGAAAAGCTGTTTAATCGCGTGTCCTAATAAATGCGCGCAAGAGTGGCGAATAATTTCTAGTCCGTCTTCATCTTTGGCGGTAATAATTTCTAGCTTGGCATCTTGATCAATCAGATCACACGCATCACGGCGTTCACCGTTCACACGCCCTGCGATAGTCGCTTTGGCTAGACCTGCACCAATATCTTGTGCAACGTCAAGCACTGTAACGGGTTTATCAAATTGGCGTTGTGAGCCATCGGGTAAAGTAATAATTGGCATATTAAATCCTTATACAGTGGTTACCCATACGAGAGGTAACTTGTTGATTAAATTAAAAATAAACTAAAAAAGCACCGCACTTTGTTATACCTACAATGTATTTTCCGCACTGTGCTTTCTCTATTATCGAATCGCTTTTGGTAGGGCTTTCGATTTAAGCGAGTGATCATACGCTATTTTGCATTGAAAACCAACTTTCTCGCCGATTTTCCTCGGCGTTTTACAACGCTAAACGGCTTTATCGAAATATAATTCAACTTGCGATAAGCTCGCCATCGTTTCCACATAGGCTTTCACTTTTTGCGGGAAAACAAGCCCTTTCACACAAGTGAGGTTGCGTAACATTGGGAAAAGCAAAATATCTTCCATCGAAAGCTGATTATTTACCCCATTTTCTGACAAAATCAATGGTTCAAGAGCGGTAAAATCTTGTTGCAGTTTTTCAATATATTGCGCAGAATTCGCAAGATTTTCAGCAAAATCACCAATACTTTCTGTTTTCTTTTTCACGAAATAATCCACCGCACTTTGGGTAGCAAATTCAGGCAAGCCTAACTGCACAAAACGTGGCAATAACAGATGATTATAATAACTACCGACTGCTTTCATCCACGCTTGCAGATCGCTACGCACCTCATCATCTGGTAACAAGCGATTGCCATAGTTTTGATCCACATAATGCACAATATCTAAACTTTCTGGCATTGCTGTGCCATCTTCTTTAATCAAGATTGGCGCCATTTTCTTTCCAATCAAGGAAACTGGCGTTGCTTCATCATCACTTAATAGCATTAGCTCTACCACGGGCAAATTCTTTAAGCCAAAAATCATTCTGGCACGCACGCAGAATGGACAATGATCATAAACGTATAACTTCATTTTTGCTCCTTAATAAATTATTTATGTAAATCTGGGCTACCTTACCGCAAATTTTTTGATCCGCAAATAAAAAACTTGATGTTCATCACAGATTATTTTGCCAATTTTCTTTACGATCAAGCAGTGGTACAAGTTGAATATAGGGGGACTTATGTGGAAATCAATTTCTCAAGTTTTAGCCGAACATCTTGGTGCGTATTATTTTATCAAGCAAAAACGTAAAGTGCATACGGGCGAAATGCACGAAGCTTGGATTATTGATGATGGAATCCAGCCTGTTTTTGTCAAAATCAATACAAAATCCTACCGCTCTATGTTTCGCGCCGAAGCGGATCAATTGGCGTTGCTAGCCAAAACGGGCTGTATTCAAGTACCGCAAGTTTACGGTGTAGGCTGTTCGTCAAACCACAGTTTTTTACTGTTAGAAGCCCTTCCTTTCACCTCCCCTACTGAACAAAGTATGGCGCAATTCGCGCCCCAATTAGCTCAACTTCATCAATGGGGAAACGTTGAGCATTACGGATTTGATTTCGATACTTGGCTTGGACCTGTGTATCAACCAAATGGGTGGTCAGATAATTGGGCAACCTTTTTTAGCGAACAGCGTATTGGCTGGCAATTACAGATCTGTAAAGAAAAAGGTTTAGACTTTGCGGATATTGATAAGTTGGTTGCCCTTGTTGCCAAACGTTTAGCCAAACATCAACCAAAGCCTGCGCTATTACACGGTAATCTTTGGATTGAAAATTGTGCAACAGTAACTGGCAAGCCTTTTACTTACGATCCAGCCTGCTACTGGGGCGATCACGAATGCGATCTCGCATTTAGCGAATTGTTTCAACCATTCCCAGAAAAATTCTACCAAAATTATCACCGCACTTTACCTATTGATGAGGGCTATGCACAACGTAAACCGCTTTATCAGCTTTATTATTTATTAAATTTTAGCCATCGTTTTTCAGCCCACTATGTGGCACTCACGAATACCGTTATTGACAAATTATTCAAGGAGAATCTATGAAATTTCAAGCAGTTATCTTCGATATGGATGGTGTATTAATTGATTCAGAACCCTTTTGGAAACAAGCTGGCATAGACGTATTTGATCAAATTGGCATTGCTGTCAGCCAACAAGAAATGCAAGCGCTAACAGGAATGCCTGCGGCGGGCATTATCAAAACTGTTTATCAACGCTATCAAAAAATGCCTGTTCCTGTTGAAGAAATGGTAAAGCGAATGAATGACTGCGCCATTTCAATGATTTTGGAAAATAAACCGTTAATGCCAAATGTGCCAGAAACCCTTGAAAAACTCACCGCACTTGGTTGTAAACTGGCGGTTGCCTCTGCTTCACCCCGTTATTTATTAGAACAAATCACTGAACGCTGTGGGATTGCGCGCTATTTCCAATATCTTTCCTCAGCCACAGAATTGGATTATAACAAACCCCATCCACAGGTGTATTTACACGCTGCACATCAATTAGAGATCAACCCTCAAGCCTGTTTAGGCATTGAAGATTCCGTGCTAGGAATGACGGCGGTGAAAGCTGCCTCAATGCACTGTGCCGTTATCCCAGCCAGAATGGAACGCAATGATCCTCGTTGGTCATTAGCCGATTATAAACTCGAACAACTAACCCAAATCCCTGAACTTTTTGCATAAAAAACGGGCGGAAAATTACCGCCCTTTCTATTCGATGTTATTCAACTTGAATAGCATAATCAGACAATTTAGGCACCTGCTTAATCAACCCTTGTTGCTGCATAAATTTTGCCATTTTTTCGTAACGTGCATTATCTAATGCGCTCGGGCGTAAGCTCAAGCGTGGTAAAGTATCACGCCAAGCCAAACGATTAAGTTCATTGTCTAAATCTTGTGGTTTATAACTGACAAATGACTGCCAACTTTGTTGTGGGTGATTTAAGATATAAACACTTGCTTGTTCAAGTGCGGTCAAAAATGCACGGATTTTTTGCCTAGAAAGCTGATTTCTATTGGCGACTAAAATCAATTCATCGTACATGGGTACGCCTTGTTCTTCTGGATAAAACGCCTTACCGGGTTTCTTTTCTATATCCATCTGATTTAGCTCAAAATTGCGAAATGCGCCAATAACGGCATCCACTTGTCCACTGAATAACGCAGGGGAAAGCGACCAGTTCACGTTCACCAATTCCACATCATTTAAAGAAAGACTTGCAGATTTCAGCATTTCACCAAGCAAGGCATCTTCAAAACCACTGACTGAATAGCCGATCTTTTTCCCTTTTAAATCGGCAATTTGTTCAATACCACTGTCTTTTAATACTACAAGGCTATTCAAGGGGGTTGAAATTAATGTGCCGACACGCACCAGTGGCAAGCCTTCCGCCACTTGCATTTGCAACTGAGGTTGGTAATCCACGGCCAAATCCGCCTGCCCTGCTGCCACTAATTTAGGGGGCATTGAAGGGTCGGCTGGCTCCACAATCTCAACCTGCAAGCCATTTTCTGCAAAAAAGCCTTTTTGTTGCGCCACAATAATGGCGGCGTGATCAGGGTTCACAAACCAATCTAATAATAAGGTTAATTTTTCTTTGGCTTGCACGCTAACGCTCACCCCTAAAGTTAAAATTAAACTGCATAAATACCATTGTTTTTTCATTTTTTCTCCTAACGTAAATGACAGACCCAAGGAATAATGCGGTGAAGCAATCTATCTATCACAAAATACAACAAGAGTGCGATAACAACCAAAATAAACAACGCCGCAAACATTAAACTAATTTGGATTCGTGCATTGGCTTGCAACATCAAATAACCAAGTCCTTGCGATGAACCCACCCATTCGCCCACAATCGCACCAATGGGGGCAACCGATACGGCAATTCGTAACCCTGAAGCTAACGCGGGTAAGGCAGCGGGCAAACGGACTTTAAATAATAATTGCTGCGATGAGATCCCCATTGTTCGAGCCAGCTCCAACCATTGCTTTGGGGTGTTACGCAAGCCGTCATAACAGGCAGCAGTAACAGGAAAATAAATAATCAAAATCGTCATTGCGATTTTTGATGCAATACCGTAACCAAACCAAAGAACCAATAAAGGGGCAATCGCAAAAACAGGAATCGCCTGCGAAGCAATTAAAATGGGTAATAAAAAAGCAGAAAGTGTTTGTGAAGAAGCAAGCAATAAGGCAGAAAGCAAACCAAATAAAAAACCTAGCACCAATCCTAACAAAATTTCCCATAAGGTAATTTTGCCGTGCATAAACAATAATCCCCATTGTGAAGAGATTTCATTAAGTACGGAAACGGGTTCAGGCAATAAATAGTGAGGGATCGAAAAGACGAAAATTGCCCCTTGCCAACATAAGGCAAAAAATAACGTCATCATTAATGCTCGGAATAAACTTTGCCACGCCAACATTATTGTTCCTCCATTAATTGCGCAAACAAATATTGCTGCAATTGCCATAATTTTTCTTGTGAAAAATCTCGTGGTGCATTACCTTGTGGGCAAATAGGTTCAGAAAGCTGAACAGGTTGCTGGCGTAAAATATAAATTTTATCTGCTAACAATAAGGCTTCTTGCGGATCGTGGGTGATTAGCAGTACGGTTTTATCCTTTAATAAACGATGTGAAAGTTGCTGTAATTGCAAACGGGTTACCGCATCTAAAGCAGAAAATGGCTCATCCATTAAAATAATCTCCGCCTCCTGCATTAATGTGCGAGCCAGGGCAACGCGCTGACGTTGTCCACCAGAAAGTTGATAGCAAGGTTTGTGCAAATGTTGTTCCATTTTCACCGCACTTAATAATGCCCGCGCTTTTTCTTCCGTTTTTTTCGTTTTGCTATGAGTAAGATGTTGATAAAGCTGAACATTATCTAAAATCGAAAGCCAAGGATACAAACTATCCTGTTGTGCAAGCCAAGCAATTTTCCCTGAACATTTAATGTTACCCTGTGTAATCGCCTGATGTTCTAACCCTGCAATAGCACGCAATAAAGTGGATTTTCCCACGCCTGATGCACCAAGCAATGCCACCCATTCCCCTTGCGATACCGTAAAATGAAAATGCGAAAATAAAGGTTGCTCAGCAAAGTTAAGTTGAAGATCGGAAATGTCGATCGCTTTCATCGTTCACTCACAAATCAACGTGATTGAAAAAAGCAATAATAGAAGAGCGGTAAGAATTTAATAAAAAAAGAAGAGCGTTCATAATTAGTTTCCTACGTCAGTGTTAGCTGTATCAGGTTCACGGGTATCATCTCAGCTTAAATAAGCACCCCGACTAATGGAAAACAGTCTAACGGAAGTTCAATTAAAAATCAAAGGATTAATCCGCAAGAATTACTTGATCTTTATCAAGAAAGACAAAATGCTCTTTTTTTCTACTTGATAAATATTTCAATAGAGGCATAATATTATGGAAATAAGAATAACTTTTATTTAGATTAGAGAATAAAAATGGGGCTTTTGCGTTACTATCGTTATCTATTATGTTTAGCTTTGATCTTTTTCACTTCTTTCTCCTCGGCATCTGAAAACTATCAACAATGGATTCAAGACATCGAAAATCGTCTTGATAAAACCGCTCAGCTTTACCAAGAAAAGCAAATTGATGATGCACGTAGTGAAGTGCAAATGGCTTATTTTGAAGTGTTTGAAAATTTAGAAGGGCCAATTCGCATTAACTTTTCTGCGCAAAAAAGTTACCAAATGGAAGCCACTTTTGGTGAAATCCGTAAAATGATCGGTGAAGGTAAACCCTTGTCTGAAGTGCAGAATAAAATCAGCCAACTAAAACAAGATCTGCAATTCGTCTTGCCTGTTTTAGAACAAGGTCATCAGCTCAACGCCTCTAATCAGCACGATGTTTATCAGCATAATGAGATTGATCCTTATTGGCAGGAAAGTTTTAGGACCATTGATGATCTACTCGCACAAGCCATCAGCACGTACCAAAAAGGTGATCTTACCCAAGCGAAAAAACTTATTCAGCAAGCCCAATACGATGGCTATAAAAACAGCGAAATGGAAATGTCCATTCGTAAAAATCGTTCTGCTGCTATTTCTGCGAGTATTAATCAGCAATTTTACGATCTCATCAAATTAAGTGAACAGCCTGAACAAATTAATGCCTTGGGTTACCAAATCACCGCCTTATTACAAGATATCGAAGAACAACTTCCTCAACTTCCAACCACGAAAACAGCGCAAGCTACAAATCAAAGTGCGGTGCAAAATTCGCAAGCTCTTTCTGATAATCAAAATTGGGCGGACGTGGCAAGCCAAGTTAATCAAGGTATTACTAATGCCATTGCCTTATTTGAAAAGGGAGAAAGTAAAAAAGCCATTCTTGCTGTGCAAGACACTTATTTTGATATTTTTGAAAACAGTGGAATGGAAAATAAAATAGGCTCTCGTGATAGCCATTTCAAAACCGAAATTGAGGGCTATTTTACCCGTTTAGTCAGCTTGATGAAAGCCAACCAGCCTGCACAACAGCTTCATCAACAAGCAGAAGGTTTAGCGCAAAACTTAACTAAAGCTGTGGAAATGTTGCAAGGTAATCAGCAAAGCGATTGGACAATGTTTCTTTACAGTTTCTTGATTATGCTGCGCGAGGGCTTAGAAGCCTTATTGATTGTCGCGGCCATTGTGGCTTATTTAGTGAAAAATAATCATCAAGATAAATTGCCTGTGATTAAACAATCCGTTTATGTTGCCTTAACTGCAAGTGTCATCACCGCTGCGATTTTCCAATTGGTCTTTTCTAATTCGGGTGCAAGTCGAGAATTACTCGAAGGCTTTACGATGATGATTGCAGTAATAATGCTATTTATGATGAGTTATTGGCTACTTTCCAAAGTTGAAGCGCAAAATTGGAAACGCTATTTAGAAGGGAAACTCTCCGCCGCTCTCACCACAGGATCACTTATCGGTTTATGGATCACCAGTTTTCTTGCGGTTTATCGCGAAGGTGCGGAGACCGTATTGTTTTATTATGCGTTGGCGGGAGATGCCACTAACGCAATGAGCTATGTCTATTTATTTGCGGGCATTGTCGCAGGCATTGTGGTGCTTGCTATTTGCTATGTCATTATGCGTTATTCTGTCGTTAAATTACCGCTTAAACCGTTCTTTATGTTTACGGGATCTTTTATGTATTTAATGGCATTTATTTTCGCAGGAAAATCGGTACTAGAACTGATTGAAGGAAAACTGTTTGAGCCAACGCTGGTTGCCAATGTGCCAGAAATTTCGTGGCTCGGCATTTATCCTTATGTTGAAACCCTAACGCCTCAGGCTATTTTACTTATCGCCGCCGTTTTTGCTTTATTCTATATGAAATATCAAAGCAAAAAACAGGCTTAATGTTGATTTTAACCCCTTAACAGATAGGAGTCCCTATGAAAAAAACATTTGTTGCAGCCACTTTATTAGCGGGAATTTTAACCGCACCTTCCGCCCTTGCCTTCAAAGAATACCCAATTGGTGAAGCGGTAACAATGAACGGTATGGAAATTGTTGCCGTTTATTTACAACCTATTGATATGGAACCACGTGGAATGGGATTATCTGCTAAAGATTCAGATATTCACCTTGAAGCGGATATTCACGCCACTAAAGGCAACGACAATGGCTTTGGTGAAGGTGAATGGATGCCATATTTAACCATTGCATATACCCTTGTAAACACCGATACGGGTGAAAAACAAGAAGGTACATTTATGCCAATGGTAGCCGGCGATGGCCCGCATTATGGCGCAAACGTAAAAATGATGGGCGTGGGTAACTACAAAGTAACCTATCATATCGATCCGCCATCAAAAGCAGGTATGCACCGCCATACTGACAGCGAAACAGGAGTAGGTCGCTGGTGGAAACCTTTTGATGTAAGCTATGAGTTTAAATTTACTGGATTGAAGTAGTTTATATCATAGCACTCGGATAAATTAGAAAATAATATATCTAGTCTTTGGGCGGACACATCGGTCCGCCCCTACAATGCTAGAAATATCTTATTAACATTCCCTAGAATATTTGAATATTACATAACGCGTAGAGGCGGATCTATGTGTCCGCCAAAACAACGGAAT
This sequence comes from Avibacterium sp. 20-129, assembly GCF_026226845.1. Classification (NCBI taxonomy): domain Bacteria; kingdom Pseudomonadati; phylum Pseudomonadota; class Gammaproteobacteria; order Pasteurellales; family Pasteurellaceae; genus Avibacterium; species Avibacterium sp. 20-129. Next base: position 28,765 of record NZ_JAKKOE010000001.1, on the reverse strand, counting down.
AATATTAATAAAGTTCCATAACCGTAGGGACTGACCTATACGTCCACCCAAAAACAACAAAACAATATTAATAGAGTTCCATAACCGTAAGGGCGATCCTATATGTCCTCCCGGAAAACAGAATGATACAAATGAAAACAGAATGATACAAATTGAGTTACATAACCCGTAGGGGCGGACCGATGTGTCCGCCCATATCTCAAAATAAAAATGACTAATGTAACGGAAAAAACAAAACGAAAAGTAATTCGGCTACAACATTATGACTATTCACAAATAGGACTCTACTTTATTACGGTCTGTACTCACAATAAAGAATGCCTATTTGGTAATATCGAAAATCATAAAATGCTAATGAATGATGTTGGAAAAATGATCCAATATTGGTACTTAGAACTTGGAAAGAAATTTCCTAATGTAGAATGTTTAGAATATATCGTGATGCCAAATCATATTCACTTTATTTTATACATTAAAGAACAACAAAAATACAGTATTCCAACCATTGTGCAATGGTTTAAAACAATGACAACAAACAATTATATAAAAAATGTCAAAAACAATCATTGGAAACCATTTGAGGGAAAACTTTGGCAAAGAAGCTATTATGAGCATATTATAAGGAATGAAAAATCCTATCTCGAAATTGCTGAATATATAGAATGTAATCCATATAATTGGAATAATGATAGCTTATTTCAGAATTGATGGTAAGGTAATGGGTGGACACATAGGTCCACCCCTACAATAATTTACAAAATAATATAGTAAATACAAAATATCACACAATATTTCTAACGAAGCTCCCAAAACCGTAGGGGCAGACCTATGCGTCCGCCCAAAACAACGGAATAATATTAATAGAGTTCCATAACCGTAGTGGCGAACCAATGTGTCCGCCCAAAAACAACAGAATGATATTAATAGAGAGCCATAACCGTAGTGGCGGACCTATGTGTCCGCCCCAAAACAACGGAATAATATTAATAGAGAGCCATAATCGTAGTGGCGAACCTATGTGTCCGCCCAAAACAACGGAATAATATTAATAGAGTTCCATAACCGTAAGGGCGGACTTGTATGTCCGTCCAAAAACAATGCAACGATATAAATAAACATCCAAAAAAAGTAGAGGTGAACCTATGTATTCACCTAAAATAACTAAAATACAATATAAATCTAAAAAGCTATGAACTATTACATTGTCTTTCTACTACAAGCCATTTTACCAATTTCATTATTATTAGGGATAAACTGGCTTAACTATCAAAATATTAAACTCAAATCCATCATAGGACTTTCTCTTTTAGGATTAATTTGTGGTGTAATGGGATATTTACAATTACCAACTAACCAACAAATTAAGCTAGGACTAAACCTTTTCTTAATGGCCCTCTTTGTACTGTTCTATCTTGTCCATTTTTTCCATTCAATTAAATTCGCTTATTTTTGCCAATTTATGCTTTGTCTTGCCGCTGGAATGCTGTGGGCAAGAGATCCCAATATTTCTGCGATTACCAATACAGACGTGATTAATACGGATTTTATCCTACATCTAAGTGCGGTGATTTTTGCCCTTATTTTTTGCTTTTTATTTGCATTTTGGCTCTACCTTTTATTAAAACAAACGAAAATAGCGAAAAAATGTACCGCACTTCCCTTTTTGCTGATTTCTCTCACTACCCTATTTTTACTCTTGCCTTTAACAGGCGAAGTGTTACTTGGCTTAATGAAATTGCAAGTGATTGATCTGACCAAAGCGCGGTTAAGTTTTGTAGCAAAATCCAGCAATTTAATCAGCTATACCAATTATTTTATCGCAGCACTTACCGCATTAAGCCTGATTTTCTTTACCATTAAAATACATTTTGCCAATAAAGCTGCGGTAAAACAGACACATCAGCCTATTGAAAAACGTAAAAAATTGGCGATATTGCAAACGAGCCAACGCACTTTGTTATGGGGAGGCATTGCCTTATGTACGATGTTATCTGCGCAACTTTATTGGGATCAAATTGCTTCTCGCCCACCGCAACTTTCTAAAGCTAAAGTGGTAACACTGGATAAACAAAACAGGATCCACATTCCTATCGAACAAGTGAAAGACGGAAAACTGCACCGTTTCGTGTGGATTGCAAGCGATGGTAAAGCGGTACGTTTTTTCATTATCAATCGCTCAACGAAAACACTCAGCTTGGCGGCAGTGTTTGATGCTTGTATTTTGTGTGGCGATCAAGGCTATGTAATGGAAGGCGATCAAGTGGTTTGTGTTGGTTGTGGCGTACGAATGTTTATTCCTTCCATCGGTAAGCCCGGTGGGTGTAATCCTGTGCCAATTGAAGATTGGCAACAAACGGATACGGACATCATCATCAGCAAAAAAAGTCTTGAAGATGGCTTGAACTATTTTTCTACCATTGTGGAATTAGACGTAAAAGATCCTGTGGATGGCACAACATTGAAAAATACCACGGCGGAACATAAGTATAATTACGCAGGCAAAACTTACTTCTTTGCTAACGAGCAAAATCTCAATGCGTTCCGTGATCACCCTGAAAATTATGTGGCAAAAGAGGAAAATCCATAATGCTCAGTCGAATGTTATTACAATCTTGGCGACACGGGTTAAAACGTAAACTGCTCGCTATTATGACTATTTTTCTCGCCGCAGGTCTTGTTTCTGCACTACTTGCGGTATCTATTGATATTGGCGATAAGATGGCGCGTGAGCTAAAATCTTATGGTGCAAATATTTTGATTGAACCCGCCAGCAGTGCGGTGCTTTCGGCTGAAATTAATGGGGGCAATAGCCTTTCCACACAGGATTTTTTAGATGAGAAAGAATTGCCCAATGTTAAAGATATTTTCTGGCGTAATAATATTGTGGGCTTTGCCCCTCTGCTCAGTGCGGAAGTTGAGGGTAACAATTTAACGCAAAACAATACCCATAATATAGGCATTTTAGGCACTTTTTTTGACCACCAAATCGCCATTCCTGATGAAGAAGATTACCACACAGGACAACGCATTATTAGCCCTTATTGGAAAGTTGAAGGACAATGGGTGGACGATAGTCAGAATAATTTTGCTGAAAATATTCCCGCACTTTTGGGAAATCAATTAGCGCACAGCACAAAATGGAAAATCGGTGATCAAATTCAGCTAAGTTATCACGAAGGTGAAACCCAACGTACCCTTAGCATTCATATTATCGGCATTTTAACCACAGGTGGCGCGGAAGAACAACAAATCGTGTTACCCCTAAGTGCGGTGCAAAATTTATTAAATTTATCTGGCAAGGTACAAGGCATTAAGGTTTCCGCCCTGACCGTACCTGAAAATAAACTTTCACGTAAAGCACGCGATAACCCTGATGCGTTAGCGGCGGAAGAATATGATCGTTGGTATTGTACCGCTTATGTTTCTTCTATTTCGCATCAATTAGAAGAAGCCATTTCTGGCGCAGTAGTTCGCCCAATCTGGCAAGTTGCCGCCTCAGAAGGCGTGGTCATTGAAAAAATCCAGCTCTTACTTGCAGTGGTTACAGTCGCCGCACTCGTTGCCGCTGCAATGGGGATAGCTTCACTAATGACCACCACCATTATCGAACGTAGCAAAGAAATTGGTTTAATGAAAGCACTCGGGGCTTACCAGTGGCAAATTGTCTTACTGTTTTACTGTGAAGCCATTATCAGCGCCCTGCTTGGTGGTGCATTAGGTTGCGTGGCAGGTTGGGGGTTAGCCAAATTTATCGGTATTACCCTATTTGGCGCACCATTAGACTTTGCTTGGATTGTGGTGCCTTGCGTGTTAGTCCTGTCCGTTATTATTGCCCTAATTGGTACGTGGTTCCCCGCACATCGTATTGCGCAACTCTATCCAGTGGAGGTGCTATATGGTCGCCAATAATGCCCATTTAATCCATAAACGTACCATGTTTTGGCGTTTAATCATCAATGCACTGCGGTTACGTTTACAACGGGTGATGATCATTTTTGCGGCACTCACCGTAGGCGCAAGTATTGTTACGGCAATGGCAGCGGTGTATTTTGACATCAACACCAAAATGAGCCAAGAATTACGCACCTTTGGTGCAAATTTTTACATTGGTTCAAACAGCAGTGGCTTAATGAACGAAAAAGACCTTGATCAAATTCTTCGTCAAGCTCCACAAGGATTAATTACCGCTGCAAGCCCGTATCTTTATGGCGTGGCACGGGCTGATTTAGAAAAAGTGGTAATAATGGGCGTATGGTTTGATGCAATGCACACGCTTTCGCCTTATTGGCAAATCACAGGATCAGCCATTGGCGTCAATTTTGATGATCGCAATGCGATGATCGGTAAATCGCTTGCACAACGGTTAAATCTTAATCTTGGCGATAAAATTACCTTAAATAAAGGGGCGGAAAAGCATCAGTTCACCATTAAAGCCATTGTAGAAACTGGTGATGCCACAGATAATATGTTGATTGTAAACTTGGAATTTGCACAACAATGGCTGGATAAAACAGGCTTGATCACCAATGCCTTGCTAAATGTGAAAAACGATCAAGGACAAGTCAGTCAATTTGCTCACCAATTACAACAACGCTATCCCGATCTTGCCATTCGCCCTATTCTTAAAGTATCCGCTTCAGAAGGACAGATTTTAGATAAAATCAAAGGATTAATGGGCTTGATTTCTGTGGTCATTCTCATTCTCGCCACCCTTTGCGTGAACACTACCTTAATCGCGATTGTAGGTGAACGAGCAAAAGAATTTGCACTACAAAAAGCCTTAGGCGCAAGACAGCAAGATATTATTAAACAAATTGGCACAGAAATTTTGCTCATTGCATTTTGTGCCATCGTGGTAGGGCTAATCTTAGGTTATTTGCTTGCCCAAATTCTTGGTATCACCGTATTTAAAGCTTATATTGATTTACGCTTGCCTGTGATTCCGATCACGATTTTGCTCTCGCTCACGGTGGCGTTTATTGCCGTGATTGTGCCAACACGCCGAGCTTTAGAAATTCAAACAGCCAACGTTTTAAAAGGCGAATAAAATGGAAAAATATGTGATAGAAACCCAACATTTATATAAACGCTTTGGACAAGTTACTGCCCTTGAAGACATTAATATTCATATTGCTCAAGGGGAATTTGTCGCCATAATGGGCGCATCAGGCTCAGGTAAAACAACGTTAATGAACATTCTCACTGGGCTAGATACAGCAACAGAAGGCAAGGTGATTCTTGATGGTATAGACGCCGCAGAACTAGACGAAATAGGGCGTCAACGCTTCCGTGCGGAAAAGATAGGTTTAGTATTCCAACAATTTCACCTTATTCCCTATCTCACCGCCTTAGAAAATGTGATGCTCGCACAACATTATCACAGTGTAATTGATGAAGAGGCAGCAAAAGCGGTTTTAACACAAGTGGGCTTAGCACACCGTATAAATCACCGCCCAAGCCAACTTTCTGGCGGTGAACAACAACGGGTGTGTATTGCTAGAGCATTGGTGAATCAGCCCCCCGTTATTTTTGCCGATGAACCTACAGGAAACCTTGATGAGAAAAATGAAAAACTGGTGCTGAATTTGCTCACAGAACTCAATCAGCAAGGTAGAACTATCGTTATGGTTACGCATAATCCTGAACTGGGTAAACTCACCCACCGCACCCTTTTCCTACAACACGGAAAATTTTTGCGGGAAGAAGTAAACCATTAAACTGATTAAAGGAGAAGCATTGAATGACAACAATAACCACTATTAAACAACTGACCCCAGAATTACGTTTACAGCAATATAATGAAATCCCTGTGATCGCTTTAGAACACCGCGTAGGAAAAGCGTTAATTGCCTTGCAAGGCGCACATTTATTTAGCTGGCAGCCGAAAGGAACGTCAAAAGAGGTGCTTTGGCTCAGTGAAATTGAACCCTTTACCTTAGGCAATGCGATTCGCGGTGGCGTGCCAATTTGCTACCCTTGGTTCGGCGGAGCAAAATCCCCTGCACACGGTTACGCCCGTATCAGTTTGTGGCAAGTCAGCGATTATAAAATTGAGGAAAATAAAGTGCGGTTGGAATTTTGCTTATTTTCATCTGATCATTTGATCGAAGCAAAAACCACAATGATCTTCAGCCAAGATTGTGAAATTATTTTCCAACATTATGCTCAACAGCCTGCTCAATTAGCCTTACACAGTTATTTTAATTTGAGCGATGTAGCTAATGTGGAAGTGCAAAACTTGCCTACCGAATGTTTCAATACCTTAACCCAACAACAAGAAAACGTGCCTTCTCCACGTTTAATTAATCAGCACATTGATTGCATTTATAAAGTGCAATCCCCTGTTTCTCATCAAATTATAGATAAAGGGGACGCACGCACCATTAATGTTGCACATCATAATGCAAGTAATGTCGTGCTATGGAATCCTTGGCATAAATCCACCAGTGGCATTAGTGAAATAGGTTATAAAACAATGGTTTGCTTGGAAACCGCAAGAATTGCCCAACCGCTCCAACAAGGGGAATGTTGTTCGGTGAAGATTTCGCTTAATCCATAAAGTGCGGTGATTTTTTAATAAATTTTAGGGCGAAGATTTTCGCCCTTTTTGCTTTCATTTTGCTTTTTATCTCGCTTTATTCTTACACCCAGCCCATTTGGTGCAGAATGGTTAAGCCCAAGGCGGAAATAAACATTGATGCAAAGGTTGTAATGCCAATAATATTGGCTGCCGTGTTAGCATTGCCGCCCATTCCACGCACCATTGCATAAGCCGCAGCCGCCATTGGTGTCGCATTCATCAAAAAAATCACCCCTAAATTTACCCCGCTAAAACCAAATAATTTGCCCAGTAACACCATAAAGATCGGTGCAATAATCACACGCCCAACGCTTGCCCATAAAGAAATCCCAGAAATTTTATACAAGGCCTTTAATTCAATATTGCCCCCCGCACAAATTAACGCGAGCGGTAACGTCATCGTGGCGAGGTATTGAATTGTGGTGAGCATAAATTTAGGAATAGTCAATTTTAAATAACTGGCTAAAAAGCCTAATAATATGCTAATAATTAAGGGATTTTTTACCACGTTTAAGATCATTCGTGGAATATGCACTTTCCCATCTGAAAGGGAGCGGCTTAAAGTAATCACACCTAACACATTGTAAATAATCGCGGTAGTCGCTGCATAAATGGTGGCAGGCACTAATGCTGCATCACCATAAGCATTTAGGCAAAACGCCAGCCCTAAAATGCTACAATTTCCACGATAGACCCCTTGCACGAAAGTGCCACGTTCGCGTTTTTCTGGCACATATTTGGCAGCAAAAATTTCCGCACAAAGGAATAGCAATAAGGTTCCGAACACACACGCCAAAATCATAACGAGTTGTTCATTCAACTGCGCAATGGGATTTTTAAATACATTAAGAAAAAGTAAGGCGGGCAAGGTGATTTTGAATACCACGCTAGTGGCTTGCTGGCTAAATTTATCGTCAATGACTTTGCGTTTTCGTAATCCGATACCAAGTATTAACAATAATAACGTCGGTAAAGTCACGCTTATGGAAAAAAGCGCGGAATGCCAAAAATCGTTTTGCATATTGCCCCCCTCTATTGCCGCTGCAAACCGCTCATATCCTAGCATATAATGCCGCCGATCAAAGTGCGGTGAAAAATTTCACGATTTTCCACCGCACTTTAGGTTTGTTATGTTTTATTCACCTCGGCTGGCTAAATAGCGTTCCACGGTATCTACAATGGCTTGGGTTTGCGGATCAATTTCAATATTCACGAAATCCCCCACTTCACGTTTGCCAATCAAGGTGCGATGAAGCGTTTCAGGGATAAGATTCACACAAAATTCATCACCTTTTACTTCACCAATCGTCAGGCTTATCCCGTCTATGGCGATAAATCCTTTGGTGAGAATATATTTCATCAAGCTAGGATCAGGCAACGCAAACCAAATTTGTAAATTATTTTCTGACACAATGCGTTGCGATACCTTTGCTGTGGTGTAAACGTGGCCAGATAAAATATGACCGCCAATTTCGTCCCCCATTTTCATCGCACGCTCAATATTCACCCAATCGCCTTGTTGCAATTCGCCTAAATTGGTAATGCGTAGGGTTTCAGTCATCAAATCAAAGCTGACTAAATCGCCTTCGATTTTGGTGACCGTTAAGCATACGCCATTATTTGCCACAGATGCACCAATTTCCAGATTTTCCGTTAATTCCTGTGGCATTTTCACCACCTGTGTTCTAAAATGTGGTTTTTCATCAATAGAATGAATTTGGGCAACACCCTGCACGATTCCTGTAAACATAATTAACTCTCTTATCTTAATAATCATCACCGCTAATTCGGTAAAACTTGCAATAGTATATAACAAATTCGGGTATTTTTATGTTATTTAAGTTCATTCAACGTCATCGCCAAGAAATGGAAAAGTTAATTGCCATCGCTTTTCCTATTTTACTGGCGCAATTTGCCCAAAACTCAATGGGCATTGTCGATACCATTATGGCTGGGCGAGTAAGTGCCACAGATATGGCAGCAATTTCTGTCGCCGGTTCAATTTGGTTTCCACCTGTCTTGCTCGGACACGGTTTACTGCTCGCTTTACCGCCAATTATTTCTTATCTTAATGGTTCTGGGCAACGTCATCGTATTGCGCATTATGTGCATCAAGGCTTATGGGTGGTGGCATTAAGTTGCATTCCTATTGGTCTTATCATTTATTTTAGCGATTATGTTGTCAGCCATATGGGAATGGATCCTAAACTTGCCCATATCACGATTGATTACTTGCATATTATGCTATGGGGCTTACCCGGCTATTTACTGATGATAAATTTCCGCTGCCTGAATGATGGCATTGCAAAAACAAAACCAGCAATGGTGATTACTTTTGCCGGTTTGTTGCTCAATATTCCGCTCAATTACCTATTTATTTATGGTAAATTTGGCGTGCCTGCTTTCGGTGCGGTAGGCTGTGGGATCGCGACGACAATAGTCAATTGGGCAATGTGTATAATGATGATTGCTTATTCTCGCCACGCAAGAAGCCAGCGTGATTTGAACGTGTTTAACGGATTGATCGAAAAACCCAATCTGACGACATTAAAAAAAGTGCTAGGCTTAGGCTTCCCTATTGGTATTGCGTTATTCTGTGAAGTGGCATTATTTGCCCTTTCTTCCCTTTTGCTCTCCCCCCTTGGAACAGATGTGGTGGCTAGCCATCAAATTGCCCTGACAACCAGTTCCTTTATTTTTATGTTGCCAATGTCCTTAGGTATGGCAACCACCATTTTAGTGGGGCAACGTTTGGGCGAAGGATTATTGCAACAAGCAAAAGCAGTATTCTATTCAGCGCTTGCTGTGGGGCTGAGCCTCGCCTGTTTTACTGCACTCATTATGGTTTTATTTAATCAACAAATTCCTAAAATTTACGTTTCAGATCAAGACGTGATTTTAATCGCTAGCCATTTATTGTTGATTTCTGCGTTATACCAGTTTTCCGACAGCATTCAGGTAATCACCGCAGGGGCATTGCGTGGCTACAAAGACACCAAATCTATTTTATACATCACAATGTTTTGTTATTGGGGCATCGGAATGCCGCTGGGCTATCTGTTATCGCGAACCGATTGGCTAATGCCAAGCATCGGTGCTGCAGGATTTTGGGTAGGTTTTGTGGTAAGCCTAACCGTGGCAGCATTCTTACTTATTCAACGTATTCGTAAAATTCAAGCCTTACCCGAACAGGCAATTTTGCAAAAATTAAAAGCAATTCAATAGGAAAATCAAATGGAAAAAATCATTAATGTAGCCATTGCAGGCTTTGGAATGTCTGCCAAAACCTTTCATCTGCCTTTTTTAGATCTCGATCCACGTTTTCAAGTGCGTAAAGTGTTTGAGCGTAACAGTGAAAATGCAAAACACGCGTATCCTTATATTCAAGTGGTACATCAATTTGAACAATTACTCAGCCCTGAAATTGACTTGGTGATTATCACCACGCCTAATCTCACGCATTATGAAATGGCTAAACAAGCTATTTTAGCGGGAAAAAATGTCATCGTAGAAAAGCCCCTTGCGGTTTACCCTGTGCAAGCAGAAGAACTAGATAAACTTGCCAAACAGCATAATGTAATGCTTTCCGTTTACCAAAATCGCCGTTGGGATAACGGTGCTTTAACGGTGAAAAAACTACTCGACCGGAAAATATTGGGTGACATTGTGCATTATGAAATGCGTTACGAACGTTTTAGCCAAAAACCAAATAGTAAAGCGTGGAAAGAAACGGGCGAATTTGGCGCTGGATTAGTTTATGATTTAGGCGTTCATTTAATCGATCATTGTGTGGATTTATTCGGAATTCCCACCGCACTTTATGCGGATATGAAAGCACAACGCGCAGGAGCAAAATCTGAAGATAATTTTGAAATTATTTTCTACTATGCTGATAAAAAAGTGGTGCTTTCTTCCACCAAGTGCGCACGCGAACCCGCACCTTATATTATGTTGCAAGGCACCAAAGGCAGTTACATCAAAGCCACAATGGATAACCAAGAAGCCCTATTACTCAAAGGCATAAAACCGCAAGGCGATTGGAATGCTGAACCAGAAACAAACTGGGGATTACTCCATACCGAAATCAACGGCATTGTTATTCGTAGCCCAATAGAGAGCGAACGTGGCAACTACCAAGCCTATTACGACAACATTTACGCCGTTCTCACCGAACAAGCCCCATTGCAGGTTACGGCGCAACAAGCCATTGACGTACTGAAATTGATTGCATTGGTCTATGAAAGTGCGGATAAAGGAATGCGAATGGCTATCCACCTATAAACAAGAATAATTCTCATTGATAAGAGCAATATAGTTACTCTATAATCCCCCCTGTTTTTATAGGCAAATGCAAAGAAATAACTTTTTTCTTTCATTTACAAGTCCAACATATTATCAATGAGAAATTTATGCAATATTCCATTCCTGTAAAATTAAGCACAATTTACACCGCACTTTTCTTTGGGGTTTCTTTTTCCGCTTCAGCTGAAACGAGCCAATCGTTAGATGAAATCAATGTGGTTACTGAATTAGAAAAATTCAAAGCCACCAATAAGCTCAAATCAGAAGTCAATTTAAGCCTTTTAGGCGAACAACTTGCCTTTACCTCGCCTATCACCGTAGCAAATTATGATGAACAGGCACTAGCTGATAGCCAGCCTCGCAATATTGTTGATGCAATCGCAAAAACCGATGCTTCTGTAATGAATTTTGGTGGTGAAACTAACACCTTGCAAGGCGTTTATGTGCGTGGTTTACAATTAGATGCCCGTCAATTTAGTTTAAACGGCTTAGCAGGATTATATTCCACTTACAATTCCCCAACCGCTGCTGTCAGCTCAGCCCAGCTAATTAAAGGTGCCTCTACTGCCACTGTGGGAATGGATCCTGAAGGTTCATCAGGCGCGTCAATTAATATTGAAACCAAACACGCTACTGATAAAAACATCAATCGTCTTGGCTTTACTTGGTTTAGCAATTCCCGTTTACAAGAATCTTTTGATTTTGGTCGCCGTTTTGGGGCAAATAAAGAATGGGGCATTCGCATTAATGGACTCTATCGTGATGGCGATACAGCGCGCGATCATTATTATGAACGCAATAAAGAATTCGCCATTTCCGCCGATTATCGTGGTGAAAAATTACGCGTTGATTTGGATTATCTCTATGCCAAACGTGCCACACAGGGTGGGCGCGCAAGGGTGCAAGATATTCAAAATCTCACTTATGCCTTACCAACCGCACCAAATGGTCAGATCAATTTAATCCCTACTTGGTCAGGACAAACCACGCGGGATCAAACCATTATGCTTACTGCTTCTTATGACTTACCTTATGAGATGACTTTATCTGGCGGCATTGGACATATGACATCAAATTATTACGGCAATTTTGGACAAATTCTTGCCACCCATATTCAACCTAACGGTGATTATAAAATCAGCCAAATGCGTGCGATGGATTTTATCACTCGCACTACCAGCGGAAATTTAAAATTACAAGGGAATCATTTTACTGGCACATTAAGCCATAATTGGAATGTAGCTTTTGATGCGGTACTACGCGAACGAGATTTTGATCAAAGCCCTGTGCTTAAAGCATTTTCTGGTGGCAATCTCTACGCCCCTCACTTTGCTCAAGTGGATAACTTCAAACCTCTAGCCCAAGGCAATACGGATCAAAAATTAAAATCTTACAGTCTTGCTTTAGCGGATACGCTCGGGCTATTTGACGATCAAATTCGTTTAACCTTAGGCGGTCGCTTACAATGGATTAAACAAACCAACTATCAAACCAACACAATAACAGGAGAAAAATCCATAAAAACAGACGGCAAATCGCACCGCTTTAGCCCAATGCTTACCCTTGCTTGGGTGCCTAATTCCAATTTTGTCCTTTATGGAAATTATTTAGAAGATCTTGAACCTGGTTATGTAGATGAAGATGGCACAATGACTAATCCACGCGTAAGCCGTCAAATTGAGCTGGGAGCAAGAAAAAACTGGGGGGACACCTTCACCACCACCCTTAGCCTTTACCAAATCACACGCCCTGGTATCATCAGTGCAAAATCTGCCACAAAATATCACCGCACTTCCGGAGAGGAGCAGGGCAAAGAACGTAATCGTGGAATTGAATTTAACCTTTACGCAAATTTACTTAAAGGTCGCTTACGACCAAGTTTCGGCATCACTTACAACAAAGGCGATCTCATTGACTTCTCAAGCTATGCGGGGGAAATCATCAGCGGCGTTCAAGTGGCAAGCCCACGCATTATTGCCAAATCAGCCATAGAATGGGAACCAAGTTTCGCACCAAATCTGTTATTAAGTAGTGCAGTGCAATATTATGGAAAATCTTACCAAGATTACGCAAAAACCTATAAATTTCCGTCTTATGCCACCATAGATCTTGGGGCAAAATATCGTTTCAAAATGTCCCAAAACCAAGAGGTTATCCTTCGAGCTGGAGTAGAAAATCTGTTCAATAAGCATTATTGGCAAGTACAGCGCGGAAAATATGACCGCAGTTTTGCCGTGCTTGGAATGCCTCGTACTTATTGGGCAAAAATTGAATATACATTCTAAAACGGGGATAACAAAAAAGCACCTTAAAAAAGGTGCTTTTTCATTCAATACGGAATTAAACGCGTTTAAAGTCGATATGAACTAATTTCGGTTTGAATGGGTGGCGTTGCATTGCTTGCACTTTTACTGCCACTTCTTTACCATCAATCACTAAGGTGATCACGTCTGAATAGAAAGTATCGTGTACTTGAGCATTGTTTAATTCATCGTGGCTTAAAATGATTGAAACAGGTTCTGCATTCCCACCATAAACGATTGCAGGAATTTGACCATTATGACGCAGGCGGCGGCTCGCACCCTTACCTTGCGCTGTACGCACTTCAGCGTTAAATTTGAATGACATAATTGTATTCTCTTTAATAAAAAGTTAATCGAAAAAATCGCAGGCGACCCAGCGATTTCATAAAATCAAGCTCAAAGGAATCTTTGAGGTCGCAAATTATAATCAATGCCCGCCCTTAAGGCAAATAGAAATCCACTTATTTCCACATTTTTAATGGCTATTTTCACAAAAAAAGTTACAATAATCAGCATCTTGAATTTCACCATTGTGGCAAATTAAATGCGGGTTTGATATGGAATTTTTAATCAACTTCTTTACTGACTATGGCTATTTCGCGGTGCTGTTTGTTTTAATTATCTGTGGTTTTGGTGTGCCAATTCCTGAAGACATCACCCTTGTTTCAGGCGGGGTGATTTCTGGCTTAGGCTATACCAATCCACATATTATGCTGGTAGTCAGTATATTGGGTGTGCTACTTGGCGACAGCACAATGTATTGGCTAGGACGCCTTTATGGCGTAAAAATCCTACGTTTCCGCCCAATTCGCAAAATACTCACCTTAAAACGCTTACAAATGGTGCGCGCCCAATTTGATAAATACGGCAACCGTGTTCTCTTTACCGCCCGTTTTCTGCCCGGATTAAGAGCGCCAATTTATATGGTTTCAGGTATTACCCGCCGCGTTAGTTTTATCCGCTTTGTCCTGATTGATTTTTTTGCTGCGATTATTTCTGTGCCAATTTGGGTCTATTTAGGTCATTTTGGGGCAAGTAATTTAGATTGGCTCAATGAGCAAATCAAGAAAGGACAATTTGTTATTTATGTGATTATTGCCGTCGTTGCGCTGATTGTCTTTTGGAAATGGAAACAATCCCGCCAAAACAAACAACAAGCCGAAGACTAGGAAACGCTTATGATTTGTGCGATTTACAAAAGTAAGAAAAAAGCAGGAATGTATTTATACATCGCGAAACGCGATGAGTTTTCCGCCATTCCCGAAACGCTACGCAATAATTTCGGCACACCTATTTTTGTGATGTTATTTAATCTTAAAGGAGACAAGTCTTTAATCAACGCAGATAATCAAGAAGTTCTCGAAAAAATCCAACAACAAGGCTTTTATCTACAAATGCCTAAGCAAGAAGAAAATTTGTTGGAAATTCATAAAAAAAGTACCGCACTTCATTAATCACCATAAAACTCAGCCTATCGCTGGGTTTTGTTTTGCGAAACTTTGGGGTAGAAAAAGCAATAATACGCTTTTAGCTTATAACCACGAGAAATTTTCTCCCATAACTTAAAACCTATTTATGTAAAACTCGCAAAAAAACAACCGCACTTGATAGCTACTTACTTCCAATAATATAGGCTGGCTTGACACAGAGAATACAGTAAGCCAAACCAATGTGGGCTTATTTCAACGCTAAACAGCAATTAATTATGACGAAAAAAATCAGCCCCTAGAGGCTGATTTTCATTTTTACTCAGTGATTAAGCTGATTGTTTTGGTTGTTTAAAGACTGTAACCGCAGGGGCTTCACCAGTGAATTTTTCCACTTGTACAATACAGGTATTTGGTGAATTACCCTGTGCCAGTTTTGATGTGCCTTCATCTCGGGTCAGTACATTTGGACAACCATTTTTACATAATGGTTTATCCGATTGTCCAAGATCCGCTGGATCGTACCAAGCCCCTTCGTGTAAGGCGACTGTTCCTTTGATGATACCATCAGTAACAACAGCACCAGCAAGCACTTGTCCGCGTTGATTATAAATACGAACGATATCGCCATCAACAATACCGCGCACTGCCGCATCATCTTTATGAATTAGCACGGGTTCGCGATCATTTACCGCATATTTTTGGCGTAATGATGTGTGAGCAAGCTGGCTATGCAAACGGTAGTATGGATGTGGTGTAACCAAAGCAAGGGGCGCTTCTGGTGTTGTGTTGCCCGCAAATTCGGCTGGCTCCATCCAACTTGGGTAGCCTTTACAATCATCATAATTCATTTTGGCGATCACATCAGAATAAATTTCAATTTTACCTGATGGTGTGCCAAGTGGATTAAGTAAGGGATCATTGCGGAAATTTTCATAACGAACCCATTTTTTCGCTTTTTCACTTGCTTTAAAGGTAATCGGTTTATTTTCTTCCCAGAATTTTTCAAATTTAGGCATTAATACACGATTTTTTCGTGCCGCATCAAATGCGGTTTGGTAGAAGCCTTTTAACCAATCCATTTCCGATTTATTTTCGGTAAATTGTGCTTCTACTCCTGCACGTTTCGCTAATTCCGTAAAAATATCATAATCATTTTTCGCTTCAAATTGCGGAGAGACAACTTGTTTCATTGGATAAATATTCATCATTGAATAGTCGCCTGACATTGTTAAGTCGTTACGCTCATAGCTTGTGGTAACAGGCAATACAATATCCGCCATACGTGCTGTTGGTGTCCAATTGACTTCATTAACAATGAAGGTTTCCGGTTCATAAAACGCCTTAACCAATGTATTGGTATCTTGGTGGTGTACGAATGGGTTTCCGCCCGCCCAATAAACCAATTTAATATCAGGATAGGTAATTTCTGTACCATTATATTGGATTGTTTTTCCGGGATTTAATAAGGCATCAGCGACACGCGCTACTGGGAAAGACATTTTTGATGTTTCATCTAACCACGTTTTTTCTCCAGCTTGTGCAGATGGATTTGCGGTAATCGAACCAATAATACCGCCTGTTGCCGTTGGCGCGCCGCCATTTGCATAATGGTAACTGAAACCAAAGCCACCACCCGGTAAGCCAATTTGTCCGAGCATAGACGCAAGGGTAACCATCATCCAATGGCTCTGTTCACCATGACGTTGGCGTTGCATTCCCCATCCGCCCATAAGCATTGTTCTCTTAGTGGAGAAATCAGTGGCTAATTGCTTAATGACTTCAACAGGAACACCCGTTAATTTGCTTGCCCAAGCGGCATCTTTTGGCTGTCCATCGGCTTTGCCTAACAAATATTCCTCAAATTTATCATAGCCTGCCGTATATTTTTGTAAAAAGGCTTTATCGTGTTTATTTTCGCTAACCAATGTATGGGCGATACCTAACATTAATGGCACATCTGTTGCGGTATTAATTGGGATCCATTCCGCACCTAAGAATTCACAACTTTCACTTCTTACAGGATCAATACAAATAATACGTTTCCCGCTTTCTTTTAATTTCTTAAAGTATTCAATACCTTGCTGATCGGTGGAGGTCCAAGCAATACGCAATGTGGTGAGTGGGTTTGCCGACCATAATACGACAATTTCAGAACTTTCTAAAATGACATCCCAACTTGTTTGCTGTTCATAAACTTCTATCGTGCCTAAAACGTGTGGCATAATCACTTGTGCTGCACCAGTAGAATAATCCCCTTTTGAACCAACAAAGCCACCCGTTACATTTAAATAACGGTGTAATAATGTTCTTGCCGCATGCAACGCACCAGAGCTATACCACCCATAAGACCCCGCATAAATGCCAGTTGGGCCATAACTATCTCGCACGCGTTTCATTTCATTTGCGACAAGTTCAAATGCCTTATCCCAAGAAATTCGTACCCATTCATCTCTACCACGTAATGTCGTATCTTTATTTCCTTCTAGGTATCCTTTGCGCACCATAGGATATTTTACGCGTGTTTCACTATACAGTTGATCCGCAACAACAGTTTGTAATTCATTAACAAGTGGAGAAGGAATGGCTGGCCCAGATTTAACCACTTTACCGTCTTCTAACACAACGCCTAATGGCCCCCAGTGAGCGGCTGTAACAACCGTTGTTTGTTCGGCTGCAAGGGCTGGCTGAGAGGTAACTAAAGAGCCAACGACACCGCCCGTTAAAGATGTTCCCGCAAGGCCAAGCGAAGAATGTTTAATGAAATCGCGACGACTTGCATTAATATTGTATTGTTTTTTCATTTTTTAACCCTAGTAATGACGATCCACAAATCTATTTACTCAGAAAAATTACTTCAATTTCTACCGCACTTGTAATTAGATAGTGGGTATTAAAATTACGACACCTTTCTAAAACGAGTGGCATAATCATTTCTAACTATACCATTGTGCAAACAGGTTGCAGGCATTGCTTCCATATCTTTCGACTTAGGTTCACAAGCTCGGAGTCAGCCTAATACTAACGAAAGTGGTTAGTATTTATTCCTATTAGGAAACTATTTATGGTGGATTAAAATGACAATAATGGGTATTCGCTTGCCTGATTTTAATCCACTATTACGATACTAATGAGATAAGTTAGCCATATCTTTACCATTACGCTGCAAATAAATTGTTAATGTGCGTACATCGTCATCAGATAACGAGGTGCGATCTTTCATTGAATTGACCACCCCAATCCATTGATTTGCTGTGTAATGATCGGCAGAAATAGGCGCATGACAACCACTACAATAGGTTTCATTTAAGTTCTTACCAAACTGATTCAGTGCGGTTAAATCTGCGGTTAAATTTGATTTTGGTACAACAATAGGTAAACGAATTTCTTTCCAATTAGCGGCTGTTACTTCATCATAAACAGAACGAATCACTTGAACCTTTTCTTGAGCAACATTTTCTAATAATGCCACCATAATACGTTTGCCCAAATCCATATATACGACACTTTCAGCCCCTTCTTGTTGCCAACCGCTTAATGTGGCTTTAACTTGTTCATCAGCCGTATTCCAATCAGTTAATTCAGCATAAGGCATTAAACGAATCGTTCCCCCTTCTTGCAATGTTGCATTTGCCATCGCTAAGCTATATAGGGTTTTATCTTCTGTCGAAAATTGCCCATTGTGTTTTGCCAATTCACTGTTTGCTTCATTGTTATCCACTTCCATTTCAGGCATAAAATGGACGATTCCTTTATGGCAATCAATACAGGTTTGATTGGTTTCCTGTGCAATTTTATGCATTTTCTGAGCTGCCTCAGATTGTTCGGATAACACCATCGCCTCTTGATTATGGCAGCTTTTGCACGTAACTGAATCGCTTGCTTTCATCTCTGCCCAAACCGCTTTTGCCATCGCTAAACGATGGGTTTCATAAGCGTCTTGATCAGGTAATTTATCCACCACAAAGGTATTCCACACATCTTTTAATGCCATCACTTTCGTTTTTACATAATGGAATGCGGAATCCTGTGGAATATGACAATTGGCACATTCCGCTCTCACGCCTTTGCGGTTTGAAAAATGCACACTTCCTTCCCATTCTTGTTTGGGAATTTCCATTGAATGGCAACTCACACAAAATTCTGTGCTACTGGTTGCTTTCATTGCATATTGCGATCCAGCAAACACGCCAATACCAAGCAATATGCCAAATAAACCGCCTAATACAAATTTTTTATTTAATTTTGCCATAGCATCCCCACATAAAATTGATACATCAAAATAGGTAGAATAATAAAAGAAATTATAAGGTGGGCATCAAAGTACTCAATACGTAAAGTTACGTATTTACCTCTTAAGGATTAGTAAAATTTGATATAACGCAAAAAAGAACCGTTAAATACGGAACCAATGAGGCAATCTAAATACCGATTCAGCAAAAACATCGGGCGCAATTACGGTACTTTTTCCTTGCTGAATTTGGAATAATAAATGAGGCTGGCTAATTGAAAGATCTTTTGTATTATCAGGATAGGTAAGCCCAGCTTGAACTTCACCACCAAAATAATAAGTACCGTTTACCCCAGTATAAGCTAAGGAGCGAATGCCATTAATAACTTCTCTAAAGGCTCTTGGCGAGGTGCTATGTCGCCAAACATTCGCGAGAATTTGAATTTGATCATAAGCCACGCTGGCTTGTGAATAACTCGGTTGGTGGTGAAATAATTGCTGATAGTGTTGGCGGAATTTTTGTCCCGCATAATTCATACTTAATCCCGTTGTACTTGCCCATAACACATCTTCACATTGCTTTTCTTGTGGTAAAAATACAGAGGGGGCATAAATACTATAAATAATCGCATTAATTGGATTCTGTATAAAACATTGATAAAAAGCGAGAATATCTTCAGCAAAATAAGAGGCGAACACAATTAAAGTGGGATCAATATGATGAACCTGTTTCATTAACACATTGAAAACATCAGATGATTTTTCTAATGCTAGCACTTCCACATACCAATGTGCGTTACGCAGTTGAATAATCAGATTTTCAATACCAATATCAATTTTTTGCCACGTTACTGTAACCACTAAAATCCTTTTATTTTTCACAACTTGCGGATAATGATATTGATAAGCCTGAATAAAACGCGCGACACCTGCGCCATAATTAATATCACTTGCACAGGCTTGAAAAATATTTTTAATTTGCCTATGTTGCGACTTTCCTAAATCACTATGGGTAGCAAGATGAATATACGGAATTCCCTTGCTTGCAATCCATTCGTGTAAATCAGGGGAATAGCAAGCATAGCTTGCCGAAATCGCATCCACTTCTTTATCAAACAATGTTTGGTAAGCTTGTTGGATACTTTTGGGATCATCAACACGAAATCCGACAGTTTCTAACCGCACTTGTCGCCCATGAATTCCCCCTTGTTGGTTGATCATTTCGACCGCTAACTGTGAACCGTTGCATAATTCCTGCGTATCCCATTGCCCAATACCTTGCTCCACATAAGGCACGCCAATGGTGATAGGACGAGAAATGGCGGAATGAATAAAGTGTGGTGTTTTTTTCGACAGTTTTTTACCCTTAGCGAGTTCTTCAATTTCATAGGTTGCTAAAAGAGATTGGGGCAAATCCCCCGGGGTTGGCAAACAGCACAGATTTTCTGTGATAGCAAACACCGCTAAACTCGTCCGATTGTCAATCTGCGTTTTTTGAAAAAGATGTTCAACGTGTTTGGCAACAGTACGCTCACTAATAAAAAGCTGTTGAGAAATTTCCGCATTGCTTAGCCCACTACTGAGCAAGGTTAAAATTTCAAGTTCTCGTTTACTCAGCTCAAAAGGCAACGGCATTTGTTGCGCAGTAAGTAAGGTAAACTTTTGCTTATAACGTTGTAAACTGACATTAAACCATTGCTGATCGGCTTGATAATAGAAATGCACGTTATCGCGTTTGGAAGCCAGCAACGCCTGTGCATAATCAATAAGTTGGGGGTAATTTTCAAGATATGCCTTTCCTTGATGATTTTCCCATTCAATTAATTCTTTCTGCTCATTGACTAAACAAGACCATACTACTGTCATTTGCTTCCCTGTTATTGACGAATAAACGTGTCTATCATAAAGAAATTTCGCGCCATATTTAATGATATAAATCAACAGATTGCTGAACAAAGTAAAGTGCGGTAAAAAATATTATCATTTTTTAAATGAGCTAAACCTTAGTATAATGCCAGCTTAATTTTTTAAATGTACAACTAGGAATAAATGAAATGAAAGTAATGTCTTTTAATATCAATGGGCTACGAGCAAGACCACATCAATTAGAAGCCATCATAGCACAGTATCAACCTGATATTTTAGGCCTGCAGGAAATTAAAGTGGCGGATGAAGATTTCCCTTATGCCTTAGTCGAACACCTTGGTTATCACGTTTACCATCACGGACAAAAAGGACATTATGGTGTGGCTTTTTTATTAAAACAAGCACCGAAAGCCATTCACAAAGGCTTCCCTACCGATGAAGCAGATGCCCAAAAACGTATTATTATGGCGGAAATGGAAACAAAATTTGGCTTGCTCACCGTGATCAATGGCTATTTTCCACAAGGGGAAAGCCGTAATCACGAAACAAAATTCCCCGCGAAAGAAAAATTCTATGCGGATTTACAACGTTATTTAGAACAAGATCATAATAAAGAAAATCCAATTATTATTATGGGAGATATGAATATCAGCCCAAGTGATTTAGATATTGGTATTGGTGAAGAAAACCGTAAACGCTGGTTACGCACAGGAAAATGTTCATTCTTACCAGAAGAAAGAGAATGGTATAACCGCTTATACGCCTATGGCTTAACAGACACTTTCCGCCACCTAAACCCAACGACAAATGATAAATTCTCGTGGTTTGATTATCGTTCCAAAGGCTTTGATGATAACCGTGGCTTACGTATCGATCACATTTTAGCAAGTAATAATTTGATCGACCGCTGTACCGATACAGGCATCGCTTTAGATATTCGTGCAATGGAAAAACCGTCTGATCACGCACCGATTTGGGCAGTGTTTGAGTAAAATAAAAAGTGCGGTATAAATTTTCGGAAAATTTTAAAATTTTGTACCGCACTTAATAAACTAATATCTTCTCTCATATTTCTATCTATTCAATATCACTTTATATAAATCTTAAATTTTATCTAATAAATATCATTCAAATTTTTATATATTGATTATTTTTACCGCGTTATTCATAATTTACTCCCTCATCAATAAAAAAGGAAATTATTATGGAAATATTATCTGATTGGATCGCCACTTCTAGTATATCACTACTCTTATTATTCACATTATACATTTACAGCAATGATAAAGATGATAATAAAGAATCTATTGTCTGTTCAATAAACTATTGGATTATAATTTTTACAATAATTCTTAATATTGTGGTAATGCGATATTTCGCATTCTACTTTAACATAGAACAACTCACCCGTTTTTTAAATCCAATAACTGGAATACTGTCGTTAAGCATCATTAATGTACTAGTGGCACTTTGGATTATACGAGAAAATAAAAGTATTACTCTATTTATTCGTAAGAATAAGCTTATCGTTTCTGCGATCACTGCACTATTTACTACGCTATTCTATATAATAAAGCCAACATTAATGTCCACGTATTATTCTGCGATAGAACAAGCAACATCAGAATTAACACTTAATTCAACACAGCAATACCCAATATTTCGTGAATTATTTCTCTCAATAACGATAGAGACAGTCTATTTCGTCAGTGCCATAACTGTTGCCTTTGAAATTACTACTTTTCTGATCTCATCTATACCCTATAATAAAGAAAATAATACAAAAAAAACCTTTCACTTCCCACTTTTCAGCCTACTCATCATCTTCTTTTTTTCTGCAACACATATTCCTTATTTAATACATACACTGAAAAAAGTATTAACAAACCAAAATATTAGCTATTTAATTGTTAAATATGAATACTATTCACTCGGTGAAAAATGTAACAACCCCAAATTAATTGAGCTAAGTCAAACAAATCAATATCGGTTTAAGTTTATTTCTCATAATAAAGTAATTTATGTTGAGAGAATGTGGGATAAGGATATAAACAAGGAAGAGTGGACACTTGAGAACGTTACTGAATATAACTTCTATCCCGATGAAGAAGAATGTATCAAATTTGAATGATTTTTTCGCTATCTTTATAAAAGATCTCATTTAAATATATACATATAAAAAAAACCGCACTTCATAAAGTGCGGTTTAATTTTATATTATTTTATTGAAACCAGAATTAAATAATATTAATTCCTGATTCAATCAACACTTGTTCAGGGCTAGTTTCGCCAGTAGAAGAACGATAGGTATAAACATCATATTGATGCCCATCGACATTTTCTGCACCGGTTCTTTCCCAGAAGTTCCAGTTCTGCTGGATTAACCCACCACTGTCTTTATAGCGAACATTATTGTTACCAGCATCATACTTCGTATCATTATTATCGCCAAAGTCAATAGTAACATTCTCATTACCACCTTTAATATAGACTTTGGTAATGTTATCTGAAGTCAGATCAGATAGTGATAATGTTAGCTTATGATTTGTTGCGCCACTAAAATCTAATATTTCTACATTCGCAAATGCAGACATATCATCTGTTTGATTTGAGCTGTTAATTTTCACAATATCATTGCCTTCACCACCATCGATCTTGGCGTTACTAGCAATATCTCCACCGATGGTTGCAATATCATCACCAGACCCTAGATTTAGAGTTGGGGAATTTAATCCAGAACCAAAGGCTTTTTCAACATCAACGGTGTCATTGCCGTCCCCCATATCAAGAACTGTGCTTCCTTTAACCTCACCAACGCGGAGAGTGTCATCACCTGCCCCCATTATAATATGAGTACCATTGATGTCTTTGTTGGCAACTAAACCATCATTACCCTCACCAAGGTTAATTTCTCCACTTGTATCAATATAGGTATTCGCATACACAATATCATCACCAGCTCCAAGATTGATTGATGTTTTACCACCAATATAGTTATTAGTGAAAACCATATCTTCACCTTGTCCAGTCACAATTGTTGTATTACCTTGTATATATCCACCTGTATAAATGGAGTTGTTACCATCACCCAGATTAATATTTGCAACTCTACCAAGCCCACCGAGATCATAGGTATCAATATTAGTGCCTACTTCAATACGGTCATTACCACTACCTGCGGTAATCGTTGTATTTTTAGCAAAATAGTTTCCAACTGAAAGGCTATTATCGCCATCACCAAAATTGATAGTTGTATTTCCATCTAATTCTGTACCGATGCTCATTAAGTCATTACCATCACCAAATTCTACTGATAATGTTGAGGCTTTAACTTGCGCTCCAGCAATAGCAACAATATTATGCCCATTACCCATATCAATGGTGTAATCTCCAGCTAGGATATTTTTATCTACTGAGAATTTGTCATTGCCTTCACCCATAGTGAACTGCTTGTTATAAAAACTTTGCGTATCACCACGAACTTGGATATGGTCATCACCTGTTCCAGTATCCACTTTAAAATCAGTGTGTTTTAAAAGCATCGGAGTATTACCAATCGAACCATTATAAAGACCAAATCCACCGAATTGCTCTAAACCAATCACAAGAGCATCATTACCTTCACTTGCTGTTAGCCCTCCTTCTGCATGACTAACAACATGTGTAGATTGTTCATCACCAAAACTATTTGTAATAATGCCATCATCAAATGAACCATGATGATTAGTATTCGGTCCTGCTTCCGTTGAAAACTCCGTAAACAAGTTACGAATTGCCATCACTTTCTGAGTATTTACGTTACCCGCAGCATCAACTACTGTTAATGTAATACCATCGTTGGTGTAACGATTCCAGTTTGGCATATTGAAGGTATAAGTACCATCTTGTTCGTTATAAACCGCAGTTCCCGTTGCTTTCGCTCCCGTACCTGTTACATATTCAAATGTAATTGTTGCTGCTTTTTCAGAGTTACCTGTGGCTTTTAACACCATTTGAGTTGTATCCGTATTAAAACGTTCTACAACCATAGACTCCACAAGCGTATCCAAGCGGAAATTAAATTCTTGCTTCGCAGCTTCAGTTTGTACACCATCAATTGTTTCAAGCACTTCAACTTTATAACGGTAATCCTGACCATAAGTTTCCGCTAAATTATCGGTGAAGGTGTAAGTTTGACCATCAGTGGTTTGTAATTCAGAGAATGGGATCTCTGTTTCATCGTATTCTTGTCCACCTGATAATTCACTACCTACTTTATAGCGTTTCACCACGATAGTTTGATTGCTATCTAACGGATGATCTAACGTAAAGGTCAATGTTGGTGTTGCATCATTGGTTAAACCCGTTTCTTTGCTTAACGCTGTATCGCCCAAGCCAGAAGATACCGTACCCTCATATGGCGTTGCATCTCTATTTGGATAAAGATCCGCAACATTACTTGCCTCTTGTTGAGGATTATGTGGATTTGTTTCATTACCGAAGTCATCAGTAAAGTCATCTACTAATCCAATTTGTTGCACAGCTGTTGCACTTTGTCCTTGGATCGTAACCGTTACAACTTGTTGATCGCCACCTGCAGTTGTGACAGTGAAAGTATCTGTCAAGGTTTCACCTTGTTTTAATTGATTTACTTTTGCATTGCTTTGATCTGCGGTATATGACCAGTTGCCTTGTGCATCAATCGTAAATGAACCATAACCATTAGCACCATTACCATTTTCTGCATTCCACGTATCCGCATTATCCACATCAGTAACAGTAAGTTTACCTGTTGCTGGTGTTGCTTCAATGGTATTGCTCGCCCCTGAGCCATCTTTAGCGACGCCTGTCGTATCACCACTGATAACCGCTTTATCATCTGCACCTTGAACATTCACAACAATGTCATAAGAGCCACCTTTTACTGTTGTTACAGTGAGTTTATCTTGAACAGTATCATTCGTATTCAGCGCCTGTGTTGCTGGACGATTATTATCTAAGGTATAACTCCAAGTACCATCCGCATTTAATGTGAACGTACCGTAAGTACCAGTTACAGAAGATTGTGGAACAAAATTCACACTCTCAGAACCTTGAGTTGCAATTAATTTGCCACCTGCATTTGGATCGCCTGGGATATTGTTATTCACGCCACTTGCTTCTGTCACCTCATTATCGTTGGTTGCCGATTGACCTGGTTCAATAACCACTGATGCATCTTCAACAGTATAAGATTGTGTTGCACTGAAATCACCAGAATTGCCCGCTTTATCTGTTGCGTGAACAGAAACAGTGAGCGACTTAGTATTATTCGCAGCCAATCCATCTCCCGGTACGGTTACACTGAAATCGCCATCCGCATTGATAATTTTTCCTGTATAGCTTGAACCACCAAAAGATACCGTAACAACATCATCTACTGAAAATTCTCCAGTTACTTTACCTGTTACCGTAACGCTAGTAGCTGCCTCAGTTAATGACACATTATTATCTTCCGCAACATTAATATTCGTAATGGAAGCATTAATATTGTTATCAACAATAGTCTTAGGTAAAGAACCTTTATCAGAGACATTACCTGCAGCATCGGTTTGACGCACTTGAACAGCTCCCGCTTCATAAGTTCCCGCCGGAAGTGTGAAATGCGGATCTGTAATTGTCGTCCAAGACTGACCATTATCCGAGCTGTACTCTAACTTAGCACCTGGCTCAACCTCTCCAATATTTACAACGCCATCACTAGTAATGTAATCACTAGAAGATGATCCTGTATCTTGTTCAAGGGTTAATTTCGGAGTTGCTGGTGCTGTACTATCCACCGTCGTTGCCGATAATTTTCCTACCTCAGAAACATTACCCGCTGCATCAGTTTGGCGTACTTGCACTTTTCCAGCCTCATACGAGCCTTCCGGTAAAACAAATTTACCCTCTGTTACATCATTCCAAGTCTTACCACCATCTGTGCTGTATTCTACTTTCGTATCTGATTCAACACCTGAAACGATCACGGTTCCATCTTTTGTGATGTTGTCTGCCGTATCACTACCTGTATCATTCGCTAACGCTAGCGTTGGTGCTTTAGGTACAGTTGTATCTACCGTCGTCGCTGGCAATTTCGCAACCGCTGATTCATTACCTGCTCCATCCACTTGTTTCACTTGAACTTGATCTTCAGTATAAACACCTTCTGGTAAGTCAAACTGACCATTTGTTACATCTTTCCAAGTCTTACCACCATCGGTGCTGTATTTCACCGTCGCACCAGCCTCAATACCACTTACTACAACCGTTCCATCGCTGGTGATGTTATCTGTAGCGTTCGTTCCTGTGTCATTCTCAAGCGCAACAGTTGGTGCATTTGGTGCTTGGTTATCCACTTTTTGTGAACCACTCGCAACCAAGGTTTCCGCACCTGTCGCTACACTGGTCGCAGCGCCCGCTTTAACCGTTAAGGTGACATCACCTGGATTCAAGCCTGCCGATGGTTTCACCACAACACTGTAAGTGCCATCTTGGTTATCTTTTAATGACCCTACAATCTCACCATTCGTCACACTTAGGTCATCATTAGCCAAGCCTGTTACCGCTTCACTTGGTGTTAAGGTAAAGGTGATATTGCCCTCTTGACCATTAATGACTTCTGCCGCTTTATCATCGGTAATCGCAATCGTTGGGTTCGATACAGCTAACACGCTGTAAGATTGTGAAGCACTTACTTCACCTTGATTATCCGCTGCATCTGTTGCTGTTACTGTTACATCAACTTGTTTGTCCGCATCCGCTTTAATTTCTGATGATGGCACTTTAACACTAAAGTGACCGTCAGCATCGCTAATTTTTCCTTCGTGCGTTTTTCCATCAACAGTAATAACCACTTTGTCACCAACTTTAAACTCGCCGGTTACTTGACCTGATACTGTCACCGTCGCTTGATGTGCTTCTGTACCATCAACTTCATTATCACCTGCTACAGTAATATTCGTAATTTGAGTTGTAGTATCATTTGGTGCTGTTGTATCTAAGTCAAAGGATGCTGGCGCACTCGCTGGTCCTTCGTTACCCGCTTTATCTGTCACTTTCGCATCAACGGTGTAAGTGCCATCTTTCGGTAGATCATCTTTCTCAATCGTTACCGTTACTTTATCCTTGGCATTCACATCATTCGGTAACGTATAAGTAACCGTCTGCGGATTATTCTCGGCATCTTTCACCGTTAAGGTAATCACATCACCTGCTTTCGCGCCATCTGGTAAAGTCACTTCAACCTGTACACCATCTGCCGCTTCTTTTGCATTTACACCGCCATCTGCATTCTCTGGAATCGCAATGCTTGGTGCCTGTGGCTTCACATCATCTATCGTGATCGCTTTATCTGGATTTACCGTTGTAACATCCGATACGTTACCTGCTTTATCTGTTTGACGGACTTGAATATCCCCTTTTGGATAAGTGCGGTTGTTTTCTAACGAGAATTCTGTGCCTGTGCCTTGTGTCCAGTTTTGACCGCCGTCAACACTGTATTCCCAGCTCGCATCTGGCTCAATGCCACTCACCGCAACGGTGTTGTCGCTCGTAATGCCATCTGTCGCATCTGCGCCTGTGTCATCTAAAGTTGCTGTCGGTGCTACTGGTTTCACGTTATCCACTTCTTGTGTACGCTCAGCCGATGCACTGTCTGCGTGTGTTGCTACACTTTGTGCCGCACCCGCCGGTAAGGACACTTTCACATCTCTAGAGTTCAACCCTTCATTCGGTTTCACTACTAAGGTGTAATCCGTGCCACTGCCGCTAAAGCTTACGATAGTGCCGTTTTCAACCGCAAAGTCACTCTCTTCTAAGCCCTCAACTGCTTCACTCGCCTTCACCGTGAAAGTGATGTTACCATCTTCAATGTTCGCCACATCTGGGGTCTTCGTAATGCTGTCCGTAATCGTAAAGGTTGGGCTATCACTAAAGTTACCTAACGTGCTGTCT
Source organism: Avibacterium sp. 20-129 (assembly GCF_026226845.1). Taxonomy (NCBI): domain Bacteria; kingdom Pseudomonadati; phylum Pseudomonadota; class Gammaproteobacteria; order Pasteurellales; family Pasteurellaceae; genus Avibacterium; species Avibacterium sp. 20-129. Next base: position 103 of record NZ_JAKKOE010000001.1, on the reverse strand, counting down.
GAACCTTCTGCTGACTTATTACCCGCCGCATCTGTCACCTGTGCTTTCACTACATTCTCTACACTTGGTTGTGGCTTAAAGGTCACCTCTACACCATTCACAA